>NZ_BJZV01000120.1 GCF_007992215.1 Methylobacterium gnaphalii | reverse complement strand
ATGAGGAGAGCCAGATCCAGGCGCTGGAGCGGACCCGTCCCGATCGGCCGCTCGCCCCCGGCCATCCCGTCGCCCAGACCCACGACGATACCCGTCACGGCACGACGACGCTGTTTGCCGCCCTCGACGTCCTGGCGGGTACCGTGCTCGGCCGCTGCATGCAGCGTCACCGGAACGGCGAGTTCATCCGGTTCCTCAACGCCGTCGAGGCCGCAGGTAATCCACGCCATCCTCGACAACGTCGCCACCCACAAACATCCGAAGGTGCGCGCCTGGCTCACCCGCCACCCGCGCTGGACGTGTCCCTTCACCCCGACCTCGGCCTCCTGGCTCAACGCCGTCGAGGGCTTCTTCTCAGCGCTCACCCGGCGCCGGCTGCGGCGAGGCTCCTTCACCGGCGTCGTCGACCTGCAGGCGGTCATCAATCGCTACATCGCCGAGCACAACCAGAGCGCCAAACCCTTCGTCTGGACCAAGCCGGCCACCGACATCCTCGCAGCCGT
>NZ_BJZV01000119.1 GCF_007992215.1 Methylobacterium gnaphalii | reverse complement strand
TCCGCGCCTGCGTCGCCAGCTCGAAGCCGATGCCCGCCGCGCCACCAAGCGGGCCGAGCAGGAGTTCGATCGCCTCGTCGCGGCGGTGCGAGCCGAGCCCGATCTCGCCGATCGCCTCGACCTGCTGCTCTCAATCCCTGGCCTCGGCCTCAAGACCGCCCTGCGCCTCGTCGTGCTGATGCCCGAACTCGGCAGCCTCTCGCGCGAACAGGCCGCGAGCCTCGCCGGCCTCGCTCCGTTCGATCACGACAGCGGCCGGCATCGCGGCGAGCGTCACATCAGCGGTGGGCGCGCCCGTGTGCGAACTGCCCTCTACACCGCGGCCTTGCCGGCCTCCTATCGTTGGAACCCGGCCCTCGTCGCCCTGCGCATGCGCCTCACCGCACGTGGCAAGACCCATAAACAGGCCCTCGTTGCCTGCGCCAGAAAGCTTCTCACCTACGCCAACGCCGTCCTCGAAAGAGGCTCCCCGTGGCTTCGGCATGAGAGCCCCGCATAACGGTTGCTCAGG
>NZ_BJZV01000118.1 GCF_007992215.1 Methylobacterium gnaphalii | reverse complement strand
TCGAAGGATCGTCGATGGACAGCACCACCGCGTGGGCGGGTGGGTCCATGTCGAGGCCGACGACATCCTCGACCTTGGCGGCGAAGGCGGGATCGCGCGAGCGCTTGAACGTGCGCAGTCGATGCGGTTGGAGGCGGTGAGCGTCCCAGATCCGCTGCACGGCGCGCAACGAGATCCCAACCGCCCGGGCTACGGCACGTCCGGTCCAGTGGGTGACCTCGCCTGGTGGCTCCGAGCAGGTCAGCGCCAGCACCTCAGCCACCGTCTCGGTCGAATGAGGTGGCGTGCCGGGTGGACGCGTCTTGTCGCGCAGACGACCTTCAACGCCCGCCTCGGCGTAGCGCTGCTGCCAGCGCCACACGGCCGGGCGGCTGACGCCCGCCCGACGGGCCACATCTTGGACGCTCAGGCGCTCGGCTGAGAGCAGGACGATGCGGGCACGCTGGATGTGTGTGAGTGGGCGCGATCGATCCTGCGCGATCGTCGCGAGCCGGGTCACGTCGGCTGCATCGGGAAGCACGC
>NZ_BJZV01000117.1 GCF_007992215.1 Methylobacterium gnaphalii | reverse complement strand
CTTCACGCGGCAGAGATTGATCACCGAATCCTGCATCGAAACGGCGACCTTCTGGCCCTTACCGGTCTTGTCCTTGTGGCGCAGCGCCGTGAGGATACCGATGGCGAGGTGCATGCCGGTGTTCGAGTCGCCGAGAGCGGCGGCCGACACAGTCGGCGGGCCATCCCAGAAGCCCGTGGTGGAGGCGGCGCCACCAGCGCACTGGGCGACGTTCTCGTAGACCTTCAGGTCTTCGTAGTGGTGGCCGTCCGAGAAGCCTTTCACCGAGGCGAGGATCATGCCCGGGTTCAGCTCCTGGATGCGCGCCCAGGAAAAGCCCATGCGGTCCAGAGCACCGGGGCCGAAATTCTCGACCATGACGTCCGACTCGCGGATCAGCTTCTCGAGCACTTCCTTGCCCTTGGGGGTCTTGGTGTCGAGAGTGAGCGAACGCTTGTTCGAGTTCAGCATCGTGAAGTAGAGCGCGTCGGCATCTTCCACGTGACGCAATTGGCTGCGGGTGACGTCGCCGGCGCCGGGGCGCTCGACCTTGATCACGTCGGCACCGAACC
>NZ_BJZV01000116.1 GCF_007992215.1 Methylobacterium gnaphalii | reverse complement strand
GCGGTGATCAGTCCTCCGCGACCCGCTCGATCAGCCGCCCTTTCTGCTGCTGCTGTTCGTGCCAACCACACAAGCCGCTCTCGTTCGCGTCTCTGGCGCAGCGCTTGAAGGTCTTGGTCGGGACGCCGTCAGCGGTCCTGGCTTTCTTCTTCGTGAGGGCCTGACAACGGGGTCGCTGGCTCATGGCGACGGCTTAGAGCTGACTGCGGCCGGCAGATCCGGTGGCGGTGGCGACGCGCTCTCGAGATCCACGAAGTAGATGCCGCACCGTGGAGCGTATTTTGGGGGACGCTTTGCTCCAAACCCACGCTCTGGCAGCGAATAGCGGCAGCGGGACAGGCCCTTCAGCACATCGTGCAACGGTGCTCTCGGGCCGAAGCGAGCCGCCAGCCCGACCAGGCGATATTCGCCCTTGCGATGCGGGCACAGGATGCAGGCCACGCGCACCTTGACCCATGGAAAATGCGCGAGGGTCGGCACCCACAGGCTGGCCATTTCGCTCCGACTCGGAGGAGAACATTCTGCGAACATAGAGGTCGCGGAACGAGCGGAGCAA
>NZ_BJZV01000115.1 GCF_007992215.1 Methylobacterium gnaphalii | reverse complement strand
CTGCCGTCTGCCGCCTTGCGATCATGGAGGCGGCAGACAGCAACTTTCTGCATGAGCCGGGGGAAAGCGTGAGCCGAGTTCTATGGCGCGATAGCGATCCAGGCAAGAATAACGGGGATAAAGATCGAGGCTTGAGCTGGCTTGTGTCTGATGCCTGCCGCACTCTTCATGATGTTGGTCCGACGAATTGCCCGGATGCAGAAATATTGTGAATATCCGTTATTGGGCCGAGTATTCGATGGTTAGTCGCAGGCCTTCCCATTCGGGCGGCTGCTGATCCTGGCTGATGCGCAGCCGGCGCTATTCCATGTCGGCAAACACGGCGTCCGGCGAGCCATGTTTCTATCTGGGAGTGCTTGATCCGGGACAACGCAGCCGTTTTTCTGAGACAGAGATTTGATTCTTCTCTGTTATCTCCGCGTTGTCCTCCTGCGAGCGGGAGCGGGCTGGCGCTGATCGAACTGGTAGGGCATCGGGAGCCCTACGCCACCTCGCCACCTTTCGGTCCGCTGCATGCTCGTAGATCGGCATGCCCTCTGTATGCACGCTCGTAATCACTTTCGCTGACTCTGACTGGTGCGCTCAAGCT
>NZ_BJZV01000114.1 GCF_007992215.1 Methylobacterium gnaphalii | reverse complement strand
CAGCCGATCTCCTGACCCTTCCGTCTGAGTCAGTGCACTAGTTCAGCCACTTACCGGAGGAGATGTCCGTCTTCAGGGCACCTGGGTCCATCCTCAGGTTGCCATTCACCTCGCACAGTGGTGCTCTCCGATTTTCGCGGTGAAGGTCGGCCAGTGGGTCTACGATTGGATGTCGGGCAAGAACCGCCCCGGCAATTCCAATCTGCCCTATCATCTACAGCGCTACCTTCTTAACAACGACCAAGTGCCTGTTGGCTACTTCTCGGTGCTCGCCGAGCTTTCCATCATGTTGATCGCCCCGCTCGAACGGCTGGGGTACCGGGTACCGCCCGAGATGGTGCCCGACATCTCATCGGGACAGATCTACTGCAAAGAGCTGCGGGCCACGGGCATCGATACGAAGGCGCTTCCGACGTACTGGCATCGCTACCAAGACGGTCGCCGCGTGCCCGCAAAGCTCTATCCGGAAGAGTATCTGGCCGACTTCCGGCGCCACGTCCGCGAAGTCTTGATCCCGAAATACGCGATGGACTACTTCCGCAAGCGCGATGCGGCGGCCCTACAGTACCTCCCTGGGCTGATCGCCGGCCCAAAGGCCGCATAAGAATTAGCTAGTCGCC
>NZ_BJZV01000113.1 GCF_007992215.1 Methylobacterium gnaphalii | reverse complement strand
GATCGCCGCTCGACCTCAGAGCCCGCCCGTTGGCAGACGTGGGCGGGCTTTGTTGTGTCTGAGCGCCCTGTGTCCCAGCACACGGCTGCCCGACTAGACCGCTTCTGCCATTTCTCTCGCGGCTGCGACATTAGTCGCGCTGCGTTCGTCCCTGCGTAGCTGCAGCAAGGCCATGTCGAGTAGCACCCGCGCTTCCAAAGACCCTCCCGAGCCGATGGCCTCTCGGGCACGTTCGCAATGTCGCAGAGCCTCGTCAATCTGAGTTCTGTCTTGGGGAATGAACTTGGACACTCTCAGCGCTCCAGGTTCCGCGCACTCCATGCGCTGCCAGATGTTTCAATGCACGGGCGGCACGAAAGGGGCCACGTATACTGCAGATTGTGGAAAGATTGGTGAAGCGTATCTTTCCGCGAAGTCACAGCCGGGTGGTCGACTAGCTGCAAACCATCGCACGCCTCTTCCGTTACCGGTTGCTGGTCATTCCCATCGCCAGCACCGCCGCGCCCGCCTAGCTGGTCCTGGTGGGCTTTTTCGTGCGCCTCACCTTGTCGGAACGCTTCTTGGACGTGACGACTTACCGCCGGTGCTCAGGAGGCATTCATGCACTTTAGCAGCCCGCTGTGGCTCATCGGGCTCCCCATACCTGCCATCATTCTGATCTGGTTTATTTTCCCGCGACGACGCTGATGCGGCTGCGGGCTTTGTCTACTACCCG
>NZ_BJZV01000112.1 GCF_007992215.1 Methylobacterium gnaphalii | reverse complement strand
TTCGGCTACCAGTTCGTGCTCGCGCCCATCCTGACCTGGTCGACGAACATCATTGGCGTTGCGATCGGTGCATCGATCCCGGTCGCGCCGACGCTCTCGATCAACGACCTGATGGTGGTGCTGACCGGCATCCTCGGTCTCGGTGTTCAGCGCACCTTCGAGCGGACGCAGGGCGTGCCTGGAGCACTGCCGGGCGGCGGCACAAAATAGCGTCCGCGCCAGCCCGACCATCCAAAAAGAAGACGACCTGGGGCGTTATGAACGGAGATACCGTCTTGCCGAATGGAAGCACACACAGCGACCGCCTCCAACAGGATCTCGGCGTCACCAATCAGCGCGTCTTCACGGTCGAGAAGGGGCTTGCGGACCTGTCCTCGGCTCAAGAGCGCCAGGGATTACGCCTCTCGGCAGAGATCGAAGGCGTTTTTACCAAGCTCACGAGCGAGATCCGCAACCTCTCGCCGCAGTTCGCCGAGCGGACCAAGGTCCCGTGGGGAGCCATCGGCGTGATGCAGGTCGGCGTGATCGCCCTCGGTGGCGTGCTGTACTGGCCCATTCGCGAGAACCAATCCGACTTCAAGGATGCCCTGCGCGAACTCAAGACCACGATGATCTCGCGCAGTGACGTGGATTACAAGTTTAGCGTCACCGGCCAGCGCCGAGACGACTTCCAGCGCATGTCCGAGCAGCGCGACAAGGAGATGGACGGCAAGATCGAGCAGATCCGCGACCGGATCGTCCCTCGCTCCGAACA
>NZ_BJZV01000111.1 GCF_007992215.1 Methylobacterium gnaphalii | reverse complement strand
CCGGTGAAAGCTGGAGCGGGTTTTTTCGTGACGTGCTGCACCGAAGCGACACCGGCCTCTCTCGGCCACTGCTACGGAGACGAGGTGGCGAAGCCTCAACCCGATCGGCCTAGCCGCGAGCCCTAAACTCAGCCCGCCCGGTTCGCCGTGGCGGGCTTCTTCGTGCCGGAGCACGCTTCCGCCGTTCGGCCCGCTCGTGCCATAGATCGTCATGGCCAACCGCAAAGCACGATCCTGCGAAGTCCGAATTGATGGTGCCTGGATCGAGATGGGCGCAGACGAGGCTCACCGGCTTCACCGGGAGGCAGTGAAGCGTTGTCCGGTGTGTCGTGGCGCCGTCAATACGGCGGGGATCTACAGCGAAGGCACCAAGGTCGCTCTGCAGCATCGCAAGTCGCATGGCGGCTGCCCGCGTCTTCAAAAGCACTACAGGGGAAAGCCTTCGCTGCACCCAGAGGCTTTGAGCTGATCCAGCGTTCGCGCCACGTCTATGGGCCGAAGCCTCAGCGATGCCCGATCAAGTCGATCAGCGCCAACCCGACCCCGCTCGCGAACGACTCTGCTGCCTTCCGCGCGCTCAGCTCGCTCGGGAAGCCCTCACCGCAGGCCATGGTCTGATCGCGGAACGTGAAGCTCCATCGCCACTGGCCCGGCCCTGTCTCTCTGAAGTTGAACACGCGCTCCTCCATCGGGACTTAGCCAATGGCGGCGACGCGTTGTGGTTGCGTGTCAGGCAAGCGGGGTTGGCGCGTTGTGCCCGCTATGCCCGCATTTAACAGGGCAGTCATGCATTCCCGGGCGTTTCGGCCCGCCC
>NZ_BJZV01000110.1 GCF_007992215.1 Methylobacterium gnaphalii | reverse complement strand
AGGCTCCGGACCCATAAATTTGGCTTGGCCGGAAGCGGCATGATTCAAGGCTCCCGATGGAGGAGCGGATGGATCATTTTTGGCTGACGGACGAGCAGTTTGCGAAGATCGCACCGCACCTCCCGACCGACACGCGGGGCAAAGAGCGGGTGGACGATCAGCGCGTGATCAGCGGGATCGTCCACGTGCTGAAGAGCGGAGGCCGCTGGGCGGACGCACCACGGGAAGTCTACGGGCCGAAGAAGACCCTCTACAATCGCTTCGTACGCTGGGCAGCCAAGGACGTCTGGGTCGGACTGTTCGAGACACTCGCACAGTCTGGCGGCCCACCGGCGCAAGTGCTGATCGACTCCTCGGCCGTGAAGGCGCACCGCTGCGCTTCCGGCGGCAAAGGGGGGAACAAAACCAAGCCATTGGCCGCTCGCGCGGTGGGCGCACGACCAAGATCCACGCGCTCACCGATCGGCTCGGACGCCCGCTCGTCTTCCTGCTAACCGGCGGACAGGTCGCCGACTGTAGGGCTGGCGCCCTGCTCTTGGAGCATCTGCCTGCCTGTTCGATCTTGCTGGCCGACAAAGGCTACGACAGCGACGCCATCCGTCGGCAGATTGAGGCGTCCGGAGCCGCGCCCAACATCCCGCCCAAGGCCAATCGGCGCTGGAAGCCGTGCTTCTCGCCTGTGCTCTACCGAGGGCGCAATGCGATCGAGCGCATGTTCGGGCGTCTCAAAGACTTCCGCCGCATCGCCACCCGATACGACCGCCTGGCCACCAATTACCTCGCTGCCGTCTGCCTCGCTGCAACCGTCAGCTACTGGTTATGAGTCCGGAGCCT
>NZ_BJZV01000109.1 GCF_007992215.1 Methylobacterium gnaphalii | reverse complement strand
GCGGGGATTCCAGATGAAGGGGCATGACCTCTTCACGCAGAGCTTACCCGTCCGACGTTTCCGATGACGAATGGGCATTGGTCGCCCCGTACCTGACGCTGCTGCGCGAAGATGCGGGCCAGCGCGAGCACAGCCTGCGCGAAGTGTTCAACGGGCTGCGCTACGTCGTGAAGACGGGAGCACCGTGGCGGTGGATGCCCCACGACCTGCCACCCTGGGAAGCCGTCTACCAGCAGGCCCAGCGCTGGCTGGCGGCCGGCTGCTTCGAGCAACTGGCCGACGATCTACGGTCGCTCTTGCGCCTGGCATCGGGCTGTAACTCCGAGCCGAGCGCGGCCATCCTGGACAGCAGGACCCTGCGGTCGACGCCCGAGAGCGGCGAGCGGGCGGGTTACGACGGAGCCAAACGGAAGCAGGGCTCAAAGCTGCACATGGCCGTCGATACGCTCGGGCATCTGCTTGCCCTCCATGTCACGCCGGCCAGCGCCGATGACCGTGCCCAGGTTGAGCATCTCGCCAAGGCTGTGCAGGCCGCCACCGGTGACAATGTCGGGCTCGCCTATGTCGACCAGGGCTACACGGGAGAGAAGCCGGCCAAGGCAGCCCGCGCGCACGGCATCGAACTGGAGGTCGTCAGACTGCCCGAGGCCAAGCGCGGGTTTGTCCTCTTGCCGCGGCGCTGGGTGGTGGAGCGATCCTTCGCCTGGGCAACACGCTTCCGACGCTTGGTCAAAGACTACGAGCGCTACGCCAGCACATTGGCAGACCTGCACGTGATCGCCTTCGTCTGCCTCATGCTCAAAAAGGCCGCTCTACTCGCCGCGGGTTCATAACAGCCTCTAG
>NZ_BJZV01000108.1 GCF_007992215.1 Methylobacterium gnaphalii | reverse complement strand
TAGGTAGGGGACTCATTCAGGTCCATGCGATGACACAGGAAACGAGCGCGACGGCGGCCAGATAGTTGCAGGCTAAGCGATCGTAGCGGGTCGCGACGCGCCGCCAGTTTTTGAGGTGACCAAACAGCCGCTCGATCCGATTGCGCCGCCGGTAGGCGATCCGGCTGTGCTTATAGGGTACCGTCCGGGTGGCCGTGGGCGGGATGGTGGCGATCACCCGGTGGCTCTTCAGCCAATCCCTCAAGCTCTGGGCGTCGTAAGCCTTGTCGGCGATCAGACGCTTGGGCGGCACCACAGCGCACAGCAGGGGCAGCGCCATGGTGATGTCGCTGCGCGGTCCTTCGGTTCGGCCACGTTGCCGGGCGTCAGGGCGAACGCGACCGGTCGGCCACGATCATCGGCCAAGCAATGGATTTTACTCGTGAACCCGCCCCGCGAGCGGCCGATCGCCTGGCTCCAGGCCCCCCTTTTCCGCCTGATGCCGAGCGGTGGGCCTTCACGTGGGACGCGTCGAGCATCCACTCATCGGGCACGGGGCCTGTAGCCGCGATCTTGGCGAACAGCCGCTGCCAGATCCCGCGCTGAGACCACCTGTTGTAGCGGTTGTAGACCGTCGTGTGCGGACCGTAAGCGGAGGGCGTGTCCTGCCAGCGGCAGCCAACCTTCAGCACGTGCAGAATGCCGCTGATCACCCGCCTGTCGTCGACCCGGGGCTTGCCCGGTTGGCCGTGCGGTAGGTGCGGCTCGATCCGCCCCCAGGCTTCATCGGAGAGCCAGAACAACCGTGCCATCGCGATCCTCCTGCGCTGGAAACCCCAATCTCAGGAAGAAAACGCGAGCAACAGCAATTGGTTGTTTGAGTTCCCTACCTAG
>NZ_BJZV01000107.1 GCF_007992215.1 Methylobacterium gnaphalii | reverse complement strand
AGAGTCCGTCCGAGAAGTCAGGTTGCGCGGGCGATGCGCCTGACGAGGATCATGACGGCTGCGGCGTAGAGGAAGGCATGGGCGGAGGCGAGCGTTGGCTCGGGATCCTTCCAGAGGCGACGGTTGCGGCTGAGCCAGGCGAAAAAGCGCTCGACCAGCCACCTGCGGGGATGGACGGCGAAGCCCACCTGATCGGGCGGCTTGCGCACGATCTCAACGGTGATGATCGTGGCCGTGGCGGGACGCTCGCCAGCATAGCCCGCGTCGACGAACGCTCTGGCGATGAAGGGAAAGGTCCGGCGCGACAGCCGCAGCACTGGCACCGCGCCGTCACGATCCTGCACATCGGCCGGCTGCGGATCGAGCACGACGGCTCGCCCATCCGTGTCGACCAGCGCCTGGCGCTTGCGGCCGAGCCCCTTCTTTCCGGCATCGTAGCCACGCGGGCTGCCGCTTTCGGTGGTCTTGATGCTCTGACTGTCGAGCACGGCGGCCGATGGCGAGGCTGCCCGTCCGACGCGCTCGCGATCAGCCATGACGAGGTGGTGGTTGATCCGGGCGAACAGCCCCGCGTCGCGCCAGTGGCTGAAGTAGCCGTAGGCGGTTGAGCGCGGCGGCAGGTCTTTGGGGATCAGCCGCCAAGCGCTGCCACCTCGCAGGACGTAGAAGATCGCGTTCAGAACCTCTCGCGTCGTCCAGACCGGTGGCCGACCGCAAGGCAACGGCTCGGGCATCAGCGGCGCAATCACCGCTCACTCGGCGTCCCTCGGATCGGTTTCGTAGCGAAGGCTCGCGCGGCTATGCTGCCGCCGGGTAGTCGGGGTCCACATGGCGCTTCCAGGTCAGGCTTCAGCACCCTCTTGGAATCACCGCCATCCCGACCACTCAGCCCCGCACTCGCCCCTTACCGGACGAGCTCTTA
>NZ_BJZV01000106.1 GCF_007992215.1 Methylobacterium gnaphalii | reverse complement strand
CCCGGCTTCTCAGACCCGATACCGTTCGGCGAGGGTCATCAGGCTTTGGGCGAGTTCGGTGAGGTTGGCCGAGGCCATCTCGACCTCGCGCGTGCCGGCCGAGGTCTGCTGGCTGGCCTGGCGGATGTTCTGCAGCGCGCCCATCACCTGCTCGATGCCGAGCTGCTGCTGGTTGGTCGAGGCCACGATCTGCTGGAAGGTCTGCACGCTCTCCTCCACCCGCGTCGCCATCTCCTCGATGGTGCGCACCGTGGCATCCGTGCGCGTCTTGCCGGCCGCCGCCCGCTTCACCGCCTCCTCCGTCAGCATCACCGACGAGTTGATGCCGCGCTGGATCTCCGAGAGGATCGAGCGCACCTGCACCGTCGCCGCCTTGGCCTGGTCGGCCAGGAGCTTCATCTCGGCCGCCACGATGGCGAAGCTGCGCCCGCTCTCGCCGGCGGCCGCCGCCTCGATGGCGGCGTTGAGCGAGAGCAGGTGCGTGCGCTCGGAGACGTCGTTGACCGTGGTGATGATCTCGCCGATCGCCTGGGTCTTCTCGCTCAAGGCGACGATGTTGCCGGCCACCGCCTCGCCCTGCTCGCGGATCAGCTCCATCGCCTTGGCCGTGTCGGAGGCCGCGCGCAGGCCCTGCCGGGCGGTCTGAGCCGAAGCCTGGGCCGTGGCGATCACGTCGGTGGCGCGCTTCGAGATCTGCGCGCCCGAATGCGTGATCTCGTCGACCGTGGCGGCGGTCTCCTGCACGGCGGCGAACTGCTCCTCGACGCTGGCCGCCTGCTCCTGGGCCGAGGCCCGGATCTCGGCAGCCGCCGCGTTGAGGTTGGCCGTGGCCGAGCGGTTGGTGCGCGCCAGATCCGCCAGCCCCCCGACCATCGCGTTCAGAGTCGTCCCCAGACGACCGATCTCGTCACGGCTCCGTACCGCAATGCGCCC
>NZ_BJZV01000105.1 GCF_007992215.1 Methylobacterium gnaphalii | reverse complement strand
CCCGCGCCTGCGCCGCCAGCTCAAAGCCGATGCCCGCCGCGCCGCCAACCGGGCCGAGCAAGAGTTCGATCACCTCGTCGTGGCGGTGCGGGCCGAGCCCGATCTGGCCGAGCGTCTCGACCTGCTGCTCTCGATCCCTGGCCTTGGCCTCAAGACCGCCCTGCGCCTCGTCGTGCTGATGCCCGAACCGGAGGACCGCGCCAGCGAACTCGGCAGCCTCTCGCGCGAGCAGGCCGCGAGCCTCGCCGGTCTCGCCCCGTTCGATCACGACAGCGGCCGGCATCGCGGCGAGCGTCACATCAGCGGTGGGCGCGCCCGTGTGCGAACCGCCCTCTACACCGCAGCCCTGCCGGCCTCCTATCGCTGGAACCTGGCCCTCGCGCCCTGCGCACACGCCTCACCGCACGCGGCAAAACCCACAAACAGGCCCTCATCGCCTGCGCCAGAAAGCTTCTCACTTACGCCAACGCCGTCCTCGAAAGAGGCTCCCCATGGCTTCGGAATGTCAGCTCCGCATAACGGTTGCTCAGGATGAGGTGACCCATGCAACCGGATCCGCCGCCTTCTTTGTGGGCGCAGGCAGCGTGCTGGTGCACCCGCACGCTGGTGGCGTCGATCATCTGCAGATCGCCGTCGTAAGCCTTTGACACGGCACCCAGAAGCCGATCCCAGATGCCGCGCTTGCGCCAGCGCCGGAAGCGGTTGCCGCAGGTCGTATAGGGACCATAGCGGGCCGGGATGTCGGCCCAGGGCGCACCCATGCGCAGCCGCCAGAAGATGCCGTTGAGCACCCGCCGGTCGTCTGAGCACCCGCCGGTCGTCCACCGCTCCTTGCCGCGCACGTCCGTCGGTAGAAGCGGTTCGATCACCGCTCACTCCGCATCAGTCAGGTCAAACCGCGCCATCCAGAACCCTCCATCTCCAGAGGGCTAACGTCGGTACGCCTTTCCCGTGCCAGCCGTTATGGGTCCGCGACCTAGTGCAC
>NZ_BJZV01000104.1 GCF_007992215.1 Methylobacterium gnaphalii | reverse complement strand
GGCCTGCATCGGCCATTTGCCGTCCGTTCATACCGCCGGGCAGGCCGACATCCGTGACCAGCAGGTCGATGCGGGTGTCGGATTGCAGGACCTTGAGGCCAGCGGCACCGTCCGCGGCCTCGATGGCGGTGTAGCCGAGATCCTCCAGGACCTCCGTGACGAGCATCCGCACCGTCGGCTCGTCGTCCACGATGAGCACGGTCTGGCCCTGCTCGGCGCGCGGGGCGTTCGAGAGGGTCGGAACCGCCTCGCCCTCATCCGCCGTGCCGTAGTGCCGGGGCAGGTAGAGGCACATCGTGGTGCCGTCGCCAAGCTCCGAATAGATCCGGACCTGCCCGCCGGACTGGCGCACGAAGCCGTAGATCATCGACAGCCCGAGCCCCGTGCCCTGGCCGATCGGCTTCGTCGTGAAGAACGGCTCGAAGGCCTTGGCGATCACGTCCGGCGCCATGCCGGTGCCGGTATCGGTGACGCAGAGCGAGAGGTACTGGCCGGGCTCCAGGTCCCGGTCCCGCGCCGCACGCTCGTCCATCCACTTGTTGGCGGTCTCGATGGTGATGCGGCCGCCATCCGGCATCGCGTCGCGCGCGTTGATGCAGAGGTTCAGCAGCGCGTTCTCGAGCTGCGAGGGATCGACCATCACCGACCAGAGGCCGGCCGCGGCCACCGTCTCGAGGGCGATCTCCGGCCCGATCGTGCGGCGGATCAGTTCCTCCATGCCGGCCACGAGCCGGTTCACGTCGGTGGGCTTGGGATCGAGCGTCTGGCGGCGCGAGAAGGCGAGCAGGCGGTGCGTCAGCGCGGCGGCGCGCTTCGAGGCGCCCATCGCCGCGTTCACGTAGCGGTCGACATCGGTGAGCCGGCCCTGGCTGACCCGGTTCTGCAGCAGCTCGAGGCTGCCCGAGATGCCGGTGAGCAGGTTGTTGAAGTCGTGCGCGATCCCGCCCGTGAGCTGGCCGACCGCTTCCATCTTCTGAGACTGCCGC
>NZ_BJZV01000103.1 GCF_007992215.1 Methylobacterium gnaphalii | reverse complement strand
ACGGTGGTTGGGGCGTTGACCGGTGAAGGAGCCAGCGATGCCTTCACCGTTGTCTGTCGATCTGCGCGAACGCGTCGTAGCGGCCGTGGCCGGGGGCGCTTCCTTCCATTGGGCGGCGGCGCGGTTCGGGGTGAGCGTGTCGAGCGCCAGCCGCTGTTCGCAGCGGTTTGCGCAGCAGGGTCACGTCGCGCCCAAACCGACTCACGCCGACGACAGCCTGCCGGCGATCGAGGCGCATGCGGATCTGATCCTCTCCCTCGATGAGGCGCAGCCCGAACTCTTCCTGCGCGAATTGCGCGACGCCCTGGCCGAGCATGGCGTGCAGACCAGCACGAGCGGGCTGTCACGCTTCTTCGCTCGCCACGGCATCACCCGCAAAAAGGGGCGCAGTACGCGGCTGAGCAGGAGCGGGCCGACGTGAAGGCGGCGCGTGAGGCGTGGTTCGAGGCTCAGCCCGACCTCGACCCCGACAAGCTCGTCTTCCTCGACGAGACGGCGGCTGCCACCAACATGGCCCGCCGCTACGGCCGCGCCCCGCGCGGCGAGCGCTGCCGGTTCCTCGTACCGCAGGGCCATTATAAAACGACTACTGTCACCGCCGCTCTGCGCACCACCGGCCTGTGCGCCCTCGACCTCGCGGATGGCGCCACAAACGGCCAGCGCTTTCGCGACTACGTCGCCAACCGCCTCGTCCCGGTGCTGCGGCCCGGCGACACCGTGATCCTCGACAACCTGCAAGCTCACAAGGTCAGCGGCATCCGCGAGCGGGTCGAAGCGGCCGGCGCGCGGCTGCTCTACCTTCCGCCCTACAGCCCCGAGTTCAACCCGATCGAACAGATCTTCGCCAAGCTGAAAGCGCTGTTGCGGACCGCAGCCGCCCGCACCGTGGCTGACCTCTGGGACGCCATCCGGAACGCCTTCACCCGCTTCACCCCAGACGAATGCTGCAACTGCCTCGCCGCCGCCGGCTACGACAACGATTTGGCCGTCGCTACGTAAGCGGGAACGGCTCTAGT
>NZ_BJZV01000102.1 GCF_007992215.1 Methylobacterium gnaphalii | reverse complement strand
TAGTGCTCTGACTCAGACGGAAGGTTCAGGGGCGCGGCGGAGAGCCGCGAGAATGTCGTTTGCTGGTTTGGTCCAGACGAAGGGTCTGGCGTTACGGTTGTGTTCGGCGATGTAGCGTTTGATCGCGGCCTGGAGATCGGTGACGCCGCTGAAGGTGCCACGCCTCAGGCGTCGCCTTGTCAGAGCGGAGAAGAAGCCCTCGACCGCGTTGAGCCATGAAGCCGATGTCGGTGTGAAGTGGAAGATCCAGCGCGGATTGCGCGCGAGCCACGCACGGGTCTTCGGGTGCTTGTGGCTCCCATAGTTGTCGAGCACGACATGGATCAGCTTGCCGGCCGGCACAGCTGCCTCGATGGCGTTGAGGAAGCGAATGAACTCGCCGTGGCGATGACGCTGCATGCAGCGTCTGAGCACGGTTCCTTCGAGGACGTCGAGAGCGGCAAACAGCGTGGTGGTGCCATGGCGCGTATAGTCGTGGGTCTGAGCGGTCGGGTGCCCCGGCCCAGCGGCTGATCGGGACGGGTCCGTTCCAGCGCTTGGATCTGAGATTTCTCGTCGATGGACAGCACCACGGCGTGAGCAGGTGGGTCCATGTAGAGCCCGACGACATCCTCGACCTTCTCGGCAAAGGCCGGGTCGTTCGATCGCTTGAAGGTGCGCACGCGATGCGGTTGCAGGCGGTGTGCTTCCCAGATCCTTTGGACGGAGCGGAGCGAGATCCCGATCTGTTTGGCGACAGCACGGCCGGTCCAGTGAGTGACCTCGCCCGGCGGCTCCGAGCAGGTCAGTGCCAGGACATCGGCCACCGTTTTGGTGGGATGCGGCGCGATGCCGGGCGGTCGCGTCTTGTCGCGTAGTAGGCCCTCGACACCTTCCTCCCCGTAGCGCTGTTGCCAACGCCAAACGGCGGGGCGGCTGACACCGGCTTGCCGAGCCACGTCCTGCACATTCAATCGGTCGGCCGAGAGCAGGACGATGCGGGCGCGCAGAATGTGCTTGAGCGGACGGCACCGGTCCTCCGCAATCGCTACAAGCTG
>NZ_BJZV01000101.1 GCF_007992215.1 Methylobacterium gnaphalii | reverse complement strand
AGATTGGCCAGGCCGATCTTCATCAGGGCTCTCGCCAAGCCAATCGTGCGCACCACGAGCCCCATCGGCCCCTTCTGCCGGGTGAAGACGTGCTCGACAGCGGCGCGGACCTTCGACTTCTCGCCATTGGCACGGGCGACGTTCCTCGCCATCGGCTTCCCCAGCGGCTTCTTGCGATGGATGCGGGAGCGGAAGCCATGGGCTGCGAGGTGCGCCTCGTTGGCCTTCGAGCGGTAGGCGGTATCCGCCCAGACGTCGCTCGCCGTGTTGGCCTTCGAGAGGAGACCGGGCAGCTGCGCCCCATCGTGTCGGGCCGCGTCGGTGGCGAGCCAGGTGCGGATCAGCCCGTGGCGGCGGTCGATGCCGACGTGGTTCTTGTAGCCGAAGGCTGGCACTGCGATGTCGACCCGCTTCGACCCGTCCTCGGCGGGCTTTGCCTTCGACCACTTGATCGTCCAGCGCGCATCTCGGTCCTTCTGGGCGAGCTTGGCCGGCTTGGCCTTCCAGGCATCGGGCACACGGCCGGCCTTCAGATCCGCCTTCTCCATCTCGGTATTGCGCTGCTTGGGTGCGGCCACCACCGTGGCGTCGACGATCTGGTCGCCCATCGCCAGGAAGCCGGCCTGTCGCAGGGCCGCCTCGTAGGCCGAGAACAGCACCGCGATGGCAGGCTTGCCTGCGATCTCGGCCCGGGTGAGCGCCTCGCGGAAGGTCCAGATCGTGTTGGCGTCCGGCACCGGGTCGGACAGCCCGAGCCCGAGGAAGCGCATGAAGGAGAGCCGGTCCTTGATCAGGAACTCGGTGCGCTCGTCCGACAGCGAATGGCTCGCCTGCAGGATCAGCACCTTGAACATGAACACCAGGTCGAACGGCGGTCGGCCGCCCTTCGCACCGCCCGAGCGGGGCACGGCACGGGCGAGGTCGTCCCGGAACAGCTCGAAATCGATGATGCGGCTCAACCGCTCCAGCGCGTCGCCCTTGGCCGAGAGATCCTTCAGACGCTTATCGACGTCGAAAAAACCGGGCTGACCGCGCATCGCAGCACCTCACCGACCGCCGACCCCATCACACCACGATACACCTCAAACCGCGAGGTTTTTGGAGGTGTCCAGG
>NZ_BJZV01000100.1 GCF_007992215.1 Methylobacterium gnaphalii | reverse complement strand
GACCTCGGGCTGTTCGTATTTGCCTGCGTCGGGCCCGACGTCGCGCGCGATTGTGGACGGGGCGGATGTGGCGACGCCTGGCGGGGTCTATGCGCGCTACGAGCTGGTGGACGTCACCCCGGCGGTGATCGAGGCGCTGCGCTCGCGTCCCCTCGACAGCCTGCTGGCAACCTTCGGCGACCGCTCCCCCTCGGCCGAGCCGGTGATCGGCATCGGCGATTCCGTGGCGGTGCAGGTCTGGGAGGCGGGCTCGGGCGGGCTGTTCTCAGGCCCGCTGGTGGCCGACCGGTTCTCGGCCGGCTCGAAATCGGCGCTGATCCCCGAACAGGTGGTGAGCCGCGACGGGGCGATCTCGGTGCCCTATGCCGGGCGCATCCAGGTGGCGGGACGGCGTCCGCAGGACGTGCAGGTGCTCATCGAGAACGAACTCGCCGGCAAGGCGATCCAGCCGCAGGTGCTGGTGTCGGTGGTGAAGCCGATCTCGCAATCGGTGACGGTGACCGGCGAGGTCACCTCGGGCGCGCGCATCCCGCTCTCGGGCAAGGGCGACCGGCTGCTCGACGTGATCGCCGGGGCCGGCGGCGTGCGCGGCCAGGTCAGCGAGACCTATGTGCGGCTCTCGCGCGGGCAGACCACCGTGACGGTGCCGCTCACCGCCGTGGTCTCGAACCCGCGCGAAAACATCTTCATGCGGCCAAACGACGTGCTCACCCTGGTGCGCGACCCGCAGACCTTCATGGCCATGGGCGCGCTCGGCAACGTCACCGAGATCCCGTTCTCGGCCGAGGGCATCACCCTGGCGCAGGGCCTGGCCCGGGCGCGCGGCCTGTCGGACTTCCAGGCGGATGCCGAGGGCGTGTTCCTGTTCCGCTTCGAGCCCAACACCCTGGCCCGGCGCCTCAAGCCCGGCTCGCCGCTCCTGTCCACCAAGCTCGTGCCGGTGGTCTACCGCTTCAACATGCGCGACCCCAACAGCCTGTTCATGACCCAGGCCTTCCGCCTGCGCAGCCGCGACGTGCTCTACGTCTCCAACGCCCCCTTCACCGAGGTCCAGAAGGTGCTCAGCGTCTTCTCCACCGTCACCGCCCCCGTCACCGCCGCCGCCTCAACCTACAGCGTCACACGCTGATGCGA
>NZ_BJZV01000099.1 GCF_007992215.1 Methylobacterium gnaphalii | reverse complement strand
TTCTGCCTGACGACGAATTTCCAGCCAACAAGAGAACGGTAATCTCTCTGAAGCGCTGTTCAATCGATCGGGGCGGCGCAGTCCGCCTTTTTCAACACTATCGGTGGAATTCTGCCAGTCGGCTTTGAGCTGAAATTGGAGATACGCTGCCGAAGGAACCGTCCGGAGGAAATACGAAGACCGACTGGAATTTGATCCGTGAAATGATGAGCGCAGCGATAGATACTTGCGAACGGATCGAGGCTTCTGGCTATTCGGAGAGTGACCGAGAAGCTACCATCGTCGTAGCTGGGCAAGATGTAAGCGTGCACGACATACTCGCCAGTGCGTGGACCTACCCTGAAAATCTTCGGGATCAAATCATCCGTGCGCGCTACGAAAAGCAGAACGATCTTCCATACGTCCCCGAGGCGGCACGCATCTTGAGTGCAATGTCGCAGGCCAGTGCCGAACTCATCGATGCGAATGATGCCAGTAAAGTGGAAGCTGAAGTCCGAAGAATGATTAGCTGGTTTCGAGAGAAGGCAGGGCCAAGCGTCGAACAGGCCATTGCCACTCGTCGCACGTCATAGATCACCAATGTCCACTTCTGGCTGAGTGTTAGCCAGTTACGATTGGCTGAGAAGGGTCGGAGGCTGAACGCCCACTTCAGGTCGACAACCGCACCTCCCTCAGCCGGTCATTGAGAGTGCGCAGGCCGTCGATCGCCTGCCGGTGCTCCTCGTGCCGTTCGCGCTGCATCTCTTCTTCGTGCTTGCGGCGTTCCCGAGCGAGCCGGCGACGGGCCTCCGTCTCGGTCTCGCGCATCAGCGTACAGCGATCGTGGGAGGCTGAGTCCCCGCATCTCGCCGATGATCCCACACTGACACGAGAAAGCCCGCCGCGGCGAACCGGACGGGCTGAAGGTTGTGCCGACGATGGGAGGGGCCGGCGCAAGGATAACTGAGACGCGCGGCTCGGGTTCAGCCAGACACAACAAAGCCCGCACCGGGGAGTTCAGCCGGGCGGGCTCTGAGGTCGAGCAACCGAGGCTGGCCCCCTCTGCGCTCGAGCCTGCAAAACGGCGGATACCCGACGTTGTTCGTATGTAGGCAAAAGAAAGCCCGCCACGGCGAGCCCGGCGGGCTGAGGTCTCGGTGCGTGGCTTGTAGACTATCAGCAGTTATCGTCCTTGCCGAGA
>NZ_BJZV01000098.1 GCF_007992215.1 Methylobacterium gnaphalii | reverse complement strand
ATGGCCAAGGAAAAGTTCAACCGCAGCAAGCCGCACTGCAACATCGGCACGATTGGCCACGTCGACCATGGCAAGACGTCTTTGACGGCGGCGATCACGAAGGTCCTGGCGGAGTCGGGCGGCGCGGCGTTCACGGCCTATGACCAGATCGACAAGGCTCCCGAGGAGAAGGCGCGCGGCATCACGATCTCGACGGCGCATGTCGAGTACGAGACGGCCAACCGCCACTACGCGCACGTCGACTGCCCCGGCCACGCCGACTACGTGAAGAACATGATCACGGGCGCCGCGCAGATGGACGGCGCGATCCTGGTGGTCTCGGCCGCCGACGGCCCGATGCCGCAGACCCGCGAGCACATCCTGCTTGCCCGCCAGGTCGGCGTGCCGGCGCTCGTCGTGTTCCTGAACAAGGTCGACCTCGTCGACGACGAGGAGCTCCTCGAGCTCGTCGAGATGGAGGTGCGCGAGCTTCTCTCCAAGTACGAGTTCCCGGGCGACGACATCCCGATCACCAAGGGCTCGGCCAAGGTGGCGCTGGACGACGGCGACAAGACGATCGGCCACGACGCCGTGCTCGCCCTGATGGCGACGGTGGACAGCTACATCCCGCAGCCGGAGCGTCCGGTCGACCTGCCGTTCCTGATGCCGATCGAGGACGTGTTCTCGATCTCGGGCCGCGGCACGGTGGTGACGGGTCGCGTCGAGCGCGGCATCGTCAAGGTCGGTGAGACGGTGGAGATCGTCGGCATCCGTCCGACGACGACGACGACGGTGACCGGCGTCGAGATGTTCCGCAAGCTGCTCGACCAGGGCCAGGCGGGCGACAACGTCGGCGTGCTGCTGCGCGGCACCAAGCGCGAGGACGTCGAGCGCGGCCAGGTCGTGTGCAAGCCGGGTTCGGTGAAGCCGCACACCAAGTTCAAGGCCGAGGCCTACATCCTGACCAAGGAGGAGGGCGGCCGCCACACGCCGTTCTTCACCAACTACCGTCCGCAGTTCTACTTCCGCACCACGGACGTGACCGGCATCTGCACGCTGCCCGAGGGCACCGAGATGGTGATGCCGGGCGACAGCGTGACCATGGACGTCGCCCTGATCGTGCCGATCGCCATGGAAGAGAAGCTGCGCTTCGCCATCCGCGAGGGCGGCCGTACCGTCGGTGCAGGCGTCGTCGCTTCCATCCAGGAATAAGCAG
>NZ_BJZV01000097.1 GCF_007992215.1 Methylobacterium gnaphalii | reverse complement strand
TGAGCTTGACCCTGTTTCTGGTCCAAAGCCTATGCAAGTTCTCGGGCTGTGACAGCTTGGTTGGCGAAGGCTCGGGGCGTCAAGCCGCCCAAGGCCGTGTGGGGTCGATCTTCGTTGTAATGGCACCTCCATTCCTCGATGCGCTCACGTGTGTCGGCCAGCGAGAGGAACCTCGAGGCGTTCAAGCATTCCGCTCGGAGGCGGCCGTTGAACGACTCGATATAGGCGTTGTCGGTCGGCTTGCCCGGTCGGGAGAAGTCGATCTCGACGCCGTTCAGGTAGGCCCACTGGTCGAGCATACGCCCGGCAAATTCCGGGCCGTTGTCGACCCGTAGGCTCTTAGGCCGCCCGCGAAGCCGGACCACAGCATCGAGCGCTTCGACCACCTGGAAGGCGCGGAAGTTTGCTCTCGGCGTGAGCGAGAGCGCCTCTCGTGTGTGGCAATCGACGACCGTCAGAATCCGGAACGGACGCCCGTCGAAGAGGCGGTCGGACATGAAGTCCATCGCCCAGACTTCATTCGGGCCGCCGATCGCCGGTCGCCCCTGACGGTAGCGCCAGGCTCGCTTGCGCTTGGGCAGCTTGGGCCGGATCGAAAGCCCTTCGTCCCGGTAGATCCGGTACGTCCTCTTGTGGTTCACCTCCCAGCCCTCTCGTCGCAACAGGATGTGCAGCCGCCGATAGCCGTAGCGAACCCGTGCTGCGGCAAGCTCCTTCAGCCGCATCCGCAGCGCGACCTGCGGGTCGGAGCGCTTCCTGTAGCGCTGGGACGAACGGCCAAAGCCGGTGGCCTGGCAGGCCCGACGCTCGCTGATGTCGTAGGCTACCTGCAGGTGGCCGGCGACCTCGCGGCGAACGGCGGGCCTCACCACTTTCGCTTCAGGACGTCCTGCAGCATGGAGCGGTCCAGCGTCAGGTCGGCGACCAGTCGTTTGAGCTTGCCGTTCTCGTCCTCCAGCTGCTTCAGTCGCCGAATCTCCGGCACACCCATGCCCACGAACTGCTTCTTCCAGCGGTAAAAGGTCGGCTCGGACACGCCCATCTTCCGGCAGACCTCGTCCACCGATGCACCGTTCTCCGCCTGCCGCAGGGCAAAGGCGATCTGTTCGTTCGTGAAGCGTTTGCGAGGCATGGCATCCTCCCTCCTGCAAGGTTCAGGATGCCCGAAAAACTTGCGCTCAGCGCGGACCAGTTTGCTGGGTCAGGGTCA
>NZ_BJZV01000096.1 GCF_007992215.1 Methylobacterium gnaphalii | reverse complement strand
TGACCTGACCGGTATTTTGGACCGAGCCGATTGAGAGGCTACTGCCTGGTAGCGGCCATGGGTCGCCGGAAGGCCAGATCCGGGACCGTGACAGGCGCGGGCGGCCAGTCGCCCAAGGACGAATGCGGCCTGACACGGTTGTAGGTGTTCTGCCAGATCCCGATCCCGATCTGCGCCTCCTTGAGCGAGTAGAAGATCTCTTGGCGTAGACACTCCTCCTTCAGCTTGCCGTTAAAGCTCTCACAGTAGCCATTCTCCCAGGGTGATCCTGGGGCGATGTACTGGATTTGAGACCCCGTCTTGGCGACCCATTTGCGTAGCGCCGTCGCGATCATCTCCGGTCCGTTGTCGCAGCGGATGTTTTCAGGGATGCCATGGAGACACATCGCGTCGGCCAGCGCTTCGATCACACCCAGGCTGTTGATGCGCCGAGCAACCTTCAGCGCGAGACTGGCTCGGCTGTGCTCGTCGATCAGCGTCAGGATGCGCAGGCTTCGACCATCCTGGGTCTGACCCTGCACGACGTCGAAGCTCCAGACGTGATTGCGATGGAGTGGCCGCAGCCGCACGCAGGAGCCGTCGTTCAGCCAAAGACGGCTGCGCGGCCGGTGCTTCTGCGGGACCTCGAGCCCCTCGCGACGCCAGATCCGCTGAACCCGATCCTTGCCCACCTGCCACCCGGCCGCCTGCAGCAGCGCGGTGACGCGGCGGGAGCCGTAGCGCCCGTCCTCGGACGCCCGGGCAGGCGCGGGTCAGGGCATCCTCGTCGGCCAGCACGGTCGGCACGTGGCGTTGCCTGCCGACCGTGCTGGCCAACGATACGGCAGGCATGGCGTTCTGAGAGACCATCCCTCTCTCTGATGCCGTCGACGGCCTGCCGGCGTCGCTCCGGGGCTACAAGTTTTGCTGGCGCTGCCCTTCGGGTCCCGAAGCAACGTCCGCAAGCACCTGCTTTTCCAAGGACAGATCGGCTACGAGCCGACGCAATCGCGTGTTCTCACGCTCCAGATCCTTCATTCGGCGTGCCTGGTCGATCTGCAGGCCACCGTATTCCTTGCGCCAGCGATCGTCGCTCTGCTCGGAGATCTCCGCCTCCTTGCATGCCAGGGCCAAGCTCTTGCCCTGTGCCGTTTGAACCTCGATCTGGCGCAGTTCCAGCACCACCTGATCCGCACCCGTCTTCTGACCGCGCCGCATGTCCACTCCTTCGGTCCCGGCTGATCCTCGCAATCAGCCCGGTCCAATGCCAGCCGGTCAGGTCA
>NZ_BJZV01000095.1 GCF_007992215.1 Methylobacterium gnaphalii | reverse complement strand
CGTATGGCCCGCCCCGTCCGCAAGTGGCTCTGGATGCCTTGGTCTAAGCAGTCTGCATAAACGTATCCGGCCTTCGGGCGAGCCCTTGGCCAAGATGGAGATCCGCGCGTTCTGATCCTCATAAAGGGGTCGGCGTCGAGCGCCATTTTAGCGGAGAGGCTTTCAGAACACCGGTCGACTGTCAGGCCATCTTCCTTTCACCGCCCGCAGACACTGGAAGGCCGTCGCACGCTGCGTCAGCCGAACTTGAATCAGGCAGCCATAGGCGCCGCGTCGTAGGCCCGCCCATGGCGCAGCAGCGCCCAGACAATCCGAGCCATCTTGGCTGCCAAGGCCACGACCGCCGTGTTGACGTGCGAACGCGCCAGCAGGCTGCGCAGCCATCGCCCAAGATGGGTGTCACTCCGCCGCAACGAGGGCAGCGCCGCGCGTGCACCCTGGACAAGGCTCTTGCGCAGATACCGGCTGCCGCGCTTGGTGATGCCGACGAGCCTGGGCTTCCCGCCTGTCGTAACCTGACGCGGTACAAGGCCGAGCCAGGCAGCCAGATCGCGGCCGCGCGCGAAGGTGGTCACGTCGCCGATGGCCGCCACGAGCGCGGTCGCATTGAGTGCGCCGATCCCCGGGATCGTCGTCAGCCGACGTGTGTTCTCGTCCGAGCGCGCTTGGTCGGCGAACTCCGCGTCGAGCGCGGCGATGCGACGGTCGAGGTCCTGCCAGCGCTCGCGCACCTCGGCTACGAGAGCCCGTATGCGCGGCGTCAACGATGCACCCGCCTCCGTGTCGAGCAACTCGGCCAGGCAGGCAGCGAGCTTGGCGCGACCTTGCGCTACGACGGTGCCGCGCTCCAGCAGGATGGAGCGGATCTGATTGGTGAGCGCCGTGCGTTCGCCGACGAGTTGGTCACGGACCCGGTGCAGGGTCTGCACGTCGAGTTGCGCTTCTGACTTCAGCGCGACGAACCGCATCGTTGGGCGCGTGGCCGCCTCGGCAATGGCCTCAGCGTCGCGATCGTCGTTCTTGTGCGCTTTGACGTAGGGGCGCACGTACTCGGGCGACATCAGCCGGACGGTATGGCCTTGCGCGGCGAGCACCCGCCCCATGTGGTGCGCGCCACAGCATGCCTCCATGGCGACAATGCAGGCCGGAAGCGTCGCGCAAAAGGTCAGCACCGTCTCGCGACGCATCCGACGCCGTAGGACGACACGACCGGTCGCATCCTGTCCGACGAGGCTGCAGCTGTTCTTGCCCAGATCGATCCCGAGTACCGCGATAGCCATCGGTCTGCTCCATCCCTCATGTGAGCCACCCTGCAAACCTAGCAGCGCAGCCCGGTGAGGGGCGGGCCATCCATAAA
>NZ_BJZV01000094.1 GCF_007992215.1 Methylobacterium gnaphalii | reverse complement strand
CCGCTTTCATGACGGGGTGATCGGCATCTCCCTGAGCCGATCGTTGAGCGCGCGGAGGGCGGCCGAGGCCTTTACAATTGGCGTCGGCTTAGTGCTGATCGACTTGCTGGGGAATCCGTGAGTGGTGCGCTAAGACCGTTCCGCCTGAGTGCGAAGCACAGCGATGTTGGCTTCTAGAGCCATGAGCTTCACGCGATAGTCGCGCGCTAGGGACCGCAACTCGTCAGCCTGGCTTGGCTCTGCCATTTTCATCGCGTCTGCCGCCGTGAAGATTGCCTCCGAGACCGCTCGCATAGCGCGAGCGCCGTCCGACAGCGTCTGGAGCGAAGCATTCGGCATGTGGGCGTTCGGTCGAACCAGCATCCTGTGGTATTGCGCGGATTGTTGATTCTCAATGGTAAATAAATGGCAACCGGCCGGGCTGGCGTCTGTCAGCCGAATGCGCCTTAAGGCCCGACTCCGCAGGTGATGGACGCCTTAGACACCATGGTCGAAGGCTGGGATGACGGAGCGCATTCGGCAACACGAGGCACGCTGCTCTGGGCGGCGAACTCGGGCTGCATCAGCGAGACGGCGATTGTGGACGTGTGGGAGCGCGGGGCGATCGCCTACATTGTGACGGCGTTCGCCGCGTGATCGTCGCTCAGAGCAGTGCCTCGGGGTGCAAACTCGTTTGACCCGGAAGATGACGCGACGAGTGCGGGCAGCCCCTATGCCCTCGCCGATGCTGAAGGCTGACTTTGCCATCGGTCGTGTAGGTGCTCAGCGTCACAGCCGCCCCGTGGCATGCCGGGCATCTCTTGAGCTTGTCCCGATGAAGACGATGCGCCTGTGCGATAGCAACCGTCACCCAGGCACCGTCGATCTGGACGTCGCACGTGATGGGAGAGATGCTCTGGCTCATGCCGTCGTTTTGGCATAGCGATCCAAATGTTTGGTTAACAAAACGAAAAGCCCGGCTCAGCGGGTGCTGGCCGGGCTTGTGGCGATCCAATCTCGTGACGTGATGCCAGGCGGGCACGCGCAGTGGATATCGGGGCGCAACTCAACCGCTGATATCGACAAGCTCGCGCGGTCCAGCCAGTCTTCCTGTTCCGAAACAAAACAAGCCGCCCGATGATTCGGAAGCGGCTTGTCCGTAGAGGGGTCGGCCGAGGCCAGACACCACCTGTGCAAGCGGATCAACACCACGATCCGTAGGGCGTGTCCAGACCTTAGTCGGCGGTTTTACACCGCAGACAGTAGGAGCTGCACACGTGCAACAGCATTTCGAACTTATCCCTCACGTAGTTGAGACCGAAGTTGTCCAGCAGCGTGTGCAGGACGGCTACATCAACGCGACAGCGATGTGCCCGCAGCGGGCAAGCGCTTCCACGATTACAGCGGGAGGGGGCCAACTGTAGCGTTTCTTTCTGCGCTGGAGACCGAAACGGGTGTACCTTTCGGTG
>NZ_BJZV01000093.1 GCF_007992215.1 Methylobacterium gnaphalii | reverse complement strand
ATGATGGGCGATCGGGCCACGGTTCAGGACGCGTTGTTCTACGAGTTCAGCCTCGAACGGCATGTTCCGGCGAAGCACCTTCTTCGCGTGATTGATCGCTTCGTCGATTTGTCTGGCATCCGGCAGCATCTTGCCCCGCACGACAGCTCAATCGGCCGCCCTTCGATCGATCCCGATCTCCTGATCCGCATGCTGATCGTCGGCTACTGCTTCGGCATCCGCTCCGAGCGCCGGCTGTGCGAGGAGGTGCATCTCAACCTCGCCTATCGCTGGTTCTGCCGCCTCGGCCTCGAAGGCGACGTGCCCGATCATTCCACCTTCTCCAAGAGCCGCCACGGCCGCTTCCGCGACGCCGACCTCCTGCGAGAGCTCTTCGAGACGGTTGTGCGGCGCTGCATGGCAGAAGGGCTGGTGGGCGGCGAGGGCTTCGCTGTCGATGCCAGCCTGATCGTGGCCGACGCCCAGCGCCAGCGGGGCGTGAAGTCGGGCGAGGATCTCGATCCGACGGCGCGGCGGGCGGTGGCCGAATATCTTGCGACGCTCGACGACGCTGCTTTCGGCGCGGCGACGCCGGTGGAACCGAAGTTTGTTTCGCCGGTCGATCCGGCGGCCCGCTGGACCGCCTCCTGGGGAGGGCCGGCTGTCTTCGCCTACTGCACCAACGACTTGGTCGACGTCGAGAATGCGATCATCGTCGACGTAGAGCCCTCGACCGCGGTGAGGCAGGCGGAGGTCGGGGCGGCCAAGACGATGATCGCGCGCGTCCATGACGGTCTCGGCCTCTGGCCCGAGCGGCTGATCGCCGACACCGGCTACGGATCGGCCGAGATGCTGGACTGGCTCGTGCACGAACGCGGGATCGAGCCGCACATCCCGGTCTTCGACAAATCCCGGCGCAAGGACGGGACCTTCTCACGCGCGGACTTCGCCTATGACCATGGCAGCGACAGCTACACCTGTCCGGACGGCAAGCAGCTCAAGCTCTACCGCCGCCGTTTTGCTGCCCCGCGCGATGGGATCAATCAGGACAACACGCTGCGCTATCGGGCCAGCCAAGCCGACTGCCGAGCCTGCGCTTTGAAGGCGCAGTGCTGTCCGAACGCGCCGGCTCGCAAAGTAACGCGTTCGCTCTTCGAAGGAGCGCGCGATATGGCGCGGGCGATTGCCGAAACCGACGCCTACCGAACGTCGCGAAGGCAGCGAAAGAAGGTCGAGATGCTATTTGCGCATCTCAAGCGGATCCTGAAGCTCGACCGGTTGCGACTACGAGGGCCCAATGGTGCCCGCGACGAGTTCCACTTGGCAGCCACGGCGCAGAACGTGAGGAAGATGGCCAAGCTCTACGCCGCCAGACAACCCATCCCAGTCAGCTGAGGGCCGAGCGAGCACCGCGTCCCCTCAAACGCAGGCCCAACGGCCAGCCGAGGGCGCTGCTCTAACCGCCTTTTTCAACACTAT
>NZ_BJZV01000092.1 GCF_007992215.1 Methylobacterium gnaphalii | reverse complement strand
GGATTCTTGGCGCCTCTTGAGGTTATCGGGACTCCCCGGCATCGAGTTCAGGGGTCGTTTGATCTGCTTTCAAGTGCAGTATAGACGTTCCGCAGTGAGATATGGTCGGCAATGACTTCGACCGCCGTGTCGTCGATACAATCGTATTGCTGGAACAACGATGATTTTTGATCTGCGGCTCCTCCAAATTCCATTAGAGTGGCGACGTCGAAAGGCATCGAAGATCGCGGAACCGCCAGACTGGTTCAAACGCGAGGGGATGACGCTAACAGGGAGCCTACCCGAAGAACTTGCAGCAGGGAATTATTGTCGTCCGATACTAATCGAGCCGGGATCGAATGAGCCGCGCGCGCAGTTTCTGATTGCCGATACATTTGATTCGACGTTTGCGCCTTTCGCTCCAAGGTTTACGGATCCAAGTTTTCGTCGATTCCGGCCGCTCCCCATATACTGCGTCGATCTTGGAACTGGACAGGTTTGCGGAATCGACGGGATGATCTTCACGCAGGGACGCATTGTGAAGGAAACCACGACGAACCTGTGTGCTTGGCAGGACGCTGCCGCATTCGAATCGTATCAGGCGGAAACGAGCGTCTGTTTCCGAAACGATCTCCGTTTCTTCCGGAAAATCATCGCTGGTGAGTTTCTCGTTGGATTCACGTCGACATGGCCGAACTACGCACATTGGATGAAAGAGTGTGTGCCGCGGCTCGTGGCCTTCCTGCTGTTGCGTATGCAGCGGCCCGGGTTGAAGCTCGTTTTGCCCCCCTTCATCGCCGGGTCGTTTCATCAGCAAACGCTCGATCTGCTCGGAATCCCGGAAGAGTGGATCTACCGAATGCAGCCACGCTGCGTCGTAACATTCGAAAACCTGACTGCCGCATTCGGTATCGATATGATGGATGTCAGTCCGCTCATGGCTCGAACAGGCTGGCTCATGCGCACCGCCCACGCCGTGCGCCATGCCGCTGATGGCCCGAGGGATCTACGCCGGATCTATCTTCACCGCGGATCCACGCAGGTCCGCCGGGTCGAGAACTTCAACGCCTGCAGGCCCGTTATCGAGGCAGCAGGTTTCGTGATCGAGAATTTCGATAACATGCCCCTGCACGAGCAGGTCGCCCGCATGCGAGCGGCATCCTGCCTCGTGGCGGAGCACGGAGCGGGTCTCGCGAACATGCTATTCTGCGAGCCCGGCACACCCATTGCCGAACTGTTTAGCCCAGCGACCGTCCAGCCTGCCTTCTGGTCCCTCGCGTCGCGCTGCGGGTTGCCATTTGGGTTTATGGTCGGTGATCCCGCCGGCGATACACCGAACTGGAACGAAAATTACGTCTTAGACCCCTGCAAACTGCAGAAAGTGCTGACCGTCGTCGCTGATGCTGCGAGACACGGCTAGCCCGGAATTTGGCGGCGTTGAGACAATGAGAAGCCTAACCGCTCAGGACGCTCAGTCGTCCCGCTGCGCCTCGTCGTCT
>NZ_BJZV01000091.1 GCF_007992215.1 Methylobacterium gnaphalii | reverse complement strand
CCGCGCATGATCATCTGGCGGCATCGGTCCTCGTGCCGGTTGGTGATGTCGGGTTCGTGCAGCTGCCGACGTCGACCACTCAGATCCCGACCATCACGCTCGACGACTACCGATTCGACGAGCTCGATGAGGGCGGGTTCCTGGTCTACGACCCGGCCGGCGTGCCGATCCAGGAAGAGGCGTTCGAGAACGAGGACGTCGCCTACGACGCCGCCCGTGAACATTTCGCAGCCTCGCGTGGCAAGACGCTCGAAGAGCTGGATGCGGACGAGGCGGCAGCCGGTGCAGGCGACCTCGCGGCGGTGCCAGAAGACTGGCGGAGCCTCCACCATACGCAGCGCCGCGCCCTAGCGCAGAAGATCAAGGGAAAGCCGGTCGCCAACACCGCTGAGGCGGACGAGGTGATCGAAGAGTACGTCACCCGGCCTCGGTGAGCGTCATTTTGATGCCGACGGCGTTAGGACGGCTGTTCTTCCGTCGTCACTTCCTCGGCGTTTGCTGTGGCGTCGTCCTCATCATCGTCGCTCAGCGCGCCCTCGATCTCGTCCGCCAAGTCTTCGAGCTGCTCTTCAGTGGCCTGCACGCGCATGATCTGACCGTCGTCGGTCTCCAGGGTGATCTGAAAGCCTCCTTCGACGTCGTCGATGAGGGTGCGAACGAGCTTCTTCGCGCGCGTCATGGCTGTTCTCCGATGTCAGGGGATATAGGCAACGCGCCGCTTCATCGATCGACACACGTGCGGGCTGCGGCATGAGCGTCACTGTCATCACTCCAGCTGTGTCGAAGCGCCTGACGACGGTCCAGAACGTCCGTAGCGACCTGAGTCTCGCTGAAACATCGCCGGCTACGGCGCAGATCGAACGTTGGATTGATCAGGCGTCCGCTCGCGCCGCTTCTTTCTGCCGACGTACCTTTGGCCGCGAAACGGTGCGCGAGCGGTTCGAGCTCTGCCACGGCAGGATCGACGACACTCGGTCGGGCCTCCTGCTGTCGCGCTCGCCCGTTGTCTCGATCGCCTCGGTGCGGATCGACGGTGTTCAGCAAGACGCAGACACCTATGAGTGCGACGGACGTCTGCTCTATCGGCTCGATGGCTCGGATCGGCGATGCTGGTACGGTAGGATCGTCATCGTCGAGTACGAGGCAGGCTGGCTCTTGCCTGGCGAGAGCCGTGGCAACCCGCCCACGACCGCTGCGCCGGATCTCCCGGCCGACCTTGAGCGAGCCGTCATCCAGCTCGTGGGTGCGGCTCTCTCGGCCGGCTCTCGCGACATGATGGTGAAGTCGGAGCAAGTGGAAGGCGTCGGCCAGACGGACTGGTATGTGCAGGGCACGAATGCGTCTCTGCCGCATCCAGAGGCCGAGGCCACTCTGTCCGAGTATCGCAGGCTGCATTTCGCATGACGCCGCAGCAAGCCATCGCGCAGCTCGACCGACAGATCGCCGCGAATGGGCAGGGGGCAAAGCTCGAGCGACTATCTCCAGCGGCTTCCGCTGAC
>NZ_BJZV01000090.1 GCF_007992215.1 Methylobacterium gnaphalii | reverse complement strand
GGAGGCTGTGTGGAAACGGGTTGAGGCGGAAGCGGAGACGGGCGGAGCGGGCCGTTCCCAGTTCATCCCCGCATCGCGGCGATGAGTCCTGGCGCTCCGAGCAGGGCGATGGCCCGCTTCATGTTGTAGGCAAGGACGTGGAGGCTCATCTCCGTCCCGACGTTCGGAAGCCTCCGCATCTTGAAGTGGCTGCGCCCCATCCAGTCCTTGATCGTGCCGAACACATGCTCGACGGTTCGTCGCCGGATGCGCATAGCGTCCGGCCTGCGTTCGAGCCGATCCTGCATGGCTTCCACGACATGCTCGTGCTCCCAGCGCGTCACCCTTCGCTCGTTGCCGGTCGTGCAGCCGGGCTTCAACGCGCATGATCGGCAGTAGCTTGACCAGTAGCGGTTTAGAACGAGACCGTTCTCGATGGTGGTGGTGCGCTTGGTGAGGGTCTCGCCGGCAGGGCACCGATAGATGTCGCTCGGCGCATCGTAGAAGAAGTCCGGCTTGCCGAAGCGCCCCTCCGCCTTGGCGCCCGAGGTCAAAGGCTTCGGGCAGATCGGTGTGACGCCCGCCTCTTCGCAGGCCAGGACCTCCGCCCCTGAGAAATAGCCGCGATCGGCGAGGATCGTCAGGTGCTCGACCCCGGTCGCGTCCTTCGCCTGCCGGCCCATGTTAGCGAGCTGGGTGCGATCATGGCCGAGGTTCGTGACCTCATGCGCCACGACGATATGGCTGTCCGTATCGACGGCGGCCTGGACGTTGTAGCCGACGAGACCCGTGCCCTTGCCGTTCGTGGCCATGGCACGCGCGTCCGGGTCGGTCAGCGAAATCTGACGGTCGGGCGCAACCTCGACTTGGCGCGCCATGGCTTGCAGCGTGCGCATCTGCCGGCGGAGCGCCTCGATCCTCTCGTTCAGGCGCGCCGTGCGCATCTCGGCGACGCCCGCCTCCTGCCGGTCGGCGGTGTCGAGCTTGTCGAGATAGCGCTCGATGCTCGCCTCGACCTGCGCTAGGCGAAGGCGGATCGCGCCGGGCGTGTAGTTCTTGTCGCGCGTATTCACGGCCTTGAACCGGCTGCCGTCCGCCGCCACCGTGCCGCCGACGATGAGGCCGATCTCCCGACACAGGACGACGAACTGCTTGCACGCAGCCCGAACCGCTTCACCGTTGTCGCGCCGGAAGTCCGCGATCGTCTTGAAGTCGGGAGCGAGCTTGCCGGTCAGCCACATGACCTCGACATGGCGGCCTGCCTCGCGCTCAAGGCGCCGGCTCGACTGCACCTGGTTCATGTAACCATAGAGGTAAAGCTTCAGCAGCGTCGCCGGATGGTAGCCGGGCCGCGCCGTCGCAGCCGCGCCTTCAAAGCCGAGTGTCGCGAGGTCCAGTTCATCGACGAAGACGTCGATCACCCGGACCGCGTTCTCCGCGCCAACATAGTCGTCGACGCAGTCCGCCAGAAGCAGCGCTTGGCGCCGCTCGCAACCTTCGATGAAACGGCCCATTCGACCCCTCCAGCGCTACCGAAAAGGTAGCACAGCAGGGCGTTTCCACACAGCCTCGGTGG
>NZ_BJZV01000089.1 GCF_007992215.1 Methylobacterium gnaphalii | reverse complement strand
CCGCGCACCTGCGCCTGACCACCGAGCTTGCCCTCCGAGCCGACCTCGCGTGCGACGCGGGTGACTTCCGACGCGAAGGAATTGAGCTGGTCCACCATCGTGTTGATGGTGTTTTTCAGCTCCAGGATCTCGCCCCGCACGTCGACGGTGATCTTCTTGGACAGGTCGCCGTTGGCCACCGCGGTGGTCACGTCGGCGATGTTGCGGACCTGCCCGGTCAAATTCGCCGCCATCATGTTCACGTTGTCGGTCAGGTCCTTCCAGGTTCCGCCGACACCTTCGACCTGGGCTTGACCTCCGAGCTTGCCCTCTGTGCCAACCTCGCGCGCGACGCGAGTCACCTCCGAGGCGAAGGAGTTGAGCTGGTCCACCATCGTGTTGATGGTCAGCTTCAAGGCAAGAATCTCGCCTTTGACGTCGACAGTGATCTTCTTGGACAGATCGCCACGCGCGACCGCTGTCGTGACCTCGGCGATATTGCGCACTTGGCCGGTCAGGTTCTCGGCCATCATGTTCACGTTGTCGGTCAGGTCCTTCCAGACACCACCAACGCCCTTGACTTGGGCTTGGCCACCGAGCTTGCCTTCCGAGCCTACCTCTTTGGCGACGCGAGTGACTTCCGAGGCGAAGGAGTTCAGCTGATCGACCATTGTGTTGATGGTCGATTTCAAGTCCAATATCTCGCCCTTTACGTCGACGGTGATCTTCTTGGACAGATCACCATTCGCCACTGCCGTCGTGACCTCGGCGATGTTACGTACCTGACCGGTAAGGTTCGCCGCCATAAGGTTGACGTTGTCGGTCAGGTCCTTCCAGGTTCCGCCAACGCCTTTAACCTGGGCCTGGCCACCTAGCTTGCCTTCTGAGCCGACCTCGCGGGCGACGCGCGTCACCTCCGAGGCGAAGGAGTTCAACTGGTCGACCATTGTGTTGACCACTTTGCCGATGCGCAGGAACTCGCCCTTCAGGGGGCGGCCCTCGATCTCGATCTGCATGGTTTGGCTGAGGTCGCCTTTGGCAACCGCCCCGATGACGCGCGCTACCTCGGTGGTCGGCTGAACAAGATCGCCGATCATAGTGTTGACCGAATCGACGCAGTCGTTCCAACCGCCTGTCGCCGCAGGCAGCTTGCCGCGCTCATTGATGCGCCCATCCTTGCCCACCGCGCGCGCGACCCTGTCGAGTTCCCGCGCAAGCCCCTGGTTCAGCTCGACGATGTCGTTGAACGCTTCCGCGATCTCGCCGTCGATGCCTGTCAGATCCAGCGGCAGGCGGGTCGAGAAGTCCCCCTTCCGAAACGCACGGAGACTCTTCAGGAGGAGCTTCGGCTCCAACTGTGACGTGGTCGGCGTCATTCGGGCACACCTTCACGATAAATGCATATGGCCCAACGAGGCAGCCGTCTGGATCGTGGGCGACAGCGAAAAACCATCGACGACGACGAATAGCAATGGGACCTAGCGTGGATGGTTGCCCAATCGTTCGACCCGCAAAGTCGGCCAGCCCCTGCCGGACGTCAAATGTCCGTTTGTTGAAGTTCGCGCCGAGAGCGGATCGGCAAAAATCCTTCCATTTGCGAAGTGTAGTGTAGGTGCCAACTATTAGATTTAGTCACTATG
>NZ_BJZV01000088.1 GCF_007992215.1 Methylobacterium gnaphalii | reverse complement strand
GTGCAGGTGTTCTTCCGGGGCTACAGACCCGATGAGCTCGCCGGCGGCATCCAGCAGGGCGACAGCACGGCGATCCTCTCGCCGACGAGCCTCGGCGCCTCAGGCTTCCCGCGGCCGATCAAGACGAACGACAAGCTGACCGTCGCGGGCCGGAAGCGGAACGTCCAGGCGGTCGAGCCGGTGTCGATGAACGACGTGCTGGTGCGCGTGAATCTGTGGTTGAGGGGGTGATGGCCGGCCGGACCTCGGTTCGCATCGACCCGATCTCACGAGACATCGCGTTGATGCTCGACGAAGAGATGTCACCGGACGCGCAGCAGTCCTTCCTTGCCGCAGCCGCGCAGGAAGCGCTCACCGAGGCGCAGGAGACCAATCGCCAAGCGCTGGGCTACGTCCCGGAGCACGAGACCTTCATTGATGGGGCTAAGCGCGAGGTGCTCACCGGCCTCACGCCGAAGAGCAGCGTGCTGTTCGAGTTCAAGCTGCTCACCGACATCATCGAATGGGTCGACGAGCAGCTGATCATCCATTCGCCGGTGAAGCGCGGCGCCTACGCCCGGAGCCACGTCTGGTTTGCTGATGACGTCGAGTTCGATCCGATGAAGCCGCCTCCGGCCGAGCAGTACATGGTGCTGAACGAGGCGCCGTACGCCAGGAAGATCGAGCGCGGGCAGTCCAACCAGGCACCGGATGGCGTCTACCAGGGCGTGGCTACGCTCGCGAAACGCCGGTTCGGCAACGTCGCCTATGTCGGGTTCGGATATCGGTCCTTCCCGGGTGGCGCTGTCGGAAAATGGGCGCAGTCAGCCAATGCCGCGGCTCTCGCCAAGCGGGTTCGCGGCGGCAACCCGCGGACGCATCAGGACTGGCTGACCCGTCAGCCGGCCATCATCCTCGATCCGGGCCGCTGACATGCCGCTGAAGCTCGTCGTCGACGCCGTGGAGAGCCGCTTGGCCGACAATTGGGACAAGTGCCCGGTCTACGGCGTGAACCTGCAGGGCGACACGCCGGATGATGCGGGGCCGTTCCTGCAGGTGAGCTACCCGGTCGCGAACGGCGAGCAACTCACCGTCGGCGCACCAGGACAGAACGTCTACCGGGAGACCGGGGCGTTTCGGATTACCGTGAACGCCGAGCGCGGCGGCGGCATCGCCGAGGGCCTCGCCTGGGCCGACGAGCTCGCGGCGCTGTTCCGCGGCAAGGAATTCGGCGGGGTGCAGACCTTCGCCCCATCGTCACCGGCGATCGACGATCGGAACGACCAGGGCAACTACTACGCCCTGTCGATCGCCATCGAATATCAGGCCGACATCTTCGGCTGAGCGCGCGGGCACCACGCCCTCTTCCAGGAGACAGTCATGACGATTGCAAGCGGTTCGACCCGCCGAATTGCCTATGTGCCGGAGACGGTATTCGGCACGACCCCGGCAACGCCCTCGTTCAAGACGTTCCGCGCCACCGGTGGCGGCCCGCGCACGAACAAGACCACGGGCACGTCGGACGAGATCCAGGCCGATCGCAACGTCCGCGACGAGTATCAGCTCGGCCAGGACGTGTCCGGCGCCTACAACTTCGAGCTCGCCTACGGGAACCTCGACGACCTGCTCGAAGGCGTCCTGTTCAGCACTTGGTCGACC
>NZ_BJZV01000087.1 GCF_007992215.1 Methylobacterium gnaphalii | reverse complement strand
TGCTGTGGCATGGCGTTTTTGACGGTTTTGACGATGCCGTCGGCATCGAGGCCGGCCTCGGCATACATCTTCTCGGGCTTGTCGTGGTCCTGGAAGCTGTCGGGCAGGGTCATGGTGCGGACCCGGACGGTGCCCGCATCGAGCGCGCCCCTGGCCGACAGGAGATGCAGCACCATCGCCCCGAACCCGCCGGTCGAGCCCTCCTCGACGGTCACCAGAACCTCGTGCGTGCCGGCGAGATCGAGGATCAGATCCTCGTCGAGCGGCTTGGCAAAGCGCGCATCCGCCACCGTCACCGCGATCCCCGCCTTCTCCAGCTCGTCCGCCGCCTTCAGCGCCTCGCCCAGGCGCGTGCCGAGGGTGAGCAGCGCCACGCGGGCATTGGCAGGACGGCGGATCACCCGGCCGCGGCCGATGGCGAGCACCTCGCCCTGCTCCGGCATCTCGATGCCGACCCCCTCGCCGCGCGGGTAGCGCAGCGCAATCGGGCCGCTGTCATGCGCGTGGCAGGTCGCCACCATGTGCACGAGCTCAGCCTCGTCGGCCGCCGCCATCACCACGAAGTTCGGCAGGCAGCACAGATAGGCGAGGTCGAAGGCCCCCGCATGCGTGGCGCCGTCCGCACCCACGAGACCCGCCCGGTCCATGGCGAAGCGCACCGGCAGGTTCTGGATCGCCACGTCGTGCACGACCTGGTCGTAGCCGCGCTGCAGGAAGGTCGAGTAGATCGCCACGAACGGCTTATAGCCCTCGGTGGCCAGACCTGCCGCAAACGTCACCGCATGCTGCTCGGCGATGCCGACGTCGAAGGTCTTGTCGGGATGGGCCTTGCCGAACAGGTCGATGCCGGTGCCGCCGGGCATGGCCGCGGTGATCGCCACCACCTTCGGATCGGCATCGGCCGCCTTGATCAGGCTCTGGCCGAACACCGCCGTGTAGCTCGGGGCATTCGGCTTGGCCTTGGCCTGCACGCCGGAGACCACGTCGAACTTGACCACGCCGTGATACTTGTCGGCCGAGGCCTCGGCCGGGCCGTAGCCCTTGCCCTTCTGGGTGACGACGTGGAGCAGGATCGGGCCCTGGTCCGAGTCGCGCACGTTCTTGAGCACCGGCAGCAGGTGGTCGAGGTTGTGACCGTCGACCGGGCCCACATAGTAGAAGCCCATCTCCTCGAACATGGTGCCGCCGCCCACCACCAGCGAGCGGGCATACTCCTCCGCCCGCACGGCGCGCTCATAGAGCGACTTCGGCAGGAGCTTGCCGAGCTGCTTGGCCGTCTCGCGGATCGAGCGGTAGGCCTGGCCCGAGGCCAGACGGGCGAGATAGGCCGACATCGCGCCCACGGGAGGCGCAATCGACATCTCGTTGTCGTTGAGGATCACGATCAGGCGCGAGTGCAGCGCGCCGGCATTGTTCATGGCCTCGTAGGCCATGCCCGCCGACATCGAGCCGTCGCCGATCACCGCGATCATGTTGCGGCGCTTGCCGGGCTCCTCGCCCCGGGCCTTGCGCTCCGCCTCCGCGAGGTCGCGGCCCACCGCCATGCCGAGCGCGGCCGAGATCGAGGTCGAGGAATGCGCAGCCCCGAACGGGTCGTACTCGCTCTCCGAGCGCTTGGTGAAGCCGGACAGGCCGCCGCCCTGGCGCAGCGTGCGGATGCGGTCGCGCCGTCCGGTCAGGATCTTATGCGGGTAGCACTGGTGGCCGACGTCCCAGACGATGCGGTCGTCCGGCGTGTCGAAGACATGGTGAAGCGCCACCGTCAGCTCGACCACGCCGAGCCCCGAACCGAGATGCCCCCCCGTCACCGAGACCGCATCGATCATCTCCGCGCGCACCGCATCCGCAATCGCACGCAACTCGCCCTCCGGACGCTCGCGCAAACGGTCCGGCGTCGGAATGCCGTCGAGG
>NZ_BJZV01000086.1 GCF_007992215.1 Methylobacterium gnaphalii | reverse complement strand
GCGCGTCACCCTCCGCTCGGAAGGAGTGAATCACTACTTCAAGCCGGCAGCAACGACGCCTTTTTTAACACTATCGGTCGGAAGCAGACGGTACTATGCGTCAGATTTTAGCCCCTAGGGCGCAGCAACGTTGCCCTTGCCGATGTCCTGACGGCACTCGGTACCATCGACCAAATAGGCGCTATCATTCGCCAGAGCCTAAGGACGCCCTTCGCCGACGCGGTGCTGCGGCGGGCAGTGCAGGACCGCGCAAGTGCCACGTGGTGACAGTCGCAGCAAACGGCCGGCCTCGGTTAAACGAGCCCGGCCGTTGATCCTGCGGGCCCCTCAGGCAGCCTTGCGGGCACGCGGCTTCCGAGTGGGAGCAGCGCTGACCTCAGGTTCTTGAGCCGCTTCGGCCGCTGCCATGCTGCCCGGCCGGCCGAGACCGATCGACTTAGCCAGCGTGGAGCGCTGTGCGGCGTAGTTCGGGGCCACCATCGGATAGTCGCTCGGCAGGCCATAGCGCTGGCGAT
>NZ_BJZV01000085.1 GCF_007992215.1 Methylobacterium gnaphalii | reverse complement strand
GCGAACCTGAGCAGCCGTCGGCTTCTCGATCTCCTCGGATTTCTCTGCAACAGTCGATACGCCGCTCGCCAGTCCGGCGACCGCGTGATGAACACTCAGCAGCAGAGAAGCCAACTCCGTGGCCGGAAGCGAGTTGTTCGAGACGTACGCCACGACGATGTTCGCGGCGAGCGAGATGGTACCGGCTTCAGTCGATCCTGTTTCAGCGATTTCGGCGGTTGTCTTTTCTGCCATCATATGCATCCTGAATATTATATTCAGCCTGATTAAGCTAGACGCCCCCACGGCCAGCGAGATACACAGAAAAACCGCTTTCTACAACGCGATTTAACATCCTAGTGCTTCGCTTTATAAAGCGGAGCATCTCCGAACGGCTTCAATTTTTGATATGGGTGCGGGAATAACTCTTCTTCGCCAAGAAACCCGGCTGGCCCGACATTCCGATGATTTATAACCCGCGATATTCTGTACGACCGCGTATGGGCGCAGGCGATGCCGCTCTATTTTTTCAATGTTCACGACAACGGCCCCGCGGCATGGGATGACATCGGTAGCAATTTGACGTGTCGAGAAGATATCGAAAGTCACGCTATGAGGCTGATCATTGCAGCGCGATCCCGGCACAAAACGCACGGGCAAATCGGTGTGACCACCACAGTGCTCGTTCAATACGAGGACGGCGGCATCGCCCTGACGGCCATCGACCGTCCTGGCCGAGACGTGTTGTTCGTGTGGTCTGCTGACCGGCAGTAGAGGCGCCTCTGCGCCGGTGTCTTGGGCGTTTTGGCAGGGTGCGCCGTTCTGATGCGTCGCTGCGGCTAAGGACCGCCAGTAAGATCATTAGGAATATGCGACGTCGCGCGAACGGTCGAGTTTCCGGGTCTCGCGACGGCGAAGGGTGTAGCCGATCAGAGCACCGACGAGCGCGCAGGGCAGCGCATATCCGACATAGTAGGCAACGAACTCCGTCGTGCTGGCAGATGCGGCTGCCAGATCAGCAGGCACGCCGAAGGACGCACGAAGCATTCCTGGGCACGCGTCTATGGCGGCGCTCGTGCGCTTCTCAGCTTTAGCGGCAGTGCTCTGCAGGGGGTGAAGGAAACGCCCGAGCAGATCATGAAGGCGCCCTGTGTGCCGGCCAAGGGCGATCCCGACTGAACGGCCCGCCTCTTGCGAGAGGCTTGCCGACGCTGCCAAGCGTTCCTCCTGATGACTTCAGCCCGCCCGGAGCAATCCGCGGCGGGCTACTTTCTGCCAATTGATCCGGCGCCATGACGGTGCCATTTGGCGGACGCGAGTAGTGCTCTTGTCT
>NZ_BJZV01000084.1 GCF_007992215.1 Methylobacterium gnaphalii | reverse complement strand
GCGACCACGCCGTTCGCACATGCCGAAGCCTAACCGTATATATTACGTCATCGGGATACTACGTGAAGGTTGGTAACCTTCCGGCTTGCGACTTGTATCTGATTGCGCCCCTGCGCCTTCGCTTCATAGAGGGCGCTGTCTGCAGCGGAAACAAGCGCAGCTGCAGCGATTATCTTTGAGGGGCTCATTTCGGCGGCCCCGCCGCTCACTGTAAGGATTCCGTGCGGGTTGCCAGTATGGGGGGTCTTCCAAGCGGAAACCAGCGTTCTGATGCGTTCTCCAACCACCTTAGCGCCAGCGACATCCGTTTTCGGAAGCAGGACAGCAAATTCTTCGCCGCCAATCCGACATGCGACGTCCGAAGAACGATCGATGCCAGCCTCTATGGACCGGGCGATCACCTGCAGAGCTTCGTCCCCCTTCTGATGGCCGTAGCGATCATTGAAGCCTTTGAAGTAGTCAGCGTCCATAACGAGCAGCGAGAGCGAGTGGCCGGAGCGAACGGCGCTACGCCATTCCTGGTCTAAAACTTCATCGAACCGGCGTCGATTCGCCAAGCCGGTTAGCGCGTCTGTCGTCGCGAGCTTCTGGAGTTCGATGTTCAGCGCGTCCGTGACTTGCTGGGCGCACTTACGCTGCACCAACTCTCTCCGGAACAGGTGAGTAAGCACCATGGTGGTGATACATAGAGTGCCAACGACTGCTGCAAGCACGAGCGCCTTGCGCCACCAACTCGCATAAATTTCCTCGGGTCGGACGGCAATGCTGAGGCGTAGCGGAAGGTTACCAACCTGGGCGAAGACGAAGTTGCGGCTTCCCTCTCCGATCATTGCTGGCCCGTTGAAGCTGCCCTCGCCCGTGGACTGAACTCGATCGTAGCTTTCCGTCCCAGCTACCGTTTGACCGATTGCCCGCTCGTCGTAGGGTTCCCGCATGATGATTGAGCCACCGGATCCATAGAGAGTCACGGTTCCGGCGTGATCTGCTCTCACAGCCTCGAAAAGCTGTCGAAAGTAATCAAGGTAAATCGAACCTATGGCCACGCCCCCAAAGGACCCATCCGGGTTCGAAATGCGCCGGCTAAGCACAAGCACCCATCGATCAGTTAAGCGCGAGAGAATGGGCTGACTAATATGCAGGCCAGGATCGGCGTGCGTAAGATGGTATTGAAAGTACTCGCGGTCGGCGTAATTCAGTGACTGGGGTTGATTTGATTTCGAGCTGATTATGAGATTTCCTTTGCTGTCGAAAACTAGGATATAGCCAAAGTTTTTGGCTGTTGCTGCTCTGTCGAAGAGGATCATCTGCCGTGTTTCTGGGTCAGCATTAGCCACGGCCGGGAGCTTCATGCCATCGACGACGGCCCTCAGCGACAGATCGTACATCTCAAGGTTACGGGCGATATCGCGTCCGAGAAGTTGTACTAAGCTGCGAGATGTAATCGCTGCCTGTCGGCCAGCATCCAGGCGCATCTGCCAGAGCATGAATGCCGACACGGCACATACGCCGATGACGCACAGCAGATTGACGCAGCTCAGCCATGCGCCGGAGCGCATCCCCTCGAGGCGCTCCTTCTTTGCATGTAGCGCGTACATCTGGGAGCTCTCCAACCCGGCGAGCCACTAAACATCAGCCTAATTTATGAAGCCTTTACGCCCCTTTTGGGCAGGCTTTATTGGCTCGAATAAACAAAATATTTACTGAGTGTAGGTTCTGACTCAACGCTTCCGAAATCGAGTTTGGCAGCTGAACCGTACCCCGAATTGAAGCAAGCTCTCTCCGATCGCCCTCAGAAGTTTCGCGGTCGCAAGTGTTGGCTCGTCGGGGAAACAGCGGCCCGAACGCTTCTTCCGGCGGGCTCCCAGATCTACCGGTACACCGCTGAGACTCCCGAGCAGAGCATGAAGGCGCCCTGTATGCCCGCGAGGGGTGATCCCGATTGACCGCCGATCGAAGGCCTGCGACACATCCTGTGTTGACCCCAAAATCAACGAGACCACTCAACCCGCCCGGTTCGCCGCAGCGGGCATTTTGTTGCGATCAAACAAATCTATCAGGAGCGTTTCACAGAGGGGTCCATGTTCTCCACGCCGCAATCCAGAAAATCGAAGCTGCCG
>NZ_BJZV01000083.1 GCF_007992215.1 Methylobacterium gnaphalii | reverse complement strand
CGAGCGCACCGAGCGGCAGATGGAGCGGCAGCGCGCGCTCGGCGCCACGGACGATCAGAACGAGGCCACCGACCGCCGCGTGGCAGCCCAACCGCGCTCGGAGAACGGCTTTCGCAGCCTCGGCGAGCAGTTGCACGCCATCGCCGTGGCGGGCCAGCCCGGCGGCTCCGTCGATAATCGCCTGCAGCGCACCGGCAGCATGCGCGCCGGCCCGACCGGCATGTCCGAAGGCATCGCAGCCGACGGCGGCTTCCTGGTGCAGACCGATTTCACCAATGACCTGCTCCAGAATACCTACGAGGCCGACGAGATCGCCTCGCGAATCCGCCGCATCCCGATCGGCCCGAACGCGAACGGCCTGCGCGCCAATGGCGTGGACGAGAACAGCCGGGCCAACGGCTCGCGCTGGGGCGGCATCCAGGCGTTCTGGACCGGCGAGGCTGGCCTGAAGCGCGACAGCCGACCGAAGTTCAAGCAGATCTCAATGGAGCTCGATAAGCTCACGGGCCTGCTCTACGCGACCGACGAGCTGCTGCAGGACACCACAGCCCTGACCTCGTGGATCTCGCAGGCTTTCCGCGACGAGTTCCAGTTCAAGATCGGCGACGCCATCGTGAACGGTACTGGTGTCGGCATGCCGCTCGGCTTCATGAACTCGGGCTGCCTCATCGTGGTCCCGAAGGAAGCCGGCCAGGCCGCCGGCACGATCGTCGCTCCGAACATCCTCAAGGCCTACTCGCGGATGCCGGCGCGCAATCGCAGGAACGCGGTCTGGATCATCAACCAGGAAGCGGAGATCCAGCTCTTCCAGCTCATGTTGCTGGTGAAGAACGTAGCCGGCACCGAGAACGTCGGCGCCCTTGGGTTCCCGCAGGTACAGTACCAGCCGCCGGGCACCAACGGGAACGAGTACGGCACCCTGATGGGGCGGCCGGTCATCGTGTCCGAGTTCGCGGCACCGCTCGGGACCGCCGGCGACATCATGTTCGTCGATCTGAGCCAGTACCTCGGCATCGACAAGGCGACATCCAGGAAGCGTCTTCGATCCACGTGCGCTTCATCTACGACGAGACCTGCTTCCGGTTCGTCTACCGGTTCCAGGGCCAGCCGATCTGGCAGCAGCCCCTGCTGCCCTACCGTGGCACCACCAGCGTGTCGCCGTTCGTGGCTGTCGCCACGCGCTCCTGATCCAGACGCCCCGCGTCAGTGATCTCTGACGGGCCGAGCGCCCGCCTCCCTCATCCGATCCATTCCGGCTCTCAGGAGAGCAGCTATGCCCAAGCGCAATTTTGCAACCTCGACCAAGCTCGTGAAGGTGCTTCCGGCCGCAGCGGACGCCGCCGGCCGCGCGGGTCGCGCCGTGAACCTCAAGAACGCAACCTTCGCCACCGTCATCGTGAACGTGAGCCAGGGCAACGCCGCCACGGTTGCGATCACGCTGCAGCAGGCGACGAACGTGGCCGGCGCCGGCGCCAAGGCGCTCGCTAACGCGGTGCCCATCTGGGCGAACCTCGATACCGACGCGTCGGACACCCTCGTTCGGCAGGCGGACGCGGTCTCCTTCACCACCGATGCGGCGGTGAAGAACAAGACGATCGTGTTCCACATCGACCCCGCCTACCTCGACGTGAATGCCGGCTACCGCACGCTGATCGTGTCCACCGGCGCATCGAACGCGGCGAACGTCACCAGCGTCGACGTGCTGCTCGACGGCAGCCGATATCAGTCCGAGCCGATCCCGACCGCCCTCACGGACTGACGCACGCGCTCGGAACGTATCGGCGGCAGCGCGGCCGCCGATACGCGCCTGACCATCAGCAGCAGAGGCAGCACCCATGTGGATGAAACAGCTTGTTGGCCGCCTTGCCGGTCAGGTGATCGACGTGCCGTTCAGCGCGACCGAGGCCGCGCAGATCAACGGCACGGCCGTGCGCGCCACCGACGACGAGGTACTGGCGGCGGGGCATGCCCTGAACCCGGAGATCGTGCCGGCCGATCGCATGACGTTGCCCGCCGGGTATTCGTTGGAGCCGACCGAGGTCGGAGGCTTCGACCTGTTCGACGCTGCCCGCCTGCGGCTGAATCAGGAACCGCACCCGAACATCGCGGACGCCATCTCGG
>NZ_BJZV01000082.1 GCF_007992215.1 Methylobacterium gnaphalii | reverse complement strand
TGGAAGCGTTTGACGGAGGCGTGAGGTTGGGCATGATCCACTCAGACAGGAGCCCGCCATGCCCACCATGCGAGACATGCTGACCCCGGAAGTGCTCGCCGGCATGGAGAAGTGGATGGACGGCTTGGCGCCGGTCCGCTCACTCCCGCAGGCGGTAGACGAGGCCCTGGCCGACTGGCTGACAGGCCAGGGGATCTTGCCCTCCACGGACGAGCCTGAGGGCGAGCGGGATCAGGACGGCTGGGCATAGGCGATCGTACGAGCGCTTCCCTTGAGACGAGATCAGCGCCCGGTACATCCGGATGAGGCCGATACCAAAAAGGCGAAAGACGCCGACCGGGCAACGACTGCAAACAGGTTTGGACGGAAATCGGTGCCGAACTGAAGGCGCGTGACGACAAGACGGAACGGCTGCGTGCAGCGCGGCTGGCGCGAACCGCTGAAGACAAAGCGGACGAGGCGTAGGCGCCCGAAAAAGCCCGCCGCGGCGAACCGGGCGGGCTGAGGTTGTTCCTGCGGAGACAAAGACCAGCGTGCAGATAGCACAGACGCCGCTCGTCAGTTCGGCTAGAAAAACAAAGACTTCCTGACGAAACTCCATCTATATTCAGCTTACAAAGCTTTCAATTTTGCGATAGTCATCCAATAGGACGATATTTTCCTTGGGAAAATTTAAATTCAAAAATTTTTGTCTTGTGTGTTCGTAAATATTGCCTTCAGCATTTACCTCTCCCCTCGGAGGCTGGATTTTCTGTTTAACACGCGCAAGTATAGCGGCGGCCAAGGCTTTACTTATGCGCCGTCTTTTTGTAATTGCTAAGACATGCTCAAATGATCGAGTTCTCGCCACGAGAATTAGATTGTCCTCAGTCAATATAATTGATTGCTGCAGTACTGGCGAAGCTATATCAGGATCAAGATCCTGAGCAAGAGAACATATCGTTTTTACGGGTCCGAAACGCACCATTGCCAGTGCCTCAGCAGTTTTCTTTCGAACAAAAGCTGTCTCAAACTTCAAAACAATTAAGAGTGTTTCGTCAAGTATTCGTGATTTCTTTGTTTTCAACCGGAATTCTTCCTCGCTTATTATGCATTCAATTAGCAGAACAAAAGCTGGAGAATGGGAATGATTACTGTTCGGAAGCATAGTCAGCTGTTCAGCAATCAGCCGACTGACAATTCCTATTTGTGGCATGTGCTTCACTGGCGTGAGCGGGTATCTGCTGCGATGCGACGCTCTGAGGTTAGTTTTTCATGAACGCTAAGAGAAGATAGAGGTTTACTCAGCATGTATGAGCGTTTCCGCAGCCATCGGTGCTAATCCCAAGCCATGAAAGATTTCATATGCTTTCGCTGTCTTGATCAGTGTATTGAAATAGGCCCGCTATAAATCCCATTTGATGTAATATGATGTATATTATCATTGGACCTATCCCATCTGAACGCCACGAACTTTCGTAGATACCGATCCCGGTAAAATACGAGGCTATAAACAATGACGTGCATGCGAGTGTATACGCATTAAAATGCATTCCAACCATCATGCCAGATGCGAATGCGTAAAATAATACTATAATATATATGTGCTGGATGAACTACTCATCGGTTTGTGCTTCATTCCGGGGAATCGATACATCCGCTGACGCTGCGTGAGAATAGACAATCAGGTTGAGGCTAGAGTAAGATTAACCAATTGCCTGATCTGCGAATAAAAAAATAACGAAAAAGCTCGCAGTCCCTAATCATCACACGCTCGAACGGGCCCGGGGAAACGACGGCCTTCGCGGACTGACGAGTCCTACTCGTCCTGCGCCAGTTCCAACTCTCTCCCCATCTCCGGCATCTTCGTATGCGTAGTGCACAGGCCATCGAGCGTCACAGCGTTCTTACAGCGCTTTTTGATTTTTCTCGGAACGCCAATGAGCAAGCCATTCTGCATCGGTGGAACGAGCATCTCCGTCATGACCGCCCGACACTGCGGTGGCTTCGGTTTTCTGGATCGCGGCGTGGAGAACATGGGGCCTCGGTGAACCACTCCTGATAGACCCGCCCCCGTCGCACGAAAAAGCCCGGCTCAGCGGGTGCTGGCCGGGCCGAAGGCGCGAGGGAGGACCGCCACGCCAGTGGCGACCTAGAACCTTTTTTTGGAGCCTGCGGGATGATTGCGTCAAGACAAACGTGCTCAGCGCCTGCGCGCAACAAAAA
>NZ_BJZV01000081.1 GCF_007992215.1 Methylobacterium gnaphalii | reverse complement strand
CGTCGGGCTCGCCCTGATCAACCTCATAGGCCACCGGTGAGCGACACGCCCCGGCAGATGACGCTCGGCGATTTGATCGACGCGCTCGGCCGGCTCGACCCCGATCGGATGGTCGTCTTCGAATTCGGCGGCTGTAAGCCAACATAGTTCGAGCGCTATCGTGGCGAGCATGGCGGCTTGGCGCTTGGCTTCAGCGACAGGACTGGCGCGGTACTCGTGGCGGATCTCGTCTCGCGAGTGATGGACGCCTTAGAGACCTTGTTCGAGGACTGGGACGGCGGCTCGCATCCCGCGACGCGCGACACGCTGCTCTGGGCCGCGAACTCTGGCTGCGTCAGCGAGACGGCAATTGTCGATGTCGTGGAGCGCAGGGCGATTGCTTACATCGTGACGGGCCTCGCGAATGAGGTCCGTATGAAGCCTGCTCCCCGTCAGAATAGGTAATCGATCACATTCAGCCCGCCGACCACGATAACCGCGATCCAGACGGCGGTCACGACGAGCGCGCCGAGCATGGCCGCATAGATTAAGCTGGTGCCCATACCGGCTACGTCCTCATTGCTGACCGACCGCGGGACTGGCCAATGGTGCCGCAGGCGAGGACTTGAACCTGCATCTCTCGCAAACGAAGCGAGTGCTCTAGGCATTGAGCTACCGCGGCATCGCAAACGACCTAATTGGCGAAGTGCCAACCTGCACTTTATGCAGACTACGCAGCGGCGAGTTGCCGCCGACTGAGATCAGGCCGTCAGAAATAGAGAAGCCCGCCAGGCGAACCGGGCGCGCTGAAAAGGTTGTTCGGGAGAACAACCTACTGTCGGCATGTATGGTTAACCGAGAGATAATCCGGATCGCCCTCACCGGCGCACAGGGCGTTCTGGTTGTCAAAGCCAGACGCCTGTCACCCGTCGCAATGGCGGCTCGCGAGCCTATGCGGTTGTTCCGCCGGTTCCGAAGCGGACGCTCAGAACCGCACGAGGGGGCAGTATAAGCAGCAGGACGCGGGCACCCGTGTCTCAGACCCGCCGAAAGATCTGCTCTCAGCCTCATTCAGCCGGTTAGCAGGTTGAGCCGAACCAAGCTCTCCGCCGAGGCGACGATGGCCTCCTCCGCCGGGCGTGGAGACCAACCGAGGAGGCGAATGGCCTTCTCGCTCGTGGCGTTCATGCTCACACCGAGAAAAGGAACGACCCCCTTCATAGCCGGATTCACATAGGCGCCGAGGCGCACAATGGTATTCGGAACCTCGCGGGTCGGGACCTTAACCGCCGCGGCTCCTAGCCTCTGCCGCAGCACTTTCGCGACATCGGCAAACCACAGACTCTCTCCTGCGATGGCGAGGAAGCGCTCGCCGTTCGCAGCTGGATCAGTCATGGCGCGCAGATGCAGATCTGCGACGTCTCGAGCGTCGACGAAGCCGGAATTGACCTTCGGGCATCCCGGCATCCCCTCCATCAGATTTTTGATGAGTCTGATCGAGTGGGAATAGTCGGCTCCTAGCACCGGTCCTAGCACGGCGGTTGGGTTGACTGCGGAGAGTTCGAGTCCTTGCCCTTCCGTGGCGATGAAGTCCCAAGCGGCGCGTTCGGAGAGCGTCTTCGACTTCTGATAGGGGGCGACCCTGGACTTGAGATTGGTCCAGTCGGTCTCGTTGAACGGTCGCGTCATCTTCTTGTGGCCCACGCCCACCGCTCCGAAGGCGGAGGTGAGCACCACCCGTTTGACACCGGCATCGCGGGCCGCGCGCAGGACCCTAAGGTTTCCCTCGACCGCAGGCCTGATCCACTCGTCTTCGCTCGCGTAGGAGCCGGATGGAGTGGGCGAGGCTCCATGCAGGACGTACACGCATCCGGCGGTGGCCTCAGCCCAGCCGCGATCTTCCCCAAGGTCGGCGGTCACGAACGAGAGGCGGTCGCTTGGCTCGGCCCCGCCTACCGCGAGATGCTTGCGCACCTCAGCTTCGCGCTCCGGCGTGCGCAAAGTGGTCCGCACTCCATAGCCTGCGCTCAGCAGTGCCAGAATGCAGTGCTGGGCGATGAAGCCCGTTCCACCGGTCACCAGAACCAGATCGTTGGCCATGACTATCTCCGGATGGCGGCGACGGGCTCAGGCGTGGTGCGCGGGCCGGGTCCATAAGGGTGCCGTCGCGTTGCTGCCCCTTGTCTACGGCCGTATACTGAATGTCTCCTATTGAGTCTACGGCCGTATAATGAAAGTCGAACCTACGCCTCGCGTCAGGCGATCCGACAAGGCCGCCGCCACGAGAGCGGCGATCCTCGCCGCCGCGCGGCGCGCCTTCGCGGCTCACGGCTATGATGGGGTCGGTCTGCGCGCGATCGCGGCCGAAGCTGGCGTGACTGCCATGATGGTCGGGCGCTATTTCGGTTCGAAGGAAGGCCTGTTCGGCGAGGTGGTCTCCGACACCATGCGCGACCCCGTTGTCCTTGCGTCGGAGAACCTAGGGGCCGCCGATATTCCTCGCGCCTTCGCTCGAGCCCTGGTTGGCATCACGGGTCGCGATACTAATCCCCTCGACGGTTTTATGATCCTGACCCGGTCGAGCAGCAGCGAGACGGCAGCCCGGATCGCCCGCGACCGCATTGCGCAGGCGCACCACGCTACCGCAGCCGGCGCGGTGGGTGCCGATCACCCGAGCGAGCGCGCCGCGATCTTCCTGTCGTTCGTCGCAGGCTTCCAAGGCATGCGGCAGATGATGGGACTTTCCGCGCTTGCCGAGGCTGACCCGGTCGTCCTCGTGGAGCTGCTGACGCCGGTGATTGCAGAAATCCTCAAGCCTGCAGCGCGCAGTCAGGATATCTGCTTTGGTGCCTAGCTTGCTCGAAGACGGACTTGCAGAAACCACCCATCACGGTCAGTTGGCGAGGGTCGTATCCTCCAGATTATCACTACTAGGCTCGTCGGGG
>NZ_BJZV01000080.1 GCF_007992215.1 Methylobacterium gnaphalii | reverse complement strand
TCAGCTCCGCGCCGACGATCAAGGTCAGCATCACCGGCGCAGCTGCGATCACGTCGTTCGGTCCTGGCAAGCATCTGTTCCGCCTCCTGACCTTCGCGGACGGTGGCGCGCTACTGACCCACAACGCCACGTCCCTGAAGCTGCCGGGCTTGGCCAACATCAAGACGCAGGCCGGCGATCGGTGCTTCGTCACCACGGACGCATCCGGCAACGCCACGGTCTTTGCCTACAGCCGCGCCGATGGATCTGCCCTGAGCTATGCCGGCCGCTCGCCGTCTTTCCGCAACCGCATCCGTAACGGCGATTTCAGCGTCAATCAGCGGGCGGTCTCCGGCACCGTGACCCTGGCGGCCTTCGCGCGTGGTCACGATGGCTGGCAGGCAGGGTCCGGCGGCTGCACCTACACCTTCGCGACGTCGGCCGGTCGCACGACGATCACCATCACGGCGGGCTCGCTTTACCAGACGATCGAGGGCGCCCTGTACCTACCAGAGGGCGGAACCTACACACTCTCATGGGGCGGCACGGCGCAAGGCCGCATCTACCAAGGATCAGCGGGTGCCTATGCCGGATCTCCGGTCACAGCATCTGGCCTGACTGCAGGAACGAACACCGTAGTTGAGTTTTCGACGGGCACCGTTTCTCTCGCGCAACTCGAACCAGGTAACGCGCCGACCCCGTTCGAGTATCGCGACGACGAGCTGCGCCGCTGCCAGCGGTACTTTGAGCGGGTGCGGACGATCTTTGGCGGTACCGCCGCAAACGGCGGTGCCGGTATTTACATCACCGGCTTCTATAAAGTCACAAAGGCATACACTCCGACCATAACCAATATTTCCGTTGCGGCGTCCGCAAATCTAACGAGCACAAATATCTTGGGCGTCGATAAGGACACCTTCCAGCCGTACGGTGTCAGTGGAGGAACAGGCGGATACGCCTTCGACGCCTCGTTTTATGCATCTGCGGAGCTGTGATCATGTATAGTCGCATCAGCAACTATAGCGGCATCATCCGCGACGCCGACAGCGCGGTCATCCCGCCAGATCCGGACAACCGCGACTGGCAGGCCTACCAGGGGTGGCTTGCTGAGGGGAACAAGGCCACCGATCCTCCTGCGGCACCGCCGCCTGCGCTCCCCGCCATCACCGATCGCCAGTTTGGCGAAGGCCTCTGGCGCGAGAAGCTGATCTCCTTCGCCGAGTACCTGGCCTTCGTCGGCCCCGGCACTGTCCCGCCACCGCTGCTCGCCATCATCAACACGCTCGACGACGACGACACGGGCAACCCGACGCCCCGCAAGGTTGCCCTTGGCCTCGTGACCGGTGCGCAGACCTACGCCTTCGACAACTCGCTGGTGGACGTGGTCCGACAGGCTCAGGGCTGGAGCGAGGATTACCTGCGCGAGCGCTGGGCCGAGTGGGCGCAGCTTTAGGAGAGAACCATGCTCACGCTCAGACAGACCAAGGTCGAAGAGACCACGCTCGGCACGCCCGAGGCGATTGCCGATCACGTCCATGCCGAGTTCGAGCGTCGGCAGGCGGCGGCCCCGTTCAAGAACGGCGACCGCGTCCGCATCACGAACCGCGCCGGCATCCCGCCAGAGTTCATGGTCGGCGATGTCGGCACCGTGATGCTCTGGGATCCCGAGTTCAGCCCGCTCACCACGCTCATGGGCGTGAACGATCAGGGCATGACGATCCAGTTCCCGGTGCAGACGGCGAACCTGGAGCGGATCGAGAACTGAAGCGGGCCGAACGATCTGAGGGGCATCGGACCGCCCGACCCGCCGCCGCCCATGCCGACCAGGTGGCTGGGCGACTCGAACACCGTCTACTTTCGCACTTTCCGATTCGTAAACCCCCAGCCGGCCAGGCGAGGCCAAGCACAAGCGGGCCGGACAGCACTGGAGATACTGTCTGGCCCGCCGTCGCCCTGGATACGGGAGCTAATCGCCAGGGCATCTCGTGAAAATAAGCAGGCCGAACAGTCGACGTCCAGGAAGACCGCCCGACCCGCCGTCGCTAGTCCTGTGAGGGAAGGATGCGACGGGCCAGTGTACGTCCCGCGCCCCGACCATCCGACTGCAATTCGGTAGCTCACCCGTCTGGGTGAAGCCGAGCACTCTCAGACCGGCGGGATACGAGCATCGTCCTTTTCGCACAAGTTCATCATGAAGCCGCCAGTAACCACCGGTCCAGTAATGCAGACAGCGACCCTTCCAGGCGAGTGATCATCGCTCAAAACCTCGACGCGATGCTCGGCCGTTACGAAGTTGGATAAACTGATTTCAGCCGCCACTCTCGCTTATTCGCAAGTTGTCGCATTTGCCGATAGCGTGTCGGCCTCTACGGCGGCCAGCACTTCTTTTTGAAACTCACGGCTCATCACTTTGCTCATCCGCTGAGCGAACAATCCGCCTGTAGTAAATCCGTTCCCCGAGAGAGAATACATCAATGGCTGCTGCGCTGGATCGCGCCGCGTTCTTCGCGGCTGTGCGGAACACACCTTTCGGCGGAAGCCTGTCGCAGAAGCAGGTCGACGGCATGAACGCGCTGCTCGACGCCTGCCCGCCGGCGATGGAGACCTCGCCACTTGCGTACTGCTTCGCCACGACGAAGTGGGAGACCGGGCACGCGATGTGGCCGGTTTCAGAGAACCTGAACTACTCGACGGCCGCACGCATCCGGCAGGTCTGGCCGAGCCGTTTCCCGAATGACGCATCCGCGCAGCCCTACGTCCGCAACCCGCAGGCGCTCGCGAACAAGATCTATGGCGGCCGGCTCGGCAACAAGCTGCCGAACGACGGCTGGGACTTCCGCGGTATGGGCGATGTCCAGGCGACCGGCCGGGACAATGCTCGCCGCGCGACGGGCCGCCTCCGTGACCTCGGATACCTGACGAAGGATCAGGATCTTGAGGTGACGCCGACCCTGATGCTGGACCCGTTCATCGCGGCGGCAATGCTCTACACTGGCCTCTCCGAGGGCTGGTACACCGGCCGGAAGCTGTCGGACTATTTCGAGCCAGGGCGCGAGAACCCGATCGCTGCCCGCGCGATGGTCAATCCTGACAGCAACGGCGTGGCCATCGCCGGCCTGCATTCTGGCTTCAAGGCCGCGCTGGTCGCAGCCGGCCACAAGTCGAACGCCGCTGCAGCCAGCGTGCCGACGCCCCCGGTGACGACGGCTCCGCTACCTGTGCCGAGCCTGCCGGAAGTGATCAGCCAGATCCCC
>NZ_BJZV01000079.1 GCF_007992215.1 Methylobacterium gnaphalii | reverse complement strand
CGATCGGGTCGCTGTCCGGGGCTGGGACACTCACCAATTCAGGTACGACCGCCGCGACGCTCACGGCCGGAGGCAACGGCGCCTCGACCACCTTCTCCGGTGTCATTCAGAACGGCGCGAACCCCGCAGCGACGACGGGTCTGACCAAGACCGGCACTGGCATGCTGATGTTGTCGGGAGCCAACACCTATACCGGCGTCACCACGATCTCGGACGGCACGCTGCGGGCGGGCGCGGCCAACGTCATCAGCACGGCGAGCGCCGTGCAGGTGAATGGCGGCACGTTCGATCTGAACAACAACAACCAGTCCATCGGCTCGCTCAGCGGTAATGCCGGGACCACCGTGGCGCTCGGCTCGGCGACCCTGACTACCGGCAGCGACAACACGAGCACCGGCTCTTTCGGCGTCATCACCGGCACTGGTGGTCTGACAAAAACCGGCACCGGCATCTTCGAGATACGCGGCGCCAACACCTATACGGGGACAACGACGGTCAACGCCGGAACGCTGCGGAACGGCCCCGGCGGTTCGTTCGCCTCGACGAACTTCGTCATCAACGGCGGTAGCCTCATCTTCAACACCGCGACAACGGCGCCGGCGACGTCGGCCGTGACTCAGACTGGCGGCCAATTCACCGTCGGCACGTCCCTGGAGATCGGATCGCTCAATGGCGGTGGCGGGGGCGTCCTGCTCAGTGCGGGCGCCACTCTGACGACTGGCCGGAACGGAACGGCCGATACCTACAGTGGCAACATCGGCATTGACGGCAACGGTGCTTTGACGAAGGCGGGTGTCGGCACCTTTACCCTCACCGGTGCGAATACCTATGTCGAGGCCACCACGATCTCCGGCGGCACGCTGCGGATCGGCGACGGCACGGCCGCCGGGAATAATGGACGTATCGGCCAGAACGCGGGCGGCACCGTCTTCAGTAACGTGGCCACCACGGGCGGCACGCTCGCCTTCGCCAGGACCAACGCCTACACCTATGGCGGCATCATCTCCGGCTCGGGCATCGTCAACCAGGTTGGCTCCGGGGTAACGACCCTGACTGGAGCCAGCACCGGCTTCAGCGGCATGGCCAATGTCGACGCCGGCACGCTCTCAATCAATGGGACGCTCGGCAACGGTGCTGCCATCGTCGACGTCAACTCTGGCGGCACGCTGCACGGCTCGGGCACCATCGCGGGTTCGGTCAGCGTCGGGAGCGGCGGCACGGTCTCGGCTGGCAACTCGCCGGGCACGCTGACGGTCGGCGGCGACTACACGCTGAACGCCGGCTCGACCTCGCTGTTCGAGCTCGGCGCGCCGGGTGTGGTCGGCGGTGCGAACAACGACCTCATCCGCGTCGGCGGCAACCTCTCGGTCAGCAACGCCAGCACGCTCGCCCTGCAGACAGCTGCCGGCGGCCAGATCGCCAGCGGCTACTACACCCTGTTCGACGTGGCCGGCACGACGGCCGCTGGACGCTTCGGCACGGTGAGCAACGGCGGGGTGAACGCCACGGCCGATGTCAGCCAGATCGTGACCAACGGCGGCACCGGTCCGTCGCAGTACAACGTGCTCCTCGCCAGCAACGGGCAACTCGTTCAGTTCTGGGATGGCGGCAATCTCTCGGCCAACAGCACGGTCGATGGTGGGGCGGGGACGTGGAACGCGACCAGTACCAATTGGACGACGGTCGACGGCGCGATCAACGATCGGTGGCGGTCGCAGGCTGGTGTGTTCGGGGGCGCTGCTGGCGGCGCGGTGACGGTGGCCGGCACGCAGAGCTTCCAGGGCCTGCAGTTCAGCACGAACGGCTACAGCCTGACGGGTGGTGCGCTTGCCCTCGTGGCCGACAGCGGCATCACCGGAAGCACGGCGGCCTCGATCACCGTCGACAGCGGTGTCGGCACGACCATCGGCAACGTGCTCCAGGGCTCGGCCGGGCTGACCAAGTTCGGGGGCGGCACGCTCACCCTCGCGGGAGCCAACACCTATACCGGTCTGACCACCGTCACGGGCGGCACGCTGGCGCTCACGTCGAGCGGTTCGCTCGCGGGTGACGTCAACAACGCAGCCGCATTCACGAACGCCGGAACGGTCGCCGGCAGCCTGGCCAATAGCGGCACCGCGAGCAACGACGGCACGATCGGCAGCAGCGTGTCGAACAGCGGCACCTTCACCAACACCGCGAGCGGAACGGTCAACGGCGGCCTGATCAACACGTCCGGCACCGCGAGCAATGCCGGCTTCGTCAACGGCGGCGCGACGATCCTGGCAGGGGTCTTCAACACCGATGCCGCGACCAGCGTGGTCAATGGCACGCTCGCCAACAGCGGGACCGTGAACGCGCAAGGTCAGATCAACGGCAGTGTCGCCAACAACGCCGGCGCGGTCTTCACCGTGGTCGGCGGCCTGTCCGGCATCGGCCGCTTCACCAATGACGGCGCGTTGGCTCTCGGCGGCAACAGCCTGAGCGTCGGCTCGCTCGCGGGCACGACGGCTGCTGCGAGCATCACGGGCGGCGGTACGCTGACGGCTGGCGGCGACAATAGCTCGACGAGCTATGCCGGCACGATCTCGGGTGCGACCGGACTGACCAAGCAGGGAACCGGCACGCTGACCCTGTCGGGGGCCAACACCTACACCGGCGCGACCACGGTCTCGGCCGGCACGCTGCAGGCGGGTGCGGCGAACGCCTTCTCGTCCGGATCGGCCGTGACGGTGGCGTCGTCCGGCCGGATGGACCTGAACGGCTTCAACCAGACGGTCGCCTCGCTGAGCGGTGCCGGCAGCGTGACGCTCGGCGCCGGCACGCTGACTACGGGCGGCAGCAAGGCCGCGACGGGCTATGCGGGCGTGATCTCCGGCACGGGTGGCCTGATCAAGACCGGCATCGGCGCCTTCACGCTGTCGGGTGCGAACACCTACACAGGCGCGACGACGGTCTCGGCCGGCACGCTTGCGCTCGCCGCCGGCAGCAGCCTGGCAGGCTCCGTGAACAATGCGGCTACCTTCACGAGTGCCGGCAGCGTCGCCGGCGGACTGAGCAATACCGGTGCAGTGACGGCCTCGGCCGGGCGCATCGACGGCGCCATCGCCAACAACGGCGGCAGCTTCACCGTCTCGGGCAACGTGGCCAGCAACGGCACCTTCGCCAATGCCAGCGGTGCGACGCTCGCGGTCACCGGCACGGGCGCCTACGGTCTCGCCGGCCTGCTCACCAATGCCGGCAGCCTGACCGTGGCCTCCGGCGGCAGCCTCACGGCGCCAGCCGGGATCACCAATTCCGGCACGATCACGGTCGCGCAGGGCGGCACCATCATCGATGCGCTGGC
>NZ_BJZV01000078.1 GCF_007992215.1 Methylobacterium gnaphalii | reverse complement strand
ATCTCCGGACGCTACGGGAGACAGCCGCTCGAGCTTTGCTCCCTGCCCGCTCGCCGCGATCTGGCGGTCTAGCTGCGCAGTGGCTTGTTCAGGATCCATCAGAAGATCGATATCGCCTTTCGACTAGGAATTGATCTGAAATTGAACTGGTTTACATATATACTGTAGTAATGCATAATCTTCCGCGCCACTCTTGAATAATCACTGACCCGAAAGGTCCGGCCATGACTGATGATCGCCTAGAGGAAATAGTGATTGAGGCCCAGTCCGCGGACAGAAACCTGCTTGATGCGGGAATTTATCAATATAAAGTACGTTTCATCCTCGAATAGCTGTTATTTTCCAAGTTACGAATATAAGATTGCCTACCGCAAACCCTTTCACGGTGATGCTGACAGCTCGCGCACCAAACAACAGTAACCCAGACTATACTGACTCATATTCTTTAACGGTCAATGAGGTGGCCATTGATTATATAGAGATCAAACTATTCCGCGTTGACAAACTTGAACAACCAGCAGCGCAGTTAACAATCGATATTCTAGTAATCGCGTGAGTGAAATCTAAGCCGGCATCATGTGAACAACAGTTTTCGATACTCAGACAAAGGTGCCTCGGCCTCTGGGTGCGGCAGAGATGCATTTGCACCCTGTACATACCAGTCCGTTTGACCAACGCCTTCGACCCGCTCCGACTTCACCATCATGTCGCGGGAGCCAGCCGAGAGGGCGGCGCCGACAAGCTGAATCACTGCGCGCTCGACGTCGGCTGGGAGCAGTTCGGCGCCGGCAGGCGGCTGCGAGGCATCGCTATCTCCTGGCAACACCCATCCCGCCATATACTCGACCAGGACTACGCGCCCGTACCAGCAGCGGCGATCCATCCCGTCGAGGCGGTACAGGAACCGCCCGTCCGACTCGTAGGTGCTCGCGTCCTGGGCCTCGCCATCCACTGTGACCGAGGAGATGGACACGACCGGCCCGCGATCCAGCAGCAGCCCGCTCTGCGCTTCATCGATACGGCCGTGACACAACTCGAACCGTTGCCGGACCAACTCGCGGCCGAACGTGCGGCGGCAGAACGAGGCGGCCCGCGAAGAAGCCTGATCAATCCAGCGCTCGATCTGCGCCGTCGGCGGCACGTTCTCGGCGAGGCCGAGATCGCCGCGCACATGCTCGACCGTCGTCAGACGTTTCGACGTGGGCGGCGTGATGACGACGATGCTCATTCTGCACCCGCGAATGGGACCATCAGCATGGCGCCGCGTTGCTCACGGCCACCAGCACGGAAACCGCCATGACACCGACGAAGAAATTGGCCCGCGTTCTCACCAACGAGGTCGAGGGAGGCTTCCACCTCACGCTGGAGGCGCAGGACGGAGAAATCTTCCGCATCTTCCTCACCGAGGACCAGATGGGCGATCTTGCGGATGAGATCGATGAGGTGCTCAGCGACGACGATAACGAGAACCTGACGGCAAAGGCCGACGAACCCACGACCGAAGAGCAGCCGTCCTAGAGCGGACATCAGTTGCAGATCACGCGCACGGTGACGGAGCGGTTCGCTGCCGCAGCTTGATACGGCCCTGCGCTCAAAGCCAGCGTGCCGCGCGACTCGTAAGCCTGGACGTTGGCGCCGGAAGTCGTGAAGGCGGTCACGGCGCCGCCGATCCGGATGGGCGCAAGTGCTGTTCCGGTCCAACCTTCGATCAGGTCGACGTCCGGCGAAGCCGAGCACGCCGACCAGGCGAACGTCGCAATTCCACTGGCGTTCGTCGTGGCCGTGTAGCGCTCGACCCGCTTCGGTGCGCCGGCAGGGCCGGTCGCACCTACGGAACCTTGGGCGCCCGTCCCTCCGTTGGGTCCCTGAGGCCCGGCTACTCCTGCGGGGCCGGCGGGTCCTGATGCTCCTTGAGCACCTGGATCGCCTTTTCTACCTGCCGGTCCGACCGCGCCCGTCGCGCCTGCTGGACCAGTTGCTCCTGCTGCGCCGTTGGCACCAGCGGGGCCTGTTGCCCCGGTGTCGCCTTTTGGTCCTTGCGGCCCGGCATCGCCCTTTGCCCCCTGGGGACCAGGATCGCCTTGCGATCCCCTGGCCCCAGAAGGTCCTATAGCGCCGGTTGGCCCAGCCGGACCAGTTAATCCTGTGGCGCCTGGGCTGCCATGAGGGCCCGCATCGCCTTTTGGCCCTGGTGGTCCAGCCTGCCCTGTCGCGCCTGCCGGGCCTGTTGGACCAATTGGGCCTGCATCTCCTTTGAGGCCGGCCGTACCTGCAGCGCCGGTTTCACCTTTCGGACCTTGGAGTCCTGCATCGCCCTTGTCGCCTTTTTCTCCTGGAGTACCGGCAACGCCCGCCGGCCCCGGATCTCCCTGCGGCCCTTGCGCACCGCGCGGGCCGACCTGCCCCATGCCGGTGGCGCCGCCCATCCGGCTGTCCGCCGACGAGCCGAGCGCCAGAAGGATGCACAGCGCGAGAGGCGTGAGCGCACGCATCAACCGCCGTTCCCGTAGCCAAGCTCGAAAATGCAGGTCAGGCCGCTGATGTCGGTCGACGTGCCGGGAATGGGCACAAGCATGATAGAGATGATGCGCTGTTGGCCGCCCATGGGGTTCGGCGTGCTGCCGAGCCACTCGCCCCACCGCGCCATGAAGCGTGTCCCGGTCATCTCCGACACCGTGGCCGTCGGCGAGGTGACCTTGCTGACGCCGGGATAGGGCGTCGGCGTCGAGGTGATCGGGGCGGATGCCTTGACCGTCTTGATCCGCACGTCCGCCATCAGGCACGAGTTGACGCCCCGGTAGCTCGCCGTCTTCTCGGGTTGAGTGATCAGATACTGCTGAGGCGTCGATGTCGCCGGCAGCAGGAAGGGGTCGGCCGCCCGCATGAAAGGCGGCATAGCCGGGCTCGCCACGGCCTCGAAGCCGTTGGCGGTTGCCTGTGCACGCGCGGGCGTTGCGCCCACCAAGGCAAGCGCAACAGCTCCAAAGATTGCTAGGCGCATCGTTCGCCTCGACTGGTTCGAGGGTGGCTCGGCAGCTACCGCGGCCGGGTCACGTATTCCTCGATCACCTCGTCCGCCTCGGCGGTGTTGGCGACCGGCTCGCCCTTGATCTTCTGCGCCAGAGCGCGGCGCTGCGTGTGGTGTAGGCTCCGCCAGTCCTCCGGGACGGTAGCTAGGTCGCCGGCGCCAGCCGCCGCCTCTTCTGCATCGAGTTCCTCGAGGGTCTTGCCGCGCGAGGCTGCGAAATGTTCGCGCGCAACGTCGTAGGCGACGTCCTCGTTCTCGAACGCCTCTTCCTGGATCGGCACGCCGGCCGGGTCGAAGACCAGGAACCCGCCCTCATCGAGCTCGTCGAATCGGTAGTCGTCGAGCGTGATGGTCGGGATCTGGGCGGTCGACGTCGGCAGCTGCACGAATCCGACATCGCAAACCGGCACGAGCACCGACGCCGCCAGATGATCATGCGCCG
>NZ_BJZV01000077.1 GCF_007992215.1 Methylobacterium gnaphalii | reverse complement strand
ACGAGCAATATACTATTGCCCTGCAAAAATAAGCCTTTTGGAAATTCTGTATTTGATTTATATGGTGTGGACAGATTGTTATTTCGTAATTATCATTGACTTTAATATACATTCAAATGTATTCGTATCTTCGGCATATAAATTTAGTTCGTCATCTATGGCATCTTTAGGGCTAACGCCATACTTTGTTTTGAAGGCACGACTGAACCCGGCAATGCTGGTAAAGCCGTAAAAATGCGCGATGTTTGTGATACTAGCCCGGTCGGCAACCGCGAGTGCACGTCGTGCAGCCCTGAGACGGCGAGCCTGGATGTACGAATGAACGCCCCCGTCCGGCTTGAAAAGTCGAAACAGTGTCGCGCGAGAAATTCCGACGGCCTGACAGATCGCCTCAGCATTCAAGGAGGGTGAGCTTAGGTTCAACTCGACGAAGCGCTTGCACCGAACCACGGCAGCAGACTCCAGGCCGCCCCGAGCTTCTGCGATATGGCGTCGCGTCGGCTCAAGTGCAGCGGCAAGGATATGTGCCGTCGCCCGACTCAGCCCGTCGGCTTGAGATGCCGTCAACAAGTGCGCAGACCGGACGACCATTCGCATGTGTTCAGCCACGAGGTCGCTGAAGCCACCACGCAACACCGTACCGTGAAACACCTCTGGATCCGGTAGCGTGCTGGCGACGAGTTCTCGCGAGAGGCTGAGAATGAGTGATCCGTTCTCGGGTGCCGCGTGTCGTCGAAATGGGCGCGATAGGGTGTTCAGCGTTATGGCGCCTGCCGGAACGTGAAAGCGTGCGTCGCCCATATCCACGTCGAAATCCGCCGAGGTAAGATGGAGCACGATGTGATCGAGCCCATCCGCCTTGACCCGCTGCGGAGATCGCGAAACGGATTGTGAGGAAGCCGACATCTCGCTCACCATCATGGCGCCGAGATACGTTGATGTCAGACGTCCATGAAAATCAGCGGCGTTACTTCCGATTTCATGCGTCAGGCCGAGAATGCCACGCCACCTTTCGAACCGATCGGCGCGGTCAACCTGTTCCGTATCGAATGTTACGCGAGGCAGGGGCGAGGCCGACATGCTTGAGAACTCAATCAGACAACAGCCCGAAGGCAGCGGTAGCCGCCTCTAGTGGCAAGCAGTGATTAATCGATCCTCAGCCGTTACGGCTACAGGCAGACAAGGCGATAGTGCCCGTATGTTCTAGGCAAGAAATACGGGTGACCAAAATACAACATGTTCAAGCCTAATGACTATTCAAAAGGTATCTCCACCTGATGAGACTCCAGGCCAAATAACTGAGACGCCAGGCCATCGCGCCGTTGTCCGATCGCACGTATGGCTCGGAGGGTGAGCGCCCTGTCGTAATCCGGGAAACGGAGAATGGCGCCCGGTTGGTGCTTCTCAGGGGGTCGCACGTGTCGAGTGTAAAGAGTTCCGCTGGGGCTGCCCGCCACCGACTGCGTGATCTGTGGCTCGCATCGACGGCTCTTGTCGGGTTCACGCTTAGACCAAAGGAAGTACTTTGCGTTCCGCGCATCTCGGTTTCGCCGGCATGGGAGCCGGAACGACTGGGTCGCTTGCTCGCGTCTCTCAGAAGCTGGAATGCTATCCTGGCGCGTCTAACAATGGCGCCGTCGAAACGTCAGCGCAAGGTGCGTCCCGCGGCTCGGATTGGCCGGCGGCGAGCGGTCCTAGCCGCCGCGGCGACCTTGGCGTTCGGCATTGCAAGTGGCCCGGCCGCCGCACAGACGACGGTCGATACCGGTAACGGCGGATCAATAACGACCTCGACAACAGCCTCGGGCGTTGGCAACTATTCGACGACGGGCGGCGGGGTCTACATCACCGGGATTAATGCCGGCGACACGATCACGCTGAACAATGTCAATCTCAACCAGACGACCTACGGCGATAGCGGGACCTCCCAGTCGATCCTTCTGCTGAGGACCACCGGGACCGGTACCACGAGCATCTTGCTCAACGGCAGCAATACGCTGACTGGCAACCAAGCCAATTCCACTGCCATCAACTTCGCGCCGGGCGCTGGCAGCAGCGGCGACGTGACCGTCAACGGGTCCGCTGGAAGCTCACTCACGGTCAACAACAGATACGGCCTTGGCATCAGCGCGGCCGGCAACGTGACGCTGAGTCTCAACGGATCCTCAAACAGTATCACGGCGCGCAACCTAGGCGAAAATCAAGGCGTCGGTGCCTATGGCTCCGCCGTCAGCGTCACGACGGCTGGTACTATCACAAATTGGGCTCGCGGCATCGACGCTGGCGCTAGCGGCGGGACGGTCACTGTCGTCAACAACGCCACTCTTATGGGCAATACGACCGGCATCTACGCCGCTGGTGGTATAGCGACGGTGACGAATAGCGGCACGATCACCGGCAGCGCGATCGCGGCGAACCTCGCCAATGGCGGAACCTTCACCAATAGCGGCACCATCAACGCGGCCGGGGCGACGGCGATTACCATCGGCGGCACCAGCAACACGATCAACCTTCAGGCGAATTCCAGCACGACCGGCGACGTCTCGTTCACAGGCGGGGGCGCCAACGCCATGAACGTCGCAGCCAACGCGACGCTGAATGGGGGCACCTATTCTGGTATCGGCACGCTGAGCGTCGACGGCACGGTCTCGCTGAGTGGCTACGGCAGCACCATAGGGGCGCTAACGAGCACGGGCACGGCCGGCATCGTCCAAAACACCAGCAGTACGGCCGCGATGCTGACGCTCGGCTCGGGCGGTGCCTCAGGCGCCTTCTCGGGCACGCTCCGAGACGGCACGGGCGGCGGCGCTCTGAGCCTTACCAAGACAGGCGCCGGGACACAGATACTGGCCGGCAGCAACACCTACACGGGCGGGACGACGATCTCGGGCGGAACGCTGCAGATCGGTGGCAGTGGCGGTTCCCTTGGTGCCGGCGCCGTCGTGAACAACAGCGCGCTCGTCCTGAATGGAACCGGCCCGTACACCTTCGCCAACAACGTGTCGGGCACGGGCACGCTCACCGTGCAGAGCGCGGGTGCGGGTGCGGGCAGCACCGTGACACTGTCTGGTGCGCTGAGCAACACGGGCACGGCGACCAATTCGCTCGGCATGATCATCGGCGATCAGGCAAACGTCCTCCTGACCGGCAGCTATGTGGGTGCCGGCAACAACAGCCTGGTCTTCGTCGCCGGCGGTAATTTCACCAACAATGGCGCAGTCACGAATTTCGGTAGCCCCGGAGCGAACGCACTTGAGGTCGACCTCACGCGAACCAGCACTGTCGTCAACAGCGCCGGCGCGCGGATCGAAGGCCAGGGCAGCGGCGTCATCCAGAACGACGGCACTGCCACGGCTGCGTTCTCCGTCACCAATTCCGGTCTCATCAAGGGCGACCAGTTCGACGGCATTACCCAGCACGGCTCGGGTGCGCTCACCGTTACCAACACCGCTGCAGGCGTCATCTACGGGCAGGACAGCTCCGGAAACACCGTCGTAGGCTACGGTGTCGGCAGCGATCACGGCGGCCGGCTGACGCTCACGAACCAGGCCGGCGGCGTCATCGTCGGCAATTTCGGTGCGAGAGGCTCGAACGCAACCGATGCGATCAGCAACGCCGGCACGATCGCGTCGGGAGCCTATGACGGAACCACCGGTATCACGGTGGGGAAGCAGTCGGGCATCTTGCTCGATGCCGGTGGTGCGATCACCAACGCTGCCGCGGGCGTGATCCGAGGTAACAGCCGCGGCATCACCGCAAACGGTGCGCTGAGGCTGACCAACCTGAACACGATCACTGGCGTGACAGATGGCGCCGGCGTCATGGCCGGCACCGGGTCGACCGTGCTAAACAGCGGCACGATCGGCGGCGGCGCGAATTTCGGCCTGACGGTCGGCGGCGTCGGGACGGTCCTGACGCTTACCAATGCGGCCGGCGGTACGATCAGCGGCGGCACAAGCGCCAGCAGCGGCTACGCCGTGCGCGGCGACAACGGCGCGCGCGTCTCCATCGACAATTACGGTACGCTCACCGGCACGGCCGGCGGCATCACCTCGTCGATCGGTGCGAATGCCGGCGGGTCCTTCAGCGCCAATCTCTACGCTGGCTCGAACACGGGCGCGATCAACGCCACCGCGGGCAGCAACCTCGTAACAGTCTATACCGGCGTGGGCGCGGCCAATGCCGTCGTGACTCGGGGCTATACGGACTCTGTGACCGGCACGGCGGGCACCGTGACCTTGCAGAGCGCCGGTGCGCACGACGCGGCAGTCGTCGGAAACATCGGCGCGACCGGCGGCGGCGCCATCATGCTGAACCTGCGCGGCACAGGCGACGGTGGCATGAACGGCGCGGTTGGCTCGATCGCAGGTACCATCTCCGGAGCCGTGACGGTCAACAAGGCCGATGGCGGCATATTTCTCCTCAGCGGCGCCAACAATTATACCGGCTCCACTACTGTCGCCGCCGGCACACTGCGCTCGGGAGCGAGCAACAGCTTTAGCGCCAACAGTGCTTTTGCGGTCGATGCCACACTCGACCTCGGCGGTTTCAATAACG
>NZ_BJZV01000076.1 GCF_007992215.1 Methylobacterium gnaphalii | reverse complement strand
GGACAGTCTGAGCCATCCCCCAGACCCGCACACCTCATCCCGCCCGTGAATCCTTCGTCCGCGTCACTGCACTAGTGCACGTCAACCGGCTGTTCAAAGCGCCGCGGCCGAACATGCTGTGGGTCACAGACTTCATCTACGTCGCGACCTGGAGCGGCTTCGTCTACGCGGCTTTCGTGGTCGATGTCTTTGCTCGCAGGATCGTGGGCTGGCACGTGCCGCGCTCGGCCCGGGCGGACTTCGTGCTCGATGCCCTGGAGCAGGCCCTGCACGAGCGCCGCCCCTTCGCCGGCAGCGGCCTTGTCTGTCACTCGGACCGAGGATCACAATACGTGAGCATCCGCTACACCGAGCATCTCACCGAGGCGGGCATCGAGCCCTCCGTCGGCAGTGTCGGCGACTCCTACGATAATGCTCTCGCCGAGACGATGATCGGCCTGTTCAAGACCGAAGTGATCCACCAACGCGGACCATGGCGAAGCTTCGAGGCCGTCGAGTTCGCTGCCCTCGAATGGGTCGACTGGTTCAACCACCGCAGGCTGCTCGAACCTATTGGGAATATCCCTCCCGCCGAAGCGGAAGCACGCTACTATGCCCAAGCTGAGGTTCAAGACTTGGCCGCCTGACCCAAACCAAATGGCCTCCAGGAAAACTGGAGCGGTTCAAATGCCCGGCTACGCGAGGGCTCTAGACCAACCCCCAAGCGCCCGTGATCCCTCTCAGCTTGCCAAGTTCATAGGGGATCGTGCTACCGGCAACCAACCAGACCTTAGACAACGTGAGGATGCCGCTCCAGTTTCTCCCCGCACGCAGAGGCGGCTTGAAGGGAGGACGAGCGCGAGCCATAAACTGTCGGCTGAAGAGCGCTCGGACATAGCCCGGACAGCCGCCGCAAGGTGGCGCAGGAATGCCAGCTGAGATTGCCGTTCTCAACAAGTCCGCCGTCGCTCTAGCAGCCGACAGCTGATCTTCCCCCAACGGGGTGATCCGAGTTCGAAGGTAGTGCAGCGTTAGCCGTTGCTCCACGAGCAGCTTGGCTGGCAGAGCCCGCCACGGCGAAAAGCCGCGCGTGAAGCTTCTCAGGTCCGAAGCGCACCGGCCATGACATGGATCAGCGCCGGGACGAAAAACGCTAATCAACTGTCGTTGGCAACGCGAAACGACCGGACTGCTATGCGGCAAGGTTGTTAGCCCGCCGCTCGCACTTCTCTGCTTCTGCTACGCACTCCTTCGCGGCACCGATATTCCCGGCGCGACGCCAATGCTTAGCTGCATGGCGCCAATGTTCTGCGCGGCGACGGCAAAGTTTGAGGATGTCATCCGAATTCATGCCCGGCCAACGATGACACCAAGCCTTGGTTTCTTACTAACCGGGTTCAAAAGCCAACTGTCCGAAAACGGACATCGACAGTTTCTTCAGGGCGCAAGGTCATCGCGCCACTGCGCGACCCCAGGACGAGGCACGTAATCTCGACCATCTCACCGGTGAGGGATTGAAGATCAGCATTGAGGGCAACTCCGCTTAGAGGTGCCTGGAGAGCGCCGCATATGGACGTTGGAGCCCGGCTATCCGTCAAATTGCGAGAGCATGGTCAATGAAGCTTACCGTAGGCGGGCCGTTTAGGCTGCCAGCCACTCAACAAAGTTGGCCGCTCCGATCCGGCTCATCCCTCGCCACGACGCAGGACACTCCAGACGCAACAAAGCCCGCACCGGGGAGTTCGGCCGGGCGGGCTCTGCAGCCCGGCATTGGTGGAGGAGCAGTACTGCCCGAGCCCGGAGAACCGAGGTCACTGCCGCCGGTTCAGGGCCGACAGCAGAACGTCTGAAAGCGGACAGCTCTAGTCCGGGATGCTGTGCGCCGCGATGCAGGGGCTCTCATAATCTGCTCGTGCGTCTCCTCACTCACCTAGGGCGCACCGAGGAACTTGGGCAAGGCGGAGCCTTGACCTGAGGTTCGGCAAGACTGCTACGGAGATCGATGATGCTACGATACGCCACTTTTGGGCGGGGCCTAATAATGGTTACCCTGGTTGTCACCGGAGCCTCTGCTCAAGGAAAGCCCGATACCGCGCCGGAGAGCACCGCGCAGTCTCCGATAGAGCTGAGGATCAGCAAGCAAGACGGTAAGGCCGTTTGTGCACCTGCGGACCTACGCCTGCCCGCGAACTCAAACGTGACGCTCAACATTGTCAGTCAGTCTGACTCTCCGGTCATTCTTACATCGCCCAACCAGTTCAAGAACAGTCAGGTTCTTCATCATGAAGGTGATTTTACTCACGTCGCCAGCGAAGATGGATGGACTGTCAAGCAGAATGGCAAGGCTGTGCTGAAATTGAGAACACTTGCGGTTGGCGAGCAGGAATGCGGCTGTGCAAGCATTAACAACCAGAGTGAGCCTTTTCGTGGAAAGTTGGTTTTGACCTCACCATCATCTTGAGAATAGCAGCCGTCTTGAAGCGGAGTAGGGTCTGAAGACTAGCCTCGGCACACCGTGGCGCTTCTTCGATGCACGCGGACTGACGTACAAGAAATCCACGCACGTGGCCGAACAGAAGTGGCCCGACGTGAAGGCGGCCTGCGAGGCGCGGTTCGAGGCCCAGGCTGAACGCGATCCGGGCCGCCTTGTCTTCATCGACGAAACCTGGACTGCAATGAACATGGCGCGTACGCGCAGTCGTTGCGTCAAGGGACGGCGGCTGTGCTCGGCCGTGCGTGGATGCCTCTTAGAACGCAAGCAGAACTCCGGACAGGTGTTGTGCATGCTCGGGTGCTGCCCCGTGCCGGGCACCTGGTGCGGCCGTTCATGCGCCGCGGGCCCGTATGGGATGCGAGGGGTCGAGTCCACATCACTGGAAAGTGCTCGAAGCACTCCCAAGACACCTAGGTCTCCCGACTCCAACTCGCCGACGTTGCGCCATACCTGACCTTCGACCTTCCTAGGTTCTCCGGCACCCTCACGTCCGCCTCGCCGACACGGTGACGGCCAGAGCTCGGTAGATCCCCCTTTGTAAGAAGGGCCAACGCGATGCGCGCGTTCTAAATGGAACCCGCTCTAGCCGCCGCGATATCGATGACCGGCATGGCTGCCGCGCTGCCGGCTCACATCGTCCTTGTTATCGAAATCTCCCATTTCGCCAGGTTCTGAGGCCCCTGGCGAGCGTTGGCCTTGCCGTTGGTCCGCCGCCTTCTTCGAAGGGTAAGACCGCTCCGCGGGCGATATCTCAACGCGATCCTCTTGAGGCGCTTTAGGGCCGACAACGCTCATGGCTTCGTTACTCCTCGGTCCAGAAATCGCAGTGGAATGCCAGACCACGCTGTTCCGTAAAGTTGGTCTCAAAAACCAGACGTTCCTGAGCGATCAGGCTGACGCCGACAGTAGATTGGCAAGTGGAGACAAGCACGTCAGGCATCGAGCACAACAAGTCACGATCGTCGAAGAACAGGACATTGCGGACGGTCTTGACCGGTTTGCCCCCCGACCGGTGAGCGGCCGGGACATCGCCAAGATCCTGGCGGCAATGGGCTAAACTCGTATCTTCTCGCAGTACGGAGCTTTTAATACCGCACCGCTGGCGGTGCCGATCAAGCCGCGTCTATGCGAGAACCTTACGATCCGCCGCTGCCGCCTATTCAAGGTCACGAGGAACCCCGCCTTGAAGGAGCGGCGATCTTCATCGTCGACCGGCTTGCCTCCGAGGCGCTTATATTGGTTGTCGCGTGGAGATTTAGGCTAAGCGAGATTGCCGATGCCTAGCGATGTGAGTCGGATCAATCGCCCATAACAGGGCGCCCCAACAACATCTCGCTTCAGGCAGTAATTAACCTCCTCCGATGCCTGTTATGACCTTTCCAGTTCCATTGCACTCCGAGCAAGTCTTTGCCTCAAATCGGCCAGAGCCAGCACAGCGCGGGCACAGATTCTCGCCCGTCCCGGGCGTTCCAGGTTCGGCGTCATCTCTAGGTTTCGTGTGCTGTGAAGTCGTCATAACCGCGGCCCTCGCTTAGATTTGGGAGAACCAAATGAATTCCACGATGTTCCTCCCGCTCTAGACTTAGGTGCGAACTAGGTGAAAATCTCGTGGCAGCTGTGATTTTGTGATTCAGATCCGCAGTTTGCAGCAGAGAGGGCGGATGGCAGACCTGCTCTGGTTCTCGGACAAGCAGTGGGCAGTGATGGAACCGTCTAGGCGTCACAATAAGCTGGGCCGGAGCGTAAAGATGGTTGGTAGGTCATCTCTGGCATTCTATTTGTCCTCCTTCGGGCTGCCACTGGCGCGATTGCTCAACGCCTGACGGTCAGCGCACCACAGGGCTCGGTGTTCTTATTGGTCGCTTGAAGGGCCAAGCCTCTATTTGCGTCAGCATCGCTATCGCTGATCGTGAAGGTTGATCGCTTTGGGCCGACGCAGCGCACCTCGTGTGAAGGCTCAAGCTGCGCGAGTAACCGCGTCGACAGCTGCGATAACCTGCTGAGGCGCGGTGTGATGAACCATGTGGCCGCAACGCTCCACGACAACAAGGCTACTGCCCGGAAGTTCGCGATGTAGTCGCAGGGCGTGGTCGTTCATGACCTGCCCCCATGCGGTGGTCCGAGTTCAAAGTTAGGCTCCGGACCCATTGAGCTTGACCCTGTTTCTGGTCCAAAGCCTATGCAAGTTCTCGGG
>NZ_BJZV01000075.1 GCF_007992215.1 Methylobacterium gnaphalii | reverse complement strand
CTTAATGAGTCCGCGATCTAGAGACGCCCGCCACCACGGCCCGAGTTCATCCGGGATGGCGCGCCACCGAGCTCCGTTCCGGTGGCGCCACAGGATGGCCGAGCGCGTACGCTGGCGATCCTGCGGCGGCGACTTCGTCTTCGGAAAACGTCGACCAACCGCTCCAGATCCGCCCAATGCGTGTCGCTCAGCATCAGCCCACCTCATCCAGCAGCGGAAACGCTTATGCACATCAGCCGGTCCAGCGGCGCCAAACCCTTGTTCAGACCTCACACCCATCACGACGGCACAAAGTTCGTTCAAAAAAATGCAACCGGCAGCATTTCTTTGTCCGCAGCCAGATGTGCAAGGCACCATGCGCGCGCTCAAACAGCTTCACTCAACGCGACTTTCAGATAACATTTCAGAGTAAATAGCCATAATATCGTGAGCTTGATCTTTCGCGGTCCTGACATGGCCCCCGTTCCTATGAGGCGGCTTAGTGTACCTACAAGTATGAGCGTCAATCGTTCGAAGGATCTCCCGCAGTTGAACAGTATTCGTCACATCAACAATGGTTCCATCTACGTCTGGTCGCACATCATCTCCAACGGCCCCACGATCACTTGCAATAACCCACAGGCCAGCTAAAGCAGCTTCACGAGTGACAAGGCCGAAACTCTCGAATGCTACCGAAGGTGCAATAAGTACGTCAAGTTCACCGTAAATTGTGCCCATCTCCTCTGGAGGAACAGGGCTAATATAGTGAACTTGTGTAGACCCCCACACTTCATTTTGCCGGGAAGATCCATAATCGTGACTAACAATAAATAATTCAATATTCGAAAATTTCTCACTTTTCAAAACAACCTCAAGCAAAATAGCGCCTTTATGCACAGTAAGACCACCAACATGTCCTAGTCTTATTTTTCCATCTCCTCGCGGCGATCTGGGAATTGCAAAAGATTCGGTTAACCCGTTTGCGACCGTACATATATTAGTAATCCCTGCCCCTCGATAAATATTTTCCAACTTGCCTGAAACTGCCAACACCCGATAAGCAGCGTCTAAAAGTCGAAAAAGATATTGACGTCTGGCTATAGACTCCGACTTCATGTCGTATGTAAAATCATCTGGCTCCAGTAAATCTGCCTTAGGCCGCCGGATATGACCTAGCTCGTCAACTAGAAACTGATGGTCTGAGACCCACCAGCCATCGTGAACAGTGATAATGTAGGGAATCTGCTTCAATAGAGCCGCCTCGACAATTGATCCTGTGAGGTACTGTATGCAATGGAAGTGGATAATGTCCGGATTGAAGCGATCGATAAGATCTTCAAAAATCTCAAATACTCGGTTGTCTTCGGATTTCATTCTGAAAGCTTCACGTCCAGGTGCCTTTACGCGTACGACTGGAACTTCTTTGTATGAATCTATCCTGACGGCATAACTTTCGTCCGACATATAATCAGAAGCAAATACCAAGATTTCATATTCGTCTCCGGCGGACTCAAGAATATAGTTTATATTGTTTTCGACAACTCTAGTCGCTCCGCCGAAGGATTGGGGATAGAAATATGTATTACAAACGATGACACGTGGTTTACGAAGCTCAGTCTTAGGACAGCTAGAGTCTCGCTTCGGCGCGCGAGCTGATATACTCGAAGATAGAGCTTCCCTTAAAGCACGTACTCCAGATGGAAAACTATTCGAATGCAATGCTTGGCTTTTGGCCTGTCTGCCCATGTCAAGACGTAGTTCTCTATTTTCAATCAACAGACCAAGAAAGTTTCGCCATTCGTCCGAATTTGAAGCAATAAATCCAGTCCTACCATTATCGATTATATCGGTATATCCTTCAGTTGCACTAACTACAGACGGCACTTGAAACATCGCTGCTTCCAGCCACTTAACCTCACTCTTGCAACTCGTGAACGAGCTTGCCCCCAAAACTGCAATATTAATGTCCATACCAGAGAGTACTCGCCAATACGAATAGATATCAGATGTAAACGATATGCGTCTAATGCGGTTTTTAAACTGAGCTAGCTGGCCCGTGATTTCTAGATGACCTGCTATTACAAGTCGAACGTGGTTGTAATTCTTCAATATCTCAGAAAGAACATCCGAAAGAACTAAATTGAAATCTCTATTGTGGGCCAACGTTCCCGATCCATAAAATATTGAAACTGATTGGCCAGAAAAACGGGGCGTAGAACTAGTCAAAAATCTTTCGTTGCGGCAGTCGAATCCGTTTCGTATGACCGCACATTCTCCGGTTCGGACCCTTTTTCTTACATGCGACGCAAGCGTATAGGTAGACGATATCCCATAGTCACACAGCGACATGGCGTGCGCAAACAACGGTACGCCAAGTTCCAGCCGCGCATACGTGTCAATCGTTATTTGATTTTCGAAACTTTCGAAAGGCTCCGGGTACAATTGACTATCAAATAACAGATCGTCGATATCGTAGAATGTTGGAATCTGCAGAGCGCTTGCATAACGAATCGCGTGTATAACGGCGGGGTAAGCAGGCACTCGATAAAAAATTACATAGCGTGCATTGTTTATTGAACTGTAGCACGAGCGAATGTTTCCGATATCAAAGATTTCGACCTCATAATCTAAGTCTTTCAACTGAAGTTCGCGCTGTGTTACTCGATAATGGTCGCATTGCGATATATTACGATTAGCGACGATGACAACTTTTTTGTGATTCGAGCATCCGATAGATTTTGGTAGCGGATCCACCAAATCTTGCAGCTGCGTTACTTCGAGTAAACATCTAGATATCATTTCTGTAGCATAAGATCTGTTGTCATTCAGGGAGTGCTCGAGAGCTCTCCCGTACGTATTTGAAAAATAGTTATCTATTATTGCGTTAGCGCTGTGTCGCCATTCTGCATAGCCTCTAAATTCAGGGGCAAACTGACGGATATACTGCAATGCTTGCTGTTGCGCTTCCATTGAAGCGAAGCTTTTCGCCGCTCTAATATGGGTCAACGGCGATCTGCTCGGCAGATTAGCTGCCGTAATATCATCGGCTAAAGCTTCGTCATTTTTGTTGAGCGCTCGCCAGGAGTCGGCTCGCCTCAGCATGGCCATTTCGAAGTTAGGCTTGATTTCGATGGCTCGCGAATATGCTGTATTTGCCAAGCGATATCTGGCATGCTTCATATTGTAATTTCCAATTGAGTAATGGAGTTCTGCGCCCCCGGTCGTTGGTTTAATGAAGTCGACGAACTCATAAGCGAAATCTAGATAATGTTTCAATATGGTAACGGGATCATTATTAATATACACTAAGTAATACCGCATATAACCTCGGTATGCCTGTGCATCAAAGCTGTCCGGGTAAGTATATGTACCGATAAGTTCGTGGAGTGCCTGCTTACTATTCGGCGGTATACCTTCATTTAGTCCGTGGCTCAACCAATTTCTGTAGAGTTCGTCGTCAGAGCAGCGTGCTGGAACGCCCTTTTGTTTTCGGTAATAAATAGCGTCGAATTCTTGATTTAGTGCGATGGGAGCGAGCTGGGGAAGACCGCGAAATAGAAAGGCCAAAACCGCGTCCATTACAGATATCGGTATTCTTTTAATTAGCGAATCGTTTATTAAATAAAACTCGTAGGAATTAAACCTGTTTAGCCAGATTCCTGGGATGACGCCGGCTTGTGAGAATATATATTCGAGATCAAGATCTTCAGTACCAAATAGGTCGCTGTAATAATTGATTTGATTGCTTAACTTTAATGTCTCTAAGTCAGCTTTTAGATAATCGATATCAAACTTATAACTTCTATTTTCGGACTTCCCGTGTCTTAGATAGTGCTCTTCCAGCTTTAAGGCGCTTGTTATATGTTTTAGATCTTCGTGCAGTCCTCTATATATGTCGGCGACAAAATCGATGGGTATCGCACCAAATCGCCGTTCTAGTGTGCGTCTATTCGAAAGTTCTTTGTATGAGTTGATCTTAGCAATTCTATAGAGCGTGCGACAATGCTGCCGTGCGCTGGCAAGCCACAGCCCCCAAAACATGTTCGCCCGTGGTTTTTTCATGATTCCGGTTCACGCGTCATTCGTGGCAAGGTGCATAGCTCAGCGACGGGAGCGTTTCCAGGTCGCTGCTAACTCACCGAAGGTAAGTTGGAGCGTGCGTCTCTGGATAATGGAAAAGACGGTGTTTTTTAACTGGACTCAGAAACCGAGTTGCGCCAGATGCGGGATGCGTATTTTCGTGCTCGCGGATGTCGTGCGAAGTCTATATATGTATCAGGCATATCATTCTGTTGCTTAGGAGATGCGATTTTGAACAGGGAATTATCGCAAGTTGCGTTAGAACAGTTTTTGGATACAAGTATTATACAGATAGAACGGTTACATGAAGCCGAAATATGACATTTCAGACAATTGTAGTGCGGGGATCGCAAATGAGGGTAATATTGATTGTGCATAGGATATTTTGTAATGTCGAGTAGTTCGGAACCCATTATGCTTCTTCCTGTCATCTTATGTGGGGGTTCGGGAACCCGGTTGTGGCCGGCCTCCCGCGAGAGCATGCCGAAGCAGTTCTCGCGGCTTATCGACGCGACGGCATCGACGTTCCAGGCGACCGCGCAGCGGGTGATGGACGCCTCGGTCTTCGCGAAGCCGATCGTGATCGCTTCGTCCGACGCCCGTTTCATCGTCGCCGAGCAGCTGGCGCAGAGCGGTGTCGCCGCCGAGATCGTCCTGGAGCCGAGCCGGCAGGATTCGGCTGCCGCCGTCGCGGTCGCTGCCCTCTGCGCCGCCCGGCGGGATCCCGAGACCGTCGTCCTGATCCTCGCCGCCGATCACGTCATCGGCGATAAGTCAGCTTTCGCGGCTGCGTCCAGAGCTGCGGCTCTCGGAGCCCAGACTGGCCACATCATGACGCTCGGCATCGCGCCGACCCGTCCGGCCAGCGAGTACGGCTAT
>NZ_BJZV01000074.1 GCF_007992215.1 Methylobacterium gnaphalii | reverse complement strand
TGTTTGGTTGCGGAACGTCGCTGGGATGCGGTGGGTTGGGCGATCAAAGCTTAAGCGTGGCGGTTCGACGGTGTGCGGCGCCAGTTTGTCAGGAGGGAGCGCTAATGCTCGCCCTCCATCCCCAGGCCCGCACCACCAGCCGTGCGCACCGAGATCGCCCGCTCGCACGAGAGCTCCGGCGTGCTGGCTAAACGCTATGGCGTCTTGGCCGAAACCATCCGCAAGTGGCGCAAACGCGGTCCCGATGCTTGCCAGGACCGCTCGGCGCGACCCCATAAGCTCGCGTGGCGCGCCAGCGATGAGGAGCGCGCCATCGTGTGCGCGCTCCGCCGCTCCACCGGCTTTCCTCTCGACGCGCTGACCTTCGTCGTCAACCACTTCCTGCCGGACCTGAACCGGGACGCGGTCTATCGCATCCTCAAGGCCGAAGGCCTCAACCGGCTGCCGCCCGCCGGGAAGGCTCGCAAACCGCACGGCAGCTTCAAGGACGACGAGGTCGGCTTCATCCACGTCGACGTGAAACACCTGCCCAAGCTGCAGGATCGCGACCGCATCTTGCGCAAACGGTCCCTGTACGTCGCCATCGACCGGGCGTCCCGCTACGTGCATCTCGCCGTGTCTCAAGACCCTGCGTGGTCTCACACTTACGAGGCCATCTGCAAGGCATGGTCCGCCGAGCCCAGTCGCTTCAGCGCGAACCCGCTCCACCAAATGCCGGGACCAAATAGCTAGCAGAGCGCGGTAGAGCGACATGGCCGCTTGGCCTTCAACAATGCGGCCGCCGCCGCACTTGCTTCCTGTGTACCATGACCCTGAATGACCCCTACTTAAAATGGTACAACGCAACCTGCTTGAATACGGATTTGTTGCGGACCGAGTCGATTCAATGTGCCGTCATCAACTCTGGCTTCAATCAGCGCGATAGCGCTTGGCAGGTCAGTGAAATCAATCGAGGCCGTAACCGGGGTGAGATCATAGTCCCACCACCGTAGCAGCAACAGCCTCTCGATGATGTCAGGAGTGAAACGGTAGCGGAGGACCTTGGCCGGGACACCACCCACGATAGCATAGGGAGGGACATCTTTCGATACTACTGCACCGCCAGCAAGGACGGCTCCGTCTCCAACTTTCACCCCCTCTATAACAATAACATTTTGACCTATCCAGACGTCGTTGCCGATTTCAACGAAAGATGGCGTGCGCCAACGAGTGTTGGGTGCACCCAGCCAGCTTCGATAGGACGGGTAGACATGCGAGAAGCCGCAAACGCTGTCACCCATGTCCGTCACGAAAGGATGCGTCGAAAGAAAATCCGTCGAATGTTCGCCCGGGCCGATCGTTACGCCGGGAGCGATGGAACAAAAACGGCCGATCTTGGAGGACCAGGCCGTCGAGCCCTGCAGGATATACGTGTACGCACCGACTTCACAGGAGCCGTGAAGGAAGCCCTCGATCCTGCAAGGCACCTCAAGCTTTGCATCCCAGATATGGCTAGTGTCGCCAATAATGCCGTAGGCGGTGAGAGATACTGTCACGGAGCCTCGTTTAAATCGCCAGCCTATGATATGTAAGTCATCGGTGTTTCTAGTTTAACACAGCAATGCAGACTCAGACGATCTTCGGACCAACCTATGATAACAGTCCACCAAGCGCCTAACTTAAACAGCGTAATCCAGGATTGTCAGCTCCATTGATAGTTCATCAGCAGAAGCTTCCATTCAATGCGGTGCAGATGAACCCGTTTCACCTGAGTCACAAATCTCCCTCTCGACAGGCGTGCCGTGTGAGGTGCGCTACTTTCCCAGACGGATTCCTTGAGGCTATTCTCGAACTGCGACTGCCCCGACCAGCACACTAAACCATTTGCTAAGATCGGTCTCCTGATCTGTGGCCCACGATCCCTATCGGCCGATTTCTCCGTATCGAAACGCACCAAGGTACAAATCGGGCTTTAACGGGTTGTTCGGCGCATCGAGAAACGTCGGAAACAATTCGTCGGAAGTCTCAGGTTCGTACCGAGCCCTGTTTGCAAATGAGATTTCCAAAGTATCTGGGAAATACACATTGCCCACAACCGCCATAGGGCTCCAATTATTTGCATGAACATGGCTAACGAAGAAATTATTATTAATTTTCTGCATGACTCGCGTAGCTCGCCTCAACCATTGATGGTCTACCGAATAGCTGAAATTATGAAACTCCACCAATATTTGAGAGAATTTAGCCAAGTGCGCCGCGTCGCACTCATCAAAAACTGGCCATTCATCACTCTCTATATCGATTTTTAGAATCGCCGATGCCTCTTCCGATATGCCTGCTTGGTCCAAGATATAGCCAATGGAAGTTGAGTTTTCATCGTTGCCAGCGGCCGCGATGCGTTTGCTGTAAAAACTTAAAAGCGGATGCTTTTCTGGAGCTTCCGCAACTGTGTGGTCGTACTGTTGAACACGAATGTCGCGGGCCGCGATACCAAGATCCCAATCGACGTTGATGTCGATTCCGAACGAAAGAGCCAATTCAATCCCGGCGAAGTCGTCAATCATGACATAACCCCCGTCGGCGTCGCTGCCGATGCGCACTTTTTCAAATCCCTTGGCCCGATAGGGTGCAAAGAGAGATGCGAGCTTTAAGAACGGCTTTTGGCGCGCAAAGTCACGAGCCAGCTCAACCATCTGGTTGTGATCCATTTCCTGCCTCCTAAGAGTATTATTTATACCGACGAATGGCGTGAGCGGCCGAAAAGCGCACGATCATTACCATTTAGTTCCAAAAAGGCGATATGGGCTTTGGTATCTTGCAATCCCTAGCGCCGCCTCGCGTGACAAATTCCCCTGAGTGTAGGTAGAAAATCGAACGCTCAGATAGTTGACGGTCTAGTACAACAACAGCGTCACAGCCTTTTCGTCCACGATAAACGGCTAAATCTAACGCCATCCGCGTTCTTGACGATCTGCGGCACCAGTGCTCGCGATCCTCGCCGTTCATTGGGCCACCTCAAGACGATTGATCTCGCCGCCTTAGCAGGCTTCCCCTACTGCATCAACGATAGGACGCCAGAGCGCTGGCGTGCCACGACACGCTCTTAAAAAACGTCTGGTGACCTTATGGCCCGGAACTATCGGTGCGGGTCTAACATTTGGTGCCCGCCCTTTGCGGTCTGGATGATACGGTCGGGATCGGCGGTCCAGACGAATGCTTGTCTAGTCTAGCACTACTTTGGCGATTAGGTTTGGTTTCGGGATTGCGGCGCCCTCTACAATATGGGCATCGTCTCGTTTGTGGTCGTGTGAAGAGGTCGAGAATGGCTTGCCGAATGGCCGGCATGCTCGGCTGAGGCGGAGGACCGCCGATTCTTTTTTCCGCCCCGCTGCCTTGAGGCGGCGGTCTTGAAGGAAGGCGAAGGCGATCATCGTCATCAGGGTGTTCCGATGGAGCCCCGTCCAAGATCGTCCTTCGAAGTGATCGAGGCCGAGTTCCTCCTTGAGTCGCTGATGAGCCTGCTCGCAGACCCATCTGGCCTTGATCGCGGCCGCGAGCCTTCTGAGCGGGGTCTCGGCCGGGAGATTTGAGACATAGTACTTCTGCTCCCCGCTCGGCCGCCGTTCGCCCACCAGCCAGACCTCGTCGCCTGGCATGCATTGCATGCGATTGTCGCTCATCCGGTATTTGTGGCCGTCCGCCACGCGGATACGTCGCGCGGCGAAGAGGCATGTCAGCCGACCTCTGGTGCCTCTGCGCCAGCTGATCGTCTGCCATCTCTCGCCAGCCAGCATCGTCTCGGCGGCAACCGGCAGCTGGTCGGCGATGTGGTACTGGCGCCACTTGCCGGTCTTGGCGACAGGAATGATCAGGCCGACATCGGCCGGATAGACGTTCTGGCGTCGCGACAGCCCGACTGCCCACAGAAGGCCGCGTTCACTCAAAGCTTGACGGAACACCCCGCTGGAGCCGTACCCGGCATCGGCCAGCACGCAGCCAAAGCGGGTGCCGGACGCCAGGACACGATCGATCTCCTGGATCGCGATCTCCGGCTTTGTCGATGCACCCTGCCGGTTCGTGGGAACGCCCGCCCGAGTCATCCTCTCGGGATCGGAGGTCCAAGTCTCGGGAAGGAAGAGCCGCAGGCCGACCATGATTGGTACCTCACGGCACGCCAACGTCACCGAGACCAGCGACTGGCAGTTGGACGTCTTGCCGAGCGCGGAGGCGTATTGCGCCGCTACCCCGACGGAATGCTGCCCCTTCTTCGGCAGCGCGGTGTCGTCGATGACGAGAAAGCCGCGCTCGTCCCCGACCAGGCGGTCGGTCTCTCTCAACAAGGCGGCTTCGAGCGGGGCGCTGACCCAAACGCCCGCTGCGACGAAATGGTGAAGCTGGTCGTAGCCCGCTTCGCCTGACCGGGCCGCCATCGGCTGGACGCCTTTACGGTCCCCCGGGCCGATCAGACCGGCAACGTAGAGCGGGCACATGCGCCGGCGTGCCGGATGCGACAGCCCAGCAAGAAACGGCTCAAGCCATCGTTCGAGATCGTCCCGCCAGCCTTCTCCCGAGCCCATCGCTATCACCTGCGTCAGCCATCATGACGCGCGAATCCGCGGCGAACCCACCCCGTTCCAGTCGATCTGCCATAGTAGTGCTAGGTCGCAGACTCATTAAGCTCGCAGCCAAACCTGAAGGGCTGCGGGTTTGACGCTAGCGAGGAAGCTGTCGGGATCCTTGTCGTAGCGGGTGGCGACGGCGCGGAAGCGCTTGATCTTGCTGAAGAAGCGCTCGACTAGATTGCGGTGCTTGTACAGGAACGGACTGAAGGCCAGCACCTGCTTGCAGTTAGGCATCGGCTTCACGTTCGCCCATGCACCCTTCTCGGCTATTCGGGCTCGCAGCGCATCGCTGTCGTAGGCTCGGTCACCCAGCAGGATCCGCCCCGCGCCCAACCTGGCCAGCATGTCCGCCGCCGCGCGCCCATCATGCGCTTGGCCTGCCGTGATCTTGAGGGCCATGGGACGGCCCTCGGCATCCACAAGCGCGTGGATCTTGCTTGTCAGGCCGCCGCGCGTCCTTCGAGAGCCTTGTATCAGCCAGATGTAGCAGATTGGGCCATCCCAC
>NZ_BJZV01000073.1 GCF_007992215.1 Methylobacterium gnaphalii | reverse complement strand
CCCGCGAGGTCGGCTCAGAGGGCAAGCTGGGTGGCCAAGCCCAGGTGCGCGGGGTCGGCGGAACCTGGAAGGACCTCACCGACAACGTGAACATGATGGCCGCTAACCTCACCGGTCAGGTCCGCGGCATCGCGGATGTCGTCACCGCAGTGGCACAGGGCGACCTCAAGCGGAAACTTTCTGTCGACGCCAAGGGCGAGATCGCTGCCCTGGCGGATACCGTCAACGAGATGATCGAGACGCTCGCCACCTTTGCCGATCAGGTCACCAACGTCGCCCGCGAGGTGGGCGTCGAGGGCAAGCTCGGCGGTCAGGCCCGGGTGCCGGGTGCTGCCGGCTTGTGGCGCGACCTCACGGACAACGTGAACCAGCTCGCGGCGAACCTGACGACTCAGGTGCGCGCCATCGCCGAAGTAGCGACGGCGGTGACGAAGGGCGATCTCGCACGATCGATCTCGGTCGAGGCCTCCGGTGAGGTGGCATCGCTGAAGGACAACATCAACGAGATGATCCGCAATCTGCGGGATACAACCCTTAAGAACGCCGAGCAGGACTGGCTGAAGACCAACCTCGCCAAGTTTACGCGCATGCTGCAGGGCGAGCGTGACCTCGCCACCGTCTCGAACCTGATTTTGTCCGAGATCGCATCCTTAGTGAGCGCGCAGCGCGGCGTGTTCTACATGGTGGAAGACGAGGGCGGAGAGCCCGTTCTGGATCTGACGGCGAGTTACGCCTTCACGGAGCGCAAAAATCTGTCGAACCGATACCACCTCCGTCAGGGTCTCGTGGGACAATGCGCTTTCGAGAAGAAACGCATCCTCCTCACCAACGTACCAGGCGACTACATCACCATCGGCTCGGCTCTCGGCGAAGCGCCGCCACTCAACATCATCGTGCTCCCGGTTCTGTTCGAGCAGGAGGTCCGGGCGGTCATCGAACTGGCGTCTTTCAACCGCTTCAGCGAGACTCATCAGTCGTTCCTCGACCAGCTGACTGAGTCGATCGGCATCGTGCTGAACACGATCGCCGCCAACATGCGGACGGAGGGGCTCCTCAAGCAGTCGCAGCTCCTGACCGGCGAGTTGCAGAGCCGGCAAGAGGAACTCAAGAAAACGAACGATCGCCTGGAGCTGCAGGCCGCTTCGCTGCAGCAATCGGAGGACCTGCTGAAAAGCCAGCGCGAGCGGCTGCAGCAGACCAACGAAGAGCTGGAGGAGAAGGCCCGGCTCCTCGAGATCCAGAAGCGCGAGGTCGAAGGAAAGAACCGGGAGGTTTCAGTCGCAAAGACGGCGCTGGAGGAGAAGGCCGAGCAGCTGAGCCTGACCTCGCGCTACAAGTCGCAGTTCCTGGCTAATATGAGCCACGAGCTGCGCACGCCGCTCAACAGCCTGCTCATCCTTTCGAAGCTTCTCTCCGAGAACCGGGACGGGAACCTCACCGACAAGCAGCGCGAATTCGCCAAGACCATCAACGCGGCCGGGACCGACCTCCTGTCGCTCATTAACGACATCCTCGATCTCTCCAAGATCGAGTCCGGGACTGTGTCGCTGGAAATCGGCGATGTCGCGCTACTGGACCTTGTCGAGAACCTCGACAGGACCTTCCGGCAACTCGCCGAGGAGCGCCACCTCGCCTTCGTGATCGACGTCGAGCCCGGCCTGCCGCGCTCGTTGCGCACGGATTCCAAGCGTCTGCAGCAGGTTCTCCGGAACCTTCTATCCAACGCCTTCAAGTTCACCGAGAAGGGCACCGTTTCCCTCAAAATCGGCTCCGCGGAGGGATCACCGTTGCGCGCCGGGAGCCAGTGGATGGCCCTATCCGTCGCCGATACCGGGATCGGCATCGCTGAGGATAAGCAGCGGATCATCTTCGAGGCGTTCCAGCAGGCCGACGGGACCACGAGCCGCAAGTACGGTGGCACCGGCCTCGGCTTGGCGATTAGCCGCGAGATCGCGCGTCTGTTGGGCGGCGAGATCGTGGTCGAGAGTCGCATCGGTTCGGGAAGCACCTTCACCTTGTTCCTGCCCTTCGAGCCGCCAGTGCAGGTGGCACCGGGCCGCGGTTCGGAGGTCACCGAAGGAAGCGGAACTTCGACGCTGATGGGCCGGCAGCCAAACGCCGCAATGGCGCTCTCAGCCTCGGCGGATGACCGCCACGCCATCCATCCAGGTGATCATATTGTGCTCATCGTGGAGGACGACGCGATGTTCGCTTCGGTGCTGCTGGAACTTGCGCGCGAGCGCGGGTTCAAGGGCCTGATCGCGCAGGACGGCGCGGGCGCGCTGAGCCTCGCCCACCGCTTCAAGCCGCACGCCATCACCCTCGACATCGGCCTGCCCGACATGGACGGCTGGGCTTTGCTCGATCTCCTGAAGAATGATCCTCGCACCCGGCACATCCCGATCCACGTCATCTCGGTCAACGACGAGAAGAAGCGCGGTCTGCGCGCGGGCGCATTCGGCTTCCTAGAGAAGCCGGTGGAGCGCGAGGGCTTGATGCGGGCCCTTGAGCGCTCGAAGGAGTTCATCACAAGGCCGGTGCGCAACCTCCTGCTCGTCGAGGATGACGAGAACCAGCGCGCCAGCATCACTGCGCTCCTGAGTGAGGAAGACGTTAAGATCTTCGGTGTCGGTACGGCCTCCGCTGCACTGGAAGCCTTGATTGGCGGCCGGTTCGACTGCGCGATCATCGATCTCGGCCTACCCGATATCGGCGGTTCCGAATTGATCGAGCAGATCCGCGCCTCACAGGGCGGGGAGGAGCTGCCCATCATCGTATATACGGGCCGGGAGCTGACGGCCGCCGAGGAGCAGCAGCTCAGGCAGACCGCCTCGACGATCATCCTCAAGGACACGCGCTCGTCTGAGCGGCTCCTCGACGAGACCGCCCTGTTCCTGCATCGCGCCATCGCCAGCGTTCCGGTCGACGAGCAGATCGTACTCGAGCGGAAGGACGTGTCGTCCCTCCAGGGGTGTCGCGTCATCCTGGTCGACGACGACCTGCGCAACATCTTCTCGCTAACAAGCGCCCTTGAGCAACACGGGCTAGAGGTCCTGTTCGCGGAGAATGGGCAGGACGGCATCGCGCTGCTCAAGACCAACCCGAACATCGATGCAATGTTGATTGACATCATGATGCCCGGGATGGACGGCTACGAGACGATGCGGATGATCCGGGCTCAGTCTGCCTTCCAAAGCCTGCCGCTCATCGCGGTGACCGCAAAGGCCATGAAAGGCGACCGCGAAAAATGCCTTGAGGCGGGCGCATCAGATTACGTCTCGAAGCCGATCGACATGGACCAGCTCCTCGCCGTGCTGCGCGTGCAATTGGCAAAGCGCGGTGAGGTCGTAAACGGAACCCCGCCGGTTAGCGGCGCGAGGGACCTTGAACGGCAAACGCTATGACGGACCGACTGGATTTCCATCGGGGCCGTACGAATGCTGCCGCCGAACAGCTTGCCACGCTCGCCGATCCGCATGCTATCCGAGCGAAGATCCTGATTGTCGATGACGATCAGCGCAATCTGCTCGCAGCCTCTGAGATTCTCGCTGATCTAGCAGTCGATCTTGTCCTGGCAAATTCACCGGAGGAAGCCCTGCGTCGGGCCCTCCGAGAGGACTTCGCCGTAATCCTGCTCGACGTGCAGATGCCGCGCATGGATGGTTACGAGGTGGCCGCGCTCATCCGCAGCCGCTCGCGTACGTCCCGCGTCCCGATCCTGTTCCTCACGGCGCACAACAAAGACGACATGCACATCTTCCGCGGCTACTCGGCGGGAGCGGTGGACTATGTGTTCAAGCCCATCCAACCTCTTGTCTTGAAATCGAAGGTCGATGTCTTCGTCGACCTTTACCGCAAGACCGAGGAGATCAAGTGCAAGGCGGCGGCCGAGAAGCAGCTGCTCCTGGAGAACCTGCGGGTGCGCGGCGAGAAGCTAGAAGCCGAACAGGCGCTGCGCAGGCAGGCGGAACATCAGGCCGCGGTGCTGCGCGGCCTTCCTATCGCGCTCTACACCTCACCGCTCGGCTTAGAAGACCGTCGGCTCTACTTCACGAACGACTGCATCGAGCGCATCACCGGCTTCTCGCGGGAGGCCTTTGCCAGATCCAGTCTTTGGGAGTCCTGCCTCGAAGCGGACGACCGAGAACGCGTTTTGGCAGATCTTCGCACCGTCTTGGAGATCGGCAGCGTTGCTCTGGAATATCGCTGGCGCAACGCGGACGGCACGGAGCGGCACATCCTCGATCAGATCGCGGTCAACCGCGACGAGAGCGGCACGGCGGTCGAGTTCTTCGGGATGTGGTTCGACGTGACAGAGCGCAAGGAGCTTGAGCTCAGCTTGCAGCACGCCTCGAAGCTTGAGGCAGTCGGCCGTCTGACCGGCGGAATCGCCCACGACTTCAACAACATGCTGAGCATCGTGATCGGTAATCTCGACCTGATGAAGGGCTCGCTCCAGGGGAATGAGAAGGCCCTCCGTCGCGTCGAGAGTGCCATCGAGGGAGCGCATCGCTGCGCAGAACTCACCAGCCGGCTGCTGGCCTTCTCCCGGCGCTCACCTCTCCAGCCGAGAGCGCTGAACTTGACCAGCTTTATCCCTGGGCTGATCACGCTCCTCGAGCGCACGCTCGGCGAGCGGATCACGATTTCCGCGAACGTGGAAGAGGGGCTGCCGGAAGTCTGCGTCGATCACGCCCAGTTCGAGGCCGCCCTCATCAATCTTGCTGTGAATGCGCGGGACGCGATGCCGGACGGAGGTATATTAGGCATTTGCATCCAGCGTCGCGACGCCCCTGCACCGGAACGCGTCGAAGGCTCGTGCTCGGTAGAAATTGCTGTCGCCGACTCGGGCACCGGGATGTCGCCCGCTATTCTCGCCCGCGTATTCGAACCGTTCTTCACAACGAAGGAGGCTGGCAAGGGAACCGGCCTCGGTCTCAGCATGGTCTACGGCTTCGTGCAGCAGAGTGGCGGAACTATCTCCGTCGACAGCAGCCCTGACCAGGGCACCCGATTTGTTATTACGTTGCCTGCGCTTGTTAGGCAGAGTTCCACATCGGAGGACATCAATACGGGGGCGACTGCCGGAGCGTCGAACCCGATGAACGGCGCCGGCAAGGCCGTGCTCGTCGTCGAGGATGACGCTGATGTTCGATCCACCGTTGTCTCAATCCTTGAGGCGCTCGCGTTTAAAGTAATCAGTGCGCAGGACGGGAGCGAGGCTTTGCGCCTTTTGCAAATGGAGGCTAACATCGCCCTCGTCTTCAGCGATGTGAATATGCCTGGTGCGACCAATGGCATCGACCTTGGACACACCATCCGTCAGCGATGGCCGCAGATGCCAATCCTACTGACCTCTGGCTATCTTCAAGAAGATCAGGATGCCAATGGTTTCGCATTGCTGCAGAAGCCGTACCGCGCGAGCGATCTAGCTGAAGTATTACGAAGTCTGCTCAGCGAATCTCGCGGGGAAACGTCCGTTGAATGAACGCTTGACCGCCATTGAGTGTGAACCGAGCGCTGCTCAGACCGCGATGTCACTTCGGAGGAGCGCACCGTGGTGGTGGAATAGCTGAGATGGGCGCCGAGCTGCTG
>NZ_BJZV01000072.1:2500-5688 GCF_007992215.1 Methylobacterium gnaphalii | reverse complement strand
GGTCAGCCACGGAAGGGTTCGCTTCTTGAATTCTTCGGTTGACAGGGTTTCGGGGCCGCCTTATACGGCGCCTCCACTTCGGATCGGGCCGGTTGATCTGGTTTTGATCTGGGGGGTTTGAGAGAAGATCTTGGGTTTCGGCCTGTTTGATCTTTCTTGTTCTTTGACAAGTTGGTTTTGAGAAAGAGAAGCGTGGGCGGCTTTGGTGTCCTTGCGGATCTGGCTTCGGCTGGATCGTGAGACATGTAAGCTGACACGTTTCGGAAAGCTCGCCGGCCCTGTGGAAACGCGGGGATCGGATGTGAGCACTCCGTTACATTAAGTGATCAGCTTGGATCAGATCTCTTCAACTTGAGAGTTTGATCCTGGCTCAGAGCGAACGCTGGCGGCAGGCTTAACACATGCAAGTCGAACGGGCACTTCGGTGTCAGTGGCAGACGGGTGAGTAACACGTGGGAACGTACCCTTTGGTTCGGAATAACTCTGGGAAACTAGAGCTAATACCGGATACGCCCTTTTGGGGAAAGGTTTACTGCCGAAGGATCGGCCCGCGTCTGATTAGCTAGTTGGTGGGGTAATGGCCTACCAAGGCGACGATCAGTAGCTGGTCTGAGAGGATGATCAGCCACATTGGGACTGAGACACGGCCCAAACTCCTACGGGAGGCAGCAGTGGGGAATATTGGACAATGGGCGCAAGCCTGATCCAGCCATGCCGCGTGAGTGATGAAGGCCTTAGGGTTGTAAAGCTCTTTTGTCCGGGACGATAATGACGGTACCGGAAGAATAAGCCCCGGCTAACTTCGTGCCAGCAGCCGCGGTAATACGAAGGGGGCTAGCGTTGCTCGGAATCACTGGGCGTAAAGGGCGCGTAGGCGGCTATTTAAGTCGGGGGTGAAAGCCTGTGGCTCAACCACAGAATTGCCTTCGATACTGGATAGCTTGAGTATGGTAGAGGTTGGTGGAACTGCGAGTGTAGAGGTGAAATTCGTAGATATTCGCAAGAACACCGGTGGCGAAGGCGGCCAACTGGACCATTACTGACGCTGAGGCGCGAAAGCGTGGGGAGCAAACAGGATTAGATACCCTGGTAGTCCACGCCGTAAACGATGAATGCCAGCCGTTGGAAAGCTTGCTTTTCAGTGGCGCAGCTAACGCTTTGAGCATTCCGCCTGGGGAGTACGGTCGCAAGATTAAAACTCAAAGGAATTGACGGGGGCCCGCACAAGCGGTGGAGCATGTGGTTTAATTCGAAGCAACGCGCAGAACCTTACCATCCCTTGACATGGCATGTTACCCAGAGAGATTTGGGGTCCTCTTCGGAGGCGTGCACACAGGTGCTGCATGGCTGTCGTCAGCTCGTGTCGTGAGATGTTGGGTTAAGTCCCGCAACGAGCGCAACCCACGTCCTTAGTTGCCATCATTCAGTTGGGCACTCTAGGGAGACTGCCGGTGATAAGCCGCGAGGAAGGTGTGGATGACGTCAAGTCCTCATGGCCCTTACGGGATGGGCTACACACGTGCTACAATGGCGGTGACAGAGGGATGCGAGACCGCGAGGTTTAGCTAATCCCAAAAAACCGTCTCAGTTCGGATTGCACTCTGCAACTCGAGTGCATGAAGGCGGAATCGCTAGTAATCGTGGATCAGCATGCCACGGTGAATACGTTCCCGGGCCTTGTACACACCGCCCGTCACACCATGGGAGTTGGTCTTACCCGACGGCGCTGCGCCAACCGCAAGGGGGCAGGCGACCACGGTAGGGTCAGCGACTGGGGTGAAGTCGTAACAAGGTAGCCGTAGGGGAACCTGCGGCTGGATCACCTCCTTTCTAAGGATGCAGCTTCAGAAGTTCGCTTCTCTCGCCGCGTCATTGGAATATCAGAAGTCCAGTCAGGACTTCATTGGCGGGACATTAAGAGCCGTCCTCGTTTCTCTTTCTCATCCGGACATTAGCGGGATCGCCTGCGGCTTGGGGCCGATTGGAGCGACCGGCTTCGGGCCTGTAGCTCAGGTGGTTAGAGCGCACCCCTGATAAGGGTGAGGTCGGACGTTCGAGTCGTCCCAGGCCCACCATCCTTTAGGGGCTGTAGCTCAGCTGGGAGAGCAGTTGCTTTGCAAGCATCAGGTCGTCGGTTCGATCCCGTCCAGCTCCACCATTGTTTTGAGAGTTTGCGCTGAGCGCACTCTAGAACGTGGTCAGGACAATCCGGATAGAGAGAGTTCAAGTTTGCCGCTGGCAGGTCGTGAGATCGCCTTCGGCAAGACCAACGAACATCGTGAAGAGGGAATGTGGCCGTTTGGGCCGGCGAGAGCCGGGTCCATTGAGGTCATGTTCGGCAAGCATGGTGATATGGGGCTGAAAGGCCCGGTATCACCGGTCTTTATCGTGACCGTGGCTGCGATCGTCTTGCTCTTGTAGCAAGTTCGTTTGCGGACATCGATCATGAGAGCGATCAAGTGCCTTAAGAGCATTCGGTGGATGCCTTGGCGCTGAGAGGCGATGAAGGACGTGGTACGCTGCGATAAGTCTTGGGGAGCTGCGAACGAGCTTTGATCCAGGAATTTCCGAATGGGGAAACCCACCTTCGACCTTTCGTATTGTGTGTTCAGACTTATGGTTTGAGCGCTCACTACGATTGGTCAGATGAAGGTATCATGCCCTGAATAAAATAGGGGTTTGAAGCGAACCCGGGGAACTGAAACATCTCAGTACCCGGAGGAAAGGACATCAACGAGACTCCGTCAGTAGTGGCGAGCGAACGCGGATCAGGCCAATGCTTGAGCTTAATTTACCGGAACGGTCTGGAAAGGCCGGCGCGATGGGTGACAGCCCCGTACGGGTCGGGTGAAGCTCAAGATTCGAGTAGGGCGGGACACGTGAAATCCTGTCTGAACATGGGGGGACCACCCTCCAAGCCTAAGTACTCCTCAGCGACCGATAGTGAACCAGTACCGTGAGGGAAAGGTGAAAAGCACCCCGACGAGGGGAGTGAAACAGCACCTGAAACCGAATGCTTACAAACAGTAGGAGCCCAAGGTTCGTCCTGGGTGACTGCGTACCTTTTGTATAATGGGTCAGCGACTTAAAGTTACGAGCAAGCTTAAGCCGGTAGGTGTAGGCGTAGCGAAAGCGAGTCTGAACAGGGCGTTCAGTTCGTGGCTTTAGACCCGAAACCGAGTGATCTA
>NZ_BJZV01000071.1 GCF_007992215.1 Methylobacterium gnaphalii | reverse complement strand
AAAGCCGCCTCAGCGTTGCGCTGGTCGGTGATGTCGCGCCCGACGATGTAGAACAGCTCTCCCTCGGGAACCGCGCTCCACATCAGGGTGCGCTGGCTCCCGTCCTTGCATAGGATGTGGTCGACGAAGCCGTCGACCGTTTCGCCGAGAGACAACCGCCGGGTCACGTCGGCCGCCGCCGCATGGTCGCTCTTGTCGATCAGGTCGGCGAAGGGACGGCCGAGCAGCTCCGCATCGCTCCAGCCGAGCATCCGCGTCCAGGCCGGGTTGACCGCCTTGAGATAGCCGTCGAGGCCCGCCGTCCCCATCAGGTCGTTGGTCATCGCCCAGAGGCGGTTGCGCTCGCGGGTGCGCTCGTCGACCTGCCTCTCCAGGTCGAGGCGCGAGCGTGCCAGCACATCGCGGGCATCGACGATCTCTTGGATGTCGGTGCAGGTGCCGAACCAGCGGGTGATCCTGCCCTCCGCGTCGCGCACGGGCTGGGCCCGGCCCAGCACCCAGCGGTACGCGCCGGTGCGATGCCTCAGCCGGTATTCGATGCGGTAGGTTTCACCCGTCTCCAGGCTGTGCTGCCAGACGGCCCAGGCCCGCTCCTGGTCGTCGGGATGGAACATGCCGTTCCAGGCCGCGCCGTCGGTCGAGCCCGGTGGAACGCCGGTGAACTCGTACCAGCGGTCGTTGTAATAGTCGTGAAAGCCGTTCGGCAGCGTCGACCAGATCATCTGGTCGATCGAGTTGGTGATGCCGCGGAACTTGGCCTCGCTCTCGCGCAGGGCCTGCTGGGTCCGGACATGCGCCGTGACCTCGTGGCCCTGGTTCAGCACGCCGGCGACCGAGCCGTCCTCGGCGCGCAACGGCGTGAAGCTGTAGGTCCACCAGGTCTCCTCCACCCGGCCGCCGCGTTCCATCGGCAGCAACTGGTCGAAGGCGGAGAAGCCTTCCCCGGTGGCGATCACGCGCTGGAGCTGCGGCGCGACGATCGGCCAGATATCGCTCCAAACCATGGCCGCCGGGCGGCCCAGCGCGCCGGGATGGCGTTCGGCCGGGATCGGTGCCCAGGCGTCGTTGTAGAGCAGGCAGAGCTCCGGCCCCCAGTAGATCGCGGTGGGAAAGCTCGAATGCAGGCAGAGATCGAGGGCTGAGCGTAGGGCCGCGGGCCAGTCGTCGGGCCGCCCGAGTGGGGTGGCGGCCCAGTCGTGCGCGCGGATCAGCGCGCCCATAGCACCGCCGCCCCGAAGAAACGCTGGATCGTCGCTCACCCCTGCGCCGCTCGCAGAGTGACGGCTCCCACGGGCGCGACGGTCGCGCCTCCTCTATGGATGATCAAGCTTTGCACAGGGCCGGCATGACATAGCTCTGAAGGTGTGTCGATCCGAGCCGCATCGCTCATGGCGACACGGTTTCAGGAGCCGCCGGAAGCAGCAGGCGCACGCGGGATCCGTCCCCAGCCTGCGACGTGATGCGAACCGCGCCACCCAACCGCCTGATGAAGCCGTTGACGGTCGCGAGACCGAGGCCGTTGCCCAGGCCGTCGTCCTTCGTGGTGAAGAACGGCTCCATCGCACGCGCCAACACGTCCGGCCGCATGCCGTTGCCTGTGTCGGAAACGGAGATCTCGACATAGTCTCCGGCCGGGACACCCTCGATGAGGGCCGCCCGCCGGTCGCGGAGCCCGACATTCCTGGTCTCGATCGTGACCCGGCCGCCCTTCGGCGTGGCCTCGCGGGCGTTGATCAGGATGTTCAGCAGCGCGGTCTCGGCCTGCATCGGATCGAGATGCACCGGCCAGATGTCGCGTGCGGGCAGGAACAGGAAGGCAATGCCGTCGCCGAGCGTGCGGGCGATGATCGCGTCCAGGCTCTGGATCAGGGCGTTGAGATCGACGGCCAGCCCGTCCGTATCGTGCCGGCGGGAGAAGGCGAGAAGCTGGTGCGTGAGCCTCGCCGCCTTGTCGGTCGCCGTGCGGATCGCCTCGCCGGCACGGCCCAGGCGGGCGAGGTCCGGAGCGCCGCCCGCCACCTGCGATTGGACGACGTCGGCATAGCCGCTGATGACCTGCAGCAGATTGGTGAAGTCGTGCGCGAGGCTGCTGGTCAGCGGCCCGAGCGCCGCGATGGCCTGACGCTGCCGGAGCGCCTCCTCGGAGTGGCGCTGATGCGAGGCATCGAACTGCGAGGCGACGAAGTAGGCGAGCTCTCCCTGCGGGTCGTGGATCGGCGAGATCAGCATCGCATTCCAGAACGACGACCCGTCCCGCCGGTAATTGAGAAGCTCGACCGAAATCTCCCGGTGTTCCGCCAGGGCCTCGCGAATGTCGGACACCGCCTGCCGTCCCGTCCCTGGGCCCTGCAGGAAACGGCAGTTGCGCCCAACGATCTCATCGCGCGCATAGCCCGTCATCCGGGCAAAGGCGTCGTTGGCGAAGACGATCGGATTGTCCGGCCCGTGCGGGTCCGTGACGATCATCGGCATCTGCGTACGTTCGACGGCTGCGCCGAGCATGGCGGCGTTGCCATTGGCAAGCCCGGAGAGATCGGCCGCCATCGAGGCAGGGCGATGAGAGCGCCGTTCTCTCGATGACTTGGACATGATGCTCCTTGAGCCAGTCATCGCGTGGACGACAAGCTGCGAGCCAGAACACGGTAGGATGCGTCGGCAAAGTCGATGGCATGCATAAAGTTCCTGTGTCGTCAAGAACTTGGCCTTAAGAACATCCTCGAACTCGACGCCACGCCGCGGCCTCCCGCGAGTTTTTCTTGATCCGCCGCACAGTCTTTTTCAGGTCCAACCAGCGCATGATTGCGTTAAGCTCATGCTTTCCAGGCTTATGAGTGCGGCGCAGCAAAGATGCTGCGCTGCGCGACATGGATCTGGGCAATCTTGCCGCGGATCGAGATGGGCCAATCGCTCGTTTCGACTGAGGCGACGCAATCTCCGCCGCGACGGTGCTTGTGCAAGATCTTGCCGACGCCGTCGAAGAGCGGAACCTGGGAGGACGGCGCGGTCTATGAAGAAGAACAAGGTCATTTCGGCCCAGGAGGCGATCGCTCTCATCCGCGAGAACGACGTCGTGACCACGACCGGCTTCGTGCAGAGCTGTATCCCCGAGGCGCTGCACGCTGCGCTGGAGCAGCGCTACGTCGAGACCGGGAGCCCGCGCGGCCTCACCCTGATCATGACGGCCGGCGCCGGCGACTCGAAGGGGCTCGGCACCGGGCGCCTGCACCATGACGGACTGCTCGCCCGCGTCATCGCCGCGAATTTCGGCCGGATGCCGAAGGTCGCGCAGGCCGCCACGGAGAACCGCATCCGCGGCTACAACCTTCCCCAGGGGGTCATCTCGCAGCTCTACCGTGCCTGCGCCGCCGGCCAGCCCGGTCTGTTCTCGAAGGTCGGCCTGCACACCTATGTCGACCCACGCCATGGCGGGGCGAAGGTCAATGAGCTGACCCAGGACGACATCGTCAAGCTGGTCGAAGTCGATGGTGAGGAATGGCTGTTTTACACGGCCACCAAGATCGACGTCGCCTTCATCCGCGCCACCTCGGCCGACCCGTCGGGTAACCTCTCCTACGAGAAGGAGGCGCTGACGCTGGACTGCCTCGCCCAGGCCATGGCCGCGCGCAACAATGGCGGCATCGTCATCGCCCAGGTCGAGCGGATCGTCGATGACGGCTACCTGCTGCCGAAGGACGTGCGGGTGCCCGGCATCCTCGTCGACTGCGTCGTGGTGGCCGAGCCCGAGATGCACCGCATGAATTACGGCGTGATGCACGACGCGGCGCTCGCCGGCGAAATCCGCGTACCGGTCACCGGCATCAAGCGGATGGCGCTGAACGAGCGCAAGATCATCGCCCGCCGCGCCGCGTTCGAGCTGCCGCCGAACGGCGTGGTCAATCTCGGCGTCGGCGCTCCGGAAGGCATCTCCTCCGTCGCGAACGAAGAGAAGATCACGCCCTACATCACGCTGACCACCGAGGCCGGCGCCGTCGGCGGCGTTCTTGCCTCGGGGTCGAGCTTCGGCGCGGCGACGAATGCCGACTGCATCATCGACCAGAACCAGATGTTCGATTTCTACGACGGCGGCGGCCTCGACATGACCTGCCTCGGCATGGCCGAGTGCGACGAGGCCGGCAACGTCAACACCTCGAAATTCGCGGGCAAGCTCAATGGCTGCGGCGGTTTCATCAACATCAGCCAGAACGCGCGCAGCGTCGTCTTCGCCGGCACTTTCACCGCCGGTGGCCTCGAGATCGCGGTCGACGATGGGCGGGTGAAGATCGTCAAGGAGGGCAGGGCGCGCAAGTTCGTCAGCCAGGTCGCGCAGAACACCTTCAGTGGACCCTACGCGGTGCAGAAATCGCAGCCGGTGATCTACGTGACCGAGCGCTGCGTCTTCCAGCTTACCCCGGAAGGCCTGGAGCTGATCGAGGTGGCGCCGGGCATCGACATCGAGCGGGACATTCTCCCGCACATGGACTTCAAGCCGGTGATCCGGAACCCGGTGCCGATGGATCCGCGCATTTTCCGCGAAGAGCCGATGGACCTGGCCTCCGACCTGCTCAACCTCGATCTCAAGGATCGCGTCAGCTACGACCCGGATCGCAACCTGCTCTTCATCAACTTGGAGGGCTGGTACTGCCGCGTGAAGAGCGACATGGACGAGCTGCGCCTCACCATCGTCGAGGCCTGCCGCAAGGCCGGCCAGCGCGTGAACTCGGTGGTGAACCACGACGGGTTCAAGCTCAACGAGAACCTCTACGACGATTATGCCAGCATGATTCAGTATCTGCAGGCGAACTACTACGCGACCACCACCCGCTACGCGACGAGCGCCTTCCTCCGCCTGAAGATGGAGGAGGCGCTGAAGAAACGCGGCGTCGCTCCGCATGTCTTCGAGCGGAAGGAGGACGCGGATTCCTTTGTCGGAACGGTGGACAAGCGGGCGCGCAAGCAGATCTCGCCGGCCGTGGCGGCGGAGTAGGGACCTCCGCTATTGCGAGGCAGAGCCGAAGCAGTTCAGGACCAACAACCAGTTGAAGTTAAAAATGTGGTGGCCTGGATTGTTTTGCCTTTGTCTCGCGAAAGTAATATTTACTTGGCGTGTATGTAAGCGCTAAACATCGACATGCGTGACGAGAATGGAAAACCGCGGCCCGTCGAAATCCAGGGCCGCGAGGCTAAGTATGATCAAGCGCCCGATCTATTGCAAAGAGGGCACTGGGTTTGCCTAAATATTGAGCCGTCATGTTCATGGCCAGTATGGCCGCAATCGCTCGATTTTTTAGGCCATAAAATTTGGATCATCCCGCTGACTCTAGAAGATCATCCCGGTGTCGCAATCCGACGGCCGCCCGAGATGAAAACCGAAGAAGCAGAGAGATTATTGTATCGTTTTCTAAGTGTCCTGGCATGGCAAAACAATTGCGGCATCACAGTGGCTTATCGGTCGGGTGGTAGTTTGCCCTCAATGGTAGGTCTTAATAAAAAATATGGGTTCTCTCTCCGTAAACTATTTGATTTCACAGAAATATTATATCCTCAAGATGATGACGCGTTGATTGCACTCGCGCTGATGCGGGAAGCGAGAGGTCTAAATCATATCGCGTATGCTTTCTTGTCATTCTGGAGGGTGCTTGAGTTGGCTTTCCCAGAGGCTCGAGAACGAGTCACCTGGATGTCGAAAGTATTGCCGAAGTTATCCGGAAGCGATGTGCAAGCGGCTTTGAAAAGCATCGCTGATGCGGGCATCCAAGATGTCGGAAGGCATCTGTATGAATCCGGCCGATGCGCAATTGCGCATGCGACCGGCAAGCCAATAGTAAATCCAGACGACCCGCGCGATGCTGAACGCTTGTTCCTAGAGTTGCCGCTGGTTCGGGAAATGGCAGTGCGTGCCATCGAAGATCGCTTCGGCATCCTTACTCAATCTGCGGAGTTCGACCTTCATCTCTACGAGTTGCGTGGGTGGAAGAGAGTAC
>NZ_BJZV01000070.1 GCF_007992215.1 Methylobacterium gnaphalii | reverse complement strand
ATCCTCGGACTGATGCCCTTTGCCGTCCTGCTGCCAGCGTTGGCTAAAATCCTGCTCATCTCGTCGGTGAAGGTCTGGCGGCACTCCAAATCATGCCGCCAGACCCCTAACGTCAGCCGCGCTTGGTCATGTTGCCGCTGGTCATACCCTCACAGCAGCAACCGCCTTTCTTGCCCTTGCTGCACATCGCGGCTTTGCCCTTGCCAGCAGCACAACAGCTCATCGCCATTGCGGGCGCGGCGCTCAGCAGCAAGAGAGCGACTGTGGCCGCTGCGATCTTCTTCATGGGGGTTCCTCTCCGTGGGGGCGCCGCCAATGGCAGCCTTGCGCTACCTGCGGCTTCCCCCCGGGGGAAGGTCAAGCTGCAAGTGCTCAATGTCAGCGCTTCAAGAACCCGATATCGGCCGCAACGGCCTTGAGTCGCTCGGGCTCGCGCTCCTTCCGCTCGCTGTAGCGGTCGACCAGGTAGTCGGCTCGTTCGCGGGTCAGGAGCGTGAACTTGAACAGCTCCTCGCAGACGTCGACGACCCGATCGTAGAGCGGCCCCGGTTTCATCCGGCCGGCGGCGTCGAACTCCTTGTAGGCCATCGGCACGGAGGACTGGTTCGGGATAGTGATCATCCGCATCCAGCGCCCGAGCACCCGGAGCGAATTCACGGCGTTGAAGCTCTGCGATCCGCCAGAGACCTGCATGACCGCGAGGGTGCGCCCCTGGGTCGGGCGCACTGAGCCCTCGCTGAGGGGCAGCCAGTCGATCTGGCTTTTCATGACCCCAGCCAGGTTGCCATGCCGCTCCGGGCTGACCCAGACCTGTCCCTCGGACCAGATCGAGAGCTGCCGGAGTTCCTGGACCTTCGGATGGTCGGCAGTTGCGTCGTCCGGCAGTGGCAATCCGTGGGCATCGAAGATCCGCACCTCACCGCCCATTGCTTCGAGGAGGCGTGCCGCCTCGTAGGCCAGGAAGCGGCTGAACGACCGCTCGCGCAGTGACCCGTAGAGGATGAGAAAGCGCGGAGCGTGGGTGAATGGCGTCGATGCGTGGACGCTCTCACTCGTTGGCACCTCGAAATGCGCTTCGCTGAGGTTCGGCATCGCATCGGCGAAAGGCTGTTGGGGGTTGTTCAAGACGGCATCGTCCTCTACGCTTCAACAAACATTGAATCAATGGACCAATCATGGACGAACGGCAAGCTGTCGCGGCCTTTGCAGCTCTCGGTCAGGAGAACCGGTTTCGGGTCGTGCGCGCTCTGGTCACGGCCGGGCCTGACGGGCTGGCGGCCGGTGCACTGGCGACGGAGGTCGGCGTCTCGGCCACGAACCTGACCTTCCACCTGAAGGAGCTCTCCCATGCCGGGCTGATCCAGTCCCGACGCGAGGGCAAGTCGATCATCTACAGCGCTGCCTACGAGGGCCTGTCCAACCTCATCGCCTTTCTGATGCGCGACTGCTGCCAGGGCCGGCCTGAGGTCTGCGACCCAGCGGTCGCCGCCCTTTCTGCTTGCGATTGCCCAACTGGAGACGCTCTCCATGCCTGAGCCCGTCTATAACGTCCTGTTCCTCTGCACCGGTAACTCGGCCCGTTCGATCCTGGCGGAGGCTATGCTCCTCAAGGAAGGCCATGGCCGTTTCCGTGCCTTCTCGGCCGGCAGCCAGCCGAAAGGCGAGCCGCACCCGCTGGCGCTACAGGTGCTGCGCGAGAGCGACTACCCGACCGAGGGCCTACGCTCGAAGTCCTGGGATGAGTTCGCCAGGACTGACGCTCCGATCATGGATTTCGTCTTCACCGTCTGTGACAACGCCGCTGGCGAGGCATGCCCCTATTGGCCCGGTCAGCCGGTAACGGCCCATTGGGGCATTGAGGATCCCGCCGCGGCGGAAGGCTCGGAGATGGAGCGCAAGCGGGCTTTCGTTACGGCGCAGCGCTTCCTCAAGAACCGGATCGCCGCCTTCGTCGCCCTGCCACTCGGCAGCCTCGATCAGGTCGCCCTGTCGTCCAAGGTCCGCGAGATCGGCCAGCAGGAAGGTGCCACGTCCCCCCCCGGCCGGAGGTCGTGTGATGGACGTCGTGATCTACCACAACCCGGCCTGCGGCACGTCCGGCAACACCCTGGCGATGATCCGCAACGCCGGCATCGAGCCGCATGTCGTCGAGTATCTGAAGAGCCCACCGACACGAGCGCTGCTGCGTCAGCTCGTCGACCGGGCTGGGATCTCTGTGCGCGATCTCGTCCGCGAGAAAGGCACGCCCTATGCCGAGCTGGGGTTGGCCGATCTATCGTTGACCGACGACCAGCTGATCGATGCGATGATAGAGCATCCGATCCTGATCAACCGGCCGCTCGTCGTGAGCCCGAAGGGCGTGCGCCTCTGCCGGCCGTCCGAGGCAGTGCTGGATCTCTTGCCGCAGCAGCAGGGCGAGTTCCTGAAGGAAGACGGCGAGCGCGTCATCGATGAGCACGGCCGTCGCGTCGCCACCGCCTGAGGATCCCCATGAGCACATTCGAGCGCTACCTGACTGTCTGGGTCGGGCTTTGCATCGTGGCCGGTGTTGCCCTTGGGCATGTCATGCCGGGCGTCTTCCACGCTATCGGCGATGCCGAGATCGCGAAGGTCAACCTGCCTGTCGCGATCCTGATCTGGCTCATGGTCATCCCCATGCTGCTCAAGATCGACTTCGCCTCGCTGCGCCACGTTGGCCGGCACTGGCGCGGGATCGGGGTGACGCTCTTCATCAACTGGGCCGTGAAGCCCTTCTCGATGGCCGCCCTGGGCTGGCTCTTCATCGGCTACTTGTTCCGGCCCTACCTGCCAGCCGACCAGATCGACAGCTACATCGCTGGGCTCATCATCCTGGCCGCCGCGCCCTGCACCGCGATGGTGTTCGTGTGGTCGAACCTCACTCGAGGCGAGCCACATTTCACCCTGAGCCAGGTGGCGCTCAACGACAGCATCATGGTCGTGGCCTTCGCGCCGGTCGTCGGCCTGTTGCTCGGGCTCTCGGCGATCACCGTCCCGTGGGGCACGCTCGTGCTCTCGGTGGTGCTCTACATCGTCATCCCGGTGATCATCGCCCAAGTCCTCCGCCGCGCCCTGCTTGTTTCAGGAGGCCAGAAGGCTCTCGACCAGCTCCTCGCCAAGCTGGGTCCGGTCTCGTTGGTGGCGTTGCTCGCGACACTCGTGCTGCTGTTCGGCTTCCAGGGCGAGCAGATCCTGGCCCAGCCGGCCGTAATCGGTCTGCTTGCCGTGCCGATCCTGATCCAGGTCTACTTCAACTCCGGTCTTGCCTATGTGCTGAACCGCGTAGCCGGCGAGCAGCATTGTGTCGCCGGCCCCTCGGCGCTCATCGGCGCCAGCAACTTCTTTGAGCTGGCCGTGGCCGCCGCCATCAGCCTGTTCGGGTTCAGTTCCGGTGCTGCCCTCGCCACGGTGGTTGGCGTGCTGATCGAGGTACCCGTGATGCTGACGGTGGTGTGGATCGTGAACCGCAGCCAGGGTTGGTACGAGCGCGGCGCCAGGCGCAATGCAGCGCTCAGGCCAGCTGCCCATGACGCCTGACATGGCCGGCGGTCACCGGAGCCGCCTGGCCGTCATCTCTGCCCCGGGGCGTGGTCGAAATCCTCACCTGGGGTTGATCGTCCTACCTGCTCGGCATGCTGGCGGCGCCCGTCGCCAAAGACACCGTGCGCGTCGCGCCGTCGCCGCCGGCCAGGCGCATGCCGAGGTCGACGAACGCGGCTGCGCCCGCCGCCAGCACAGCCGTGCGCAAGCCCGCGGTGCGCTGCAGGTACTGCCGTTCGGCCCCGATCACCGTGCCGAGCACGAAGGCCACGAGCTGGCTTATCGCGGATTTCAGTTCCTCGGGAAGTGGCGAGGTGAGAAGGCTTGTCAGCATGGCTCAGGCCTAGAAATCCACGTGCAGGCGGGCTGCAAAGAAGTCCGATGGGCCCCGGTCCTGATTGTACGCCGGGTTCTCGACGTGCTGGTAGTCGAAGGTGACGGTCATCACCTTAGTCAGGCTTACCGCATAGAACGCCTCAAACGCGTTCTCACGAGCGCAGCGGGTCAGCCGGCCACGCGCCAGCGCAGAACTGAGTGCAACCGGGCAGGCAAGATCCGCCTGCTAAGTTGCCGCAACATCGACGGTGACTGTCAAGAATCTGTCATCAGCCTGTGGGTGTTACCGCCACCGAGAAGCGACACCTGAGCAGTGACGGCAGCCGCCTCGGCATCCATCTGGCAGGCCGAGGAGGTTGAACGCAAATGCTCGCTACACCCATCGCATCCGCGCCGACACAGAAGCCGGGCGTCGTCATGTCCGCCGCCTACGCGGCAGGGCGGCGCGTAGCGGACGTGGAACTTGAGGAGGCGGGCAAGTGGGCGCGCCAGCCTGGCCACCTCGTCTGGATCGGCCTGTACGAGCCGTCGGCGGAGCTGCTGGGACAGGTCCAGGCGCAGTTTGGCCTGCACCCCCTCGCCATCGAAGATGCCCAGACCGCGCACCAGCGGCCCAAGCTCGAACGCTACGGCGATTGCCTGTTCCTGGTCGCCCGCACCGCTCAGCTCGCCTCAAGGCGCATCATGCTCGGCGAGACGCACGTGTTCGTTGGCCGGGGGTTCGTGGTCACGGTCCGCCACGGAGCCTCCGTTTCCTATGCGCCCGTGCGCGAGAAGACCGAGGCCTGCCCCGGGCTCCTCGCGCATGGCGAGGACTACATCCTATACGCCGTGCTCGACTTCATCGTCGACAACTACGCGCCCGTGATGGAGACCGTGCTGGCCGAGGTCGAGGCCATCGAGGACAGCGTCCTGAAGCGCGAGTTGCGCCCGGATGAGATCGAGCGGCTGTACCTGCTGCGCCGTGACCTCCTGCGCCTACGCACCGCCGTGGTGCCGCTCGTCGAAGTCTGCCGTAAGCTGGAGCACGGCGACATGGTGGCCATCGACGAAGAGATGCAGCCACTGTTCCGCGATGTGTCCGACCACCTGCGGGGCGCGCAGGACGAGATCGACGCTGTGCGCGAAGTCCTGGCCTTCGCGTTCGAGGCGAGCCTGATGCTCGGCCAAGCCCAGCAGACCAACATCACGCGCCGTCTGGCCGCCTGGGCGGCCATCCTGGCCGTCCCAACCGCAATCGCCGGTATCTACGGGATGAACTTCGAGTTCATGCCCGAGCTAAAGTGGCGCTACGGCTACTTCATGGTGCTCGGCGGCATCTTTGCTGCCTGTGCCGTCCTGTACTGGCGGTTCCGCAGAAGCGGCTGGCTGTAACGCAGCGGCACATTCCTGATCGGTACCCAGCTATCACGGGCACGCCCTGTACGGTCGATCACACCGTGAGGATCGCGGAGCTGTTCGAGACGAAGCCGGGCAAGCGCGGACCGTACAACAAGAAGAGCGCGCCGTCGGTCTGACGGTCGCGCTCAAGGTGGTCCCGGGTCTCTGACAGGAACTGGCGACCTTGTAGTAGACCGGACCGCCTCACGTAGTGATCGATCCGCAACAGCCATCAACGCGGCTCTGTCTTGCTTTTGTCATATGAGACTGAAGCCGATAAGCTGAGCGTTGCCATCCAATCCGACAGTTGAAAGCAGCATATGTCCTCGATAACAACTTTGTCGGCTACACTTCGTAGCCTCGCAACACCTGGGACAAAGCCGAAGGAGCTGATGACCGCTGCACGCGAGCGCCATCCTGAGAGCAGCAAGAAGGAAATTGTTCGGGCGGCATTCTACGCTCTGACAGAGGGCGATACCGTAGACCCCGAGCAGGGGAAGCAGCTCCACGGCTTCGCCATCAGCGAACGCGCGACCGATGAGGAAGCGCCGATCAAGCGCAGCAAGTTGGGCAAGAAGAAGCGCAAGGCCGCTCAGAAGGCTTCCGCCAGTTAGCCAATGGGCTGCGCCGGTCGAGCTTTCCAAGCTGGCCCACTACCCTTATGCCGGCGACCGCATTGAGATCATGCCGATGACCTCCTCGTCCCGCCTCACTGGCAGGTGCCGGAAATGGCCGTCGAGCATCATCTGGAAACCGTCGGCGAGCCTTTCCCCGACAATCGACGGTCTGGGGGGCGGGGTCATCATGTCCCGCACCAGCGTGGAATGCGGATCGAGACCGTCGGCAATGACGCGCGAGATGACGTCGCGCTCGCAGCGTCCTGTGCCGGCCGCTGCGAAGGGTGAGCGCC
>NZ_BJZV01000069.1 GCF_007992215.1 Methylobacterium gnaphalii | reverse complement strand
CCTCGTCGGTCTTGCAAGAACCTTGATCAGGCCACCAATCGAGATGAGGCAGAGGCTTCGCTTCGAGCGCTCCAAACCGCCTCGTATCATCTCACGACCGAGAACCAGCGCAGCAGAATTTCTGATCGCATCCATCAGAACTATGCGCTTATCCAATCGCTCGTCCGGAAGCATGTTGTTCAGGCTCCGCAATCACGGAGCGGGCGTCGCTACGGCATCAATTCCGGGCGCGCTCGAACCCTGCGATACCCGCTCCAGACGAGGCCAGCCATGTCCGCCTCAGCGATTGCTGTTGCCCACCGCACCTGCCCAGACTTCCCTGCCTCGGCAGGGCTCGGACCTTCTCGCCTCGCGATCGGACTTGTGCGTCCGCAGTTGCGCTTCGGGCGGGAGCGGGCAAGTTCCACGATCTTGCTCGGCGCTGCAATCCTCCTGTGGGGCGCAAATTGGCCGGTGATGAAGCTCAGCCTCGGCCACGTCTCACCCCTTTGGTTGTCCGCCTCGCGCTTCACAACTGGCGCAGCCTGCCTGTTCGCTTGGCAAGCGATGCGCAGAGAGATGCAGCTGCCCCGTCGCGGCGACCTGCCCGTCGTCGCCTCTGTCGGCCTCTTGCAGATGATGCTGTTCACCGCCCTTGGTGCGGTGGCGATGACGCGTCTGCCGGCCGGCCGCTCGGCGATCCTGAGCTACACAACACCGATCTGGGTGCTCCCGGCCGTAGTCTTGATGTTCGGCGAACGCATCGGGCGGCGGCAATGGGCCGGCATCGGCCTTGCCGGACTCGGGATCCTCGTCCTCCTCAACCCGTACGTGATTGACTGGCGGGACGGGCAGCTCCTGGGCGCCAACGCGATGCTGGTTGCGGCCTCGGCGGCCTGGGCCGCGTGCATCCTGCACCTGCGCTACGGCCGCGCGCCCTCGTCGGCGATCCAGCTTGCACCCTGGCAGATGCTGCTCGCAGCGGCCTTTCTCGTGCCGCTGGCCTATGCGGTCGAAGGACCGTTCACGGGCGACGGCACCGGTGCCTTCTGGGCCTGCCTCGGCTTCGTCGGCCCGATCGCAACAGCCTTCTGCTTCTGCGGCGTCAACGCAGCAAGCGCACTGCTGCCAGCGAACGCGACCTCGACCCTGATGCTGGCGGTGCCAGTCATCGGCCTTGCACTCTCCACTGCGACCCTGAACGAGACCCTGGGCCTCGACCTGATCCTGGGCGCGCTCGCCATCGGACTGGGCATCGCGGCGAGCGCACGCCAAGCACGTGCCTGACCATCTCACACCACAGGAGTTTTCCATGAAGGCCGTCGGATTTTACAGGTCTCTGCCCATCGATAGCGACGAGGCCCTCGTCGATCTCGACATTCCGGCGCCGACGCCCGGCCCGCGTGACCTCCTCGTCCGGGTGCAGGCTGTCTCGGTCAACCCGGTCGACACGAAGGTTCGCGCTCGCGTCACCCCGGCCCAGGGTCAGCCGCATATCCTCGGCTACGACGCGGTCGGTGTGGTCGAGGCCGTTGGCTCGCAAGCAAGCCTGTTCCAGCCGGGCGATGCGGTGTTCTACGCCGGCGACATCGGCCGGCCCGGCACGAACGCCGAGTTGCACTGTGTCGACGAGCGCATCGTCGGCCACAAGCCCGCCTCGCTCTCACTCGCCGAGGCAGCGGCGATGCCGCTAACCGCGATCACCGCCTGGGAGGCGCTGTTCGACCGGCTCGACGTGCGCAAGGCAGTGCCGGGTGCCGCCGACGCAATCCTGATCATCGGAGGTGCGGGGGGCGTGGGCTCCATCGCGACGCAGCTCGCCCGCCAGCTCACAGATCTGACCGTGATTACCACGGCATCCCGCCCTGAGACGGCGGCCTGGAGCCGTGCACTCGGCGCTCACCACGTCGTCGATCACACGAAGCCGCTTGCCGCGGAGGTCGCCGCGCTCGGGCTCGGTGCGCCGGGCTTCGTCTTCTCCACGACCAACACCAGCCAGCACTTGGGTCAGATCGCCGACTTGATTGCAGCACAGGGCCGCCTCGTGCTCATCGACGATCCGGATTGCCTCGACATCCTGCCCTTCAAGCGAAAGAGCGTGTCGACGCACTGGGAATTCATGTTCACCCGCTCGATGTTCAACACGGCCGACATCGTTGAGCAGGGCCGGCTCCTCGACGAGGTTGCGCGCTTGGTGGACGCCGGCACGCTGAAGACCACGTTTGCGGAGAGCTTCGGCAGGATCTCGGCAACCAATCTTCGCCGGGCTCAAGCGATGATCGAGAGCGGGCGCGCCAAGGGCAAGATCGTTCTGGAGGGCTGGGCCTGAGCTTGCCTGCGAAGCCGTCGAGGTCGTTGCGCTTACCTCCGGCGCCGGATTGGCGCGGACCGCTCATTGCAGGAGGAGTCATGTCGGGCACGCGGAACACGGGGCGCTTCGATCTGAAAGCGATCGCGGCGGCGCTGCCCGACGCAGCGGAGACTCTCCTGGTCGACACCTACCTCACGGACCGCGAGGCGGCGAGCGCGCGCGTCTTCCGCGTCTACAAGCCCACTCCACCTCACTACCATGCGACCTGCGACGAGTACCTCTACGTCTTGTCGGGTCGTGGTACCTTCTGAATGGGCGATGCTGACACCGAAACCGCGTTTGGCCCGGGCGAGCTGCTGTTCTTCGAGCGCGGCACATTGCACGCGATGCCGACGGTCACCGAGCAGCCTGTGGTCTTCCTCTCGGTCGACACGCCGCGGCGTGAGCCGACGGACATCATCTTCGTGAACCCCGAGGATGGCTCGCCCGAGACCTTCATAGCCCGCAAAGCGCCACAAGGCTGAATGCCGGCGGGACGCTCAGGCCGCGATCGCGAGTGCGTCGTGGCCGGCGAGACTCTGGCTCAGGAAGGCGATCAGCGGCTCGACCAAATCGGGCGCCCGGTCCTCGCCCAGCACCGTCACCTCGGTCATCGGCAGGGCCGGCCAGAGTTCTGGCGCGCGCAGGATCTGCATGCCCTCCTGCACGAAGGAGCGGCCGAGCAGCGTGACACCAAGTCCGCCCGCGACCGCGGCCTGCACACCCATCAGGCTGCTTGCCGTACAGGCAGCGACCCACTCCCGTCGTACCGAGTCGAGGGCGGCGATCATCAGCTCGCGGTAGCTGCAGGGTGGCGCCAGCATGACGAGGCGGGCAGGCCGGGTGAAGTCGAGCTCGTAGTCAGTCGATGCCAGCCAGACGAGCGGCTCGCGCCAGATCACACGCCCCCGCAGGTTCGTTCCGCCGCGCTTGGCGATCACCGCGTCGAGGCGATTCGCGTCGTAGGCTTCCAGCAGGTTGCAGCTCAAACCTGTCATCAGATCGATATGCACGTCCGGGTAGAGCCGCCCGAAACGTGCGAGCAGCTTCGGCAGTTGGCCCGGGATGAAGTCTTCCGACACGCCAAGGCGCAGCGTGCCACTCGTGGGAGGCTCTCGCCACGTGCGCATGACTCGGTCGTTGAACTCCAGCATCTGGCGCGCCGCGACGAGCAGCCGCTCGCCGTCCGGTGTCAGCCCGAGCGTACGGCTCGTGCGATCGAAGACACGCCGTCCCAGGATCTCCTCAAGCCGCAGGACCTTCTGGCTGACGGCTGATTGAGAGCGGTGCACCACGTCAGCTGCGGCCGTGAAACTGCCGGTCTCGGCCACAGCCACAAAGGCCCGCAGGAGATCGAGTTCCAAGTCCGGGTAGCGCATCGCCTCGCCCTTCCATCCGAACGCGTCGTTCTCTTGGAACGCCGCCGCTCGTCAACATCTGGAGGTCCCCGCATCAGGATGGCCGAGGTTCATCCACCAGCTTGGCGCGGTTCCGATCGAGCGACCGGTGTCACGGACGGCTCGACGTTGTCCGAACCGTCGAGCACGACGACCTGCGTGTCGACCGGCACGCGGCCGTAGAGGTCGACAATGTCCTGGTTGAACATCCGGATGCAGCCGGACGAGACGTTGGTCCCGATCGTGCCGGGCTCTGTCGTTCCGTGAATGCGGTAGAGGGTGTCGCGGTCGCCGTCGAATAGGTAGAGGGCGCGCGGCCCGAGCGGGTTGCCGGGGCCGCCCGCCATGCCGTTGCGCCAGGGAGCATTCCGCTCGGGCTCGCGGGCGATCATGTCCGGCGTCGGCGTCCAGCGAGGCCACTCGGCCTTGCGCCCGACCCGCGCCCGCCCGCTCCAGGCCAGGCCCGCCTTGCCGACTCCGACGCCGTAGCGCAGGGCGCGCCCGTTCTCGCGCACGAGGTAGAGGAATTTGTTGCCCGGATCGACCACGAGCGTGCCTGGCGGATCGTTGCGCGGGTAGGCGACCTCCTGCCGGAAGTAGCGCGGATCGACGCCCGCGACGTCGGTGGCCGGCAGGGAGAAGCGCTCGTTGGGATGCGCCCCGTACATGGCCGTGAAGGCGGCGTTCGGCGCCGGCGCGACCGAGCGCGCCTGCGGCTCGACCGCCACGCAGCCGCCCGCGAGGAGGAGCAATGCCGTGGCAGCGGCTTGGGAGGTGAGGCAGCGGAGGCGCAGCTGAGCGATCAGCTGGACGGACATGCTCATAAAGGGCTCCCGGATGTGCTGCGGCGGAAACGGAACGCCCCCGAAGGGGAAGCGTGGCAGGTGTCGGCGCCGTGAGGATGATTGCAAACCGGCTAGAATGGAAACGCGTTGTTCCGATTGCAGCCATCAGCGAAACGAATGGAAGCGGCCCGCTTGGCCAGTGCCTCAGCTGTGATTGATTGCGATCTTCAAGCGCTATCCGAACCCGTACGCCAGTTTCTTGGTGGCGGCAGGTACGACTGCCTCCGGCACCTTGGGTCCTGCGCGCTCCGTGTAAGCCTGCTTCGGGACATCACGAGCTGGCCTAAGACGTCTGCTTTTAGCCGGTTTGAAATCCAAAGCGGACAGGCCGCTTTCGGCCAGCTCCAGTCGAACGTCGAACGTCCGCTTTTCTCTAATCCCTTCCGCAAAGCAGACCAGCTGCCTCCTGACCGGTCCTTCCACCAACGAGCCAACTTCCTTGTAGCAGCGTCACCGAGAAGTGCCCGGAAGCGGCAGTCCAGCCTTCTACAAAACGGGAGAAAGGCCGTCATCGACGCGGAGGTTGATGCCAGTGATGTAGCTCGCGCGCGGACTTGCGAGAAACGCGACCGCATCGGCGAGTTCGTTCAGTTCGCCGACACGCCCAACCGGGACTTGAGCGAATATGGGCAGGACGGACTTCTCGATCTCGTTCCATGCCGCGTCGCGCGACGCGAGCCCTCGATCGACGGCAGCCTTACGGAACGTGCTTTCGAGCCGCGCACTCCTTACGGTGCCGGGGGAGATCACGTTGGCGGTGATGCCTTCGGCGGCCACGGCTTTTGCAAGCGAGGCGGTCATGGCGTTGATCGCCGCCTTCGCGCCGGAGTAGTCCGCGCCGGCCGGTGGCGGCATTGTGGCTGCCCCGCTCGATATATTGATGACGCGCCCCCACCTAGCTCGCCGCATGCCCGGCAGGAACCGGGTTGTGACGCGAAGGGCTGCTAGAACGTTCCGGTCGTAGGTTGCCGCCCATTCAGCCGGATCGGATCCCTGCCAGTCGCTTTTTGGACCTGAGCCCCCGGCATTGTTCACAAGGATGTCGATGGAACCGACGTGGCGTTCAACTTTCGCTGCCAGTCTCTCCACATCCTCATCCCGTGTCAGATCAGCCAAGATACCCTCAGCACGACCCGCACACGCCGTGACGACGCGATCGACCTCTATTCGGTCCCGTCCATGAATGACCACACGTGCATTCTAGCGTAGAAGCGTCATCGCGATGGCCTCGCCGATGCCTTTACTGCTTCCGGTGACGAGCGCGACCTTCCCAGCCAGTTGAAGATCCATCGTCCAAAACCCATCCTTCTCGATGACAGCCGAGAGGTCGATCGATCAGGTGAAAGACGCAAGTACGCACTTAAAGGTGCCTGCCGAAGAGCGCGGCATATGCCTCGGACCGGACGGTGCCGTCGCCTATGTCACGCGCGTCATCCGCATGATCCAAGGGCGCTGGAAGTTGCCTATCCTATTTCGGCTCTACGCGGACCCATCGATGCGGGCATTGCAGTTGCTGCGAGACATCCCGGGCATATCGCAAAAGATGCTTACACAACACCTCCGAGAATTGGAGAAGGACTGCTTGGTCGAAAGGATAGACTATAACGAGAGCCCGCCTCGGGTCGATTATCGGCTATCGCGTTGGGGGCGTGAGTTGATGCCTGTCCTCATCGAAGCACGGCGATTTGCGGCGGCCCACCCCGCCGAGCCAACGCGTTGAACTCTCGAACGGAAAAAGGTCCGGTTAAGCCTAACGCGGGCAAGGT
>NZ_BJZV01000068.1 GCF_007992215.1 Methylobacterium gnaphalii | reverse complement strand
CTGCACTAGGCGTTTTGCTGGGGCAATTGATTGTGCAGAAATAAGCTTGTCGACATGTCCAAGGTCATGAACAAGGTTTCAATTCGAACGGCCCTAACTGTTGGGTTTGCCAGCGCAATCATCGTCTTAATGATCCTGGCTGGACTTGTGTTCGAGAGATTGTCAGTTCTGGAAGCTGCGACCGACGAAATCTCTTATAACACGATGCCGAGCATCAAGTATGCCAAATCGCTTCAGGCCAATATCGTTGATGTTTGCATTAGCGTCGTAAATCATATCATCTATACTGATTCAAAACTCGATCAGTATGAAGAGGTAGCGTTAGCTACGAAAATCGACGCTGTCAAAGAAGTCATCAAGTTGTATGAACCTTTAGCCACCCTGCCGGGCGAGCGCGAGTTATTCGATACATTCCTGAAGAATTGGACGATAACCCTCAACGCTATTCCTGGTATTATTCGCCTCTCACAAAGCGGTGATAAGCAAGCAGCAACAGAACAAAACCTGAGTACGTTACGACCGGCAATCAAGGCTGCGACTGAGGCAGCAACCGCCATCGCCGCGCTTAATAGCAGGGCTGCCGATGAAAAGGTTGGTGTTTACGAAGGGGCTGTTTCTAGCCTTCGGTCGGCAACGCTGATTGTCAGCTTGGGCGCGGCGCTTCTTCTCGCTGCGGTGGCCGGACTCATCGTCCGCAGCATTACACGAGGTATTGCTTCCGTTGTGACGCCCATGAAGGCGCTCGCGGCAGGAGACCTGCATGCGGACGTCCCGCACCAAACCGAGAAAACCGAAATCGGCACAATCGCGGATAGCGTCCAGGTCTTCAAAGAGGCGCTGATCCGCATGCGTCTGCTTGAGGAAGAGACTGCACAGGCCCGCTTGGATGCCGAAGAGCAGCGCCGGGTTGGCATGCGCCAGATGGCTGATCGCTTCGAGCAGGCCGTAGGTGGCATCGTCAGCATGGTTTCCGCATCAGCGACGGAGTTGCAGGCGACCGCTCAGACAATGACAGCCACCGCAACAGAAACTGCGATCCAGTCGACGACCGTCGCAGCGGCGGCCGAAGAGGCATCAGCCAATGTCGGCACTGTCGCGGCTGCCGCTGAGGAACTGGGCGCCTCGGTACAGGAGATTGGTCGGCAGGTGTCCGGATCGGCCGACCTAGCGCAGCGCGCGGCCAACGATGCTGATCATACGGCAGCGCTCGTTCAGGAATTGAATGCTGCGGTCAGCCGCATTGGCGATGTTGCCGGCTTGATCTCCAGCATTGCGGGCCAAACCAACTTGTTGGCTCTCAACGCGACCATCGAAGCGGCTCGCGCAGGGGAAGCAGGCCGCGGCTTCGCCGTCGTGGCTTCAGAAGTGAAAGAACTGGCCAGTCAGACTGCGCGAGCGACGGAAGAAATCGCCGGCCAGATTGCGCAGGTGCAGGGCGCAACAGGGCAGACCGTGACGGCAATTGCGACAATCACCGCGCGGATCCGAGAGATCGACGTAGTCACCACCACCATCGCCGCGGCTGTGGAGGAGCAGAGTGCGGCGACGCGCGAGATCGTACGTAACGTTGCCCAGGCTTCAGCTGGAACCAGCGAAGTGACAAGCAACATCATGGGCCTGGCACGCGCTTCGGAGGATACGGGCGCCGCAGCGAGCCAGGTGCTTACCTCTGCTGAAGAGCTTTCGCGTCAGTCCGAACATTTGACCGGCGAGGTCACGCGCTTTCTGACGATGGTGCGAAGTGCTTGAACCAATCCTCCGCCAGAGTGCTCGATAGCCGTGCTTTGGGGCCGCCCGTTAGGGCCAGTGGCATACATTGCCATTGGCTCTAATCGCTATGTGCCCGGTTCCGTCTCTCTGAAGCTGAACACCGCTCGCCTCCACCCGGACTCCGGTGGCCGCGACGGGTCGTGGTTGCGTGTTGGGCAGGCAGGGTGGGGTGCTATGATAGTTCACCTTGGAGAGAGCCTATGAGCAAGGCCGCTACGGACAACCCTGCTGGCAGCATTGCAAGCGCTCCCGTCGCGATCGAAGCGGCCGGCGTAGTGCCTAGAGCGAAACCGTCGAGCTACCCCGCACTCTTCGCCGCCCGGATGGCCGGGCGCGAGAAGCGGGTGCTCGGCGACCTGTTCGGCTTGCGGAATTTCGGCGTCAACCTTACGCGTCTTGCTCCCGGCGCCGCGTCCTCGTTGCGCCACCGCCATACGAAGCAGGACGAGTTCATCTTCGTTCTCGACGGAGAGCCGACCCTCATCACGGACGCAGGAAAAGAAAGCCTGCACCCTGGCATGTGCGCCGGCTTCCCGGCAGGAGGGGCTGCCCACCACCTGCTGAACGAGACCTCAGCCGACGTGATATACCTTGAAATCGGCGACCGCACCCCCGGCGACTCGGCCGACTACCCGGACGATGATCTGCGGGCCGAACTTGGCCCGGGTGGGCAGTGGCTTTACACCCATAAGGACGGAAGCCCTTGGTAACCTCCGCCGCGTTTCACGTGTCTGCGAACGCGGTCGCGATGTAGGCGGTCGCTCCAAATCCGTGCACGTCAACGATCGCCGATTTGCTGCTGCAGCGTCGGATCGACGCTCTGGAGGGAAACCGTCCGGGGCGATAGTACCGACCGGATCAAGAAAGCGCCTGTGTCGCGGCGAGGCGCGATCCGGACTGAAACTCTTTTCGTCACCCGGGCGTACTACCGGCGTGAGCTGCGCTCTTGCCCGATCGCTGCTCGACCTCAGAGCCCGCCCTGTCTGTCTGACGTGGGCGGGCTTTGTTGTGTCTGCGCTCCGAGTTTTCACCTGCGGCCCGCGAATGGCAGCCAGACGTCCGGGAGAGGTTGGCTCTCTGCAACCTTCAGGGTCCGCCACCGATGCCTTGTTAGGTGTTAGTCCTCCCAGACTCAGCCCGCCCGGTTCGCTGCGGAGGGCTTTTTCGCGTGCTCGATGGCTCAGAACAGCGAGGCTTCGACCCGCTGCCTTGGCTCGGCTACCAGCGGCGACATCAAACAGCTGGTTGAGGAGTTCCGGGAGGAGCGTGCCGACGACATCGCTCAGCTTGCAGACAGGGCGGGGCGAAGCGGGGAGCGCCTCGCGATCACGGAGCGAGAGCGGGATCCGTGGCGGGACTATGCGAAGGAGCTGGAGCGACGGTGCTTGGTCGAGGGGGGCGCGGTCCCGCCGGTGCCCAACGAAATCTAGCAAGCGCGATCTGCGTAAGGCATGTTAGATTTCATAGCTAAATATGTGCCGGCAAATCATGAGTTGCAAGCACATCACAGTTTCTGCCAAGTAAATTCATGACGGGATTATGACGCAGCGCTAGGCGTGATTCTCCCTTAACGGCGGCTCGAAGGCCTCTTCACGGTTTTCGAGGGGAATCCCACCATGCTCTTCAAACACAGTGTTTCGGTAGCGGCGATCCTCGCCGGTACAATCGGCGCTGCCCAGGCGCAGACGCCCAACGTCACACCCGCCAACGTCAACGTCCTGAACCTGCTTTCGCCCTTCCTGGCGCTGAACGGCACCCAGGTCGGCCAGCAGACCCTGCAGCAGAACCTTTCCTTGGCCATCGCGGACAATCAGGCCACCAGCACAGCCCGCCAGCAGCTCGCGATCAGCGATAAGACACTCGCAGGCAGCCTTTTTAACGGCTCCATCGCCCAAATTACCCTTGCGGATGGCACGAAGGTCAACCTCGGACCGGGTGACAACCTCGCAGGCGGCCTTCCGCTCCAACAGGCCCAGAGCGCAGGCGGCCTTCAGCCGGTCCAGCCATCGGGCGGCTACGGCCAGACCCTCGGCCCGATCTACCAGACTGGTATCCGCGCCAGTAGCCTGACCTCCGGCCCGCTGACGAAGACCTACACTCTGCTGAACAACGCCTATTCGGTGATGAGCGCCGATCTCGGCGTTGCGAAGAACTACTTCGCGAACGGCGCCGCCACGAACCCGAGCACCACGCCTGCCGGTTACGTCCCTATCCCCGCGGTGGCTCCGGCCGGCTACACGCTGCCGACCGCGCCCTACACGATCCCCGCCGGCTCGGCTGGCGCCGGCACGATCGGCACTCTGCCGAATACCCGGGACAGCGTCCTCGATATCGCCTACGGCGTGAGGAACACCGGCGCCGGCCAGGACGTCTACGGCTCCTCGCGGCCGGTTCAGGTAACTCCGAGCAACTACAACATCTTCGACCCGACCGCGCTGAACGGGCTCGCCACCAACCCGTCCTTCCCGAGCGGTCACGCGCAATACGCCTTCACCGACAGCTACCTGCTCGGCATGCTGGTGCCGCAGCAGTTCCAGTCCATGATGGCGCGTGCCGCGGAATACGGCGACAGCCGCATCGTGCTGGGCGTGCATTACCCGCTCGACATCATCGCCTCGCGCTCGTTCGCGGCCTACGACATCGCGCAGGCCCTCACCAACCCGCTCTACGTCAACAACGCCTCGACGACCGGCACGGCGATCAACCTGCCGGCCCTGTTCACGGCGGCCCAGGGTGAGCTGCAGAGCTACATCTCGGCGCAGTGCGGCAACGCCGTCGCGACTTGCGCGACCTCGGCCGCCAACATGGCCGGCAGCCCCTACGCGGCCTCTGCCGCCAACCAAGCGCTCTACCAGCAGCGTCTCACCTACGGTCTGCCGACCCTGACCTTCACTCAGGCTCCGCGTGAAGCCGCCCCGACCGGCGGTCCCGACGCCTCGATCTTGCTCTCGACGCTCTACGGCGGCAGCACCGCCGCCGCCAAGACGATCGCCCCGAACGGCGGCATCTACGGCAATCTCTCGACGGACACGATCAACCAGATCATCGTCAACACCGAGACCAACGCGCTCGCCGCCTTCTACGGCTCGGCGCTGAGCTACTGGAGCCGCCTCGACCTTTATTCGGCCGCCGGCTACTTCGACAACGTCACCGGTCGCCTCGACCTAGCTACCACTGATCACGTGACCCGTGACGTGGCCATCGGCAATGGCGGCTCGCTGTTTGCCAACGGCACCATCACCGGCGTGGCGATCGTGCAAAACGGCGGCCTTCTCGGCGGCTCGGGCACGGTCGGAGGGATCGCGGCGCAGTCTGGCTCGACGGTGGCGCCGGGCAACTCGATCGGCACGCTGAACGTCGCCGGCAACGTAGCCTTCGCGGCAGGCTCGACCTACCTTGTCGAGGCCAATGCGGCCGGCCAGTCCGACAAGATCGCGGCCACGGGCACGACGACGCTTCAGGGCGGCACCGTGCAGGTTCTCGCGGCGGTCGGCACTTACAACCCGCGCACGCAGTATGCGATCCTGACCTCGGCCGGCGGTGTCGGAGGCCAGTTCGCGGGCGTGACCTCGAACCTCGCCTTCCTCACCCCCACGTTGCGCTACCAGCCGACCGAAGTCGACCTGACGCTGACCCGCAACGACGTCGCCTTCGCCACGGTGGCGTTGAACCGCAACCAGGCTGCGGCGGCCGATGGGGTGCAGAGCGCGGGTCCGAACTCGGGCGTCTACGGTGCGACGGTGGGCCTGACGGCGGCAGAGGCCCAGGGCGCCTTCCAGGCTCTCTCCGGCGACATCCATGCGAGCGCGTCGGGTGCGGCCTTCGAGACGGCGTTCTTCGTGCGTGAGGCGATCCTCGACCGTCTGCGCAACGGCGGCACGGCGGAGGGCGCGGATTACGGCTCGCTGCCGGCGACCTACACCGCCGACCTGCCGGGCCGTCGGGTCGCCACAACTATGGTGCCGGCCCGCGTGCTCGACCCGCGCGTGTTCGGCGTCTGGGCTCAGGGCTTCGGCGGCTTCGGCCATGCCGAGACCGACGGCAACGCCGCCGGCGTCAACAGCTCGACGGCGGGGTTCGTGGCCGGTGCCGACGTGCGCTTGGAGAACGGTTTCCGCCTCGGCGTGGCCGGCGGCTACACCCGCACCAACCTCGACACGGCCGGACGCTCGCAGTCGGCCCAGATCGAGAGCGGCTTCGGCGCCATCTACGGCGGCACCGAGTTCGGTCCGATCGCGCTGCGTCTCGGCGCGGTCTATTCCGGCAACGACTCGCGGACCCGCCGCTCGGTGGTGTTCCCGGGTGTCGGTGACAACGACACCGCCCATTACGGCGGTTCGACCACGCAGGGCTTCGGCGAGATCGGCTACCGCATCTCGTTCGGCAACTCCGCCCCGGTAGGCCTGATCACCAAGGGTGCTGCTCCGGCCGCCGCCTTCGCGACGAGCTACATCGAACCCTTCGTCGGGGGCGCCTACGTCAACGTGAACACCGACCGCTTCACCGAGACCGGCGGCATCACGGCCCTCCGCGGCTTCTCGCACGACACCGATATCGGCACGGCGACGGTGGGCGTGCGGGCTCAGACCACGTTCGATCTCGGCCTCGGCGCCCCGGTCACAGCCTACGGCCTGGTCGGCTACCGCCGGGCCTTCGGCGACGTGATGCCGACGGCGCTGCTCGCCTTCCAGACCGGAGCGAGCTTCGTGACGGCGGGTCTGCCGATCGACCGCGACGCGGTGGTGGCCAATGCCGGCCTCGACCTCAAGGTCTCAGCCAACGCCACAATCGGCGTCGCCTATACCGGCCAGGTCGGCGCCCGCGCCGAGAACCACGCCGCAAAGGGCAACTTCACCCTCCGCTGGTGAGCACTCGAGCCTAACGAAACAGGAGGCGCCGCCGAAAGGCGCCCCCGCTTTTTTTGCGCCTT
>NZ_BJZV01000067.1 GCF_007992215.1 Methylobacterium gnaphalii | reverse complement strand
CCAAGGGGTCATAGAGACGGCGTCACGGCGGCGATCGCCGTCGTTGGCGGAGACGACAGCAAAGACGGACGTCTCTCAGTCGAGACACGACAAGGTAGTATCGCGATCAAGAAAGCCGAGCGTGTCATATCCGCTCGCAACCGATATACTGCATACGTTCCCACGTTCCAGATCCGAAGACGAAACGACGAGCCCAAGCTGACCAGGCTGGCAGTGCGGCCGGCCGGGTCGTCCACGCCTGACATCTCGCCCGGATTGGGATGTGGGACGCCAGTCAGCTTTGAATGGGAATAGGGGAGTTGGACATCTACGACCGTGCCCCATCGTACGAGAGTCTTGTCGCTCCGGAAGCTTCCCGGATTAAATCCGCAAGCACCGCTCCCGATCCAATACTCGCGGTACATGCAACCAAGAGCGGTCATCCGGGCGCCAGCCTTGCATCTCATGCGCTGATGTATGCCGCGAGTTCATCCGGCGTGCCTCGCGGAAACGCTTGCTTCAGGTGCTCGAGGAACGCCGACACGCGCGCGCTGAGCAGCCGCCGTGACGGGTAGAGCGTCCAGAGTGCGATCTCGGGGCCATCGACGTCGCCCCAGTGGGCCAGGGTACAGTCCGCCAAGTCGCGGCCCACGAGCGAGATGGGCAGGCACGCGGCCCCAACGCCGGCCCGAACTGCGTCACGAACCATGATCATCGACGATAGCTGCAGGGTCGGCACAAAGGGGATGCGCGACCGTCCGCTGGACGTTCTCACCTGCCAAGCCTCTCCACTGCCGGAACCGCGTACCACAGCCGGCACGGCCCGGTTATCAGCGGGCTGCGCCAACCCTGGGCTAGCCACGACAACCAGCCGGTCGTGCAGAAAGACGCGGCCGATCAAGCTCTCGTCAGTCCCCGGGTTGACCCGAATGACGAGGTCGTAGCCCTCCTCGACCATGTCGGTGACGCGATCCTCTGTCGTGACCTCCAGTTGGACCTCGGGATGCCGCATCGCGAACTCGGCCGCGAGCTTTCCTATCGCGACATGTGAGAACAAGAGTGGTGCGCTGATCCTCAACCTGCCACGCGGCTTCGCGCCGCCGGAGGCAATGGCCGCAGCCGCCTCGTCGAGTTCTGTTAACAGCGCTCCCGTCCGCTCGTGGAGGGCTCGCCCCTCTTGGGTGAGCTTGAGAATGCGCGACCCTCGCTCGAACAGGCGTAGGTCGAGTGCGGCCTCAAGCTCCGCAACCCGGCGTGACAGCGTCGCCTTCGGGCGCCCGGCCGCCCGAGCAGCGCGGCCGAAGCCTCCGTGACGGGCAACGAGGTTGAAGTCGGCCAGAGCAAGGAGATCCATGTGTTCCACCGATGAGACGAGCTGTCCAGATATGCCGCCTATTGATTAGAATGTGGATCACCAATCTCCGGGATGCCGACAGGCTTCAATCGGAGTAAATCACATGACCATCCTCGTTACCGGCGCCACTGGCACAATCGGTCGCCAAGTCGTCGACAATCTCGTGGAGCGTGGCGCCGATGTGCGCGCTCTTGTCCGCGATCCTGCCAAGGCTGGCCTTCCAGCAGGTGTTACCGTCGTTACCGGCGACCTGCTCGACGTCGACGCCTTGCGCAGCGCCTTCTCGGGCGTCTCCACCCTCTTCCTGCTCAACGCCGTGGTGGCGGACGAATTCACTCAGGCTCTGATCGCGCTCAATGTCGCTCGGGAGGCCGGGATCAAGCGGGTTGTCTACCTCTCGGTGATCCACAGCGATGTCTACGTGAACGTGCCGCACTTTGCGGGCAAGTTCGGTGTCGAGAGGATGATTGAGCAGATGGGCTTCGAGGCCACGATCCTGCGGCCGGCCTACTTCATGAGCAACGAATTCACGATCAAGGACGTCATTCTCCAGCACGGCGTCTATCCCATGCCCATCGGAGCCAAAGGGCTTGCTATGGTCGACGGGCGCGACCTCGGCGAGACCGCCGCCATAGAGCTAATCCGCCGCGAGCAGACCGCCGGACCGCTTCCGTTTGAGCGGATCAACGTCGTTGGCCCTCAGACCCTAACCGGCGCGGAGGTGGCCGCGATCTGGTCGGAAGTGTTGGGTCGCCCGGTTGTCTATGGCGGCGACGAAACGGCTCGGTTCGAGCAGAACCTCCGTCAGTTCATGCCGGGCTGGATGGCCTACGACATGCGCATGATGGCCGAGCGCTTCCTGAGCGACGGCATGATGCCGGATGCCGGCGACGTCGAGCGCCTGACCACGCTGCTGGGTCGTCCCCTGCGCACCTACCGCAACCTCGCGGCCGAGATCGCGGCCTCGGCCTAACGGACAGGCGGCCCGCAACCATCATCGGAAAGACCATGGTCGTGATCTTCTCGACCGCGACCGTCCTCATGGGCCTGCAGGGCGAGATTCCAGACCCATGCGCGGGTCTGGCAAGGCTTCGTCCTCTCGGATCTACTGGAGGTTCATCTTCGGTTGGAGCGTCAGCGCAATTTGATTGCGCCCAAATATAGAGAGCCGATACGAGCTCCACGAATTTTTAACAAAAGCTAACAAAACCGACCAGGATGGGCTCTAAGAGTGACGACCACTTTCGGCAATATGGGAAGCAAGTCTTTGCAAAACTTTGCGAATATGGGCCAACACTCGATCATCGCGTCCGGGGTCGGGTTTTGAGACCGGCGTCACCTCGCCTGCGCTGCCCTGTTCCATGGCACCGATCCTCAATGCAGAGAGCAATTTTTAGTGACATGGTTCCCAAAAAATCAAGCGGATATTGTTTAGGCATTTTATGAAAACTCTCCTTCATTTTTGTTATGCGCCAAAGGTTTGTCGATCATGGCGCGAAAAGCGTATTCATGCTGCTGTGGAGCGCCGAAGCCAAGCTCGGACGCATGCGGTGCCAACGCGTTTCCATGTCGACGTCGAGAACAGCGAGGACGTCGTTCATGACGAGCTGGGCGTCGAGGCTGACGATCTGGCTCTGGCGATCCAAAAGGCCGAGCTCGGGATAGCAGAGCTTCGGGCGACCCGGCATTTGAATGGCACTTAAAGGGCGGAAGCCCGCCATTCGTGATGGAGACGGGAACGAGCTGTGCGTGTTGGCAATCCGAGTCTCACGAAATGACCAGGTTGTCCCAGGTGCGGACGCCACGAAGCCAGACAGATGCCGCGTGAGAATAGCAGCTACGGCCACGGCGGGCTGAGCCATAAGGCTGAACGAGCGGCCCCTGAGCCGGTTGAGGCACGATGGATAGCAAGATTATCTGGATGCAAGCGAGCGTGGCAGGCGTGCCGCTGCGCCGCTTCGTCGGCCGGATCGGCCAAATAGAGGTCGGGTCTGTCGAGTTCGATGGATCGAACCGGCTCTGGACGTGGTCGAGCCCGCTTGCGGAAGACGCTTGGGGCCACGCTCACGATGAGGCTGGAGCGAAGCAAGGCTTTGAAGTCTGGTTACGCGCTTGGCTGGAGAACTTCCGGTGCTTCTTCGAGAATACCCGACGCCCCCTTCTCTGACGCCCGCAACTCCGCCGGGACCATCCTTGTCCGACAACCTCAATCCTAAGACCGTACGACCGTCGCGCCAGAAACTCGGGATTGCGGGAAACGGCACCTGAAAAAGTCCGCAACCATGACAGTATGAAGCGGAAGCATCGTTTCGACGGGCGCGCGAGAGACGAGAACCTCCCCTGCCTGTTCGCAGTGACCGAATTCGCCCAAGTGCTCTGACGGAGGGCTTTGGCAGAAAATAATGTTCTGGCGTCGATCCGGTGCTGTGACGACGGACAGAAGTCGCAGCATTTGCGGCTCGACCTTCACACCCGTCCGTTCGAACACCTCACGGGCGCCTGTCTCCTGCCAAGTCTCTCCACGCAGTTGTACGCCACTCGGAAGGGCGGGCTTGGTAAGTCCGTTGGTCGTGGTTTGACGCACCATGAGAAGCCCATCCCGAACCGGAACCCTAACGACCACCATCGTCGGCGCATTGGCAGGCTTCCGTTTGGGCTTGATCCCGTCGGCGGCAGGTTGTGGCTGCGTCGTTATCCTCTGAGCTTTACGGGCGAGTTCGTTTGTCTGCCCTCGGCTTTCAGACTCTGATGGGCTGGCGATTGGCACCGCAGAAGCCGGCTTCTGACGAGCAACGATAGGGACCACGGGGCGGGACCGGGCAGTCACGGCGCTCTGCCGACCGAGCGGACCAGTCAAAAGTTTGCGGGCAAGGAGCTCGAATGCCTTGGGGAGTGGTTCGTCCGAGACTTCGCTGTAACTCTCTCGGAGGACTGGAACGATGCCTTTGATGACATGGGCCACCGCGAGGGCGCTGTATCGACAATTTCCAGATGAATAATTCGGGACGCTTCGAGCGTTTGACAAAACGGTCGCGGGGGTTGGAACGGACATGAACGCCTCCGTCAAATACTCCTCACACCCAGAACTGTTTCCAGAAATGCGGCACAAATAAGAGAAGCCCGACATCAGCAGTGCGTGTACCGAATATTGCGCGTGAAGCGATGGCCTGAAGAATTTTTGACTTCGAAAATTGGTGTTATCCAATCTATTGCGTAACTTATGTTAGCTGTGACTTCGCAGTTTTCAGGCCCGGTTTGGCTCGACCGGACGGTATGGATCGGAGAGTCAGACGCAAACAGCGCGCTCGGCAGCACTGCCGCGACCTCACGGCCCAACTCGACACGCTCCTCTAATAGAGGCTCCAACTATCAGAACTGAATCAATCAACGGAAGCGAATCGTTCGGCGATTTCAGATTGAACCGTTGGTGCCTTATAATGCTTCAGCTTTCTCGATCAGGCCATTGACATCTGTTTTCTTGATTCTTTTTCGCAAAAACAGACTGATACATTTCGGTGTTTTTTTATGCTGAGACAATAGCTGAGACGATCCAAGTCTTCGAACTGCGCGAGATCGCCTCGGGCGTGATCCGGCTTGCGAGAAGCGAGTCCGAGACACGCCTTGGCTTTTGGATGGCAATCGACGTTTTAGACGACGGCTTGCTTTCGAGCAGGCTCCCTGCGTCGAAGCTCGGGCGCCTCGAATATTACTGACGATGCGCGCTGTGATTCCAAACGTCCCGTTCGATGTTGCCTATTGGCTTCGGGACGTTGATCGTTCCCAGCGAGCTTGAGCAGACGGTTGCCGACGCGCGCACACGCGCCGCTTTTGAGTGTCGGACCTGGGAACAGTTCAGATTTGTTCCGGCTGCTCGCAGGACCGCGTGTGCCGCCGAATGGCCTGCCATCTCCCTAGACCGTGAATGACGTTGCCATCTGCGACCCTCGCAGCAGCCCCGACGACACAACGACCATCTGACAGATGTCGGCGGAGTCATAGCTCATCCAGATCGCAATGCGTCCACATGACAGGATCGGAGTACCGGACATGACAAAAGCCGATCAGGCGCGCCTGGGTCTCGCTGTTTTTCTCGTGGGAAGTGTCGTCCTGGCTGCCGCTCCAGCCTCGGCTGAAGTCAGCCTGAGCAAAATCGCGAGTTTCGAGCACCAGGTCACGGGCGTCGCAGTGGCAAAGGATGGGCGGATCTTCGTCAACTTCCCACGCTGGAGCGAGGACGCGCCAGTTTCAGTCGCCGAACTGAGGGATGGCAAGCCGATCGCCTATCCGGATGGGGAATGGAACGGTTGGCGCAATGCCAAGAAGGACGAGGTCGACCCGACGAACCACTTCGTCTGCGTTCAGAGCGTCGTCATCGACGCCCAGGATCGTCTGTGGGTAGTGGATGCCGCCGCGCCCGCGATGGGCGCCGTGGTCAAGGGCGGACCGAAGCTCGTGGGAATCGACCTGAAGACCAACAAAGTCTTGAAGACTATCCCATTTGACTCCAGCACGGTGATGCAGGCGTCCTACCTCAACGACGTACGGATCTCGCCGGATGGCAAAACCGCCTTCCTGACGGATTCCGGTGCCGAGGGTGCCCTCGTCGTTGTCGACCTCGACCGGGGCTCGGCCCAGCGCGTGCTGTCCGGCCACCCCTCGACCATGCCCAACAAGAGCGTGACGGTCACCTATGACGGCAAACCCTTGCGTCGTCCGGACGGACGTGGCGTGGAGTTCTCCGCCGATGGCATCGCCCTCTCCGGGGATGGCAAGACGCTCTATTGGCAGGCCATCAAGGGCAAGACGCTTTACAGCCTGCCTACAGATGCGCTGACCGGTTGGGCGACGGCTTCTTTCGTGCCCGAAATGCTGAGCGACGGGACGCTGGGATCCAAGCTCGTTACGGTCGGTGAGAACGGCCCGGCGGACGGGCTTCTCATTTCAAAGAAGGATGGTCGCATGTACGTGACTTCGCCGCAGGACAACGCGGTGAAGGTGCGCGATCTCTCAGGGGCGAATGCCGGTCTGACGACGCTGATCCAAGACCCTCAGTTGCGCTGGCCGGACACGTTTTCGGAGGGCCCGGACGGCACGATTTACGTGACGACCTCTCACATCCAGGACTCGGCCGATTATAAGCCAGGTGCGCCCACTGCTCTGCCAACCGAGCTTTGGGCGATCAAGCCGGGCGAAGGCGACGCCACAAGCTCGAGGGGCTCGGGATCTGCCCGCTGAGGCGCGTCTCAGCCGCTTGCCTTTAGGTTGGAGTGTCTCGGATGGATGACTTGGCGGCCGAAGCTGAGACGTTACCGCTGGAGGAGCGGCCGCTGCAGGTGCTCATCGTCGCGGGATCAGCCCGACGGCTCGACGGTTGCCCGGGCAGGGATGGCAAGGCGCGATTCTTGATGCACCGGATGCTCGGGCGTCTCCCGGCCCACTGGCAGGTTGACGCGGTCGACATTGGTAATGAGCACGGCAAGCCCAAGATTCAGGGCTGCAACGGCTGCGTCGGCTCCTCGATGGCACTCTGCGTCTGGCCCTGCAACTGCTATGGTCCGGACAGCGACCACTAGCCCGATCTGATGTGGAACGAGCGCCTCTACCAGCGCGTCGCCCGGGCCGATGCCTGGGCCATCATTGGGCCTGTCTGGTGGTACGGCCCCTCTAAGAACCTCAAGGCGATGTTCGACCGTCTCGTCTGCATGAGCGGTGGCAACCCGCGCCCTGACCTCATCGACAAGAAGAGCACTGTGAAGGCGCAGGCGCTGGAAAAGTCGCCACTCTGGAGGAAGCTGAC
>NZ_BJZV01000066.1 GCF_007992215.1 Methylobacterium gnaphalii | reverse complement strand
CCGAATCCTGCCGGCTCGGCTCCAGGACAATCTCGGCCGCGACACCACTCTGCGCCAGCTGTTCCGCAACGATGAAGCGGGCGTCTACATGGGTGATGATGATCGGCCGCCCGAAAGTCTTTTCATCGCTTACGCGGCGTGTCGTGGTCTGAAAGGTCGAAGACTGCTCATTCACCATTCGCGAGAACTGCTTCGGCATGCTTTCCCGCGAAACCGGCCACAGGCGTGTGCCCGAGCCGCCGCATAAAATAACAGGCAGAACCGTGTCCAAGGCTTGTTTGTTCAAATTTATGTTGCGTATGTCCATTCGCGAATAATAGTTCATCGCTTTCTCCTTGTGCTTGGAGTATCAATATAAGTTTATGAAAAAAGCGAATTTCTTATTCCATGATAAAGAGTGTAGGATTTTTACAACATTCGCGCGAGTGAGACCGCCGGTATCTTAAGCCGCGAGCATTGCTGACGGAGCGGCGAAATAGGAGTATTGCGGAGCTCAAAGGCCCTTCAACCTTTAGTTTGCATCCAATCTTTATTTCTATCCTTTTTTGCTGGTCTCGCAGAATGATGCTGGCGTGTAGTACTAAATTGCCATCCGAAAAGCTTCAATATTTATCGTGGGAGATTGACAGGAATCAGTGTAGTGGACGTAAAACATGCCCACATAACAAGATTAGCTTGGACTGTTATTGCTATGCGCCATCTCGATCAAATCATATGGCTACTGCGTCATCCTGGATTTCGGGCTCAGCCGATTTCTGCGTGCTCAAACATTTTGGCATGGCAGTATAATAAATTTACACGAGACACGATAGCATTGAAACTTGATGATATCACGATACAGGCGCGAACATCTGATGGCATCGCGCGGTTGGTGTCTTACTTCGGTAATAGAGCAGATGAAATGTTTGACTTTATGCGCCTATTCCTGAAGCCTGGAGACCGATTTATTGATGTCGGAGCTAATATTGGCACCCACAGTATCATCGGAGCTCAACTTGTCGCGCCGAACGGAGTCGTTGAGTCCATTGAGGCCGATCCAGACACCTATCTCTTTCTGAAGAAAAATATCCAACGTAACAACATTTCGAATATTGTCGTTCATAATGTATGCGTATCAAACGTATCCGGGCGGTCGACGTTTAATATAAATCATAACAGCGCACGAAACTCCCTTTTCGTAAAGGGTGACAAAACAATAGACATTCATTTGCAAAGGCTTGATGACATTTGTAGCACAGGAGAAATTGCGCTTCTGAAGATCGATGTCGAAGGTGCTGATTATCTGGTCCTGCAAGGCGCGAGCGCGCTCTTTCGAAGCTGTCCGCCAAAAGTCGTTATCATCGAGAGATCCGACGAGACATCTAAAATCGAGTCTCACTTGCAGGATCGCAATTATTACTTGATGGATTTTGACGGCACACGTGGCAAGTTGATGCCGATGCATGACAAAACCGAAAATATCTACGCAATCCACCAAACCGCTTTCGAGCGCGTTCGCGCGATCATGGAGGTTGCCCACTGATATGTACCGGATTCCCACTGCCGCTGGCTAAAAGACTCAAAGCCGACTTGCAGCTGTTCATTCAGCAAATGGAACGCGGCTTACAAAAACACTGAATATTCAAACCACTAACAGTTGCCCAATGTTCATTGTTAACGGCCATCTGGCGGACCCTGCCGCGCAGCTTGCTGTCATAATTATGGGCGAAGCGCCTTCCGAACTCGCCAAAATCCTAAGGAGGATTGATGAAGAATTTCCGTGCGACCTTTTGAAGACCGTTGAGATCACGGCGCATCTTAAGATTAAAACGGTCAATATTGGTTTCGAAGAGCCGTCCGGCGACCGTGAGCGGCCATCTCAGGCTGCTCAGCCGTCTTTCTACTCTTCAGAAGCGCATCTATGACAGCGCTTCCCATTTAGCTTCACCAAATTCAACTCATTGCTGTATGAATTTGTGGCAGGCAGATTAGATCCATAGGCGATGTGGTAATTTTTTCATTTGCTTGCAGCAACCATATCTGAATAGATAGCTTCCGAGTAAAAGATTAGATTTTGATCGACGCGCTACTAGGCCTGTCGAATCAATGAGCGCCCGGCATGAAATCCCAGGCCCACATGAGGGAGCGACGCCCAAGGCGAGGATAGTAGGCCATCAGGATGGCGGCGCAGTAATACTTAATAAAGTTTTAGATCCCGCCGCATGGGACGATGCAGTATTCGCGGGCCAGCTTATACATGTGCAGGCCGGCACCGATGTTCATGCTGTCATGCAATCGCTTGAAGACGATACTGCAGAGTTCTTCGTGCAAAGCTTGAACGTTGGCGAGCAGGCGCGGGTCCTCAAGGGGGCGCTATATTTTGCCGTTGTCGAGAATCATGTTGGACTGATCGAAGGCCAACAAGTTCGCGGACGAACGCTAGAGCGGTATCTCACTGCACTCTTCCAGAAAGCTGGTGAGCTAGAAGCTGGCCAGGCGATCGTCCTCAACAGCAAATTCATGGCAGGTGACGGCAAGGAGTTGGATGCTTCAACCGAAGTGACGGTGGCGGCTAAACCCAATCGCGGCGGTCAAGCTCCACACGAACAGATCATGGGGCGCGAGGCAGGGCAGGCCCGAGATGAAGGATCCACGGTCTTTGATGTTCTGCGCACGTTGGGCTGGAGCGGAGAGGCGGTCGAAAGCCTGAAGGCCGAGGTGCCCGACGACGGCTGGATCGAGGGGTTCTTCAGGGTCTTCATCAAGGAAAAGCGCCGGACGAAGAAGCCGATCTCTCGCGCTACCATCAATGAGGCACTACGGAATGTCGACGCAGCCGACCTCGGATTGCGGGGCGACGGAACCGAGAAGAATGGTATCGTGAAGCTGTCGGTCCAGCGACCAATCGCCACTCATGGCTCGCTGCTGGATCCGGCTGATGCTATGGAACAGATTGTGAACGCTCTTCGGGAGTGGGCAACTGCCGGAAGGATTGATTGTCGCTTCGACGGGTAGAGATCGGCGGCTTGGTGGCCGCTTTCGCGGCAGGCGCTGCGCTCACGCCGGGGGCACTCTCCAGCGACGCTGGACGCGTGCTTGTCATTTTTCTTGGTTTGGTGGCTGCGAGCTTGCTGCCCACGATCACTCACCTGATCAATAGCATGACCGCCAGCGGAAGATCCGTCCATAATTTGAGGCGGTTAGAGGTCGAGATACAGGCCGCAATGGATGCGCTGTTTCTCATGTTTGGGGCGGTGGGTGTTTCGGTTGCCGCCCTCGTGTCGCTCTCGATTGAGCCAGCCTCTCTCCTGTCCGAAATTCCATATCTGACGGATCAGATACTCCCACGGATTGGTCAGGCGCTTGTGGTGGCGCCTGTAGCGTTGGTTTTGTGGCGCGTGGGCCAGATACCAGCAATCCTGCGCCGGACCCTTAAAGTTCGCTACGAGAGTGCGCTTGAAGAAGCGAAGACAAAATTAGCCGATAAGGCGCCGGATACGGGCGCAATGCGGCAATCGTTTCCTACGCATCCAGACTTCGGCAAAGTAATTTCGCTGCAAGACCTTCAGTCAAAAGACGGCTAACGGCGACTGGACCGGTAGCTCGTCAAGCTCTTACCCGGCCGACTCTCGCCAGCGCTCTAACGTCTTTGAACCAGCCCTCGTCGGAAGCGTGCAATGCCCGATGGACGAAGGGCTGCGTGAATTCGACACTATGGTTTGACGCGACATCGATGCGCCCCCATGTGCCTCCGGCCCAAGACGACATCCGGAGAAAAAGCAAATGGCGCATGCGTTCAAGGGCAAAGGCAACGCCCACGGCTTCACCGATGACAAAAGCGGGGTGGCCCTGCCGCCCGAAGGCGGTCCGTGGTTTTACGCTAATGAAGTCGATCTAGATGATCCGCAGCCGAGAGTTGGCGTGGATTCAAAGCAGGCGAAGGCCGACATCAAAGAGAACGGCTACCACGTGACGGGCGTCGAAATTCACTCGACCGTCAAAGCCGTCTGATAAGTTCCGGCGCAGGTGAGTGCTGGCTTACTATGGTCGCTCTGACATACCGCCTGCGCCGACCGATCGCGGCTGCTATGACCCTCGGTGCAACGAGCGGAGCCAACGTGGGCAAGCTCACCGGAATCATCGGCATCGCAGAGCTTCTGGCTGCCGTAGCGATATGCATCTGGTTTAGCAGAGGCAGGCCCATCTACCTTGCCGGCATTCTGGCGCTCCTGGCGATGGGCACCATGCTCTATGGTGCCGAGGTGATGCACGGAACGGCCGCCGAAACACGATAGATCACGTCAGGAGAACCGCATGTTCGGCTTCTTCGACATCCTGAGCCGCAGACGACGCCGCCGAGATCGCGAGGCCCGTGCCCTCGCTTCAGGTGGTTCAGGTTCGACTTCCCCCCGTTCCGACTGGGATGACAGCCCGTTGAACCCGGCATCCCCGTCTGGGATGCTCCTGAGCCCGCTAAGCCCACTGTCACCGTCGAGCGGTCTCTACGACCGTTCCGGTTCCTCGTCCTGTGGCTCGGGGTACGGCCACTCTTCGTCGGCGGACGACAGCGGATCCTCGTCGTCCTACTCAGACAGCAGCTCCTCCTGTTCGTCTGACGGCGGAAGCGGCGGCGGAGGGGACTGAGTGGGACGGCTCGGCACCTTAGCACCGAGGCTCAAGGTTCTCGATACGCGCATGGGCCGATGTACAAGCTACCGCCTGCTGCCGGTCATCGTGGTCGCCTGACTTGCCGCTTCACGGTCACGGCGTTCGCAAGCCATTGCTTCACCGCCGACAGCGACTCAAACTGATGTTCGCTCTCAATGAACGGATGGGGCCTTAGAGCAGCCGGGCCATCGTCGAGAAGCTCCGCCCGCCATCGGGCAACGTGCCCGTTTGGCAGATCTCCGCGAACGACGCTGCCGATTACCATAGAGTCCAAAAGTAGGTCGTAGTTGCCGGCCGCAAGCTGGTGAAGGACATAAGTCAAAGCACGGCTCCTGTAGGCGTCCGAGCGCGATGCGGACCCGGCGGTTCAGCCGAACACAATCCAGTTCGCACCACGACCGCAGCGCTAGCGAGTGCGGTAACGAGCAGAGTGACTCAAACTTGGCGTCCAGTTTCGATCTGGATGTGCGCTTCAATTTTCGCCAGCATTCCCGACAGATCGACGTCCTTGGCCCGAGCCAGAATGAATAGGTCGGTTACGAGATCGACGATGTCGGACTCAGACCATTCCAGTTCGCCGGCCGTTCCGCCGCCTCTGCGACGGTCAGTGCGGCCCTGGAAATATGCTTCGAGCGCGATCTGGGCCAAGCGAGCCGCGCGCATTCTGTCAGAGGGCAAAGCGGTAACTTCCATTCTTGCGTCATCGTTTGCCGGCGGCCCTAGCGGGCGCACAGTGCGCACTCACTTAGGAGGGCGCCGCTTCCGTCGAAAATGCCTTCCCACCCGGCATTCTCCGCCTGCACGGTCACACGGTAGCGTCCTTCGTCTTCGTCGCGCCCAGGCTCGATGCGGCTGGTAAGCAGCCCCCGCCGCATCTGGCTGAGAAGATGTGAAGTCGCGATGCCGAGCCGACCGGCCAGCTCGTCTGGATCAACGAGCCATGCCCCGCCAGTATCCAAGGCCAAATGCATCGGTGTCCCTTTCGCGCAGTCACAAGCGGCCACGAGGACACCCATCGCACCCACCATACGGATGGCGATCGAAAGTAGCTAATCGTGCAACCGCCGTCCTATCGAAGCTGGATCGCGGCTTAGTCTTGTCGGCCATGCCTAAGCCGCTGACGGATGACTTAGCGGTCTTGAATGGAGCTCAGACCTAGCAGTGGGACGGCTCGGAACGCTCGCCCCACGGCTCAAGGTGCTCGATACGCGGACAGCTCGACCGGCACCGAAGGTTGCTGATCCCGAGCTTCTTACGGCCGAACATAAGGCTTGGCGCCTCGAAGTCTTGAAGCGCGCCCATTGGCGCTGCCAGTGGCCGGGATGCCAAGCGCACGGCCGTCGCGGCGGTGTCCGGCTCTACGCCGACCACATCCTGGAGCGGAAGGATGGCGGCGCGTCCTTGGATCCAAGGAACGGGCAAACGCTCTGCCCGAAGCACCATCAGGTGAAGACGGCCAAGGCGAGGGCCGCGCGGATGCGAAGCACATAGCTCGAGTGCCCGCCAAACCAGTGGGAGTTCGCCTCAACTCCGGCTGCCATGGGCGTAGGGGCTGAGGCGCGAAGTCAGCAGCTTAACCCGGCCTCCGCTTGCAGATGCGCCTCGACCTTGCGCACTACGCCGCACGCGTCGTGGCCCTTCATTTCGGCCAAGAGCAAGAGGTCGGTGACGAGGTCGATGATGTCGCTCTCCCCGATGTCATCGGAAGCTCGCGGGTAGCACCAGCGTCGAATGCCGGAGTGTTCGTGCAGATAGGCGTCGAGAGCCTTTTGAGCGAGCTCGGCGCGCTTAGCTTTGTCAGGCATGGGCGCACGTCCTCCTCCGCCCGAACCTGCGCCGCCGTGATCCAAGCACGGGCGATAGAGATCAACTCGCGGCTGGCGCTAACGTTCGCGGCTCAGAAGGGGGGGCGGTCGAAAGTCCCCAGCCGAGGGGATCAGCTACCGCACAGGGTCCCATTCGCAGATTTTTTCCTGGTGGGTGATTTTCGAGGGTGCGGAGTAGTGCGGACGCTGGCTTGATGGGAAAGGCAAAAAAACCTATTGATTGGGCAGGGGTTGAGCGGAATTACTGCAAAACCGAGTTGTCCATCAGAGAGATAGCCCGCTGGTACGGCATCTCGGATAAAGCCATTCGGCTGCGCGCCAAGGACAAGAAGTGGCCGCCGCGCGGGGAAGGTGCTCCGCAGGCAACTCCGCAGCCCGCTCAGACCATTTCGGACGTCGTCGAGCCGATCGTCGAGCGCATTCGGACCGCGCCGACGGCTGTAGATGCGAGCCCCGAAGCCATCATCGACCGCGGCCAGAAGCTTGCGGTCCGCATGCTCGCCGAGCTTGAGGAGGGCACCGCCTACATCGGCGAGATCGAGGAGGCGATCGAGGACTTCACGCCCGGCAAGAACGACGGCAAGCGACGCGACGCCATGCTGAAGGCCGTCAGCCTCTCCAGTCGGGCCGGGACGCTGAAGAACCTCGAACTGGCAGCCAAGACCTTCGCGGAGTCGGCTGCGCCGGCCGGCAAGAAAGCCCAGCGCCAGGCCAGCG
>NZ_BJZV01000065.1 GCF_007992215.1 Methylobacterium gnaphalii | reverse complement strand
AAATGCGCCAACAGCCAGAGGAGCAAATACTGGTAGGTAGGTGAACAGCGTTGATATCAGCCGAAGACATTTGCACATACCAAAGCATTTCATCCGCTTCTCCTATGCGCTGCATAATGGCAGCGCAGCCCGCTCCGGTCCATATGCCACTCAATAGCGAACCGGTTGCTTTCTACCCTCATCGGCCATGCTGCCTTCGACCCATCTGAGTCGTTTAATAGCCGAAAAACGCTGCCCAAAAAGCAGACTTATGATTGAATCTCGCCGCCATGATCGACGACAAGATTTTCAATCGTACTAGCAAGAGTGGATGGCGAAGTATCAAGGAATGTGAGCGGAACGTATGCTTCAGTGGGTCGGCGCCTGAAAGGCCATATCGGCGATCCGACTCGAAAAGAATATTCTTTCAGGTGTATATTATGCCTGAGATCAAGGCGAATACCTGTCAGGCCGCTTCTGCTATATGTTCGTTTTGTGCTTTTCACATCCTTCCACTGGGCGTTCAATCCGATGCGGAAATCTTTGATGTCTAGCTCGGTGATTTTCAGGACCGGAGCGGCATTTGCTGCATCCGACATGGCGGTCCAAATGATTGGAGGGCCGATAACCAAAGCATACAGGCAAACAGGTAATATTAGCAATGTTTGATATAGAATGATGTTTTCTGGCCCAATCGAGATAATCCAAACAGGCACTACAACACCGAATAATCCAATTATGGTGTTGATTAAAAATAGAAACGCTAATCCCAGCAATGGAGCGCAGCGAGTGTGAACAGCCAGGGGTAATTGCTTTGCGGCCATACGCGTATAATCAAATCGATCAAAGGTGAAGATTGAACTTTTATTGCTCACAAGGCAATTATTTCGATTGTGAATAAAAAACTGGCTGTTAAAAATTTAATTTGCCTAGATGAGTGGGTAGAAACAAATTTCTGCGCAAGATGCTTCGAATGTCGGATATTTCGATTATACCTCCCAAAGCGGCCGGTCCGCTTTCCACCCAACCTCGTCATTCCGGCTTGCTCGGGCGGTTCTCAACAGCAGACATCCTCGACGCACCGTAAGATGCGATAGATCTTGCGGCTAGCGTCGCAAGCGAGCGCGCAGGTAATATAAGCACAATACCATACCCATCCCTAGTATTGCTCCTCCCACCCTCAAGCCTGTCTGTACGGAGGAGACGTTGTCTCTCACGGCCCCAGCATAAATGAGACCAAGCAGAAAGAGGCAACTAAATAGCGATACTTGATTTGGTTGTTTCATGACGAAACTGCCGTTCTAGCTCGAAAGAACGTTCGATCTCTCAATAGGTTGGTCGATCAGTCTGTTTTTCCGTTCTTTTATGCCAGTGCGGACCATCTCAAAATCACCCTGATTGGCCACGCCGCTTTCGACCCAACATTACCGTCCACCGCGACTTGCCGGTTCCCTGGAAGCAGACATTGCGGATGGGCAATACGGCCAGCCGTCCATTCGCATTAAACAGCGCCGCTGAGCCTTTGGACTTGGCCTGGCTCGGGCTGTGGGCCGATGCCGGTGACGATGGGGCCTTCTAGCACCTCAATGCGCTCACCGCGTTTCGGTCGTAACCTTCTCACTGCTGCTTCAGCTTCGGCAGGGGATGCATAGCCAGCCATATAAAGTGCGGTGTCGTATGCGGGATCGTCGGACTCCTCTACGCCGACCCAAACCCTCACCATCCAACCTACAGGTGTTGCCATTGGCTCAATCTCGCGTCCGGACACAATCCATTCGTAGGTCGAAAGAAGCCCGTGAGAAATTGGATTTTTCGCACGTTAGAAAACCCTCTGATCGAAAGGCATCTTTCCGTGCGGATGTCCGGTGCGCCATTAGCTGATTAGTTTACGTCCGTTTCGACGGCTGAAAGCAGACCGGCAGAAATCCACCCATTTCGGAAGCTTCGGATGGGTACCATCCGTCAGGTTTTCGCCACTAGCCAGCAGGTCAACCAGAATATCAGGAAACCGAAGATGCGGAGGTTTATTATCACGCCGCCTCCCACGGTTTGTATTTGCCGCGCTTGTCTGGCTTCGGCGCAGTAACCTCCACCATCTGAGCTAAGTCTTCTATCAACGGCGCTGGCCTTTAGGTCCGGTCGGCATACGGGGGCACCTCGACAAGCGTTCCAATCAGGCGAAGCAGGGCTTGTTGTTCCGGCTTGCCGGTTCCGTCTGTCAAAAAAGCCCCTAACTCGATATGGCTACGCTGCCCTCCAGACGGACCATTAGGTTGGTGGATGATGAAGGCTCTACCGTTCTCTGGCTCTCGGCCGAGATACCAAACATCGCCACTTGGGCTCTGGTAAAGTTCTCGCCGGTTGGACATAGACACCTCCTGCTTGGCACCAAGCATACGCCCGCAGCCGAGGGCACGCGAGGCCTCGGATCAGCCGTCAACCCGGTCGGCGAATTCAAACTGAGACACTACCGGGCCGGATCAGCCTCGTGTTAACTGCGGGCATAGCGGGCACAACGCGCCAACCCCGCTTGCCCGACACGCAACCACAACGCGTCGCCGCCATTGGCTGAGTCCCGATGGAGGAGTGCGGTGTTTAACTTCAGAGAGACAGAGCCGGGCCAGTGGCGGTGGAGCTTCACGTTCCGTGAGCAGACCATGGCCTGCGGTGAGGGCTTCCCGAGCGAACTGAGCGCGCGGAAGGCGGCGGAGTCGTTCGCCAGCGGCGTTGGGTTGGCGCTGATCAATCTGATCGGGCATCGGTGAGCGACATGCCCCGGCAGATGACGCTCGGCGACTTGATCGACGCGCTCGGCCGGCTCACCCCCGATCGGATGGTCGCCTTCGAGTTCGGCGGCTGTAAGCCGACGGAGTTCGAGAGCTATCGTGGCGAGCACGGCGGCTTGGCGCTTGGCTTCAGCGACAGGACTGGCGCGGTGCTCGTCTCAGATCTCGTCTCGCGAGTGATGGATGCCTTGGAGACCAAGTTCGAGAACTGGGACGCGCCGGCGCATCCGGTCACGCGCGACACATTGCTCTGGGCCGCGAACCCCGGCTGCATCAGCGAGACGGCGATCGTAGACGTCAGAGAGCGTGGAGCCATCGCCTACATCGTGACGGCGTTCGCGGATACGTGAGCAGCTTCAGCGGAAACTGACAACTCAGTAGAGAGTTGGATCGTGGGCTCTGAACGAGGTCGCGTATGCCGCGCTACTACATCGAGATCCATGACGGCGATTGGGGGCACACTGACGAAGACGGGATGGACCACCCGTCCGACCGGCACGCGGGCCACGAAGCCATCAATGCCCTGACGCATATCGCGAAGGACAACCTGCCGAGCCGGGATGAGCGGGATTTTACCGCAGAGGTCAAAGACGAGAGCGGTCAGGTCGTCTTCCAGGGCACTATGTCGTTTCGCGGGGGGGTGGAACCGCTTAGCGCACGAAAAAGCCCGGCTCAGCCGGTGCTGGCCGGGTTGGGTTTTCACTGAGGCGATTTGGAGCGTGCCTTGAAGGGTCGAAGCAGGGGCAAGCCGAGTCTGCCCCTGCGCGCAATCAAGCTTACTTCGCCTTATCAGCAAGGCCCTTCAGGCCAGCATCGTAGACGCCGCCGATCGCTTCCTGAGCCTTGTCGTCGGGGGCGCCCTTCGCCTTGAAGTTGCCCGTCCATGTCACCTTCGAACCGTTACCTTCCTTCGCAACCGAGATCGTCGACTTGTAATCGGAAACCGGCAACGGACTTTCGAGGATCGTGTAGGTGTAGCTCATGGCCTTGTCGTCCCGTGTCTGCTCTTCTTCCAGGATCGTGCCGCCGCCCTTGAGGCTGAGCGTGCGGTGCTTCTTCCCGCCCTTGTCGGACAGTTCGCACTTCTCGACGACGGGGTGCCAATCGCTAATTCCGCAAAAGCCGCCGATCGTCTTCCACAACGCGTCGGGTGCGGCAGCAATGGAGGCAGACTTTGTGACCTCAAGGGCCGAGGCAGGCGTGATGGCCACCGCAGCCAGCGCCGCGGCGGGAATGACGAACTTCAGCATCTAGCGTTTCCTCCAGGGGATTTTTGAGCGTGCGCACACACGCCGAGGAACTAGCTAGTGCACAATCGACCAACGGCCACGCTGATCGCGTGTGCGTCAACGATATGATCGCCAAATAAAATGCCCGCCGCGGCGAACCGGGCGGGCTGAGAGGGATATCGCGGGAGTGATGCACTCTCGGCGGATTATGGTTAACGGCTGGTTAATCCGGATCACCCATCGCCGGAACGCAGGGTACCTTCGTGATCTGCTCGGGGTTAGCGGAGGAAATCGAACGCTTGTTACTGGGCCGCCGGGCGGTTTCGACCCTTCATAGACCCTCAGACGGTCCGCTTAGCGGCCGCTTGAAGAGGGATGACTTACGTCCGAGTCGAGAGCGGCCTGTCCGCTTCCGGCGGGGAAGCTAGACAAGCCGCTGTTGCGCAGGGCTATTTCAGCGGCAGGAACAATTCCGCGACCGCCTCGTGCTCGGGCACCTCTGGGAATAACGCAAGGCGCTGACAGTAGAGTGGGAAATCCCGCGCCTCCTCACCGCTGGCCGGGAGCCACTCGCGATAGAGGTAGAGCGCCGGAGGCTCCAGGTTATCGGTGTTGCCGACGACACGCAGCACCGCGCAGCGTCCGCCAGGGATCTCGCCGACCTTGATTTGCTCGACGCTCGCCGCGATCGGCTGGTCGGTTCCGACACAGAGGTCAACGCTATAGTCGGCGGGCGACGCGGGACGCCGCTCGGACCGCCAAACGTTGAAGGTCGGGTTCGTCTTGAGGTGCAAGCCAGCGGCCTTCCGCCATGCGATGAAGCGCTGGATGGTGGCACCGAGCGTCGCCGGATCACCGCGGTGCTCCATGATGGCCACCCGCGTCGATGGCACATCGCGGATCGTCACCTCGTCGGGAGTAAATGTTCTTGGCATGAGCTTGCTCCTTGCGTTTTCGAGTGGCCCGAAGGCCGCAAGCCACGATCCCCAGTCGGGAGCATTCCTGAACGACGACGGCGACTGCCCAAACCGTTGCCGAAAGGCACGGGCGAAGGCGTCCGGTGCATCGTAGCCGGCATCCATCGCTACTTCAGTGACACTCTGGGCGTCCCTATAGGCCAGCCGGTATGAAGCGCGCTTCATGCGAGCAAGCTGAACGTAGCGGTGCACGGACAACCCGAAGGTCGCCGTGAACTGCCGATGGAAGTGGAACTTCGAGAATGCGGCGATGCCGCTGACCGTCTCCAGGTCCAGATCGTCGTCCAGATGCTGATCGATGTGATCCAGCACCCGCTGCATCGGGGCGTGGTAGTTTCGGAGCACCGCACTCATCGTCCCGACCTTCGTGGCGCGACCAGCTACGCGCACTTGGGCACGGCTTGCTCGACCGATCTTGCGGTTCGGCCCGGGCCGTGTGCTGTTCCGAGGTCTGCTTGCGGGTGAGCCGTATCCTCGCGTGAATGGCAGGGTCGCGAGCAGACGGCACCAAGCTTCAGGTTTTGCCCACTAGACGAACCGGGCGGGCCAAGGAGCGGGCGAGGCCGCGGGGAGGAAGGGGCCGGTTCAATCCGGGTCGCCCCTCGACGCGACAAACGGCGCCTTCATGATCTGCTCTGGGGCTAATGGAGGAATTCCGACGCCTGGTACCGGCCGCCGGGCCGGTTTCGACCCACCATAGACCCTCGGTAGGTCCGCTTAGCGGCAGCTTGAAGGAGGATGACTTACGTCCGAGTCCGGTGGTTTTGAGACGGTCTGCTCTTCGGTAGCGAAATGCCGAATGCAGACCTGATACGGCCAAGGCTTCCTACGCAGGAAATATGAGGCTACGGTTAGCCCAACTCGCGTGACTGACGCTCGAGATGGGCCCACATCGGGGAGCGCGAGTGCATAGCGCCGCGCGTCTGGGCATCTTCCTGAGCAGGGACGACGATGCCTGAATCGAGCAACCTCCTCGCCTTCGCGGCCGTCGCGCTGGGCATGGTCCTGACGCCGGGGCCGAACATGGTCTACCTGATCTCGCGCTCGATCTGCCAAGGCAGGACGGCCGGTTTGATCTCGCTCGGCGGGGTGGCACTGGGCTTCGTCGTCTACATGCTCTGCGCCGCCGTCGGCATAACCGCCATCGTGCTTGCGGTGCCCTACGCCTACGACGCGATCCGCATCGCAGGCGCAGCATATCTGTTGTGGCTCGCGCGGCAGGCCGTCCGGCCCAGCGGTCGTTCGCCGTTGCAGGTCAAGGATTTGCCGAAGGACGGCCCGGCCAAGCTCCTCCTGACGGGCCTCCTGACCAACCTGCTGAACCCGAAGATCGCGCTCATGTATCTGTCGCTGCTGCCGCAGTTCATCGACCCGGCGCGGGGTAGCGTGTTGGGCCAAGCTCTCGCCCTCGGCACGACGCAGATCGTCATCAGCGTTCTGGTAAACGCAGCCATTGCCATCTCGGCAGGCTCGATCGCGATGTTTCTCACCCGACACTCGTCGTTTGCCGTCATACAGCGTTGGGTGATGGGGACAGTGCTGACCGCGCTGGCCGTCCGTATGGCAACCGAAGCACGCCAGTAAAGCCGACACGGCTGGTCACGAGCGGCGCAGCTCGCGCCGTCTCCTTCTGATTCGATCTGGGATCGCAGTGGCGGCTCAGGGTGGATAGTGTTGAAAAAGGCCGATTGCGCCGCAACGATCGATCAAACATCTTCGCAAAAAGATTACCGATCTTTTGTCGGCTGGAAATTCGTCGCCAGGCAGGACTATTGGCTGTGAAATTAGACGATTGTCCCACGCCTGTGCCCGGCTGATGGCCTTCAAGTGGTCGCTTGCGCCTTCTTCAACACTATCGGTGGAAAGCGGACCATGCTTGTCCGCATTTATCGCTTTGCTTGTGGCCGACGCGGGCGCAGTCTGACGACCCATGTTCGATCATATTGGTTTCGTGGTCCGCGACACGGACTTTAGCCTGCCGTTCTTCACCGCGTGTTTGCGGCCGTTGGGCATCGAGAAGATGCAGGACATGCCGCAGTTCGACGCTGCGCTCTTCAAGCACCCAGATCAACGCGGCTTCCTCTTCATCGCTGGGCCTCGCAAGGGCGTGCCAAGCTATTGGCAGGCCTCCAACGTTGCGGGAGCAGCACCAATCCATCTTGCTTTCGTCGCGCCTAGCCGAGAAGCGGTGGATGCCTTCTATGAAGCGGCTCTCACCCATGGCGGCCGCGACAATGGACGCCCAGGCTTTCGCGACCAAGGACGGCGCCCCAGGGCGAACTACGTTGCCTTCGTCCTCGACCCTGACAATAATAACATCGAGGCGTCCTGGCCTAACCCGGAAGTAAGTTAGCGACGCCAAAAGCGACGTCTGCATTGGATTGAAAGCCGCACGGCGCGGCTAAGGGTGGAATTGCGACGGTCTGCATCCGGCTGCTGAGAGGCGCAAGCCGTCATTCACCGCTTGCTCTACTATGCCAAATCGATCAACATCACGTCGTCTGAAACAGGTTAGGTCGGTGCGGTTGGCCCGGCCCCCGTGCGAGCGGGTCCTTCCGTCGAGGTGATGACGGCCCAAGACCTTCAAGGCTTCGAGCAATTGGCTCGGGCAAATGAAAGGGCTTGGCTATGCAGCAACAGATTTCAGTGATCACACTCGGCGTCACGTCGCTTTCCCGATCCCGCGACTTTTACGTCGGAGGCTTTGGTTGGTCCCCAATCTTCGAGAACGGGGAGATCATCTTCTACCAGATGAATGGGTTCGTGCTCGGCACGTGGCAAAATCCCGGCTTGGATCGCGACATGCGGCGAGTGAGCGAGCTGACTCCAAGCGCGTTCTCCCTTGCTCATAACGTTGCGAGCCAAGGCGACGTTGAGCCAACCATCCGGCGGCTTGTTGCGGCGGGCGGAAAACTCCTGCGGGACGCTGATGCTCCGCCACATGGCGGGTTCCGCGGGTATCTGAGCGATCCAGACGATCATGCCTGGGAGATAGCTTGGAACCCCGCCTGGACGATTGATGAGCGCGGACTGGTGACTTTCGGCATCTGAGTGACCGCAGGCGGCAGTGCGCCCATCATCTATCCAGATGCTCCCTCGAAGAAGGTTCGCTTCTGCCCTAAACTTCTGAGAAGGGCCGCATGCGGGCAGTATCACGCGTCGGATTACGGCCACTGGATCCTGTTAACTCCGTGGGTGCCGACTACTACGCTCCCGACCCGCTTGCCGATCACCCAACCGCAACGCGTCGCCGCCATTGGCTGAGTGCCGATGGAGGAGAGGGGTGTTCAGCTTCAGAGAGACAGGGCCGGGCCAGTGGCGATGGAGCTTCGTGTTCCGTGAGCAGACCATGGCCTGCGGTGAGGGCTTCCCGAGCGAACTGAGCGCGCGGAAGGCTGCCGAGTCGTTCGCCAGCGGGTCGGATTGGCGCTGATCGACTTGATCGGGCATCGATAGGCGCACGAAAAAGCCCACCGCGGCGAACCGGGCGGGCTGAGTTTAGGGCTCGCGGCTAGACCGATCGGGTTGAGGTTTCGCCGCGCTGTCTCCGTAGCAGCAGCCGAGAAAGGCCGGTGTCGTTTCAGTACAGCACGTCACGAAAAAACCCGCTCCGGCTTTCACCGGGCGGGCTGTAGTCATGGGCGCGACCGCATCAGCGTCGTCGCGGGAAAATAAACTAGATCAGAATGATGACGGGGATAGGGAGCCGATGAGCCACAACGGTGCGCTCAAGTGCATGAATGCCTCCTACGCGCCATCTGTCATTCGTCGTTTTTAGGAAGGCTCTCGTGTCAGCACACAGGGCGCTCCAGACGCAACAGGGCCCGCCCGGTTGGCAGACGTAGGCGGGCTCTGAAGAGGGGCAACGATCAGGAGCAAGCGCGGCCCGCATCCGCTAATTCGCGCGGCTTCGGAAAAGGTTTCAATCCGGATCGCCTCTCGCCGCGACGCACGGCGCTTTCATCACGTAGAGAT
>NZ_BJZV01000064.1 GCF_007992215.1 Methylobacterium gnaphalii | reverse complement strand
TATGCTCGTGGCGATGTTGATGCTGCCAGCAAGGCTACAAGCGCAGCAGCGACGTCCTATTCGGCATCTGCGCTAGGATCTGCAGCCGAGATACGGCAGTGTGGCGTCTCAAGTCTCCTCGTCAACCTGATCTATGATCCGCCAATCGCTGAGCTACGCGGCTCGAGCGAGGTCGGCCGTTTCTCAACTCCGTCGGTCTTTTTGGAACGCCTTCGGAGGCGGCTACACGGCCGCTATGGGGCGCTGCCTTTAGAGCGCCGCCATTGTGGGATGTCCGTTTGTGGAACCAGCCCAAGCGCCCTTTGCGGCGAGGTTGGGTCACCTGCCTTCCGTCCGCTTCCGCGGCAAGCCTTTGGGTCTCTCGTCCTGACAGGATGCGCGCAAGCTGCGGTTCTGATGTCCCTCACCTCGCTGCCGGCCATCAGGTTGGTCTCGCCTCGGTCGTGCTCGTAAAGCGTTAGTTGCGTGCCGCAGCTGGTCAGCACGGTGCGCAGATCCTCGACGCAGATCTCTGCGTCCTGGAAGCTCGGCAGGCTGTCACGCCGATAGGTGACTCCGGATGCCGTAAACACGACGACAGCAAACCCGCCCTTGGGACAATCTACGATCGTATAAGTCACCTGGCGTGCCATCACCTCGACCGTTCTGATCTCGCGTGACGCTCGCAACGCGTTCGACCGAGGGAACGATCCCCCCCATATTGGGAGTTAGATGTTCACTGTACGGCCGATCTGACCGGCCTAGGCAACTCTCCGTCTGCCTTTCTGCGAAGGAGCATGGATTGAACGACATGCTGATACCAAGTGGACCTGGTTCAAACGGCCTCACATATGGAAAGGGTTGGCTGCGTTCTCCGTCACCCGCGACCGAGCAACATGAGTTCGGTGGTTTGGCTGAAGCCATTCATCGGAGACCGGGGCAGGATAAGCGCTCCGATTGCAATCATGATCTTGACGAGCCGCGCGATGACAGCGGCTCAGCGACACGCGTGACCGATGCAGCTTTTCGTGATGAATTGATCCGTCTGGTTCCAAGGTTGCAAGCTGTGGCCCTATCGCTGACCGGCAATCCAGCGAGAGCGGACGACCTCGTGCAAGAGACCTTGCTGAAAGCTTGGACCAAGCACGATCAGTTCGCGGCGGGGACCAATCTCAAAGCCTGGCTTTGCACCATCCTTCGCAATCAGTTCTACAGCGAGTGTCGAAAGACGCGCCGCGAGGTAGAGGACGCGGATGGAGCAAGAGCGGCCTCTCTAACCACGGCCCCTCCTCAGGAATACGGATCGGATCTGCGGACGGTTTTGCATCACGTGGCCAAGCTTCCCGCCGTTCAGCGCGAGGCTTTGTTGCTCGTTGGAACGCAAGGGTTCACCTACGAGGCCGCGGCAGAAATGATGGGGTGCGAAATCGGAACGGCGAAAAGCCGGGTCAGCCGGGCACGTGCGTGCCTCGTCGGTATGTTGAAAATGCCGCCAAGCCCGACTCCGGCGTGATTCGGAAGCCGTCGGCGCCCGCCGGACAGGTGGGCGCCATTGGCGATCAAAGGCAAAGGCACGTCGCGCAAAGTCTCACAATCGCGCCCATACATATACAGCAAAACTCATAGTTGCGCCTCGGATGTCATTCGCGCAGGAAGAAGGGGCGTCCTCTCGCTTTGATTCCGATCTGCTATCCCTATGCTTCGCCGCGTATCCTATCGCATCATCGAACGTCCCGACGGCCGGTTTGACGTCGTGGTGACATCTGTAGGAGGCGCAACGCTCTCTCGCGAAGCTTTGGAAACGCGCGAGGATGTCGAGGACGCGCTCGATACACTCCGCGCGCTGATGGCGGCTTGTGGCGTCGTCGTATCGGAAGAGCCTTCGCTGGGGCTGGCCGCGGAATAGCGACCACACCCGAACGGCTATTCGGAATCAAAAAGAATTTCGTAGGTCAGCGGATCGTAGAAGCGCATTAGCCCCTTCACGAATTCCCTAGGATCAACGCCTAATGCCGTCGCCCAGACGCGATACCGGTCGGGCGGTACACGACCGCGGCCAGTCTCCAGCTGCGAGATGAAGGTATAGTATTCCGCGCCGACCTGCGCAGCGAGCTGCCGCTGCGAGAGACCGCTCTTCTCCCGGAGATCCTTCAGGAACCGGCCGCCCTCGCGGCGCAGTTCTTGGACCTCCTCCGATGTCAGTCGCTGAACATGGGCATACACGGTGGGACGACTTTCCTTCTGACGGTCAACCAACTTGCGGCAGGCCGTACAGTGACTTTCATATACAACCCACTTTCGGACAGTCCAGATCCGAACGCGTTTTGCGGGATTGTATTGCGAGCGTTCTAACTTGGAACGCTTCGAATCTGCCCTATCCTTCGGAGGATGCAGGAGTTACGCGACCCGCGGACTACGGCGCTATGCGCCAGCATCGAAGCCGTTGAGCTGATGCCTTGGGCCCCCATGCGAAGCACGCTGAGCCAGCGTCTGAACCGCGATCGGTCTTGCGATACGCAATCGAACCTGGGGCAGGGCTCCTCACTTTCTGAATTCGGTGAGGATCTGGCATGAGCATGACCAGGAGCAGAACAGTCTTGGAGGCGGGCCGATACGCCGTCGGCCCAGTGCTGCTGACCGTGCTGATCTTCGGATTCTTTACGAACCTGCTCCTGTTCGTCGGCCCTCTGTATATGCTGCAGATCTACGACCGGGTGCTCTTGAGCCGGAGCGAAGCGACGCTCTTCGGCATCACAGTGATCGCCGCCTTCGCGCTGGCCGTTTATGCAGCTCTTGAGATGCTCCGATCGCGCCTGTTGGTGCAGGGCGGCCTAATCTTCGACCGGGCCATCGCAGGCCCGATGTTCTCAATGGTGCACCGGGCCAACCTTCTCCGTCCGAACACCGGACAGGACGCTAGCCTGCGTGACATCGACATCTTGCGCGAGTTTCTCACCGGCAGCGCGATCCTCGCCTTCTGTGATCTGCCATGGGCACCGCTGTTTCTTCTGGCCTGCTTCATTCTTCATCCGTGGTTCGGTTGGATGGCGCTCGCCGGCGGCGGGGCACTTCTCGCACTGACCTTGGTGGCCGAGTTCGCCACGCGGCGCTCCCTCAATGTTGCCGGTCAGGCGGCCCGCGAGGCCGAGGGTCAGGCACGGGAAACTTTCCGCAACGGCGAGGTCCTGCAGGCGATGGGCATGGTCGGCGCTCTGCGCGCCCGCTGGCACAGCCAACATGACGAGGCGCTGCTCCTTCAGGCGCGCGCGAGCCGTCGGACCGGCACCATTGCTGCGGTCACCAAGTTCATCCGCATGCTGCTTCAGACCTTGGTCCTCGGAGCGGGCGCATATCTCGCCATCCATCGTGAGATTTCTGCCGGATCGATGATCGCGGCCTCGATCATCCTGGGCAGGACTCTTGCGCCGATCGAGGCAATTGTCAGCCACTGGAAAAGCTTCACGGCGGCCCGCGCGAGCTACGCACGGCTATGTCGGCTCGAGGCCGCAGTGGGTGCCGAGCCGCATCGCGTCGCACTGCCGCGACCACGCGGTCTGATCGATGTCGAGAACCTCGTCGTGGCAGCCCCCGGGTCGACGGTTCCGATTCTGCGCGGCGTGAGCTTCCGCCTTGAGTCCGGTAGCATCGTCGGGGTGATCGGTCCCAGTGGCGCCGGCAAGTCCACTCTCGTCAAAGCAATGACCGGTATCTGGCCCATCGCATCAGGCGACGTGAGGATCGACGGATCTGAACTCGCCCATTGGGATCAGCAGGCACTGGGGCGCCATGTCGGCTACCTGCCGCAGGATGTCGAACTCTTCGAGGGCACGGTTGCTCAGAACATCACGCGCTTCGGCCCGGAGGACGACGAGTCCGTCGTTGCGGTCGCGCGGCGGGCCGGCTGCCATGATCTGATCCAGACGCTGCCGGAGGGCTACAACACTCGTATCGGTCCGGGCGGGCAGGGACTGTCCGGCGGCCAGCGGCAGCGGATCGCGCTTGCCAGAGCAATATACGGCGACCCGAGCCTCATCATTCTCGACGAACCGAATGCAAGTCTCGATCAAGCCGGCGAATTGGCGCTCCTGCGGGCAATCTCGGACCTTCGCCAGCAGGGCGCGACGGTGGTGATCGTTACGCACAAGGTCAGTCTGTTGACCGGAGCCGACACGGTCCTGATGATGGAGGGCGGCACGCTGCGCAGCGCAGGCGCTCCGGATCAGATCCTCGGACAGCTCGTTGGGACCCGGCCGGTTCCAACGCTCGTCGCGACGGGTGATCCGGCAACGGGCGAAGCAGCGCGGACCGCCGACGGACAGCGGAGCACCGGCTAACCATGACGGTCCGTCTCGCCCCCGCGCTTCCGAACGCGCGACAAGTCGGATCGCCTTTGGAGCAAGCCGACATCGACGACTCGCCACGGCATGCAGCCGCCATCGCTTGGCGTCGTTACGCCGTCGCCGGCTATGCCCTCATCATTGCAGCCTTCGGCGTCACAGGAGCCTGGGGCGCTCTCGTCCACCTCGACCGCGCCGTCATCAGCCCCGGTGTGTTGGTCGCGGAGAGCAACCGGAAAACCGTCCAGCATTTCGAGGGCGGTATGGTCCAAAATATTCTGGTCAAGGACGGGCAAGTCGTCCGTTCAGGTGACGTGCTGCTACGGATCGACCCCCTGCAATCCGAAGCCAGCGCGGACCTTTTTCGTAATCAGCTCGACGCGGCCCTGGTCCTTGAGGCCCGCCTGCGGGCGGAGCAGGACCAGACCGACAGCTTCAAGGTGCCCGCAGAGATCGCAGCGCGGCGGAACGAGCCGGCGCTCGCGCGCATCATTCGCGACCAGACCAGCCAGCTCACCGAGCGGAAAACCACGCTCCAGGGCCAGCTCTCGCTGATCGACGCGAAGGTCACCCAATTGAAGACCGAGATTTCGGGGATCGCGGTGGAGAAGGCTGCCGTCGAGCAGCAGGTCAAATACATCCGCCAGGAGCTCGATGGCCTGCGCAGCCTGCAGGGAAAGAACCTGATCCCCGTCTCGCGCCTTCTCGCGATGGAACGCGAGCGGACCCGTCTTGAAGGTGTCATTGGCCGATCTGTTGCCGACACGGCGAAAGCGCAGAACGCCATCAGCGAGACCGGACTGCAGAGTACCCAGCTGAGGCAGCGCTTCCAAGAAGGCGTGACCGCTCAGCTGCTAGAGGCGCGTCAGAAGATTGGCGAGCTGCGAGAAAAACTTATCGTCGCGCAAGACGTCTACCGGCGGCACGAGATTCGTGCCTCGCAGCAGGGCGTGATCCAGGGCCTTAAGGTTCACTCCATCGGGCAGGTGATCCGCTCCGGAGAGCCATTGATGGAGATCGTGCCGACGAGCGACCGGCTCGTCATCAACGTGCAGTTCTCGCCGAACGACCTCGAAACGGTCCGTTCAGGAATGAGGGCCGAGATCAAGTTTCCCTCTTTCCAGACGCGCCGCACACCTACGGTCTTCGGAACGCTGACGACTGTCTCGCGCGATCGACTCATCGATGACGGCACGAAGCAGCCCTATTTCGCCGGCATCGTCGCCATCGACGACGGCAGCCTTCCCGACGAGGTCAAACAGCAGCTCATCGCCGGGCTGCCTGCCGAAGTCGTGGTGTCGGCGGGCGAGCGGACGGCGCTCCAATACCTGTTCGCGCCCTTCTTCGACGCAATGGGGCGTGCCTTCCATGAACGGTAGACCGAGAACCGTCTTATGTACGAGGCGCCTGATGCACCTCCGGGTCGGCCCAACGTTCGTGGTGCAAGCCAGGTCGATAGGTGAGGCGAGATGAGCACCGTCATCCCTTTTGTCCGTGCGACCTCTGTCAGGCGCGGCCTGTGGTCGAACCAGGAGCTTGCCGAGTTCTATCGAGTCGAGGCCGCACTCTGCCGCGCCGGAATGGCGATCACGAGCGAGCATGGTCTCAGCGACGAGGGTGATCCGTGGTTCGTTTTCTGCCAGCCGAACGGCGAGGTCATCATCCACTTCGCGAGGATTGACGGCAATTATATCATCGCCTCCGACGTGCTGGACAACACGATACGCGGCCCCGATTTCCGGGCGCTTATCGACGAGATCGCACGGCTGCGCCCGGATCTCCTTCCGATTCCGCGGGTCAGCGAGGGCACAAAGCTCGTCGTCCACCCGGCATCGGTGCTCGCCGCGCTGGTGGCCGCAGCCGCGCTCAGCCTATCGCCTGACGACGCTCAGGCATCACAGGCAGGCGAGGACGAGCATCCATCGCCAGCAGTCGACGTCGCAAGATCTGCCGAGCCCGCCAAATCGCCGACGGGTGGTACCGGCGAAGCCGGACAAGGCGGCAGCAACCATCAGCCGGGCGATCGCAAGCAATCCCAGGCCATGATCTTCGCCGCGATGGCTTTCGCGGCCGAGGCCGTTGCATCGGATCATTTCGGCTTTCAGACAGATCTGGATGTTATCCGCAGCGGCAATGTAGGCAATATTATGCAGCACGCCGGGCTGGACGATGGCCTACCCGGCTTAGACACGGTCGGCAGCTCTTCCAATGGATCCGGTGCTGTCGCGCAGTTCGCCTCGGCCAGCGCCGTGGGCAGCAGCAGCTCTCAGCAAGGCTCCACGCCAGCATCGGCAAACCGACACGATAACGTCACGCAGGTTCCGTCGGACATGCGAGGCGAGCTTTCCGGGCCGTCATTCTCCGAGAGCGGGCATATTCCTGTCAGCCCGATCTTGGACCCGGAAGCGATAATCAGACCTGCGGCTTCGCCTTCTCCGGGAACGGCAGCCAATCAAGCGTCTGCACGCTCAGATGGCCTAGTCGGATCGTCCTCATTCGCTCCCGATACCCAAGGTGACCGGCAAGAAAACAGCGCTTCGTTTTCGCGAACGGAGATGAGCGGACGCTCTAGCGATACGGGTCCGAATATGTCTGAAGGCGAGCTAGGGTCGTCCAGCGCGTCTTGGCAAAATGGAAGCGGCAAGACCGTCGCGACGGGCGCCTCAGTCGGAATAGTCAACAGAGGATCCGAAAAGGGCGATAAGCCGGCCGCCGAGGCTGCGCAAGGCGATCGATCCGGCGACGGTAACGGCAAAGCCAAGGGACATTCCAAGGAAACTGCGGCCACGCAGACCGAGCCCGATCCAACCGCTTCGGCTGATGACCAAAGCAATCTGCCCGGCAAAGGCCATGGAAACGCCAATGGTCATCCCGAGGGGGCAGCCGCAGCGCAGGCCGATGCTTCGCCCTCCGCTTCGAACGACAGTCAGGGGGATCAGTCTGGTAACGGAAAGACCAATGGCCATTCCAAGGGCGCAGCTGCGGCGCAGGCTGATGCTTCGCCCTCCGCCTCGAACGACAGCCAGGGCGATCAGTCCGGCAACGGAAAGGCCAATGGGCACTCGAAGGTCGCTACTGCCACGCAAACCGGAGGCATCACGGACCCGGATGCTGCTCAGAGCGAACAGCTCAACCACGGCAATGGGAAGGCTATCGGACATTCAGGGAGTGTTGCCGCTGAGCAGACCGCAACACCGGCTTCAAACAATGGCCACGGAGATTACGCGAACAACAGCAACGGGAAAGCCAAAGGCCCTGCCAATGCGGCCTCTGTAGACCAGCCCGCGACCGCATCCGTTTCTTCGGCGAGTTATCACGACGATCAACCCAACCACGGCAACGGCAAAGCGAGCCACGGGAAGACGTCGCTATCGGCCAACGATCACGCGCCAAACGCATCTGAGACTCCGACGCTACATCCAAACCCCGGAGCGAACGGACACGGGTTCACCGATCATCAAAGCGAGGTCGCGCCACCTGCAATAGGCGTCACCGGCGATGGCGGATCGGGAAGTGGGAACGGTCACGGCCCTCGTCTTGAGACACGTCAGGATGAACACGCTTCGCCCGAGGCGCACGGCACTGTTGGAAGCATCGATGCCCGCGTCTCCGGGTCATCCGCCGTGCCAGTTAGTAAAGATTCGTCATCGGCTCAACCGCACCAGAATGGACATCAGGTCGAGCTAGCTCAGGCGCAGACTTCGCCTAGCGCCGTAGCCGCCGTGGCCGATGCAACTGCGGATATGCCATCACAGCACCGAGGCGATCCCAACGGCGATCAAGAATCCGCCTCCCATTCAGATCGTGCGCCCCTCGATCAAGGCGCCCACGATTATCTTGTTACATCTACGACGGCATCTGCGCATCAAGCCGCGACCGCTGCACAGCCCGACGCCGGACATCGACCGGAGATGCCGGCCCTCCCTCATGCGGATCATGACGCGGCGGTCGCACCAGATCACGCCAACGATACTTCGGTCGATCGACATTCGAAGCTCGATACGCAGGCTCTTCCGTCGCTTGGCGTAGACAGTAGGGCTGCAACCGAAGATCTGGGCTCAATACTCCCGCCACATAAGCACGGCGGCGGCCCGACGGATCAGGCACATGTGCCCTTCGACAATACCGGCTCAGCCACTCATCAAGCCGGCGGACTGGCAGCGGGCCACGTCGATGCAGACGCCATTTCCGGCATATCGAACGAAAACGCTCCTGCACATTCGCTTGGTAGCGGCAAGCATCAAGGAGCTGAACTTGCCCGTGATCCTCTCTTGCAAAGCGGAACAGTGTCCGCTCGTTCGGAAATTTCGGCCGCAACGATCGATGACCATGGGAACCTCGTGTTTCAAGGCGATCCGGCACGAGATGCGAGCGCTCCTATCGCTGTGCACGAACTGGATATTCCAGCCGTTCATCAACCTTTGAGTGCTATCGGAGTGTCGGATCACAGCCACCCGGTACACGACTTGTTCCATCACTCCTGATACGAGTTACTGACTGTTTTGCGCATGCTGCTAATCGGCAGATCGCGCTGCATGTCGACGAATGTGCCGGGCGAGAAGGCGACCGCCTCCCAAATCTTCTCGGAACCCTCTGGAGAGATCAGCCGTTCTGGGCAGTCTCGCGACCTGGAGGAAGATTCGTGCAGCAATCAGTCGATCATGCAATCAAATGTCAAAGCACTCTGCCATCACTGCGGCTGGCAGTTCTTGGCTTTTTATCCTCCACGGTCAGTGTTGCAGGGATCATGACTATGCTTAGCATGCTCGCTTGAGCTAGCTCGCCAAAAGAATAGCCGCACGTAGCTCAGAGAGCCCCGCCTCCATCGACTGCGCCAGAACCGTGCCTTAGCTGCGATTCT
>NZ_BJZV01000063.1 GCF_007992215.1 Methylobacterium gnaphalii | reverse complement strand
CGGACGATAAAGGCAGGCCGTGACGAACGTCTTGCCGGAGCCGAGCCGGCAACCGGTCCGGCCCGCTCCGCCCGATGCAGCCGCGCCACGCCGCGTCGCCATCTTGTCCACGGACGGCCTCGCTGCTTGACGGGGGTGGCGGCCCTCCCAAGGGTGGCGCATCTCACGCCCCGCGAGCCACCATGGCGCTGTTCGCCCGACTGATCTCCTACGCCTCGGCTGCCTTCGGCCCCGGTAAGCCCGTCCACCAGGACGCGGAGACGGCCGCACAGGCCGACGAGCATCTCGCGGCCACCGCGCTGCTGGTGCATGTCGCGCGTGCCGATGGCGTGCTCGATCCGGCCGAGGCCGAGCGCCTGACGCGGCTCGTGCGCTCCCGTTTCGCCGCGACGGAGGCCGAGGCGGCGGCCCTGATCGCCCGCGCCGCCGCATTCGACGCAGAGACACGCGACATGGCGGGCCTCGTCGAACGGATCGGCCGCGAGGGTGGCGCCGAGGAGCGCGAGCGCATCCTGGCCATGGCCTGGTCGGTCGCCGGAGCGGATGGCGACGTGCACGAATTCGAGGAGGCCCTGGTCTGGCGCCTCGGCAAGCTGCTCGGTCTCGACGAGGCCGCCATCGGCCGTGCCCGCGAAGGCGCTCGCATGGCGGCCGAGGCCACGGCGGAGCTGGCACAGGCAGGCCGCCCGTCCCGGTGACGGATCACGATCGGAGCCCCTTCCCGCGGTGATCGTCAGTCTCGCCCTCATCCTCCTCGCCCAGCTCCTCGGCGAGGCTGTCGCCCATGCGAGCGGTGCGCCGGTGCCCGGGCCGGTGATCGGGGCCGCGCTGATGTTCGGCTTCCTCCTGATCCGGGACCGCTATCGCAGCATTGCCACGGCAATCCTGCCCCGCCCCCTCGTCGAAGGCGGGTTGGAGACGACCGCGAAGGGCCTGCTCGCGCATCTCTCGCTGATGTTCGTGCCAGCAGGCGTCGGCATCGTCGGACGGCTCGACGTGCTGACGGCGAACGGCCTCGCGCTGGCCATCGTGCTCATCGTCTCCGTGGTGCTGACGCTGTCGGCCACCGCGCTCACCCTCGCCGCGGTCTCGCGCATCGTACGGCCGCCGGAGGACAGCCCGTGAGCGGCGACTTCGCCCTCTGGGTCTATCTCTCGCGCACGCCACTGCTGTGGCTGACCGTGACGCTCGTCGCCTACACGATCGCGGACCGGTTCTCCGAGGCCACCGGACGGCAACCGCTCGCCAACCCGGTGCTGCATGCGATCTGGATGACCGGCCTCGTCCTGCAGCTCACCGGCACGCCCTACCAGACATACTTCGAGGGTGCGCAGTTCGTGCACTTCCTGCTCGGCCCGGCGACGGTGGCGCTGGCTCTCCCGCTCTACGAACGCCGCGGCATCGTGAGGCGCGCCCTGTTGCCGATGCTTGCGGCCCTGGTCGTCGGCTGCATCACGGCGCTCACGAGTGCGATCGTGCTCGGGAGGGCGCTCGGTTTGAGCCACGAGATCATCGTGGCGATCGCCCCGAAATCAGTGACCACCGGCGTCGCCATGGGCATCGTCGAGACGCTGGGCGGCGACCCGACGCTCGCGGCCGTGCTGGTGATGCTCACGGGCGCCGCCGGGGCGATCATCGTCACACCCCTCTTCAACCTCCTGCGCATCCGGGATCTGCGCGCCCGTGGCTTCGCGGCGGGCCTCGCCGCCCACGGCCTCGGTACTGCTCGGGCCTTCCAGGTCAGCGAGACCGCCGGCACCTTCGCCGGCATTGCTATGGGGCTGAACGCGTTTCTCACGGCGATGCTGGTGCCGGTGATGCTCGGGCTAGTTCGATAGCCCGGCTTTGCGGTCTTCAACGACCCGCCCAATCATTCCGCTGCACGCAGCAATGAGCTGACGAGATTGGGCATTCTCATCGAGAAGGCTCGGGGACACCTTGTTGTTACGGCTCGGGGCCGACCCTCGTCTCTTTCATCGAGACGCTGGGCCGCCTCTCCGCCGTAGCGTGAGACAGGGTTCGGGACGCGCCGACCGGAGCGCCCCGCCTGATCGGAGGGCATCGCCATGGGCGACGTGACGACGATAGGCAAACTGGCCGTCTGGCATCCCGGCGAGAAGGCCATTCAGGAGAAGGTTGGCGTCGCCGACAAGATGGAGCAGGTCGGCCAGCGCGTGATCCGGGACTACATGCCCGACCAACACCGCGCGTTCTACGAACACATCCCGTTCATCATTCTCGGCAGCGTCGATCGTGGGGGCGATCCCTGGGCGACGATCCTGCCGGGGCGGCCGGGCTTCATCGCGTCACCCGACGCGCATAGCCTCGATATCGGTGCCCGGGGCGATGCGAGCGATCCGGCGAGCGAGGGCACGGCGGAGGGCAATGCCATCGGCCTGCTCGGCATCGAACTGCACACCCGCCGCCGCAACCGCGTCAACGGGATCGTCCGCGCGCAGACCGGCGACGGATTTCAAGTCGAGGTCGATCAGAGCTTCGGCAATTGCCCGCAATACATCCAGCTGCGCAACCTCGACTATGTCCGCGATCCGCGCGAGCCGTTCAGCGGCACCGTCGAGGAGAGTGCCGAGCTCGACGCATCCGCGCGGGCTATAGTCGCGGCGGCGGACACGTTCTTCGTGGCCTCCTACGCCGAGCGCGATAGCCGGCGCGAGGTCGACGTCTCTCATCGCGGCGGCCGGGCAGGGTTCGTGCGCGTCGCCGAGGACGGCACGCTGACCATCCCCGACTTCGCCGGCAATCTGTTCTTCGCCACGCTCGGCAACATCCTCTTGAACGGCAAGGCGGGCCTCGTCTTCGTCGACTTCGAGAGGGGGGACCTGCTGCAGATGACGGGTGATGCCGAGGTGATCCTGGATTCGCCCGAGATCGCCGCCTTCCAGGGTGCCGAGCGCCTGTGGAGCTTCCGTCCCCGGCGCGTGGTGCGCCGGCTCGGGGCACTGCCCCTGCGCTGGTCGTTCCGCGAGGACAGCTGGTCGCCGAACTCCCTGATGACCGGCGACTGGAGGCAGGCAGCCGACCGCCTGCGTGCCACCGAGCTAGCGACGCGTTGGCGCCCGCTGAAGGTGACGCGGATCGTCGACGAGAGCCGCTCGATCCGCTCGTTCCACCTGGTGCCGGACGATGGCGCCGGGCTGCTCCCGCACAAGGCCGGGCAGCATCTGCCGATCCGCGTCACGCTGCCAGGATCGGACAAGCCTGTCATCCGCACCTACACGCTGTCGGTTGCGCCCTCCGATGGGGTCTACCGCATCAGCGTGAAGCGGGATGGCGTGGTCTCGCGCCATTTGCACGGCACTCTGCGCGTCGGCGACACGATCGAAGCGCGCGCGCCCACGGGCGCCTTCACCATCGATGCGCGCGAGAAGCGTCCCGCCGTGCTGCTGGCCGGCGGCATTGGCATCACACCGCTGCTCGCGATGCTGCGCCACGTCGTCTACGAGGGCCTGCGCACCCGCAGCGTCCGGCCGACCGTCCTGTTCTATGCCGCCCGCACGAAGAGCGAGCGCCCGTTCGACGAGGAACTCAACGCGCTGGTCAAGGCGGCGCAGGGTGCCGTGCGGGTCGTTCGCGTCCTGAGCGAGCCGGACGATGCCGAGGAGGGCGTCGATTACGACGTTCCGGGCCGCATCGACATGGCGCTGCTCGGCCGCTTCCTGCCCTTCGGCGACTACGACTTCTATCTCTGCGGCCCGCCGCCATTCGCCCAGGCCCTCTATGATGGACTGCACGGGCTCAACATCGCGGACGAGCGGATCCACGCCGAGGCTTTCGGGCCGTCGTCGCTGGCCAGGGCCGCGCCGAAGGTGGCAGCCGCGGCCTCACCCTGGCCCCTGCCTTCGACGCAGCCGGTGCCCGTCGCCTTCGTCGACTCGGCGAAGGAGGCGCGTTGGATGCCGGATTCGGGCTCGCTGCTCGACCTTGCCGAGGCGCGGGGGCTCAGCCCGGAATTCAGTTGCCGGTCGGGTTCTTGCGGCACCTGCAAGACCCGCCTGCTCGCCGGCAAGGTCACCTATCTGCGCGAGCCGACCGCTCCGCTGGAGCAGGGCGAGGTGCTGATCTGCTCGGCGGCGCCGGCCGCGGGGGCGGACCGCATTCAGCTCGCCCTGTGAGATGACGTCATTCGGGGCGTTTTCGGACAGATCACGACACGAGAGCCAACAAACATCAGCTTTTCGCATGGGGTGAGCCCATGCAGAGCCGATCAATCTCTCGAGCCTACCGCCGGCTGCCCACGAGCGCCCTTCGACGCGCTTCAAGAGGCATCTCGGACAGGTATCGCGGAGGAGCCCGTCACTTTTCGTGGGACAGGTGATATGCGGCTTTTCGAGAAGGAAGCGCTGCCATTGGCGGCCCTCCAGGAGCGAAGGCCGTCGATGGACCGCTGGCATGCCATGCGCATCTTCGCGAAGGTCGCCGAGACGGCGAGCTTCGCCGAGGCCGCACGCCAGATGCACATGAGCGCGCCGGCCGTCACCCGCGCGGTCGCCGCCCTCGAAGAGACCATCGGGGCGCGGCTTTTCGTGCGCACGACGCGGTCCGTGAAGCTGACCGAGGCGGGTGGCCGCTACTTCGAGGATTGCCGGCGCATCCTGTCCGACATCGCCGAGGCCGAGGCTGCCGCCGCCGGCTCCTATGCGACCCCCTCCGGCACGCTCTCGATCACGGCGCCCCTCCTGTTCGGGCAGATGTACGTCCTGCCCGTCGTCACCGAGTACCTCGACAGCTACCCGACCATGTCGGCGCAGACCCTGTTCGTGGACCGCTCGGTGAACATCGTCGAGGAGGGTATCGACGTCGCCGTGCGCATCGGCCATCTGCCCGATTCCGGCTTCACGGCCGTGAAGGTCGGCGCGGTGCGCCGCGTCGTCTGCGGCGCGCCGGCCTATTTCGAGCGACACGGTGTACCCGAGACGCCGGCCGACCTGAGGAACCACCGCATCGCCGCCCCGACCAGCGCCTGGGCCTCGCCGGAATGGCGCTTCGGGCGCGACCAGCGCGTGACGATCACGGCCGCTTTGAAGTGCAACACCAACGAGGCCGCGATTGCGACGGCAGCGGCGGGCTGGGGCCTGACGCGGGTGCTCCACTACCAGATCGGCCCGGCGCTTCTCGAAGGGCGGCTCCAGATCGTGCTCGGCGACTACGAGGAGCCGCCCCTGCCGATCCACGTGATTTACGCCGAGGGCCGGCAGGCGCCCGCCAAGGTCAGGGCCTTCGTCGACTTGGCCGTGAACCGGTTGCGCGCGAACCGCTTCCTGAACTGAAGGGCGAGCGGGCGTGGGCCGGCTATCCACGAGCCCAGACATGACAAAGCCCGCCACGGCGAACCGGGCGGGCTGGATTGTCTCGACCGCGCGAGGCGGCTCGATCGGGATCAGGCGAGGGTGGGGACCACGCCGGCGCCATCGTTGCTCTGCGTGCCACCATCGAAGGTCTTGGCCAGCGCGATCACCAGCGAGATCTGAACGGCGGCAGCGAAGGGCAGGAGAGCGAGAGCGGAGAAGAGGGTCATCTGCGGCGTCCTTTAGTGCAGTGCGTTGAAGGCGATATCGCACTGCACACGCCTCCTTGGTATACCACATTCCTCACACCAATCGTGCATCAGGCGCATGTTGGTGCGCCAGCGCGGGTATCTGATGCACAAAATTGCATGACCTGATCGAGGGCCGGAAAAATTTCCGGGGTCGAACGCACGGTGCTCAAAAGTCTGCCGAAGAGGCCCATCGTGCGAAGGGACAAAGCTCGTGAGGCTGGCGCAGTGGCCTATAGTTGGCGCTCAGGCACCCAGGCCTGAAGCAGCTCGCGAACACCTTGGTTATGATCGGCCAGAGCGTCACGGCCTCCCCTCGCGAGCGGGTGACTGACGAGGCAACCGGCGCTCGGCGCCAGCCGTTCCAGGCCGCGCGATTCCCGTTCTTCCTTCAACGGGATGCCGTGAGTGTTGCGTAGGAACCGGAACCAGCGGAGCCGAATGCCTGTCTCAGCGCCGGTCCGGGAACCGGTCGCCGACGCTTGAACTTGCATATCATCCGCTTGCAAGGGCGGCTCGATGAGCGAGACGGCAAGGGTCGGCCCGTGGCCAGCGAGACCGTGCAATTCAGTGCGACCCAGCGGGAGACCGGCGACGGTGCGCCCGGGGCAACAGCCGCCTTCCCGTATGACCGGATGACCGTAGAGCGTTTCCGCGCCGCATTCCCCCGTGCGCGTTGGCGCGAGGATCTCGGCGCCTGGTTCGTGCCAGGCACTACGGCGGAGCGCCGCCTGAAGGCGTGGTCGGGCCGCGAGTGGACGAGTGTCCTGGCCCATGCCGACGAGCGTGGCCGCGATGCCTTCGCCTTCGACCCGATCTCGAGTCCATACCTGGAGGTCACCGACGACCTGGTGGTCCGCACGCCGTATTCCCGCACCGTTGTCGACGAGTTGCGGACGGTGCCCTGGGCGCGGTGGGACCCGGCATCGAAGGCGTGGCGCGTGCCGTTCCGGTCGTTCGAGGCACTGTGCCGACGCTGGCCGAACATCGAGGAGGCTGCCCGCCGAGCCGAGCCCGGAGAGAGGCGGAAGCGCGAGGCGAGCCGCAGGGCGTCTCCCGACCACGCTGATCGGCTGGCCGAGGCCGCCGAGCGCCGCCGCAACCGGTATCCTGTGCCCGAGGAGGCGCTGCCGCCGCTCGGGCGCGTCCTGCAGACCCATGCGGGCTGCGCGGTCTTCGAGGCGGTCACCGGCGAAATCGTCGACCCCTCGGTCGTCGAGCGCTTCTACCCGGGCGTGAAAGCGGAGACAGGCACGTTGATCTGGGCGGTCCGGCGTAGGCCGACGCACGACGAGCTGGTCCGGGCCTGGCCCGCCCGGGAAGGGGCGGGTGCGGCCGAGGTCGCGCGCGGTTGGTGGCAGCCGACCATCGAGGTGCTGCGTGAGGAACGTCGCAGGGCGGCCTCCCTGGAGCGCGGGCGGGCGACGCGCCGGTCGCGCGGCCAGGGTGCCGAGGCCGGTACGGGGGCCGGCCGCTAGCCGGTCCTCCCGGAATCATGCGTCGATTCCTCCACGGCAGACCAGGGAGCCAGAGGGTTCGGCCCGGGTTCACCCGGTACCGCGCTTCCTTGGAGCCTGCCGTGTCCCAGACCGCCCCGCCCCTGAACTGCCTGCCGACCTTCGGCGACGAGGATGCCGTTCACGTCGTCATCGAGACTCCGAAAGGCAGTTCGAACAAGTACGCGTACGACGAGGCGTTTGGCGCCTTCCGGTTCAAGATGGTCCTGCCGGAGGGCACGAGCTTCCCCTACGATTTCGGCATGATCCCCTCGACGAAAGGAGCCGATGGCGACCCGCTCGACATCCTCGTCGTGATGGACGCGCCCGTCTTCCCAGGCTGCGTGCTGGAGGCGCACCTGCTCGGCGTGATCGAGGCCGAGCAGCGCGAGCCCGACGGCACATGGGAGCGCAACGACCGGCTGATCGGCGTGGCGGCGAAGGCCCGCACGCACGCTCACGTTCACGCGCTGTCAGACCTGCGCCCGGGCATGCTGGACGAGGTCGAGGCGTTCTTCGGTCACTACAACCAGCTCGCCGGCAAGGATTTCAAGGTGCTCCGGCGCGGTGACGCGCAAGCCGCTCTCGCCCTTGTTCGGCAGGGCGCGCGCTCGCACGTCAGGTGAACTGACCGCAGCGTTTGGTAAAATTTTAATCCCAATAAAGCTACGACATTCGTTGCCTGCCGGCTCCGGCGGCGCGGATTTGGCCTATTGTTATGTCGCTGAAAATATCACAACGTATTGGTCTTCTAATCGTCTGCTTTTTCTTAGTATTGGCAGTACTCGAGGCTCTTCATCTCTCCAGCGGCCATGAGGCGATCTTGCAGGAACGCAGAACCGCCCTCGTTGGCCAGGTTGAGGCTGCTCTTTCGACAGTCAAGCGTCTCGCAAACAGCGCCGAACAAGGTGCCATCTCGCAGCAGGAGGCTCAAGAGCGCGCCAAGTCAGTGCTCCGGGCTATACGCTACGGCAAGAACGACTACTTCTTCGTCTACAACTTCGACGGCGTGAACCTCGCGCATGGCCTGAAGCCAGAGAACGAGGGCAAGAACCTGCTGGAAGCCAAAGACGCGAACGGTCTTCGTTTCAACGCCGCTCTGATTGAGGCTGCCAAGGCAGGGGGCGGGTTCGTCGACTTCATGTTTCCCCGGGCCGGGCAGGATCAGCCCTCACCCAAGCTTGGCTACGCTCTCGGCTATGCGCCCTGGCAGTGGGTGATCGGTACGGGGACCTACATCGACGACATCGACGCTCGGTTCTGGGAGCTTACGCGGCGGGACGCGGCGTATGTCGCCGTTCTGATCGCGCTGCTGATCGCCTGCGCATGGCCGATTGCACGTGGGATCGTCCGGCCCATCCGCGCACTGACCGCTGCGATGAGCAACTTGTCTGCGGGCCGCCTGGACGAAGCCGTCCCTGGGTCGGAGCGTGGCGACGAGATCGGCCTGATGGCGCGGGCTGTTCAGGTGTTCAAGGAAGGGCTGATCGCCAAACAGGCGACCGAAGCGGTTGCGGCTGAAGAGGCCGACGCCAAGATGCGCCGGGCGAATCTGCTCGATGACCTGACCAAGCGCTTCGAACACAACGTCTCGGTCCTGACGCAGGGACTGGCTGGAGCGGCGACCGAGATGGAGGCCACAGCGCAGACGATGACCGTCACGGCGGATGAAACCACACAGCAGACTTTGTCGGTGGTGGGTGCCGCCAAGCAGACCTCGGCCAACGTGCAGACGGTCGCGGCCGCCTCCGAGGAGATGGCCGCTTCCGTTGCCGAGATCGCCCATCAGGTCAGCCTGTCGGCGCGGATCGCCCACATGGCGGTCGAGAAGGCCAAGGGCACGGATGCCACCGTGCAGCGGCTGGCCGGCACGGCCGAGCGGATCAGCAGCGCCGTGTCGATCATCTCGACCATCGCTTCGCAGACCAACCTGCTAGCGCTGAACGCGACCATCGAAGCGGCACGCGCCGGTGAAGCAGGGCGCGGCTTCGCCGTGGTCGCCACCGAGGTGAAGGAGCTTGCGGGTCAGACGAGCCGGGCCACGGGTGAAATCGGCGAGCGCATCGCCGAGATCCAGAGCGCCACGAGCGAGGCAGTGGCTGACATTCGCGAGATCAGTCGCGTGATCTCCGAGATGTCTGCCTATGCTGGAGGTATTGCCGCGGCCATGGAAGAGCAGGGTGCAGCCACGCAGGAGATCACCCGCAACGTGCAGCAGGCCGCCCAGGGTACGGAGGAGGTGACGCGCAACATTGCCGGCGTGCAAGACGGCGCAGGTCAGACCAGCATGGCCGCCGGTCAGGTTCTGAGCGCCGCGCAGGAACTGGCGCGTCACTCGGTTAGCCTGTCACAAGAGGTCGGCACCTTCCTGAGCAGCGTGAAAGCTGCCTGAAGTCTGTAACCGTGCCGAAACGGCGCGACAGGAGGCTGGGTCGTCAGCCCGGCCTCTTCCCTTTGTGCTCGGCTGCATCCCTCCGGCGCTATCTCATGGCCGGAAGCCGCCAAAATCGGTTCATCGGACCGTAAAGACGCGGACCTCCCGAAGGTCTGCAATGGGT
>NZ_BJZV01000062.1 GCF_007992215.1 Methylobacterium gnaphalii | reverse complement strand
ATCGTCTTGTCTACCAATGCCACCGAACCATCCTCACGGCCGGAGTGAAAGATCACGTGCAAAACCTTGCACGGTTTGAATGTTATGCTGCGACAGCCCGAAGCTTGCCATCGCTTACGCTACTCGACGTCGAGCGGCGCGACCGCCACCGCCTGTCCATCCGCGCCGAGCGTGATCCGCTGGATGCGCGCCTCTGCGCTCTTCAGCAGCGACTCGCAATGCCGCTTCAGGGCCTCGCCGCGCTCGTAGATTTCCACGGATCTGTCGAGGGGCACGTCACCCTTCTCGAGCTGTCGCACGATGTCCTCGAGCTGCGCGAGTGCCGCCTCGAAGGGCAGGTCATCGGCCACGGCTTCGGGCGCCCCTGGCGCGGAGGCCGGTGCGGCGGGTCGAGCTACGGTCATCCCTTGCATCCCATCGGGCGGGTTATGCCGGTGCAACTGGAACCATTCAAGCCCGGCGGATTGCCGGGCTCACCAGGACGTTGATGCCAGGGGCAGGGTGAACGGCGTGCCCTCGTAGGCCTCGGCCCCCCGGCCGATGCCGGCGATGGCCGCGATCATGCGTCCATCCCGGCCCAGCAATCCATCGGCGATCTCGACGATCAGGCGGTTCGGCGTCGCCGGAGGCGAGAGGCGGCGCAGCGCCCCGGCGACCTCGCCCTCATCGCGGTCCGGGCGCAGGGCGCAGACGGCGGTGTAGAGGGCTGCCGTCGAGCGGCTGATCCCGGCATAACAGTGGATGACGAGCGGGTGCTCACGGTCCCATTCGCGCAGGAAGTCGAGCAGCGCCCGCACATGCGCCTCAGCCGGCAGCACATGGTCGACCATCGGCGCAGAAATGTCGCTGACGCCGAGGGTAAGATGGCGCGCGGGATCGATGGAGGCCGGGCGTTCCATGACCGTACCGATGGTCGCGAGCGTGACGAGATGGCTCGCGCCCGTTGCGGCGACGGTCTCGTGCAGCCGCGACAGCGGGCAGGCGTGAAGAGTAGGCATCGGGCCTCACACCCGTTCGGCGGAATGGGCCGAGGCCAGTGCCTCGAACCGGGTCAGGAACCTCTGCTGGACCTCTGCCGTCGGCCGGCTGACCAGCAGCCTCTCGATCTCCGCGATCACGCCCTCCGGCAGCGCGGCGGGGCGGCCGAAGTAACGTCCGGCCTCCTCCTCGGAAAAGCCGGCGAGACGGGTCGCCTCGAGATGGGCGGCGATGCGGTCGGCACGCTTGATGAGCCGGGCCTGCAACGGGGTGGGCGCAGAGAGATCGAAGCGCCGACGGATGGCGCCGAGCAGCCGCCGCTCCACGGACTTGTAGGCATCGCCGATCGCGGCCTTGAGCGGGGAGATGATGTCGCCGATCACATATTCGGGGGCATCGTGCAGGAGCAATTCGAGGCGCACAGCCGGCCCGTCGCCTCCCGGCAGAGCGCCGCCGATCGCCTCGACAAGCAGCGAGTGCTGCGCCACGGAGAAGACGTGCTCCCCAGATGTCTGACCGTTCCAGCGCGCGACGCGGGCGAGGCCGTGCGCGATGTCGGCGATCTCGACATCGAGCGGCGAGGGATCCAGCAGATCGAGGCGCCGGCCCGACAACATACGTTGCCAGGCGCGCGGCAATTTTTGCGGAGCCGTCATCCCTGCGCGAGGGCCGCACAGGCGGCGTGACGGTGGCAGCCGGCGAGGTGATCGTTGACCATGCCCGTCGCCTGCATAAAGGCGTGAACGATGGTCGGCCCGCAGAAGGTGAAGCCCTTCGCCTTCAGGGCCCTGGAGATTTGTTTCGAGACCTCCGTCTCGGTGGCGATGTCGGCCCGGACCTGCGCGCCGGACTGGATCGGGCGACCATCGACGAAGTCCCAGAGGAAACGGGAGAAGCCGGGACCGGCCTCCTCGATGGCGAGCCAGGCGCGGGCGCCGGCAATGGCGCCGACGATCTTCGCGCGATTGCGGATGATGCCGGCATCCCCCATCAGCCGCTCGATGTCGGCCTCTGTGTAGCGGGCGATCCGCTCGGGCACGAAACCGTCGAAGGCGCGGCGAAAACCGTCGCGGCGGCGCAGGATGGTGATCCAGGAGAGACCGGCCTGGAAGCCATCGAGGATCAGTTTTTCGTAGAGTGCGCGGCCATCGTACTCGGGCACGCCCCATTCCGTGTCGTGATAGGCCACGTAGACCGGGTCGAGCCCCGCCCACCAGCAGCGCGGACAGCCGTCGGGATGGGTGGTGATCAGGCCCGTCTCACCGGACATCGCGTCAGCCGGCTGCCACGGTGTCCGCCGGGAAGGCGAAGGTGGCGAAGGCCGGTTTCTCGATGCCGGCGATGCCGCCGCCGACACGCACCGGCTCGCCTGCGGCCAGGGCGTCGCCGAGGCGGTCGAGGCGGATCGTGGCGAGACCGCGATTGCCGGCGATGCTGCCGGTCTGGCCGAGGATCTTACCGCCCGCCGTCACGTCGCTTCCGGGCTCGGGCGTCTGCCCCTCCTCGAAGACGAGAGGCAGGATGCGCGTGCGCGCGGTACCACGGTGCTGCATGCGCGAGACCACCTCCTGGCCGACATAGCAGCCCTTCCTGAAGTCGACGCCGCCGAGTTGGTCCATCAGCGCCTCGTGCGGAAAGGCATCGGCGAAGGCGAAGTCGCGCCCGCCCTCCGGAATTCCGAGCGCGATGCGGTGGGCGTGGTAGTCCCGCTCGCTGGCATCCGCTGAGAAGGCGCCCTCGGTGAAGTACAGCCGCTCGCCGAGTCCGGGCAGCCGGCCGTCCCGAACCCGAATGACCTCGGCACTCGGCTCCGCGCCATCCCATGCCGCCGCGACACCGAGGGTTGGATCGGCCGCAATCGTGACCTTGGCCCGCAGCCTGTAGAGAGTCAGCCGCTTGACGAGATCGGGCGCGCGCTCGGCCGCCACATCGATCCGGAAGCCGTCGGCGCCGGCACGCGAGACGAGAAAGTCGAACTGGATCTTGCCCTGTGGCGTCAGCAGGGCGCCGAGGCGCGCCTCGCCCGCGGGCAGGGTCTCGATGTTGCAGGTGAGGATGCCCTGCAGGAATTCGGTCGCGGGCTCACCAGTCACCGTGATGATGGCGCGGTCCGGCAGCAGGGCGATCGGCATAGGGCCTCCTCGAACGGGTGCGGCACGATTGCACGCGGCCCACCGCTGACATAAGCCGCCCGCCAGTGAGCCTCAATGTGGAGCGGCCCGTGGCTGAGACACCGTTCGATCTCGTCCTCACCGGCGGCACCGTGGTCAACCAGGACGGCGCGACCTTAGCCGACCTCGGCATCAGGGGCGGGCGCATCGCTGCCATCGGCGATCTCGCGAAGGCCGACGCGGTGGAGCGCCGGGATTGCACCGGCCTGCACCTGCTGCCCGGCGTGATCGACAGCCAGGTCCATTTCCGCGAGCCGGGGCTCGACCACAAGGAAGACCTCGAATCGGGCTCGCGCGCTGCCGTGATGGGAGGCGTGACGGCGGTGTTCGAGATGCCGAACACCAACCCACTGACGACGAGCGCCGCGGCACTCGCCGACAAGGTCGCCCGCGCGCATCACCGGATGCATTGCGATTTCGCGTTCTGGGTCGGCGGCACGCACGAGAATGCCGAGCAGGCCGGCGAGCTGGAGCGGCTGCCGGGCGCAGCCGGGATCAAGGTCTTCATCGGCTCTTCGACCGGCTCGCTTCTCGTCGAGGACGATGCGGGCGTGCGCGAGATCCTCAAGCGTACCCGGCGCCGGGCGGCCTTCCACGCGGAAGACGAGCCGATGCTGCGCGAACAGAAGGGCCTGCGCGTGCCGGGCGATCCGTCCTCGCATCCGGTCTGGCGCTCGCCCGAAGTTGCTGTGAAGGCGACTCGGCGGCTGATCGCCATTGCGCGCGAGACCGGCGCGCGCATCCACATCCTGCACATTTCCACCGCAGACGAGATGCCGATCCTCGCCGAGGCGAAGGATCACGTCAGCGTCGAGGTCACGCCGCACCACCTCACTCTCGACGGCACTGAGGCCTATCCGCGGCTCGGCACGCTGGTGCAGATGAACCCACCGGTGCGCGACGGCGCCCATCGCGACGGGATCTGGTGGGGCGTCGAGCAGGGCATCGCCGACGTGCTCGGCTCGGACCATGCTCCGCATACGCTCGAGGAAAAGGCCAAGGCCTATCCGGATTCGCCCTCCGGCATGACCGGCGTGCAGACGCTGGTGCCGATCATGCTCGATCACGTCGCGGCCGGGCGGCTCTCGCTGGCGCGCTTCGTCGACCTGACCAGCGCCGGGCCGAAGCGGCTCTTCGGCATCGCGCGGAAGGGGCGGCTGGCTCTCGGCTACGATGCGGATGTGACCGTCGTCGACCTGAAGCGACGCGAGACCATCCGCAACGAGTGGATCGCCTCGAAATGCGGTTGGACGCCCTATGATGGCGTCACCGTCACCGGTTGGCCGGTAGGCACTCTGGTGCGCGGCAACGCCGTGATGTGGCAGGGCGAGTTGACGGCGCCCTCGCGCGGCGAGGCGGTCGTCTTCGAAGAGGCGCTGCCGCGGTCGGCGTAGGCGACACAGCCTCCTGCGCCCAGGTCAGGCGTAGGCCGGCGGGGCGGATGAGGCTCGAGAGACCGTCCGACCCCATCGGCAGCTTCCGAACCACCCGCGATACCAGTGGAGGCCTGAGCCACGTCGAATGGCGCTCCGCCATAGATTCAAATTGCGCCTCCGATCCCTCAACCCAAAATTGTGCGCCTCATCGCATCATTTTTTGGATTTTAACGTTTGCATTAACCGACAAGCGTTGCTTTATGCGCAAGATAATGCGCAGGGGGCGCGCATGCATTCGAACGATAAAACGATCTATAGTGGCGCCTTCGTTCTCGCCGCGCTGAGCCTTGTCACGCTGTTGTGGCTGTTCAGCCAGAACGAACTCGCCCGCCAGCCTCATTTGATCAGCGTCTCATCGACGGATTTTCTTGAGACGAAGATATCAGGCAATAACGTTGTATACTCTTTGCTGCATGCGCAGGTCGAAGCGCCTGCTCGCGCAGAGATTCGAGATCTCATCAAATATGCAGAGAACATCTTTGCAGCAAAGCTGCGCTCCGACGCTGAAGCTCAGTCCAAGACGATGATCTGGATCACGTTCCACTACGCGGGCACGGGCCGCCACCCTGGAAAATCAACCAAGACATACCGGGAGATCTACGTGTTCGAGGGAACGAACTGGCGTCGCGTGACCAACAAGAACGAAACGTTCGTGTGAGTAACGGAAAGCCGCTCGCCGCCGGCAAGCGCGCCTATCAGGATCAAAAGAGGTCGGCTATTTCAGCCATATTCGCGCAGTGCGCGAGTCCTTCGAGAGAGGTTTGACCGTCGCCATGAAAACATTCCGGCGGTCTCGAAGAGACTACATCTGGCCGCGCAAGCGGGCAGACGAGCCATTGCGCCTCTCAACGAATGGCTGAAGCCTCGGCCGAAGGCGGCACAACAGTCCCAGCACCAGTATCGACGACTAGGCGCCAGCAGGCTGTGCCGTATCCGACCTCGAAGACTAGTGTTGGAGCGCCGTCGTGAAACCGCCGGAGCGAATGCGCTCCGGCAGGCCCTCGGCATAGGACGCTGCCGCCTCCTCGCCATACGTCGCGACGAGCTCCTGGAAGGCAGCGAACAGCGCGGCCTGGGCCATGCAATCCCCATCGAGCCCGTCGAGACAGCCCTCGGCGAAAGCTTCGGTCACGAGGCCGAGCGCGACGCGCTTGTCATCGCTGTCAGCATCGTACGGGGCGACTGCGGTGTCCTGAAGCATGGTCTCGCGCATAATTCGGGCCGATCCCTTGTCCGGCGAAGCATCGCAAGAATAGGCGGATCGCGCGGCGCGGGCCAGCAGGGAATTGCGAAGAGGTTAACGCGGACGGCACAATCACGTGCATTTCGGCAACGAAGCAACCATGTGTCGACTGCGCAACACATGGGCGCGGCGGGCATCTAGCCTCCATAACGACCGGCGATCCCATGGGAGAGGCGTTCGCCCTCGGCGAGGTAGCGAGCGCTCGCCTCCGTCGCCGCTGGGGTGCAAATCCGATAGGTGAGGGCGTAGCCGCGGTAGCCGCGATTATAGGCTCCAGCGAGTCGATCACGGCGATTGGGCGTGACACCCTCGGATTCCAGAATCGATTTCATCCGCTCGGGCCACTCACCGGCGTCCCTCGCGCCGCAGAGCCCACGGAGGAAGGCAAGCGCCCCGATGATCTCGGAGAGCCGCTGCAGGTCGCGATCATACGGCGCAGGCGGCGGCTCGGCCGGCGGCGGTGGCTCCTTCTCGGCGGATTTCGGCTGCTGTCGTGCGGGCGCGCCGCGCTGTTGCGCGGCAGCCGGGACGGCTGGCGCCACGGCGAGCAGGCCGGAGAGCAGGATCGGGCCGAGCCGTCGCATCATCGGGAGGCTCCGTCGATACGGGCGAAGGCCTCGGCCAACGTGGCGACGAGACCCGGCGTCGTCTCCAGCTCGGCGACCTCGTCGAGCTGCGCCCAACGCACGCCGAGCGCCTCCGGCCCGGGCTCCGGCTCCCCGGAGCGCCAGGTCGCGGCATGAGGGAGAACGACATAGTGATGGCGGCTGCGGCCATCCTCGTCCCTCAGGATGATCTCCGTCGGCGTCAGGCTCGGCCCAACCACCTCGGCAACGACACCGACCTCCTCCTGCAACTCACGCAGGGCTGCCTCAGCCAGCCGCTCTCCGGCTTCCACCAAGCCGCCCGGCAAGGTCCAGACACCGCGCATGGGCGGATTGGCACGCGCGGCGAGCAGAACGCGCCCATCCCGGATCACGGCGATGGACACCCCGATCATCGGACGGACCGGAAACAGCCGATCATCGCCTGTGGTCATGGCCGAACACTCGTCCCGGCGCTCGCCCTAGCCACGGCCAACCGGCCGTCGGCGAGACCGACGAGCACGCGGACCCGTTCGCCGCGACCGAGCACGGCGACGCCGAGCGCGGCCGGGCCAGGCAACAGGATGCGCGTCCGCTCTGCAATGCCGCCGTCCAGCGATACGATCGCGAGAGTCGTCCGGTCGGAGGCCGGAAGCGCGAGGCCGGCGGCCTTGCCGGGCTCGCCCGGCACGACGGCGGCAAGCTCGATGTCGGCGGTTGGGCCGGCATAACCTGGGGCCTCGGCGACGAGGCTGAAGGCGCCTCCCGCATAAGACCAGAGCTGGAGCACGCCCGCCGCATCAGGCTCACGAACCGTGGCGAACTGGGGCCGGCCCTTGCCGGAAAAGTCGCCGACGCCGGCGAGAGCGAGCGGTGTCGCACCTGCCTGCAGCGGCATACGCGCAGCGAGGGTCCACGTCTCACCAGCACTCTTTTCGGCGAGGACCAGCGCAGAGGCGGCTCCTGGCCCTGCGGTTACAGCGAGCACCGCCGGCTTGCCGTCGAGCATCGCGATGCGCGGCCGACGGGCGGCAAAGGCCTGATCGGCGCCTGGCGCAAGTGTCACGCTCGCCACCGGCACCGCCTTCGGCTCGCTTGTGGTTCCCAGCGGCTGGCGCTCGCGCAGGGTCAGGCCGGCGGCCTGTCCGCCGCCGCCGATGGCTCCCGAGAGATAGGCGCTGAGCGGCCCGGACAAAGCTCGGCGCGAGCCCGGCACGGCGCCGCGCGGCGTCTCCGAAGCGATGAGACCCTCGATTGCCTCGGCTCCGATCAGCGTGGTTTTCACGGTCTCGCCGTCGAGGCTGAGCACGGCGCCGCCGTCGTCACCCCAGACCACGGCTACCGGCGCGACCTCGGTCTCGTCCGGAGCAGGCGCGGGGGGAGCCTTTGGATCTGCGCTGGCCGGCTTCGGTCGCGCGATCGGCAGCAGGCCCGAGGTCGAGACGGCCAGCGCCACCTCGCTGCCAGGCCCACGCATCGCCTTCACCTTGAAGGGGAGCTCGACGATGCCCGTGCCCGCCATGGGCTCTTCGGCAGATACAGAGCCGGACAGGGCGAGAAGGAGAAAAGCCGCGAGGCCGCTCGAACGCCAAGCCATCCAGGGCCGTTGCTCCGACGGCACAGGCATGGCTCTGGATGGCTTCGCTGCACTCGCAATGACGGCCAAGGAGCCGATCGAACCCGCCCTCAAACGTGCTGCCCACCGTTAATGTGAAGCTCCGCCCCGTTCACGTAGGACGAGGCCTCGGTGCAGAGAAAATAGATCGCCTTGGCGACCTCGTCCGGCGTGCCGAGACGGCGCTGCGGGATCTTCTTCACGATCTCGTCGGTGCCGGGTGACAGGATTGAGGTATCGATCTCGCCGGGCGAGATCGCGTTGACGCGCACGCCGAGCGGTCCGAAATCCTCGGCCATCTCGCGGGTTAGGCCGGCAAGCGCTGCTTTCGAGGTGCCGTAGGCGGCCCCGGCGAAAGGATGGACGCGCGAGCCGGCGATCGAGGTGACGTTGACGATCGAGCCCTTGGCACGGGTCAGTTCCTGGCGCAGACCCTGCGCCAGCAGGATCGGCGCGAAGAAATTGACCTGAAACACCCGCGCCCAGTCGGCATAATCGGTTCCGAGCGCGCCGAGCCGCTCGCCGTTCGGCCCTTTTGGCGAGATACCAGCGTTGTTGACGAGCGCGTGCAGCATCCCGCCCTCGGCCTCGAGTCGCCCGGCAACCTCGCGCACGCCGCGCACGGTGTCCTCGGCATCGGCGAGATCCACCTGGAGATGGTCCTCAGGACCCATCTCCCACGGACAATTCTCGGGAAAGGCATGGCGCGAGCAGGTGATCACCCGCCAGCCCGCCGCGGAGAAGCGCTTTACGGTGGCGTGGCCGATCCCACGGCTCGCACCGGTGAGCAGCATGATGCGCCGACGATCGTTGGACTGGGCCAAAGCCGCTCCTTACCGTCCCGGCGCGCGACCCTAAAGGGCGCGTCGGCCGCCGACATCGACAGGTCTAGGCTGCGCGAGGCCGGAAATCCAGCACTCTCCCGCGCTGCAGCGACAACCGTGTCGGCCCAAACACTCTTTCGCCGAAGACAGGTGGGGGCGCCGTCGGCGCGATCATTGAGGCGGCGTGCATTGCCGTTTAGGTCAGGTCGGGCCGCTGCGGCCGATCCTGAACTTTTTGCGGACGGCGCCTTGGGATTACGTCGCTCAGGACGGCCCGTGAGAGCCAGGGGAGAGAAGGCCAGACATGGCGGGAACATTCGGCCTCAACCGCTCGCTCGGGAGCGCCATCGGCGCGATCGCGCTGGTGTCGGTCCTCAGCGCCGGCGCAGTGCTGGTGACGATCAATCAACTGCACGAGGTAACCGAGGACCGCGCCCGCTCGACGCGCATCATCCGCGGCCTCAACGACTTTCGCGCGGCCATGCTCAACCAGGAGACAGGCCTGCGCGGATACCTCATCACCGGGCGCGAGAGCAGCCTCGAGCCCTACCGCGCGGGGCGGGCGGCGTTGGAGGAGACCATCACTCGCCTCAGAGGCTTGATTGGCCAGGATGCGGAACCGGCACGTTTGCTGGCGGACGCCGTCACCGCCGCACGCGCCTGGCAGACGAAGATCGGCGAGACGGCTCTGCACAGCGCGGCTGACCCTGCGACGCGGCCCGAGGCTACGCGGATCGAGTCCGACGGCTCGGGCAAGGAGTTCTTCGACACCTTCCGCGCGAGGCTCACAGCCATTGAGGCTGTCGAGGAAAATCTGCGAGCGGCGCAGAACGAGCGTCTGCTACGGGCCGAGAGCAACGCGAGTGTCACGCTCTGGGGCGGCACGCTGCTCACGCTGCTGATTTGCGCGGGGATCGCGGTCGCCGTCAACCGCCTGATCGTCCGGCCGCTTCTCGAGGTCATGACCTTCGTCGGACGGATCGGCGACGGCGACCTGACC
>NZ_BJZV01000061.1 GCF_007992215.1 Methylobacterium gnaphalii | reverse complement strand
GGGTGGTTTTCAGCGGGTCTGCTTTCGGGCGACAATCGAGGGACCACAGAGATGTGATGATGGCGGCCGATACAAGCGCTAGCAAAACCGCTGTTTTACGGATTGCAACCGGGTCGTTCGAACGGCCGTGATGGCCGCATAGCTGCCGCCCTGATGTGGCCCTCAAAGCTACGAGCCGCGTCAGCGAGGAAACTTGCAGATCGTTGCCCGCCGCAACTCATGGATCTGTTGTGGTCGTCGCTGCTGAGGGATCAGAGAGAAACAAACCGTAAAGCGCGCCCTGGTAGATCTGCGCCGCTTACCCCAACCTAGCCAAGAGCAGGTCATGAATTCTGCGGTGCAGATCCAGGAGCAGACCCGGCTCGCCAGCCTTGATCGCTACGACATCCTCGATACGCCCGCCGAGGAGGCGTTCGACCGCATCACACGTCTGACGCGACGCTTCTTCGATGTCCCGATGTCAACCGTGACGCTCATCGATGGGCACCGCCAATGGTTCAAGTCGCGCCAGGGAGTCTCCGCCTGTGAAACGCCAAAGGGCCCGGCCTTCTGCAGCGTCGTGGTTCGAGAGGCTCGCCCGCTCATCGTACCCGACGCAGCAGCCGACGAGCGCTTCGCCAACAATCCATTCGTGACGGGTGCTCCGCACATCCGCTTCTATGCCGGCGCCCCTTTACGCACCCCTGAAGGGCACAGTCTCGGGACCCTCTGCGCGATGGACACAAAGCCGCGCGCTTTCACCGCCGATCAGGTCGATACGCTTAATGATCTCGCGCGCGTGGTTATGAGCGAGCTGGAGCTTCGGGTTCTCGCCATGACGGACGGGCTCACCGGCGCCCTGTCCCGGCGATCTTTTCGCGGTGAACTCAGTCGCGCATTTGCCCTGGCCCTGCGGCACCGGCACGAACTTAGCTGCATCATGCTCGATCTAGATCGTTTCAAAGCTATCAACGACGAGTACGGGCATCCGGTCGGAGACTTGGTCCTCTCCGCTGCAGCAGCGGCTTGCCGCGACGAGCTGCGCAAGTCCGATGTGCTCGGACGGGTCGGCGGTGAGGAGTTTGCCGTCCTGCTGCCGCACACGGGATTGGCATCAGCGCTTAAAGTCGCGGAGAAGCTGCGTGCTGCCGTTGCTCGTCTGCAGATCCCCACACCCCGCGAGCCGATCAGAGTGACAGCGAGTTTTGGTATAGCAGCGCTCGGTATTTCCGTAGGAAGTGCTGAGACGCTCTTGGAGCACGCGGATGCCGCACTCTATCTGGCCAAAGACGATGGCCGCAATCGCTGCGTGGAGTGGAGGCCTGCGGCGATTGCGCAGCCGGGTCTACGGCGCAGGGTACTCAAGGCCGGGCAGATCTCTTTTAACGGAGGCCGCTCAACGATTGACTGCACGGTGCGGAGTTTATCTGAGGAGGGCGCCGGCCTGAAGATCGTCACGTCCGCAGGTGTTCCGGAGACGTTCAAGCTACTGATTGAGACCGATGGCTTCTCGCGGCTGTGCCGCATCGTTGCGAAGGCAGATCGAGAAGTCGATGTCGCGTTTGTCTGATCTGGTTTTCTGATCCTGCGGCGACAAGCCATAGCCGCCTTGCCGTCAACAGGAGCTACCCGGAGCGACCTCCTAGTGTGCATCCTTCGATGCCGGCACGAAAAGCACTAGTAGCTGCTGAACGGTTCAGCCTGCTCGATGAAACTGGTTCCGTGAGGCGCAGCCGGCAAACGTCGGCTTCCGAGATGTCCTCAGGATCGGCTGAACGACCGGCATGGGCGCGGTACCGCCGGCACTTCGGCGGAGCGCACGTCTGCTTTCGGGCACTGCGGTGGGCCCCATAAACGACGAGGTCGGGTCGGAAGCAGCCCGTTGCCCGGCGCACCGTTCAAGCTGACCCGCTGCAGGCGGGTAACGTCTCAGTTTGAATTTGTCGACCGGGTTGACGGCTGATCCAGGGCCTCGCGGGCGTATGCTTGGCGTCAAGCAATTAAGTGTAAGTCGCATGGCAATCCACGACGATGCTGACATGGAAACCGTGGTCTCCACCATTATGTCCCTCCACGGGAGCGCCCTTCACATCGGCAAGGCCGATCGGCATATTACGGCGGAACGGATTGGTGGCGTCCAAGAGGCCATCGACCGGCTGCGTAAAGCCCTTGATTTCAAGCAGAGCGTCAATGCCCACCGGACCAAAAGGCCAGCGCCGTCGCGCCGATGTGCTCGGCAACGCCTTTGACGTTGCTTGCCTCGCGGCCGGCGAGGGCTAGGACGGGCGAGGTGCGCCGGATCTGAATGACCACGTCGACGAGGGAGTTGAGCACGAGATCAGCGGCACCGCCTCTACCTTCGCCGTCCTACAAGCTCTGACGGCGACGGATAAAGCTCGACGTGGCAGTAATCGGCTGCTCCGGCGCGCCTGAGGCGAAACCGCGCAGACCAAAAAGAGCTGGATATGACTCGAGAGCCTAGTCTTCCGACGGCCGATTGTGCAAAATCTTTCCGCGTCGATTGCTGCCTAGTCTCATTGCTAGGCTACGGGGGGATCCGAGCTCTGCGACACGAAGTTCGCAGGCTCAGGAGCGCGTCAGATTGAGTGCCGATCATCGACCCGTCGCCATTGTTGTCGCTGAAAGCGATGAGGTGGTGCGGATGACTGTCAGCGACATGCTGAGGGATGCAGGTTACCGCCCCATCAGCGTGCGCACCACTGATGAAGCACTTTCGGTGTTGACGCGTACCCCATCCGTGCGGGTGCTGATTGTTGGCCGTAGCTTTGCCGGAGATGGTGTGGGCCTTGCGCATGCCGTGTATGAGCGCCGACGGGACGTCGGAATCATCATCACCTCAGGAGTACCACATGGCGTATCCTCGCGGATGCCTCCGGGCGCACGCCTGCTCGTAAAGCCGTATACGCTGGCCACCTTGCTCCAAGAGGTTGAACAGGGCCTGCAGCAATCTGCAGAAGCGGCTTCAGCCGCGCCAATGATCCCAAGGGGAGTTCTGGTAGCCGATGGAGCGAGTGGAAGCGGGCTCGCCGCCGTAGCCGAACCTGCGGCCGAACCTGATAAGTCCTAGGTGTTTAGTCCCGGCATTTGAAGGACCGGATCGATCCAGAAGCGATCTGGTTCGGATGATCGACCTGATTGGGCACCGGTGACCGACGCCCCGCGGCAGATGACGCTCGGCGATTTGATCGACGCGCTCGGCCGGCTTGATCCTGATCGCATGGTCGCCTTCGAGTTCGGCGGCTGCAAGCCGACGGAGTTCGAGAGCTATCGTGGCGAGCACGGCGGCTTGGCACTTGGCTTCAGCGACCAGACCGGCGCGGTACTGGTCGCGGATCTCGTCTCGCGAGTGATGGACGCGCTAGTGGGCAAAACCTGACACTTGGTACCTGCCACAGGGGGGCTGCTCTCGACCCTTACCGGCCGCTCCATGTTCGAAGCTCAATCGTGACATCTTCAGGAAGATCGTCTTCTTCCGAGGACGGATCGAAGCTCACAAAAATATCCGCGATGATACCGTGGCGGCGCGCGATCACTACACTCAGCCGATCAGACACAATTTCATCGATAAACCTTCGAACCGCTTCTAAGTGGGGCTGTCGGTAGAACCCAGCAAGAAGGTCCGGATGGGTATGCCAGTCGAATCCCTCGAACCCAATGGCGAAGTCGTCTTCGGATGCGAGTCGCTCGACGACGAGCGTCAGCTTGCCGTCAGGACTTGTATGGCGTTCTTCTTCCATTTTACCTAACCTCTGCGGAAGTGCCCGCCTTCCGCTTCCGACCCAACCTAGCCGTAACAGGAACGGTCTGAGCCTCCTGAAAGCGGACGTCGCTTCGTCATTTTAACTGGCAGGTCCCGTTGCTTAACGTTGCTTCGCCTTCTGAATGATTTCATCGGCCGTCGACAAAGCGTCGATATCGATCTTATGTGACAGGGTAAAATTCAATAAGGTTGTATGAAACAATGGAAGATCTGGTTCCACTGTCAGCTTTGGATCAACTTGGACAGCGTCAAAGAAGGCGAGAAATTTGGCTCCCACTCTAAAATCTTGACCACATGCAGCACTAGAGCCCTTCTCGACGAAAAAATCCGGCGGAAGATAGCCCTTATAAGATTTGATTACGTGCAATTTCATGTAATCACGAGAGGAGAGCCCATTTACTTGCACAAGACCCGACCGCTCGATACTGACAGCCTGCATTACAGCGACATGGTCGAAGTAGGAAAAATTAGCCCCATTTGATTTCGATCCTGCACCTGGCAAAACCATTCGGCAAGCACTACTTGGAAGCGAATGAAAAGCACAAAATGCCACTACAATAAAAACTGAGATCCGGGTCATCATTATTTCTTCTGAGCGCGACAAGTAAGATAAGAATGTTCTAACGCTGATACCACAAACTACGCATTGCAAAACCCAACGGAGATCCGGCCTTGAATTCGGCGGCCCTTAAAGGCCGCGTTATAGTCGTCAACCTGAAGCGATCGGGCTGCTTCCGACCCGACCTTATCGTAGAAACGGGATCACTGAATCCCCAGAAGCGGCCATGCGCAACCGTTTTGGACGCCAGTTTAGACAATCAATTAAATCGTATCTTCACCCATTTAATGTCCCAATGACCTTGGACAAGAGGACCTAGACCAAGATCGTAAATATGGGCAATTCAATTTTAGCAAATCCGAGCATCACATGAGTTCCAAAGAGCCCGGGCAATATGGAACACTGATCGCCAGCCTAATCGCGGGCGGGGCTGTTTTAACAGGCCTATTTCTTTTTTTTGCTTGGATAGACAGCTCGATTACTGATCTTATCTTTCCAGGGGCACGCGTGACTGTAACGACAAGCCAGTCCGTTCGTAATCTTGAATTCTATTCAAGACAACATTTAAAGGACTCTCCGGACGATGCGAGCGAAAGAGCGCGTCTTAAATGCTGGAAGATTAAATTGGAAAAAGCATTCGTGATTCAGGAACGAGGGACGAATGCCGCCATTAAAGATAATCCAGGTAATTCACACTACGTGACGCTTGCCACAGCGGTAAATCTTTCGACCGAAGACGTTCGCGCAGCAGCAATCGATCCCTCTTTTCACGACGGCGAAGAGAGGATGCTAATCAAGCTGTCGAACAACTTGGCGATAGGATATGACCCCACTCATCAAGATATCTGCGAAGAAGACAACAAAGGATGGTCGGAAGAGTATTCGTGCGCAAAGAAGTGCAGTGGATCTCCGGACCAAATCAAGTCATGTCTTTCAACTAATGGTTGCGGTATATTGACCAACTATAAAAGGTGGCAGTTTTATCTTGTAATTCCAATTTCCAAATACAAAGATCGAAATTTGTATTGTAAGGCTACCAGAGCTTTTCTGGGTAAAAAACTTCACATATTGACTAGATATACATAAGAGAATGGAACTTAAGTTCTTGGCATTAAATTCAGGGCAATAGCACTTGAATTATCGATAATTTATCTTAAGAAATTACCATATGCGTTAGTCCTCGATCGCCCCTCTGCTATTCTCAGTGATCCTTGTTGTTAGACTGTGCGGCGCCGTCAACGAGCCTGGGAACTTGTACAACTCTTCTGAGAGTATGGCGTTGGTGATACTCTTGAAGCAGCGGCTCGCGTTGGGTACATACATGAGATAATGAGGCCTACCCTGGCGGCCGTCCGCTTTCCTACTTTCGGGTTCGCAAGCAGACCGGCTGATGTCCACCCTGTTCGGCCACGCCGCTTGCGACCCACCTCGTCATAGGAACTCACCTCGGAGCCTCTTAGAAGCAGACCCCTGTAAGGCATTGCTCTCCGGTAACCCTGTCGAAATTTATCACGTGATGAGAGGCTTCCTCAGCGCATATCGTCTGCGGCTGTGCGCTACCTCAGAATTCGACGGGGAGAGCTACAGGCCGAGGGCGAAGAATGAGCGACGCAGACAATCAGGAAGCGTTCCGCGCATTATGGGCGCTCGAACAATGGGATTGGCAGAAGACGCTCACCGTGGATGCGGCGGCATTCGACAAAGCGATTGCAGATTGCTGGCCTCTGCTAACGATTGAAGCCCTCGAAATCGAGGAGCGAACGCCCGCAAACCTCCGATCACTGTATGATCACTCAAACCACCGCCTCGGAATGTTCCTTCGCGAGTTCGGCGAACGGCTCCGTACAGCGGATGAAGCTCAGAGGCAGGTGTTGTTGGAGGAGGCCGTTAGTTGGAGCGGCAACTTGTATGAGCGTTCGCTCCTCATCTCCTGCGTTGAGGGAGAAAGGGCGAATAGAGCGGCTGGCCTCGATAACAACGATCTCAGCGTTGACGATCTCATCATAAGGATCGCCACTGTCAGATGGCAGAAGGTCGCGGTGGTCGTCGGCAAAATCATGACTATCCGACGCAATTTCTTTGATGAGGCCATTGCAGCGCGCGTGATCGCTCTCGTCGAAAGCGGAGTACTTGAGGCACAGGGCGATCTATCGAAGATGCGCTTTAGTGAGGTTCGACTGGCGACAAGGTGATGCAGACGAACGAGGGTGGTGCGACGTCAATCGCGCAATGTCAGCTTTCGCGATCATTTTCCACGGAGCGGCCAGTTTCAAATCCACCCGTCTGGATCATCGATTGCCCACCACCGATGTCCGCTTCGGAGACGGTTGTCGGCAGCAAGTAACGATCGGAATGGGGCGATGAAGGCCAACTGCCACAGAACCCCTCGGCGTTGCTGCCGAGGGGCTCGTGCTCAGATCTCGGTGCTTTCCGCCAGAGCGAGCGCATCCTCAACGTCGACTCCAAGGTAGCGAACCGTGCTCTCGATCTTCGTATGGCCTAGTAGGATCTGTACCGCCCGCAAGTTTCCCGTGCGCTTGTAGATCAGCGACGCCTTCGTGCGCCGAAGCGAGTGCGTCCCGTAATCCTCCCGCCGTAATCCGATACCGGTGACCCACTCGTCGACTAAGCGGGCGTACTGTCGGGTACTGATGTGGGCTTCATGGGCGATCCGGCTGGGAAAGGCGTAGTCGTCCACGCTTCCACCCCGGCATTCCAGCCATGCCTGGATGCTGTTCCGAGCCGGTTCGAGCAGCTCGAACTGCACAGGTCGGCCGGTCTTACGTTGAATGACGATGGCCCGCGTTCGGACGTGACCGCCGCTGACGATATCGCCGATCTTGAGCTTGACGATGTCGCAGCCGCGCAGCTTGCTGTCGATGGCGAGGTCGAACAACGCGCGGTCGAGCCAGAAGCGGACGGCCCATACCTGTTGGGGTTTGAGGGCGCGTTTGGCGCCGAGCTTGCGCCCGGCGTTCCATGTGCGGCGGTTCTTGAAATCGGGGTCGTGTTGCGAATGTCCCATCGTCATTCTCCCAGTCGGCCCATGCCGGCCGGGAGATGGCGTACCAACCGCGACTGGCGAAGCATCCCGGTTAAGAACGATTCGCACGAGGGCTCGCGGCGGGAGCCGACGGACGGTCTGCGACCCAACCTCGTCGCAACAGCCGCTATCCGTCGTTCTCAGAAGCGGACGTTCGCTGGTTGAGTGGCAGGAAAGGCTGCGCCCTCCGGCGAGACCGATGCGCAGGCCCTACTTCACGGCGACGACGACTTTGCCTTTCGCGCGACCGGTCGCGACGTAGTCGAGTGCCTCCCGGGTCGCCGCGAAGGGGAAGACCCGATCGATGACGGGTCGGATCGAACCCGCATCGACGAGCGCGGTGATCTGGCGGAGCTGGTCCCCGCTCGCGCGCATGAACAGGAACCCGTAGCTGCCGCCGTGACGTTTCGCCTTCCGACGGATGCCCCCGCTGAGGAGCCGGAAGACGAGCTTCAGGGGCCATGCCAGACCTGCCTGCTCGGCGAAGCGTGGGTCGGGTGGCCCCGCGATGCCGATGATCTGTCCGCCGGGCTTCAGCACGTTCACGGACTTGTCGAGCGTCTTCCCACCCTGCGTGTCGAAGACAACGTCGCAGTCACGGAGGATCTTCGCGAAGTCGTCCTTCCTGTAGTCGACGATGATGTCGGCCCCAAGGCCCTTCACGAGATCGACGTTCGCCGTGCCCGTGGTCGTCGCGACGACCGCCCCCAGATGCTTGGCGAGTTGGATCGCGATCGTTCCGACGCCGCCGGAGCCGGCCTGGATGAGGACCTTCTGCCCGCATTTGAGGCCTGCCCGCTCAACCAGGGCCTGCCACGCGGTCAGCGCGACCAACGGTACCGCCGCCGCCTCCGTCATGGTCAGCGTCTTCGGTTTCGGAGCCAGATCGTCCTCGTTCACCGCGATGAACTCCGCGAACGTCCCGATCCGCCCGTCTGCGACGCGGCCGTAGACTTCGTCGCCAACCGCGAACCGCCGCGCGCCCGCGCCCACTCGCACGACGACGCCCGCCAAGTCATGTCCGAGGATGAGGGGCATCTTGTAGGGCAGGAACGCCTTGAACGCGCCCTCGGCCAGCTTGGCGTCCAGCGGGTTCACGCTCGCGGCGTGGATCTCGACGAGGACGTCCTTGTCGCCCGGCTCCGGAACAAACAGTTCACGGGCGACCAATCCGTCCTTACTCTTGTAGCCGTCGATGGCGAACGCCTTCATGGTCTGACTTTCCGTCGAATGCAGCACGAGGTTCTTCAAGTCGGTGGCATCGGGATCAGGGCAGCCGCATGTCCTTGCGCAGCCCCTTCTCGAACACCGAGGCCGGCGCGAAGCGGCGCAACAGCGCGAGGCGACCGGCCGTCTTGCCGGAGGTGTACCGGGCATGGGGACGAGCCGCACCGGCCGCCTGGACGACCGTCTTGCCGACCGTAGCAGGCACGTCCGCTACCTTCATGCCGTCCGAAACCCATTGAGCAGCGTTCGCGCGTCCGTTCTCGTAGACGGACAGAGGCCGATCCGGCGCAGCCATGCTCTGCTCGAACCCGGACTTGATCATTGCCGGCTCAATCAGGACGACGCGGATGCCGAAGACACGGACCTCGTGGTCGAGCGACTCCGAGTAGCCTTCCAGCGCGTGCTTGGTGGCAGCGTAGTGGGCGCCGAAGGGGCTCGGGATCAGGCCGAGGATGGAGCCGAGATTGATGATCCGCCCGGAGCCCTGCTTTCGCATGACGGGCAGCACCGCGTTGGTCATGCGCACGACGCCGTAGACGTTGGTGTCGTAGAGCGCATGGACGACCGCGATAGAAGACTCCTCAGCCGCGCCCTGGATACCCATGCCGGCGTTGTTGACGAGAAGGTCAATCCGGCCGGACTGGGTCATTACCCACTGGGTTGCAGAGGCGACAGACGCATCGGAGGTCACGTCGCAGCGGACCATCTCGATCCCGTCGAGGATCGCGCCGTCCGTGGCCTTCCGGCTCGTGCCGAACACCCGGTAGCCGGCATTCAGGAGAGCGCGAGCCGTCGCTTCACCGATGCCCGAGGAGGCTCCGGTGACGAGAGCGACCTTCCCATGAGCGCGGCCGATCGTGGTAGCCATGACGAGTGCGCCCCTGTCCAAGAGTTGATGCTTGAGTGCTCAACCATCTACCTATGAGCCACCCCCTTTGCAATGGTTTGGGGCTCAACTATTTTGTGGGGATGCCACTGATGAACGAAGCCTCTGGCGATCCTGAACTGGTCATCGTCGACGCGCCTCCCTGCACGAACAATGCGCTGAGGGGCGCGACGCGCCAGCTCGGTATCCTCTACGACGAAGCGTTCGCTCCCACGGGGCTGAAGGCGACGCAGCTCTTACTGATGTGGCGCATCACGACGCTCGCCGACGCGGATGGCCCGACCATGCAGGCGTTGTCTGGGGCAATGACGGTCGGTATCTCCGCGCTGACGCACGCGCTGCGCCCCCTGGTCCGAGATGGCTTGGTCACGCTACGGCCGGACGCCCACGACCGTCGTGTCAAGCGCGCCACCCTGACGACCTTGGGACGGGTGCGGTTGAACGAGGGGGCCGTGCTGTGGTCGGTCGCCAACCGTCGCGTCGAAGCTCTCCTGGGCCCTGCATCCGCACAGACGCTTCGATCCCTCGCGGATGAGATCACTTCCGAGGCGTTCGCGAACAGCTTTAGGCAAGGACTGTAGGCTCGAAGCGGACCCTCCGAGCTTCTGCAATGGGTCGAGAGCGGGTGCGAAGGCAACGTCCGCTTCATTGCAGAACCGTCCGGAAGCGGACTGGCGGGAAACCACCCATCACGGTCATTGAGCGCGGTCGCATCCTTACGGATTAC
>NZ_BJZV01000060.1 GCF_007992215.1 Methylobacterium gnaphalii | reverse complement strand
CGGCTCAAAAGCCACGCTTGTGACGGGCCGATCTCCGGATCGGTCCGTTTGTATTTGGAAGGGCTGCCACCCCCTTGCATCCGGAACGCCCTTGCGGCATTGACGTCGCCGCGCCGAGGCGCCGTAGGAGTGTAGCTCAACTGGTCAGAGCGCCGGTCTCCAAAACCGGAGGTTGCGGGTTCGAGTCCCTCCACTCCTGCCAGTTCGGTGATGTTCAGCCTCTTCCGTTCATGGTCGACAAGCCGGAGCACTTGCGCTAGAGCGAGCGCACTCCGAGATCGTCGTCTGCGCTATCGCGGTTAGGGCTTGGGCCTCGTGCTCGGCCCCGCCTTCTCTCGGAATTTCCGGTTTACGTGGCCATGGCATCGAACGAAGCGACGAAGAAAGCGGACCCCGCCAGGGGAGCCGCACGTGGCCCGGCAGCCCCGACGACGGCGCGCTCTGCGCCGGCAGCACGTCCGGCCGCCAAGCGCGTCGGACCGCTGGAGTTCCTGAACCAGGTCCGCGACGAGGGCCGCAAGGTCACTTGGCCGACCCGTAAGGAGACCACGGTGACCACCATCATGGTGTTCGTCATGGTGGTGATCGCGAGTATCTTCTTCACCGTCGTCGACCAGGCGCTTCGCTGGGCTGTCGGGTTGATCCTCGGGATCGCAGGCTGATTGTTTCGGGCGCGTCACCCGCGCCGACGATTGTTTGAGGAGTTGAACGCGACCGTGTCGAAGCGCTGGTACATCGTCCACGCCTACTCGAATTTCGAGAACAAGGTTGCCCAGTCCATCAAGGATCAGGCGGCCCAGCGCGGACTTACGGACCTGTTCGATGAGGTCATGGTGCCGACCGAGAAGGTCACCGAGGTGCGCCGCGGCCGTAAGGTTGACGCAGAGCGCAAGTTCTTCCCGGGCTACGTGCTCGTGAAATGCGACCTGACCGATGAGGTCTACCACCTCATCAAGAACACGCCGAAGGTCACCGGCTTCCTCGGAGCCGACAAGTCAAAGCCCGTTCCCATTCCGGATGCGGAAGCGGAGCGCATCAAGGGCCAGGTCCAGGAGGGCGTCGACCGTCCGAAGCACTCGGTGTCCTTCGAGATCGGCGAGACCGTGCGCGTGGCGGACGGTCCCTTCGCAAGCTTCAACGGTACCGTCGAGGAGATCGACGATGCCCGCTCGCGCCTCAAGGTGGCAGTGTCGATTTTCGGTCGCGCCACCCCGGTCGAGCTCGAATACGGACAGGTCGAGAAGGCCTGATCGTAGGGCAGGCGGTCCGCCGCCAGCCCATCATTCGCGGGAGATCTGCCCGGTTCGCCGCCGGGAGCACCAGATCGCACCGCGACCTGCAACCGCTCGCTCCGTCGAAGGCTTAGGCAGCCCGACGGCGGGCAAACATTGGGAGCAGTCCCCATGGCGAAGAAGATCACGGGCTACGTGAAGCTTCAGGTCCCGGCCGGCGCCGCCAATCCGTCGCCGCCAATCGGTCCCGCGCTCGGTCAGCGCGGCCTCAACATCATGGAATTCTGCAAGGCCTTCAACGCGAAGACCCAGCAGATGGAGAAGGGCACTCCGATCCCGGTGATCATCACCGCGTATCAGGATCGTTCCTTCACCTTCGAGATGAAGCAGCCTCCGGTTACCTTCTTCCTGAAGAAGGCCGTCGGCCTGAAGCTCGGCAAGAAGCCGGCCTCCGGCTCGAAGACCCCCGGCAAGGGTGCCACCGTCGGCAAGATCACCGAGGCTCAGCTTCGCGAGATCGCCGAGAAGAAGATGCCCGACCTCAACTGCGACTCCGTCGAGTCCGCCGTTGCCATGATCCGCGGCTCCGCCCGGGCCATGGGCCTCGAAGTCGTCGCGTAAGGGAGGGCGAAATGGCACGCGAAGGAAAGCGCATCCGCTCCGCCCGTGAGGGCATCGAGCCGACCAAGCTCTACACCATCGATGAAGCGATCAAGCTCGTGAAGTCGAAGGCGACCGCCAAGTTCGACGAGACCGTCGAAATCTCGATGAACCTCGGCGTCGACCCGCGCCACGCCGACCAGATGGTCCGCGGCGTCTGCAATCTGCCGAACGGCTCCGGTCGTACGGTTCGCGTGGCAGTCTTCGCCCGCGGCGCCAAGGCGGACGACGCCAAGGCCGCCGGTGCCGACATCGTCGGCGCGGAAGATCTCCTGGAGATCGTCCAGGGCGGCAAGATTGAATTCGATCGCTGCATCGCGACCCCGGACCTGATGCCGCTCGTCGGCCGTCTCGGTAAGGTGCTGGGCCCGCGCGGCCTGATGCCGAACCCGAAGGTCGGAACGGTGACCATGGATGTGAAGGGCGCCGTCGCCGCTGCCAAGGGCGGCGCGGTGGAGTTTCGCGTCGAGAAGGCCGGTATCGTCCACGCCGGAATCGGCAAGGTGTCCTTCGATGAGCAGAAGCTCGTCGAGAACATCAAGGCGTTCGCCGACGCCGTGTCGAAGGCGAAGCCGTCCGGCTCCAAGGGCACCTACATCCAGCGCATCGCCGTCACGTCGACGATGGGCCCGGGTGTGAAGGTCGAGCCGGCCTCCGTGCTCACCGCCTGATCTGGACCATCACCGACACTAGGATAGCGCCCGGCCTCTCGCGAGGTCGGGCGTTTCCGTTTGAGCGCACCATCCCGAAGCCAACATCCCAGGATCGCGAAACGGAGTTCGCAAGCTCGGCCAGGCGGCGACGTTGCGCCGCAACTTTGCAAAATCCTTGCGATAAGGGGCAGCCAGCGCCCACGGCTGTGTTAAATAGCCTCGCATGCGATGCTCTCTGACCGTCTCATCGAAGCGACGCATCCTCTGCGTCTTCCCGGCCTACACGCCGTCCTTCGGCACTTTCTCCCACGCCTATCCTCTGATGGGCGGGGTCAAGGCGTTCATGCCGCCCCAGGGGCTCCTGGTCATTGCGGCCTATATGCCGGAGACCTGGGAATGCCGTTTCATCGACGAAAACATCAAGGCCACGACGCCTGAGGAATTCGCCTGGGCGGACGCGGTGTTCGTCTCGGGGATGCACATTCAGGAAGGCCAGATCCACGACATCCGGCGTCGCGCTCACGCTGCGGGCAAGGTCGCGGTGCTCGGCGGACCCTCGGTCTCTGGTGCACCCGAGAAGTACCCGGACTTCGACTACTTGCATTGCGGCGAGATCGGCGATGCCACTGACCGCTTGATCGCGATTCTCGACGAGAGCTGCGCGCGACCCGCCGCACAAGTCGTGCTCGAAACCAAAGACCGCCTCGGCCTGTCGGACTTCCCGGCTCCGGCATACGAGGCCGTGCCGCTGAAGCGCTACCTGATCGGCTCTCTCCAGTTTTCGTCCGGCTGCCCTTATCGCTGCGAATTCTGCGATATTCCGCAGCTCTACGGACGCCAGCCTCGCCTGAAGAGCCCGGAGCAGCTCTGCTCGGAGTTGGACGCCATCGTTTCGCAGCCCGGCCACCCAGCCGTGGTCTACTTTGTCGACGACAATTTCATCGGCAACCGCAAGGCGACGCGGGACATGCTGCCGGTGCTCGTCGAGTGGCAAAAGAAGAACAACTACCCGCTCCAGTTCGCCTGCGAAGCGACTCTGAACATGGCCAAGCAGCCCGAGATCCTCGAGCTGATGCGCCAAGCTAATTTCATGACGGTGTTCGTCGGTATCGAGACGCCAGAGGCGGACGCACTCAAGGGCATCGACAAGACCCACAATGCCGCCGTACCGATGTACGAGGCGATCGAAACCCTGAACTCCTACGGGCTCGAAGTCACCTCCGGAATCATCCTCGGCCTCGACTCGGATACCGATAAATCCGAGCAGAACCTGATCGACTTCATCGACAAGTCGGCGATCCCCGTGCTGACGATCAATCTGCTCCAGGCACTGCCCAAGACCCCGCTGTGGGATCGGCTCGAGCGCGAAGGACGCCTCGTTCACGACGCTAGTCTCGAATCCAACGTGCTGTTCACGCGACCGCACGACACCGTGGTGTCGAGCTGGCGCCGGGCCATCGCCCACGCCTACACGCCTGAGCGGCTGTTCGAGCGATTCAAGCACCAGTGCGAGACCACCTATCCGCACCGGATCAAGACGCCGGCCGCCGGCAAGGTGACCTTCACGAACCTGCGCCGCGGACTGATCCTCGGCTTCAACATCATCACGCGCGTCGGCCTGTTCTCCGATTACCGCAAGCCCTTCTGGAAGGCGGCCGGCTACGCACTGAAGCGCGGGCAGATCGAGGCGGTGTTCAACATGGGCTTCGTGGCTCACCACCTGATCCGCTTCACCCGTGAGGCCTTGCGCGGAGAGCACAACGCCTCGTTCTATGCGGCCAAGGCCGCCGAGGCCGAGGCCGCGCTTGAGCGGGGCTTCTGGGCTAATGCTCGCCGTCGCTTCATACCGGAACGCGAGGCGGCATAGGCTGAAGGCACTCCAACAAGCGTCATCGGTCACCTTTACCGGCAGCCGGAAGCCAGCCGGTACCCGGCAGAGCTGCATTACGAGGTAAGCGTCGGCCGTAACCGTACTGGCCGAAACGCGCACTCCGCTTGGAGAGCTGGAAGCACGCCGAGGCTGCACTTGCGCGGCTTGGCGTCCAAGGCATCGTACTGGGAAGTCCTCCCTTGATAGAGGAGGTCGAAGCTGCCCGAACCAGCGGGCCTTGACTCATCCGCCACGCGGATGGCTTGAGGCCTGATGTCCAGCCTCGACGCCTTCGCCTGCGACGCACTCGCGAAACTCGACGCCGCCTCCCTGCGCCGCCGGCTCGTCTCGACCGAGCGCGGGCCCGAGGCGAGGGCGGCGCGGGACGGTCGCAGCCTCGTCTCGTTCTCATGCAACGACTATCTCGGACTGAGCCAAGATCTGCGCGTGATCGCGGCCGCTAATGCAGCGCAGACGCGCTGGGGCACCGGAGCAGGGGCCTCGCGGCTCGTGACCGGGAACCACCCGGCTCTCGTGGCACTGGAGGAACGGCTCGCCGCCCACAAGGGCACGGAAGCGGCGCTCGTCTTTGGCAGCGGCTACCTCGCCAATCTTGGCATCGTCTCGGCGCTCGCCGGCACCGGCGACCTGATCCTCGTCGATGCGCTCGGCCATTCGTGCCTGTTCTCGGGCGGCAGGCTGTCGGGCGCCGAGATGCTGCGCTTCCGCCACAACGACCTCGGGCATCTTGAGACCTTGTTGGCCAAGCATCGCGGCAAGGCGCAGCGCGCGATGATCCTCACGGAGCGGGTCTTCAGTATGGATGGCGACCGCGCGCCGCTCGCCGAGATGATGGCACTGGCCGAAAAGCATGACGCTTGGGTGCTCGTCGACGACGCCCATGGGCTCGGCGTCGTCGAGACCGGCGCCCAGGCACCTCTTGAGATGGGCACGCTCTCGAAGACGCTCGGCGCCTATGGAGGCTATCTCTGCGCCTCGCAGGCGGTGATCGACCTGCTGACGAACCGCGCCCGCTCCTTCGTCTACACCACCGGCCTCCCGCCTGCCTCCGCCGCTGCTGCGCTCGCCGCTCTCGACATCGTCGAGACCGAACCGGAACGCGCCGCCCGACCGCTGGCCCTGGCCCGGCGCTTCACAGCCCGGCTCGGGCTTCCCCAGGCACAGAGCCCCATCGTCCCGATCGTGGTGGGCGAAGCGGAGACCGCGCTTGCCCTTTCGAAAGCCCTGGAAGCGAGAGGCTTCCTAGTGGTGGCGATTCGTCCGCCGACTGTCCCCGCCGGCACCGCGCGGCTGCGCGTCGCCTTCTCAGCTGCGCAGAGTGAGGCGCAGGTCGACGGCCTTGCCGAAGCCCTCTTGGAACTTCATCCGGGGATGACGACGTAGCCTCACGCTGACGATGGCAGGCGCATTGCGAAGCGGATGCGGTCAGACTTCGACCTCGCCAATCGCTCGCTGGAAGCCCCACTCTTGCTCACCTCCGCCCTCGCCACCCGGAAGTCCATCGCAACGATCCTGGCGCAGCAGGATTCCGGAGACGCTACTCCCAGCCTCGCCAGAACGCTGTCGGCTTTCAGCCTGGTCTGCATCGGTGTCGGTGCCACGATCGGCGCCGGCATCTTCGTCCTCACCGGGACTGCGGCGGCGCAGTTCGCCGGACCGGGCCTCGCGTTCTCCTTCGTCCTCGCCGGGTTCGCCAGCGGGTTGGTGTGCTACGCCGAGCTCGCCGCGATGATCCCGGCGCCCGGCTCGACCTACACCTATACCTACGCGACGCTCGGCAGCCTCGCCGCCTGGATCATCGGCTGGGACCTCGTTCTCGAATTCGCCATGGCGGCTGCCACCGTCGCAGTCGGATGGTCCGGCTACGCGCAGAGCCTTGCTGCTGATTTCGGATTGAGGTTGCCGGCCCTTCTCGCGGCCGCGCCCGGCAGCGGCGGGATTGTCAACCTGCCCGCGGCCGCGATCACCCTCGGACTGACTCTGCTTCTCATGCGCGGCGCGCGGGATGCAGCCTTGAGCAACGCGATCCTGGTCGCGTTGAAGATCGCGATTATCCTTGCCTTCGTGCTCGTCGGTGCTCTCCACGTAAAGCCCGAGCTGTGGTCACCCCTGGTGCCGCCAAACCAGGGAAGCTTCGGCGCCTTTGGCTGGAGCGGAATCTTGCGTGGCGCGGGCGTGGTCTTCTTCGCCTATATCGGCTTCGAAACCGTGTCCTGCGCCGTCGCTGAGACCCGCGATCCACAGCGCGATGCACCGATCGGCCTGATCGGAGCCCTGATCGTCAGCACAATTCTCTATGTTGCCGTCGCCGCCGTGCTGACGGGGCTGGTGCCCTACCAATTGTTGAACGTGCCCGATCCGATCGCCAAGGCTGTCGACGCGCTCGGCCTCGGCGGCTTCTCGCTCATCATCAAGCTCGGTGCACTTGTCGGGCTGACGACGTCCTGCCTCACCGCCCTCTACGGGCAGGGCCGCATCTTCTACGCGATGGCCCGCGACCGGCTGTTGCCCGAGGTCTTTGCGCGGCTCGATCCGGCTACGCGCGTCCCGCGCTTCGGCCAGGGCACGATCGGCCTGCTGACCGCAGCTGTCGCCGCCTTCGTGCCAATCGACATCCTGGGCGAACTCGTGAGCATCGGCACGCTATTCGCCTTCATCCTGGTCTGCAGCGCCGTGCTGATCCTGCGTCGGACGGAGCCAGAGCGAGCTCGTCCGTTTCGCGTCCCGGGCGGCAGCCTGCTGCCGGTTCTCGGCATTCTTGGCTGTCTCGCCCTGATGGCGGGGCTGCCCGGCGATACCTGGATCCGGCTTATGGTCTGGCTCAGCCTCGGGTTCGCAATCTTTTTCGGCTACGGCCGCCGCCGGCTCACGGCAATGCCGGCCGAACCAGCTTAGAGTTCGAGCGTCAGCGTGACCGGCACGTGGTCCGAGGGACGCTCCCAGCCGCGGGCGTCGCGAAACACCTCGACCTTGCGCACGGTGTCCTTGAGATCCGAGGAGACCCAGGCGTGATCGAGGCGGCGGCCTTTGTTGGCGGCCTGCCAGTCAGGCGAGCGATAGCTCCACCACGTGTAAATCTTTTCGGGCTCCGGCGTGAGGTGGCGCGCCGTGTCGACCCACTCTGCCTCGCCGCGCAGCGTTTCGAACGCCTCAGTCTCGATGGGGGTGTGGCTCACCACGTCGAGCAACTGCTTGTGAGACCAAACGTCGTGCTCGAGAGGCGCCACGTTCAGATCGCCTACGAGGATTGCCGGCCCGGTAACGCGCTTGCTGCCCCAGGCGCGCAGCTCCTGCAGAAAATCGAGCTTGTGCGCGAATTTTGGGTTCAGCGCGCGATCCGGGATGTCGCCCCCGGCTGGCACGTAAAAATCGTGCAGCACAATCCCCGCCGCCTTACCCGCCTCGGGGCCGAGCACCGCCGAGATGTGGCGCGCATCCTGCCGTTCGCAGAACGGCATCACAGTGCGGGTGACCAGCGGGAAGCGGGAGAGGATCGCGACGCCGTTATAGCCCTTCTGCCCAGCGAACTCGACGTTCTCGTAACCGGAGCCGCGCAAAGCCTTCAGCGGGAAGGCATCGTCGGGACACTTCGTCTCCTGCAGGCAGAGGACGTCGGGCTTCGCAGCAGCGAGAAAACGCAGTACCGAGTCGATGCGCAGCCGCACCGAGTTGATGTTCCAGGTGGTGACGGTCAGGCGCAACGGATCCGGCCCTATGGGGTTGGCATCGTCGAAGGGCGTCACCGATAGATCGGATTCGAACGCTCGTCGCCGTTGAAATGCCGCTTGAGCTCTGCTCTCCACGGCGGCCGGCAATCATTCTTGCAAGGATATCGCGTGTCAGCCACCCGCTCGGCGCTCTTCAACCTCTATTGGGCTGGATGGACCAGCCTGTTTGCGCTGCCTCTCGTCGTCCTGGCCACGCTCGGCTCACCCAGCCGCCCAATCCGGGCGTTCACTCGGCTCTGGTCGCGGGGCATCCTGTTCGGACTGCGCCACATCGTCGGCCTCGCCTATGTCGAGGAGAGCCGCGAGCGCATCCCGGCGGAGCCGTGCCTGATCGTGGCGAACCATCAATCAGCCTGGGAGACGCTGGCCTTCCTGACGCTCGTCCCCGACGTCGCGATCGTTGCTAAGCGCGAACTGGTGGCCATTCCGATCGTCGGCTGGTTCCTCAAGCGCTCGCCGATGATCATTATCGACCGGGCCAACGGCACCCAGGCGCTGCGGATCATGATCGACGAGAGCCGCGTCGCGATTGGGCAGGGCCGCTCGATCCTGATGTTCCCGGAGGGCACGCGTGGCGCGATCGACGAACCGGTGCAGTTCAAGCGCGGGGTCGAGTTGCTCTATGCAAAGCTCGGTCTGCCCGTGCTGCCGGTCGCCGTGAATTCGGGCCTGTACTGGCCGCATGGCGGCTCGCGTCATCGACCGGGAACAGTGGTGGTGAGCTATCTCGCTACGCTCGCGCCGGGACTGAACGGCGCGGAATTCATGCGCCGCACGCAGGGCGCGATCGATACGGAGCTTGATCGCTGGCGTGAGCCCGCACCGCAGGCGGGCTGAGACATGTCTATTCCTGCGCGTTCGCCTGGTTGCGCTGCTGTTTCATCTGCTCAAGTGCGGCCTTGTCCTCGGCGCGGCCGTAATCGATGAAGAACAGGATCGGATCGACGGCTTTGCCCTTCTGCAGGTTCGAGAGCTGCACAGTGGTGAGGTAGCCCTGGGGGTCGGTGATCCGCCACTGCGAGAGCGTCTTCATCTCGGCGTCGAAGTAGAGCTGGATCTTCGAGGTACCACCAAGCGTCGACCGGTCCTCCAGCGACACGCGGATGCCACCGGGATCGTTGGTGACGTCGGTGACCGACAAGTCGCGCGCAAGATCGATCTTGTCGCGGATCAGGAATTTCAGCGGCGTTTGCGAGATGAAGTAGAGGTCCTGCGTGTTCAGCCTGCGGTCGCGTACGGCTACCGAAGTGCCATCCGCGATGACTTCCAGCGGTGAGGGCTGGTCGTATTCGAAGCGCAAGCGGCCCGGCTTGGCCAACGAGAGCCTGCCGCCGATCTTGCGCCCGTCCGGCCCGATCTGCAGGAAGCCGCCGGTAAGCGTCTGGAAGCTATTGAAGTAGGCGTTGGCGCGCTGAACTACAGCCTCAGGCTCGACGCGTTGTGTCGACGCACCGGCACCCGGAGCCCCGACAGCGGCAACCTGGGATTCCGCGGGCTTGGCGGCCGGTCTGGCAGGCGCAGGTTTATCGCTGCTCGCAGCCTTGCCCGGGGCGGCCTTCGGCGCAGTCTTCTTGGCGGCCGGAGCCTGGGGCGGCTCGGCCTCGGGAGCGGCAGGCGCCTTCTCCTCCTTGTTGCCGAGCAGGCCGTCGATGAAGTTGGAAAGCTGCGCCGAAGCCGGCTGCGGCTGCAGCGCGAGGGCCAGAAGCAACAGCGGACCGGCGGCAAGGCGGGTGCGGCGGCCAGTCATCGTGTTGCGGTCTCCGAGACTTGCCGATGGACTCGGCGCGAAAGGAAGAAGTTCGGAACCCGTGTCGGTCCCCCGAATGTCCCGGCGCGCGAAGCACCGGGACGTCCATGGTTAGAGCCCGCGCCTGTGGCGAAGTTGCGGCCTCATTCGTCGTCATCATAGCCGGAGGACGGCATCGGCACGCCGTCGACCAGGATCTCGCGCTTGCCGGCATGGTTGGCTGGCCCGACGATGCCCTCGATCTCCATTCGCTCCATGATGGAGGCTGCACGGTTGTAGCCGATCTGCAGACGGCGCTGGATGTAGGAGGTCGAGGCCTTCCTGTCGCGAAGCACGACCGCGATAGCCTGCTCGTAGAGATCGGAGGCATCTCCGCCCTGAGCGGCGACAAAGGCACCAACGTCGAAGACCGGCGCGTCGGCCTCGTCAGATTCCTCGTCCTTATCGGCCTTGGAGCGTGAGCCCTTGGCAGGCTTCTCCGGCTCAGACGCGCCATCGTCCGCTGTCACCGCGTCGAGGTATGAC
>NZ_BJZV01000059.1 GCF_007992215.1 Methylobacterium gnaphalii | reverse complement strand
CACGACCTACGTACAATCTGGCCCGCTCCCGTAATGCGCTGGCTAGGCCGCTGGCCTGCCGAGGGCATCTCAGACCGCAAAAACTATCGCGACGTCAGCGACCGTCATCTTGTCGACGCTAAAACCTCCTTAGCAAGCATTCGACAAGTTAATCTTAGAATAATTAGAAACATTGATTTTATCATTTTTGATAGACTTCAAAAACTGACCGGGCCTTGGCATAGACGGACGGCGATGCCGTCGTCGGAGCGATGAGCCGACGCGTTCACGAAAAGGCAGCCTCCCTACCGACCATGTCGAAGGCTACGTCCACAACGATCAAGAGGCGCATCTCCTCAGATCCGGGAGAGAATGAGTCCAGCGACTCGGAGGGTCAGGAGCGTCCGCTGCGTCGCCGTATCCGATGGGTGGCCAAGCCGAGACAATCAAACGCCAAAAGCTTCGATGCCGTTCTACCCCTGTCGAGCCGCGCCATTGCTTGCCTCGCACAACGCCTCCCGAGACGGAGCGGCCAGGACGGGAATCTCGAAGAACTGCTATTGAGTGGCAAGCTCCCGCCCTCAAAGATGCTCCGGATCGCGGCAGGCTGTACGAGAGCGGAGTTATTGGCGACACGGGGCGTCGGTGTCGGCACAGTCGACGAGATTGAGCGTTGGATCGAAACGCACGGCTACCATTTCCGTCCGGAGCCCACCGGCGTTACGGCCGCGCTCGGAAAGGCCATTGAGCTCCTTGAGGCGCTGGTCGAGACACGCGCGGAGGACGCATATTTCCAGGCATTCCTGGCTCTCCCCGCTCTCAAGAAGGCACTGCGGGCGGCGCCTGAAAATCGAACACGTCTCAGAAGCGTCTATCGAACCACCCCTGCAGAACCTGTCGGGATGGATTGAGCGAAACCGGGCGGCCCTGGACATCCTACGTCACCGCTCTGGGTTCGGGCCGTCGGACAGAGCCGCGAGAACGATAGTTACCCGGAGACCGGGCCCATTGTCGGAGAGCACGATCAGCGCACCGTGCAGTTCGGCAACCGCGCCGACGAGGGTCAGGCCGAGACCGTTCCCGACGGCACTGCGGCTCTTCTCGACACGGTAGAAGCGACGGAACACTTTCTCCCGTTCCTCGGGCGGAATACCTGGCCCGTTGTCGGTGAACGAGATCTCGGCCTGGCCCGCGGCCGCGCTCAATCTGACTTCGATCGTCGCGCCGGCCGGCGTGTGCTGAAGCGCGTTCTCGCAGAGATTGGAGAACAGCTGCATTAAGAGTTCCTTGTCGCCCTTCACGAGGATGCCGCCCTCGATGTCGTATACGAAGCTACGATCGCTATCCTCGATGGCGGGGGCGTAAGCTTCGGCTACAGTACGCAGGGCCGAGGACAGATCCACCGAACGAAAGCCCGCCCGTCGCGCCCCAGCCTCGATCTGCGCGATGCGGAGAAGCCCCGAGAACACGTCCAGAATTTCGCCGATCTCCACATTTGCCCGGTCTATCGCATTTCGAAAGTCCGCTTCTGTGGACGGCCGGCTAGCAGCCTGCTGCAAGCCGTGTTGGAGACGGGTCAACGGCGTCCGAAGATCGTGGGCGATGTCATTGGAGACCTGCCGCACGTTCTCGATGAGGCCAGAGATGCGATCGAGCATCCTATTCAGGGTCCATGCGAGCCTGTCGAAATCGTCCTTCGTCCCTGCGACGTCGATCCGTCGGCCGAGATCGCCCGCGATGATCGCCTCGGCGGTCCGGTTGATGGCATCGACGCGTCTCAGAAAAGCTCCTGACAGAAGCGCACCCAGCGCGACGCCGAGAACGACCGATGCAAGAAGGGCCATTCCGAAGACCCGCCGGATTATGGCCTGGACAGCCAGAACACCACTGAGATCGTCGGTGACGATCAGCCTCGTCCCGTCGCTCAGGGTCTGGGCGACCGCGACGACCGTTCTGTTCGACCGATCGGCGTTGATGTCTTCGAATTCCCGGGCACGGGTGTCCGCCCTCGCCTTGAGCGCCACGAGGTTTGTATCGCCGGTGACGCGGCCGTCCGTTTCGATGATCGCGTAGTGGAGACGAGCCTCGCCCCGCTGCAATCGGCCCGCCAACGCCGCATCCAGATCGGCGCGGCCGCCATGGACGAACTCATCGACCAGAGCGCCAATTTCGCCCTCGGCCCAGGAGCGGGCCTGCCCGCGGAGTGCGTCGGAAACGGCCACTTCTACCAGCCAACCGATGGCGGCGACCGAGACCACAAAGACAACCGTGTAGTAGAGCGCGAACCGGAAGCCGGTGCTGCGGACGAGGTTACGAAGATCGCTCACGCAGGATGTACCCCGAGCCACGAACCGTTTCGATCAGCCAACTGTCGAAGTCGCGGTCGACCTTGGCGCGAAGGCGGCTCATATGCGTCTCTACGAGATTGGTCCTCGGCTCGAAGTGAAACTCCCAGACGTTCTCCAGGAGTTGTCGGCGGCTGACCAGTGATCCCGCATTCCGCATGAGATAGGCCAGCAGCTGAAACTCGCGCGCCTGTAGCTCAACAATCTCGCCCGCGCGCTTCACCCGCCGAGAGACCAGATCCATTTCCAGGTCGCCAACACGCAGCACCGTTTCAACCTGTGCGAGTGGAAGGCGCCGCGCCAGGGCATTCAGGCGCGCGAGGAGCTCTGGAAAGGCGAAGGGTTTGACGAGGTAGTCGTCGGCACCGGCTTCGAGCCCCTCTACCCGGTCGTCGATGCCCGACATCGTCGTCAGGAACAGCAACGGTGTCCGAACCGAGGATGCCCGCAGGCGTCGCGCGATTTCGAGTCCATCGAGACCCGGCAGCATCCGGTCGATGACGACGACGCCGTAGGCTGCCGTACGGGCGCGCCGCAGGCCTTCATTTCCGTCGGTAGCATAGTCGACAAGGTGCCCCGCCCCAACGAGCCCTTCACCGATCAGGTCCGCAGTCCGGCGATCATCCTCAATGAGCAGGATTCTCACGGCTCTACTCGTGAATACGCAGCTTTGTGGACAACAAACTTCGACATGTTCTCAAGTGTGATGATAAGCGCCGTGTCTTGAAAGCCACAATGAGCATGACGAGCGTCAGCGCCGGTTCTCAGCCGAGGAATCCACAACCTATAAGCGAATTATCCTAGTATTTATTCCTTTGCAGGTTGATGGGTCAAGCAAGTATAACGCTGATCGAAATTGGATTAATTCCAGCTTGCGAACATTGGGTTTTGGTAATTTGACCCATCCCTGATCTCCCGGCCTAGACACCTTCATCGGAAACCTGCGCGAAACGTCGCGGGACATCTTTGGTCGAGTGGTTGGGTGTCGAGAATGGAAAATATTGCAGCGCGCGGGCGGTCTCGCGTTTTTCTGGCGCTCCTGGGATCCGTGGCGACGATCGGAATGGCAGCAGCCGAGCCGGCACAGAAATCGAAGGCCGGACGGCAGGGCTCGGAACGCGAGACGACGGGCGCAGTCCAGGCGTTGGCAGGCCCCAGCGCAGCGACACTGGAAGAAATTGCGGTCGCCGGCGATCTGCTCGGCAATCCAGGCGCACCGAAGGCCGGTCCGCAAGGCGGTGTCTCGGTCGGCTACCTGCAGAAGCAGACCCGAACAGCGACGAAGACGGCCACTCCTCTGATTGACACGCCGCAGGCCGTCACCGTCGTGACTCAGGAGCAGATCCGGGACCAGAACTTCCAAAACCTCACGGACCAGCTTCGGTATGTCCCCGGCTTCATCCCGGCGCAGGGTGAGAGCAACCGCGATCAGGCGATCATCCGAGGCCAGAGCACCAGCGCCGATTTCTTCGTCAACGGGATGCGCGACGACGTGCAGTACTACCGCGACCTCTACAACATTGAGCGCATCGAGGTGCTCAAGGGGCCCGACTCGTTGATCTTCGGCCGCGGCGGCGGCGGCGGCATCGTCAACCGAGTGTTGAAGGAGGCAGACGGTCTGCGGGTCCGCGAGATCATAGCTGGCGGCGGCCAGTTCGGTGACAAGCGCGTCGCCGTCGACGTCGGTGATCGGATCAGCGACAGCGTGTTCTTCCGCCTAAACGGCGTCGTCGAGGACAGCGGAACGTACCGCCAGTTCGGAGAGCTGACCCGCTACGGCTTCAACCCGACGATGACTTTCCTCATCGATCCGCAGACGACCCTAAAGCTTTCCTACGAGTACTTCCATGACGACCGATTCCCCGATCGAGGAATTCCGTCCCAATTGGGTCGCCCCTACAACTACCGGAACAACATCCGAACCTTCTTCGGCGACCCCTACGGCAATTTCACCAAGGTTGATGCCAACATCGCGACGGCGACTCTCGACCACCAGTTCGACAGCGGCGTTGAGATGCACAGTCAGTTGCGCTTTGCCGACTACAACCGCTTCTATCGGAACACGCTGCCGGGCGGCCCCGTAAACGCGGCTGGCACGGCGGTTACGATCACCGGATATCGGAACGAGACCGATCGTACCAACTACTTCAGCCAGAACGACTTCACCTACAAGTTCAACACAGGCTCCCTGAAACACACGTTCCTCGGCGGTTTTGAACTCGGGTATCAGGAGGGTCTCGTCTTCCGGCAGACCGCCTTGTTCGGCTTCGGCAATAACCTGGTGTCGAGCGTCGTCGTAAACCCGCTCTCACCCGTCACCCGCCTTCCGGTTACCTTCCGCAACAATGGAACAACGGATGCGAACAGCCGCTACAATCTTGGTTTGGCGGCCGTCTATGCGCAGGATCAGGTCGAGATCACCGATTGGCTCCAGCTGATAGGCGGCCTACGTTACGATTACTTCGACTTCGCATCGACCGATCAGAGAACACGTATCACCCAGTCGCGCGTAGACAACCTCGTCTCGCCCCGTGCCGGTATCGTTCTGAAGCCCCTCCCGAACCTAGCCTTCTACGGAAGCTACAGTGTTTCCTACCTGCCGAGTTCTGGTGACCAGATCGGCGCATTCACGCCAGGCCTCGTGATCGCCAAGCCCGAGGAGTTCGAAAACACCGAGGTCGGCGTAAAATACGACGTCAATCCGAGGCTTCAGCTCACTGCCGCTGCCTACAATCTGGATAGAAGGAATCAGCGTCTCGCCGACCCCAACAACCCCGGCTTCTTCATTCTGTCGGGCAAGACAAACACGCAAGGCATCGAGATCGGAGCGAACGGCTACGTCACCGATTGGTGGCAGGTCGCGGGCGGCTACGCCCTCACCGATGCCAGGATCGAAAGTGCGACCTCGGCGACGATCGTTAAAGGAAACACGGTCGGCTTGGTGCCGTTCAACTCCTTCTCTCTCTGGAACAAGTTCGCCGTCACCAACGAATTTTCGATTGGCATCGGCTACGTCTACCAGACCCATACGTTCGCGAGTTCCGACAACACGGTCCGCCTACCCGGCTACAACCGCTTCGACCTAGGCCTATTCTACACGTTCAACGAAAACCTGCGAGCACAGCTGAACATCGAGAATATTTTTGACCGCGGCTACATCTATACGGCCGACAACAACAACAACATCACGCCCGGCGCACCGCGGACGATCAGGGGCCAGTTGATCTGGCGGTTCTGAGCTTCTATGGACCCGCGCGGGTACGCCTCGCGCTGGTCCGCTCCACGCCCCACCCTCCGAAGGATGGAGCGGATGAAAGTCGGCCCTTCGAACGTTCAGTCGTGGTGTGGCCGATCGCGCGGCATCGGACGGCACCGGCAGGAGCGCTTCCGTCGCCCCCGGTATCCGAAGCAGGCAGAGTTCATGCTCGCACCGCAGCCGGTTCCCCGTCTCGAACTCCAGGCGGTCTGCCGTCGTTTCGGCCATGCGATCGCGGTCGATAGCGTCTCGATGTCGGTGATGCCTGGCGAAATCCTCGCCATTCTCGGTGCGTCCGGATGCGGGAAGACGACGCTTCTCCGGATCATCGCCGGCCTAGAGGAGGCCGGATCGGGCAGCGTCCATATCGACGGCCGTCGAGTCTCAGGCGAGGGCATCGATGTGCCGCCCGAATCCCGCGGCGTCGGCCTGATGTTCCAGGACTACGCGCTGTTCCCCCACATGACCGTTCTTGCCAATGTCTGCTTCGGGCTGCGCGGGATGCCCCGCCCGAAGGCGAGGGCGGTCGGGCTCGGCCGCCTGCGCGAGGTCGGCCTGGACCATCGCTCCAACAGCTATCCACATGTCCTGTCGGGAGGCGAAGCCCAGCGCGTCGCCCTGGCGAGGGCGCTCGCCCCTGGTCCCCGGCTGCTGCTTCTCGATGAGCCCTTCTCGAACCTCGATCAGGAAACCCGCGACCGGGTCCGAACCGACACAATCGAACTCCTGCGCCGGACCGATACAACGGCGATGGTCGTCACCCACGATCCGTCAGAAGCGCTACGGATCGCCGACCGGATCGTGTTGATGCGGGCCGGGCGGGTCGTTCAGATCGGTACGCCCGAAGAGATCTATCGTACTCCGGCAACTCCGTTCGCGGCCGCCGCCCTCGGCGACGTTCTGGCATTACCCGGCAACCTACGCGGTAACGCGGTCGACACGCCCCTTGGACGCATACCAATCGATTGTCCGACGGCCGCCCGCAAGGTGTGGGTCTGGCTCCGACCGGAAGCGATCCGGATCGGGCCGTCGGGGAGCGGCACGCCTGCCCGAGTGCTTCAAAGCGATTTCGACGGCGCGCGGCGCCGCCTGCAACTGGCCGTCGACGGGCTCGAAGCCTCCCTCGTCCTTTCGGTCCCTGCCGGCGACGCTGCGGCTTTGGGGGACCGGATCGGCCTCACGCTCGACGCAGCGGAGCCCTGCCTCGTCACCGACGCGGACTGACATGTCGCGACGGACCCAATGCATCAGACAGGAGCTAAGATGACCCGACCCGATCTCGTCACCCAGCCGCGCTGCCGCCGCTCGCCGCTCGGTCTCCGCGCAGCTCTCGCACTCTGCCTCTCGCTCATAGCGACCGGCGTCGATGCTGCCGAACTCAATCTCTACACGACGCGAGAGCCTGGGCTGATCCGTCCGCTGCTCGATGCCTACACCGCCAAGAGCGGCACCAAGGTCAATACGGTCTTCGTCGAGAAGGGATTGGCCGAACGCGTCGCCGCCGAGGGGAGCCGTTCCAATGCGGACGTCTTGATGACGGTCGATGTCGGCAACTTGATCGAGATCGTCGACAAGGGCCTGTCGCAGCCGGTGCGATCGACCGTTCTGGAGACGGCCGTGCCGGCACCGCTCCGCGATGCCGACGGCCACTGGTACGCGCTCTCGATGCGTGCCCGTGTGTTGTACGCGGCCAAGGACGCCCCAGTAGACGCTGCGACCTACGAGTCGCTCGCCAACCCGAACTGGAAGGGCAAGGTCTGCATACGTTCGGGCCAGCACCCCTACAACACGGCCTTGATCGCCGCCTTCCTGACTAGGCACGGGCCCGAGAAGACCGAAACCTGGCTCAAGGGCCTCAAGGCGAACCTTGCCCGAAAGGCAGCTGGGGGCGACCGGGACGTCGCTCGCGACATCGCCGCGGACCTCTGCGAAATCGGTGTCGGCAACTCCTACTATATTGGCCTGATGAAATCCGGCCGTGGCGGCCCAGACCAGCAGAAATGGGCAGACGCCATCAAGGTCGTGATGCCGACCTTCGAAGGCGGCGGCACGCATGTGAACATCTCGGGCGCGGTCGTTGCGAAGTCCGCCCCGAACCGCGAAGAGGCCGTCAAGCTCCTCGAATACCTCGTCTCAGACGAGGCCCAGGCGGTCTATGCCAAGACCGATTACGAGTACCCGGTGAAGGCGGGCGCGACGATGGATCCGTTGCTCGCCGGGCTCGGAAATCTGGTAATCGACACGACCCCGCTCGTCGAGATCGCCCGCAACCGCAAGGCCGCGAGTCTGCTCGCCGACAAGGTCGGCTTCGACAACTAGGCATCCATGCGTTCGATGGGAGGTATTGCCGGCCGCGCGGCGGCCACGCTGCTGGCGGCCGGCCTCCTGGCGCCAGTGCTCTCGCTGTTTCTCACAGCGATACAAGGCACTGGCGAGAACTGGCCGCACCTCTTCGCCTACGTGCTGCCGCAAGCGATCCAGGAAACCGTGCTGTTGCTGGCGGGCGTGGGCGTAGTGGTGGTGGTCGTCGGTGTCGGCACGGCTTGGCTGGTGACGGCGTTCGATTTCCCCGGCCGGCGCTGGCTTGACGCAGCCCTGCTCCTGCCGCTGGCAGTTCCCACCTATGTCGTCGCCTATGCCTATCTCGACCTGCTCCATCCCCTCGGCCCGGTTCAGGGCGGCCTGCGGTCGCTACTCGGATTGGCGCGACCACGCGATCTCGTTTTCCCGGAGTTGCGATCCCTGCCGAGCTGCATCCTGCTCCTCGGTCTCGTCCTCTATCCGTACGTCTACTTGCCGACCCGGGCGCTCTTCCTCATGCAGGCACGGAGCATGATCGAAGCCGCAAAGATCCTGGAAGCGTCCCCGGCGCGGATGTTCTTCCGCGTCGTCGTACCGATTGCGCGGCCAGCCATCGCATTGGGAGCGAGCCTCGCCTTGATGGAAGCGCTGAACGATGTCGGGGCGGCGGAATTCCTCGGCGTTAGGACGCTCACGGTTCAGGTCTACGCCACCTGGGTGAACCGGTCAGACCTGCCCGGTGCCGCGCAGATCGCCTTGGCGATGCTCGCAGGCGTGCTCGCTTTGCTGGCTCTGGAACGCGCGGGACGAGCGATGCGGGGGCATGCAGGTTTGGGGCAGCGCAGTCCGCCGATGAGCCGGACACGGCTCCAAGGTGGCAAGGCCTTCGCTGCCATGGTGCTCGGATGGTGGCCGGTTCTGTTCGGGTTCGCGCTGCCGGCAGGCTATCTGGCCGAGGCCGCGATCCGGCGCGTCCTCGCATCCGGCCTCCCGCCAACGCTCGGCCGAGAAATCACACAGACCATGCTTTTTGCAGGCGGCGCAACGCTCGTCACGGCAGTGCTCGGTGTGTTCGTCGCGGCGTCTTCCGGCCTCGTCAGCCCGCTTCCGGGGCGATGGCTTAGCCGGATTGCCAGCCTCGGATACGCCTTGCCCGGCACCATTCTGGCCGTCGGACTCATGCCGCCGCTGGCCCTCATCGACACGGCATCCGCCCATGTTTTAGAGGCGACAACAGGGATTACTGTGGGTCTTTTCGGCGTAGGAACAGCCACGGCCCTAGTGGCCGCCTACGTGATCCGTTTCCTGACCATCGCGACGGGCGCGACAGAGGCGGGGTTCGGCCGAATCCCGTCATCTCTCACCGACGCGGCGTGCATGCTTGGATCGAACCGGATCGGAGCTCTCGTCCGGATCCAGCTTCCCCTGGCGTGGCCCGCGATTCTGAGCGGTGGGCTGCTGGTCTTCGTCGACTGCGTGAAGGAGTTGCCCGCAACTCTTCTGCTGCGCCCCTTGAACGTGGAAACTCTCAGCACGCACCTATATGGCGAGGCCGCCCGCGGGACCTACGAGGATGGGGCGGTCGCCGCCCTTCTGATCGTTCTGGTAGCCCTGGTTCCAGTCGTGCTTCTGCTACGCACGAGCGGCGAGGTCGCTCGGCGCCCTATGGCGGCCATCGGGCAGAACGCACCTGATGCGATCTATGCCAGGTCACCGTCCGGCGCGGAAGCGCGTTAGCAAGTCATTTCACTACATCCGGCCAACACAGGAAGCTGGCCAACTGCGTCTTCCAGTACCGGGTAGAGACTGGGCCAATACAGACGGACCTGGCGAAGAAACTCGGCCGCCATCAGTCCGCTTTTACCTCTATGGAGGCAGATGACCGATGCATCGATCTGGCCGAATTGCTGAACTTGGCACATGTCCTGGGCTTCTACATCCACGAACTGATGGACCACGTGGAGAGACGCCGGGTTGAGAGCACCGGGCGCTGTTCGCAGTCTACGGCACTCGGCAAGTTGCGCGAGTAGCCCTCGGCCACCCGTAATAGGTTGCAGAGGTTTGGACCGTTGCTCGGCCTGCGACCTCGCGAACTTGTGCCGTGACCGTCTCGAGGACAGAGCCGATGTCGCTGATGAAGTGGCAAGCGACGATCACGTCTGATACCCGATCGGGACCGGGATTTCGTAGGACGACAAGCGCCCGCTGAGGTTCGTGAGAATCCGAAGGAAGGGTAAGGGTCGTTTCCCCGACGGTGATCGAACCTTGCTCCGCCGATGCCGCGCCGCTAGCAGCCAAGGCGATAGCGCAGAGAGCCGCGACCGACCACGCGGTCTTCGAAATCTTCACAACCCCACTCATGCTAAACCCATACCGGATCGCCACCAATCACTGAACGTCGCGCGAAGCGGCGCAAAGGGTGTCCGGATGGACGGCCTGACGTGCTGGCGAGCAAGCTGAGATGGCACTCTAGGTCAGCTAGGGTGTGTCATCGCTTGAGCCGATCAAGGGGGCGGCGAGGCCGAGGACGCCGATGAAGCTGACGGCGGTCTTCTCGTAGCGGGTGGCGATGGCGCGCCATTCCTTA
>NZ_BJZV01000058.1 GCF_007992215.1 Methylobacterium gnaphalii | reverse complement strand
ATCGAAACGTCGACAAGAGCCACAGTCGTCACCTGTTGTTCGTCTCAGTCCCGCGCCGAGGATGGATCCCAGGCGGCAGGCCTTCGGAAGCGCCGCTTTCCGGTCGTGCCAAGCACGACGGCCGGGGCCGTCGCGACCCCATATGAGGAGCCTAGCTCGATCCGGCCTCGCAATGCCATGATCCAGCATGCAGCGGATATGGCCATCAAGAGCTTTCGAACGATCCGTGAGCCTTTACGGTTAAGGCAGTCCGGTTCGTTCGCCGACAAGGGTCCGCGCAATACGGAATAGGGCGGCAATGATCAATATTGTGCATCGGCTTTTTCAGAATCAGGGGCTTCGGCGCAACACGAGATTAGGTCGCGGCGCATCCCGGATGCTGTTCGTGGCCGCTCTTCCCGCCCTGATCGTATTCAGTGGCCGAACAGCCGAAGCCCGCCCGCTGACGCGGTGCGATCCGCGGACGGATTGCCCTGGGCGCCGTCCGCCCGGCGCGCCCGACCGGGATGCGCGTCCCTTCGAGGGCACGCTCGGCCGGCCCTGCGGCTATCGCTGGCGCTACGCGCCGTCCGGCACGCGCAAGGTCCGGGTCTGCTTCTGAACATCATCTGCAACATGATGCAGCGCTGCATTTCCACGCGAGGTGTTTTGCTCGTCGGGCTCGCGCTGTTTGCGGGATCTGCTCGGGCCGCAGAATCGTGTCCCGGCCACTTCGCGGAGGGCCGGACGCCCGTTCTCGCCAATCCGCGGCTCGCCCCGAACGCGATCCCGCTCTGCTTCGACGCCTTCGCCGTACTGTTCTCCGGCGTCTCGCGCACGCCCCTCTACGCCGCCGAGCGGCTGACGCGAGCGAGCGTCGCCGCCGCGCGCAGGATCGACCGCGAGGACGCCTTCCACGATGAGGACCGCTTGCCGGTCCATATCCGCTCCGAACTCGGCGACTTCGTCCGCAGCGGCTATGACCGCGGCCACATGGCGCCGGCCGGCGACATGCCGACTGCCGCGGCACAGGCGCAATCCTTCAGTCTCGCCAACATCGTGCCGCAGGACCGCAAGGCCAACCGCGGCATCTGGGCGGCAATCGAGGAGAGTGTGCGCCGCCTCGCGATGCGGCGGGGCGAACTCTACGTGGTCACCGGACCGATCTTTGCCGGCCGGACCTCGGAGGCGATCAACGGGCGCATCCTCGTGCCGACGCAGATCTACAAGGCGGTCTACGATCCGGCCCGCGGCGAGGCAGCCGCCTATCTCGCGGACAACGACGCGGCCGGCGGCTGGCATGCCGTCTCGATCTCAGCGCTACAGGCCTCCGCCGGGCTCGACCCGTTCCCCGCCATGCCCGAGGCGGCCAGGACGAGGGCGATGGCCCTGCCCGAGCCGCGCGAGTTCTCGCGAGCGCACGGCCGCTCCGACGCGGGCGAGGGCTTCGACGCCTGGATCAAGCGTGAGCTGTATCGGATTCTGTCTCGTCTCTGGCGCGACCTGATGCGATCGATCTTCTGAAGGGGAGTTAGAATGTCCCATACGCCGAAGATACCGTTCCGCCCCTTCGCTGATGAGGTAAGCGTCCAAACCTTCGGTGATTTCTCCTTCGAGAACGGCACGACGCGAATCGCGCTGCACGGCTCGGTGGACGTCACACGCGACCGGGCCGGCCTCGAACGGGCGCGAGCCCTGCGACAGGTGCTCGACGCGATCGTGAGGCAGCTCGAGGCCGAAGACCTGCCGCAAGCCGTTGCCGAGACGGTGCAGGCGCCGACGATCGTGAAGAACCCTTTCGCCTGAGCGCACATGCGCCCATATCGGAACCGCAACGCCGGGTGGCGCGGCCGCCGGCGTCCTTGCCGGCTCACGGGCGCCCTGTTAGGCCGGCGCAAACAATCCAACGCTCAGCGCGGATCGCAGGACCTGTGGCGCGGCTCGATGGCGAGCAGGCACCGGAAGGCGATCCGTGACGGCCGTGCCCCGGCAGGCCCCATCAACGAGGACATCCGCATGGCCCGCGAATTCATCTACCACATGAAGGGTCTGACCAAGACCTATACCGGTGGCAAGAAGGTCCTTGAGAACGTCAACTTGTCCTTCTACCCGGATGCCAAGATCGGCGTGCTCGGTATCAACGGCTCGGGTAAATCAACGCTCCTCAAGATCATGGCCGGGATCGACACCGAGTATACCGGCGACGGCTGGGTCGCGCAGGGCGCGCGCGTCGGTTACCTGCCGCAGGAGCCGCAGCTCGATCCGAACAAGAGTGTCCGCGAGAACGTGATGGAGGGCGTCGCCGAGAAACAGGCGCTGCTCGACCGCTACAACGAACTCGCCATGAACTATTCCGAGGAGACCGCGGACGAGATGACCGCGCTCCAGGACAAGATCGAAGCACAGAACCTCTGGGAGCTCGATTCCAAGGTCGACCAGGCCATGGAGGCCCTGGGCTGCCCCAGCGACGAGCAGCCCGTCGCCACCCTGTCGGGCGGCGAGCGCCGCCGCATCGCACTCTGCCGCCTGCTCCTCTGGGAGCCCGAATTGCTGCTCCTCGACGAGCCGACCAACCACCTCGACGCCGAGACAGTGAACTGGCTCGAAGGTCACCTCAAGACCTATCCGGGCGCGATCCTGATCGTAACCCACGACCGCTACTTCCTCGACAACGTCACCGGCTGGATTCTCGAGCTCGATCGTGGGCGTGGCATCCCCTACGAGGGCAACTACTCGGCTTGGCTCGTGCAGAAGCAGAAGCGCCTGGAGCAGGAGGGCCGCGAGGACATGGCCCGCCAGCGCGCGATCGCCCGCGAGCAGGAGTGGATCGCCGCCTCGCCGAAGGCCCGCCAGTCGAAGTCCAAGGCACGCATCACCCGCTACGACGAACTGGTTGCCAAGCAGAACAACAAGGTCGACGCTTCAGCGCAGATCGTCATTCCGATCGACGAGCGGCTCGGCAACAACGTCATCGAGTTTCAGCACCTCAACAAGGCGTTCGGTGATCGCCTTCTGATCGAGGACCTCTCGTTCAAGCTGCCGCCAGGCGGCATCGTCGGCGTGATCGGCCCGAACGGCGCCGGCAAGACGACTCTGTTCAAGATGATCACCGGTCTGGAGAAGCCGGATGGCGGCGAGATCTCCATCGGCGAGACGGTGAAGCTCGGCTATGTCGACCAGTCGCGCGACGCACTCGATCCCAATGCTACGGTCTGGCAGGAGGTCTCGGGCGGCAACGACATCATCTATTTTAACAAGCGCGAGATCAATTCGCGCGCCTATTGCGCCGCCTTCGCCTTCAAGGGTGGCGACCAACAGAAGAAGGTCGGCACGCTCTCGGGTGGTGAGCGCAACCGCGTGCATCTTGCCCGTACTTTGAAGGGTGGCGCCAACGTCCTGCTGCTCGACGAGCCTACCAACGATCTCGACATGGAGACGCTGCGCGCCCTTGAGGACGCGCTCGAGGACTACGCCGGCTGCGCCGTCATTATCAGCCACGATCGCTGGTTCCTAAACCGCATCGCGACCCACATTCTCGCCTTCGAAGGCGACAGCCATGTCGAGTGGTTCGAGGGCAACTTCTCGGACTACGAAGAGGACAAGAAGCGCCGCCTCGGGAGCGATTCGATCATCCCGAAGAAGCTGAAATACAAGAAGTTTTCTCGGTAAGTCAGTCGACGGGCGAGGCCTTGGCAGACAGTGTCAGGGCCTCGCTCAGATCACGGGAATCGGTGAGTTTGCGGCCCTGGCTCCGCATCGCGCGCAGCATCTTCTTGTCGGGGAAGCCGCAATAGGGCTCGAGCGGCAGACGGATGCCGTCGGACACCCTGCCCTCCTCGGCGATCTGGCCCAACACGCCGTCGAGCAGGATGCGGCCGCGTTCGTGCAATTGCATCGCGGCACGCGTGGCGGTGACGTCGGGCGGCAGCGTGACGGCCTCCTGGGCCAGAAGCGAGCCCGCATCGATCTTCGGAACGAGGCGATGAACGGAGACGCCAAAGGCCCCCTTCCCCTCGGCCACGGCGTGAATCGTGGGGACGGGGCCGCGATGGCGGGGCAGCAGGCTCGGATGCACGTTGAGCCCGCCGAGCCGTGCCAGGGCCAGCGTCTCGCCTGAAAAGATCTGGTCGAAGTGGAAGCTAACGATGAGATCTGGTTCGCACGCACGCAGGGTCTCGGCCATCGCCGACCCATTCACGTCGTCTATGGTGGCGGTCGGGATGCCAAGGCGCCGGCAGAGGGGCGCCAGTGGCGTCGCCTCGGACGTGTCACTGCTGCCGGTGAACCCTTGCGTCAGCGGTGCGAGAGGGCGCAGCAGATCGGGTAGGCCGAAATTCACCGCGAGATAGGGCAGGATCGCCGGTCCGGAGCGGGCAAGATGGCGCCGCACCTGCCCGATGAGGCCACCGGTCGACGGCCGCTCGGCATTCGAGACCCCAACAAAGGCGATATCGCTGGCATGGTCGGCGACAAACCCGCGCACGGCGCGGGCATTCGGCAGTGCTTCCAACGTGAACAGGGCGAGGCGCGGCCGCGTCGTGGGCATCAGAAAGTGTCCGTCAACGCGCATCCCCGATGCGAGCTTTGAACGGAGCCATGCCAAGCCGGACGACCCATTCGGGCACGAGCCCAGCACCGCGCGCGAGCGCCGTGAGGATCCAAGGGAAGGCGATCACGTCACGGTTGCGCTCCAGACCACGTGCGATCAGAGAAGCAGCCCTGTCTGCGTCGATCTCGAGCGGCCGCCAGCCTTTCTTATAGGTCGCGCCCATCGCCGTGCGGACATAGCCCGGTGTCACGACGTTAACCCGAACGCCGCGCGGCCCGAGCTTCTGTCGTAGGGCCAATCCATGTGCCAGAAGCGCCGCCTTGCTACCGCTATAGGACGGTGCGTCTGGTAATGGCGCGTAGGCGGCGAGCGATGACACGAGCGCGATCTGTCCGGCTCCTCGCGCATCCATCAGGGTGACGCAGGGCAGCGCGACGTTGAGCGCCCCGCCGAGATTGGTGTCCATCGTCGCGAAGGCGACCTCCTCGGTCTCGACCGCGCCGTCCGGATGGCCACCGTTAATGCCGGCATTGACAATGACGAGGTCGAGAGGCCGGGCTGCATCAAGTGCCCGGAGGCGGGCGCCGGCCAGCACGCGATCACAGACATCGAAGGCCTCTACGAGCACGTCTGCGCCCCGAGCGCGGCAGGTTTGCGCGACCGCTTCGAGCCGCTCGATGCCGCGGGCGTTGAGGATCAGTGTCGTGCCGGGAGCCGCGTAGAGCCGAGCAAGCGCGGCACCGATGCCGCTCGACGCACCGGTGATGAGTATGACGGGCATGAAGGCCGAGAGTGTCGTGGGAGGAAGCGGGCCGATCAATAGGCCGGAGACAGATTGCCGCTTTCCGCTGCAGGTTCGCGTATCGAGCGGGCGAGCGCCAGGGAGGCAGGCGGGAGCACGGCTTCGAGCCGCGGCACGGCGCCCGCGACTGCCCGCGCGATCGCCGGCTTCGAGAAGTAGCCGCCGTTGATCTGGGTCCGGTGCATCACGACGCGGCGGAAATCGGCCATCAGCGCCATGTCGGGCGGTGTCGGCTCGTGCCAGAAGCTGTCGATATCGCCCTGATGGGTCAGGCCAGGCACGTCGTAGATCGCGACGCCAGTGGCGAGCGTCGGCCGCCCGCGCTCCAGCGCGAGCATGCCGACGGTGGAGTTGACCAATACGACGCCGCGGCTGCCGTCGATCAGCGCCTGCAGATCGCCGCCGTCGATGAAGTCGATGCGGTCATTGACACCGTGGCGCCTGGCCGACTGACGGGCGCGCTTGCGCCAATTCATGATTCCGCTGTCGAGAGGATGCAGCTTGACGAGCAGCCGCGTCTGAGCCTCGGGCTGCTGGCGGACGTATTTGGCGAAGGACGCGATCACCCGGTCCATGAAGCCCTCGACCCCGAGAAAGGGCGAGTGCACCCGGATCTGGTAATCGCTGTCGAGTTGGAGCGGCAGAAGGAAGTAATCCGCCTGGATGGCGCTGTAGATCCGGTTGACGTCCGCGGCGTGTCGGCGGGTGCGGCCACGGCGCATGAACTTCTTGATCCAGCCGCCATACTCTGCCGCGATGTGGTTCGGTCGGTGGCTGCGGAAGCCCGGATAGAGGTACGGAAAGCCGATATTGGCAATGTTGTAGGCGATGTCCCAGATACTGCGCCGAGCCATGTCGCCGGTGAGTGGCATCGCGCGGCCCTGCTGCGGCAGGCGTCGGGCGATGGCACGGATCTCGGCGGCGGTTTTGGGCAGCGTCGAGCTGCCGTTCACGCCGCCATGCTCGCAGGTGATCCAGTTCGGGCGGATGTAGCCTTCCTCGAAAACATGGACGCGCACGCCCAGCGGCTTTGCCGCCTCTATCGCCGCCACGTGGTAGGGCCGGCAATCGCCAAATAGCACGAGGTCGGTAACGGCGTGCTCGCGGATATAGGCTTCCAAATAAGCCGGCCAGCGCTCGCTTGTGCCGCGATAGTTGTCACTCTCACCGCGCCAGAACAGCCAGTCGCCGGAGGAGAAGTTGATCCGCCGGACCTTATGGCCACGCTCGCGCAAGGCCCGGCCGAGGTCGGAGAAGAACGGGGAGGCAATGCCCTGTAGGAACAGGAACGTCGCAATCGGCGAACGGGCGGTAATCGGACGAAGCTGCGCCATGCCGGGGAGTTTCGTTCTAAGGCCGGTTCGATCCGAGCCGTCCGTGAACGGCTCGACCGTACCGGGTATCGGTTGCACGCTCGCGGAGGCCTGTTCAATCCGCGTCGCTGTCGGCATCCCTGTTTCCCGAAGCGCGTTGCCCGTCGATCACAGGCCGCTGAAGCACCACGAAGCCTTCTCTGCGGAATGAGGCCGGCATGTGATGGTCGTGTGAAAAAGCGTGGCTGACGCCGGAACAATGATGCTGTCGTGGTGAAAACTCGATGAAGCGCGAGGCTAGGTGCCACGTTTGCGGTTCGACGGACGCCTCTCATGATGGTTTAAGACGCCTCCCGCGTCCCCGGCCTGCCCATGTCCCAGCTGTTGCCATCGATCTTGTTTCCGGCTGGCCGGACGATTCGAGGCCTGCGCGCCGAGATCGAGGCAGTAACGGGCAGCGTCTTCGCGGCGAAACCGGGAGGCGCCGGCGCGGTGTGGCAGGGCTCGCAGGCGGAGGCGCTCGTGAGCGCTCTCGGCCGGCCCGTATTGAGCGTCGCGCGCGGTCCGCTGCTCAGCCCGTACGATTCTCCGGCAACGGGATATGCCAGCCTGCGTATCGTCTTCGCCGGCCAGCCCTTCGGCGGCACCGAGCCCACGGCAGACTTCGCCAGTCTCCTGCGCAAGCATCGGCTCTACGAACGGAACCGTTTTCCAAAGGGAGCGCCCATCCCGACGGAGATCGCCGACGGTCGGGCGTCGCTCGTGCTTGTCGACGCGAGCCTTGCGGCCTCGCCGTCGCGTCTGAAAACCTTCCTCGACTGGGTGCTCGCTTTCTCGCCCGATGAGCACTTGGTTGCCGCTGGACCGGAGGGCGTGCCTCTCGTCGGATCGGGCGCACAGCGCTTGGCGGTGGTGAGCGGGCCGGTCGATCCGTGGACGTTGTTCGATCATGTCTTGCGCGTCTATGTCGCCAGCAGCGACGCAGCTTGCGAGCCTCAGCTCGCCGGAGTCGAGACGGTCTGGGTCGGCTCCAACGGTCCGAGGCCGGTGCCCGACGAGGCAGCGAGCGTAGCCCTGCGCTACGGTTCGGGCGTGCATGCCTTCGATCCCTGGACGCGGCGGCCGACCACGGTGGAGGACGCGGTCGAGCGCGTCGCCTGGCTGCGTGAGCGTTTTGCCGGCAACGCCCGCCGCACTGTCTATGTCGGCATCTCGCGCTGGAAGCGTCCGGCCCTCGACATCTTTGCCGACGGCCCCGCCGGACCGCCGATCCACACGATGACCGCCGAGGACGCGATCGCGGCGGCTACTCGCGAAGGCGCCGAGGTCCAGGCCTGGGCGACACGCATGCCGGGGCAACTCGCCCCGCTTTGCGAAGCTGCGGGCGTCCCGCTCTCCCGGATCGAGGATGGCTTCCTGCGCTCGGTTGGGCTCGGCGCCAGCCTGCAGCCAGGCGCCTCGATCGTCGTCGACGATTCCGGGATCTACTATGATCCGCGCACCGAGAGTCGGCTCGCCCGCATCCTGCGGGAGACGGCGTTTCCTTCCGACCTCGTCGCGCGGGCGCGGCGTTTGCGCGAGTCGATCGTTCAACGCCGGCTCAGCAAGTACAATGTCGGGCTCTTGCAGGCGGCAACCGACTGGCCTGCGGGCCGGCGGATCGTGCTGGTCCCGGGGCAGGTCGAGGACGATGCCTCGGTGCAGTACGGCTCTCCGCAGGTGCGCTCCAATCTCGGCCTGCTGCGCGCCGCACGGGCCCGCAACCCGGATGCCTTCCTTCTCTACAAGCCCCATCCCGACGTCGAGGCAGGCTTCCGGCCCGGCGCGATCCCGGAGGCGGAGGCGCTTGCCTTGGCTGACCGGCTCGTTGGCGGCCTCGCGATCGTCGACCTGCTCGACCGAGTCCACCACGTCGAGACCATGACGTCGCTCGCCGGCTTCGAGGCCCTGATCCGCGGCCTCAGCGTGGCGGTGCACGGGCGCCCGTTCTACGCGGGTTGGGGCCTGACCGAGGATCTCGCTCCCGGCGCCGACCGCGGCCGCAGGCTGGCGCTGGACGAGCTCGTGGCTGGGGCGCTGATCCTGTATCCGCGCTACCTTGATCCGGTGGCGATGAAGCCCTGCGAGCCGGAGCAATTGCTCGACCGGCTCTCGGCAGAGCGGGATGCGACGGGGCCGTCCCGGCTCGCCATCGGCGCTCTTCGTCATGCGGTGATGCGGGCGCGCTACGCTGTTCTGAACCCGATCGTGCGACGGCTTCGCGCCCGCCGCGGCGTCGGCGGCGCCCCGCGCTAAGTCATTGTTGTTGCTGATATGTCCGTGATTTTGGCCCTCGTCGTCGCCCTGGCAGGCTCGTTTGCGATCGAGGCCTCTGCCGCGGCCCGGCGCGTGAGCCTGCGCCCGGGCGACGTGGGGGTTCGGCTTGGGTCTTATGCGCTGATTACGGCCTTCTGGTTTGTTTTCTCGTGGCGGCCGTGGCTTGCCGGCGCGTCTACGCTCGCGACGATCATGATCACGATGATCATCGACGCACTGAAGCGCAAGATCCTGGGTGAATCGCTGGTGTTCAGCGACCTCGCCCTGCTCCGCCAGGTGCCGCGTCATCCCGACCTCTACTACACGATGCCCCTCACCCACCCGCGCATCGCCGTGCCGCTGCTGCTGGCTTTCCTCGGCGTGGCCGCCTGGTACGCCATCGAGCCGACGGCGCTGCCGCTGGGCTGGCCGGCGAGCCTCCTGGCGATGGTGGCCCTGCCCGCGGCCCTCCTGGCGCTGTGGTTCGGCGGGCGGACCCGGTTCGGACGCGCCGTGCTCGCCGCGCGGTTTCCAGAGCCGGACCTCGAAGCGGACGTGGCGCGCTACGGCGTGCTGGCCACGATGCTCGCCTATCTCGCCCGCCGCGAGGCCGAGGCCGCCACCGAGGTTCCGCCGGAGCCCCTGCCCGTGCCGGTGGAGCGGGGCGACGAGGTCGTCGTCGTGGTTCAGCTCGAATCCTTCCTCGATCCGACCCGGCTCGGCGGCGAGGCTCTGCCGGTGATGGCGCGGATCGAACGTGAGGCGGCTCAGCACGGCCGCCTCGCCGTGCCGACGCACGGGGCCTACACGATGCGCTCCGAACACGCCCTGCTCACCGGCCGTGAGGGCGCGAGCCTCGGCTTCGGCGGGTTCGACCCCTACTTCTCAGGCGGCGGCCGCGAGCCGACGAGCCTTGCCCGGCTGGCAAAGGCAGCCGGCTACGAGACCGTTTTCGTCCACCCCTATCATCGCGATTTCTTCGACCGGGAGAGCGTGATGCGCGCGCTCGGCTTCGACCGCCTCGTCATGTACGAGGACTTCGCCGGGGCCGCGCGCGTCGGCCCTTATATCGGCGACGAAGCGGTGGCCGCGCGCATCCTCGCGGAGGCGCGGGCGCGATCGGGCCCGATCCTGATCTTCTGCGCCACCATGGAGAATCACGGGCCCTGGAAGCCCGGCCGGCTTCCCGGTATCGACGATCCGCTCGCGCAGTACCTGCATCACGTCGGCAATGCCGGCCGGGCGGTCGAGGCCTTGATCGACGGATTGTCCTCCGAGCCGGCCACGCTCTGCGTCTATGGCGACCACGCGCCCTCCCTGCCCGGCTACCGGCCCGGCGACGGCGATCCGCGCACGGATTACGCCCTGTTCCGGTTCGGCCGCCCCCTGCCCCAGGGATCGCGCCGGGCCGACATCAGGATCGCGGCGCTCGGCTGTCGCCTGCGGGACGCAGTCGCCCGCCAAACGGCGGCTGCGGAGGGTGCAGGCGTCGCCGTGCCACGTTCGTGACGTATTGCTGGCGAACGGCTGAGCTTGGGCCGGCATCCACCGTGCCCAGGTCGATCTCAATCACTCGTTAAACGGATCGCAGCGATTCGACGGGTATTCTGACGAGACCCAATCCCGGCGGCAGACTTGCGCGCGCCGGATGGAGAGAGTGTTCATGGTGCGTATCGCAGCTCCTGCTGCCCTCCTGGCCTGCCT
>NZ_BJZV01000057.1 GCF_007992215.1 Methylobacterium gnaphalii | reverse complement strand
GGCATGAATAAGCTCAGCGTCGACATTTTGATCGCTGTCCATGACCGCATCTTATCCTCGACGCCGAGACGGCTACGGGACTTGCCCGCGCATTCGACGTCAGCCCCGACTTTTTCGTAAAGCTTGATCGCGCGTGGCGGCTTGGGAGCCTCGTCCAATGACAATCGCCCCTTCCCTCCGCCGATCCGCAGCCGACGCATGATGAGCCTCCGCGGATATACGAAGAAGCGTTCCCGCCGACCAAAGATTTGTGCGCTTGCTGCGAACGCGTCGTCGAGCGCATCCACTGGATGAAATGGGGTGGCGATCTTTCCTGGCTGTGCGACGACTGCATGGACCAACCGCTAGAGGAAAACGACCCCTGCCCCGACACAGGAGCGCGTCATGGCTGAGAAGAGCCTCGCGTCTTGGGTGCAACGCCTCGCCGGCGTGCGCAAGACGCTCGGCCGTGAGCCGACGCTGGCCGAGTTGCTGCGGCTCTGCTCGATGCACAAAATGTCTGAGGCAGAGGTGCAAACCCAGGCCAAGAGTTGGGCTCGGGCGAATATCTCGACCGATGGTCCGCGGTTCGACTAAGATGCGGCATGACCGAATCTGCGCCCGCCTCAGAGATCAACGCCGCACCCCACGCGCATCTGCGGGAAGCGCTGCAGCTTCTTGAAGCGCGCGACATCAACATTGAGATCGACGGCGGCCCTGCGACCTACATCGTGGATGGGCGGCCGACGACGTCCGGCGATGTGGTGGCCTATGCTGCGATGCTGACGCCAGCCGGCCTGAACGTAGTGCAGTGAGGAATTTTATGATCGATCCCGACACGCAGTACGAAGTCCAGAACGAAAGCTTGCTTCGGCCGCCGGTCAGCGATAACTCAGCCAAGTCCTCCGGAAATCTGCGCTGGAGCAACCGTGTTGTGATCGCGGCTCTCGTGATTGGCATGCTGATGGGAGCTGGCATCATGCCGGTCGAGTGTTGGGCTGCAAAAGCCCTTGGACTCCAGTGAACGACAACCGCCACAACCAGACGCCCGAAGGCGTCAACAGCGCCTTGGTGAGGTAACCGAGATCCTGAAGACGCCCGTTGGCGCGTTGGGCATTGTCCCGGCCGGTTGCCTGAACATCGCCCCTGCCACGGAAGTCCCAGCCATCGTTCGGAAGCTTGTTATCGAGCCGGCCGCCGTAGCACAAAATCTCCAGCATCGATATAAGACCCCCAAAACGTCTTATAGAATCGCGCCGATTTTTGATTTTCTTCCCCTGAATGACTTCTCGACCACTGGTAATGAGCATAACAACACTCGGCACCAGGGATGAAATCTGATTCGCCCACACACGAACCGACCGTCTGTCTCTTTGAGGTACCCGCGCTCTGGCAGCCCATCGCCGATAGTGTTCTCTAATGGGTCAATGGGCGGCAGCTCGGTTCAGAGCGTTCGACGCTTTCGGGTGCCTGCGTTCTCTACGTGCTCGTGCGGCACTTGATGGGGTCAGCTGGGTGCAGAGCGGCTCGGTTGAAATCGCAGCCGGCACAAGGCCGCATGCTACAGAATCGGCGCCATCGTCTGCTTCCTCCCTCGGGCGTCGCTCCCGCTCGGGAGCTCGGTTCGGCCTCCTGTCCGGTAATGTCAGCCTCTACGCAGGCTTGAACTCGGTGCCCTGCCGCAGCATCGCGTGCATGATGATCGCCAGCCGACGCGCCAGAGCGATGCGCGCCTTGCGCATCGTCGAGCGCTTCGCGATGGCCAGAGCCCAAGCCTTGAGCTTCAGAGGCTGCCTGCAGCGCGTCAGCATCACGTTGGCGGCTTCGTACAGGAGCGTTCTGACCCGCCGGTCGCCGCACTTCGAGATGCTGCCGGTGTAGTCGACCTCGCCCGATTGGTAACGCCGTGGGACGAGACCGAGATACGGCCCGACGTCGCGAGAGCGCTTGAAGCGCTCCGGATCGTCGATGGCTGCCGTGAAGGCGAGCGCGGTGAGTTGACCGACGCCCGGGATCGTCATCAAGCGGCGGCAGGCCTCTGAGGCTCGGACCATCCGCTTGATATCTGCGTCGATGGCGATGACGGCGGCCAGAACGGCAGCTCGCGCTCCGATCAGGCCCCGCATGGCGGCAGACAGCCCAGTGATCCCCTCGCTCGAACGCAGAGCCTGCTCGATGAACGCAGGGCTGAGCGCCCGCGGCAGTCGCACCCCGAACACGACGGCAAGGCCGCGGATCTGGTTCTCCAACGTGACCCGCTGGCCCACCAGCTTCTTGCGAGCGATGATCAACGACCTCACGGCGTGAGCCGGCAACGACTTCACGTGCACCGATTTGAAGAAGCCCGTTCGTGCCAGGTGAGAGAGACCGCGCGCATCGTTGCGGTCGGTCTTGTGCGTCGTGAGCGACTTCAGCGCTTGGTAAGCCTGCCGGCTTGATCCGCCCCCAGTGAAGTGGTCCGCCCTGAGGTATGGCTTTCGGGCCAGGACGAGCACGTTCCAGTGATGTGGTCCCGGCACTCGCACTCCCATACGGGCCCGCGGCGCATAGAACGGCCGCATCAGAGGCCGGACACATGGCAGCACCCGAGCACGCGCAGCGCCCGTCCCAAGATTCTGCTTGCACCCGGAGGGGCGTCCACACATGGCCATGCGGTACGGGCGAACGCAACCAATCGCCACGGGTACAGCGCCCGCGGGTGCGGGCCATGTTGGTCGGAGTCCAGGTCTCGTCCACGAACACGAGATGCGCTGGGTCGAGATCGGGCCGGCCCTCAAACCACGCCTCGCGCGCGGCCTTCACGTCCGGGCGACCCTGCTTGGTGGCGTGAGCTGTCTTTTTTGTACGTCAGATCGTGTGCGTCGAGGAAACTCCATAGGGTGCCGAGCCCGACCGTGAGGTCGTGCTCGTCCCGAAGCCGGGCGCGCATGTCCTCCAGGGTGATGTCCGCCTTTTCATCGATCAGGCCGCGCAGGAACGCCTCGTGCGGATCGAGCTTCGAGCGGCGTGCCCGTCCTTGCGGACGGGCAGCCACCGTCCAGGTCATCGTGAGCGCGGCCATCAGCGGATCGAGGTAGCGACACCGACCCCAAACCACGCGGCCGCCTGCCGGCGCGAGGTCGTTGCCGCGGCTTCCACCACCCGCTCGCGCAGACCCTGGCTGTAGGGTCGTCCCATCCGTCACTCCTCCCCCAGAGCGATCAGTGAATCAGCCCGTCGCCTCGCCGTGAACCCCACTTCGACTCAACGCAAATCGAAAATGCTCTAGCGGCTGGCAATGCGGAGGGTATAGTGACGGGTTCGGCCGAAGTTCTGAGCTGAACGTATTGTGGGAAAACTACGCTTGAACGGAATGTTCCTATGAAACAAGAGTTTCGCCCCATCGACTACGTGCCCCCTTTTGGACTAAGTCTCTTAACGGCCGCTGTCGCTTACTGGATCATCATGTTCAAGCTACAGGGGATTCTACCGGAGCGAGAGCAGCGACTGACGTGGGCATATCGTGTGTGCCCGCTCGTAGCGGCGACGATCTTTTTTCTTGCCATGCCCTTTTCTCGGTAGTCGATAGCCCGGCGCATTTCGGCCGCACTGAATGGGTAACTTTTGTATGGATTTATAGGACGAATTAGCGTGCCCGAAATAGCTCGCCCTGAACGCCGTGTGCGACAGGTCACTAAGATCGACCGAACCGATATTTACTTGCGCGTCTTGCATGCTCTGCTTTTACGCGACATGCGCACTCGTTTCCTAGGCAGTTACTGGGGTTATGCAATCCAAGTAATGTGGCCTGTAACACACCTTCTGATGCTGAGCGCCCTCCTTATCTTGCGGGGGGGGAGTCCTGGATTCGGCGAGAGTACATTCGTCTTTATTGCATCGGGAGCAGTGCCGGCTCTTGCATTTCAGTATATCGCCCGTGAAATAATGAAAGGCATAAATCAGAATAAGCCGCTTGTTTACTACCCGCAAGTGCGTACTTTGGATGTGATGTTCTCAAGGATTATTGTTGAGGTCGCGAGCAGCTTCATGGGCGTGATAGTAATCATGCTATTGATTGTATTGTGGGGCGACAATCCAATGCCGGTCGCTCCTGTAACCGCCATCTCCGGATACATCTGTGCTATCATGCTCGGTGTAGGCGTAGGAACAATCAACGCCGCTGTTATCCAATTTTTTCCCGGCTGGATGACGGGTTTTATTATTATCAGTATAGGGACTTATGCAACATCTGGTGTCTATATGATGCCGCACGAAATGCCAGAGACTGTGTACCACACACTTAAATGGAATCCGATAGTTCAGCTCGTTGAATGGGTGCGGCTTGGATATGACCCTAATCTTCCCATAACGGTAGATTATGTTTATATGTTTTTCTGGGTTTTTGGTACAATTACTATAGGATTATTTTTAGAAAAAAACGTAAGCAGAAAGAGCTTATGACTTTGTTGTCAAGCTTGTTGGTCAACTGCAAATCCGAAGTTCTGTTGATCTTCGGACGGCGGGCAGGGCGCCGTCGTCCAGACATCGTCGACCATGAACTTAGGCGGGATGAGGCTACCAGTTATGGTCAATCTGCTATTCACACCCAACCAGGGCGCACTGGAGCGCTGCTTCGCACGGGATGACGATGCTTAAACTCATTCGAGAAATCAGGCTGGCACTCGGCGCGATCTCTACTACCGCCAATGACGTCAAAAACTTAGCGGCATCTGTAGATCACCTTTCAAAAAAAATTCTGCACATTGAAGAACGTCAATCAAGTTTGGCGAATAATATCACGTCGACAACTACTGCGTACAATAGGTTATTAGGCGAAAAGCACACTACAACGGAGATGATTTCATCATTTGCAAAGAGATTTGAGGCTGCGCAATCCGAAGTGGCCGTGCTGGCGCAGTCTCTTAAATATTCCGCATCTAAAATCGAAGAAATTCAGCTCGCCATGAGCGCTCTTCAGAAAACGGCTCCTGGGCTGGGAAATGTGTCACTCAGTGGCGGCCGTGTCCTAACACGTTTAAGTATGCCCGAGTACTTTTCCTATCAAGATCCGATATATATTGTAAATTCTGATGATAGAATGATACTGCCGCGGCTGGCCATGGACGGTGTATACGAACTTCCCAGCACTCGGTTTGTCGCAAGAAATGTCAAACCAGGAGACCATGTGGTCGACGTGGGCGCAAATTTTGGCTATTATGCCATCATATTTGGTTCGCTGGTGGGCTGGAAAGGGCGTCTCCTCGCGTTCGAGCCTGAGCCGCTCATGTTTGAGCTTCTATCAGAAAATATTTTCGCCAATTGGATTGGCTGGGCTCGCCAAGTGAATGCCGCTTGTTCTGATAAGGCTGGCGAGATTGAGCTTATGACCAGCAGGGCTCGCCCCGGGAATACCGGCGTCGCAACTCCTCTCGATCGGCCAAGCGAGGCAAAGGACTTCGACTTTGTACCCTTCAAAGCGCTGACCGTATGCTTGGACGATGAGCTCGACACCTTGGATGGCCGTATTGACTTCATGAAAATCGACGTAGAAGGGAGCGAGCCCTTGGTGTTGCGCGGAGCATGGAGAGCGATCGCCAACAATCGCCAGATCGTAGTCATGATGGAATGGTCACCCGATCAGCTAGCCAGCTGCGGGCACGAGCCCGCCGCATTGATTGAGGAACTTCGCAGTCACGGGTTGGTATGCAGCGCCATTGGTTGGCAGGGCGATGAGGCGCCACTTGAGTTCGGCACGCTGCTTGAAGGCGCCCCCTATCAAAACATTGTCTTGCGACATTCTGCGCCGTGAGGGCACTGCGGGTTGCGGACATATGGCTGAGCCGCAGCCTCCGGCGGGAAGTGGCTCGGCCAGACCTGACGGATGCATGCGGCGGTCGAGTAGGTCAGATTTTTTTCGCGACGGCCACAGCGCCTGCCCGGTCTCGTGTTTCGTCGTCGCGAGGCAAAGGGCCGGCGTCGCCTTCTCCATCGCTGGTGGTCAGGCAGCGAGCAACCCGTTCATCACGTCGACTTGGCGCTGGAACCGAATGCGCCCGAATGGGGCTTTACGGGGAGCGGCGAAGAACACCGCGCGATTAAGGCTCGCGGCCATGAGATCTCCGGACATATTACAGAGCACGCGACCTTGACTGGGCGGCGCAGGGATGGGCTATCGGTAAGAGGCGGCGCTACTGCGAGGCGCAGAGTCCCGGAACCGAGATCGCGAAGCTCGTCGAATCATGCCGGCTCTCCGCGCCTGGGTTCGCCATGTTGTTGTAGTTGAAGATGTAGCGGCGAGATGTCGGCGTCCGCGAGGCGGTGTACTCGTGAGCCGAGTAAAAGCACCGCCTCCGCTTGTATCGACAGACACGATCGACTGCTGATCCAAGTTTGCGGAATTGGAGTTTACTGTATAGTTGCCAACACCATTTCGTGTCACGCTTGCGATGTTGTAAGAGCTTGCGACTACCCTCGGCACGCTGGACGCGACCGTGATCGTGCCGAACTGGCTGGGCAAGAACGGCTGCCGTGTCATGCCGAACGGATTGACGACGTAGTAGTAGTTGCTGTCGCCAGTGAAGCCGGCGAAATTGCCTGAGATGTCGCTTTGAAGCTGCGGTCCAGCCGTCCCTTTGGCAACCTAATTGTGCATGTTCGCTCGGCCGACCACGCCTGCAACCGATATGAAGAGGACCTTCCCGGTATCGAGGTGGAGCATTGACGCGTAGTCGTTAATTGCCGGCAGGATGCCGAAGCCATTGTACTAGAGCTTGAGACCCTCGACGGTGTTGCGCGGGCCACGGAAGCGGAGGCCATAGCGGCACGGCAGATCCAACTGAGTCCCGCTCATGCGATTGTCGCCGCCGAGATCGAAGGCTGCCCAGAGTTCGCCGTCTTGGCCGAAGTTGTAGAGGTGAAGGCGTGCTTGCCGTCGTAACCGGCAAGTGTGGGGCTCGCAGCACGTCCGTTACGAACGCCACGCCACGCGCCGCCGGTTGTTTCGGCATCGGTGTGGTTTGCGTCGTAGACGCCGATCTGATTGCGGGGGGCGGTGTCTTCCAGATACTCAACCGCGAGGCCGCCCGACACGTAGGCTTGGCCCGCTGCCGTCGTATCAACGCTCGTCAGCGAATAGGTCGTCGGCGACAACCCACTTCCTCTGCAAGCCGGCCAAAGATCGCGAGGATCATGGTCGCGCGGTTGAGGCCTGGCATGAGGAGGCGACTTTTCTCGGTGTTTCGCGTAGCTCGCAGATCACGAGCACCGGGCTCCCAAGGAAGGCGTGTAAGGGCCCCACAACCCCATCAACACATGGTTCGGCTTCGATGGGGTCGCTCGCTGAAGCCGTTTATGATTATCTCACCGAATCGGCCGTCCCCCTACATTCCGCTTGGCTGCCAAGTCGAGCTCAGATCCAAGCAGCATGGTTGTATTGCCCTGCGTATCCCTGCAGAGAAACCGCACGCTGCCATCGCGATCCTGGTACTTAGCTGCCACGTTGAGAACCGCGCCATCGCGCGTTCTCTTCACCTCATCGCCCCTGTAGATTTCACCCCACTGTTTCGCACTGATCATGACGGACCTCGAAGGAATAAGTCACTGAATAACAACGCACAGCAATCAAGTCGGTGCCGCCCTTTGCTGCCTGGATGATACGGTCGGGATCGGCGGTCCACACCAAAGGCTTTGGGTCGCTTCTTGTCTCGGCGAGAAATCGTTTGATAGCGTGGCTTGTTCCCATTCGGTGGCTGGGTTCGAAGTTAGTGTATCGTCGGTCGCGAGACCATAGCGGGGCGCGATCGACGCTGAGCTGCTTGGTTCAGTTGGCTAGATGTTCGGTCCCGGCATGTGGTGTGACGGATCGAGCCTGAAGCGTTCGGGCTCTTTCGTCCAGGTCTGGCAAATAAACTCGTAAGGTGTAAGGCCGCGCAGGGTCTTGAGTCGGCGGCCGTAGTTGTAGGCGTCCACGAACAACTGCAGGTGCTGCCGCAGCTCATCGTGGCTGGCGTAATGGTAGCGCTTGATTGTGGCGTCCGTGATGGTGCGGTTTGCAGCTTCGCGCTGCCCTTCGGGTCATCCGCTCGATTTGGCCATTATCCGGCATGATAGCCTCGGTGCCCTCGCATTCCGCTGATCATGTGATCAGCGCTATGGTGAGCCCATCCGGGATGTGGGGCACCGGGAGCACGTGAGTGCGGGCAGGCCGACCCTTAGACGATGGGCTGCGAGCCCGAGCCGTTATTTGGCCGCCCCTGCGGCTCGCCCGGATGCGCTGCGAGCGCGGATCCCTAGTTGCCGTGTTGCCCGCTAGTGCACTGACGCGAACGGAGGATTCGCGCGGGGTGGAGGATATGCGAGTCTGGGCGGATGGCTCAGACCGTTTGCATTTTGCTTGATGACCCTGCGAAGGCGTGTGTTTCGGCGTGCAATTTTGGCTCTGACTCACTCTCGCTGATGCCGGCGGCGTTGAGTTTGCGGATATCCACGATGGAGCCGCAGCATGCGCACTCGCTTCAGGCCGTCGAGCCTCGTACCTGCCGGATTCATCATCGATCACCTCGATGTCGGCATCGATCGGATCGGGCTGGTCGTGAGGTCCGGATCTGCGACGGCGACGTGCCCAGACTGCCGGACCTCTTCATGTCGCATCCAAAGCCGCTACCAGCGCCGTGCCGCCGACCTGCCGCTCGGTGGTCGGCGCGTCGAACTCCAAGTCATGGTGAGACGCTTCTGGTGTGACGCAGCGGCCTGTGGGCGGAAGATCTTCGCCGAGCGCTTCTCCGACGAGGTCCTGCCTACCTTCGCGCGGCGCACCTCGCGGCTGGAGCAGATCGTCCATCACCTCGGGCTCGCACTCGGTGGTCGGCCCGGTGCGGGTCTCGCTCAGCGCCTGATGCTGCCCGTCAGCCGAGACACGCTCCTGCGCGTGATCCGCCGTCGGGCGACTACACACTCATATTCGCTCAGCGTCATCGGCATCGACGACTTCGCCTGGCGGCGCAACCATCGCTACGGCACCCTCGTCTGCGATCTCGAACGCCGCCGCATCGTAGCGCTCCTGCCCGACCGCGAGCAGGCCACCGCACAGACATGGCTGAAGATGAACGGCTCGATCCGGATCCGTGCTGACCTGTGCGATGTCGATCTGACCCGAAGGGCGGCGCATCGGCGTCGAATGGAGCCGATCGGGTAGGCCTCGAAGCGCGACCGCTTGGGCTTGTCGCCGTCCACATCCGGCAGGCGGCTGATGCCGTGACGCTGCAGGCAGCGGTGCAGGCTGGAGCGGGTCAGATGCGGAAGGGTCGGCTGAAGCGCGTAGAGGCAGTCGTCGAGCGGCAACAGGGTGTGCCGCCGGAAGGCGACAATGACCGCCTCGTCTCCAGGCTCAGCACGCTGGAGCGAGGCTCCTTCGGCCCCATCCGTGCATCGGTGCTGGTCTGGCGTCAGCGCCACTTCTGCACGGTCGAGGGGCTGATGCCATAGCGCTTGGCGGCGGACCTTACACTCTCTTAACCAGCTTGGATTACCCGACGGACCGTCTCAGTCGTCGTGGCGCTGCCGTGGAGAACCTGTCCCATAGCGCGTCCCTCCATGCGGCATCAGTCGTACCACTACACAGCGGGACCGAACATCTAGATCACGACGCCTAGCGCAGGCGGATGTTAACCTTGCGAGGAGTGCGGCCAGGTGCTGTGTTGTGTCTACCACCGCTCGAAGACGACGCTGGCAATCTTTGAGCCTGCCCGTCCGACTGACAGGAGTTGGTTGTGCCGTAAATGAGCGATCCCGTACACGTCCAGCTCACAGAGTTCAGGCTATTAATTTTCAGCACCAGCGTAGCTGTTCAATGGCCGCATTTGGAATGACTGATTGTTGTGTAAGCCATTTGCGGATTAAGACTGGATCAGGCTCGGCTGTAACGAAACCAATTTCAACTGCATGAATACCCCGGGCAACGAAAAGCGTTGAGATGCCAGAATCGCGGGCGCCGGCAATGTCTGTTTGTAGACTGTCTCCAATTGCCAGAATGCGATTTCTCGGAAGCTCCGTCCCCCTCGACATAGACGCTTTACTCACAGCCGCGTGGTATATTGCCCGATGTGGCTTGCCGGCATACGTTACTTTACCACCGATCTCTTCATATGCCGCCGCCAATTGCCCAGCGCAGGGAGTCAATCGACCGTCCCGCTCTACTACTAGGTCCGGATTGGCGCAAATCATCGGAAGGGCGCGGCGTCGAAAATCCGAAAGCATTGATCGGTACTCCGATACGGTTTCTCGCAGACTGTCAAAAAGGCTTGTGCAGACCACAAGATCCGCGGTGGTAAAGGAGACGAGTGCGAGGTCCATGCCTTCGAAAATTCGAGCATCACATTGAGGCCCAAGATGGAATACGTTGCGCGACCCGGAAAACCGGATGAGATCTCTGGTCAAATCACCCGACGTCACGAGGCCGTCGTAGGCGGCGCGCGGAATACCTAAGCCATGAAGTAAGTCCTCCAACTGGGACGAGGGCCAGGGAGCATTCGAGATCAGTATGACGGAGCCAGATTTCGTTTGCCGATATTCTTTAAGCGCGGCATGCGCAAGCGGATGCGCACGGACGCCATCGTGAAGCACGCCCCAAACATCGCAAAGTATCGCATCGTAGTGATCCGCTATCTCTCTCAGCCCAGTCAGCAGCCGGGGTCGCCAATTGACATTCATCGAGATTTCTACGCTCCGAAGCAGGCGACGGTGTAGATAATCCGGTTAGGAAAATCTACAGGTTTGTGGAGTCAGCACGTTTGGAGAGATCAAAAACGACTCGTCAAACGCGTCAAATGAAACAACGATGATTGGCGTACCGCTCCTTTGCCGTGCCACTTATCTTGGCATGCCATTGAATCCTTTGTTCGGGGCATGCGATTTTTTCAGCCGATAGGCAGTGATAAGGCCGATGGCTGCCATCACCCTCTCGCCCGAGTGCGGGTTCCTAAACTTGGCAGCTAGCTGGACACCTCCAAATACCGGTCTGACGGCGGCTTTTGGAAGGTACGGTGGGAGTGTTAGGGTGTTGCAGGTCTGACGCGGCTCCCTTCGCCGGCCGAGGCGGGCCGGATACCCTCGGTTTCGATGCTCAGGCTGTCCTCGTCCGGGAGCCGGTAAGCCAAGCCGCCCGGTTCATGTTGTAGATC
>NZ_BJZV01000056.1 GCF_007992215.1 Methylobacterium gnaphalii | reverse complement strand
CCGAGTAATCATCTGCGCCACTCAGTTGGCTAGCTGCCCTATTTCTAGGTTGAGCAACTCGCGCCGCACCAGCTCGTGCACTTCGGGTCGGAGCGCGTTTCTGACTGCCTCGCGTTTTAGGATTTCAGCGGTGTGTCCTGCGAACGGATGATCGGACGCCCAGCGCTGACAGATCATCTCCGTGATCTTCCTATTTGGCACGGCGATTATTCGATCATAGCGCGGCGTATCAGCGAAGCCATCGCATCTCATGGGTCGCGTAGTCTGTAAGCGGGGAGCGGACGCTTAAAAGGTCTTATAAGGGTCGGGAGCGGGCGCGGCGACGACGTCCGCTAATCTGGATTGGCGCCTAAACGCGGACCAGCCCCAAACCACCCAACGCGGCCATCAGCTGTCCGCCGACTACGTCTGCTTCCAAATGGGAAATCGTCGACCCCAAACGATCGGATGGGCGCTTTGCGGATATTCCGGCAAGGACTTTCACAGCCAAGAACGCCATCAGCGTACCGGCCATCATTGATGTGGCCGAGTTCGAGGCGGTGCAGGCCACGCTCAAGGCGCACAACCCGCGCACAACGCCCGCCCGGGTGGTGACGGGCCCGATCCTGCTCACGGGTCTGGCCACCTGCACGACCTGCCGCGGGCCGATGACGCTGAGGACGGGCACGTCGAAGTCCGGCCACGTGCACAAGTACTACAGCTGCTCGACGCACGGGCGGCAGGGCAAGACCGGCTGCACGGGCCGGTCGATCCGCATGGACACGCTCGACGCGCTGGTGACGGATCATCTCGTGGCGGAACTGCTGCAGCCGGGCCGGCTGCGGGCGACGCTCTCGTCGCTGTGGTCGCTGCGGGCGGATAAGGCGGCGCAGGTCGACGGGCGCGTGGCGGCGCTGCGGGGCGAGGCGGCGGGCGCGGAGGAGAAGCTGGCGCGGCTCTACCGGATGGTGGAGGAGGGCGTGACCGAACTCGACGACATCCTGGCCGCGCGGATCGCGGCGCTGAAGGCGGAGCGGGACCGGGCGAGGGCCGCGCTCGACCGGATGCAAGTGGCCGAACGGCTGCCCGCCGAGATCGCGCCGGCGCTGGTGGAGCGGTTTGGCAAACTAATGCGGGAGAACGTGACGGCGGGGGTGGTGCCGTTCCGCAAGGCGTGGCTTCAGGCGATCGTGGACAGGGTGGAGGTGGGCGCGGACGTCGTCCGCATCGTGGGCGACAAGGCCAGCCTGGAGGCCGCCGTCCTCGCCGCCGGCTCAGCCGCCGCGCCCGGTGTTCGCAGTTCTGTACGGAAGTGGCGCACCCGACACGATTCGAACGTGTGACCTTTGCCTTCGGAGGGCAACGCTCTATCCAGCTGAGCTACGGGTGCTGACCGTGCGCCGTGAGTAGCCCAAGCTGCGGTCTCGTGCAACGGCGGAGCATTGGCGGCGGGAGCCGCTCATAGGGATGAGGGCGAGACGCTCCAAAGGCAAAGGTCACACGTTCGAATCGTGTCGGGTGAGAGGGGGTAGCTCAAGCTCGGCGATGTCTCTGCGGATGCGATGCGGGCACGGAGTTCGGTGTGTGCCGCTCCTGCGCCGCTCGCTGGACGACATGTCATAGCGCAAGCTGATCGATGGAGGTGTTCTCTCCCTGGAAATTTGAGGATGCAGAGTGGGCGGTGATCTAACCGCTTCTGCCAACGGACGTGCGCGGCAAGGAGCGCGTTGACGACCGGCGAAACGCTTCGGCTGCCTCACTTCTCGCGAAACGCGCGCCGAGCCTGATCCGCTAGGGGCTTGGTCAGATACGAGAAGACTGTGCGGTCAGCTGTGCGGATGAAGGCCTCGACCGGCATGCCGGGCACCAGCCGGGCGCCGTCGAGCCGGCTGAGTTCGTCCTTTGGGACGCCGAGGCGCACGAGGTAATAGTAGCTCCCCGTGCGCTTGTCCTCGCTGACGTCGGCGGCGATGCGGGTGACGCGGCCGTTCAGCTCTGGCGTCGTGCGCTGGTCGAAGCTCGGGAAACGCAGGCCCGCGGCTTGGCCGAGGCGCAGGCGGTCGATATCCTGTGGGGCTACGCGGACTTCGACGACCAGAGAATCAGCGGTTGGCACGATCAGCATGATCGCCTCGCCCGGTGAGATCACGCCGCCGCGGGTATGCACGGTAAGCTCGTGCACGTAGCCAGCTTGCGGCGAGCGGATATCGATGCGCTTGAGCTGATCCAGAGCTGTGATCTTCTGCTCGGTGAGCGTAGCGACTTTGGCGCGAATCTCGGCGAGTTCCTTGGCGACATCGCTGCGCAGGTTCTGTTCGAGCTGGATGATCTGCAACTCGGTCTCTGAGATTTTGCCCCTGGTCTGGGCGATGTTGGCGATGAGCAGGCCGCGCTCGCCCTTGAGCCGCGAGATATCGCGTTCGAGGGCAGTAAGGCGGGTGAGCTGGATAAGGTTCTTCTTCCATAGGTCCTGCACACCATCATACTCGCGGTTGATGATTGTGGATTCCTGCTCCTTGCCGGCGGCCTGCTCGGTGAGACCTTTGATCTCCTCCTGAAGTTGGCCGACGCGTTCCTTCAACTGTGCTTTCTGGCCCTGGAGCGCCTCACGCCGGAAGTGGAACAGCCGGCGCTCGCCCTCGACGATGCGGGTGACCTCAGGACCAGCGTCCGTCAGCTCGGCGGGAAATTCGACCGCTTCGAGCCCGTCACGCTCTGCCTCCAACCGTGCCCGGCGTGCGGCCAATTCGAAAAGGCTCTTACTGACGCTGTCGTAGGTCGCCTGGGCGGTGGTAGCATCGAGGCGGATCAACAGGTCGCCGGCCTGGACGCGAGCGCCCTCCTGCACGTTTAGATCGGCCACGACGCCGCCGGTCGGGTGTTGCACCTTCTTGATATTGGTCTCCACCACCAGCGAGCCGCTGGCGATGATGGCGCCGGAAAGATCAGTCGTGCCGGCCCAGGCGCCGGCACCCGTCGCCAGGGTGATCACTGCGAGGACGCCCGTGATGTGCCGGCGTAGCGACCGGCGGGTGTCGCGGGTGAGATCGGCTGGCGTGCTCATGCGACTCTCGTGGGCTGCTGACGGGTCAGGGCGCTGAGCTTCGCGAGCACCTCGTCGCGCGGGCCGTGCAGCTGCACGCGGCCTTCGCCGAGCACCATTATACGGTCGACCGCCGTCAGGGCGCTAGGGCGGTGCGCGACCAGGACGACGATACCGCCCCGCGCTCGGACCGCCTGAACGGCCGCGGCCAAGGCGCGATCTCCCTCAACATCGAGGTTGGAATTCGGCTCGTCGAGAACCACGAGAAACGGATCGCCATACAGCGCTCGGGCGAGAGCGATGCGCTGTCGCTGGCCGCCGGAGAGCCCAAGTCCGCCGCTGCCGACGCGGGCGTCGTAGCCGCCAGGCAGGCGGAGAACGATTTCGTGCACGCCGGCCGCCCGTGCCGCGGAGAGCAGGGCTTCCGGAACGGGCTCGGGATCGAAGCGGGTGATGTTCTGGGCGATGGTGCCGTCGAACATCTCGATGTCCTGCGGCAGGTAGCCGATGGCGCGGCCGAGGGCGTCCGGGTCCCACTGGTCGATCGCCGCCCCGTCGAGGCGGATGACGCCGCGGCTCGCCCGGGCGAGGCCGACCAGCGCGCGCGCGAAGGTCGACTTGCCGGAGGCACTCGGCCCTATCACACCGAGCGCATTGCCGGGTGCGAGGGCGAGGTTGATGTCATGCAGCGCCAACGTGTCGGTTCCGGGGATGGCGACGGAGAGGGCCGTCACCCGCAAGCTCTCTCGCGGGGCCGGCAGGGGCGTCGGGTCTGTCGCCGCCTTGCGCGGCAGGAAGGCGACGAGGCGGGTCCAGGCTTGGCGCGCAGCCGAAAAGGATTTCCAGTTGGCGATGGCGAGATCGACCGGCGCCAGTGCGCGGGCGGACAGGATGGTGGCGGCCAGCATCACGCCCGCCGTCGCCTCCTCGCGCACCACGAGATAGGCGCCGAGGCCGAGGATGCCGGATTGCAGCACCGTCCGCATCAGCCGCGCGCTCGCGCCGAAGCCAATGGAGAGGTCGTTGCCGTAGCCGGCGACGTCGAGGTTCCTTTGCGTGCGCTGCTGCCAGAGATCGGCGATGCGCGCGCGCATGCCCAAAGCCGAGAGCAGCGGCGCGGTGCGGTGCGCCATGTCGGTGAAGGAGCGCCGCTCGCTCGCCGCCAGCACAGCCTGGCGAGATGGGCCGGCCTGGGCCCAGTCCGTGAGGATGGTCAGTCCGCACAACATCACCGCGCCGCACAGGATTGTCAGGCCGATCCAGGGATGAAACATGAAGCAGACGGCGACGTAGAGCGGCACCCATGGGAGGTCGAAGAAGGCCGTGAAGGCCATGCTCGACAAGAAACCGCGCACCGTATCGAGATCGCGCAACGCCTGGGGGCCGTCATCGCTGCGCGGCACCTCGCAGCCGCGGGCGAGCAGGTGCCGGAAGATGCGGTCGCCGAGCCGCTCGTCGACGAGGCGTCCGAAGCGCGACAGGATGCGCGCGCGAAACACTTCGAGGGCGCTCTGGACGATGAAGAGGACCAGCGCGATGCCGGCGAGGCCGACCAGGGTGGCGAGGCTGCGGCTCGGCAGCACGCGGTCGTAGACCTGCAGCATGAAGACCGGCGCGGTCAGCATCAGCAGGTTGATGAGACCGCTGATGCCGATGACGGTCAGAAGAGCGCCTCGGCCCGCCTTTGCGGCACTCCAGAATTCGCGGGATTTGGCCAAACGCAGCACACGATCTTCGCTCACGTCTCGGTTCCAGATCGGGGGGAGACGCGTGCCGCGTCAGGCCGGGATGTTCGGAAAAAATCCCCGCCGCGAACGGCGGCGGGGCTCGTATTCTCAGAGGCCGAGCAAGTGCAGGCCTCCGGTGGACGAGTGCGGCGTCGGATCCGAGTGATGGACGTCCGTGTGCCCGCCGAGATCGATCGAGATTAGGCCGAGATCGAGACCGCCCTGGTGCGAAGCTTCCATGCCCGTCGCGTCCGAGGAAGCGGTGTGGACGAGCTCGAGGGCTTGGCCGACAAGCGAATCCCCAGCGGCACCGCCGCTGGCCGGCAGCGGAAGGCTATCACCGGAGAGGAGGTTCGCGCTGAGGAGGCTCGGTTGGTCCGTGCCGACGCTGACCGCGCCGACCTGCACCGCGTGGGAGAGTTCGGCAGGAGGCGTAAGGACTCCGACATTCGCAGCCGGCGTGGAGGTGGTGGGTCCAGCCGAAATATCAATCAGCGGGTGCTCTCCCTCCCCGCCTCCGCCCGCCAGGCCACCGACAAGCGAGGTCACCGGCGAGAGGAGCCCGCCGCCGGAAGACCCGCCGCCGCCACCCGTCACGCCGTCGAGGATCGAGGTCACGGGAGCGAGGATTCCGTCGACCGGCGAGCCATGATCGCCTCCGGTCACGCCGTCGAGGATCGATGTAACTGGCGAGAGCAGGCCGTCACCGATGCTTGAACCGTCGCTTCCGCCGGTCACACCCTCGAGAATGGAGGTAACGGGAGCCAGAATGTTGCCGCCCGTCGATCCTTCAACGCTACCGGTGAGACCTCCGAGCACGCCGTCAAGAAGGCCAGGCACGCTGCCGACGACACCGCCGGCTGCACCCACAACGCTGCCGAGATCGCCCACGACGTGGTCGAGGCCGCCCGCCACGTCGCCGCTCAGGATGCTGCCAGGCAGATTGACGACATCGGTGAGAAGGTTGGTGCCGTCACCGAGAGCACCGAGCCCGACGGTGGTGCCGAGATTGATAACCTGATGGAGAGGGTCGTTCAGGAGCGGCAGATCATGGCCGAGATTCTCCAGGTTGGCGTGGATGCCGTCGATCAGGCCGTTGGCGGCGTCGCCGACGGGCTGGAGCAGTCCTCCGCTGTCGAGCAGGTTTCCGGTGAGGCCATCGCCATCGCCGGTCACGCCTCCGAGAAGCGCTGTGACCGGGCTGAGTAGGCCGCCGTCACCGGTCAAGCCGCCGAGGATGCCACCCAGCCCTGAGCCGGCCTCGCCGCCGGTGAGACCGCCGAGCAGCGAGGTCACCGGCGCCAGAATGCCGCCGCCATCACCGGTGAGGCCGCCCAGCAGACTCCCCGGGATCTGGATGACGTCCTGAAGCAGGCCCGTCGCCGCTCCGGTGACGCTGCCGACATCGGCCAGGATCGGGGGGAGGGCCTCGAGCCCCTGCCCGCCGAGCAGATCGCCCGGTAGCGAGACGAGATCGGTCAGCAAATTGCCATCGGTGCCGAGATGGCCGAGCCCGACCGTCTCGCCGAGATTGGTCAAGCCGTGCACCGCGTCGTTGAGCAAAGGCACATCGTGACCGAACCCTTCGATATCGGCGTGAAAGTTCAGGACGGCGGTGTTCGCGAGGTTGGAGACGGGTGCGAGAAGCCCATTGGACGAGAGCAGATTGCCGCCCGCTGTGGTGTTGGTGACCGCGCCGATCAACCTGTCGGTCACACCAAGCACGTTGCTGACATCGTTCAGTATGGGAGTGGCCGAGGAGAGGCCTCCGCCGCCGAGAACCGCCTGCGGCAGCGCGGTGGCGTCAGTGAGCAGATGCTCGGGCTCCCCGAGCTTGCCGAGGCCGATAGTCTCGCCAAGGTTGGTGAGGCCATGGATCGGCCCGTTGACCGGCGTTATCTCGTGCCCGGCGTTTTCCAATGCCGCATGGAAGTCGAGGACGGTCTGGTTGGCGATCTCCGTGATCGGCTCGAGCAGCCCGGATGTCGCGCCTTGCGTCGAACTCAGATCGACCTCGGTATCGATCAGCGAGGTGATCGGCCCGAGGCTTCCAAGCTGACCGGTCGATAGAGCCGTCGACGACAGCAGTGCGTCGGGCGCCATCAGCCATTCGAGCGATCGCAGGGGTTGGGTAACGGTGGACAGAATTGATGCCGACATGAGGTCCTCCAAAGTTGAAAGACCAACACATGTTGTAACGTCGGGTTCTCGGCATTATCTACGTGGTAAATATTTTCTTATATACAATTGTAAATTCATCATTTTGCGTGAAGACGCAAATCTGTTTTTCATACGAAACGCTGATATTATGAGAAGTGCAGCGCTGCACCTGCGCGTCGTCGCGCAACGGTGCCGGTGTGATGGCGCGCGGCTATCAATTCTCCGGAGAGCTCCAACGGCAAAGGTCACGCGTTCGAATTGTGTCGCGTGCGCAGAGCCCGGCGTTTGGAGCAGGATCAACGCTGCGGCACACGTGAGGCGCCTCGACTGTGCCGTTCGAGCGCCGGCAATTCGTGCCTCTTTCCCGACGCAGCATTTCCTAGGTCGACATCGACCGGCACCCCTGCCCTACCCGCTGCGATTTCGAGCCGAGTTCGAACGTCGGAGCTTGCCGGGGCTATCATGTAAGGCTGACACATGGTTCGAGGACTGCCATGCGAAACCGAAATCTGACTCGGAGAGGTCTACGATCTGGTCTGGTCGATGCCGATGAGCAGGCTCGCGGCCGAATTCACGATCTCGGATGTCGGTCTGAAGAAGACTTGCCAGCGGCATCGAATTCCGACGCCTCCACGTGGCTACTGGGCCAAGCTCGAAGCAGGGCAGAAGCCGAAGCAGGCCATCTTTGTCGAAGTGAAGGATGCGCGTCTCAATCAAATCGAGATCGGCGCGAACGCGGTCGCGTTGCCCGAACCTGTGCGCGAGGTGATCGCGGCGCGAAGGGCAGAAAGGAAACTCGAACGCCTGTGGCCGCCGAAACTGGACCCGGTCGCCTTCGAGCCAGTCACCGCACCCCACCCGGCCGTTCACGAGACGATTAAGGCGCTTCGACGCTGCAAGCCGACGGAGGCCGCGGTTGAAGCGATCGGCGACGGCTTATGCGGGGTCTCCGTCGGCAGAAAGAGCATCGAGCGCGCCGCGTTCGTCCTCGATGCCATGGCGCGTGCTCTATCCGATCGAGGGCGTCAGCTCGAACCAAGCGGTCCAGCTATGCAGGTCGTGGACGGCCCCGATAAAGTGATCATAGTCCTGAAGGAGCGGTCCCGGACGGTTGACCACGTCCCTACTCTCGAGGAGCTGGCCGCGGACGCGCGTCGAGACGAACAGCGCCAACGACATTATCGGAATCCGATGCGATGGCCCTTGCCGCCTTTCGGGCGCGCTTATCCGTCCAAGGACACTCTCTGGCTTGGGGAATTGGTCCTGCAAATCGAAGGCTACAGCGAAGGCGTTCGCCGGACTTGGGCCGACGGCCGATCGCAACGCCTGGAGGGCCTCATTCCCTCCATCGTTGATGGGATCGAGGTTCTACTTGCAGCCCGTAAGGCGCGACGTGAAGATAGTGAGGAGCGGGAAAGGCGATGGGCCGAGCTTCAGCGTCGTCGTGACCTGGCCCGGGCCCGGCAGGAACGAGAAAAGGCCCGGACAGAGTTTTTCGAGCATCTGGTAGAGCTGCGCCGCAGTGCTGATGGTCTGCGGGAAGCCCTGGCGGTTGTCGCATGAGGAACCCGGTCGACCGATCTTGATCAGATATCACGGATGATGGCTTGGGGAGAGTCACGCCTGCGCAGGTTGGAGGATCAGCTTCGGCCTCAGCACATCGAGAAGCGGCTCGCAGAAGCAAAACTCTTCCCCGCCGGTGCAGAGGACGAGTTGTTCGACCCGCTTGGTGACCCAAGTCCGTCGTCTTCGTCCTGGTGAATGCCAAGCTGGCGACCACTTCAGCTGCCTCCTCGGCTGCTTGGCTTTCCGACGATATCACAGGCGCCGTGGGGTAAAAGCTCATCCCGTATGCGCCCCCAATGATGCGGCTTGTCCCATGCGGCTTCACTGTCTGCCAACGATGTTTCGCTGATTCCGGTGGTCCCATAAGGCACTGCCTACGACTAGATCAAATTTTTCTAGGACTTCGACTACTCTGACCGTCGCGGCATAGTAGCCTCGGAGCCGGGCGACATCCGGCGATTTCAGAATCTCAGAAATATTGTCTAATATCCGTCGATTAAAAAATCTGGACGTTGCCACGGGTAATCAGATAAACTGGCTTGCTATCGCGTTCTCACGGGTGCGAATATGAGCAAAGCTTGGCTTGCGCATTACGATCCCGGTGTTCCTGAATATGCCGATGTTGCGCGCTTCAACTCACTCGCACAGATGTTCGAGGAAGCAGTCTCTCGCTTTCGGGACCGCCCCGCTTTCAGCAGCATGGGCCGCGAACTTTCATACGGCGATCTCGATAAGGCATCGGCTCGGCTCGCCCGTCATCTGCGCAACGTCCTCAACCTGCAGCACGGAGATCGTGTCGCGATCATGCTTCCGAACGTGCTGCAGTATCCGATCGCCTTCTTCGGTGTCGTCAGGGCCGGTCTGGTCGTCGTCAACGTGAATCCACTCTTCACCGCGCCAGAGCTGGTGCATCAACTCAGGGACAGCGGGGCGAAGACGGTCATCGTCCTAGAGAATTTCTGCGCGACACTTGAAGAAGCTCTTCGCCATATCGTCGTGCCAAATGTCATCGTCACCTCTGTAGGCGACGAGCTCGGTATGGCGAAGGGTCTGCTGACGAATTTCGTCGTGCGGTGCATCCGCAAGCTCATAGCGCCCTGGCAAATCGACGGCTACCAACGATGGCGGCGCGTAACAGCGCGCCGAAGATCGATCGCAGCCCCAAATGTCGTGCTCGAACGTGGCGATACCGCTCTTCTGCAATATACGGGTGGAACAACTGGATTTGCTAAGGGAGCAATATTGACCCACGGAAACGTGCTGGCTAACGCACTAATCTTGGGGAATTGGTTCGCAGCAATTAACGATGGGCGACGAGAAAAGTATCTTGTTGCATTGCCGCTCTATCACGCGTTTGCGCTCATCTGCCAAGTTGTTCACCGCTTCATCTTCGGCGGCTGTGGCGTGCTGATTGCTAATCCTCGGGATCTCGATGGCCTCGTCGCTGAAATGCAGCGACATCGTTTTCGAAACCTTGCCGGCGTGCCCAGCCTCTTCCAAGCGCTGGCGCGCTATCCCGGAATTCGGAAGGTCGACTTCAGCGAGACTGCTGCCTGTTGTTCCGGCGGAGCGCCTCTGACGACTGCCGTAGCCGAAGCCTGGAAAGCGGCCACAGGGCTGACGATTATCGATGGATACGGGCTAACCGAAGTCGCTGGTGTTGCTGCGATGAACCCGCTTGGCCAACGATCCTCGCGTAGCGGCATAGGCTTTCCCGTCTGTTCGACTGAGATCGAGATACGTCGAGAAGACGGTTCGCTCGCAGCTCCGACCGAGCCTGGCGAGATTCACATCCGCGGCCCTCAGGTAATGCTCGGCTACTTCAATCAGCCGGAAGAGACGGCCCGCGTCCTCGACGCTTCAGGCTTTTTGGCGACGGGTGATATCGCGACCATGAGCGAAGACGGATACCTCACGCTCGTAGAACGCAAGAAAGACATGGCGATCGTCAGCGGGTTTAACGTCTATCCAAGCGAGATCGACGATGTCCTCACGCGGCATTACGGAATCCTGGAGGCGGCGGCTGTCTCCGTGCCGGATCCTGAAACGGGTGAGGCGATCATCGCCTGTGTGGTGAGGCGGGATTTGAACCTAACCGAAGCTGCCGTGATCGAACACGCTCGCGCTTCCCTTACGAGATACAAGGTTCCTCGTTGCGTAGTTTTCCTCGACACCCTTCCCAAGACACCTGTCGGTAAGGTTCTACGTCGCGTCCTTCAGGAGCAAGTCGGAAAACTGGCTGAACGTGCTGGAAGCAAGTCGACTGAGGCGCAACAGTAGCTCGTCTGGGAATAACTTTTGCAGGAGTTCCGCTGAAAGGCCCTGCGAGCCATAGTGCATGAGATGCTCGGGTTAGAGCGTGATTAGTGAGGCGGAATTTCTGCCGTCATTATCTCCCGTAAATCCCTCGGACCAATAGCATCAGCAGCGCTGCTTCTAGGCGAACGCGATGGACCAGAAGCAGCGATTATAGCCCGACGGGCGGTAGCAGCCCATCATCAAGATGGTGCCCTGGGAGACATCACTTAGGGTGATCTGCTCGTCTTTATGCAGGTCGACGCAGGCAGGAGTCTCGCCGGGCTGTTGTTCGTTGTTCTTCCGTTTAAAGAACTCGACCCAAAGAACAGGATCGAGCTTCATGTAACGCACGGCTTGGTCGGCGTCGGCGAGGCTGCGGCAGACGGTCCAGCTATGATCCTGCGTGAACTTTTCTGCTGTAGCTTTGGGCCTGCGCTGCGCAGGGAAGGCTT
>NZ_BJZV01000055.1 GCF_007992215.1 Methylobacterium gnaphalii | reverse complement strand
CAATACCGGCAGCGTCGCCAATAACGGCCTCTACACCGCTGACACGACCAACACGGCCTCCGGCAGCATCACCAACACCGGCATCTGGAGCACGGTCACCGCTCCGTTCGCCAATGCTGGGACGCTCGTCACCACCGGCGCCCTTAATGGCGGCTTGGCCAATACCGGTACCGTCCAGGCCTCGGGCCAGCTCAACGGTGCGGTCTCGAATGCGGCCGGTGCGACCTTCGCCCTGACGGGCGCCCTGACCGGCGTGACAGCCTTCGCCAACAACGGCCTGCTCGATCTCGGCGGCACCGCCTTCACGGTCGGCTCGCTGTCGGGCACCGGCACGACTGCGGTGATCCGCAACGGCGCTCTGACCACGGGCGGCGACAACAGCTCGGCGAGCTATGCCGGCACCATCGCCAACGGCGCGGCTGTCACCTCCCTTACGAAGAACGGTAGCGGTAGCCTGACGCTGACCGGAGCCAGCACCTATACCGGTGCCACCACGGTGCAGGCCGGTACCCTGACGGTTGCGGGCAGCCTCGCTTCACCCGTAAGCGTGGCCAATGGCGCGCTCCTCGCCGGGTCGGGCAGAACCGGCAGCCTCACCGTCGCTTCAGGTTCGAGCGTCGCTCCGGGTGCAACGCCAGGCGCAGTCGGCACGCTGCAGGTCTCGGGCAACATCCTGTTCTCGAACCAGTCGCTCTTCCAGGTCGACGCCACGGCGCTCGGCCAGTCGGACCGGATCGCGGCGAGTGGTACCGCCACGATCCAGGGCGGTACGGTCCAGGTCACGGCCCAGCCCGGGCTGTTCTCCCCGAGCTCCAGCTACACGATCCTGAGTGCGGCAGGTGGCGTGACGGGACGGTTCTCGGGGGTCACCTCGAACTTCGCCTACCTGACGCCGTTCCTGACCTACGACGCCAACGACGTCGCTCTGCGGCTCGCGCGCAACGACCTGCAATTCGCCACGACGGCGCAGACCCGCAACCAGAGGGCTGCTGCGAATGCAACCCAGCAGACCGGCGTCGGTGCGCGCCTCTACGACGCGGTCGCGGTGCTGTCCGCACCGCAATCGCGGGTGGCTTTCGATGCGCTCTCGGGCGAGATCCATGCGAGTGCGGTCACGACGCAGTTCGAGAATGCCTTCCTGGTGCGCGAGGCGGTGCTCGACCGGCTGCGCTGGGGGAGTGCGACCGGTTTCGGCAACGACACGCTTGGCATCGGCCAGCGCTTCGCGCCGGGCACGACCCTACCGGCCGCCTACACGGCCGACCTGCCGGGCCGGGCCAGTGCCCCGACACCGGTCACCGCACTCCTCGTCGATCCCAGCCCCATCGCCGTCTGGGGCCAGGGCTTCGGCGCGTTCGGCGCGACGGCGAGCGACGGCAACGCCGCTCGCCTCGCCCGCCAGACCTCGGGCTTCGTGCTCGGGACCGACGCCCGGGTGGAGAACAACTGGCGGCTCGGCGCAGCCGGCGGCTACAGCTTCACCAATTTCGACGTCACCGGGCGGCAATCCTCGGGCACGATCGAGAGTGGCTATGGCGCGCTCTATGCCGGCGGCCCTCTTGGCGGCCCGCAGAGCCCCCTGCAGTTGCGCCTCGGCGCGACCTATGGCGGCAACAGCCTGACCACGCGCCGGGCCGTCGCCTTCGCCGGCTTCGGCGAGAACGCGGGCGCCCGCTATGGCGGCACCACCGCGCAGGGCTTTGGCGAACTCGGATACCGGATTGGCGCGACGGCAGCGTACTTCGAGCCGTTCATCGGTGCCGCAGCGATCCGCATCGGCCGCGATCGCTTCACTGAGACCGGAGGCGCCTCCGCTCTGAGTGCGCAAGGACGCGACTATGACCTTGCCACCTCGACCATCGGTCTGCGGGCGGAAGCACGGCTCTCCGAAGTGTTCGCCACCGGCATGCCGATCATGGTTCGGGCGCTGGTCGGCTACCGCCGGGCCTATGGCGACGTGGTGCCCTCCGCACTGCTCGCCTTCGCGGGTGGTCAGTCCTTCGTCTCGGCCGGCATCCCGATCGACCGCGATGCACTCGTCGCCCAGGCCGGGCTCGACTGGCAGATGGCTCCGAGCACGACATTGGGCGTGGGCTATACCGGCCAGGTCGGACAGCGCGCCCGGGATCACGGTGTGAAGGGCAACTTCGTCTACCGGTTCTGAGGGGCGGTCATCCACGAGGCCCGCGGGATCACCAAGGCCCGCGGGCCCTCGCTTGCCGGCGGGCCTGCCCTGTCGCTCTTCTCGTTCCTCTCCGCAGGCCAGCTGCCATGTTCCGCTTCGTCAAATTCCCCCGGACGGCATCCCTTTCGCTTGCCCTCCCAGCCATGGCCGCGCTGCTTGCCGCCGGGCTGACCGGGCCGGTCGGTGCCCAGCCAAACAGGCCTGCGACTCCCGCTGCTCCCCAGGCGGCCCCCCAACCCGTTCCGAAGCCCGTCCCAGCCGAGCCCGGCGCGACCGCGGCGACCTTCGGCGACTGGGTTCTGCGCTGCCAGCGCGGCGGCACGGCGGAGAAGCCGGTCCGCCTCTGCGACGTCGGCCAGACCATGCAGGTCCAGGGGCAGAACCAGCCCATCGCGCAGATCGCCATAGGCAGGGCCGCTGCAGGCGAGCCACTGCAGGTCACCGTCGTGCTCCCGGCCAACGTCGCCTTCCCAAGCACCGTACGCCTGCTCGCCGAGGAGAAGGACACCAATGGTGTCGAGCTACCCTGGCGGCGCTGTCTGCCCGGCGCCTGCATCGCCGATGCTCCGGTCAAGGAGGAGGCGCTCAAGCACTGGCGCACCGCAAGCGAACCCGGCCGCATCGTCTTCAAGAACGCTGGCGATCAGGAGGTCGCCATTCCGCTCTCATGGCGAGGTCTCGCGCAAGCGCTCGACGCGCTTGCAAAGGAACGGAGCTAGGTTGGCGCTCGGTGCCGCGCTACGCGAATGTCAGCTTCAGACAGGCGACGCGCCTAAGCAGGCATTCTGGCTTCGGCTAGAGCAGTTTTCTCTTAATCCGGCTCATAGCCTGCTGCGGGTCAGGACGAGGACGGACAGATGGGAACGAAGCGGCACAAGCCGGAGGATGTGGTCGCCAAGCTACGGCAGGCGGACGTGTTGATTGCGCAGGGCCCGAGCGTGGCCGATGTGATCCGGACCCTCGGTGTGACCGAGGTGACGTACGACCGCTGGCGCGAGGAGTTCGGCGGCCTGAAGACGGATCAGGTCCGGCGGATGAAGGACTTAAAGGTCGAGAACCAGCGGCTGCGCAAAGCGATTGCCAACCTCACGCCCGACAAGTTGATCCTGCAGGAGGCGGCAAAGGGACTCGAAGGGCAGCGCCGGCAAAACGTCTGAGCCCCGCGCGCCGCCGTGCCTGTGTCGAGCATATCGTGCAGACGATGAAGGTGTCCGAGCGACTCGACACTGAGCGCTAAGTCCTTGATGATAATCTTGCAAGCGAGTGTGCGGTCGACCTCTCCCTCATGCCAACGACCTTCCAGCGCATCGCCACCGCTCTGCGCCTAGCCCCCCTGTCAACGCAGCACGTCGCCGAACTCGTCACAGGAAGCGGGTTCGCGCTCGACAGTTTCGTGGCCGCCCACACGTTCCTGGTGCGTCCGGGCTCCCGCATCGATGTCGAAGCCTTCCTGCCCTTTCTATTTGGGTCCTGGTTCACCTGCCCAGTAACGCTTGACCTGCCGGGCTTCGCGCGGCTGGCGAGTGCGCCCGTGCTGGACCGCCGGGGGCTGGCCAGACTGGCCGGCTGCCTGGTGAGCGCGCAACTCGCCAGCGATCCGGACCGAGCGCGCGATCCGTCATTCTGGGCGGTCGTGTTGCCGGCCCTGCGCAAGGTCGGACATCCGTACCTGTTGGTCGGAGACAGTCATTCCGCAATCTGCCGGATCAATGGATCGAGTCCCGTTCGGCCGATCATTCCGGTCCACCTGGCGTGCACGGCCGGATCCGCGATTGGCCTAGCCAATCCGCGTTCCCGCTCTGGCTACGGGGATCGCCTGAACGCGCTGGCAGGGGCCATCCGCAAATCCGGGGAAGGCCGCGGGCTACCTACCCTGCTGCAGTTCGGCCAGGTCGACATCGAATTCGTCTTCACCTACCGGCGCATCGCCGCCAAGCGGGCTCGTTTCGACCGCGACGAGTACGACGAATTCTGCCACAGGGTCGCGGCATCCTACGGCGGATTCCTTGACACATGTTTCGATATCCCCGGTCCCGTGCGGCTCCTGTCAGTCTTGCCGCCGGCTCTCTCCGATGCCGCCTGGGCCGAAGGCTACGTCGACAGCCACGTCGAAGTTGTAGAGGAGGGGTTCGGACCAGAGGCGGTCCGGTCTCTTCAGATCCCGTCATGGGCGGAACGGACCGCCTTGCACGTCGCATTCAACGACCGGCTGGCCGCGCTCTGCGCCGACCGGCAGATGACCTTCGTCGATCTGTGCCGATGCCTCTTGGCCGGTCGACCAGTCGTCGATGAAGCCTTGATTACCCTGTCCGGCGGCCGGGACCATCACCTCGACATCGCGGCTGCACAGGCCCGGCTGCGATCCCTTGTCGAGCGAAACGTGCGCGACGCCTATCGGGCAGGCAAATGACGGACGAGAGCGCTTGCCTGAGCCGCTGAGATGAAGTGCCACGCGAATGACCGAGACGTTACAAAGACGATAAAATCAGATTAAACGTGTCAGCAAAGGGTGCCGCGTCACGAGCGCACTCTCAACTGTATCGTATTAGACCATCCCTTTGGAGAAAGTCGTTGTTTTCAAACATATTTCGCAAGAAAGTTCTTTCTAAAGAACAAAAAGAATTCTGGTCTGAAAACGGCTTCCTTGTAATCGAATCTTTGATACCGCAGGAAAGTGTTGATCAACTTAATGAAGAAATCGATGCACTAAAAAGCGGGTCTAAATCTTATCCTGGCGTAATCGTTGATATAAGCTCTGGATCTAAGGCTGGGCAGCGCTTGAAGTTAGAGGACGTCCCACAGGATGGCTTTAACGGCCCTCTCAAAATCAACGACCTGTTCCTGTATTCGCCAGCCGTCCGCGCCTGCAATCTCCATCAGCAGCTACGCAAAATCCTCGACGAGCTGCTCGACGGCGAGCCGATCCTCTTCAATTCACTGAACTTCATCTATGGCAGCACGCAGGCCGCGCATTACGACAGCTGGTTCATGCCGCCGCGCGTGAAGGACAAGATGCTAGCAACGTCGATCTGCCTCGACGTGCATCACGACGACAACGGCCCGGTTTTCTACTACCCGGGCAGCCACAAGATCCCGCCCTTCGTATTTCCTCATGGCGGCATCGCCAAACTAGATGCCGACCTCGCGCCAGCCGTGCAGTATGCCACTGAGACCTCACGTGACTTGAAGAAGGAACTGTTTCGCGGCAAGCCGGGAGACGTTCTGATCTGGCATGGCCAGTTGCTACATGGCGGATCTGCAATCAATAGTATGCAAGACACACGGCGCAGTCTGGTCAGCCACTATCTGCGAGTGAAAGATGTGCCAGTCTCTGCGAGAGTAAAAAAAGAGGAAGGCATGGTCCTGAAGCGTGAGGCGATTAAGGTCGCCGGGTAGGTGATGTGACAAGATCTGTCCTCTATATTTCGGAAGAGCAATGCGCCGCAGCAGATGGCGCCTAGCGAACTGATCGACGTACTCGGCCGGCTCGACATTGATCGAGTGCGGCAGCATCCGGTGAGGCGCGACCCGCCACGCCAAACTGTGAACTCGGATTGCATCAGGGAAACGGTCGACCTGGACGTAAGGAAGCGAAGGGCGATTGCTTGCATCGTGACGGCCTTCGTGGATCGAGGCGCGCCTTTCAGCTTCCAGATTGGCAAGCCTCGCAGCTTGCCTGGCACGTCACGGTAGAAGGTCAGATCCTCGAAGAAGCGGATGCACCTTGGCTCGATCGCTGTCGTCTTGCGCCCGCTGATCATCAGGGCGCCGCAGTAACCGACCCGCAGCGTCCCATGCTCTGGATGGACTACGAAAAGCTGGGCTGCCATCCAGCCGAGCGCATGAGCCTCTGCCCTGAACCGATGGAGTCGATCGCCGCGCCTTGGACTTCGCCCCAGCGCTGAGCGTTCAGGAGGCGGCATAGTGAAGCGTTAGGGCTGAGCCGCTGATTGGCATCGCGCCAGCCGGCGACTTCAGGCGGGAAATCGTTGAGCATGGAGCGGAATAAGGCCGTGGGACCATGTCGGCTATGGTCTGTCGACCACTTCAGCAGCTTATCGTCCTGCGAACCTTCTGAAGCGATCACAGCCCAAGTGCTAACCGACTTGAGAGCTTCGCTTTTCCTGGGTAATGCATGACTGCGTTGACGCAAGTAATTACAAGCTCAAGGTGATAAGGATGCGATTTTTTGGGGGGCGGAGAGGTGCAAGTAGCGTTCATATGTGGCCGAGCCTGCCCGATGTTGACTTGGGCGAAGTAGGTTCGTCGATAGAGGCTCTTTCTGAAAGATGGAAAGCATATAGGTCAAGACAAATCAGTCGATGGATAAGTGATCATGACGATATGTGGTTGGGAGATTTTGAGAGCTATATAAGCGATGGCGAGACCGGCGTCCGTGCGATCTCCGAAGCGATGGTGCTTTCGGGAAGGACGAAATTCCAGAAAATTTTGGATCTTCCTTGCGGCGGCGGTCGAGTGACTCGTTTGCTCAAAAACTTCTTTCCCGAGTCCCAGTTATGGATAGGTGAAATTGTTGACCCACTCCGTGAAGATGTCTCGCGCGAATTTGCGGCACGTGAGCTGATATTCAATCCTGATTTCTCAAACGTTCCCACTGAGAAATTTGATTTGGTTTTCTCTGGATCGTTATTAACGCATTTTGACAAAGATATGTATAGCAATGCAATTAATTTCTACATAGAAATTCTCAATAAAGGTGGGATTGCTGTACTGAGCACGCATGGAAGAAGTGATGCAACGAGAATTTTCAATTCTCAAGAATTTCCAACTGTAGTTTCAAATTATAAAAAACATAGAAAATTCGCAAAAAATATTCCAGATATCATAGAACATAGTTTGGATCCTCAGCGCGCTAAAGATGATTTTTCTACGGGCAGATTTGGTTACTTTGCCTCCCCACATTTTTCCGATATCTATAAACAGAGTTATGGCGGCTCGTTTGTAGCGCCATCCTGGGTCATGGCAATTATACAAGCAAGATCGGATTGCTTAATTCTCGGATATAAGGAAAGAAGTTATGGAAAATCGCAAGATATAATCACTTTGCTTAAGTTGTAACATCAAGAATAAGAATTTTGACGACTATCGGGCTGCGCGAGCACAGGGAATTATAGACTCGAAAAAGCCCGCCACGGCGAGCCCGGCGGGCTGAAGTGCTTCTCAGTTCCAATGCTGACTGGATACCTTAGTGGCTCGCTGAGGGCGTACCTGCTCCCTTGGACCCTGGCGACGACCCGGAACCCGCATCGTTGGCTCCTGTGCTGTTCGACGTGCCGGATCGGCTTGCTCCGCCTGTGTTCTGTCCGGTCGCTGATGAGCCAGCGGATGCACCAGAGCCCGCATCAGTCGCACCTGTCGCGTTTGTTGTGCCCGAACGGCTCGTGCCTGATCCATTCTCAGCCGCTTGAACAGCGGTAGCGACCAACAATGTGCTCGCAAGCGTAACAGCAAAGGCTTTCATGGCGTATCCTCCTGTGTCTGCCCGTGGGCTGCCGAAAACCCAGGAGGCGTGTCACCTGTTCCAGTTCGTGAGATGAACACTTCCCGAGCAACATGGTCAGCCGATGACTTCTACGGCCCAGAGCAACAAAAAGTCCGCCACGACGAACTGGGCGGGTCAAGGTTGCGCTGGTGATGGGAGGACTCAGCGTGCGGCAACCACAGGGCGCCGCGTCGGTTCGGTCCAGACGCAACAAAGCCCGCCCACGTCAGACAGACAGGGCGGGCTCTGAGGTCGAGCGGCGATCAGGCGAGAGCACTGCCCGCATCCGCGAAATGGCACCGTCATCATGGCGGATCAATTGGCAGAAAGAAGCCCGCCACGGATAACTCCGGGCGGGCTGAAGACATTGGTGGGTGTCTCGGTACACGCCAGCACTATGCAGTGGCATGGTTAATGATCCGTAAAGATCAGTCGCACTCGCCCCCGCCGCGACGCAGGGTGCTCTGGTGATCAAAACCTATCGCTTGTCGCCCGTCGCAATGGCTGCGCGCGATCCAAGGTCGTCATTGCTGCCAGTTCGCTCATTGCGCAGAAGCAGCCATTGGTAAGGCTGCCGCTTCAGTTCCGCGTCGGCAATCAACAGTCCTCCGAAACCGGACATCGCCCGCATTGAGCGTGGATCCATTGTTTCTTCAGGAACGGTTCAACGCGTCGGGTTGTTTTTGGCGCCCTACTGGTAGGTAAGGGAGTGAACGACATGAAGCGGACCATCATTACTCTCGCGGCCACGCTCACGCTCACGCTGACGGGCGCCGCCTTGGCAACCGAGAGCAGCTCGGGGCCTGGTGCCTCGTCCTAGTCCCCAGGCCATGAGATGCAAGACAAGGGCAGCAAAGCAGGCAGCCCCGGTGCCTCCGGCTATGCCCCTGGCCACGGGGAGAGCGACATGGGCTCGATGCGTTCCGGTTCGGGCAGCTCACGAGCGGGTCCGGCCCGAAGTCCGGTGGCTCGTCATCTCACTAAACCGACCAGCTGCACCGAGTCGGTCTGGGCTGACCCGGACCCACTCACGGCAGCGGCGAGCACGAGGTTGGTGGCATGGCTCGTCTTGTCTTTTACCGGATCACTAAACGCCGGCACGGGCATTTTGCTGTGGCGGCAGAGATGCCGCCCGAGCGTACGTTGATCCGCGAGGGCTTAAGGTCCTGTCGGAAGTCGATGCCGCGCTGGAGACGCTACGCCAGATCGCGGCGGTGTGTGCGATGACGGTGCGATACAGGTCCTGACCTTCTTCGCTTCTCAACCCGTTGCACGGTCGCCATGGAGCCTGCGGCGGCGCATATCACTGAACGCGGGAGCAGATGGCCCTCGGCCATACGGTCCGTCTGATCCCCCGGCCTACGTCAAGCCGTTCGTGAAGCGCCACAAGACTGATGCGGTCGATGCCGAAGCGATCTGCGGAGCGGCGCAGCGGCCAACTATGCGCTTCGTGGCCGTGCAGAGTGCCGAGAAGCAGGCCTCCAGCCTCGTGTTCCGGACCCGGGATCTTCTGATCCGCCAGCGCACCCAGCTCATCAACGCCATCCGCCGGCATCTGACCAAGTATGGCTGGATCGCGCCCCAAGGGGCTGCCCACGTCGCCGTGCTGGACGATCTCCTGGACGAGGAGATAGCCCCCTCGCTGCCGCCCGCTGCGGTGGCGATGTTCCGGATGATGCTGGACCTTCTGGCGGGCCTGGACGAGCGGATTGCCGGTCTCGACCGGGAGATCGCCCAACATGCTTGCGAAGACGAGACGGCGCACAGGCTGATGACCATCCCTGTGATCGGTCCGATCACCGCCACCGCGCTGATCGCCCTCGCTCCCGCAGCCGAGACCTTCGCCAAGGGACGTGACTTCGCCGCCTGGCTCAGCCTTGCGCCGCGTCAGCGGTCGACTGGCGGTATGCAGAAGCTTGGCGCGATCTCGAAGATGGGCGAACGTACGCTCCGGCGACTGCTCATCATCGGCGGCAGTTCAGTCGTGCATTAGGCAAGCCGACGCGGCGCGCCGAAGGGATCGTGGCTGGAACAGACGCTGGCGCGTAAGCCGCGCATGCTGGTGACGGTGGCGGTGGCCAACAAGATGGCCCGCATCGTGTGGGCCTTTCTGGCGAAGGGCGGGAGTTACCGAGCTCCGGTGGCGGCTGCGGCGTAAAGCCGAGGTTGGCGCCAGAGGCTGTCGGAGACGCGACGTTGGTCGAAGGAGGGTATGGCACAACAGTCGGCGAGACGAGGCCGGAAGAGCCAGAAGAAATCCACGTGCCACCGAGTACGCTTGGGTGAAGTGGTTCCGGTCCGCGAACTCCCATAGGGGCCCGCAGTCAACGGCTGCATCGAGAGGCCGGACAGATGGCAGCATCCGACATCGTGCCACCCGTCAGAAAACCACTTGCGTCCGAGGGGGCGTCCACAGATGGATTTCTGCCTGTCCGCTTCTGAGGCAGAGCTCGAATGAGCAGACGCCACCGCCGCGTCCGCTTCGGCCCATAGGCGGCCGCCGCAACGTCTGCTTGCGAGGTTTCGACAACAGCCGCATTCTTTGCTCTCCCGAGTAATTGGGAGGGCTACGATGGCGGCGACGGACAAAGCCTTCACGGGATCAATCCCCGAGCTGTACGAACGTCACCTCGTTCCACTGATCTTCGAGCCTTACGCCCAAGACTTGGCCGAGGAGGTGCGCCGGTTGAAGCCCAGCAGCGTCTTGGAGACCGCCGCAGGCACCGGCGTCGTTACTCGAGCGCTCACGGCAGTGCTGCCTCCCGCCACCCGCTTGGTGGCCACCGACCTCAACACGGCCATGCTCGACGTCGCGCGCGCCCACGTCCCTCGCGAGTGCCCCGTCGAATGGCGACAAGCCGATGCCTTGGCCCTGCCTTTCGAAGACGAGACGTTCGACGTGGTGACTTGCCAGTTCGGGGCCATGTTTTTTCCCGATAAGCGTCAGGGGTTCAGGGAGGCTTGGCGCGTCCTAAGACCCTCGGGCCGCTTTCTGTTCAGCGTATGGGACGACATCGGTGCGAACGAGTTTCCCGAGGCCGTGATGCAAGCTCTCGCCGACGTGTTTCCTGACGACCCTCCTCGCTTTCTTGCGCGCACGCCATACGGCTACTGCGACACCGCTCGCATCATCGAGGACCTGACGGCCGCTGGTTTTGCCGATGTGAGATCTGAGACGGTGGAGCACGTCAGCAGGAGCGAAACGCCTCGCGAGCCTGCCCTGGCCTTCTGCCAGGGCACACCCTTGCGAGGTGAGATCGAGGCGCGAGACGCCGCTTGCCTTGAGGAGGCCACGCAGCGAGCCGCAGAGGCGCTGGCAAAGCGCTTTGGGGAGGGCCCGATTCAGGGCCGGATACGCGCGATCGTGTTCTGCGCAATACGATGACGGGCTGCTCCCTGCCCAGGGCCGAAGTTGCCGGACGGCCGACGAGTGGCCGCTGTCGGGTAGCCCTGAACGGCTTCGGGACGCCCAAAGTGGGTCGGAAGCAGCCGGTCTTCGTACGTAGCAAGCGTCGGAATTGAGCCACTAGTGGTAAAAACCTGACGGATGGCACCTGCCCGAAACGTCCGAGAAGGGT
>NZ_BJZV01000054.1 GCF_007992215.1 Methylobacterium gnaphalii | reverse complement strand
GGCGACCAATACTCGCCGCTGCCCGCGTCGCCGGTCCACCCAAGCAGGCCCGCGCGCGTTGATTCACGGTCCCGTGATCTCGGAACGGATTGCGGATTCGTCGTTTTACCAACCTATGTCAGATATTCAGCGCCACACTGCTTCCCAGCCTCGTGTCGTCGTCGCTGAGGATGAACCGATCCTGCGAATGTACACGGCCGATATGCTGAGCGATTTGGGTTTCGAGGTACTGGAAGCTCAGCACGCCAGCGAAGCACTCGATCATCTGGAGGCGAGCGACGGGGTTGTGCTGCTCTTTACTGACGTCAACATGCCGGGCGGTAAGTGCGACGGGTTCGGCCTGGCTCAATAGGCTGCTCGCCGCTGGCCCTCCATCGCGATCATCATCTGCTCAAGCTGTTCGCCACCTCGGCATGGCGAGATGCCCGAGCGGTCCCACTTTATCCCGAAGCCATGCATCGAGACCCTGGTGAGCCGCGCCCTCGAACGGCTGCGCGTTCTCCAATGAGCCGACGCGGCGCTCAACGCTGCAGCTACTTCGCGCCGCAGCCTATACAGATTCCATTGGTAGTGAGGCCGCCTAATTCGCTCTTGGGCTTGGCGCCGCGTACGGGTCCCGTGGTCCTCGGCTCGATATTCCGCCCGCGCGTCGCAGAGCGGCCCGATCGAGCCGTATAGGTGAACTCGGGTGGCGAGCCGATCTCGCTGCGGCCGTTGAGGTTCCCACCGTTCTGCGCCAAAGCGAGCGTCGGGGCGAGCACTCCCAGCAACAGACTGGCAACGCGAGTTTCGAGGTTGGGCATGAGGGTTCTCCTCACTCGGCAACCCGGTTGCCCTTTGCTCGTTCAAGCGGTGCGACAGCGTCGGCACATCGCTGAGGGGCGGAAGCAAAGCGCGCCTTAACTGAGCCCCTGAGAAGTCTCCGCGAAACAAAATCGCCGAAACTAATTATGAGGGAAACGACCCATGCGGTCCGGCCCCCTACTGCCTCCCGCTTTCGACCCGCCTAACCCCCGGCAATGGAAGCTTAGCGCTCCTTCAAACCGGCTTCAGACAGCGCCAAAACCCCTCAAAACAGCCCTGTTTCGCGAGCTACAAACGCTTACCTTGAGAGAGCTAACAGAGGGAAAAGACCGGCTGCGACCGGCATTTCGGCAAAAACCCCAATTCGGATGTGTCTCGCGTTGGGGAGGTACCCGGTCGAGAGCGTGTTTGCGAAAAATCCGCAAGGTCCCCCCGTGCCGCTCATCGCATTGTATTGGCGATTAAACCCGCGTTTGCGGCACGGAGCATCATGCTCCCTGCTTTTAGTGGATTTTCAAAGGTCTCATACGGGGCCGCGAGTTGAGTGCGGTGACTTCGGCTGAATCCGATTTATGCCATAACGTATCGATAAAGCTTCGCTCGAAATATCACCAATACAATCATTGGGTAGACTGCGCGAGCAGCTTGTTTTTGATCAACCATGCCGCGCCACGGTGCCATGAGTAATCGGCACCAATACGCAGGTCCGTTTGCTCCACCGCCAGAATCCGGCCGCTCCCCGCTTCGCGCATCGTGTAAGTCACCTGATACTCGGTTCGGCTCATCCGTGAGACGATGCCGGTCATGGACTGATCGGCGCCGAGCCGTTCGGCAATCGCAGCGTCGCAGCCCCTGCATCGTCGGAGAGAATGCGCAGTCACGGCGGGGTCTGATGCTCCATCGACGTCAATGACATTGTAGCGCTTTGACTGGGCGATCAATAGGCGAACTTCGTCGCTGACCTTGCGCAACTGCGTGGCATCTTCCTGACTGCCGGCCGTTACATTGGCACCAGCGCTCAAATCCTCCAGCTCGAAGTCAAAGACTGCGAGATGGATCGGAAGTTTTGTCTCCGAGCGAGCGCCGCCCGGTTGCGGAAGGATGCTCAAGGCGATCACCCCGATCGCAGCTCGAAGTTGCGAGCGAGCGCGGCGGTGAACCTCGACAGGAGAAACCCTTTCGAGTGTCATGCGACGGACTCCGGATGGCGCTTCCATTGTGGTGTGCCCTGCGCCTCCAGGAGCGCCCGCGCGTCATCGAAGCGCAGGGATATGACCGGCTTCATATCTCCGTCGAGAAACTCGTAGAGCGCGTCCTCGACACTGTGGTGCGTGAAGAAAACGATCGCTTCCTCTTCGCCGCCGCCCTCGAGATGCGGCTCACCATTCAAGACGCCAGGAACATAGCTTCCCGCCGGTCGTATCTCCCTGAGCGTGCCGTCCGCGCTGTAAAAGCGAAGTTCGCCCTGCACCACGAATGTGGTGTATGGCGCCTTGTGCCTATGCAGCATTGCCTTCTGAAGGGGCGCGAATTTGAACAGCGCGTCGACCGTCCGGCGGGCGGGATCCGCGCTGTAGACGAAGGCCTCGACGTGTTCGAGCCAATCCAGCTTCGTCCACGTGATGTACCGATCGTCGAATTTGAATTGCGTCATCGCGAAGCCTTCCCTTGGCGCTCTCGCATCGCCTCGCCGTCGGCGGGCCGGAGCCGGACCGAAATCTTAGGCTCTTCGGGGTCTTTCGATACGGCGCGAAGCCCGTTCGGGGCCGGGTGATTATCCCGAATGCGGGTCGGTCCGCTTCACACGGCTCGTGAATCGTCCTCTAAGTCCTCTTCCGAGAAGGTTGGTTTCTCCGAGTGATGCGGCGCCCGATCTCGACGTTTGGCTTTGGGGTCGTCGATCTGAAGCTTCGACTGGCTCTTCGCGTCGTCGCGTTGGCAGCGATCTGCTTTTTCCTGGCCGCTATCTGCATGCTGATCGCCGACGACCGGTTCCAGCGTTCACAAATGGAGGCGATTGCCGAAGTCGTCGGCAAAGGTCTCGAACTGCAGCTTGAACAATTCTCCTGGGTAAGGCTCGAAAATACTCGCTTTCCAGATCTTGAATTGGTCGCCTCCCCGTTCCTGCTCCCGGGGCTTTGTATCGAGTATCGCGCAGCCGCTGACGCGACATCCCAGCGGTTTTTCTGCAGCGGAACTCGATCGGCACATGCGCCGAAGGTCTTTGCAACGCTCTATCGATGGTTCAGGCGCGACTCGGAGGTCGTGCGTCCGATCACCTTCGGAAAACGGGTAAGGGGGTTTGCCGTCGTCTCCGTGGATACGACCAGTCTGATCGAGCAAAGCTGGAATGACATGGGTCGTCTTCTTGCCGTGATCGCGGTGACGTTGACGGCCCTTTGCGGCCTCATCTACGTCGCGGTCGAACGATTGCTCAGACCGACCCGGATCATCGTTTCGGGTTTGGAAGCGTTGTCGGCGAGCGATTTCTCGACGCGGCTGCCGAAGTTCGATCTGGCAGAACTGTCTTCGATCCGCACTGTCTTCAATTCATTGGCTGAGACGCTGGAGCGGACGGTGGCCGAGCGGAATGCCCTGACGCAGCGTCTGATTGCCGTCCAGGATGAGGAGCGTCTGGTCCTGTCGCGTGAACTCCACGACGAGTTCGCTCAAAGCCTCACAGCGATCGGCGCGATGGCGGCTTCGGTTGCCCACACGGCGAAGAGCGAGTTGCCTGCTCTCCTGCCGGAATGTCGAGGCATCTCGCGCGCGACGGCGCAGATGATGGACACGTTGCGCGGCGCTCTTGTGCGCCTTCGCCCACCGGATATTGCCGAACTGGGTCTCACCGCGAGTCTGCAAAGTCTGGTCGCCGACTGGAACAGCCGCACGCGAGGAACGCCGATCTACGAGATCAATGTCGCCGGGAGCATCGACGATCTGCCGATCGCGTTTGGCACAAACCTCTACAGGATCGTGCAGGAGGCCGTCACCAATGCCGCCAAGCATGCGAACGCGCAGCATGTCGTCGTACGCGTTCAATCGCATGACCGGACGGCTGCGGATGGAGGACCGAAAAGGAGCGAAGTCGAATTGCTCGTCGAGGACGACGGAATCGGCTTCGCCTCATCGGCGAAGTCCGGAATGGGGCTGGTCGGCATGCGCGAACGCGTAGCCGCGTTGGACGGTCGCATGAGTTTTGAGACACGGGACTCGAAAGGGACACGCCTTCGGGCCGTCGTTCCATTGCCGTCGGCAAAGCGCGAAGCGGTCGCCTGAAGGCATGGGCATGCCGGTCAGGATCCTGCTCGTCGACGATCATGCAGTGGTCCGCGAGGGCTACCGATCATTGCTGGAGAAGCAGGCGCACCTCCGCGTCGTGGGCGAGGCAGCAAACGGTGCCGAAGCCTATCGTCAGTTCAAGACGCTCAACCCTGATCTCGTCGTCATGGATCTGACGATGCCTGGCTTCGGCGGGATCGAAGCCATCAGGCGTATCCGCCAATGGGATCGCACCGCGATGATCCTCGTCTTCACCATGCATCAGAGCCCCGCATACGCGATCCAGGCTATTCGTGCCGGTGCTAAGGGATATGTCACGAAGAGCAGCTCGCCCGATGAGCTTCTTCGGGCGGTTGGCGACGTTCTCGACGGCCGTCTCGCCCTCAGCGCCGACATGGACCACGTACTCGCGCTCGATCAGCTCGCGGCAGAGCCACGTGCAATCGATGTTCTGACTCCGCGCGAATTCGAGGTGTTGCAAATGCTGCTCGCGGAAAGGAATTCCGACGAGATCGCAGAGATCCTCCACGTCAGCCCGAAGACGGTCACGAACACGCGTTTCCTCATCAGGTCCAAGCTCGAAGTTCGCTCCGAGATCGAGCTCTTCAAATTGGCTCTACGACAGGGACTGCTCCGAACTTCCTAAGATGTGGCTCGCTCGACGTCCGCTTTCGAGAACGGCTTCGGCAAGCTCCTACGGCGACGTTTAGTCGAAAGCGGCCGGATTAGACGGCAGGGACCGCTCGCCTCTGCCAATCGATGATCGGCGTCAACTCGACTGCACCAATGGCGTTGGGAGCGGTCATCGCGGCAGCTCTCCCGGCGGCAGGTATCCCATGTGTCGAAGCTGGACGACGCGGCGGAATTCGCGCTCACGCTCGTTCTGCTCAGGCGTCTGGAAGGTATCGCGCCAAGCGCGGCCGGCGGCACGACCCCACTCGATATCGCAGGCTCGCTCAGCCTCTGTGCGGGCGTGCGTGTACTGTTGCCACGCCGCGTTCTCGCGCTCCTCTCGGTATCGTTCGAGGGCGACGACCCTCATGCATTTCCTCCGATGTGCTGAAGGGTTCCGCCCATAGGCTCGCAGCCGCTCGTAAGAGCGCTTCGGCGGAACGGGCGCGGTAACTGGTAGGCCGGTGCTGGCCGGAAGGCGGGCAGGCCGTTTGGGAGCTGCCCAGAACTCACGTCATCGGATCGGCGTTGATCGTAGAGTTCAGACTTGTACCGAGGTCGTCATGTCGAACACCGAGCGGCCCTCATTCCCGCCTGACCCGATCTCGGAAGGCGCCCATGCGCGCAGCCTCGGCCGGCCGAAGGACGCCTGCCCCTACCCAGCCGGCACGGAGGAACGGAAAAGTTGGCTGGAGGGCTATGACGGCGCGCCGGCCGACGAGGCGGGAGTTAGTCCGGCTACTAACGGCTGAAGCTGGCTGAACTATCGGAGGCATTCTGTTTGGGCTGCCACCGTTCGGCTAACAGCCGTTCTCAGGCCTGACCACACTCGCGTCGAGATCCGTGTCGAACCAGCCTGCCAGTTCACAATCCATGGCGCGGTCCACCGGGTCGTCCTGCTGGAAGGCGTAGCTCTCCTGCGCGCCGTCATAGGCTCGGACTACCGTCATGAGCTTGTCGAAGCCGGGCTTGCGCACCCTGAAAGTCGCGGTTTCCTCGGCGGTCGCCGGCCGAATGCGATGGGTCTCGCGGGTCGCAGCGAACCACTCGGCATCGTCGGGACTCAGCTTAGGCATCCGCTGGCCTTCGTGCTGCTGCCTCGCGATCGGCAAGCCACGCATCGAGGGTCGAGCGGCGCGCTCGAACGATACTGCTTCCCGGTAGCTTAAAGATTGGACTTGCCCCGATCTCAGCGAGGTGCTTCGCCTGCCGCGGCGTCTGTCGCAGGTGCTTTCCAATATCCTCGTAACCGCTGAGCAGGTCGCCTTTTTCGTCATCGGTCATGTCGCATTCCTTGTCGCGTTGAAATCGCACGGCTCCGCCGTATCCGTTCGACCGTGCCTGTCTTTTCAAGGGCTTAGCTGTCTCAGCCTGCTCCGCACCTACCAATAGGAAACGCCGCCCGTGGGCGGCATAAGATATTGATCTGATTTACTTAAATGGATTTATAGCGCTTCAGGTTCATTAGCCCGTAACCTCCATGCGGAACTTAGCAATCTGATCGATCTGCTCACGGTTGGCGCAGTGCGAGACGAGCGAGGCCGCGAGGTCCTAGGTTCCGGGCGTGACGTTCTCGGGCAGTTGGTTGCTGAACTTCAGGCCGGGGTTAGACCTTCGGCTCGGTCAGGACCGCGGGCGCCTCAGCGTAACGACGGGCGATGGTGAGGTGACGTCGGCCGCGTAGCGCGGGGCAGTGGGTCAGTTTGAAGTTCAGGCGTTCTCGGAGGCTATTGTCATTGAGGATGAAGCGGACTTCTGCTCCGCAATGAAGCGGCTAACACGTCCCCATGATGCTGTCTCTGGGAAGCCTTGAAGCATCGAGGCTTCGCATCCGGGGGCATGATCTGGACGTTGTGTACGCCCTCTTCGTCCCACTTCATTGCCAGTACGATTGCGCGAGCGGGTGTCTCACGGGTTTCCCTGCGCAGTCCGCATTGGTCGGCGCCTGTGATGATGAAGGGCATGCCTGCACTCCCAGTATGTAAACGGGAGCGCACGTCTCACTCAGCCGTCAACGCGTACGGAACGAGTTGCAGACGATACATAGGCACACTCCCCGTTGCGTAGAGTTGCGTACGTTAGCGAGGCGGATGTCGTTTGCGCGGTTAGCCCTTCGCTCCTGCGGCTCTGACGTGAAGCGGTGGGAAGCTTCCTAAGAACCGCGTGCGGTCCCAGAGATCGATGCCATGGCCGTTTGCGATCATCGCAGCGAGGCGAGCCGCCATCTCGTCACTGGCGGCGTTGATATACTCAACGCCTTCGATAGAGTCCGAGGCCGTCAGCCGGCAGGCACGGTATTCGGGCTTGCCGGGCTCTGGGCTGAGGATACTGGCATCAATGGCTAACATGCGTCCTCGCCTGACAGGTGCAGGCGGGAGCGCAAGGTCTCTCGGGCGTCAGGGCCTACGAACGATATCCATCTGACGCTAAGTTGTTCTTTAGCCTCCACTGTATACTTTGCAAGCTCTATCTGACTACTGTTCGATATCGCACGGTTCACTTTGTTCTACAACGGCGCGCGACAAACTCCTGGTTTGTGGCCGCGTTTGCCGCCTTCACGCCGTACATCTCAAAGAGCGCCGGGCTGTTAACACTAAAGGATCTGAGCCCGCATTATTACCAACCCGAGCGGCCAATGCGGCAGGGCGTTTCCCGATGAATGGTCTGAAGGCGGTGGTGAGACGATTTTCGAAGATCGCCTCAAGACGTCGAATTATGCGTGCTAGCTCGGAAACTTTCGCGCGACATTATCGTGCTTGGCTTCTCCAGGGGATCACGCCAGGCGACATAGGAGAAATTACTGGGGCTTGGAATTCCAATGATCTAACGGGTTGGATACGGGCAGATATCTGGACCGACCGGTCGACACCAGTGATCGGAGTTTTCAAGGGCGACCAACTCCTTGGCCTGACCATCGCAGTTGAACCCGACAAAACGGACTTGGGCCGGCTCAGATTTGGAGTTCGCGTCGATAGCCGTCAGATGCTGCAAGACTTGGCAACCGGAAGAATTTCGGTCCATCTCCTACGAGGGCGCATCCCAATCGTTCAAATCCCCATGTCGCCATCATTGCTTGTGCCGTCCGCGTTGGGATTTCTGCAAACTCTCTTAGACTTGCCGGCCGAGCAAAATTTTACTGCCCTGCAACAATTAAGCTCAACGGTTGGAGATAGCTGGACAAGTCATCCCAGCTTTTCGGCAATGTTGACCATGCATAATGCGGACGAGCTCTTCAGGAAGTTGGAGCGAGACAAGCATAGCGATCCCGATCGAGCGACAACTCCTCTTCTGGTGCCCGTTGGAACGTGGTCCGGCGACCGTACAGCAATCCTGGGACAAGATGGGCACATCTTTCTAGCTGGCGGAAGCAACAGACTTTTGGAAGAGCATCAACGCGAAGAAGGAGATCCGCGCCCTCGAGCCTTTGCGGACCAATGGTTAAATTTGATGCGACGGCGTTGCAGCCGAGTAGAGGCGTCTGGAGCTCGCTACGTTCAGCTGATCATTCCTGACAAGCTGACCGTTCTACCGGAGCACTTCCCTCGATCGATCCGTACGCCAGGAACCATGCTGCGTTTGATCGAAGCAGGACTACAGGGCGACACACGGATAGAGGAAAACTATGTGTCGGTACGGCACGCGCTCGGTGCCGCGCCAAACCGGGCCGCGACCGTACTGAAGACAGATTCACATCTCTCGGCGTACGGTTGTTGGATAACCTTTCGAGCCGTGCTGGAACATCTTAGCTTACCCATCGGACAGCCACCCGAATTTAACACCATTCGGATGGGGTCAGGCGATCTCGCTATGCGCTTCTTCGGCATCCCGATCGTCGATACTCGCCTACATGCGGATCTTCCTGTGCTTGACGCTGAGTTTCGAAGTCATGGCGCGCGAATCTTCCATGAGCATCCGTCCGGCCGCCATGTCGGGTCTGCGGAGTCGTGGTTCAATCCGCGCGCCCCCATTGCAGCGACTGTTCTTGTGATTGGTAATTCATATTGCGGGCTGGAAAATGGACAGCAGGGTCAACTGTCCTGGTGGTTTGCACGATGGTTCCGCACTTACCATTTCGTATGGCAGTCGCATCTCCCTCTCAGTTTAGTCGAAAAGTTAAAACCAGATATTGTCGTCTGTCAGACAGTCGAGCGATTTTTAATAGAGTCGCCACATTCATAAGATTTAGCTCTATGAATTGGATAAATCAGCGGACCTGGTTGCAGCTTCCCCGGGCGCACTAAACTGTGCGTTAGGTGTTTGATCCCGGATTTTGAAGGTGCAGTTGTCACGTCGGAGTGGAGGGATGCGCTATGGGCCAAGTTCTCCATGGGAGCGCCACAACGACGAGCAATCCGTCGAGCGATACAGCGGAGTGAAGAGAGCCTAAGGATCCTTGCGCGCCGTCACGGGATCAACCCGAAGACGGTCGCGAAGGGGAGGAAGGGATCGACGACGCGTGATCTGCCGACAGGTCCGAAAAAGGCGCGATCAAGCGGGCTCTCCCCCGAGCAGGAAGCCATCATCGTGGCCTTTAGACGGGATACGCTCCTGCCTCTCGACGATGGCCTCTACGCTCTTCAGGCGACCATTCCGAACCTGACGCGCTCGTCACTGCACCTGTGCCTGCTACGCCACGCCATCTCTCGGCTGCCGAAGGTCGAAGGCGACAAGCCCGGAAAGCGGGCGTTCAAGCCCTATCCGATCGGCTTCGTCCATATCGACATCGCTGAAGGATGAACCCATGAGGGCAAGCTCCGCCTGTTCGTCGCGATCGACCGCACCCTGAAGTTCGCCTTCGCAGCACTGCACGAATAGGCTGATCGGCCCACCGCCTTGGTCGTCTGCCCGCTGCGCGAGGGGCCGATGGCCTGCGCAGGCCCCTTTGCCCCCTGCCCCGTGCGAAGCGCTTTCACGTAGGTCGCGTCGATGGCCGTGGCCTCACCCGACCATTCCGCCCTGGCCATGGCGGCGAGCATGGCTATCCAGAAGCTGCGGCGGGACCAGCGATTGAAGCGGTTATAGACCGTGGTGGACGGACCGTAGGCGGCCGGTCAGTCGCACCCGTGGCAGCCCGAGGTGAGGACATGCACGATACCGGAGATGATCTGCCGGTCGTCCTTGCGCTCGGGGCCGGGCTGGTTTTTGGGCATGAACGGCTCGACCACCGCCCACTGATCGTCCGAGAACCAGAACGGGTCCGCCGTCGCTGCCTTCAGGCTGCCAATGGCGATCTCGAATCATAAAACCTCAGATCAAGCAACACCTTGATCCGGTTTTGACTCTAGCCCAATCCCTCGCCCGCACGTCGACTTGGTAGGAGGTCAGCGCGCCGCGTCTATGGCCCATCATCTCTGTGAGCTTCAATATGATCAAAATCTAGCCAGCGGGAATGGCCCGCACGGTCGGGAAGAACACTCATGCAGAACGGCAACACCTATAGTTTTGCGAACTTCCCCCACGACAAAACGTGAGGTTGGCACTCGCGGCCCATCAGGACACCTATTAAAGCCTTGTTGAATAGCTGAGTTGGCGACAACTGCGCATCGACGAGACTGACGAGATCATGAACAATCGCAGTTGGCCCGCCCAGCATGGGTTATTGCGCAATGCGCTGTTGGCATCGACCGCGCTTACCCTTTGCGTGGCTTTGCCAGCATCTGTCGTTCTGGCCAACGGCGGTGGTGCTAGCGGCACCTTGACTCCCGGCGGTGTCGACAGCGCGACTGGAATAGGCGGAGCCGGAGGAAACGCCGATATATTCGCCGGTGGTGCCGGCGGCGGCGCCGGTGCGATGGGTGGCGTAGGAGGCCGAGGTTACGGCAGTGGCTCTAACGCGGCTGGCGGGCAGATCCCTGGGGCAGCGGGAACGAACGGGTCGTCCGGAGCAGCTGGTAGCAATCAGGGCGGCGGCGGCGGTGGAGGGGGCGCTCATGGCTCAGTTGGTGCGCTTCCCGGTGCGGCCGTCACTGGCGGCGCTGGTGGAATCGGTGGCAATTCGTCCGAGTTCGATGGTGGTGGCGGTGGCGCCGGTGGCTACGGCGCTGTGGTGACCACCGGCGGAGCTCTTGGAACTCTCTCCGTTAACGCCACCGGCGGAAATGGCGGCAACGGCGGCTCCGGCTTCAATATGGGCGGAGGCGGATCGGGCGGAGTTGGGCTGTTCATTGCAAACGGCACTAGCTTGACCATTGGTTCAGCCCTAATCGGCGGTAATGGCGGCACCTCGAATTTAGGAAGCTTCACGCCACAGTCCGGCGGCAGCGGCGGCAGCGGTGCGGTTATCGGTTTAACCGGGTTTACGCTGACAAATGCTGGATCCGTCACCGGCGGAAACGGCGGTACTGGGACGAACAACGGCGCCGGCGGTGTCGGCGTATCTGGGGCAGGTCTCACTGTCATCAACGCTGGTGCGATCAGCGGAGGCGTGAGTGGCGGCGGGTCCCGTGCCAACGCCATTACGTTCACCGGAGGTGCGAGCCGGCTTGAGCTACAAGCACCGGTGGCAGGGGGAACCTATTCCGGGATCACTGGGAATGTCGTGGTCCAGTCGGGATCCGGAACGCTCGCGCTTGGTGGCAGCAACTCCAAGACGTTCGACATTTCGGCATTGGGGGCGGCAGCTCAGTATCGGGGATTCACTGCATTCGAGAAAACGGGAACGTCGACCTGGTCGCTGAACGGCACGACCGGAGCTGTTACGCCGTGGACGATCAAGCAGGGGACCCTCTCGATCCTTCAGGATGGCAGTCTAGGAGCCTCATCGGGCGGCCTCACATTCGACGGCGGCGCTATAGGCAGCGCAGCCAGCTTGTCCATGAGCCGTGCGATCACTCTCGGAGCGGGCGGAGGTACATTCGACATCACCGGTGGAACGACCTGGTCCGTTGGTGGCATCGTGTCCGGAGGTGGAGCTCTCTCTAAGTTAAGCTTTGGAACGCTGTCCCTTAGCGGCGTCAATTCCTATACCGGGGCCACGAGTATTTTCGGAGGCACCCTGGCATTGTCGGGGAGCGGTTCTGTCGCGTCTTCGAGCGGAATCTCCTTCGGCGTCGGTGGCACCTTCGATATCTCCGGAGTGAATGGCAGCAGTTCATCGGTTGTATCGTTGTCCGGTGCGGGTAGCGTCAACCTTGGAGCAAAGACGCTCATCGTCACGAACGGTGCCGGCTCGACCTTCTCGGGTGTCGCAACCGGTTCGGGTGGGCTGACGCTTTCGGGCGGAAGTCTGACTTTGGCAGGTACCAATACCTATACCGGTGCAACAACCATCAATGCCGGCGCGCTGACGCTGAACAACTCTGGAGGTACTGCCCTCGCCGACACCGGTCGCGTCACGTTCGCAAACGTCGCTGGTACGGGGGCAGCGCTTAACACCAACTTCTCGGAGACGATCGGTTCGCTCTCGGGCGGCAATACCAGCAGCTCCGTCGCCATCGCCAGCGGACGGACTCTGACCGTTGGCGCGGACAACACGGCCGACGCCAACTACGCGGGAGCGGTCACCGGCGGCCTTCTCACCAAGGTCGGTACTGGCACGCAGACGCTGTCTGGCACCAGCAACTACAGCGGTGCTACCACGATCTCGGGTGGCACCCTGAGAGGCGGCGCGACAGACAGCTTCAGCGCGAACAGCGCGTTTGCGGTCAACAGCGGCACGTTCCTTGACCTCGGAGGCTTCGGCGAAA
>NZ_BJZV01000053.1 GCF_007992215.1 Methylobacterium gnaphalii | reverse complement strand
TCCAGGCGACAACAGGCCCTAATCCTCAAAACCACTCACGCCGCTCCTTCAGCGAAGGAACAACTGCGCCGATGGAACGAGCCCGGATTTATTTGCGGCACCGCGATGTCCGGGGTTAGCGGCCAAAGAGCGGGGAGCGCGAGTTCCAGCTCATCCTAATGAAAGGCGTCCTTGAAGGCCGATCGGCTTCTTCGCGGTGCTCGGAGCAACCATGCGGCAACCCACCAGTCTGGCAGGTACTGCTAGCGCCAGCGCGCTGTACAACGAGAGCAGCCTCGTGAAATGTTCGAGCTTAAGAAACCGGTCGAAATGCCTGCGATAAAATAGATAATTTGCTGGGGTGGGCAGTCGGCATCGAACCGATGACATTCTGGTTGATACGTCGCAATCGCGCTCCCTTCGCGGCTCTAAACTCGCCGTTAACCAAGACCAGCGATTTGACCAGTCATTGGGTAGCTTGCTGCGGGCTGTTTTTGCCGCCGCGCGAGGATGGCAAGTCATGCGGCTGATCGTTGGCACACTGATCGTCTTCGGCTGCGTCTTCGGCAGCTACGCGCAGATGGGTGGCCATCTGGAGGTCCTCTGGCAGCCCTACGAGTTTGTCATCATCCTCGGTTCGGCGATCGGCGCCTTCGTCATCGGCAACATCGGGCCGGTGCTCAAGGCCGTGCCCTCCATGTTGGGCACGCTGGTGAAGGGCCCCAAATACAATCAGCAATCCTACGTCGAACTGCTGGGGATGCAGTATTCACTGTTCAAACTTGTGAAACAGAAAGGGATCATGGCGCTCGATCCCCACATCGAGAATCCGAGCGAATCGACTCTGTTCAACGCCTTCCCGACCTTTGCAGCGAACCATCACGCGGTCGAGTTCGTCTGCGACTACATGCGTATGGTGACGCTTGGCGCGAACAACGTCTACGAGATCGAGGCTCTCATGGATGAGGAGCTCGAGACGCACCACCAGGAGCGAGAGCGCGTCGTTTCGGCCCTTCAGTCGCTCGCCGACGGAACACCGGCGCTCGGCATCGTCGCCGCCGTGCTCGGCGTGATCAAGACGATGGGGGCGATTAAGGAGCCGCCGGAGGTGCTGGGACATCTGATCGGCGGCGCGCTCGTAGGCACCTTCTTTGGCGTCTTCGTCGCCTATGGCTTCTTCGGGCCCATGGCGCATTCGCTCAAGAGCCTCTTCGAGGCCGAATCCAAATACTACATTTCTCTCAAGGCGGGCCTCCTCGCCCATATCGGCGGCCAGCCGCCCGTGATGGCGGTCGAATTCGCCCGCAAGACTCTGATGAGCGAGGTCCGCCCGACCTTCACCGAAGTGGAAGAGGCAACCGCCGCTCTTCCCGCCCAGATCTGACCCCATCCCCAGCAAGGAACCGGCGACCGTGGCCATCCAGCCGATCATCGTCAAGAAGGTCAAGAAGGCCGCTCATGGACACCACGGCGGGGCCTGGAAGATTGCCTATGCAGACTTCGTGACCGCCATGATGGCGTTCTTTCTGCTGATGTGGCTAATCAGCATGACCACGCAGGAGCAGAAGATCGGTTTGGCGGAATATTTCGCGCCGGCGTCTTTGAGCCCTGCAACCAGTGGTGCTGGCGGAATCCTGCACGGCACCGCCCTAGACACGTCAGGCAACAAGTCGTCGGCGCCCCGCGACGCGGAGACGGGCTCTGCCGCGCAGAAGGATAGTGCGCGCTCGATCAGTCCGGGCAGCGCCAGCGATCGCGATGCAAGCCGCCCGGCGGCCAATGAACAGGCCAACGACAGCGCCGTAGCCAGCCTCCGGCAGGCGCTCCAGAAGATGCCCGACTATGCCGAGCTGTCACGCAACATCGTGATCGAGCCTACCAAGGAGGGTGTGAACGTTTCTCTCGTGGACCAGGACGGTCGCTCCATGTTCCGTGAGGGCTCTGTCGATCCCTACGAGCGCACCCGTCGCGTGCTGGAGGCGCTCGCGCCCACCCTGCGCCGTTTGCCCAACCGCTTGTCTATAACCGGCCACACGGCCGCCGCGCGCCCAGGCTCGGCAAGTGCCGTCGAACCCTGGAACCTCACGGCCGGGCGCGCGCTCGCCGTGCGCGAGATCCTGGCGGGCGCCGGGGTTCCCAACGACAACTTCGATTCCGTCGTGGGACGCGCCGACACCAATCCGGCTTTCCCTGACAATCCCTACATCGCGCCGAACCGACGGGTGGCGATCACTCTGCTCAATGCAAGCCCGGCGGTGCCCCCGAACCTCTTCCGCTGACAAGGGGCCTCAAAGCCCTTGGCTGATTGCAACCGCAGGACGCCAGTTGCAGCCGACAGGCTTAAGCATCAAGTCACCGACGCCGGAGCCAATTTGACGGAGCGTTAGGGGCCTTCGCCGAAGCTAGGAACCGGAACGACTGGGTCGAGTCGGAAGCGGTTATCCGATGAGCATCCGCCTCCCTCTGCTCAGATTTGACAGCGCCGGCCTGCCTATCCGGCTCGTCGCGGCCCTGCACAACACCAGCGTCGCGATGATTGTGGGCTTGTCCAACGATGCGAATCGTGTCGCGCGTATAGCGCGACAACTATCTCGCCACCTTCGATCGCAACGGCACCATGATCCTTCGCGATGTGTACGAAGGCTGCTCACCGAGGCGCAGGCGTTTCAAGCCGATCTCACCATCATCGACACGTGGGCTGACACGTACGGTGTCAACGAAATTGATAGGGCTCAGGTCAACGCATTCGTAAAGAGCTGCCTTTGCGGCCTAGCGCGGCATAGATGACTCCCTATCGCGCTAGGCCATCCTTCCCAGTCCTGAATTCCAGCATTGCGAGCGCTCCTGCAGCCATGCGCTCAAGAAGATCGCGTTCGGGCCGAACTCGTGCCAGGACCCGGATTCCAAGCAGAACACCAAGAAGATGCGCCCCGACGTCGTTCGCGGCTAGATCGTGTGAAATCATCCGATCGCGTTGTCCTTCCAAGACTTTGTCTTTGAAGAATTTTTCGATCCGGATCATGACGTCGGCGACCGCCAACCGGAACTCTGCATCACACGGCAAGGTATCGAACGCCGCGTTCACGAGCATGCAACCCCGATGCTCGCGGTCCGAAAGCGACCGCTCAACGATTTCGTCGAAGAAACTCGCGATCGCCTGGCGCGGAGGCATCGTCTCGCAACGTCGAAGGCGATCCGAGATGCTTTCGTCGACGTAGTGCTGGAGCGCCCGTTGATAGAGGGCGCGCTTGTCTCCGAACGCATTGTAGAGACTGGCACCCGTCAATCCCGTCCGATCGATCAGATCGCGCATCGACGTTGCCTCGAAGCCCCGCGACCAGAAACACTGGACAGCGGCGTCGAGAACTTTGGCTTCGTTGAACTCTCTAGGTCTGCCCATCTCTCCATCCGTACGCCCGACGCCATTCCCATCCCTTAGGCGGAAACGCGTTGCATTTTAGAACAATCAAACTAAAACGGCTTGGCCGATCATCGGCGTTCGCTTGAAACCAGATCGGGGCTGCGGGTCCAAGCCTTGCGGGGCCTGCTGGTCCGAATTCGACCGCGAACGATCGTTCCGGGAGATCCAGATGATCCGATTCTACTTCCATCCCACACCCAATCCCCTCAAAGTCGGATTGCTCTTGGAAGAACTCGGGTTGGCGTACGAGACCATCCCGGTCGATACGAGCAAAGGGGAGCAGCATGCGCCGGTCTTCCGTGCAGTGAACCCGAACGGAAAGGTGCCGGCCATCGTGGACACCGAGGGCCCATCGGGAAGGGCCGCTCGCGTCTTCGATTCCACTGCGATCCTTCTCTATCTGGCCGAAAAGACCGGTAGATTGCTGGGACGTCCCGACGACCGGACCGAGCTGCTTTCCTGGCTCCTCTTCATTGCCTCCGGTCTCGGACCATTTTCCGGACAAGCGGTCCACTTTCAATTCGCCGCGCCTGAAGGCTTGGAGTACGCCCGGAACCGCTACCGGCGCGAGGCCGAGCGACACTATCGGGTTCTCGACGACCATATGACAGGACGAAACTGGATCGTCGGCGAGAGTTTCACAATCGCCGACATCTCCGCGTGGGGATGGCTCGACCGTGCAGCCCGAGTGTTCAAGGGAGAGATCGATCCGCTCGCGGCCTATCCGAACCTGGACCGATTGTTTCGATCCGTCGAAGCGAGACCTGCCGTCGCGCGTGCCCGATCCATCGGCACGGACCATACTTTCAAGACGGTCAACGACGAGGAGGCGAAGCGCGCCTTGTTCCCATCGAATTTCCCGCAGGTGCTCGGATGAACCATCGCCGAAATCACGATGCACCGTCGGCAGGATTAATTTCCGATGTCTGAATCGAATACGGCTGCGCACGAGGCGCCGAAGGGTCCGCACACGTTCACGTTCGCAGGAGGGACCGAAGGCGGCTGGCGCGTGAGAAGCCAGCAGGTCTGGCGCGGCGCGAACATCGTAGAAGCTCAGTCCGTTGGCATCGTCGATGAGAGGGCGGAAAACGTGCCGACTAAAGCCGCTTGGCAGCTCCGGGGCGTCGTCAGCAACCTGCGCTATACGACAAATCGTGATCGCCAGACGCTGTCGGGAAGGCAACCTGGCCTCGGACGGACGGAAGCGGTCTTCGCGGCGATCATTCCGATCCGTAAATCTGCCGCCTGGTGGGACCTGGCCCAGGATGAGCGGCGCCAGGTCTTCGAGGAAACCTCGAAACACACGTCGATCGGACTGGACTACCTACCCGCGATCGCGCGCAGGCTGTTTCACAGCCGCGATCTCGGCGAGCCGTTCGACTTTCTCACTTGGTTCGAGTTCGCCCCCGAGAACGAGCCCAGGTTCGACGATCTGCTTGCACGACTTCGGGCAACCCTCGAGTGGACGTTCGTCGAAAGGGAGATCGACATCAGGCTCGTCAATTCGTCCGTCTCTCAAGCTTGATCCTTGGCTACGACCGACGCCGTACCCTCCGATGTCGTCAGCACGGATCGCCCGAGAAATCGAAAAGTCCGTTCGTAACCGCCGGCACCTGAAAAACGTACGGACGCTCGAAACCGATCATGGGTCCAGTGGAGGACTTTGATGACAAAACAGCTATGGCTCATCCTCCTCCCCGCCCTCGCGTTGGCGGGGCAGGCAGCGGCATCATTGTCGAGTCTCGTAAGCGCCTGGGGACATGACTTCACAATCGCACCCTTCGAGCCGAAGGAGACGATGATCGCCGTCGCCACCGACAAGGCAACCGGGATGCAATTCAACATCGTAAAGATGTCGAACGGCCATCTGATGGCGGTCGTGCCGTTCGACGCGATGAAGACTCCCCCCACGGTCGATCGTAAAGACCTGATGTAGCCGATCGGTATTCTGGGCCGAACCAATGTGTTCCGCGATCATGCCGTCGTTCTACAAAAGCGTGCCGAGGATCGTCCGCTTTTCCGACGTTCTCGATCCACGCAACTACGTTCCGGTTCCCGCCGACTGGTGGATCGCGATGAGCGACGTCGAAATGTCGACGGCTGCGATCGAGCAAGGACGATACCGTGCCGTGAACGTTGCGGGAGCGGCCGCCATCGCGGCAACGCGCAATGCTCTTTCCGGCTTGGATCTGCCGTTCGTTTTCGGGGGAGATGGTGCCAGTATCCTGGTCCCGCAGGCGGACATCGCATCGGTGAGAGAAGCTCTCGCCGCGACCGTGACATGGGTGCGGGATACTCTGCAGCTGGACTTGCGCGCAGCTTTGATACCGATCGCGGCCGCTCGCGAGGTCGGCTTTGAATTGAGCATCATCCGGTACGCTGCGTCTCCCAACGTCGATTACGCCATGTTTGCCGGCGGCGGCCTCGCCTGGGCAACGAACGTGATGAAGAGCGGCCTCTATGCCGTTGCTCCGGCGCCGTCGGGTACGTGTCCCGATCTGACGGGTCTTTCCTGTCGGTTCCAAACGATCCGGCAGCGCGACGACGTGGTCTTGTCGTTGATCGTGGAGCCTTGCGAGGTCGCGGATCCGACGGCTGTCCGAGCCGCCCTATCCGACCTTCTCGAGATCATCGAAGCGAGCCCGACGATGGGCAGGCCCCTACCGGACGAAGGTCCGCAGATCGGCCCGCCTTGGCTGGGCATCGCGATGGAAGCAAAGGCGGGCCGGCCTTTGGCAGGATCGTTATTCCTGCGCCGCTTATGGCAGTGCGTCAGAAGAGTGCCCTCGTTCCTAATCTTTCACAGCGGCATGCCAGTTGGAGCTTTCTCTCCGCGTACCTACCGACGACAGCTTGCCGCCAATGCCGACTTCCGAAAGTACGACGATGGCCTCCGTCTGACGGTTGCCTGTCCCGTTGAAATAATTGACGCGATCGAGGCACGCCTGACAGCCGCATGCGAGAAAGGCCTCCTGCGATACGGCCTCCATCGGCAAGACGCGGCCATCGTGACGTGCGTTAGCCCCTCTCCGCGTCAGGCCGATCACATCCATTTCATCGACGGCGCCGCTGGCGGCTACGCCCGCGCAGCTCTCCAGCTCAAGCAGGCGGTCCAGTGAGCGCCGCCGACATCCCGTTCCTCGTAGGTCTCGATCCCGATGCGATGCACGAGATCCGCGAACGCTTCGTCTCGGTAGCGGTCGCCGGCGGATGGCCGGTCTTCGAACAGGGTGAAGAAGGTGACGCGCTCTACACACTGGTGTCTGGCGCCGTCGGCATTTCATCGCGACAGACGGATACCGGTGAAACGCGTCATCTGGCACGTCTCGCACCCCCGAAAGTTTTCGGAGAGATGGCGCTGCTGTCGGCAGAACCACGGTCTGCAACTGCTATAGCGCTCCGCGACTCCCATCTGCTTCGATTGAGCAGGACGGCGTTCGAGGAAGTGATAGAGAAGCATCCCAGGACGCTTCTCTATTTCTCGCGTCTGTTGGCTGAGCGTCTTCGCACCGCATCGGAACGGCGGCCTCTTGAGCAGGTTCCGCGCACTTTCGCGGTACTGGCGGTGACCGACGGCCCGGATCCCGACCTTTTCGGACATATGCTTGCAAAGACCTTCGACGAGATCCTACCGGGAAAAACAGGCTGTCTGACCGACTGGCCGGAGGGAGCCGACGAAAGCTGGTTCCACGACTATGAGGCTCGGCATTCGCGCACGATCTTCGTCGCGCATAGGGTGGCCGACTGTCCGTGGTGCCAACTCTGCCTGCGGCATGCAGATCATATCCTCCTGCTTGCGGAACCTGGCATTCCCAGGCGGCCAGGCGCGCTCGAATGCATCGAACGACACCAGTCCGACTGGATCCGCATCGACCTGGCAATCCGTCAGGATCCCAAAAGTCCGCTCCCTCTGCCGCTTCATCCCGATGTCGCGGCGTTACCGGCGGCGATGCGCATCCAGGTTCGGGATGGCAATGGGCGCGACAGATCCCGGCTTGCCCGATTGGCAAGCGGGTCCGCCCGCGGACTTGTGCTCGGCGGAGGTGGTGCAAGAGGGCTCGCGCACGTGGGAGTGCTTCGGGCTTTGGAGGATGCAGGTTTGCCCGTGGACTTCGTCGGCGGGACCAGCATGGGCGCGATCGTTGCCGCAAGTGTCGCGATGGATCTCTGTTCGGATGAGATCCGCGATCGCATGACGGGCTTCTTCGTCGGGCAAAACCCCTTAAACGACTACACGCTTCCCTTTCACGCTCTGACGCGTGGAATGAAGGCCGATGCGGGACTGCGCAGGACCTTCGGGGCCGCGCGCATCGAGGATCTCTGGCTACCTTTCGTCTGCGTTTCGTCGAACCTCACGACGGGAGAAGCCATGGTCCACAGGAGCGGCGATCTCGCAGCCGCGCTTCGGGCAAGCATCGCGATACCGGGACTGCTCCCCCCGATCGTCTCCGCCGATGGCATTCTCGTCGACGGCGGAATGATGAACAATCTGCCGGCCGACGTGCTCGCCGATCTCCAGCGAGGCCCGGTGCTAGCCGTCGACGTCGGAAGCGATCGCGCTTTCCAGGATATGCCTCGGCGATCATGGCGCGGGAAGTTCATGCGTCGGCTGCTCGGCTCCCCAGACGAGATGCCAGCCATTGCGCCGCTTCTCCTACGGGCCGCGACGGTGTCGAGCGATGCTCAGACGATGATGTCGGTCAATCGCGCGACGGTCGTCCTGAAGCCGCCGTTGGCGGGCGTCGACCTGCGTGCCTGGTCGAGTTTGGGGACGACCTCCGAGCTCGGCTACCGCCATGCGCAGGAAGCGATCGAAACGGGAAGATTGCGGGGGTGGGCCTGAAGCTTTCGCGTGTGCCTGCACACCCCTGCGGGCGTCTGCTCGTAACCGAGCAGCTGCCGATCCGAATGAGAGATCGAGCAACGCAATTCAGAGTAATCCCATGAAGGTTCTGATCGCCGCCACGCCTCTGACGGGTCACGTGAACCCGCTACTCGCGATCGGTCGCCTGCTGCAGGCACGGGGCGATACCGTCATCATGACGACCGATCCGGCATTCGGCGCGAAAGTCGAGAGCGCGGGTTTGGGCTTCGTAGCGCATGGCGATCACGGTGCCGCCCAGTATCTCGAACCGAATCTACCGCCAGGCCCGGAACGTTGGACCCGAGAGTTCGAGCGTCGTTTCATCGATCCGATGGCCGGCCAGGCGGCATTGCTACGCGAACTGATTGAGAGCGAGGCTCCGGATGTGATCGTGGCAGGCAGCATGTACCTCGGCGTGCTGCCGTTGCTACTCGATACGACGCCGCGGCCGCCGGTCGTGGTCTTGAACGTCAGCTTCCTCTTTCTCGATCGGGTTGACGGCGCGCCGGTAGGTATGGGGCTGCCCCCGGCTGCCGACGACGGGGAACGGATGCACTACGGTCTGCTGAAGATGGCCATGGATGCCGCCTTCGTGAACCCCGTCCGAGCCTATGCCGATGCGCGTCTTGCAGAACTCGGCCTGCCGCCGCTGCCGGCGTCGCTGACGCAATCGATCGCGATCCTCCCGGACGCCTTTCTTCAGCCGAGCGTCCCAGGTTTCGAATACGACTTCGGGAAGCTGCCAAAAGGCCTTCGCTTCGTCGGTCTCCTGCCGAGCGGTCAGCCGAAGATGCCGCTGCCGGACTGGTGGGACGAGCTCGATCCGGGAAAGCCCATCGTGCTGGTCACGCAAGGCACATTGGCCAACAGCAACTTCGGCGAGCTTGTCGAACCCGTTCTCAAGGCACTCGCTGAGCGGGACGATATAACGATCGTCGCCACAGCCGGCGGAAGACCGATCGAAGAGATACGCCTGCCGTTGCCATCCAACGCACGTGTTTCGAGCTTTCTGCCTTTTGAAGCGGTCCTTCCGAAAATCGCCCTGCTAGTCACCAACGGAGGCTATGGCAGCGTTTCGCAGGCGCTGGCCGTCGGCATACCGATCGTCGCCGCTGGACTGACCGAGGACAAGGCAGAGGTAGCCGCCCGTATTGGCTGGTCGGGTGTCGGCATCAACCTCGCCACGAATACGCCGACCGTCCCGGCGATCCGCGAAGCGGTCGATGCGGTCCTGTCCAAACCGCAATACCGGCAGAAAGCTGGTGCGATGGCCAATGCCTTTTCGCGTCGCGATACCCAGAGTGAAATCCTGTCCGCGATCGACGTCGTCGTCCGATCGCATCCTGTCCGGGTGAGCGAGCCTGCGCTCCACGCCTGATCGGCGGATGGAACCGCGCGGGTCGTACCGAGGAATGCATGATCATGAGCACGAACAACGAAGCCAAATCCATCAGCACTTCGGCAGGCTCGAACCGAGTGATGTCATCGATCGCCAAGCTGATTCTTTCCGTTGTCGCTGGTGTACCCCTGCGCTCGGCGGAACATTTTCTGCCAACCGCGAACGAACAGGCCACCCCCTATCTGGGCATCTGACCATATGCGCGTCGTCGTCGACCTCAACCGCTGCCAGGGTTACGCCCAGTGCTGTTATGCGGCACCCGAACATTTCGAGGTCCGGGGCCACGAAATCCTTTTTTACGACCCGGCTCCTCCAGATGCGATGCGGTCGAAGATCGAGCGGGCGCAACAAGCATGCCCTGTTCGAGCGATCAGCGTCGAGCCGGCCGGTCTCGGCGAGGACGACCGGACATGAGCGCCGTGGACGATCCCAGCATCGTCATCGTCGGTGCGTCTCTGGCAGGCCTGCGAGGCGCAGAAGCGCTTCGTGACAGCGGCTACACGGGTCCTTTGACAATCGTCGGAGACGAGCCCTACCGGCCGTACGACCGGCCGCCGCTTTCGAAACATGTGCTCGCCGGCGACTTGAGGGCAGAGGCTACGGAGCTACCGCAGTTGACGGCCGTCCGGGCTCAATGGCGGCTCGGTCAGGCGGCAGTCGCCTTGGACAGGGCGGGAAGAACGATCCGTCTCGCGGACGATACGGTGCTTCCGTACCGGTCATTGCTTGTAACCACTGGTGCGCGGGCGCGACCGTTTCCTGGTGCGGGTGCCGGGCTGCCAGGCGTCCACACGATCCGGGGTAGAGACGATGCCGCGGCTTTGCGGAGCGCTCTTGCTGAGAAGCCGAGGCGGGTGCTGATCGTGGGCGGCGGTCTGATCGGCTGCGAAGCAGCCTCCTGCTGTCGGGATTTGGGCCTGTCGGTCACGCTCGTCGATCCCAATCCAACGCCACTCGCGCGTGTTCTGGGCATGCTAGTGGGAAATTCCGTTGCGGTGCGCATGAAGGATGCCGGCGTTTCGTTCCGACCGCACACGCATGTGAAAGCTTTCGAAAGTAGAAATGGAAAGGTCGCACGTGCGCGGCTCGAAGATGGCGGAGAGATCGAAGCCGATCTCGTGATCGTGGCGCTCGGTGCCGAACGCGATGCGCGGTGGCTCGCGAAGGCAGGCCTCCTGGCCGACGGTGGGGGACTGACCTGCGACGCAGCGTGTCGGGCCATGACAGGGGAGGGCGCTCCCGACCCGCATATCTATGCTGCAGGCGACATAGCCCGTTGGCCCAATCCGCTGTTCGGCGACCGGCTGAGGACTGTCGAGCATTGGGGCAATGCCGTTGAGCAAGCTCGGCATGCCGCACGGAACATGCTGGCCGGGCGCGACGATCAGAAAGCCTATGCCCATCTGCCGGCGTTCTGGTCGAGTCAGTTCGACGTCAACATCAAGGCCATCGGTTCGACTGAAGGCGCCGACAAGATCGCGATCGTCCATGGAAGTCGCACTTCAGGCCGATTTCTGGCGGTCTACGGCCGCGCCGGACGGACCGTCGCCGCCGTGTCCTTCGACGAGGCGCGTTGGTTGCCGGCCTACGAGTCCCAGATCGCCTGCGGGGCACCCTTTCCCCCGATCCTGGACGCGACCGACCAAGCGCCAATCGATCATTTCAGCCCGGGTTTCCCGGCACCGCGGTTGGCATCTGAATCAGCGGACACGACGGAACGCGAGAGCATCCATGCCTGACGACACGCTGTTCTCCGAGGTGCTGGATCCAAGGAACCGGGCCGACCCTTACCCGATCTACAAGAAGCTCCGTGAGGTCCCCGTCTCGCGGCAACGCGACGGCGCCTACGTCGTCAGCACCCACGCCGCGATACGCGCGCTTTTGTTCGATCCACGCCTCAGCTCGGAGGATCTGCCACCGTCGCGCCGCCCGCGTACGGGCAATCCGCTGAGGGACTGGATCCTCAACCCAATCAAGAACCGTATAGCTACCAGCCACCGGCCTCTGATCTTCCGTGACCCTCCGGACCACGACACGCTGCGCGAGTTCGTGATGAAGGAGTTCACGATCCATCGCGTCAATGGCCTCCATGGGCGCGTCGGTTCACTCGTCGACGATCTCATCGAACGCTGCCGCGGTCGCGACGAGGTTTGTCTCGTCGAAGATCTATCGTACCCTTTGCCCGTCGCGGTCATTTGCGATCTCCTCGGAGTGCCCGAAAAGGACGAGCCGCAATTCCAGAAGTGGGCGACGCAGCTCGCGACGGCTCTCGAGCCCGATGCACGTCACGACGAAGCGAGCCGCCACGCAACGGTCGCCGCCTTCGACGAGATTTCGTCCTACATGCGAAAGCTCATTCGCCGGAAGCGTCGACATCCTGCCGACGACATGTTGAGCGGTCTTGCGAAGCCCGGAAGGGAAGGCAATCCGTCCATGGGCGACATCGACCTGATTTCGACGGCGATCCTCCTTCTGGTTGCGGGACATGAGACGACGGTCAATCTGATCACCAACGGGATGCTGACCTTGCTTCGGCATCCCGACGAGCTCAAGAAGTTGAAAGCCGATCCCGAACGGGCTCCGCGGCTCATCGAGGAACTGCTGCGCTACGAACCTCCTGTCCACTTCCGAACGCGTAAGGCACTCGGCGACATCAAGATCGAAGGGACTACGATCCCGAAGGGCGCGCCTGTCATTCTTCTCTTCGCCGCTGGCGGCCGCGACCCGGCGCGCTTCTCCAATCCCAACCGGTTCTTCCCGGATCGCGAGGACAACCAGCACTTTGGCTTCGGGGGAGGACTGCACTATTGCGTCGGCGCGCCTCTCGCACGGATCGAAGCCGAGGTTGCGCTCGTAGCGCTCTGCCGCCGACTCGTCGAGCCGGAACTAATGGCTGATCCGCCGCCATATCGTTCAGGTGCATCATTGCGTGGGCCAGAGAGCTTGGGCATCCGTATCAGTGGAATTAACCGATAACGGTGCGCAAGCAACTTTTGCTTCCCTGTAGACAGGCGTTCAATTGCTCGGCGTTACGCTGGAATTCGATACAGCTCAAGAATAGCGCACTACCAACGCATCAAACGCGGGCTGGCCCGCCCCCATGATGTGGTCCAAAGCCAGATTTGGTAAGGGGTTGGCC
>NZ_BJZV01000052.1 GCF_007992215.1 Methylobacterium gnaphalii | reverse complement strand
AAGCAAGGAGCTGCGTGCAGGCAGGACCAGCCTGAACGTGGGTGAAATCGATGATCTTGATGCCTTCCAACGGCTGAGTCATTTACGTCTTCTCCCTTATTTAGATTTCAAAGTCTGCTTTGGTGAACTCTTGCAAAGACCGCCAAGAAAAGCGGCTTCTACAACTCTAAGCTGGCGTCGCACTCAGCTCTGCTTCGAGGTCGGAAACACGGCGCTTCAAGCGCCGCTCCTCCTCCCAGCGCACGGTTTCGTCGCGGATGATCGCAGCGATACCGCTGACCTCTCCATCGGCTCCGTGGAGCATGCCGACGGTGAAGGCGATCGAGAGCTGGTGCCCGTCCTTGTGCAGGGCTGGGACCCTCAGAACATCGGCACCGTACTTGGTGGTGCCGGTACTCATGCTCTTGTGATAGCCGTCCCAGTGCCGACGGCGGTGACGGTCGGGCGTGATCAGGTCGAGGCTCTGGCCGAGGGCCTCAGCTTCGGAGAAGCCGAAAATCCGCTCCGCAGCCGGATTCCAGACGACGATTAGCCCCTCACGATCGGAGATGACGACACCATCGCCGATCGCGTCGACCAATCCCGACACGTCGAACGTCGACGGCATGTCAGACCGAGTGCCACGCACGCCGATGGGCTGGGCAATAATCGGTCATGGCGTTTGTCCTCCCGTTTGCCGAGACGAGGGCTCTCCCCAACGTTCGGTGACTCGGTGATTGGCATTTGGTATACCAGAGATCGAAGATGGGTCAAGACCATCGCCGCCTGGGTTCTGGACACGGGGGATACCGAGGGCGGGACCAATCGTTGTGAGGGCACGATCCGGCGTAGATGACCGGACCGAGGGAGGATCGAGCCAGCATGGCTCCGCAACCAACAATCACCATCACCCAGGTCAAAGGCTTCAAATTCCTGGTCGATTTCGGAGAAGCCTTCCCCAATCTCGTGACCGATGAACCCGAGCCGATCGGTCGCGGGGCAGGTCCTTCACCGGAACAATTGGTGATCGCAGGGGTCAGCAACTGCCTCTGTGCCAGCCTTGCCTTTGCCCTCGGCAAGTTCAAGCAGGAGGGAGGCGGCGTCTCTGCCCGCGCTGCGGCCCGGATCGAGCGCAACGACGAGCAACGGCTGCGGATCGGTGGCATCGATGTCGAGATCACGCTCGGCGCGGCGGCCGAGGGAATGCCGCGGATCGATCAGGTGCTGGCTCAGTTCGAGCGATTTTGTACGGTCTCGGAGAGCGTAAAGGCTGGCATTCCCGTCACCGTGTCTGTCCGCGACGGTCTCGGAGAACGCCTCAAATAATCACAGGAGAACGCCTGATGACGGATCATCACCATTCAGGAGCACGCGAGCCTCGCGAACTCGCCGGCCTCTTCAATACCCGCGCCAATGACGGCGATGTCGAGGGCTTGGTGGCCCTCTACGAGCCCGGTGCGGTTCTCGCAGCAGGCGACATCGTTGCAACGGGGCACACGGAGATCCGCCGGTTCTACACCGACCTCCTCGCGCGGAAATCGGAGTTTCCCGCAGCCGAGGAATTGCCGGCGATCGTCAACGGCGACTTGGCCCTGACCTTTGCTCGCCTCCCAAACGGCACCCTGTCCGTCGAGGCGGCGCGCCGGCAGGCGGACGGCACGTGGCGGTGGGCGATCGACCAGTTGAAGATCAAACCGAAGGCCTGAGCCTGGCCTCAGCGGCCGCCGCTCACATGCGTGAGCAGCGCCGGGCTGGCATAGCCATCCGCTGGCAGGCCGGACTTGATCTGGTACTGCCGCACGGCCTCTCGTAGCTTCGGACCGGCCCGGCCGTCGAAATCGCCTTTGTAGAAGCCGGCGGCCGCCAGTCCTTCCTGCAGCGTTTTCAGGCCTGCATTGTCGAGCCGCGCGGCGCTCGTCGGCCAGGGCGCTGCAAGCGCCGGTGCGCCCGAGAGTCGATCGGCGAGATGGCCGACGGCCAGGGCGTAGGAATCGCTCGTGTTGTAGATCCGGATCACCTCGAAATTGTCGGTGATCAGGAAGACCGGGGCCCCGAGGCCACCGGGCAGGAACAGGCTGCCAGCCCCCGTCGCGGGCAGCGGCTTGCCGTCGGTGCGCTTCACACCGCGGCGGCCAAACTCCGCCAGATCGCCCTTGTAGCGGGTGAGATCGAAATCCGGCGGCAGGCGAACCTCGTAGCCCCACGAATAGGCCGGGTTCCAGCCAATCTCGCGCAGGTAATGGCCGATCGAGGCGAGCGAATCCGTCTGCGAGCCCCAGATGTCGCGGTGGCCGTCGCCGTCGAAATCCACCGCGTATTTCAGGAAGACGGAGGGCAGGAACTGCACCTGCCCCATGGCGCCGGCCCAAGAGCCCTTCATCTTCTCGGGTGTGACGTCGCCACGCTGCAGAATCTCCAGCGCCGCGAGCAGTTCAGGGCGAAAAAAGTCGCCTCGGTGCCGAACATAGGCGAGGCTCGCCAGCGAGCGCACGATTGGAAGCGTGCCAGAGCTGGTGCCGAAATCCGACTCGATGCCCCAGAAGCCCAGCATCACCCAGCGCGGCACGCCGTAGGCTTTCTCGATCCTGCCGAGCGTATCGGAGAGCCGCGCGGCATGGGCGCGGCCCCGGTCGAGTCGACCGGGCGAGATCGCGCCGACGAGATATTCCCAGACCGGCCGGCTGAACTCGCCCTGCTTCTTGGTGCGCCCGATGACGTCGGTGTCCGGCACGGTGACGTCGCGGAAGGCGGCGTCGAACGTCGCCTGCGAAATGCCGCGGGCCTGGGCCTCGGCGCGGAGGCCATCGATAAATGCGCGAAAATCAGCGTCGGCTATAGCAGCGAAAGCGCGACGGTTTCCGCTGCAGGCGGCAAGAGCCAAAGCTGCGACCAGCAGGGAGCGACGGTCGAGCCGCCCCCCTCCCCTCTCTGCGGGAAAGGTGCGGGAGAGTGGAGCACTCCTTCTGGAGCTGTCGCCCCGCTGTCTCGGCCCGCTTCCCGGCCCCTCTTCTTCCCCAGAGGCGAGAGGGTTCTGGCTGGCCCGCACCGTCATCACCTGCGATTCCGCTTTCCCAACGCATCCTCCCAGGCGAGCGCCTGGCGTACGATCCCGTCGAGATCGTCGTGTTTCGGCGTCCAGCCGAGCTCGTTGCGGATGCGGTCTGCACCGGCAATGATCTGAGCCGGATCACCGGCGCGGCGGAGGGAGAGCCGTACCTCGAAATCCTTGCCCGAGACGCGCTTCACCACCTCGACGACCTCCAGCACAGAATAGCCGCGCCCGTAGCCGCAATTCAGCGTCAGACTCTCGCCGCCGTTTCGGAGATGGTTCAGCGCCACGAGGTGCGCCTCGGCGAGATCGCTCACCTGGATGTAGTCGCGCAGGCAGGAGCCGTCCGGCGTCGGATAGTCGGTGCCGAACACCTCGAGATGTGTGCGCTGGCCGAGAGCGGCCTGCGTCGCCACCTTGATCAGGTGCGTGGCATTCGGTGTCGATTGGCCGGAGCGCCCGCGCGGATCGGCACCGGCTACGTTGAAGTAGCGCAGGATGACGTAGCTGAAACCGTGTGCCTTGGCTGCGTCGGCGATCATCCACTCGCTCATCAGCTTCGAGCGGCCATAGGGGTTGATCGGGTTGGTGGCCAGGGTTTCCGGCACCGGCACGACCTCGGGCTCGCCATAGACGGCCGCCGTTGAGGAAAAGATGACGTGCTTCACGCCCTCCCTCACCGCCGTCTCGATCAGCGCCCGCGTCTTTACCGTGTTGGCGAGGTAGTAGTGCAGCGGGTCGGCAACCGAATCCGGCACGACGATCCGCGCCGCGAAATGGGCCAGTGCGTCGATCTTGTGCTCGCGGATGGTCCTGGCGACGAGTTCTTGGTCGGCTACGTCACCGATCACCAGGGTTACCTCGGGCGGCAGCGCCCAGTCGAAGCCAGTAGAAAGATCGTCGATCACCACGACGTCATCGTGCCCGGCATCGATCAGCGCGAGCACCATGTGGCTGCCGATGTACCCGGCGCCGCCTGTGACCAGTACCGCCATGTCGTGAAGCGTCCTCTCCCGTGCCGGCGAAAGCTACACAACGGCACGCCTTTCATGAAGCATGTTGGACCGAGGCGAGGGATCCTCCTCCGAAGGATGCGCATGAATTTCAATGCGTAAGCCAGCCTGAGCAGTGAACTGTGCCGGCGGCGTGCTATGTTAAGCTCAGCAACAACATATCCCGACGCACGCCACCAACGGGTCCGACATCGATGAAGAAAATCCGCAAGGCCGTTCTCCCCGTCGCCGGCCTCGGCACGCGCTTCCTTCCGGCGACCAAGGCGGTGCCGAAAGAGATGCTCACAGTCGTCGACCGGCCGGTGGTTCAGCACGTCGTCGATGAGGCGCGTGAGGCTGGGATTGAGCACTTCATCTTCGTCACGGGCCGCGGCAAGGCGGTCATCGAGGACCATTTCGACATTGCCTTCGAACTCGACGCCATGTTGCAGGAGCGCGGCAAGACGGCAGCCTTCGAGGAGTTGAAGAAGGACCTGCCCAAGGCAGGCCAGACCAGCTTCACCCGCCAGCAGGCGCCGCTCGGCCTCGGCCATGCCGTGTGGTGCGCCCGCGAAATCGTCGGCGACGAGCCCTTCGCGGTGCTGCTTCCAGACATGCTGAGCCGCGGCTGCATGGGCCAGATGCTCGCGGCTTACGAAAAGCACGGCGGCAACATCATCGCCGTTGAAGAGGTGAAGCCGGAGGAGACGCACCAATACGGCATCGTCTCGGTGGGCGAGACTTATGGTCAGACCTTCGAGATCACCGGCATGGTCGAGAAGCCGAAGCAGGGCACTGCGCCCTCGAACTTCATCATCTCCGGCCGCTACATCCTTCAGCCCGAGGTTTTCTCGATCCTGGAGCACGGCAAGAAGGGCGCAGGCGGCGAGATTCAGCTCACCGATGCGATGATCGACCTGATGGCCGACCAGAAGTTTTACGGGATGCGCTACGAGGGCAAGACCTATGACACCGGCTCGAAGATCGGCTTCCTGACGGCCAACATCGCCTACGGGCTGCAGCGGCCGGATCTGAGGGATGCGCTGACGGCCGAGATCAAGGCATTGCTCGGTTGAAATTGCGCGACTGTCATTCCGGGTCCGCGCAGCGGAACCCGGAATGACGGGGAGAGGCTAAAGTCCCTCCCCTCTCAATTGGTGGCTAGAACAACCCGTCGATCTGGCCCTTTTCGTCGAGCCGGATCGAGTCCGCCGCCGGCACCTTGGGTAGGCCCGGCATGGTCATGATCTCCCCGCAGATCACCACGACGAAGCCGGCGCCGGCGGAGAGGCGCACGTCGCGTACCGCAATGACGTGGCCGGACGGTGCGCCGATCAGTGCCGGATCGGTGGAGAACGAGTACTGCGTCTTTGCCATGCAGACCGGAAGGTTGCCGTAGCCATCCTTCTCGAAGCCGGCGAGCTTGGTGGCGGCCTTCGACTCGATGTTCACGTCGGACGCGCCGTAAAGCTTCGTCGCGATCGTCTTGACCTTGTCGGACAGCTTGCTCTCGAGTTCATAGACGAAATTCAGCGGCTTCTGCTCACCCTCGGCGAGCTTCACCACGGCGTTCGCAAGCTCTTCCGCTCCCGCACCGCCGTCAGCCCAGTGCTTGCAGGTAATCGCCTCGACCTGGAGCTGGTCGCGGCACAGCTCCTTCAGCCTAGCGTGTTCGGCATCGGTGTCCTGGAAGAAGTGGTTCACGCCCACCACGACCGGCAGGCCGAAGTTGCGCATGTTGGTGACGTGGCGAGCGAGATTTTCGAACCCCTTCTCGAGGGCGCCGATGTTCTCGGTGCCGAGTTCCTTCTTGTTCACGCCGCCATGCATCTTGAGCGCGCGCACGGTGGCGACGATCACCACCGCGGACGGGGCGAGGCCGGTCTGGCGACACTTGATGTCGATGAACTTCTCCGCACCGAGATCGGCGCCGAAGCCCGCCTCGGTCACCACGTAATCGCCGAGCTTGAGCCCGGTCTGAGTGGCGATCACCGAGTTGCAGCCATGCGCGATATTGGCGAAGGGGCCGCCGTGGATCAGGGCGGGGTTGCCCTCCAGCGTCTGCACGATGTTGGGCTGCAGGGCGTCCTTCAGCAGCACGGTCATCGCGCCGGTGGCCTTGACGTCCTTGAGCGTCACCGGCTTGCGGTCGCGGCTTTCGGCGATGACGATCTTGCCCAGCCGCTCTTCGAGGTCGGCGAGGTCCTTGGCGAGGCAGAACACTGCCATGACCTCCGAGGCCACGGTGATGTCGAAGCCGTCCTCGCGCGGGAAGCCGTTGGCCACGCCGCCAAGAGACTGGGTGATGGCGCGCAGTGCCCGGTCGTTCATGTCAACCACGCGGCGCCAGTGGATGCGGCGCACATCGATGTTCAGTTCGTTGGCCCAGTAGACGTGATTGTCGATGAGCGCAGCGGCGAGCGAATGGGCTGAAGTGATGGCGTGGAAATCACCGGTGAAGTGCAGGTTGATCTGCTCCATCGGCACGACCTGCGCCTTACCGCCGCCGGCAGCGCCGCCCTTCATGCCGAAACACGGACCCAGCGAGGGCTCACGGATGCAGATCACCGCCTTCTTGCCGATGCGGTTGAGTGCGTCGCCAAGGCCCACGGTGGTTGTCGTCTTGCCCTCGCCCGCCGGGGTCGGCGAGATCGCGGTGACGAGCACCAGCTTGCCCTGCGGCTTGTCGGCGAGCGAGGCGATGAAACCGTGGTCGATCTTGGCGATATGCTTGCCGTAATTGTGCAGCGCCTCATCCGGGATGCCCACCTTGGCGGCGACCTCGGCGATGGGCTTCAGCGTCGCCGCGCGGGCGATCTCGATATCTGAGGGCATATCCTCTCCTTGTTCTTGGTTTGGGCGTCGCGGAGATGTCTGGCGAGGTCAGGCAGGTGTGGCCCGAGCCGTAAAATCCTCAACGGCCGAGATAAACGGTTCCGTTGGTTTTGGTCGAGGGCGCGCAAAAAAGCGCGTCGGATTTTTTGGAGGTTTTTCCGAAATTAAATTTGAGCACTTCCAGCGTTCCTGCCGGTCGCGTCGTACAATCAGGAACCAGCCTGCGCGGTGTCCATTATCCGGCAAGTATGGATAGCGGCAGAGGACGCACCTCATGGCGGGTGGAAGAAGCGACGAGCAGGCCGCGACTTACAAGGAATTCAAGGAAGTCGTGAACATGACGGCCTCGGCTCTCCAGAAATTCCTCGATACGGACGAGAGCCGAGCCGTCGGACAGAAGACGGATGGCGGCGAGGCGACCGGCCACAAGGAGGGACGCCGTATCGTCGACATGCTCAACAAATCGAAGGCCGACCTCACGGATGACGACTACGCTCATATGAAGAAGGTCGTCGGCTACGTGCACCGCCATCTCAAGCAGGGCGGCCCGAAGGACAAGGACGCGGTGAAGGATTCACCCTGGCGACTGTCGTTGATGAATTGGGGTCACGATCCGCTGAAGGGGTGAGAGCCTGAGCGTTCAGGCCACGGCCCGGAGGACCGCCCGCGTCTTCTCTATCAGCTCGCCGATCTCGTCTTCACTGACGATCAGCGCCGGACAGAGCGTCAGCGTGTCACCCGAGATGCGGATGACGAGATCGTTCTCGTTGAAGGCCTGGACCATGGCATCGTAGCCGCGCGTGCCGGCCATATCGGTTCTCGATGCGAGTTCGATGGCCGCCGCGAGTCCAACGACGCGGATGTCGAGCACGTTGGGCTCCTCACGCAGACTCATCACAGCTTGCGCAAAGACCGGCTCTACGGCGCGGGCACGCGCGAACAGGCCCGCGTCCCTGTAGAGGTCGAGCGCGGCGAGGCCTGCGGCGCAGGCGAGCGGGTGGCCGGAATAGGTGTAGCCGTGAAACAGCTCGATTGCCCGTTCCGGCCCCTGCATCAGCGCCGTATGGATCTCTTCGCCCACGATGACGCCGCCGAGCGGGACGGTCCCATTGGTCACGCCTTTCGCGAAGCAGATCATGTCCGGCGTCACGCCGAAGCGCTCGGCCGCGAAGGCGAAACCGAGCCGACCGAAGCCAGTGATCACCTCGTCGAAAATCAGCAGGATGCCATGCCGATCGCAGATCGCCCGCAGACGCTGTAGGTAGCCCTTCGGCGGGGCCAGCACGCCGGTCGAGCCAGCCATGGGCTCCACGATCACCGCGCAGATCGTGGAGGCATCGTTGAGGGCGACGATCCGCTCCAATTCGTCGGCCAAATGCGCACCCCATTCGGGCTCGCCGATGGAGAACGCCTGATGCTCGCGGTCATAGGTGTGCGGCAGGTGATCGATGCCCGACAGGCCGTGCCCGAAGGCCTTGCGGTTGGCGGGAAGACCGCCGACCGAGATGCCGCCGAAGCCGGTTCCATGATAGGCGCGCTCACGGCCGATCAGTCGGGTCCGGCCGCCCTCGCCTCGCGCATGGCGATAGGCGAGCGCGATTTTGAGCGCGGTATCGATGGCTTCCGAGCCGGAATTGCAGAAGAAGACGTGATCGAGATCGCCCGGCGCCAGCGCCGCGATCCGCGAAGCCAGTGCGAAGGCGCCCTCGTGGCCGAACTGAAAGGGCGGAGCGTAGTCGAGTTGCGCAGCCTGATGCTGGATCGCCGCGACGATGGGAGCGCGGTTGTGCCCGGCATTGCAGCACCAAAGCCCCGAGATGCCGTCGAGCAATTGCCGCCCGTCCGGTGTGCGGTAGTGCATCCCCTCCGCGCTCGCAATCATGCGCGGATCGCGGTTGGCGGTGAAGGGCATCCACCACGCGTCGAGGTCGTTTCGGGACGTGGTCATCAGGCGACCATTCGGCGCAACTCGACCGATCAGCCGGTCATTGCGGTTGCGGCATACCCAGCCTTGTCGAGCGCCTGAGCAATGTCGAGACTCTGAGCGCGGGTGGTGGCCGCGATCCGGCCGTGTTCCAGGTCGACCGCAACTTCCGCTTCCGGATCGAGCCGCTGGATCGCCCTGCGAACGGATTGCACGCAGCCGTCGCAGGTCATGCCCTCGACTTTCATGATGAGTTCGGTGCGGTCGGGATCCATGTGACGCCTTTCGGTTGCCTTCCGCTACATGTCGGTGCGGTCAGGGCAACGGCAAGCACCCGTATGCCGAGACCGGCCTGCATCGCAGTTGCCGCGAGAGAGGTGCCTCGCTACCTACACCCCAATCTATCGCCGGCCGTATCCATGTGCCGCCCTCACCGGAGTCCCTCGTGGAGCTTTTGAAGCTCGCCGCCCTCGATGCAGAGGATCTCGCCGTCATCTCCGCGCATCTGCAGGATGCGATTCTGCGGGCAGGCGACTTCGCCTGGCTCGCGGGCGAGCGCCGTTTCGTGATGGTCGGCCGCCGCTTCGACCGCGCGACCGCGCCGGGCGAAGCACCGCGGCGCCGGCTGGCCGGTGTGCATTTCGAGCGGGTGATGGGCGTGAAGACGCGGGGAATCGTTCCGGGTAAGAGCTCGGACGAGACCTTGAGCCTGCTTGCGATCACCTTCGAGCCCTCCGAGCCACCCTCCGGCACCATCACGCTGGTCTTCGCCGGCGGTGCTGCCATCCGGCTCGATGTCGAATGCATCGAGGTGCGTATGAAAGACCTCGGCCCAATCTGGGAGGCCGAGGGCCGGCCGGACCACGACGCCGAACAGGCCAGCCGGGCCGCACTCCAGGGCCAGACCCGAGACCTCACATCATGATCCGCCTCGACAGCCGCGCCGCCGATTTCAGCGACGCCTTCGCCCGTCTGCTCAGCGTCAAGCGCGAAATCTCGGAGGATGTCGACGAGACCGTGCGCGGCATCATCGCCGGCGTCGTCTCGGGCGGCGACGCGGCGCTCGTGGATTATAGCCGCCGCTTCGACCGGCTCGGCGAGGATTTTTCAGAAGCCACGTTGCGCTTCACGGACGAGGAGATCGAGGCCGCCATGGCCCAGTGCCCGCCAGCGACGCTGGCAGCGCTGCGCCTCGCTGCAGAGCGCATCGAAACCTATCACCGCCTGCAAATCCCAGAGGATTACATCGCCACTGACGATCTCGGCGTCACCTCAGGCTGGCGCTGGACGGCGCTTGAATCCGTCGGGCTCTACGTGCCGGGCGGGACGGCAAGTTATCCCTCCTCCGTGCTGATGAACGCGATCCCGGCTCGCGTCGCCGGCGTGCCACGCGTCGCCATGGTGGTGCCGACGCCCGAGGGCCGGCTCAATCCGCTGGTGCTCGCCGCAGCGCAGATCTCCGGCGTTACCGAGATCTTTCGCATCGGCGGCGCGCAGGCCGTAGCGGCCCTGGCTTACGGCACCCAGAGCGTGGCACCGGTGGCGAAGATCGTCGGGCCGGGCAACGCCTACGTAGCGGCGGCCAAGCGCCGGGTCTTCGGCCAGGTGGGCATCGACATGATCGCCGGCCCCTCCGAGGTGCTGATCCTGGCCGACGGCCACGCCAATCCGGACTGGATTGCCGCCGATCTTCTCGCTCAGGCCGAGCATGACGAGGCGGCCCAGGCCATCTTGATCACCACTTCCGACACGCTGGCCGAGCAGGTCGAGCAGGCGGTCGAACGTGCGCTTGGCACCATGTCACGCGAAAAGATCGCGCGGGCGAGCTGGCGCGATTACGGCGCCATCATCACCGTCGCGAATTTCGACGAAGCCGTGCCGCTGGTCGACCGGCTCGCGCCCGAGCATCTCGAGATCGAGACCGAAGATGCCGAGGCCCTCTCCCTGAAAATCAGAAATGCCGGCGCGATCTTCCTCGGCTCGCACACGCCCGAGGCGATCGGAGATTATGTCGGCGGCCCGAACCATGTGCTGCCCACCGCTCGCTCAGCGCGCTTCTCTTCTGGCCTTTCGGTGCTCGATTTCATGAAGCGCACCTCCATCCTGCGCTGCGATCCTGCGGCCTTGAGGGCGCTCGGCCCCGCGGCGATCGCCCTCGGGCACTCGGAAGGCCTGGACGGCCACGCCCGCTCGGTCGCGATCCGATTGAACCTCTGATAGGCCTTTCCGGACGCGAAGCTGAGAGAAGACGACGGCGATGCCGGCCGAAGCGAAAGACACGAACGCCTCGACCAACCGCCTCGTGGCGGTCAGCCTCGACGAGGCTTCGATCAGCCGTGGCAATCCCGACCAGGAGCACGAGCGCGCCATCGCGATCTTCGACATCCTCGAAGAGAACTCGTTCACGCTTCCGGGCCGCGATCTTGGCCCCTACTCGCTGGTGATCGGACTGGTTGAGAACAAGCTGTCCTTTGCCATCTCGACCGAGAGCGGCGAGCCGGTAATGACCCACCTGCTCTCGCTCTCGCCATTTCGTCGGGTCATCCGCGACTACGAAATGGTCTGCGAGAGCTATTACAGTGCCATCCGCACTGCCTCCCCGACCCAGATCGAGGCGATCGACATGGGCCGGCGCGGCTTGCACAACGAAGCCTCGGAACTGCTGAAGCAGCGTCTCGACGGCAAGGTCGATCTCGACCACCAGACCGCCCGGCGGCTGTTCACCCTGGTCTTCGCCTTGCATTGGAAGGGTTGATGGGCGGACGCCGCTCGTCCTGAGGAACCGGCATGGCGGACGAGGCTCCCCCTGGCGGCCCGGCGAAGAAACGGCGGGTCCAGGCCGTGCTGTTCATGTGCAACTTCAACGCCGTGCGTTCGCTCGCAGCGGAAGCGATCGCGCGCCACTATTTCGGCAAGTCGATCTACGTGCAGTCGGCCGGCGTTCGCACTGGCGAGCCGCGCGACCCCTTCATGGTAGCCGCCCTCGACGAGATCGGTATCGACGCCTCGCGCCACAAGCCGCGCACCGTGGAAGAGCTGGAGGAGTGGGAAGGCCTGAACTTCGACCTGATCATCACGCTGTCACCTGAGGCGCACCACAAGGCGATCGCGCTCACGCATACGCTGGCGGCCGATGTCGAGTACTGGCCGACGCCCGACCCGACGATCAATCAGGAGGGCACCCGGGACCAGCGGATGGATGGCTACCGCGACGTGCGCGACGGCCTGATCTATCGCATTAAGTCCCGATTAAAGAGCTGAACCTCGTCATTGCCCCAGGCATCAAACAGAAACGCTGGAAGAATTTACTTCTCGGCTTGAACCGGCTTGGCAGCGGCAGCGGTCGCAGCGCGCTCGGCCCAGGATGCCCGCAGATCCTTGACCATCTGCGTCACGAACATCTCGAACGACATGTACGAGAAGACCGCGATGCAGATCAGAAGGGCGAGAGAGACCAGGGTCTTGGCGGTTGCGACGTCCACGGCAAAGTATCCCAGAACGATATGTCAGGCGACGATTTGAAGAAGAAAACCTGACCTTTCGTGCGCCTAACGGTTGGTTTTCGTATGAACCGGCCAGACACCGAATGCCGTGTGCGGACGCACCCCACCCGGCGCCATACAAGTTTTTGCCTGCGTGCCCGATGACTTCGCAAAATGCGATGCGGCAAACCGAGAGTCTTCGTTGGATCGGTCGATCGGCGAGGATTGACTACGGCGCGACCTGAGAGAGGCGCCGGATCGATGTGACGGCGCCGAAGCTCTTCTCGGCGATCCGCTCCACTGCCTCGCGCAGGGGCTCCACGGCGACGGCCATATGGTGGCCGTTGGCGTGGATGAGCTGACTGCCATCGAGCATCAGCCCGACATGCCCCTTCCAGAACACGAGATCGCCGCGCTGGAGGTCATCGAGACCGGCAGGCAAGGCTTCGCCGAGAGCGGCCTCCTGCATGTCGGTATCGCGGGGACATGCGACGCCCGCCATCAGCAGGGAGAGCTGTACGAGCCCCGAGCAATCGAGGCCGAGGCTGGTCCGGCCGCCCCAGAGATATGGGGTATCGATCAGCCGTTCCGCAGTTGCGCAGAAATCCGGCTGCCGATGCTGGAGATCGCGCACATGCGCCGCAAACACATAGGCCTCTGGCCCGATACGGAGGAAGTCGCCTTCACACTCCTCCGCGGCGAAGCTGGCGCCGAGGCTGAGATAGCCGATAGTCGGCCGTTTCATGTTGGGTTCGGGGTAGAGGAAGGTGCGTAAGGCTGTCACCCGGTACGTCGGAACCGGATCGGCCGAGCCAAGGGCATCCTCGGGCAGGTAGCCGACATAGCCGTCGAGCCCGAGTTGCACGAAGGCGAAGCCATCACGCTCCTCATAGACCGTCACAGGCTCGCCCATTACGGCCTCGGTATCGACGCCAGCCGACGCCGAGGGGGTTCCGCGGAGCGGGGCCGAGGGGACAACCACTCGCCGAGCCCACCCATCGACGAACCGCTCCGCCTCGACGATCCCGCGCAGACGGCTATCGGCGAGGCCGGCACGGAGCGGGGTAAGGCGGGGATCGCGCGTATTCATGGCGGCGGCATCCGATGCCAGACCGCCCCGCTCCGTCAAGCGAGGAGTGACGTCAGGCCGGCTCGTCGGGTCCGGTTGCGCTCGGCTCGACCTCGTCGGCGGTGTAGCCCTCCAGCCAGTCGAGGCTCGACTGGCTTCCTGCCGGATACGGATTGTCGGAATCCGGCCTGTTGGCGGCCTTGGCCGCCCTGCCCTCGTCGTAGATCGACCGGGATACAACAGCCATGGCGATGCCCTCCGAGGTTGCTTCAGACAAAGCGGCGGGCGCGACGCGGGTTCCGTACATCCACAGCTCCGGCCC
>NZ_BJZV01000051.1 GCF_007992215.1 Methylobacterium gnaphalii | reverse complement strand
TTCCGCTCGCGGGCTAAGGCTCTCAACGCCGCCACGAACAACGGCACCGAGTCGGGCGTTACGATGAAGCCGCTCTCCTTCCGCTCAGCCGCTCGTTCGGCAACCGCTTCGATCTCGTCGGCCGTGTAGGCGGCGAGGGGCTTGCGAGGTGGGGTAGGGATCTCGGTCATGCCGAAGCTTATGCGGTGCGGGTGCTGCTGAAAATTTAACTTTACCGTTCAATGGGGCCTATAACGCTAGGTGCGGAAGCTAAGCAACTGATCAAAAACACCTATTCTAGATCTGCTCGGGAAGCCAATCTTGCAAAGCCGAGCGCGACTAGCACGCCACGGCTGCTCCGAATGAGCTGCGACTGGACGAAGGGAGCCCCCATTTCAGATCTAGAAGCTCAGCGGGATGCCCTTTTCAAAACGGGTAAGGCGGTCGGCCACATTAAATTTCACGAAAACATCCGCCAACTGATCCTGATCCTCCTTGAGGTGCCCCCACCCTTCGTTATGGACGGACAGCAGCGTGGCCTCGGGAAACGCGGCTGCAGCTTCGAGCGCATCTTCACTGCCCATAGTCATGTGGAAGCGACCGCGCGGTTCAGCAGCGCCCGTGAACAGCACCACCACCTTCGGAGAAAACCGGCGCGAAACCTCGGCGGTACCTTCGAACCAAAGCGTGTCGCCTGTGAAATAGATGAGATCACCAGGCTCCTTCACGCCAAGGGCGAAACCGACGACATCCCCTACGTCAACACCGACCGGCCCATGCCGTGCGGGCGTCGCGGTGACGAAGAGCTGCTTCCCGTTCTTGCCATGCAGGGTGCGAGTTTCGAACGGCGTGAATCCAAGGGCGTTGACGCCAAGACGTTCGGCGCCCGAATGTGTTGTGTACGTCACACCGACACTCGGAAGCAGTGCACGGCCGGCGTTGTCCAGATTGTCGAAATGGTGGTCATGGCTGAGCAGGACGGCATCTAGCTCGCCGATCTGCTCGACCGCGATCGCTGGGCCTGAGGTCTTGCGATGAACAACTGCGCTGTGGGCGCCTTTGTATTCACCCGGGGGATCGAACGTCGGATCGGTAAGCAGCCGAATGCCAATATATTCGATGAGAACCGTCGGGCCGCCAATAAGAGTCAAGGTTAGATCGGACCTGCACATTCTTTGCCTCCCAAAACTTGCTCCCTTATCGAGCAGGTGTATGCTCACGAAGAATTCGCTAATCCTGCGCAATGGCTGATCAAAAGCGCACAACGCCAGACTGGGAAGACGTGCGGGTATTTCTCGCAATCGCCCGCTTCGGTAGCCTGTCGGCTGCAGCGCGATCGTTGGGAATCAATCACGCGACGGTGTCGCGGCGCATCCAATCCCTCGAAGCATCACTTGACGAAAAACTTATAGAGAGGCGTCCGGACGGCTACGTGCTGACGCCGGCCGGTACACGAGCGATCGGCCCAGCGAGCGACATGGAAGCCTCGGCGGCGATCCTCAGCCGCGGCGGCGAGGACGACCGTCCAAAGGGTCTCGTGCGTGTGAACGCGCCACCGAGCCTGGCACAGGCTTTCCTCGTAGGCTGCCTCGCGCATCTCTCCATCGAGCATCCAGGTCTCGACATCGATGTGGCAACCGACTTCCGCTCGGTGAGCCTTGAGCGCCGTGAGACGGATATAGCATTGAGGCTTGCGAGACCGGATGACGGAGACGTCATTGCCAAACCGCTCGTCGAACTCGGGTTCGGTTTCTATGGCACCAAGGAAAGTTGCCAAAGAATTGCGGAAGGAAGCGACCCCGTGTTCGTCGGATTCGACGAAGCAAACTCGCACCTGCCGGAGGCGATGTGGCTCACCCGTCACTTTCCGAACGCGCGGATTTCATTCCGGGCAAATAGCCAAATGACGCAGGCCGTCGCGGCGCGTGAGGGTGCGGGGCTAGCGCTACTGCCCTACTTCGTCGGCAAGGCGGACAAAGCCCTCAGGCGCTGCACGCTAGAGCATAGTCCTCCGGCTCGAGAGGTTTGGATGGTGACTCGCCGGCAAGAACGAAAGGACCTGCCGACACGCGTGGTGACGGATCATCTTCAGAAGATTTTCGAATCTAAGCGGGATTTATTCGAGTGCCCGAACTAGGGTACCTGCTTCGATAGGAAGCGAAGCATCAGCTCGGCGATTTCGTCGACCTTTTCATCAAGGGCGAAGTGACCAGCGTCCAGGATATGAACTTCTGCATCGGGCACGTCGCGCTTATACGCCTCGGCGCCCGCGACGATGAACGAAACATCATATTTGCCCCAAAGCACCATCATCGGCGGTTTGTGGGCGCGCAGCCATGCCTGCCACTCGGGATACGACGCGACGTTCGTCTGATAGTCGAAGAGGAGCTCGGCCTGAATCTCCTGCTCGTCCGGCCGCGATAAGGTGGCATATTCGTCGGTCCAGGTGTCTGGGTTGTAGCGCTCTGGGTGCGGGCTGCCGGCGATGTGCCGTTGTTTGGCGCCTTCGAGCGACGTGAAGGCTCGGAAAATCTCCAGGTTCGCCTTCGGATCAGCCCAATATTGTGCGATGGCGGTCCACTTCGAGCCTAGGCCTTCTTTATAGGCGTTGGCATTCTGAACGACGATCGCGCTCACCCGATCAGGATGCTGCACCAGGATACGGAAACCTACCGGACCACCGTAGTCCTGCATGTAGAGGATGTACCGATCGATGTTGAGCTGCTCCAGTAGCCGGTTAGTTGTCTCGGCAAGATGATCGAACGTGTAATGATATCTCGCTGGCGACGGCGCCTCGCTTTGACCAAAACCCGGATAGTCCGGCGCGATCAGATGATAGCGCGAGGCGAGCAACGGAATGAGCGTGTCGAACATCCGCGACGACGACGGAAAACCATGAAGTAAGACGATCGTCGGTGCATCCTTCGGGCCTGCCTCCCGGTAGAAGATGCTGATTCCATCGACCTGAGCGCGATAATAAGTGATTGTGGATGAAGACGACGGCATAGTCCAAGCCTTCGCCGCCGTGCCAAGTGCCAGCATGGCGGTTATCAAGACTAGAATTTTTTTCTTCATACGATGTCAACTTCTGCGCGGCGCGATCTCAGATGAACTGAGCTGTCGGTCGAATTACGATTTCGTTGATGTCGACGGCCGCCGGCTGCTCGATGGCGAAGGTAATCGCGCGCGACACCGCACTCGCGGGGATCGCCTTCTTGTAAATTTCGAGCATCCGCTCACTGTCGGTTCCAGTCGTTTTGTTCTGGATGCCTGTGTCGACCGCGCCTGGCGTGACTGTCGTGACCCGGATCGAGGTTTCCGCGAGTTCGGCGCGTAGGCCTTCTGAGAAAGCGCGGATCGCGTATTTCGACGCCGAATGCACCGCGCCCCCGGGCGAGAACACCTTCAGGCCATGGATCGAGCCGAGATTGATGATGTGGCCACTGCACTGCTTCTGAAACACCGGCAACACCGCCGCGACGCCCCAGAGCGTACCCTTTAGGTTCAGATCGATCGTAGTCTCCCACTCGCAGGTGTTGATCTCGGTCAGAGGCCTAATCAGCATGATCCCGGCCGCGTTGATCAGCACGTCGATCTTGCCGAAATCCGCCACGACCCGGTCGACCACATCGCGCACGAGATCCTTGTTGGTGACATCGACGTAATAGCGCTGCGCGGACCCGTTCGACCGAAAGATGCCGGCGGTAACTGCCACCATCTGCTCTTCATCGATGTCCGCGATCGCAACCCTGGCGCCCTTGCTCGCGAGGTCGCGCGCCGTCGCCGAACCGATCCCGCCCGCTCCACCAAGGATGAGCACGACCTTGCCTGTTGTGTTCTCGCTCATGTCCGTTCCCTTTCGAACTTCCTTCACGAAATAGACCTCAGATCGACTCCAGGAAATTCGGAGCTACTCAGCGGCGGCTGCGCAAAAATGCACAGGATCGAACGCGAGAGGGGCGGGGATCTCGGTTATTGTCGCAGGTTATGCGCTTTCCGGTCTCGCCAATAGGATCGCCGTCCGTACCATTGTGCGGCGGAACGCTTCGGAGCTGCTCATGTCGGCGATGGCCGCCGACGCCGCGTGCTCGGCGATGGCCCGCGCGAGGTTGAGCGTCAGACCGTCCGCGATCGGGAAGGCGTCGGTGAAGGGCGCCTCTAGAAACGCCTTCACTGCAGCTTCAATCTGGGCGTCGGTAATGAGAGCGGCCTTGCGCAGCTCGCCGACGGTGGGTTGGTCGGCCATGAGGCAGCTTAGGCGGGATCGGGCCGGAGCGGAGAGCGTCTGCCGCACTCACCATGCGCCGAACAATCGGCCGGGCAGCCAAACGAAGTAGCCAACCAGCATTCCCGCGGCAGAGCCGACTAAAAAGACAGGCACGGCGACGACGATCCTGTCCATGCGCAACACCTCGGGGCTTAAAGGCAGGGGCAGTCTACCCGGCTTCAAAACCTGAAGAATCGTCGCAGTTATAGATCCAAAATCAGTCCAACAAAAGAAGGCCTGGTTTTCGTCCCCGGTTCCCCGTCCAAGATCCTCGCGAACCGCTCTGAGTCGGCTGCGGATCGGCGGAGGGGAGGGAGGATTGTCGAGCCAATCATTGCAGAGTGCCCTTCCCCATCCCAGACACGCTGGCCCTACCTTGCTCAGTAAGGCGGGAGGTAAGCTCGTCATCCTGTATGCCCGCGGTCTCCATGTCGCCCAACGCGACGGCGAGATCCATCGCGAAGGCCACGCCTCCGCCTTCGCTCGTCCAGGCCTCGGTTCTGGCGTGGCAGACCTCTCGCTTTCCGAGCCAGATGCCAGCCTCTCGCAGGCGCTTCCCGACCACGCGAACGAAGGTCTGATCGAACTCCAGCGCCGCAGCGATCTGCTCCTCGTCGGCTCCGACAGAGAGCGACGCCAAGAGAATGACCGCCTCCGAGTAGCCGTTTGCCAGGGGTGTAAGCGCAGGGTCTATTTCTGCGACGAGTTCGGTCAGGTCTTCTAGTAGCGGCGTCATCTATTCTCCCTTCACCCTCACCACCGGCACGCCGGCAGCCTCGCAGCGGCAGGGAGCGGATTCCTATAGATTGAGGTCGATCAGCGCAGGAGCTGCAGGATGCCCTGCTGCGCCTGGCTGGCGAGCGACAGCGCCGAGATGCCGAGCGACTGACGGGTCGAGAGCACCTGCGAGTTGGCTGCTTCAGCATTGAGATCAGCGTTGGTAAGATTAACCGAGCCGGTGTCGAGAATGTTGATCAAGTGTTTGGTGAAGTCCTGACGGTTCTGCACCACCGAGAGGTTTGAGCCAAAATTTGAGGCGTTGGCACGCTGCGCGTCAGTTGCTGCTATTAGTTGGTTCGTCGTTGCTTTTACATCGGCGTCTAGCAGGAAATTGCCTCGGTTAGTATTGTTGGCTACAGCCGCCGAATTAGAGGTGCTCGTGATAGCAGACAGTTTGAGGCCAACTGAGGTGGCATCGACTCCTTGAACGTCGAGGTTCGAGGTGTCCTTCTCGTTGAACGAGATATGCAGCTTGTTGGTGGGAGCGGCACTGCTAAGCAGGTTGACGCCGTTGTAGCTGGCATCCTTCGCGAGCTGGTCGATCTGGGTCAGCAGGTCGTTGTACTGATCAGAGAGCGACTTGCGGGTCGAAACGCCCGTCACCGTGAGATCGGAGCTTTGGCCAGCTTTTTCAAATCCTGTTCCGTAATATGGTCCTACGGGGGCAGTCCCCCCTGCGAAACCTAATTGGGTCTGATCGCTTGGATCTGCAAATTCAATATCCGCAGAAGCATTCAAAGATATTCTTGTGCCCGAAGCATCTTTCGAAAAAATTACTACACCGGCTGCAATATTTAGTTTTTCTATAGATTGATCGATTGTATCGATTCCTGACAGTATTATGTGTTTTGGATCTCCATTGATATAAAAATCTGTTGAAGCGCCGCTACCTGCTACAGCACCTGAGTAATCCACCGATGCAGTGCCGGTCGTGGTGATCTGCGTGGCCAGCGCTTGGCTAACAATCGATTTCGCCGAGTCGATCAGCTTCTGGATCGAGGTAATGCCCTGGTTGGCCGCCTGGATCGTCTGGATGCCGTTCGAGATAGAGTCGAGCAGCGCGCTGAGGTCGCCCGAGCGGCTCGTGAAGCTCTGCGCCGTGAAGAAGTTCACCGGGTTGTCGAGGGCAGAGGAGACCTTCAGGCCGGTGGCCAGACGACCCTGCGTCGTCGCGGTCAGGGTGGCAGTGTCCTGCAGCGAGAGCAGGTTCTGGCGCGTAGCCGAGGATAACGTGATGCTCTGAGACATCGCTGATATTGCTTTTTCTGTTGCCGCTATCCTGTCGCCAATATGGTTAATTGTTCATTGGCCAGGGTTGTAATCCGGTTCCTCGCACTTGGGGCTGCTACCGGCGGTTTGAGGGTCTGTAGGATCCAGCCACATTCGGCGGGCGAACCCGTTCAAGGATCACGCTGGCAGCGGCTTCTTGTGGGCCGCGGGCCACCCTCCCACGGCCAAGTCAGGGAATTTCCGACCCAGAAGCCTTCTAGCAGGACGCAAAGACCAATCAGGATCGCGTCAGACATGGTCCACCTCCTTCCGATCGGGCTCGGGGCTGGTGATGGTGCGGCGAGCCATCTCGGCCTCGTATTCCCGATCGGCGTAGGCGCGCAGAGCGGCCCGGCTGATATAGCCGGCCACCCGTCCGCATTTCTGGCACTCGCCTCAAACGCCGTGTCCCTCGTCCCGCTGGCGAAAGGTCTGGCAAAGCCCGAAAGGCCAGAGCAGGGCTCGTCGGAAGATACTCGCCCTATCCATGACGGCTCACTCCTGGGGCGGAGGTGGGGGAGGGGATTCACTGCAGCGGTGCGCCATCGGCGATCTCCTCAGCAATGAAGGCGGGATGTCTGGACGCCATGTGTCGGCGTAGGTCCGCGAAGCTGCGGGTGCAGCACGGGCAAACGCCGTTGGCGGCGCGCTTTTTCAGCTTCGTGACTTGGCCTCGGGCGGCAGATGCGCGCCGTTCTGCAGCGGCCTCGCGTTCGTAGGCCCGATCGCGGCTTTCACGGGCCTCTTGAGCCATGCTTTGCAGGCGAGCCGCATCCTGCTTCAGCCGATCCCGCTCGCGCCGGATCTTGTCGTTCTCACTCTCGCCAAACCACTGGCCGTGTCCATTAGGACATTGCCATGAGCGCCCCTCGATCCGCGCACGGACGCACCAGTCCTCCGGGAAGTAGTAGACTGTCGCACAGGTCGAGCAGCAGAGACGCTGGAAGCTGATCTCGGCAGTAAGGGTTTTGCCGAACGCGCCCATCTCACTCTCCCTGCGTATAAGCGGGGAGGGGCGAGGTGGCGCTAAGTGTGAGGGACCGCCTAGAAATTCCCTTTTTAGATCAAGGCGGGCTTTAGTCCCGCACCTTGGGTAATCTGCCCTGAAACCGCTGGCTTCTTTCAAATCTCTCCTGGGCACCATTCGACCGCCAAGCGGTTGATCACGCAAAGCAGCCAGTAAAATCAGCGACTTAGACTGCCCGAGTGGTACAATCGGGTGGTACAAATGTCGTTGATAGCGACGCGTCGCCGGAAGCATCCAAAACTGGAGTGGACTACGTGCGGCGCGCTGTGCCGCTCGGTTTGCGTGCCCCGGTTGGCCGGCGTGAGGAACAGATCAGCCTCAGCAACTAGACTCGGATGAGGCTTAGCGCCGCTGCGCGACCGCGCTTGCCTACCTCGAATAACGCTGAGCCAACATCCGAACCGGCTCAAGAAGCTCGAACGAGCGAGAAGCGCACGAACTGACCACACCGTTCTAAGCTTGGTGGATCAATCAGCATTGCGATGAACCCGCCAACGGCATTTCTGGCGCACCCGCCAAGAGTGTCGGCAGCCGCTATGGAAGCGTTTCCCAGAAGGCACGCGCCGATGCGAACGTGCGCCTGCCTTGGTTTGGTTTATGAGCTGCTACGATGGCCGCCGCCATGAGCCTGTTCGGACTCAACTCCGGCGCGGCGCTCGCACGGTGGCCAGCGTGCTGATTGAGGTGCCGGTGATGCTGACGGTGGTGTGGATCTTGAACTGCTCGCAGGGTCGGTACGAGCTCGGTGCCATGTCCGCTACTGCGCTAAAGACGGCAACCCGTGACACCTGATGCTGCCGGCAGCCGGAGAGGCCGCCTGACCGTTGTCTCCGCCCTCGGCGTCGTCGAAATCCTCGCCTGGGGCTCGTCGTTTTACCTGCTCGGCGTCCTGGCGGTGCCGATTGCGCAGGACACCGGCTGGCCGCTGGCGGGGGTGTTTGGCGGCCTGACCCTCGGCTTGCTAGTCGCCGGCCTGGTGTCGCCCCGTGTCGGCCGCATCATTGGAGAGCGCGGCGGCCGGCCGGTCCTGGCGGCGTCGGCCATTGCCCTCGCTGCCGGCCTGGTGGTGTTGAGCCTGGCGCCGTCGCTGTGGGTGTTCCTAGCCGGTTGGCTGCTGATGGGGCTCGGCATGGGTTGCGGCCTATATGACCCAGCCTTTGCCACGCTCGGCCGCCTCTATGGTGCCGAAGCCCGCCCGGAGATCACGACGCTGACCCTCTGGGGTGGGTTCGCCAGTACCGTCAGTTGGCCGCTGTCGGCCTTCATGCTCGAACACGGCGGCTGGCGAAGCGCCTGCTTCATCTATGCCGGTCTGCAGTTGGCAGTGTCGCTGCCGCTGATCCTCGGCCTCATCCCACGTCCTCCGGCGCGGCCGGCCTCCGCGACCACCGATCAGAAACGGGTCATAGTGCTGGCGCCACGGGAGCGTCGGGCGTTCCTATTGATGGCTGGCGTGCTGATCCTCGGCGGCGCGGTGATGAGCCTGTTTTCGGCACATGTGCTGACGCTGCTGCAGGCGCGCGACGTGCCGCTGGCCTCGGCCGTCACCTTCGGTGCGCTGATCGGGCCGTCACAGGTTGGCGCCCGCATTGTCGAGATGACGTTCAAGGGGCGGCATCATCCGCTGTGGACGCTGTCCGCCGCAATGAGCCTGGTGGCGCTAGGGATCGTGCTGCTGGCCCTCGGCGTGCCACCGGTGGCCCTCGCGGTGATCCTCTACGGCGCCGGCAATGGGATCTATTCGATCGCACGGGGCACGGTGCCGCTCGCACTTTTCGGTCCGGAACGCTACGCGCCACTGGTCGGACGTCTGGCGCGGCCGGGCCTGGTGGCGCAGGCTCTGGCGCCGCCGCTCGGCGCCTACGTCCTGGCGCATGGTGGGGCAGGGGCCACGTTCGGCCTCCTGGCCAGCATGGCCCTGCTCAACGTCGTCTTGGTCGGGGCACTCTGGCGTGCGCCGTAGCCTCCAGCCGTGCCGCCGCATCGCCTGACGGCTCTACCAGCGTGGCAACGCCCTTCTGGTGGCGGTATCGGACTACTGACCCCTTCAAGTCCGAAAGATTGTTCCAGCTGCCTGAGCGAACTCAGCTCCTCGCCGCCACTACGTGTGTCGCGAACCAAGAACCATCGACTCGCTGGCAGAGGCGTGGGACGTGACTTGCCTCGGCCGGCCGTCCGAACAGGTAGCCTTGCCCGATGTCACAGCCGCGGGCACGCAAGTACCCCGCCTGGTGGGGCGTTTCCACGCCCTCCGCCACCGCAGCGATCCCGAGGCTGCGTGCCATCTGAAGCACGGCATCAACCACTGCGGTGCTGGAGGAGGAGCCAGACCCGATCGGTGCGATGAACGATTTGTCGATCTTCAGAACGTCGACGGGAAACTGCTGCAGGTGGGTAAGGGAGGCGTATCCGGTCCCGAAATCGTCCAAGGCAATGGTCATGCCCTCGGACCGGAGAATTTCCAAGGTGCGGATGATCCGTTCCGTGTTGCGCCCGATAAAGACCGATTCCGTGACCTCGAGTTCGAAGTGAGAGGGCGGGAGGCCGGCCTCGGACATCGATCGTAGGACCTGGTTGGCAAAATCATCCCTGCGGAAATCGGCGGCGGACGCATTGAAGGCGATCCGTCCGTAGTCCACCCCCATACCGGCCCAGCGCCCGCAATCCCGGATGATGCGGTCCAGCATGCGCTCCGTGATGCGGGTCGAGAGTTCGACGTCCTCGAAAGCAGCAGCGATGCTGCCGGGCGATTGAATGTCACCTGCGCTGTCGTGCCAGCGAAGGAGCGCCTCGAAGCCGACGACGTTCCCTGTCCTGAGGCAGAGCTTGGGCTGATAAAAGGGGAGGACACGATCCTCGTCGAGAGCCAGCCGTGCATTCGAGAGCATTGCTGCCCTCACCACGGAGGCCTGGCGCATGCTCGGCGTGAAGCCGCGTATGGCGCCTGGATGCTCGGCCTTCGCGGCATAGAGCGCCAGATCCGCGCATTTGAGGAGGTCGCCGACGGATTCCGCGTCCCTCGGCCAGATCGCGGCGCCTGCGCACACGCTGATGCTCGTTCGGAACCCTTCGATGAGCACCGGCTCGTCCAGTCCGGCGAGCAGATCCCGAACCGTTTCCCGGCGAGCATCGTCGAGCTTGAGATCTGGCAGGATGATTGCGAACTCGTCGCCCCCCAAACGGGCAACCGTGGCTCCAGCAGGTGCGGACGCTTTCAGGCGGTTGGCGACCTCGCAGAGGAGAGCGTCCCCGGCAGCGTGTCCGAGGGTATCATTAAGAGACTTGAAGTTGTTAAGGTCGATCACGACCAGACCGACACAACTGCCACAAGCTCCCGCCTGTTCGACCGCCTGATTGATCCTCACGCCGAAGAGGCGCCGGTTGGGCAATTTCGTGAGGTTGTCCTCGTGAGCGGCGCGATGAAGGTCGTCTTCGATGCGCCTTTGGTCCGTGACATTCAGCAACGAGCCGACAAGCCGAACAGGAACACCACGCTCATCGCGCACGATCAGGCAGCGCGAGATCATATTGAGGTACTCACCGTCGCTTCGCCGGAACCTGTATTCGTGGCTCCACTGGTCGCTGCCGCCCTCGAGCGCGTCAGCCTGGAGGCGGAGGACCCGCTCCAGGTCGTCGGGATGAATGCGCTCGATCCACCATTCCTGCGTCATTCCGGCTCTTGCTTCCGGATATCCGAGAACCTCCTCGATGGCGCCGGCCCAGGTGGTGATCCGCTCCTCATAAGACCAGTCCCAGATGACGTCGTTGGTCGCGCTTGAGGCGAGGCGATAGCGCTCCTCGCTTTTGCGCAGCTCAAGCTCTGCCCTGACCTGCTCGTCGATGTCCTCAAGGCTTCCGTACCACGCGATGATCTCGCCAGATGCGGAGCGGCGGGGAAGAGCACGGGCTCGGAACCAGCGATACAGCCCATCCCTCAGACGGACCCGGTAACGAACATCCGCTATCGTGCCGTCTCTCGTCTCGATTGCACGTCTCCACAGCACCTCGACACCGGGTAGATCATCGGGATGCACGGGGGCCGCCCACCCATCGCCGAGGGCCTGTTCCACGGGAACGCCGACGAGTTCTGCCCAGCGGGGGGAAATCTCGATGACTTTGCCCGTGGTGTCGGCCAGCCAGGGGATCTGCGGATTGAGTTCGATCGACGCACGATGGTGGGCTTCGCTCGCCTGGAGATCCGCAAGAGCCTTGAGCAGCCGTTCGTGATCCTCGCTCGCAGCCCTGGCCCGATGCTGACTATGGAAGGCCAAGCCCAACGCAGCAGCGATGATCAGGAGGCTGGCGCCAACGACGATGGAGCCGACTGTGCTGAGACCGACACCAGCGGCATCCATGCTCAGGGGACCATGAACGATCGTGATGCTCGCCATCGCTACGAAGTGAAGGCAGAGAATCCCGGCAATTAAGGCGACTCCCGAGGGCCACGCCAGAGGCAGCTTGGCATAAAGCTGGAGGAGCCAGCCCGCAAAAGCACAGAGCGTCAAACCGCCCACGAGCGAGGCCACCACGAGTACAGGTTCGTACCGCACGATTCCGGGAACTTGCAGAGCGGCCATGTCGATGTAGTGCGACACCGCCAGGGCTACGCCGACCACGGCTCCGCCTACCAGGCCTCGCAGCCGCGAGGTGCCAAATCCGGTCATCCAGCCGAGCGTCGCTAAAGTGATACAGGATGCGGCGGAGAGGACGGCCACATTAATAATGGTCCGCAGGTCAAGTTCCCAAGCGTATCCGAGTATGGCGGTGAAATGGGTCGTCCAGATGCTAATTCCGGCGACGCCTCCCGCAACGATCAACCAGTATTTCCGCTGACTTCCTTCAGCCGCCACGGCCCGCTGGAGCGCGGCGATACTTGTGAAGGATCCCAGTACGCAAACAGCCACGGCCAGCACGACTAAGCGAAGATCATGTTCGTAGGCCAGGCAGGAATATATACGCCACATGGAATCTTGACCGTAAGGTGCTGCGCAGACAGCTTACGGCGATGAAGTTCGCAAGACATGAACGCCGAGCCCGCAAATATCGGGTGCAGATCAAGTGGTCTCAGGACCTCACCCTGCGGCAGCCCGCCGGACCCAAGTGAATGCAGGAACCGCATTCACACTGATCCACCACATCACATTGACCACGCCATCCGTCGCCAAGGCCAAAGGACGTGGATGAATGAACCGTGGCTTTTGGCTGGCCGTGGATGGGTCAGGGTATTGAGCGGTCGGCAGGCGCTATGCGTGAATCGTTGCGCCTCAGCGAAAGGCCGACCTGCGTTGTCCTTCGCTTCTTCGGCCCGCTGGCTGCGCCAGAAACCCGAGGCGCACCTCCAGCACGCGATGCTGAGCAGGCGTCACGAGCTTTCCCAGGTCGCGCGGACATTGAGAGAGCACGCGGACATCGTGGGTTCAGTCCCATCGACGTTCCGGTTCCTCGTAGCCGAGGCTGAGAAGGATCTCGGACATGTTGTCGTCCTGAGAATGCGCACCGAACAAGCGCATCACTCGCCTCTACGGAAGCCGAAGGCCGGCAGGCTCAGGGACTGACAAAAGCGGTGCAACATCGAGGTGAGCGCTCGCGTCCGGCGCGCGCCGATGAAACCGATGCCCCAACAGGCGGAACAGTGTGCGGGTCTAAATCTTATGCGCCCAGCTCACGTCGTACGGAATGCCTGTGATGGGAAAGTTCGTCTACTACCTCAAGACTCTGCTGGAGTCTGTCCTATCAGTGTTCGGCATCCGCGCTCTTTACGAGCAGCCTCCCTACACCGTTGTCGAGCGCCTTGAGCGCGGGGTCGAAGTTCGCTCCTACGGCGAGCGGCTCGTCGTCGAGACGGATGCGCGAGGACAAGGTGACAACGAGGCGTTCGGAAGGCTCTTTCGCTACATCGCCGGAGCGAACCAGGGCGGCAACATGATTGCCATGACGACGCCGGTCGAGGCCGCGGGACGGCGCATCGCCATGACGGTACCTGTCGAGCAAAGCGCCGGCGGTACCATGCGGTTCTTCCTGCCGAGGAGACTCGCCGAGGCTGGGGCACCGGAGCCCACCTAGCCTGGGGTCCGCCTGATCCGGCTTCCTCCTGAACAGATCGCCGCAATGCGCTTCTCTGGTCGCGTGACGGCTGACGCTCGCTTGCAGCAAGAACGCGAACTCACACAGGCGCTGACGGCCACCAGATGGGTGATCGCCGGCCCACCCGTCTTCATGGGCTACGACCCGCCTTTCGCCCTTCCGTTCCTGCGTCGCAATGAGGTCGCGGTTCGGCTGGCATCCTCGTGAGGCCGTTCGGCTGCGAAGGGCACGAAACGCATTCAGGATCGCGCGGACTCGATCGAGTATTTCGTGGGAGTCGAATGTTCGATCCCGTTCGGCGCTTCGAAAGACGGCCTTAGAGCTGTTCCCGGCGGTGTTGCGACGAG
>NZ_BJZV01000050.1 GCF_007992215.1 Methylobacterium gnaphalii | reverse complement strand
CGTGCACCCGCACGCGTTCGTCGCCGATCCACACTCGCGTGTCGCGGAAGTCGATCTGCAACTGCTGCCCGGGAGCCGTCTCGAACCGCGTCGTCGCCTGCGTCCGCGCCTTCAGCTCGCGCCGCCAGCACCGCACCCGGAGCTCGACCAAGCGCAGACCGATGACGATGCCGTGCTCGCTTGCCAGCTCCTGCCGGATCACGTCTGCGTTCCCGGCGTGCCGGAAGAACCGCTCCTGGAGCCAGTCGTCCAGCCCGTCGAACACCGTACGCCGCTGCGGCTTGCGGAACGGCGCTGGACCACCCTCGCGCAGGTAGCGCCGCACCGTGTTGCGGGCGCACCCGAACTCTCGCGCCAGCCTTTTGGCGCCCCAGCCAAGGTCCCGCAGCCGCAACATCGCGGCCACCTCCTCATTCTGCAGCATCGCATCACCCTGCACCGCCAGCATCGGTGCAGCGTCCATCAAAACCTCGCCTGAAATCGCATCTTCCCTCCTCGGGAAGGGGTCAGTTCTCCATTTCGTCAGGGGGGCAGTTTCTCAGTTCGCCCGACATACGTGTCTGGGCATCCTGCGCCTCTACCGCGGGCTCGACCCTGGCCGGGCGGAGGCGGCCTCGGCCGGAGCCGTGGCGCTCGGCGCGCTCACCTACAAGAGCATCGCCTCGATCCTGGCCAACGGCCTCGACCGTGCGACCCCGCCGGCCGAGGCCGTCGCGGTGATGCTCCGCCCCAACCTGCGCGGCCCGCGCTACTTCCACTGAGGGAGACGCCGATGCTCACCCACCCCACGCTCGGTCTCCTCCACGAACTTGGACTGAGCGGCATGGCCTCGGGCTTCAAGGCGCTCGACGCCAACCCGGAGGCTCGCGCCCTCGGCCACGCCGAGTGGCTCGGATTGCTGCTCGACCACGAGGCCACGGCCCGGCGGCAGAAGCGCTTCGAGGCCCGCGCCCGCGCCGCACGGCTGCGCCATCCCGCCAGTATCGAGGACGTCGATTACCGCAGCCATCGCGGCCTGGACCGGGCCCTGTTCCTCAAGCTCGCCACCGGCGACTGGATCCGGACCCGGCGTAACCTCGTGATCACCGGCCCTTGCGGTGTAGGCAAGAGTTGGCTGGCCTGCGCGCTCGGGCACAAGGCCTGCCGGGACGACCTCTCGGTGCTGTACTACCGGGTCTCGCGCCTGTTTGCGGCGCTCAGCCTCGCGCGTGGCGACGGTCGCTATGGCCGGCTGCTACGCCAGATCGCCAGGGTGAACCTGCTGATCCTCGACGATTGGGGCCCCGAGCCGCTCCTGCCCGAACAGGCGTGCGATCTCCTGGAGATCGTCGAGGACCGCTATGACGCCGGTTCGACCCTGATCACAGCCAGGTGCCGGTGGATCACTGGTACGAGATCATCGGCATCCCCACGCTCGCCGATGCCGTCCTCGACCGGCTGCTGCACAATGCCCACCGCATTGAGCTCGCCGGCGAAAGCCTGCGCAAACGCAAGGCGGCCGAGCCGACTGCTTGACCTGCTGAACCGACCTCGTGATCTTCACCCCAGACCCGCGGGAGTGCCCCGTCGCTGGGCGGCTTCAGATCGGACCAGTGGCCGGCTTCGCCTCGGGATGACGGCCGGCCCCAAATCGGAATCCCCGGCCGGCTTCGTCGGAATACGCAGTCTGCCGCAAGCACGGCGACGTTTTACAAGGGAAGGTCAAGTTTGGCGGCCTCGACGTCTCGGACGCCCGGCGTCTCAAGGGGCTGGAGGACGAGAACGGCCGGTTGAAGCGGATGTTGGCCGACGCGATGCTCGACAACGCAGCGCTGAAGGATCTTCTGAGAAAGAAGTGGTGACGCCCGCAGCGCGACGGGAGGCCGTGGCGTATCTCGCCGCGACCTTTGGTATGAGCGAGCGGCGGGCGTGCCGAGTGGTTGGCATCGAGAGAAGCTGACGGTGCGCCGCCGCGGGGGGCGCAAACGGGCGATGGGAACGCGGCGGCCGATCGAGACGCCGGTCGCGGCGAACCAGAGGTGGAGCCTGGACTTCCTGTCCGACCAGCTCACCGATGGTTGGCGTTTCCGGATCTTCGCCGCGGTCGACGACTGCACGCGGGAATGCCTGGCGCTTGCCACCGACATGTCGTTGTCTGGCCTGAGGGTCGCGCGCGAGCTCGACGATATCGTGCGCCGGCCTGGTCGCCCGACGACCATCGTCAGCGACAACGGAACCGAGTTCACCTCAACGCCATCCTCGGCTGGGCGGACGAGACCGACGTCGGCTGGCATTACATCGCGCCCGGCAAGCCGCAGCAGAACGGCTTCATCGAGAGCTGCAACTTACGACTGCGCGACGAACTTCTGAACGAGACGCTGTTCCGCCCGCTTCCCCACGCCCGAGCCGTGCTCAAAAACTGGCGGCGCGACTACAATGAGGAGCGACCGCACTCAAAGCTCGCCTGGATGACGCCTTGGGCCTTTGCCAGCGCCATTGTCGAGACCGCCGGCCGAAACGCTGCGCATTCTGACGACTCCGCGCTCCGGCCTCTTGCACAAGCCATCAACGATCGCTCAGATCACGACAGGACTCTCGCTTCCGCTGGATGAGAAACGGGAGGCACGTCATGGCCCACTTGGCACTGATCGAGAGCGTGGAAGGGATCGGCCGGCGAACCGCGCTAACCCTTCTGATCGGCGTGCCAGAGTTGGGAGAGCTCTCACGTGGGCAAGCCGCCTGCCTGCTCCGCCTCGCACCATTCGATCACGACTCGGGCACTCGCAAAGGGCATCCGCCCCATCGGGGGCAGGCGCGCCAGCGTGCAACGCGCGCTCTACGCAGGAGCTCTGCCAGCCAGCTTCCGCTGGAACGCCGCACCGCGGCAGCTCTATCGTAGCCTGATCGACGCCGGAAAGCCGCACAAAATGACTCTGACCACCCGCGCCAGAAAGTTCCTTACCTACGCCAACGCCGTCCTTCAGCGCAGAACACCGTGGACCAAGACCGAACCACTTTCTCTTGGTTGATGAGCCTGTCGAAGGACACGAGGTGGCTATGGTACCAAGGCCCGCGTGATCGCCGACGCAGCCGGGCATGCTGCCCCTTCCGGATCGCCCCTGAGCAGGCGCAAGAGTTGCCTCACACTGCGCTGTTGCTCCAACGCCACCCTTCTGTTCATGGCAACGCCCCACGCCTTTACACATTCGCATTGAGTCAAAGGGGAACCTCGACCCTAGGCACCCCCGAAGGCGGCTCAAGATCGACAACAACGAGCGTTGCTTCGGCATCTTCTACAGGGATGCCAAGCGCCATAAAAGCCTCAGGATTCTTGACCACCTGCCTATCCTGTGGGACAGCCCTGCTCGAGACACGAACACTCTAAACCGAGCTGCAGTGACCGGCAGTACGCAGAGCACACCCACGAACCCGCCACAGAAACCACACTAATTAGGCCATCGCATTAGCCCTAAGCCAAGCCAGCAACCAGCTAGCGATAAACGGGCACCGCCAAGGGCCGTTGACGAGAAACGTTACTAGCCAGCATTCGAATAAGCAGCCACGTCGATGTACAATTCCAGCTGGCAATGACCCATTGATACAACTCAGAGCAGTAACAACTCAAACTGAAGACTGTCCCACGACAAACTGTAGCCCTGCATATCCGAGCGGACTCAAACATGCCCAATCTTCTAAAAAAACTCAAACTTGAAAGAAAGCGAGCCCCGGTAAAGGCGGACGAAGTCGCCATCATAGAACGCAGCGATCTGTTCGACAAAGATTGGTATATAACCACGTATAACGATGTCAAGCAATCAAACGTACCACCCGCTGTTCATTACATTGAACACGGAGCACGAGAGGGCCGCGATCCAAGTCCACATTTTTCCAGCAGAGGCTATCTAGCCCGGTATCGCGACGTAAAGATCGAAGCCATCAATCCACTGATCCATTACATTCGACATGGGCAACGAGAAGGACGCATCACGTCAGCATTTCCTGATCACTCTCTAGGCGAAGACGAGCATGGTCGAGAAGCGCTGGTAGCACCTCAGAGAGACCGCAATCGAAATGCGGCGAACGCGGCGAACAATACCGAGCTCGTGTCCAAAGCTGCACAAGCGCTGGACGGCTTCATCAACAGGCTCCGAAGCGCGACGGACGCGTCAACCCACGAAATACCGCGCATATTTCACTTCGTCTACGGATTCAAAAATTCAGGTGAAGACCTTCCATACTACGGATATATGGCAATCAAATCAGCTCTATATTTTAATCCAGGTTGGCGAGCATTTTTTCACTGTCTCCATGAGCCCGTCGGTCCCCGGTGGACGGCTATCCAGCCATCTCTTGAGGTAATTCGCTTAGAAGATTTTGATTATTTCGGGCAATCGCAAATCTATCATTACGCGCATAAGGCAGATATTGTGCGCCTGCTCGCACTCAAGCACGCAGGGGGCGCATACCTCGATATAGATACAATAACGCAACGCTCCTATGAAGATCTCCTTTCATCGCATTTCTGCATGGGCGTCCAAGCAGCAGGCCCCGACTCTGCATCCGGGCTTTGCAATGCAGTAATGCTTTCGCGCCCAAACGCGCCATTTCTTGAGCATTGGATCAGCCATTACGACTATTTTCGATCTACTGGGCGCGACGATCTCTGGGATTACCACTCCGTCAAATTGCCGGGTATTTTGATGACAAAATATCCTGAAGACATAAAGGTTCTGGACTACCGGTCATTTTTCTTCCCACTCTGGAACACAATCGAGACCGTCCTTTTTTCAGACGAAGGGCTGGAATTTCTTAGCGATCTAGAACCCGCCTACTGCTTTCATCTTTGGAACGGCGCCTCCGGCCCCTTTCTCGAAAAAATAGACGAGATGTTTGTCTCGAAATCCAAATCTATATACGCCCGTATAGCAGGCCAAGTCGAGGGTATAACAAAGTGAAGAAGCCTCTTGTGTCGGTCGTCATTCCGACCATGAACTCAGGCCCTTGGATCCGACAAATGATCCACAGCTTAATAGACCAAGTTTACGCAAATATCGAAGTTATCATCGTCGATGGCGGCTCAAGCGACAATACAGTTGCGATTGCCAATTCCTATCTCGGCGATGGTGACCTGAAGATATTAGAGTTAGCGCCAAACCTCGGCATCTCCAAAGCTCTTAATGCCGGTCTCCGCGAAGCCGCCGGGACGTTTATAGCCCGCATGGATGCAGACGACATCGCGTATCGGTGGCGGATCCACGATCAAGTAGAATATTTAGTAGCGAATCCAAAGGTCGCATTAGTTGGAACCGGGGTGGATGCCTTCGGCCGTCATGAAGGGCCATACCGTAGTCCGCTATCTAACAAGAAAATCCTAGACGAGTACCTCGTAAACAATCCATTCTACCATCCGACAATAATGTTCCGCCGGGAGATATACGATTCCGGATTATATTATTATGATGAAAGCCTTCGATGTGAAGAGGACTACGAGCTGTGGGGAAGGCTGATAACGGAAGTCGAAGTCGCAAATATGGACCAAAGCTCAATCCGATATAGAGTTCTGGGTGGCAGCGCTCAGTGGAACCCCAAAAAATATCAGTCTAAAATGAAAGGCGTCTCCGCTTTCTGCAAAGCAAACGCAATCTTCTCGAACGAGCTCGTCATTGCCTTGGTAGAGTTCCAAAACAGCGCCTTCATCCGACCAAATTGCTACGAAACGCTTCGGCGATATGCGGCTGCAGCCGACAAAAATGACCTGCCCCGCCTCGGTTGGATTCATGATGCCATTCTCAGAGAGCCCTCTTACGAGCGCTTCCAGAAGTGGTTCCGCCGCACGAAAGGCTGGTTATTATAATAAATAAATAGGTTGTAGCGAGGCGATTGTTTCTCGCGTTAGTAGCTCGATCATCTTAGGACGTTCATGCCGAAGGTGCAGCCCGGATGCTAGTAAAACGACAATGCTCAGAATTGAAACACAACGCCCGGCCGTTGAATGAGTCGCCCAACCGCGGGCGTAGTTACTGCGCGACCGTGTCGATGCGTTGCACATCGGTCGGTAGGGCTGGAGTGCCACCAAACGCCTACGAACATGACCGGTACAAAAATTGAAACCGGCGAAGGTGTGATGACCGCCAGTCCTCGACCCCGCTGCTCATTTAATATCGCGTTGTCTGTCGGCAGTGACAAATACAACCCTTACCGTCGTTCAGTTAGTGAAGCACGAACAAAAAAGGAATCGCAATGGTTCATCTGGTTACAGGCGGTGCAGGGTTCGTGGCCGCGAATCTTATTCCAGCACTTCTCAGGCTGGGGCACGAGGTTGTTGCTGTAGATAATCTCATCCGTGGGAGGAGGGAATTCTTGTCGCCATTAGTTGCAACCGGAGGCGTAACGTTTGTCGAAGCTGACTGTTCGAACCCTCATGAACTCGAGGCCGCCATCTCGTCGTCGCGAGTCAGCGAAATCACCGATGTGTGGCATTTAGCGGCAAACTCCGATATCCCGGCCGGCATTTCAGATCCTTATGTCGACCTTCAACACACATTCATGACAACGTTCGCTACTCTCTCGGTCATGCGCAACCGCCGCATTGGCAAGATCCACTTCGCGTCTAGCTCGGCCATATATGGAGACTTCGCTGACCTGCGGATTTCAGAGGACATGGCGCCTTACAAACCAATCTCCAATTATGGAGCTATGAAGCTAGCATCCGAAGGCCAAATCTCCGCTGCGTGCGAGAGCTTTTTGGAACGAGCAAATATCTTTCGGTTCCCAAATGTCGTCGGCACACCAGCCACACACGGAGTCATTCTAGACTTCATTGGCAAGCTGGCTATCACGCCGCAAACGCTGAATGTTCTCGGCAACGGTACTCAGCAGAAAGTTTATTTACATGTAGACGACCTCGTATCCGCGATGTTATTTATATCTGAAAACAGCCGTGACAAGTACAACGTTTTCAATATTGGTCCATCGGACGACGGTGTTACGGTAAAATTTATAGCGGAAACGGTTCGAGACATAGTCAGCCCGCGAGCGACGATCTTATTTGGAGAAGGACAGAAAGGATGGGTAGGTGACGTACCAAGATTTCGCTATAACGTCGAGTTGCTCGCTCGGCTCGGATGGAGAACTTCAATGGACTCGTCGAACGCCGTGAAAACGGCAGTTCGTCAGATAGCGATGCAGGAAGGTTCTGCGTGAAACGACAAGCTGTAATCTTAGCCGGGGGCAAAGGAACGCGGTTGCAAGAGCGACTTGCTGGACGTCCTAAACCGCTGATCGACGTCGGCGGCGTCCCTTTACTAGAGCGTCAACTTACATTATTAGCCAGTAATGGATTCACAGAAGCACTACTTCTTGTAAACCACGCAGCGGATCAAATTGAAGCCTTCTGCGCATCAGCCAGACTGGAAATTTCGGTAACTACTATCAACGATGGCGATGCGAAAGGCACTGCCGGAGCTGTTTTATCTGCATACAGCCAGCTGGACGAACGTTTCTTAGTCGTTTATGGCGATACCCTTTTCGACGTTGATTTAGAAAGATTTTGGCGCGTCCACGTAGAAGCCGCAGCCGAAGCTACATTGTTCCTACATCCCAACGACCATCCCAACGATTCAGATCTAGTTGCCCTTGGTCATTCCGGAAACATAACCGGCTTCTACGGGTACCCCCATCCGGCCGGTTCATTGCTACCTAATCTTGTCAACGCTGCACTGTATATTGTCGAACGGCAAGCTCTCAGCCGCTGGCTACAGCAATCCTTCCCGCTTGACTTCGCCAAAGATCTATTCCCGGCCATGGTCGCGGCTGGACAGAGACTTCGAGGCTACACATCTTTCGAATACATCAAAGATATAGGAACCCCCGACCGCCTCGATAAAGCAAGTCACCACCTCGAAACAGGCCTTGTTGAACGAGCTCGGCGAAAGCATTTGCAGAAAGCGGTCTTTTTCGATCGCGATGGTACCTTAAATGATCTCGCCGGCTACGTACGCCACCACTCAGAATTTTCCCTTCTTCCAGGAACCGCAGAAGCAATCCGTCGTCTTAATGAAGCAGAATACCGGGTCGCAGTCATCACAAACCAGCCTGTCATTGCGCGAGGGGAGGCGAGCGTTGAGGATTTAACGCTCATTCATAATAAAATGGAAACTGAACTCGGCCGGAAAGGAGCATGGCTAGATCTAATCAAGTATTGCCCCCATCACCCCGACTCCGGGTTCCCGGACGAAGTCAAATCCCTGAAGATCACGTGCGACTGTCGAAAACCCGGCATTGCTATGATTGAAGAAGCTTCGACACAACTTAACATAGACAAGAAGATTTCGTGGATGGTCGGTGATTCTACAACTGACGTTCTGGCCGCTAACCGCGCTGGGCTGAGATCGGTCCTAGTCCGGACGGGCGAAGGCGGCCTAGACCATCGCGCCAACGCTCGTCCAGACGTTATAGTAGACGATGTAGCCGCAGCAACGCGGTTCATCTTAGACGTATACCCCTCGCTCTGCATTGTATTGGAGCCCCTAGTCCGGAAGATCCGACCAGGTGACCTTGTTATGATCGGCGGATGTGCAAAACTAGGAAAAACTACAATTGCAACAGTTCTTTCCTGGTTTCTTAACGAAAAGCAATATTCAAATCGTGTTCTTGAACTCGATTGCTTTATTAGATCTGCGACCAGTCGTGACGGCGGTTCTGTTTTCTCGAGATACGAACTAGAATTAGCCATCGAATTGATCAGCCCTTGGCTGTCAAATGGAGAGTCAATCGCGATTGATCTACCTCGGTATGATCGCGAAACGCAGGTTAGAACACTTGCTGTCGACCATCTACAGCTAGAATCAACTGATGTCTTAATCGTGGAAGGCGTGCCAGCCCTATCGATGATGTTACCTCCGAGCCGGCCACAAAGCCGCTCCATTCACCGTGTTTGGGTGACGGGCGATGAGAGACGGCGGCGGCATCGTGTAATTCAGACGCTAAGGGACAGAGGGGAGGGCCAAGCAGAGGCGTTGGCGATATACGAGAGCAGGCGTCTAGACGAAGACGCTTATATCGCAGCAGATGCGGTCAAAGCAGATTTTCGGTTTTGTGTTGATGACCTTCTATAGAGCGTCGCTTCAATCCCTTCACGCGCAACAACGGTGAGTAATGATGATTTCAATGCACGCAGATAGATATCTCAATAGATTGTCAGAGCTACTTGCTCAAGTTGATCGTTCAGCTTTTGATAGAGGAATTCAGCTTGTTCGCGATGCGTGGGCTGAGAACCGACAGATCATAACTCTCGGTAACGGTGGCAGCGCAATGACGGCGCTTCACTTTATGACTGACTGGACCAAAATGGTCTTTCTTGCACATGGGAAACCATTTCGGGGAAGAAGTCTCGTCGATAACGTTGGTCTCATTACTGCCTACTCGAATGATATCTCTTATGATGAGGTGTTCTCACAGCAGTTGATGGGTGTGGCAGCTAAAGACGATCTTGTCATCGCTATATCAGGCAGCGGGAACTCAGAAAATGTTGTTCGTGCGATTGAGACTGCAAAAAATTTAGGCTGTCAAACGCTAGGGTTGTGCGGATTTGAGGGCGGGCGCTTAAAAGAAAAAGCAGATAACATTATATGGGTAAGGTCTAATGATATGCAGTTAGTTGAGGATGTTCATTCGATATTTGGCCACATAGTCATGCAGGCATTGTGTAGAACTGAGACCGGGGATCAATAGATAGCCATTTCAACGTCCGATCCAGCTTTTGTTAAGGCGGCACGCGGAAGGTATAATTTTGCGTGTAACGCAGCCCTCGATAGAAGATGTGTGAGAGTCTATGATCATTAGCCGTACTCCGCTTAGAATGAGCTTTGTAGGTGGAGGAAGTGACATGCCTGATTTCTACAGGCGGTATGGGGGCGCTGTAGTCAGCACATCTATCGACAAGTATGTTTACGTCAATATCAACCGGAAGTTCGACGGGGGTATCCGGCTGGCATACTCCAAAACTGAGGAAGTAGAGACAGTAGAGCAGATTGAGCATCGTCTCGTACGGGCCGCGTTTGATATGCTCGGGATCACTGGTGGAGTTGAGATTACAACGATTGCGGACATACCCTCTAGGGGTACGGGTCTTGGATCCTCGAGTTCGTTCACAGTTGGCCTCCTGAACGCCCTTTCTGCCTATCTGGGCCGTCATATATCCGCCGACAGTCTGGGGTATTGTAGCAGCGACATCGAGATTAACCGATGCGGCGAGCCAATTGGAAAGCAGGATCAGTATGCCGCGGCATACGGTGGCCTTAACCTCATTGAGTTCAAGGCTGATGATAGTGTTCTTGTATCACCGGTAATAATGCCGCTGGAAGTACGAAGCGCACTCGAAAGGCGCATAATCGTTTTTTACACCGGTGTTACGCGCAGCGCCTCGGATATATTGAAGCAGCAAACAATTGCAATTTCGAGTGATGGTGCCAAGCGTGCGGCGCTGATACGAATGGTAGAGTTGGCTTACGCGCTTAGAGAGGAACTTCAAAATGGAAATTTGGATTCATTCGGTGAAATATTAAACGATAACTGGAATCTGAAGAAGAGCTTGACAAAGGGCATCAGCACTAGCGCTATTGACGATTGGTATGATGCCGCTCGAAAGGCTGGAGCGCTTGGAGGGAAACTTCTAGGTGCTGGAGCGGGCGGCTTTCTGATGTTCTATGCGCCGGAGGACCGACATGCTGCTATTGCAGAGGCGCTCGGTGCTCTACGTCCTATTGACTTGCGGTTTGATACGTTAGGAAGCCGCATAATATTTTATAATCCTACCACCGCGCATTCAAATAGTTAATACATAATTTCTATACGATCATTTGCGGGAGCAGCGATTTCTAGGAGAGCTATAGGGGTAAACACTTTCGATGGCAGGCTGAATCTGGCTCGACCAGGTTCTATGTCTGCTGCGAACATGAACGGCGAGCCGGCAAAAGAAATTGCAACTAGTTCGGGTTTAGGTGCTTCGATTATGAGTTGAATCGAACTCCGTTCGTCACCTGCTAGTTCGACGGGAACGATCCGGCACCAAGTTGCAAAATCGATATGCCCCGTGACACGCGTGCCAGACTTGCGCTCGACCTCGAGTTTTCCTTCTGAAATACCGCTAGATATAGTTATACCCTTCCAGCGGGCGACCATTCTCCGAACCGAAAGCCGAGGCTTTGTTGATTTTCGAAACAACGCGACTACGCCTGAGTTAGATGAATGAGGTATTTGTCTGGACAAATCGACGTCGGGTCTCGGGTATCGGCGCTCTGCCACGCATTCGAATTCATCTTTGTTCAGTTTGGCTGTGGCGATTGAAGTAGCGGTGTTACGTTGGTCGAGAAGCCATCCTTTTATTAATAGTGCGGTCCGATCGTGGGCTAGAGGTACTTCGATATAATTTCGGAAGGCTCCGATGCCAAGCACGCCGTAACGTTCCCGGTCTAGGGCAAGCAGTCTGTGACGTGAGGAGGGAGTTTGAAGCGCTAGATCAATAGCATCGTCGGTGCGTCCAAGGCTGAATGCTAACTCTGTAAGTTTTATCCTCGCTGCGCTTGACTGAGGGTCGCAATCAATGAGTTCGCGGTGCAAGTCGCCCCCCGGCAGCGGAGAGACAATACGTAGAGCTCTTGCTCTCTGTTCGGCCCGTATGTCATTTGATCTTATATAACGCAGCATATCTGCGGACAGAAGCCCGTTTGAAGCCTCAACGGCGGCAAATAACCGGTCATAGTTGTCAACTGGATTGCCCTGTTGGAGCATGCCCTCACTGCTTATGCGATAAGTAAACAGTGGCTCCGGCACCACCCCGATTTTGAGGCCCTTATAATAGGCGCGAAGAAATAACTCCCAATCTTCTAGTCCGACTCCGCGTAATTCGGTAAATCCGCCAATCGCCTCGAAGGCCGACTTCCGGAACAGAGCGTTGGCATCGCCGAACTTGTTATGGAATATTGAGTACAAACCTCCAATCCCTATAGGAAACCACCTTATATTTCTGTCAGCTAGTGGGTCCCGTTGCTTGTTATCATCATAAACGTAGTACTGTGACGTAAGGATGTCGTAGCCCGAATTAAGCGCCGCTGTCACAAAAGTTGAAATTTCGTCAGGTTCGCTGATGTTGTCGTCGTCATGAAACAGAACGTATTCGCCGGTAGCGTGCTTGACGCCAAGGTTTCTTGCTGCGCCTAGGTATCTGTTTTCTGATTTAATAACTTTGAGCGGAAAACGAGATGAACCTACACTAAGATCGTCGATGTACCGGATAGCTTCCGGAAAATTGCTGCCGTCGTCTATTATAATAAGCTCAATATCCTCATAATCTTGCCTATATATTGCTTTAAGAGCTCTGTCGAGCATCTTAGGTCGGTTATAGTGGGTGAGGCAAACGCTTACCGTTGGCCCGCGTTTGAAACGGGCGTAGCAGGTATTTTCGCGGGAATTAGAGAATATAGTGATACTGTCTTTCCACGCGCGGATGATATGTCTGGGATTCAGGCTCGATTGTAGTGAAGGCAGTCCTTTCGCCTGTACTCTCTGCAAAGCGTCCGCTATCGAAGATGCGGTAGGCTGCACAAGACAAAGATTGCGCGAGTCAGGATCTATAAGTTCCGCAGTCCCACCAACGTCTGTCGACAGAAAGGGGACTCCGATCGTAAAGCATTCTCCCACGACACAGGGGCTGTTCTCTATCAGGGACGGCATTACGCAGATCGCCCCCTGCGCGCGCAGGATGTACTGCAACGCAGATTCTTGGTCTAGATCAGGCAGAAATCTTATGCGACCAGGATAATGTATTAGTTTTCGGAGTATATAGGCGCCTGTAAATTCATGATCAATTTGACTGAAAGCCCCAAGGAAGGTGATCGTGGGCTTAAACGTTTTGGGCAATCTGCTTATCGCCTCAACGAATATGTCGATCCCCTTACGACGCTCCTGCCGCCCGAAGAATACTACTTCGCGGAGTGTTTCAGGCGCTAGCGAATCTGTAGTCAAGTTGCCCGGATGCAGGTTATTGTACTCGAGCCATTGCGGCAATATCCACTGGCGACGTTCGCCTTTTGGCAAAACTACGCCTTCCTTTTCATACCATTGAAGCATATACGAACTTGGAGCTATTACGTAGTCAGAATTCTCGATTTGAAATCGCTCCATATCTTCCCTCTCGAAGTCTTCTAGCTTCGGGGAATTCTGGTTGTAGCGGCGGACCCACGCTGAGCTTCCGTGCAGATGGGTGATAATTCGCCCTTTGATCAATCCCTGAATCTTTGCCATTGCGACATAGAAGCCGCTTCCCTGCCAGTCGTTGAAATGTATCGTGTCGAAGGAACGGTTTCGAATATAAAGATAGGTTTTATAAGCTTTTGCGGCGTCGTCAGACGCCTCCACAATAGACATCGTGTCAAATATTTGATCGGAGAGAAACTGTACATTGAATCTCTGTGACAGGATAGCAATGTCTATAGGGGTTTTCGGTGAGGTAATTAAAACATCGACTTGCTCTCCTGCAGCTTGGCAGATCTCGGCTAATGCCCGCGCGCATGTGCCTATGCCGCCTTTTTTATTGATGCCGACAAACTCGTCAGTGACGATGCACGTCCGGGGCTGACTCGACATGGTTGGGTCCTGAAAGGATGGGCACGCTCGGAGGGTGGCGGTTTCCATATCAGGGAATTTGGCTGATTGCTAAGGTTTGGCGGGCAGGTTCGTTTGGGATCTCGTCTTCTGGCAGCTGGCGGGAGCTTGGATGGATCCGGCTTGACATCTCTGTCACCTCCCGCGCCTTCGGGTTGCAGCCAGC
>NZ_BJZV01000049.1 GCF_007992215.1 Methylobacterium gnaphalii | reverse complement strand
TTCAAAGGATCAAACCGTTGTGAGTGGTTTCGCGGATACGAGGAGGAAGAAACGCGCGGCCTTGTCGGTGATGCCGAGTGTACGGTGAACCTGGTTGCTGCTCACAGGCTTCTGGGAGGCGGTAATTAGGTAGACTGTCATTTGCCAATGGAAGCGGTCGCGAACCGTTCCCGATGCAAGTTGCTCTGTTCTTACGAGGAGTGAAAAGCGTGGTTCGGTGCACAGGGCATGGCGCATCCGCAAGGGCGCATGCACATGTTCGACTGTTTCAACGACAGCTGGGATCGGCTTCGAGCACGAGGGTACCGAGCAGCGCACTCGTGTCGTCGCGTTGGCTGGCTTCCAACGTTGCGGGAGCAACACCAATCCTTCACGCTTTCGCCGGGCCCAGCCGAGAAGCGGTAGATGCCTTCTATGAAGCGGCTCTCACACATGGAGGCCGCGACAATGGATGCTCGGGCTTTCGCGATCAAGGACGGCGCCGAGGGCGAGCTACGTTGCCTTCGTCCTCGACCCTGACACTAATAACATCGAAGCGTCCTGGCCTAACCCGGAAGGAAGTCAGCGACGCCCAGACGACGTCTGCATTGAGTGGCAACGTACCTTAGCCCTTCATCGGGAAGCGGACATTCCGACTATCTCAAAGTATTATTAGCTATTGGCAGGATCGATGCGACACGCCATCCGTCCTCGGTCTTCTTGAATGTCTGGCAGATTAGAAACGTGTCGCTTTGTGTCTTAGCGCCAGATAGTCCGCGCGTGAATACGATAGAAACAAGGATCTGGATCACGTCAGATCTCTCGTCCCGCGTCGTCGGCCGGATACAACTCACGACCGATGGGCACATGGCCTACGTGAAGGCGGTTGATGAGGCCTTCGGGCAGGGCGTCGACTACGCCATGCTGGTCAAGAAGTACGGCGGGAGCGCGGACCGCGGACCGGAGCGGAAATACAGCCCGGCCGTGTGCCTCGGTGCCAGCAAGCGGGCCGTGACCGGCTACCCGGAAGAGAAGCACGTTTCCACGAGCTATGTGGAGCGCCAGAACTTCAACATGCCCATGGGCATGCGGCGCTTCACCCGGCTCACAAATGCCTTCTCGAAGAAGCTGGAGAGCCACTATCACGCGCTGTCTCTCTACTTCGTGTTCTACAACTTCGTGCGCATCCATAAGACGCTGAAACAAACCTCAGCCAAGGCGGCGGGACTGTCGGATCGGCTATGGTCGATGTAAGACTTGGCCGGATGTTGGAGGCGGCCGCGCCGAAGCCGGGCAAGCGTGGGCCATACAAGACGAGCTAACGAATTGAATAAGAAAAACAAAAAAGAAAGCGTTCTTCTATTTATAAGGGAGAAGCATTGCGACGGATGGAGGCGATGCTTCGGGCCATTGAGTTCGACATCAATGTTGCTCTCTGGGACGAGGCCGTACTGGAAAAAGATAACGATATTATACGAGGCCTTGAAGACAGGCAGATTGATGGAGCTTCAGTATACAATGTTATTCATCAGGGATTAGCAGCAGATCTTTCTGTGACTCTTTGGAGACTTTACGACCTTGGAAGCAAACGGTTTAAGCCAAACAAAAGAGAAACGTCATCAATACCGCTACTTATCAGACTTGTTCGTCAAAAAAGATGCACAGATTACTATATAGATCAAGCAAAAAACTGGTCTTCTGCTTATAGTTGCTCTGAGCTTGATGCGCATTCATGCGAACAGGCTATCAAGAAGGCCGTAGAGACGTATAATAGTCCAATGAAAGGTCGCGGCCCTTCGAGTTTTAAAAAATTGCAAGCCATCAGAAATTATAGGATTGCTCATCGAAAGATAGACGATGTCAATAAATGTTTTCTGCGTTATAAAGACTTATTCGAAATTATTGAACCTGCCGTCATAATCACAGAAAATCTTAAGCTCGCCACTACTGGACACAATCTTAGCTTGGCTGAGTAAAAAATCACTATGCATGAAGAATCCCGAGCCTTCTGGTCTCGCGCCTTTCATCAGATTTCAAACTGAGACACTACCAGATGGTCGACGGCCAGCATCCGAAGCAGCGCCTCGTCGTCCACCACCAGGATCACCGGGATCGCCACCGCGCTTCCTCTCTGTGCCGAACCCTCTCAACCCCGGCTGACGCCGAATGATCCGTCGATCCAAGGGCATGCATCCTGGCGAAGACGCCGCGACCCAAGTACAAACGTGGCCGGGCGGTCCGAAGGTGCGGAAGCGAGTGGTGACGGACGTGTTGACGGACGACGCGGTGCTGGTCGCCGGCCTCGAAGCGGTTCCGGGCGTCCTGGAGGTCGTCCGGGCGGCGACCGGCATGCGCTTCGCCGCGGTCGCGCGGGTCACGGCAGACCGCTGGATGGCCTGCGCCGTGCAGGACGGGATCGGTCTCGGTATTCAGCCGGGTGGCGAGCTTCCCGTCGAGACCACGATCTGCCGCGAGGTCCGCCAAGCGGTGGGGCCGGTCGTGATCTCGGACGCGCAGGTCGACTCCGTCTACTTTAGCCACCCGACGCCCTCGATGTATGGGTTCCGCAGCTACGTCTCGACGCCGATCGTGCTGCCGGACGGCACGTTCTTCGGCGTGCTCTGCGCGCTCGATCCCGAGCCGCGCGACCTCTCGGCGCCGTGGCTGCTGCGGATGTTTCGGCTGCATGCCGAACTCATCGCCTTCCAGATTGACGCTCACCGCCGGCTCGCCGTCGGTGCCTCCGATCTGGCGGAGAGCCGGCGCGACCTCGCGACCAGCCGGGCCAGCCACGCGTCGAGCCAGGCCGACCTCGCGACGAGCCGCGCGGACTTCGCCACGAGCCAGACCGACTTGGCCACGGCCCGCACGGACCTGCGGACCAGCACGGCCTCGCTCGCGGACGAACGCGAAAGCTCTGACCTGCGTGAGCAGTTCATCGCCGTCCTCGGGCACGACCTGAGGAATCCGCTCGCCTCCATCGATGCCGGCGCGAAGCTCCTCGCGAAGGAGAACCTGTCGGAGCGCGGGCGGGGCATCCTGGACCTCGTCGGCAAGAGTGTCGCCCGCATGGCCAACCTGATCGACGACGTACTCGACTTCGCCCGCGGCCGGCTCGGCGGCGGTATCGCCGTCAAGAAGGCCGACAGGGTCCCGCTCGCCCCCATGCTGCGCCAGGTCGTCGACGAACTCGCGACCGGCCACGCCGGCCGCCGCATAGAGGTCGAGTTCGACGGGATCGGCGACTGCCGCTGCGACCCGGCCCGCATCGGGCAACTTTTGTCCAACCTCGTCGCCAACGCCCTGACCCACGGTGCGTCCGACGCTCCGGTCACGGTCCGCGGCGTGATGATCGACGGCATCGTCGAGCTGTCGGTCAGCAACGCCGGCAGGCCGATCCCGCCGGAGGCGATGGCAAACCTGTTCCAACCCTTCGTGCGCGCGTCGAGCCGCCCGAGCCAGCAGGGCCTGGGGCTGGGGCTCTACATCGCCTCTGAGATCGCACGGGCGCACGGCGGCACGTTAACGGCCACCTCCGGTCCTGAGGCGACGACCTTCGCCTTCGTGATGCCGGCCTGAGGCCCTACGCGCCGCGCCGGGGCAGCAACTCGATCACGTTCTCCGCAGTGGCCGGGGCGGCCTGCGCCGGGACCCCGAGTGCGGCCGCGACCTGGACGGCGAGCTGGTCGCGCCGGAAGGGCTTGGAGATCAACCGCACGCCGTCGTCGAGCCGACCGTGGTGGACGATGGAGTTCTCGGTGTAGCCGGACATGAAGACCACCTTCACCTCCGGTCGCAGCGCCAGGATCCGCTCGGAGAGTTCCCGGCCCCGGATCCTGCCGGGCAGCACGACGTCGGTAAGGAGAAGATCGATGGCAGGTGCGTTCCCGCCAAAGACGCGCAGGCCCTCCTCGCCGTCCGCCGCCTCCAGCACCCGGTAGCCGAGGTCGGTCAGGATTGCGCAGGCGATCTCGCGAACGGCGGCCTCGTCCTCGACGATGAGGATCGTGGCCGAGCCGCGTGGCAGCTCGACGGGCGTGCCCGTGCGGACCGGCGCAGCAGCCGACCCGACGGCCCGCGGCAGGTAGAGCTTCACGGTCGTGCCCTCGCCGGGCTCGGAGTAGATCTTCACGTGTCCGCCGGACTGCTTCACGAAGCCGAACACCATCGCGAGGCCCAGGCCGGTGCCCTTGCCGTCGAGCTTCGTGGTGAAGAACGGCTCGAAGACGCGGGCCGCGACCTCCCGGGTCATGCCGTGGCCGGTGTCGGAGACCGCGACCATCGTGTAGTCGCCTGGCGTCACCTCGGCGTGATGGCGCGCGTATTCGTGGTCGATGACCTTGTTGGCGAGTTCGATGGTGAGACGCCCACCGCCGGGCATGGCGTCTCGGGCGTTCAGGGCGAGGTTCAGAACCGCACTCTCCAGCTGGGCCGGATCAGCCATCGCGGGCCACAGCCCGGCGCTCTCGACGTAGCGGACCTCGATGTGCTCGCCGAGGGTCCGCCGCAGCAGCGGCATGAGATCCGGCATGGTCGCAGCGAGGTCGATGGCGGCCGGGGCCAGGGGCTGCTTGCGGGCGAAGGCGAGGAGTTGGCCCGTCAAGGCCGCGCCGCGCTGCGCCGCCCAGGCGGCGCGCTCGATGCGCTGCTGCATCCTGTCGTCGCCAGTGAGTTTGGCGCGGACGAACTCGAGATTCCCGAGGATCACCTGGAGCAGGTTGTTGAAGTCGTGGGCGATGCCGCCGGTCAGCTGACCGATGGCCTGCATCTTCTGCGCCTCGCGCAGGACGCCCTCCGCCTGTGCCCGCTTCGTCATGTTCGACACGGTCAGGACGAAGCCGCCGACCGGCATCGGCGTGCGGCGCAGCTCCAGGTGATGCTCGTCGCCGCGCACGCGCTCGTAGACGACGATGCCGCGCGCATCGCCGCTGGCTGCACGGATCTGGTCCTCGCTCTCCAGCGCCGGGCGGCCCGCCTCGGCCGTGTGCTCGACGAAGGCGGAATAGGCCGTGCCGAGGCGGACCATGGCCTTGGGCAGGTCGAGCAGTACCCGGAAGCACTCGTTCCAGTTCGTAAGCCTGCGGTCGGGACCGAAGACGGCGACGCCTTGGCTGAGGCTGTCGAGCGAGGTGCGCAGCCGCAGGGCCAGCGCGCGCTGCTCGACCTCGACGCGGTAGGACCGCGACCAGGCCTGGTTCAGGAGCCGCGCCGCCCAGAGCAGGGTGAGGAGCGCAAGGAACAAGCCGCCGAGGACCATCCAGCGGACCCAGCCGGCGCGCGCATCGTTCTGTGCGAGCCGCTCAGCGAGGAGCGCCTGCTCATCGGCCTAGAGCCCCGAGAGCGTCCTCTCGGCATCCACCATGAAGTCGCGGCCGGCGTCCGTGTCGACAATGCGCTCGGCCGCGTCTAAGCCGCCGTCGCGACGGGCCTGCACGGTCTGGGCGAGTTCCTCCAGCTTGCGCGCGATCACCGGCGCGAGTTCGCGCAGGCGGCGCTGTTGGTCTGGATTGTCGGCGGTGAGCTTTTGCAACTCGCCCTGGTGAACGCCCAGGCGGTCGCGCGCGGCGTCGTACGGGGCAAGGTACTCGTCCCGGCCGGTCAGGACATAGCCGCGCTGGCCGCGCTCGGCGTCGCGCAGGGCGATCGCGAGATCCTTCGACGCGAGGAGGATGTCATAGCTGTGCTGCGAGGGCTCGCGCACCTGCCGCGACGCGTTCAGCCGCTCCCAGGTCGCCGCCCCGACCAGGGCAAGGATGGCGAGAAGAACGCCGAAGACGAGGAGGTTCGCGCGCTTGACGAGGTACTGGGTCATGTGGTCCAGGCTAGGCTGCACCATGCCAGGACGCCAGCGGGAGCCGCGCGCGCTTGCGGTGGGTGATGTCCCGTACATGCCTGTATCTTCCGGAGGAATTGAGGAAGCGTCACAAGGTAGCCGCCCACGCTACCTATCCGTGACCTCGACGGTGGAGAGCGCTTCCGCACGGCGCAACGTTGGAATCAGGCGGAAGGCTTGCGGCGCCTCTGTCTCGATATTCTGCTGGCCTTGCAACACGTGGGAAAGCTGGTTGGCGGAATGGATTCTGTGCATCAGTTGGAAGCCGTGGGCACCCTTCTCCGCGAGACCTGAGCCTCAGCGGCTTGTCCCCATGCGGCCCTGCCGTCACGGGACGCGCCGGGGGTGATAGCCGGGTCAAACTCGAACTAGGCACAAAGACGACGACCTCTCGCTGCTCCAATCGTCCGCCGGCGCGCACCGGGTCTGGGTGCGGCTTCTTTCCTTGGCCGCGTAGAGCGCGGCGTCCGCGGCATCGTAGAGCGCCTGGGCCGTTCCGCCGGGCACGCCCGTCACGGTCGCCACGCCGATGCTCGCGGTCACCGCGCCGGCGCCGATGCCGGCCGAAGTCACCGATAATGTCGCCAGCGCTCCGTGGACCTTGTCCTCGACCCGAAGGGTCCCGGCCGTGTCGGTGTCGGTCAGGAGGATGGCGAACTCCTCGCCGCCGACACGCGCCACGAGGTCGTCGGGCCGGTGCACGCTCACAGACAGGCACCGGCGAGCCCCTTCAGAACATCGTCGCCGGTGTGTCCGTAGCGGTCGTTGAAGCGCTTGAAGTGGTCCGCGTCGACGAGGATCAGCGAGACCAGCTTGCCCGTGCGGCAAGAACTGTCCCAGGCGGTCGCGAACACCTCGCCGAAGCGCCGGCGGTTGGCGAGCCGCGTCAGGGCGTCGAGCTTTCCGAGGCGCTCGTCGAGCAGGAGCAGGCGTGGATCGTTGACCAGCGCGCGGGCGAGTGCGGCGCGCTGCGCCATTTCGCCGGAGAGCTGGTGGGGGTAGGCGTCGGCGAAGCCCGACAATCCGACGAGATCGATAGTGGCGGTGATCCGCCCGGCTTGCGCGCGGGCGACGCCGCGCGCTTCCAGACCGAGCGCCACGTTCCCGCGGACCGTGCGCCAGGGGTAGAGCGTCGGATCCTGGAAGACCAGCAGCCGCGACGGGTCGGGTCCCTCGACCAGCACGCCGTCGACGGCGATGCGTCTGCTTCCCGGCGGTTCCAGCCCGGCGACGAGACGCAGCAGCGTGGATTTTCCGCAGCCGGACGGGCCGAGCAAAGCGGTGAAGCCGCCGGGCGCCACCTCCAGGCTGACACGGTCGAGCACGGGCAGGGATGCTCCGCCGATATCGAAGGCGTTGCTGACCTTGGCGACCAAAAGCCGGGTCCCTGCGGTGGCGTCCGCCCGCATCGTGGCCGGCGGCAAGCGCCTCGATCGAGCTGGCAACTTCTTCGAGCCGACGATCCTCGCTGACGTGCCGCGCGAGGCGAAGATGTTCTCGGAGGAGACCTTCGGCCCAGTGGCTCCCCTGATCCGCTTCGAGACCGAGGAGGAAGCCGTCGAGATGGCCAACGATACGCCGTTCGGCCTCGCTTCCTACTTCTACAGTCGCGACGTCGGCCGGGTTTTCCGTGTCGCCGAGGCGATCGAGGCCGGTATCGTCGGCATCAACGAGGGACTGATCTCCACCGAGGTCGCGCCCTTCGGCGGCGTGAAGGCCTCTGGTCTCGGCCGCGAGGGTTCAAGATACGGGATCGAGGACTACCTCGAAATCAAATACCTCTGCATCGGCGGGATAGATCCATAGGATCGAATTGGCCTTATCCCGACGCGCAGCCTTCTGCAGGGATTCTGACTAGGCTTTCCCGAGCGCTCTCTCGAAGGCGCGCTCGTCCAATTCATCCTCCCACTTGGAGACCGCTACCGTCGCCACCGCCGTGCCGATGAAGTTCGTCAGCGCCCGCGCCTCCGACATAAAGCGGTCGATACCGAAAATCAGCGCGATGCTGGCGACGGGGATGTGCCCGACCGTGCCGAGAGTCGCGGCTAGTACGATGAAGCCGCTGCCCGTCACCGCGGCGGCGCCCTTCGAGGTCAGCAGGAGGACGCCGATGATCCCGACCTGCTGCGTGAGGGAGAGGTCGGTGTCGGTCGCCTGCGCCAAAAACAGGGCGGCCATGGTCAAATAAATGCAGGTGCCGTCGAGGTTGAAGCTATAGCCGGTCGGGATCACGAGGCCGACGATGGGCTCAGCGCAGCCGGCCTTTTGCATCTTGACCATAAAACGCGGCAGCACGGGTTCGGAGGCCGAGAACCCGAAGACTAGGAGCAGCTCTTCTTTGAGATAGCGGATCAGCCGCCACACGCTGAAGCCCATCAGTCGGCAAACCGCGCCGAGCACGCCGAATATGAAGAGCAGGCAGGTCGCGTAGAAGCACAGCATGAATTGCGACAGCGAGACCACGGCACCGAGGCCGTACTTGCCGATCGTGAAGGCCATCGCGCCGAAAGCGCCGATCGGCGCGAAGCGCATGATCGTCCCGAGGAGTTGGAAGAAGATCTTGGCGAGGTCGTCCACCATCTGCACCATGCGCCGACCAGGCTCGCCGACCCGTTGCGTCGCAATTGCAAACAGGATCGCGAAGAACAGGATTTGCAGCATCTCGCCATTGGCGAAGGCGCCGACCACGGTGTTCGGGATGATATCGAGCAGGAAGCCGGTCACAGTCTCGTGCTGCGAGCGGGTGATGAACCCCTGCACGGCTTTGGCGTCGAGCGTCGAGACGTCGACATGCATGCCGGCACCTGGCCTCACGAGGTTGATGATGACGAGACCGAGGACGAGCGCGAGCGTCGTGCCGACCTCGAAATAGACGATCGCCTTCCAGCCGATCCGGCCGGCTCGGCGCATGTCGCTCATGCTGGCAATGCCGTGCACCACCGTACAGAATACGATCGGCGCGATGGTCATGCGAATTGCTTTGATCAGCGCGTCGCCGAGCGGTTTCAAGGATTCGCCGACCGGCGGAAACAGCGCGCCGAGCGCTCCGCCGAGCGCGATCGCAATCAGGACCTGGACCCAGAGCCGCCGATACCAAGCCTCGCGCTGGACCGGAATCTCGTCGAAAGCCGTAGTGGCTACCGCAGCGTCCATGCGCGTTTCCTCTCGGCATCTCGCACGCGTTGTTCGCGTGACGTCGTGGCCGGTCCGAGCAGACTCGTCTTGGCGTGAGCGCTGCCCAGGAGATGCTAGGCCCCGCCCGCAGTCGTTTGCAAACCACGATAGTTCGTGGTCCGTGAGGTTTGCTCACGCAGCTCATAGCGCTGGCCATCGTTGCAGTGCATCAGGCTCTGCGTCTTTTGAACGGGGCGGACAACCCTAGCTGTGACAGAACCTCACGCGGGGTCAGCTAAAGTGGTTTGCGCGGCGAGGTTCTCGCGGCGATCCTCTGGCATCAGCCCCACCCGGCTGCATCGCCAGGCCCGAAGCCCGACGATCGAAAACTCGGGGGGACCAGAGGAGGATTCGGGCATGAAAAGCCTTTCCGTGGCCATCATCGGTGCCGGCATGGGCGGTCTCGCGACCGCAGCGGCTCTGCGTCGGTTGGGGATTGAGACGACCGTCTACGAACAGGCTTCGCGCTTCACGCGCCTCGGTGCGGGCATCCAGATCGGCTGCAATGCCATGAAGGTGATGCGCGAGTTCGGCCTCGAGCCGACCCTGCGCGCCGCTGCCTTCTACCCGCGCTCCTGGAACAACAAGGAATACGACACTGGGGAAATCCGCTTCGACATGGTCTTCGGCGAGTCCGCCGAGGAGCGTTGGGGCACTCCCTACCTCCTCGCCCATCGCGGTGACCTACACGCGGCACTGGCGAGCGTCGTGCCGGACAGCGACATCAACCTCGATCACAAACTAACCGGCCTCGATCAGCAAGCCAACGGCAGCGTGCGCCTGAGCTTCGCGAACGGCGTGACTGCCACCCATGACGCGGTCGTTGCCTCAGACGGCGTGCACTCCTTCGTGAAGGAGGCTCTGTTCGACAAGGAGAAGCCGACCTTCACGGGGCGCATCGCCTATCGCACAGTCTTCCCGGCCTCGCTTCTCAACGGCTACGAGATTGACGATTGCACCAAGTGGTGGGGACCGGACCGGCACATCGTGATCTACTACGTGAAGCCGGACCGCAGTGAGGTCTACTTCGTGACAAGCCAGGTCGAGCCGGGCTTCCAGGTCGAATCCTGGTCGGCGATGGGCGACGTCAACGAGCTGCGCGCGGCCTTCGCCGACTTTCACCCGCAGGTGCGCCACACGCTCGCGGCCTGCCCATCTGTTCACAAATGGGCGCTCGTCGACCGCCAGCCGCTGCCCCGTTGGTCGGACGGAAACATCACGCTGCTCGGCGATGCCTGCCATCCAATGACGCCGTACATGGCGCAGGGCGCAGCCATGGCGATCGAGGATGCGGCCGTGCTCTCGCGTTGCCTGCAGGGTGTCGACCGCGACGGCGTCGCGGAAGCCTTCCGCCGCTTCGAAGCGACGCGCAAACCGCGCACCTCGCGGGTTCAGGCGAGCTCGCGCACTAATACCTGGCTCCGTGACCCGACCGACCCCGATTGGGTCTACGGCTACGATGCCTGGACCACGCCGCTCGCGAGTGGCGATGCCGACCTCGCCGTGGCGAGCTGAACGAGAAAACGGAGCCTATCGACAATGACCACCGACAAACCCCAGAGCGAGAAGTTCAGGAAGGGGCTGGCCACGCGCCGGGCCGTTCTGGGCGACGCCTATGTTGACGTGGCGCTGAATGCAGCCACCGAATTCACCTGGCCCATCCAGGAGCTCGCGACCGAGTACTGCTGGGACGAGATCTGGAACCGTCCCGGGCTCGATCGGCGCAGCCGCAGCCTGCTCAACCTCGGCATGATCGCGGCCCTCAACCGTCCGCACGAGCTCAAGGCGCATGTTCGCGGCGCGCTCAATAACGGGCTGACAAAGGCGGAAATCCAGGAGGTTTTCCTCCAGGTTGCGATCTATTGCGGGCTGCCGGCAGCGATCGACAGCTTCCGCATCGCCAAGGAGGTCATCGAGTCGATGGACAAGAATGACTAAGATCCTGCCCGTCGAGAGCGGGGATTGGCCGGGGTTCACGCGTCGCGCGATTCCCTGTCCCTCCGGCGCCCTGAGCGTCCGGATCGGCGGCTCGGCGGAAGGGCCCCCGATCCTCTTCGCGCATTCGATCCTGACGGACGGCGCAATCTGGGCCCGACAGGCCGCGAGGCTCGGCGAGGAAGGCTTCCGCGTCGTCGTGGCCGACACGCGCGGCCACGGCGCGTCAGAAGCCGCTCCGGCGCCCTACAGCCTGGACGGTCTCGGCGCCGACGTGGTCGCCGTACTCGACGGGCTGTCCATCCGTCGTGCGCATTTTGTCGGCGTTTCCCTCGGTGCAATGACCGGACTCGGCCTCGGCATCGCGCATGCCGACCGCCTGCTCAGCCTCTTCATCTGCGCGGCCCGTGCCGACGCGCCGGCGCCCTTCGCGGCGGCCTGGGACGACCGCATTGCGCTCGCCCTCGACGATGGCACGGCTGCGCTTGCAGCCCCGACAGTCGACCGCTGGTTCGGCCAGGGCTTTGCGTCGCGCGAGCCGGTTCTCGCCGAGCGGCTGACCGCCTGCATTACCGGAACGTCGACGCAGGGCTTCGTCGGCTGCGCCCGAGCGATCCAGGGGCTCGATTACCTCGGCGCGGTAGGACGGATCCGGGTGCCGACGGCGTTGGTTATTGGCACGAATGACGAGAGCCTGCTCGCACCGATGCGTGACATGGCGCCCGTCATTCACGGCGCGACCTACGCCGAGATCGCCGATGGCGGGCACTTGCCGCAGGTCGACCAGCCCGAGCGTTTCGACGCGGTGCTGACGGCGCATCTTGCGGCCGTCGGCCGCTGACTCAAACCGACATTCCGGGGCCGCCTACCGCGCCCCGGAATGTCGATGCTGGTAATTCGAGCTGCGCGAGGAGCCTGTTCTCCTCTCGCCGTTTTCACTACAGCCAGCGCAATCCGCGAACGCGGCACCCGCGCCAAGAGCATCATGAGGAAGCTGCCACCGCTCAATGCCGTACGCGCCTTCGAGGCGGCAGCGCGACATGTCAGCTTCACCAAGGCGGCCGAAGAACTCTTCGTCACTCACGGCGCGGTCAGCCGGCAGGTGGCTCGGCTCGAAGAGTATTTCGGAACGAAGCTGTTCCGGCGCACACCATCTCAACTCACGCTTACTGACGCTGGGCAGCTCTATCTCACCGAGGTGACGGCGCTGCTCGACCGATTGGCGCTCGTCTCGATGCATATGATCGAGAACGCCACGCCGACGGCGCTCCGCATCAGTGCGCCGCCGACCTTCACCATGCGCTGGTTGATCGGCCGTCTCTCGACCTTCCAGAAGAAGCGTCCCGAAGTCGAGCTGCGGGTGACGACCTCTGTGGCGCCGATCGGCTCCAACGAATTCGGCTTCGATGTCGGCATCCGGGGTGTCGCCAGCCCACCGAGCGGCTGGGAGCGGGCTCCCTTCATGACGGAGTTCATCGTCCCGGTGTGCCATGTCGACCTACCGGCGCGCTCGCCTCTGATGGTGCCTGGAGACCTCGCCAGCCACACGCTCATCACCTACCTCACTGAGCCCTACGATTGGCCCTCCTGGTTCGAGCAGGCCGGCGCGCCCAGGATGGCCCCGACCCAGAGCATTCTGCGCTTCGAGCAGATGTATTTCGCCCTCCACGCGGTCCAGGAACGCATGGGAATCGCCATGCTCCCGCTGTTTCTGGTGATCGACGACCTCATCGAGAAGCGTCTCTGCGTGCCCTTCGGAACCCTCGGGCTACGCCGCCGCGAGTATGGCGCCTTCTACCGGGCGGATTGCGAGGCTCGGCATCTCATCGGCAGCTTCTGCGAATGGCTACGGGAGGGTGGCAAGGCCACGGAGAAATCGACGAACGAATGGGCGCTGGCTCAGGGCTGGAAGCTCTAGACGAGGGGCGCATGATCGCAGGCCCGAGGCGCCTCGCCTCACCCGGCGTTATGAGCACACGTCGCGCAGCGTCAGTTTTCGTCGATTGCTCCGTATAGCGCCCAGGCGGACAAGCATTTGGACGCGACCGCATCAGCGTCTGGAGTGAGTGCCGTCATGTCCCACGGATTACGTCTGACCGACCCGTCACTGTTTCGCGAGCAGAACCTCGTCGGCGGCGAATGGGTGGAGGCGCGGGATCGCGCCACCATCCCGGTCACCAATCCCGCGACGGGTGCCGTCATCGGCCATGTCCCTTCGCTGTCTCGCGCCGAGGTCGCCGAGGCGGTTGAGGCGGCCCACCGAGCCCAGAAGGGCTGGCGCGCCAGGACGGCCAAGGCACGCGCCGTCATCCTGCGGCGGCTGTTCGACCTGATGATGGAGAACCAGGACGACCTCGCCCGCATCATGACCGCGGAGCAGGGCAAGCCGCTGGCCGAGGCCAAGGGCGAGATCGCCTATGCCGCATCGTTCATCGAGTGGTTCGCCGAAGAAGGGAAGCGCATCTACGGCGACACCATCCCAGCGCACCTGCCGGGCAAGCGCATCATCGTTCAGAAGGAGCCGATCGGCGTCTTCGCGGCGATCACGCCCTGGAACTTCCCGTCTGCCATGATCACCCGCAAGGCCGGCCCCGGCTGGGCCGCGGGCTGCACCGGCGTGCTGCGGCCGGCGAGCGAGACGCCGTTCTCGGCGCTGGCCCTCGGTGTGCTTGCCGAGCGCGCCGGCCTGCCGCCGGGTGTCTGCAACATTGTCACCGGCGATGCGTCCGACACCGGCAAGGAGCTCTGCGAGAACCCGCTGGTCCGAAAGCTCTCCTTCACCGGCAGCACACGGGTCGGCTCGATCCTGCTCGCGCAATGCGCACCGACGGTGAAGAAAACCAGCATGGAGCTCGGCGGCAACGCGCCCTTCATCGTGTTCGACGATGCTGATCTCGACCTCGCGGTCGCCGGGGCCATGGCCTCGAAGTACCGCAACACCGGCCAGACCTGCGTCTGCGCCAACCGCCTGCTGGTCCAGAGCGGCGTCTATGACGCCTTCGCTCAAAAGCTCGCCGAGGCGGTCTCGAAGCTGAAAGTCGGCGAAGGCACGCAGGAGGGCGTTACGCAGGGTCCCCTCATCAGCGAAGCTGCCCGGGCCAAGGTTGAGGAGCACATCGCCGACGCGCTGGAGCGGGGTAGCCGCATCGTAGCTGGCGGCAAGCGGCTCGATCGAGCTGGCAGCTTCTTCGAGCCGACGATCCTCGCCGACGTGCCGCGCGAGGCGAAGATGTTCTCGGAGGAGACCTTCGGCCCAGTCGCTCCCCTGATCCGCTTCGAGACCGAGGAGGAAGCCATCGAGATGGCCAACGACACGCCATTCGGCCTCGCCTCCTACTTCTACAGTCGCGACGTCGGCCGCGTCTTCC
>NZ_BJZV01000048.1 GCF_007992215.1 Methylobacterium gnaphalii | reverse complement strand
TGAGCAGTCCGGCTGCTTATGAGCAGTGATGCCACGAAAACGGAACTCAGCTTGCGCCGAGAAAGTCGACGGCTTTGCGCCCATCTTGGGCGTTCGGTAATCAAGAGCACGGTTAGGTCCCTCGAGGATCGACGTCGGGATTTTTTCCACGCTTACCGAAGGGACTTAGATTTCAGCGTCCAGCTCCTCGACTTCAGCGTCGAGAGGTTTCGAAACTGGCAAGGCAGGTGTGCGATTCATCCGACCGTAGGTCCCTGCTTTCCCGGAGCATCCGGCAAGCGGACCTCCCTGGGACTTGCAAAGGACTGCGAAAGCTCTTCACAAGTCGATCGCCCCAGCGGTTCATCGATTGTCGAGATACGCCTTCATGCGCTCGGCCGTCGGTCCGGACGAGGCCGGGTTCTGGCCGGTGATGAGCAGCCCGTCCCCGACCACGTACGGCTCCCAGTCGCCGGCCTTGGAGAACACGCCGCCCGCCCGCTTGAGCTCGTCTTCGACGAGGAAGGGAACGATGGCGGTCAGGCCTACGGCCTCCTCCTCGGTGTTCGTGAAGCCGGTGACGGCCTTGCCGGCGACGAGCGGCTTGCCGTCGGGCGCCTTGGCGTGGCGCAGGACGCCGGGGGCGTGGCAGACGAGGGCGACAGGCTTGGCGGCCCGGAGCGTCGTCTCGATCAGCCGGATCGAGGCGGGGTCCTCGGCCAGATCCCATAAGGGACCATGCCCGCCGGGATAGAACACCGCGTCGAAGCCCTCGTGGGTGACGCCGTTGAGGCGGCCTGTGTTCGACAAGGCGGCGCTGGCTTCGCCGTCCGCCTCGAAGCGTCGGGTCAGGTCGGTCTGGGCGTCCGGCTCGCTGCTCTTGGGATCGAGCGGCGGGCGGCCGCCTGCCGGCGAGACCAGCACTACCTCCGCACCGGCATCCTTGAACACGTCGTAGGGCGCGGCCAACTACTCCAGCCAGAAGCCGGTCTTGCGCCCGGTGTCGCCGAGTCGGTCGTGCGAGGTCAGCACCATCAGGATCTTCATCGTCGGTCTCCGGGGTCGGTCTGAGGTCTATCGTTCTGGATGCCGTCATCGACTTTGGCGCTGATCAAGCGCAGATTCCGTATTGACGACGGGTCGTCAGGGACGCTGCGGGAGCGCGCCCCCGCCTTCGTAGGCATCAAGCTCTTCCCGGAGATAGGGTGCCGTGCGGCTCGCCCGCGCCTCGGCGACCACTTCGGGACGGCCGTCCGCGACGACAGTGCCCCCCAGGCTTCCGGCGCCGGGCCCCACGTCGATGACGTGATCGGCCCCCGCGACGACGCGCATGTCGTGCTCGACCATGACGACCGTGTTGCCCGCGTCGACTAGGCCGTTGACCTGGAGCATCAGGCGATCCACGTCGGTCGGGTGCAGCCCGGTCGTCGGCTCGTCGAGGACGTAGAGCGTGCCGCCGCGCTGGCCCCTCTGCAACTCGGTCGCGAGCTTGATGCGCTGGGCCTCGCCGCCGGAAAGTTCGGTCGCCGGCTGGCCGAGGCGCAGGTAGCCGAGGCCGAGATCGCGCAGCACGGCGAGCGGGCGCAGCACGGATGGCTCGTCCGCGAAGGCCGCGCAGGCGCGCTCGACGGTGAGCCCGAGCACGTCCGCGATCGTTAGTCCGTTCCACGTCACCTCCAGGGTCGCGGGCGCATAGCGGGAACCATGGCAGGTCGGGCAGGGGGCGTAGACGCTCGGCATGAACAGGAGTTCGACGCTGACGAACCCTTCGCCCTCGCAGGCCGGGCAGCGGCCCTTGGCGACGTTGAAGGAGAAGCGGCCGGCGTCGTAGCGGCGGCGCTGCGCCTCGGGAGTGGCGGCGAACAGCTTGCGGACGGCGTCGAACAGGCCGGTATAGGTCGCGAGGTTCGAGCGGGGCGTGCGCCCGATCGGCTTCTGGTCGACCTGGACCAAACGCCGGACCCCTTCCATGCCGCCGACGATGCGCCCTTCCGTCGGGCCCGGCGCGTCGTCGAGGGGATCCTCCGGCTCGTCGTCGGTCTCGACGGGCCGTCCGAGGCGGTCGCCGACGAGTTCCAGCAGGGCTTGGCTCACGAGGCTCGACTTGCCGGAGCCGGAAATGCCGGTCACGGCGGAGAGGCATCCGAGCGGGAACGCGGCCGAGACCCCGCGCAGGTTGTTGCGGACGATCCCCTCCAGGCGCAGCCAGCCCGAGGGCTCGCGCCGCGGACGCTGCGGCGGCTCGACCAACCCGAACAGGTGCAGGCGCGTGAGCGACGCCTCCACTTCGCGAAGACCTTCCGGCGGCCCGCTGTAGAGCACGGTGCCGCCGTGCTCGCCCGCCGCCGGCCCGACATCGACCAGCCAGTCGGCGCGGCGCATTGTGCCGATGTCGTGCTCGACGACGAACAGCGAATTGCCCGCGGTGAGCAGACCCGCCAGCGCTTCGTGCATGGCGTCGCCGTCGGCGGGGTGCAGCCCGGCCGTGGGCTCGTCGAGCACGTAGGCCACGCCGAAGAGCTGCGAACGGAGCTGGGTGGCGAGGCGCAGGCGCTGCAGCTCGCCCGAGGACAGGGTCGTGGTGACCCGGTCTAGCGACAGGTAGCCGAGACCCAGCTCCGCCAGCGTCCCGATCCGATCGACGAGGTCGGCGGCGAGGCGCTGGGCGGCGAGGCGCTTCTCGATGGAGAGGTTCGGCGTCGCACGCACGTCCGGCGCCCCCGCATGGGCCGACGCGCCCGCAGCGGCGCGCCGGGCGCGATCCCGCTGGCCCGCTTCGCGGTCGAGGGTCTCCTGGGCGGCATCCTTGCCAGGGCGGTCGTCGGGCAGCCTGTCCTCGGCCGCCGGCTGCATCGCCTCGGCGAGCTGAGAGAGCGTCATGCGCGACAGCTCGCCGATGTCCAGCCCGGCGAAGGTGACCGAGAGCGCCTCGGGTTTCAGGCGCTTGCCGTGGCAGGCGGGGCAATCCTCGCTCACGAGGTAGCGCGCGGCGCGGCGGCGCATGAGGGCGCTCTGCGAGTTGGTGAAGGTGCCGAGCACGTGGCGGCGGGCGCTCGTGAACGTGCCCATGTAGCTCGGCTCCAGGCGACGCCGGCGGGCTGCCTGCGTCTGCTCCGGGGAAAGTCCGGCATAGACCGGCTCCTGCGGCTGGTCGTCGGTGAACAGGATCCAGTCGCGAACTGCCCGCGGCAGATCCTTCCAGGGCGTGTCGACGTCGATGCCCCGGCTGACCAGGATGTCGCGCAGGTTCTGCCCGCCCCAGGCCTGCGGCCAGGCAGCGACGGCCCGCTCGCGGATCGTCAGCGAAGGGTCGGGCACCATGGACGTTTCTGTGGCGTGGTAGACCCTTCCGAGCCCGCCGCAGGACGGGCAGGCGCCCTGGGGCGTGTTGGGCGAGAAGTCCTCCGCGTAGAGCATCGGCTGGCCCGGCGGGTAGGTGCCGGCGCGCGAGTACATCATCCGCACGAGGCTCGACAGGGTGGTGACGCTGCCGACCGAGGACCGCGCGCTGGGTGTGCCGCGCTGCTGCTGGAGGGCGACGGCCGGAGGAAGGCCCTCGATGGCGTCGACGTCTGGCACCCCGACCTGATCGATCATCCGCCGGGCATAGGGTGCGACCGACTCGAAGTAGCGCCGCTGGGCCTCGGCATAGAGCGTACCGAAGGCGAGTGAGGATTTGCCGGAGCCGGAGATGCCGGTGAACACCACGAGGGCATCGCGCGGCAGCTCCACGTCGACGTCGCGCAGATTATGCTCCCTCGCGCCCTTCACCGTGACGTAGCCCGGCCGTCCCGCGCCTGATCGAGCAATCCTCACCGGTTCTCTCGGCTTCGGCTGGTCCATGGTACATCCTCTCGACGCATCAGTTCTCGCAGGGCACCGGGCGTTGCCGCGCCGACGAGAGGTTCAAGAGCGCGGGAACCACGCGCCAGTCGATCGCTCGGAATGCACGCAGGCGGTTCAAACGAAATCCGCAGTTTTCATCCTCGGCAAGCGGGTAAGTTTTGCCAGATGGTGATTTCTTGGACATTCAGGATACGGCCGAAGGAGCGTTTGCACGGCTTGGGTCGGAAAAGATCCCGAACAGTCGGCTAGGAAACAGCCTCGGCAGCACAACCGCAGACGAAGCGTTTCAGGGGCGCTGCTCTTTCCCGGGTGTGAAGTCTTCGATGTGGTAGGCCATCGCAGGGGCCAATCGTGCGATGTGTGGCTGCCACCGTGCCCGCAACGTGAGGTAGGTCTCCGGACCCGGGCCGCCCGGTGTCGGCTCGACGTCGGATTCCGAGAGCCGCTCGATGGCCGCTGCGTAGCGGGCGCGCCATGCCTCGCGCTCGGTATGGTTCGCGCCAGCAGGTGCAGGCAGATCCCCCGGCAGGAACGTCGTTTCGAGCGTGACGACAAGCAGCATGGCGACGCGCCAGATCGCATCGACGGCGGCGCTCTCCTTCAGCCATGCGGCCTGATGATCCACAATTCCGCTTCGGATCAGCGACACCGTGTCGAGCGCGATGAACGCCTGCGCCGAGACGGAATAGAAGGGCTGCCGGAAGCGGAAGTAGAACAGCACCGGATAGAAGTGATGCGCCTCCTTCATTTCGGCGAAGGACTCGGCAACGTCGGCCAAGTGGGTGTATCCGGAACTGAACTGTCTTTCGGGCCCGAGACGTGCCAGGAGTTCGGCAGCATCAGAGGTTTCGCCCGCCAGCAGATGCAGCTTCAGTCCGAGGGCATTGCGCTGCCGAAGCGCAGTGTAGACCTGCATGACATAGGTCAAGACCAACGATGTCACCGACATCCCGACGAGGGAGTTGACGAGGTAGAGGGCCCGGTAGGCGTCCGTGGCCGGTTTGAAGTCGCCCGCCCCCACGATCGCGATGCTGCTGCCGCCCGCGTACAGGGCGGTCACGAAATCGGCGGGCGTTTCGCCGCCGCTCGCCCGAACGGCCCCACCCAGTGCTGGGTGGATGATCAGGCCGGCTCCGAGGGTCAGTCCCATCGACCAGAAAAGAACGTAGACGATGAGGATGGCCGGGCCGCAGAAGGAGAGCATCGCTCCCCGTTTCCGTCCGAAAGCATCGTCTGCGCGGCAGAAAATCGCCCAGACGAGATGCGCCACCCGGTCCGCGAACAGGCCAGTTCCGATGCGTGCGTAGAGGACGGTCAGGAAGACGTCGGCGAGGACGAGGCCCATCACGAGCGCGCCAGTCGCCTGTTCGAGAACTGGAAGCATCTGACCTACCGTTCCGTTGCCGTCAGGCGTTGGCCAATGTCCAGGGACGCATCGCCTCCGGGCCGACAATGTCGGATGGGGGCTCGAAGTCGCGGGCCGCACCCCGCATCGCCTCGGCAGGACGCCGGAATCCACTGCGGCGGCGGTAGTCCCGTCTGACCTTCTGAGATGGGGCGAGGGGTGCCTTCGCGAGGTTCTGCGCGCAGATCACGTCGACGGCCGTCACGCCGACCAGGGCCACAAGGGCAATCATCGCGTTGCCCTTGTGCGGATTACGATCCTCAAGGCCGGGCAGCACCGTGGCGATGTCGAGCGCGTCTCCCACGACGCGTGCCGCAATCCAGGGGGTCGGATCGCGTGAGCCCAGGATCCCGGCTCCCTGGACGAGCTCTCGCACGCCATAGGCCCGAATGACCGGAGCCGCGCGCGGCATTCCGAGCCAGCGAGCGATGGCGCCGCCATAGGCCAGCTCGGTGAGACCGAGACTGATCGAGAACCAACCGAGACCCTGGGCGAGCGCCCGGGTTCCGGCACCCGGCCTACGGCGCGGATCCGAGGCGAGATAGCTCGGCAAGGGCGTCTGCGCGTGGCGGCGGCCCCGGTCGCGCGGGTACGTGGACTCGGACATGCGGACTTCCTCGGTGGACACGGGGGCAAAGCGGCAGGCCCGCCGCCGCGCGGCGCGCGGTGGCACCACTCAGGGCCGGAGGACGACCTTGATGCAGTTGTCTTTCTTGTCGCGGAAGGTCTTGTACATCTCCGGCCCTTGTTCGAGCCCCGCCCGGTGGGTGATGACGAAGGAGGGGTCGATCTGCCCGTCGGCGATCCGCTTCACGAGGTCGTCGGTCCAGCGGTTCACGTGAGTCTGGCCGGTGCGGACGGTGAGGCCCTTATTCATGAGGGCGCCCATCGGGATCTTGTCGACGAGGCCGCCATAGACGCCGGGAATCGACAAGATGCCGGCTGGGCGGCAGACGTAGATCATCTCCCGCAGCACCGTGGCTCGGTCACTCTCCAGCATCACCGCCTGCTTGAGCCGGTCGTAGGCGTGCTCCAGCGCTCGGGGTGAGTGCGCCTCCATGCCGACGGCGTCGATGCACTTCTCCGGACCCTTGCCGCCGGTCAACTCATTGAGGCGCTCGACCGTGCTCTCCTGAGTGTGGTCGATGGTGATGGCACCGCCCGCCCGGGCCATCTCCAGGCGCTCTGGCACGCTATCGATGCTGACCACCTGCTTGGCGCCGAGGAGGATCGCTGAGCGGATCGCCATCTGGCCGACCGGGCCCGCACCCCAGATCGCCACGGTGTCGGTGGGCTGGATGTCGGCCTGGACCGCCGCCTGCCAGCCGGTGGGGAAGATGTCGCCGAGGAACAGCACCTGCTCGTCGGTAAGCCCGTCCGGCACCTTGATGTGGGTCTTGTCCGCGAAAGGCACGCGCACGTACTCGGCTTGCCCCCCCGCATAGCCACCGGTGAGGTGGGTGTAGCCGAACAGGCCCGCCGTGGTGTGCCCGAAGGCCTTTTCGGCCAGATGCTTGTTGCGGTTCGAGCGCTCGCAGACCGAGAAGAACCCGCGTTTGCACTGGTCGCACTCGCCGCAGATGATCGTAAAAGGCACGACGATGCGCTCACCTTTCTTGAGAGCGCCTTTGACACCTTTGCCTGTTTCAACGACTTCGCCCATGAACTCGTGGCCCATGACGTCGCCCTTCTCCATGCCGGGCATGAAGTGGTCGTAGAGGTGCAGATCGGAGCCGCAGATCGCACAGGCCGTGACCTTGATGATCGCGTCCCGCTCGTCCTGGATCTCGGGATCCGGGACCGTATCGCAGCGGATATCCTGAGTGCCGTGCCAAACCAGTGCGCGCATGGGATTTATCCCTGATGTCTCGGAATGGTTGCGAAGTCCTCGGAACGATGTGCCTAACGAAGGAAGATCGCTATGCCCGTCAATTGTTCCCGTCGATAGCAGAAGATTAAGTTTAGACAGCCATCCAACCAGATTGTTATCTTGGCTGTCAAAGTGGCTTAATCGAAAACGAATGTCTTGATGCGCTGATCAGCATATCAATTGATGATTTTAAACGCAGGCAATTTAATTGGGCATCACGTCGTCGGCCGGCGAGACGTGCGAGCGCCTGCTCAAGCCATTGCGCCACATACGTCCTACAGCATGGGAAGCCGGCCCGGCCGGTTGCCGAGCGGAAATGCCATGTGGATCCGGGCGAGCTCGGCTTCCGTCAGCATCAACGCCCCAGCGCCCGCGTTGTCGGCCGCATGCTCGGGGGTGGACGCTTTGGGGATCGTGAAGGAGGACGGCCGCCTCACCAGGAAGCGGAGCGCCACTTGGCGCGCGGTCACACCGTGGCTCTCTGCGATGTCCTCCAACACTCGGCCGCCCGGCGTGCGCGGGCCGGGGAAGCTGCCATGGCCGAACGGACTGTAGGCAACGACGACGACGCCGTGCTCCTCGCACCAAGGCTGCACGGCGTGCTCAATCGCGCGCTCCTGCAGGTGGTAGAGGACCTGGTTGCAGGCGATCCGGCCCTCGCCGCCCGCTTTCCAGGCGGCTTCGAGGTCGGGTACGTCGAAGTTGCTCACCCCCCAAGACAGGATCTTGCCCTGTTCGCGAAGCCGCTCGAAGCCGGCGAAGGTGTCCTCGAGCGGGTGCGGACCGGGCCAATGCAGGAGGTAGCAGTCCAGCCTGTCGGTGCGCAGGCGCGCGAGCGAGCGCTCGCAGGCCGCCACGGTCCCGGTACGCGAGGCGTTGCTGGGGAGGACCTTGGAGACGAGGAAAACCTCGTCGCGCCGTCCGGTGATCGCCTCGCCAACCACGGTCTCGGCGTCGCCGTACATCTCGGCGGTGTCAAGGTGGGTCATGCCGAGATCGAGGCCCCGGCGTAGGGCAGCGACGGCGGTGGGCCGGTGCGCGTCGTCGATGTACCAAGTTCCCTGACCGATCACCGCAACCTCGCGCGACACGGGACCGAACGGGCGCTGCTCCATGTTCTTACCTCCTCGCGAAGAAGGCGCGTGCTCCGCAGCGCCGGCTGGGTCGGAGAGTCTCATTGGGCCGCTGCCTGCCGCGATGGCCCGCGAGCGCTGGCGAACAGCTTGATCACCTCCGCGTTGAAGGCCGGGATGTCGTCGGGCTTGCGGCTCGTGACGAGGCCCTGATCGACGACGACCTGCTGATCCACCCACTCCGCCCCGGCGTTCTGGAGGTCGGTCTTCAGCGAGGGCCAGGAGGTCAAACGGCGTCCGCGCCCGGCACCCGCTTCGATGAGGGTCCAGGGGCCGTGGCAGATCGATGCCACGGGCTTGCCAGCATCGAAAAAGGCCTTGACGAAGCCGACGGCCTTCTCGTCCATCCGAAGCGCGTCGGGATTGATGACGCCCCCCGGCAGGAGAAGGGCATCGAACTGATCCGGCCTCGCCTGCTTGAGGGGCACGTCGACGGGCAGGCTGTCCCCCCATTCCGTGAACTTCCATCCGCGAACCTGACCGTCCTTGGGCGATACGATCGCGGTGTCGGCGCCAGCCTCGTCGAGTGCCTTGCGCGGTTCGGTCAGCTCGACCTGCTCGAAGCCGTCCGTGACCAGGATGGCAATCTTCAATCCGTCGACTTCAGCCATATCGTCGCTCCTTCTGATGTGATCCATGGGGCACCGGTTGCCGCTACTTGGGAAGCTTCGAGGCGAGCACCTCGATTTCCCAGATCGACGGCGGCTCGGAGAACAGGTCGGCCGCCTGCTCCTTCAGCGCCTGCGCGACGCCGCCGGAAAGATGCGCTTGCCGGCCCGCCTCGTCGGGGAAAGCGTCAAAGATTCCAAAGGTCGACGGTCCAATCCGAACGGCGAACCAGGCTGTCGTCGCAGGCTCTTGCTCGACAATCGAGAGACCGCCGCGCAGAAAACTCTCCACATCGGCCTCTCTTCCGGGCTTGGCTTCCAGTCGTACGAACAGCGCTTTGGTCACCATGGCGGCCCTCCTTTGATGGTGAGGACTTGTCGTTCCAGCCCCAGCGTTGGCCGCCCGCCGAAGCGAAGGCGACGACCAACGTCAGGGCCTTCCCCTCGGATGGGACGGCGCTCACCGTCCGCTCCGAGGCAGCGGGCCGCTCGCCGAGAAGACGCGGCCGGTCGAAGAGAGCGCACTCGGGATCGGCGACCGGCGCACGCAACAGCCGCAGCCGGCGGGATGGGCCGTCTTCGCGGGGCCTCGGCTGCTCGCATGGCGCTCGTTCGAGGCGAGGGTGCTGCGGCGGGTTGGGTCCATGCCGGCGATAGCGGGCGCGCTGAGGAATGTCCGCGACGCCCCGGTGCCGCAGACGGGGCAGGCGCATGGGTCACGGAACTGCGTCATCGGCCGCATCGCCGTGAACGGCCCGCACGCTTCGCACGCGTAGTCGTAGTTCGGCATGGCGGCCTCGATGCACCAGGGCGGTGGAGAGAGGGCGGCGGAGCGGCCGAGGGAGCGGCCGCCCGCCTGGAGGGGTCGGTTACGCGGCGGTCTTGAGGACCACCTTCGTCCAGCCGTCGTCGCGTGCGTCGAAATGCTGGTAGGCATTCGGTGCCTCTCCCAGCGGAAGCTCATGCGAGACGATGAAGGACGGCTTGGCGCGGCCGGTCGAGATGAGGTCGCGCAGCTGCCGGTTATAGGCTTTCACGTTGCACTGGCCGGTGCCGATCGTCTGACCCTTGAACCAGCAGAGACCGTAGTCGAAGACGATTTCGCCCTGCTTGTAGAGCGGGTCCTGGGGCGCCGGATCCTGGGGCGTGAAGACACCGACCACGCCGATGCCGCCGGTGAATTTCACTGATTTCACCAGATCGTTCATGGTCATGTTGGGGTGCTCGTGGCCCTCCGGGTCGTGCGCCTGGTAGCCGACGCACTCGCAGCCGCGGTCGGCCCCGATGCCGTTCGTCAACTCAAGCACCTGGTCCACCGGGGAGCCCTTGGAATCGTCGATGGGCAAGGCCCCGATCGAGCCAGCAAGGCGCAGCCGGTCGGGATGGCGATCGACGACCATGACCATGCAGGCGCCCTTGATCATCGCCGCGTGGGCCGCCATGAGGCCGACCGGGCCGGCTCCGTAGATGACGACCGACTCGCCGGGGCGCAGTCCTGCAAGCTCGGTGCAGTGCCAGCCGGTCGGGAAGATGTCGGCCAGCATCACGTAGTCGTTCTGCCGCTCCTCGGCATCCGGCGGCAGCTTCAGGCAGTTGTAGTCGCCGTAAGGGACGCGCAGCAGGTCGGCCTGCCCGCCCCGATAGGGCCCCATGTCGGCGAAGCCGTAAGCGGCGCCGGCCATGTTCGGCACGACGCTCCGATCCGCCGTGGTCAGGCAGAACGCGCTCAAGCCGCGCTCGCAGTTCTTGCAGAAGCCGCAGCCGATGTTGAAGGGAATGGCGACCCAATCGCCGACCTTCACCCGATCGACGGCGTTGCCCACTTCGGCCACCTGGCCGAGATTCTCGTGCCCGAACACGCCGCCGCGCGGGAAGTCGGTTCGGCCCTCGTACATGTGGAGGTCGGAGCCGCAGATATTGGTGCTCGTGATCCGCACCAACACGTCGGTCGGCTTCTCGATCCTCGCGTCGGGCACGTTCTGCACCGCCACGTCGCGAGGTCCGTTGTAGACAACCGCTCTCATGACATCCTCCTGGGTTGAACAGTTAGACTGTTGGCGACATTCGTTTCACGGTCGCCGCGCGCCTGCTTCCCCAATGCGCCACAGCTGCGTCGCGAGGCGGGGGCCGTTCTCGGGCTTGAACCAGCTCATGTCCTGGATGCGCGAGCTGGTGACGTAGACGGTCCCGTCGGGTCCTTCCGAGAACGTGTCGGGCCAGCGCAGCCGCTTGTCCTGAACGAGGGTGGTGATGCGGTCCCCGTCGCGGACCTTCACGGCATCCTGCTCGATTGCGCTCAGATAAAGCCGCCCGCGGCCGTCGATCCACAGACCGTCCGTCGGCTCGGTTTCGCCGGTACGCTCCACACGGGCTTCGAGGTCCTTCTCGGACAGACGTGGGTTCTCCAAGGCGTCCGTCGCGATGCGATAGAGGGTCCGGCCGGTCAGGGCTTTCCAATGGAGCGTGCGGCCATCGGGAGAGAGCGCGAGGCTGTCGGCGGCAAATTCGACCCCCCGCCCGTCGGGCCGGCGCAACTCCTGCCCATCGGTCTTCACCACCACGTCCTTTTCCGGCTGGGTGCTCGGGTGGCCGTCAAGGATGCGTCGAGCCTTGCCGGTCTGCAGGTCTACGACAACGAGAGCACCCTTGGCCCCGGCATCCGTCAGGTAGGCATGGCGCCCGTCCGGCGAGAACCGCACGTCGTTTAGGTAGCTGCCTTGAGGCGCGGCCGTCTCGTCGAAGCGGATCACCTGCGCGACCTTGTTCGCCTTCAGGTCGATCCTGACGAGCTTGGGCCCCCCCGGCACGACGGGCGCCGTGGCCGGCGCGGCCGGATCGACGACCCAGAGATTGCCGCGCGCATCGGCCACGACGCTCTGCACGCATACGAAGTGATCTCCGGCGGAGATCTGGTTCTTCTTGGCGTTGCGCCAGGAATTCCACTCGTCATCCGGGTAAGGTTTGATCTGGCCGTCGCGCGTCACCTCGGCCACCGAGATCGGTGCATCCTCCGTCCACCGCGGGAAGTTCACGAAGATGCGCCCGTCCGACGCGACCGTCACGCCGGTGACCTGGTGCTCGAAGCTCGTCACGAGCTGCAACTGGGCCGCGCCACCCGGTGCCGGGGCGGCCTGCTGCTGCGCGAGGGATGCGCTGGAGAGGAGCGCCAAGGCGAGAGCGGTGGAGGCAGCGGCTGCGACGTTGGTCATGGTCACCTCATCGGCACGGGCAGGCTTGCAACGGGCGGCGGCTCCTAGGGCGCGAACACCGCACGCACGCAGCCATCGGTCTTGTGCTTGAACATGTCGTAGCCGCGCGGGGCCTCTTCGAGCGAGAAGCGGTGCGTGGCGAGGTAGGCCGGGTTGAGCTCGCCCTTCTGGGCGTCCGCGAGCAGCCGGTCCATGTAGGCCTGCCCGTGCTGCTGGGCGCTGCGCAGCGTCATGCCCTTGTTCATGATGGCGCCCATCGGGAACTTGTCGATCAGCCCATAAACACCGAGCACCGACAGCGTGCCGCCCTTACGGCAGGCCATGACGGCTTCGCGCAGAGCCTGGCCGCGATCCGTCTCCATGCGCAGCGCCTGCTTCACGCGGTCATAGGCGTATTGCGGCCCGGTGCCGTGCGCCTCCATCCCAACCGCGTCGATGCAGGAGTCGGGGCCGCGCCCCCCCGTCATCTCCCTTAACGCCTCCAGGACGCTGTGAACCTGCGTGTAGTCGATTGTCTCGGAGCCGGCATGCTCGCGCGCCATCCGCAACCTTTCTGGAAAGCGGTCGATGGCGATCACCCGCTCGGCGCCCATCAGCCAAGCGCTCTGCTGCGCCATCAGTCCCACGCCACCGCAGCCCCAGACCGCAACCGTATCGCCTGGTTTGATGTCGCAGAAATCGGCGCCCATGTAGCCCGTCGGTGCGGCATCGGAGAGGAACAAAGCCGTCTCGTCCGCGACCCCGTCAGGAACCTTGAAGCAGTCGTTGTCGGCGAATGGGATGCGGACGTAATCGGCGTGCGCGCCCGCGTAGCCGCCGAAGGCGTGGGTGTAGCCGTAGATGCCGGCCGTGTGATAGCCGCCGAGCAGCGGCTCCTGCAGCTCGGGCTTGGGATGCGTGTTGTCGCACAACGAGTGAAGGTCATGCTGGCAGTACCAGCACTGGCCGCAGGTGATGAACGAGGGCACGACCACGCGGTCGCCCTTCTTCACGCGCTTCACCGCAGGGCCGACCTCCTCGATCACTCCCATAAACTCGTGACCGATCACATCGCCCGGCTTCATGGTGGGAATGTAGCCGTCGATGAAGTGCAGGTCCGATCCGCAGGTCGTGGACAGGCTGACGCGCAGGATGGCGTCATGCGGGTTGACGATCTCGGGGTCCTTCACCGTGCCGACGCGCAGGTCGTTCACGCCGTTCCAATAGAGCGCTCGCATGTCCTGGTCTCCTCTAGCGAGTGTCGGCTCGCGCGGCAGGCTGGCGTTCGGTGGTCGGAATCTCGCCGGTTTCGACAAGGCTTTTGAAGCGCCGCAGCACCCCATCGACGATCAGGTCCAGGGGCTTGGTTCCCAGGAGCTCGACGGCCGCCTCGCCGAGCGCGTTGCCGGGCGGGTCGAAGCGCAAGAGAAGGGTGGCAACGGAGCCGCAGTCGGCCGGGGCTGGGCGAAAGCGGACCGACCCCTCGTTCGGGATGCTGGCTCCGGGAAGCGAGCGCCAACCGACGCCCCCGCCGGGCCGGTCGTCCACTGTCTCGGATTCCCACTCGTAGACGCGGCCGAGCGGCCCCTCGACCTTCCAGTGCATGCGGCCGTCGCCGGACACGCGCACGGTCGCGAAGCCTGCCATGATCCGCGGCAGCGTCCCCTGGTCTTGCCAGAACCGGTGGAGTTCGTCCGCTGTCTTGCCGATGGTGATCGAACGCTCCACCTCGGGCTCGCCCAGTAAGGCCCCGCTCCGCCTCTTGCCACCCGCTCCCCCGCGATGGGGCTGCCGGTCGCTCATCGCCCCGACCATAATCACGCCCGCAAAGGCGGTGAGCGCGAGCGCCACGGGTATCCAACCTGTGCTTGGTTCACTGGTAGCGGCATCCGAAGAAGAACGGCTACGTTGCGATGACCCGTCCCGTTGCCTAGGCACGATGCCGCCTGCCATGGCGAGCCTCCTTCGTTTACGGTCGAAGCACCACCTTGGAGTTTAAGTCGCGACCATCCTCGATCTTCGGATCCGGGATCGGTCGCGGGGGCATTCTGAATGCCGTGGCAGATCAGTGCCCGCGCGGGATTTATCCACGGTGTCTTGGACTTACTGCTAAGTTCTGGGCGTTATGACGTATCGATATTACAGGGCTACCCCTGCTAATAATCTCGTTCTCTATCAAAAAATGGATTTTTAATATATCGATAAAAAATATCACCTTGACCGTTTAATGGGCATAATTAGGAACGAAATCTCTATCAGATTGATCAGCTTAACAAGCGAATACCATAGGAGCACACAATTCAATTGTGCACTGCTTTACCGGTGTTTTGTCATGATTATCAGCGACCTCAAAAATGCCCAGCTAGAAGCATTGCCGCCGCGACCCTGCGGAACTGGCAGAGAGCACCCTTGACGAAGCGGCAGCTTGTTTAACGTCCACTTCCGAGAACGCCCGAATGGCCAAGACGCGACCGACAAGGGTCGGAGGCGGAACGTCCGCTTCGGGGCAGAGGACCGGGGTCCGCTCA
>NZ_BJZV01000047.1 GCF_007992215.1 Methylobacterium gnaphalii | reverse complement strand
GCTTCAACCTAGCCGAAGTAGTCCTGTCCTCTTTCGTTGCAGGCATGCCGCCGTGGACGATGGTTTCTGCAAGCGTAACTCGCCCGTGTCCTTGGCTCTCCACAACCATGTGACCATCGACGTTCGAGGTCACATGGCGTGTTCTCCAGCATGCGTAGTCATCTTTCGCGGAAGCTGCGTGTGAACTGATCCTGGATTGGCTTCACAAGGTACGACAGAGCCGTTCGTTCCTCAGTAGTGACATGAACCTCCACCGGCATGCCTGGCACGAGGCGGGCCCTTTCGCCGAGACGGGTCAACTCCCCTTCGTTGAGCTCGACGTACCCAACGTAGAACGCATCGTCCTTGCCCACCTTGGTCGTAGACGGTGAGACGTAAACCAGCTTCCCCTTCAGTTCGGGAGTCGTCCTCTGGTTGAAGGCGGTGAACCGAAGTTTGGCCGGACGTCCCACGCCAATCTGGTCGATGCTCGCCGGGGAAATGCGAATTTCAATCCGGAGCGGAGCGTCCGCGGGCACGACGGTCGCCAGCACGTCGGCGGGCGTGACGACACCTCCGACGGTAAAGGCCTTCAACTCGTGCAGAATGCCTGAGGCAGGCGAGCGGATCTCGGTGCGTGTCAGCCGATCCTCTAGGGCGATGCGCCGATTGCCCAATTCCGCGAGCTTGGCATCGACGACGCTGAGCTCCTTCTGGGCCTCAGTGCGCGCGGTGTCCGCGATGGCGAGAAGCTGGACCCGGATTTCGCTCGTGCGCACCCGGGCCCGGGCTATGGAGGCTTCCAGAGATCCTTGCTCGCCGGTTAGCCGATGTCGGTCACGGCTTATGGGCAGGAACTTCGAACTTTCGAAGAGATGCTTGTCCACGAGGCCTTGCAGCTTGCCGTGCTCGCTCGTGAGGATCGCCAGTTCGTCGCGCTTGGCGTCCTTCTGCTTGACCAGGCCGGCGACCTCCTCGTCCACCTGGCCGATCTGCAGCTCCAACTGCTGGCGCTGGCTGTCGCGGCTGGCGAGATTGCCCCGGAACAGGCGGCTCTCGCCGTCGATGATGGCCAGCGTCTCCCCGTCGCCGTTCGAAAGGCTCGGGGGGAAGGCTATGTCGCGAAGCCCATCGCGCTCGGCCAGCAGGCGTGCCTTCTTGGCCGATAGCTCCACCAACTGCCCTCGGATGATCGCCAGTTCCGCACGGGTCTGGGCGTCGTCGATGCGGATGAGAACCTGCCCGGCCGTCACAGCCTGTCCGTCTCGCACGAGGATGGAGCCGACGACGCCGCCGTCCCGGTGCTGGACCGCCTTGGCGTTCTGATCGACGGTTACCGCGCCCGGCGCCATGATGGCGCCGTTGAGGTCGGTTGTCGCGGCCCATCCGCCCACTCCAATCAGAAGGCAGCCTCCCAGCAAGACCCCCAGGACGAGGCGAGCGATAATGGAGAAGGAAGGCTCCGCTCCGCCATCGATCCCGTCAACGAACGTCGGGTGACGAACACCAATGGTTCTCGTACTCATGGTCCGGTCCCTCCAACAGCTGAATCAATGGATGGGCGTGTGGGGCTGTGAGATCTCAGCCGGCTTCTCGATGAACAGCAGGGCGTGGTGCCCGTTGAGGACCAGGGTGGTCTCGAAGGTGTCGTTGCTGTCGAGGTCGGCCGTGATGACGGTAACGTCCCTCTCTTCGAAGAGCGCGGCCCGGTACCGGATGCCCGATACGGCACCGTCGTTGCGGTCCATCGCTTCGGACAGCGAATTGCCGACGACGCCCGAACCCTCATCAAAGAGGGACCATCTTAAAAGGTCGACGTAATCCCCGACCGAGAAATCAGTAATCTCCACGGAGCGGGTTGGCTCCTGCATTCCAGTAAGCGGGACGAACACGTAGCCGTCGTTCCCGCTTCCGCCCGTGAGCACGACATTGTCGTCCCCGATGACGAAACGGTCGTTGCCTGATCCGGCCACGATGCGTTCGACGCAATCCACCTTGTCCGTTCCAAGCTCGGTGCCCGAAACGACATGACCGACCAGATCGACGAGCAGATCCTTGGTTGCGCTGCTCAGGTCGAGCGTATCCGAACCCTCCCCTCCGTCGACATGGTCGTCATCGCCATCCAGTGCCAGGACGATCCGGTCGTCGCCGGCGCCCGCGCGCAGGATATCGCACCCGGCTCCGTCGAGGAGCGCATCGCAACCCAAGCCGCCATCGAGGAGATCATCACCACCTCGTCCGGCGATGATATCGTCGCCATCCCCGCCACTCAGGCGGTTGCTCACGTCGCTACCGAAGAGGGTATCGTCGCCGGTTCCGCCGATCAGCGCCTCAAGCCCATGGAGCAGGTCCCGCCCCGTCTCGGCCCCGGTTGCGACGCCTATGAGCAGGTCCGCGGAGATGCCCGACCGGGTCGCGGAGAAGTCGAGGGTGTCACGCCCTTCGCCACCGTCGAAGCAGTCGACCTCGCCATCCTGCGCTGCCGCGAAGATGTCGTCGCCGGCGCCACCGAGCACGAGGTCCGAGCCGGCGCCGTCCGATAGAGCATCGGCACCCGAGCCACCATCGAGTCGATCATCACCGCCACTGCCGGCCAGGCGGTCGTCCCCCGCTCCGCCCAAAAGCGTGTCCGCCGCGGAGCTCCCGAGCAGGGTGTCGTTGCCCGAGCTGCCCAACACCACCTCCACGGAGGTGACGGTGTCCGCTCCAATGTCCTGGCCGGATGCGGTCCCGGCCGTCAGGTCGACCATGACGCCGGAGGTCGCGCCCGAAAGATCCAGGGTGTCCTTCCCGGCCCCGCCGTCGAACTGGTCGGACTCACCGTCGGATGATGCGGTCAGGACGTCGTCGCCATCCCCGCCCAGCACGATGTCGGAACCGGCTCCGTCGAGGATCGTATCTCCGCCTTCATGGCCGTGGAGTACATCGTCGCCGGCCCCGCCCGAGATGCGGTCGACGCCTGCCCCGCCCGAGATGGCGTTGGAGGCCGCGTTCCCCGACAACGTGTCCCCGCCGGAACCGCCCCGGACGTCCTCGATAGATACAAGCTGGTCACGACCAGTCTCGGTGGCCTCCGAGGTACCGGCGATAAGATCGACCGTGACGCCTGACGTGGTACCGGAAAGGTCGAGGGTATCGGTCCCTTCGCCACCGTCAAAACGGTCAGCCTCGCCGTCCAGCGCCGCGACAAGGACATCATCCCCGTCTTGCCCCATGACCGCATCACGTCCCTGCCCGTCGGAAAGGACGTCATCGCCCGTGCCGCCTTCCAGATGGTCGTCGCCGATGCCACCCGACACTACGTCGCGCCCGGCACCCCCGAAAGCGACGTCGGCGCCCTCTGACCCGTCGAGCTGATCATCGCCCATGTCGCCGAGGAGGAGGTCGTTTCCCGTCCCTCCGACAAGGATGTCGCTACCATCTCCACCGTCGAGCAGGTCGTCACCGGCGTCGCCGAACAGGATGTCGTCGCCCTCTTCGCCGAAGATACGGTCGCTGCCGGTCCCCCCCGAGACCCGGTCCGCTCCCGTCCCTGCAAACACGACGTCGTTCCCGTCGCCGCCCAGGATCACGTCATCCCCGGCGCCACCGACGATGTGATCATCACCGGTGCCCCCATTGATGATGTCGGACGAGGCACGGGCATCGATGATGTCATTGCCGCCCCTGCCGTCGATCTCGTCCGCACAAAGCGTTCCGAGCAGGAGGTCGTCGCCGTCCGTGCCGATCATCGGGGCACTCGCCACGACTTTGAAGACCGCCGTCTGAGTGACGAAGAGCTCGCCATCCGTAACCTCGTACGTGATGGTGACCGGACCGAGCCCATCGGCGTCGTACACCCAGCCATCACCGTCGCGGGCCAGCGATCCGGACGACGCCGTGACGTTGCGCACCGAGAGGCTGTCTCCGTCGGGGTCCTCAACGTTCCTGAGAAGGTCGGACAGCGCGATGGGTGTCAGCGCACACGCGGCCATGTCGGCGAGACGGACCGCGCCGCTGGTGGTTGGCGCACGATTCCGTCGCCCCGTTTGGCCGCCGCCGTCATCGTTCGACGTTGGAGGGGGCGTGACGGCTCCGGGGCCGTTTCCCGTATCGTCGCCTGCCTCAGGACGATTGCCAGTGCCACCGGTACCGGTGGTATACTGCCCCTGTGGGCGCTCCCCGTCCGGCGTAATGTCCTTATCACCAGCTGGAAGGGTATCGGTGCCGCCCACCACGGCGGGTGGCTGGTCCGCAGCATCGTCGGCGTTCTCGGATCCTGCTCCTTCGTCACCCTTCGCATCCCGACTCCGCCCTCCGCCTCCCCCCCCGCCTCTGCCGCTGGGCCCCCTGTCACCATTGTCGTTGATGGGTCGGGGAATGATCGGCGACGCCTTGAAGTCGTTGAGGTTCGGTTGCGGGTCATGTCTGGCGAACTGGAGCGTATACGCCTGAAGGTGAGAGGCGTCGTATTCGGCGGCTGGCATCTCCCCCTGGGGCACGGTCGCGGATGATCCCAGCAATCGGGGCTCGGCGGCAGTTTCGCCTGCATCCACGTCCGCTGGGGCAAGGATCAGGAGCTTCGGCGCGACGCTCCCCTCCGACTCGACGCTGTCGGCCTCGGCATCGGCGTGCACCGGGGTGTGGAACAAGGACTTCAGGTATGCCGCCACCGCTCCCACAACGAGAGCCAGGTAGTATGGCGCAGGGGACTTCTTGGTGACTTCCTGAGGAGCGAGCTTCTGCGCTCCGTTCTGGGATGCCTCGTCCGTCTTTGTTCCCTTCGTCTCGATGATCATGCCGGCACCCGCTCCATGGCGGAGCGCTCCCTTGCGATCTTTGCGGGGTCTGATCCTGCCGATGCGTCGCGCACAGCCTTGCCGAGGATGGCGTCCTTGGGCCCGAAGGCGGTCAGCTTGCCGTCCTGGATGACGGCAACCGTGTCGACGGCCGCGAGCACGCTTGGTCGGTGAGCGATCACGATCGCGATGCCTCCACGGGCGCGCACGCTCTGGATGGCGCTGGCCAACGCCGCTTCACCCTCACCGTCGAGGTTAGAGTTCGGCTCGTCGAGTACGAGCAGGAACGGATTGCCGTACAGCGCCCGCGCGAGCGCGATACGCTGGCGCTGTCCGCCGGACAGGGCGGTCCCGAACGGGCCGAGCTCGGTGCGGTAACCGTCGGGCATCCGCAGGATCATCTCGTGGACACCGGCGGCGCGCGCGGCGGCGACGACCAGGGCCGGATCGGCATCCTGCGCCAGGCGGGAGATGTTCTCCTCGACCGTCGCGTCCATCAGGCAAACCTCCTGGGGAAGGTACCCGATGATGCGGCCGAGGCTTTCCTCGTCCCATTGCGACAGGTCGGCTCCGTCGAGGCGGATGCCGCCGCGCAGAATAGGCCAGACGCCCGTTAGTGCCCGGCTCAGGGTCGTCTTGCCGCCGCCGCTCGGTCCGATGACGCCGAGAGCTTGGCCGGCCTGAAGCTCGAAAGCGACGTCCGAGAGAAGCACTCGCCCCGAGCCTGGCGCTGCGACCGTGATCGACCCCACGCGGAGGGACGATTGCGGCATCGGCAACGGCATCGGCCGATCGACGCCCGAGAGGGCGACGAGGGTCTCCTTCAGCCGTCCGAAGGCTTTGCGGGCCACGGCGATACCCTTCCAGTTGCCCACGGTCTGGTCGATAGGGGCGAGGGCACGGGCCGAGGTGATGGACGCCGCGATAATGGACCCAGCCGAGAGCTCGCCGCCGATGACAAGGTAGGCGCCCAGGCCTAGGACCGCGGACTGCAAGATCATACGCAGGACGCGAGAGATGGCCGCGAAGGTTCCGGTGATGTCCGTCGTCCGAGTCTGGAGCTCCAGGTGCTCGTTGTTGGCGAGGCGGTACCGGTCGACGGCCCGCTCCGCGAAACCCATCGCCTTGAGGACATCGGCGTTGCGGGCGTTCGAGTCGGCGATGGCGTTGCGGGCCACCACGGCCTGCTGCGTCGCCCCCGTCCACCGCCGCGTCAGCAGTTCGGTTAGGATGGTGAGTAGCGTGAGTAGGACGGCACCCGCGACGGTGAGCGCACCGAGCCACGGATGAAGCATGTAGACGAAGATCAGGAAGACCGGGGTCCAAGGCAGGTCGAAGAGTGCCACAAGTCCCGGACTGCCCAGGAAGCCGCGGACTGTGTCCACGTCCCGGCTGCGTTCCATCGCCTCCGCGGTGGAGAAGCCGAATCGCGGCATGTCGATCGAGACGCGCTGAGCCAGCGGGGCGATACGGCGGTCGAGTTGCGCCCCGATCCGAACGAGAACCTGCTGGCGCAGGACGTCGAACATGCCTTGGAAGAGGTAGAGGCCGATGGCGAGCGTCGAAAGCCCGACGAGGGTAGGAAGGCTACCGCTCGGCAATGCCCGGTCATAGACCTGGAGCATGTAGAAGGAGCCCGTCAGGGCGAGGATGTTGATGATGCCCGACATTGCGATGAGAACGACGAACGGCATTCCGAAATGCCGAGTCAGCTTTTCGGCACTTCTCTGTTTGGCGAGATGTTTCTGATCCCTGGAACGCATGTCTCAATCCCCCCATTGAGCGCGGCGGAACTGGAGGGGGGCCTGCGCCCCCCTCCGGCGTCAGAGAGCGAAGTCCGCGGCCGTTGCAGCGGGCGTTCCCTTGATGCTGAACTTGAACTCGGGCGCCGCATCACCGCCCGTATTTCCTTCCACGACGGTATAGTCGCCGTCCGCCCGGTGCTCTTGGGTGACCAGAAGCTGCCCAACTCCGGTGAAGGCCGCCCCGGTCGCAAGTGTGAAAGCCTGGTTTCCGGCAACGCCTTGGTTCGCGTCGATGCCGCTGAGGTCGACCTTGTCGCCAGGCTGGAAGTTCGCGATGGTGTCGCCGTTGGCCGCGGCGGCTGACTGGAAGCGGTAGACATCGGCACCAAGTCCGCCGTCCATCACGTTCACCGCGTCGCTAGCCGTGATGGTGTCGTCGCCTGAGCCGGTCACGATGTTCTCGATGCCCCATAGGGTATCGGATCCGGACTGGCTGCTGGAGACGCTGCCCCGGCCGGCGAGGCCGGTGCCGAGGTCGGCCGTGATGTTGGCAGTGATGGCGGACATGTCGAGCGTGTCGATGCCCACGCCGCCGCCCACCTCGTCGCCCCAGTAGCTGTCGCTCCCATCCCCGACTTCGGCCACGAACAGGTCGTTGCCCTCGCCACCGATCACCGAGTCGTTGCCGGCCCCAGCCGTCACCAGGTCGTTTCCGGCTCCTGCAAGGATGCGGTCGGCTCCTCCGTCACCGTAGACCATGTCGTCGCCTGCGCCGGCGAGGATGTCGTCGTCACCGGCCCCACCGAAGACCACGTCGCGGCCGCCGCCGGCATCGACGAAGTCATCCCCGTCGCCACCTCGGATCACGTCGGCTCCTTCACCGGCAAGAATGTTGTCGTTGCCGGACAAGCCCAGGATCGTGTCGGCGCCCGCAGTCCCGGGCAGGACATCGTCGCCGTTGGTACCGGCCACGAGGCTCGCGGGAAGCTCGGCAGGCGGGGTGGTCGTCCCACCGCCGGTCGTCCCGCCGCCAGTAGTGCCCCCAGTCGTCCCACCGCCGGTCGTCTCGCCACCAGCGGTGCCCCCTGTTGTCCCACCGCCGGTCGTCCCACCGCCGGTCGTCCCGCCGCCGGTCGAGCCTCCACCCGTCCCGGGTGCGGTTTCCCCGTCATTGCTGCAGGTCGTGTCACCGTCGTCATCGGGGTTGCCGCTGCCCGTTGTGTCATCGTCCTCGTCATCGGAGCCGCCACCGCCCGTGGTGTCATCGTCCTCATCGTCGTCGTCATCGCCGCCCGCCGTTGCATCGCCACCGCCGATGGCTCCGTCCTCGTCACTGACGGCGAAGATGTGCTCCTGCAGACCGGTCAGGCCGGTGTTGCGCTCCACGATGTCCGAGAAGTTCTGTCCGTCGACCTGGTTCTCGTAGAAATCAAAGTTGTCGAAGCGGTCGGTATAGTAGAACCGGTCGCCCTCCTGTAGGCGGTCGAGCTGCTCGTGCAAGACGACCCAGAAGGTCTGGCCCACCACGCCGCCATTGATGTGCTGCTCGGCCAAGCCGCCGACCCAGAGGTCGACCCGGTCGATCCCCGCCACAAACTCCTTACCGTCCGCCCCCTGATGAATGGTGATGTCCGGGTTGGCGGCCACGAAGGCCGCGCGCGCGGCGGGCGTCGCCAGCACCAGGTCCGGGTAGGCCTGCTTGAACTGTGCGATGACTGTGTTGCTAAGGCCATTCCGGGCCTGGAAGTCTTCCCAAGAAGCGTAGGGCCGGAGGTCGCCAGCAAAGCCTACGGCCTCGCGGATGTAGGGGTCGGCCGACGCCATGAGGTCGGCGCGGACTTGGTTGAGGGAGCCGAGGCCGACGTCGCGGCCACGGGCCACGTTGAAGGCGAACAGGTCGGCGTTGATGCGCACCAGGTCGTTGCGCACGGCGTCGACGATGTTGAAGTCGACCTCCTCGGCCGGCTGGGTCGCGACGCCGGCCAGGATCGCGTTTGCCCCAAGCTGGGCGTAGCCCGGCTGCGGCACGTAGCCGGGAGGCAGGGGCGCCGTGAAGACGTCCGGGGCGTTCGAGGGATTCAGGAAGGCATCGAAAAGCGCGACCTGCCGTGGCTGACCATCTGGACCGATGACCGTCAGCGTCTCGCCGATCAGCGAGTGCCCGACGCGGTACACCGCGGACGCAAATTCGTGGGAGATCCGCGCATCGACGTCCGGGTTGTAGCCATCGTGGCCATGCGTGCCGAGGCCCTTCATGCCGCCGATGAGCTGATCCGCGAACTCATCGAACACGACGCGCTGATACTCGGCCTCGTTGATCATTTTGGCCGCCTGGAACACCTCCTCCGGCGTGCCCTGAAAGCCTGCTTCTACGAGGTTATCGACATGGAAGTTGTGGTTGCGCGCCCAGATCGTATGCATGGCGGTGAGCGACACGTTCTCGTTCGCACGGCCGTCACCAGCCACGTAGTGGTCGAGCAGACTGACGAAGGGGTTTGTGTCGAGCAGCAGCGCATGGCCGCTTCCCATGAAGTTCGAGGCGAAGGCGCTCACCGCCTCCGGATCGAACGCGCCGGCTGCATTGAACAGGGAGCCAGTCCTGGTCTCCGAGATGGGAAAGTTGGAGAAGTAGGTGCGGAAGCTGATTGCTCCGCCCGAGAGAGAGGGATCGTGGAAGATGGTGTCCGCGTCCCAATGATGTTGGATGAGTTCCCGCAGCGTGGGGAGGAGTTTGAAGTTCGGGTTCGTCGGGTCGGGTTCACCGGCGAGGAGGTGCGAGCCGACCCCGTGATTGCCGTCGCTCTCCCGCAGGAACTGGCCGACAAGCGCATGCGAGCCGTAGGCCTGGTTCTGGTCCACGAAGGGAGAGGTCTTGTTCAGGTGCTGAGGCACCCCGTCGACCACGGAATGAACCTCGCCGCGGGTGAGATCGGCCGGGTTGTTGGTGGCGGGCGTCCGACCCGATCCGGGCTGGTCGATTTGGATGACCCCGTTTGCCGCGCTTTTCGGCAGGAAATCGAGGCCGTGGTCGAAATACTGGCCGAAGGCCATGAAGAAGATGTTCGAGCCATTCGCTTGATGCGGCAGGTCCGCTTCCTGGGAGCCCAGGATGTTGGAGATCGCGCGGGCGTCCAACCCGTCATAGAGCGGGTTCACCCCGTTGTTGTTCGTCGCCGGATCGTAGGCGCCGTAGTGCGGATCGGTGATCCGGATGAACGGCTCGTCCGCTGCGCCCCATTCCGGGTGCTCGAGGTTGTTGCCGTGGCCGGACAGGCCGCGCACGCCCGTCGCGTCCTCCGTGTCGTCGTCGCCCGGAACCGCGACCTGGCCATTGACCAGATTTTTGATCCCCGCGAGATCGGCGGCGGTCAGGGTGAAGGGTGTGGTCGGGTTGCCTCCGCCCGGATTGCCGTGTTCGCCGTCGTCCTCGCCGGTGTCGGTCTGGAAAGTTGGCGTGACGCCGCTCGCATAGGACACCGAATGTGTTCCGTTCGAGAGCGTCGTCATGCCGTTCGCGCTTGACGAGGTGTAGTCGGCGAGGGTCGATCCCGGCGCGAGCTTGATCACGTCCTGCGGCCGAAGCGTGCCGATGATCGTGTCGTGGCCGCCGTTGGAGGTGAACACGATGCGATGCGCCGATTGCAGGCTGGAGATGTCGACCGTGTCATTTCCGGCGCTGCCTTCGACCGTCACCGTGTTGAAGTTCAGGCTGGTCTGGGTGAAGTCGCCGATGACCTGGATCTGATCGCCGTTGATCGTGCCGGTGCCGCCTGGGGGAACGCCACCAGGCGCGGTGACCGTGCCGGTGTTGACGCGGATCTCCTCGATGTTGTCGAGCTCGGCGATGATGGACGCGTTGTTGGTACCGTTACGGGTGACCACGATCTCCGTGTTGCCGTTGATCTGCGCGGCTGTATTGCCTGCCACTGAGAGCCAGGCTGCGCGGCTGTAGATGCGGAAGGTCTCAGCTGCCGTCGTCCCGTCCAGCTGATAGGTGTCGACATTCGCCCCGCCGTCGATGCGGTCGCGCCCATCGGTGCTGAGTTGGATGACGGTGTCGTCCCCAGTCCCACCCGTGATGACGTCATTCCCAGCACCGCCGTTCATCCGGTCATCGCCCGCGCCACCGTTAAGCGTGTCAGCGCCGCCGAGGCCGCTCAGGTCGTCGTTGCCTCCATTCCCGTTGAGGGTCTCGTTGGCACCAAGGCCCAAGAACCCGTTGCTGCCGACCGCAACATCGTCGCCTTCTGTTCCGTTGAAGGTTGCGCCGGTGAGAAGACCACGCACCCAGTTGTCGCCCACCACGCCTGTCGGCGCCGAGAACAGCACCTCCGGGTTGCCCTGGGCGTCATTGAAGCTCATCTGGACGCGCAGGATGGTTCCGGCCTGGGTCGTAGGCGTGAAGCTGAGGGCACCGAGATTTGCTGCCCCGGTATTGGTCCAGGTCGCTCCATTGTTGGATGAGGTCTGCCATTGGAAGGTCATCTGGCCGACCGGAGGCAACCCGTTCGCGTCCGCCACGCTGGCGAGATTGATGCCGAGCGCCTGGCCCTCCGTTGGGGAGACGAGCCCGTTCGTCGGCGTCGGGTCGGTGATGACCGGCGCGCCGGTGGCAGCCGTGTTGACCGTGATGCTCTCGACGTTCTTCAGCTCGGCGATGACCACATTATTGCGGACGGCCACGATCTCGGTGTCATCGCGGAAGGTGAGGTTCGTGAACCGCGCCCTTGCCGCAGCCAGGGTCAGTTGCTCGACAGGGAAGGTGCCATCAAGAATGCGGAAGGCGTCGGTGCCGGCTCCTCCATCCACGAAGTCACGGCCGTCGCCTGCACGCCACAGCACGGAATCGTTTCCAGCGCCCGCAAAGACGAGGTCATCGCCGGCTCCGCCCGTCAGGGTGTTCGCGCCGGTCGTGCCAACCACGATGTCGACCGCTGCAGTTCCGTTCGCGCCCAGAGTGTAGAGCGCGGGGTTGTCGCCCATCTGGATCTGTTCGACGGTAGAGAGCGTGTCCACGCCATCGCCTTCAGCGCCCAGATTGTCTGAGACGACGACGGCGCCCGCGGTGTTGCGTTCGAAGCTGTAGGCCGCGATCGGTCCGGAGAAGATGGCGGTATCCGTGCCGTCGCCTCCAATCAGAACATCGTTGTCGTGGCCACCCGACAACTCGTCGTCGCCGATGCCGCCATCGAGCGTGTTGTTGCCGAGACGCCCAACCAGGATGTCGTCGCCGTCGTTGCCGAGGATGCGATCATCGCCAGCGCCGCCGTCGACGCGGTCGTTGCCGCTACCGGCAAAGATCGCATCATTGCCTTCCTCGCCTGAGATGTCGTCGTCGCCGTCACGACCGAGGATGACGTTGGGAGCGGTCGAGCCGGTCAGGTCTTCGTCAGCTGCCGTGCCGACAAGAGCGGTCTCGACCGACGCGGTCGTCTGCGGCCCAGTCTGACCAGCAACGGTGCTGGTCCAGTTTGCGACCGCCCGAATTTCCCGGCCGGTCGCCCCGGTTGGGGTGAACTGGGAAACGTTCGTGCTGATGGTCTGCGTCGCGCCATCGACATTGGTCGCAACCCGCCACTGGCCGTTGTCCTCGAGGACCTGCCACTGGATGGAAACCGGCCGATTTGCGATCCGGTTGACGAGGGTAGCCCGCAGCGCGGATGAATCGTCGCCGTCGGTGTCAGCCGGCGTGATGGTCAGCCGATCGAAGGGCTGGTTGAGAACCAGTGCCGTCGAGACCGTGCCATCCGCGAATTGCAGACGCTCCACGTTGCGCACCGTGTCCGTGCCGTCATTGACGGCCGGATTGCTCTGCGTCGTGTGTGCTACCGTGAGGACACCGCTGGCGCCACGCGTGATCGTGTAGTTCGCCCGGACGTCGTTGAAGACCGCTGTGTCGACGTCCGCCGCGCTGACGCCCGTCGTCACGATTTCACGCACGATGTTGAGCTGCGAGGGGTTGATCTGGCGATCCACCATGAGCTCGAAGAGCGACTTGCCGGCCCAGCCGCGGGCCACATTGGCCGCGCTTGAGTCAAAGACGTGCTTCAGGCTGTCGACGGTCGCAAGCTCCGCCGTGTTGGCGGGATTGCGGATCGAGATCCGCACGTTCAGCCAGGCGTCTCCGTCCAGCACGTCGTCCCCGCCATTGCCTTTGAGGCTGTCGCTTCCCGCGCCGCCGAGCAGGATGTTGCCGCTGTCGAAGGCGATGGTGGCTTCGAGCTGCGCGGCGCTCGCTCCCGCCTGTTTGGCCGGAGCGAGCGCGCCGAGAAGCTCCCGCAATCCGGTGATCCGGTCGATGCCGGCTTGGCTCAGGCCGTCATTGAAGAACACGCCTTCATTGTTCGCGGTGATCGGGGCGCCGGCTGGCTCTCCGACATCCGCTGCATCGGCCGCGGTACGGCTGTCGCCGATCAGCGTGTCGTTGTTCTTCCATCCGGAGAGCGCCTCGACCTTGTCGAAGCGGTTTCGCAGGATGTCCGCCTGCTCCGTCGTGAAGATCGGGATGTTCATATCGGCGTAGGCGTTGAGGGCCATGCCTTTGAAGATCGCCCAGTCAAAGCCGAACATGCCTTCATTGCGCATGACGGATTCGCCCTGGACCATGATGTCGTCGCCGGACTCGCCGTCGAAATCATGCTCGTCGCCGCCGGCAAACATCACGTCGTGCCCGAGGATCGTCGAGTTGAAGAACAGCTCGGAATTGTCGCCGGCCGTGGTATCGAAGCCATCGCCAGCCTCGATCCAGTCATTGCCCTCATTGCCCATCAGAAGATCCGCGTCGGCGCCGCCGAGGACAAAGTCGTCCCCCTCGCCCGCAAAAACCTCCGTGGCGTCCACGCCGACGAAGATCGCGTCCTTGCCGCGCCCGCCCATCAGGATGTCGATGCCGTTGGAGTTTGCGATGACGTCATTGCCGTCCTCGCCCTTCAGGAAGTCTCCCGAGTCGCCCGAGTCGGTGATGATGTCATCGCCGCCGCCGCCATTGACGAGATCGACGCCTGCGCCCGCTTCGATGCGGTCATCGCCGGCATCGCCCCAGATGGCGTCGTCGCCAAAGTCGGCGATGATGGTGTCGTTGCCGTTGGTGCCGCCGACCAGGACATGCTCGCCGCCGGTGAAGCGCAGATAATTCTGTTCCACGACACTGGTGCCGGGATCGTCCCGCGCAACCTTGCCGAGGCCCATGGCTTCCAGCACGGGATCATTGCCGGTTGGGTCGACACCCGGCGCGCTGCCGTTCTGGTCGAGCTGGTTCGCGGCGTTCACCTCGAGCTCGTAGTCGTAGTCGGCAAAGGCATCGACGCCGATGTGACGGGGCACGATGTCATCTTCTGTGCCCCGGATGCCGTCCGGGCCAGGCTGCGAGAGGCTCGAATTCGCCAGCATGAGCTTTGAGAAGGAGTTCTGCTCAAGCTCGTTCAGGAAATTCTGACCCTGGACGCGGGTGAGGTAATAGAAGCGATCAGCATCCTGCAGGTTTTCCATCTGCGCTTCGAAGATCGCGTTGAAGGTCGAGCCGAGCATGCCGCCAAACGGCATCTGCTTCTCGGCCAAGCCACCGATCCACAGATCCACGTCATTGAAGCCGGTGTTGCCATTGGCCCAGGTGCCGCGGGAGTTCAGAAAATCCTGACGCAGCGTGCGCTCAGCTGCCGTCTCGTCGGGAGTACCGAAGACGAGCGCCATGGCGGCGTCGCGCTTGCCCTCAAGCGTGGTCGCGCTCGTGACCGAGCTATGCGTGCCGTAGGCCGCGATGAAATTCACGACCGTGAGCGGGTTCTTCAGGTTCGAGGCCATCTCGACCCAGCTCGTATAGGGCGTGAGGAAGCTCGAATTGGTGGCAGCAAAGAGCTGCGCCCGGGCTTCGTTCAGCGTTGGGGTGCCGGTGTCGCGACCGCGAGCGATGTTGATCGCGGCCAAGTCCAGCGGCAGTCCGAGGAGGTTGTTGCGCAGCGCGCCAACCACGAACTCGTCGATCTCGTTGCCGCGCTCGATCGTCATGCCGCGGATAATGGCGGCGGCAGCGTCGTCGTCGCTGATCGCGCCGTCGTTGTCGAACTGGACGGGGTTGAGGAATGCCTCGATCAAGCCGAGATCGGAACTCATCGCGACGCCGTTCGCATCGAGGCGCGGCATGGTGTCGGTCAGCATGGAATGGCCGAACCGGTACACCGTGTTCGCGAATTCGGCGAAGATGGCGGGGTTGATCTCCGTGACCGAGTTGAACACAAAGGGGTCAACCAGAGGTTGGATCTTGCGCGCGAACTCCTCGAAGACGAGGTGCTGATATTGCATCTCGGTCGCAAAGCGCGCCGCCTGGAACAGGCGCTCGCCGTCCCAGGAGAGCCCGCTGGCATAGGCCTGCAGCTGCGCTGGCGTCATCGTCGCGAGGTTGTTCGGAATCGTCGTGACGTCGCTCGCCAGCCATTCGTTGATGAAGTCACGATCGCCGGATTGTAGGATCGTCAGCTTGTGCGCCTCGACCTGCCGGTTGTGCTCCGAATGGAAGAGGTGATGGACCGCGGTCAGTCCGATATTCTCGTTGCCGCGTCCGTCGCCGGTGACGAAATGGCGATCCAGAAGCTCATTGTCATAGGTGAGATTCTGGCCTTGGTTGTTGACCGCGATCGCGTTGCCCGTGTCTGTGTCGGCATCCTTAGGCAGGAGCGTGCCGTTCGACAGGCGTGGCACGGCATTGTGCGCGATGTCGTCCAGGAAGGCGTTGAAGGTGCGGGCTGCCCCCACCGCAGTCAGGTTGATCGGGGTGTTGAGGTTGCCCTCGACATAGGTCGCCTGACCGTTTGCATCGACGCCCGTCATCACCTGCGGCAGGCCGTTCGCACCCCGCACGAACTCGCCGTAGGCGTCGACCCGGAGCTGCGGCACGGCCACGACATCGGCGTCGGTGAGTTCGATGCCGAGCATAGCTTTCGCCTGCGCCTTCACGTCGGCCCAGGTGGCAAGGCCACCGTCGGCCCCGCCTAGAAGATATCCGGTCGCAACAGGCCTGCCGTTGACCATCTGGTACTCGCGTAGGAAGACCTGGTGCGAGGCGTTCGAGGTGTAGGTCTGGTTCTGGTCGACGAAGGGCGTCGTGACGTTGCGCTGCGAACCCTCGACCTCCGTCGCCCGGGTCAGCGTCATGAAGCGCAGGTGGGGCGCGAGATCGTCGGGCGTACCGGCGACGCCGTCATTGCCGAGAACCAGCGGATCATCGCTCTGGAGCGGGATGTAGACGGTGCCGTTACCGCCCTTCGAGATCAGGTCGAGGCCGTGATCGAAGAACTGGCCGAAAAAGGTCATCCAGGCGTTGAACGGCTTTGACAGGCCCTCGTCGGGCGAGACGTTGAGAACATCGATCGAGCCGTTGCGGATCGTCACGCCCTTGTCGGCGAGAATGTTGTCGAGCGCCTCTTGCAGCGTGGAATGGTCGCCGGTCGGATCGGCGGCCTTCGCTGCTTTCAGCGCTTCATGCGCGGCCGTAATCTCGCGCTGATCCGTGATGACGTTCTCGGATCCGGCGACCTTGAGCGCGGCGGCGATCGCGGCCGGGTTGTTCAAGCTCTGGTCGACCACAAGATTCGAGATGATGCGCGGATCGGCGTCGGCCACGGAACCTGGCAGGCCGTAATTACCGTTTGTGATGACCGGGGCGCCTGGCCCGAGGATCATCTGGTCGCCGTCCGTGTCGTTCAGGTAATTCGGCTGAAAATTCTGCGGCATGGGCTGGCCGGACGAGCCCCAGGTCTCGCGGCCGGGCACGATGTTGTTGTAGGTGCCGTCTACCGTGCGGAGCCCATACGGCACGTGCGGGTCAGGAATGGCGCGCGGCGCGTTGGCGTCCCCCAGCCAGACGCCGGCTGAGTTGTAGAGACTCCGATCCGTCAACAGGTCGCCGGTTGCGGGATCGACCCGGAGTTCCGTCAGGCCGATGCCGCTGGCATGGGCCTCGGCGATCCTGATCTGCTTCAGGATGTAGATCAGATCCTGCTGATTGAGGTGAACCGCCATGACGCCCTCCGCGCGATACGGGCGGCGAAAGGCCAGCCCTGATCGGATGCGGGTGCTCCCTTGATTTCAGGATCGCATCCTACGAGGCCGCCAGGGTTCCATTTCCCCAGGCTGATCGAAAGAATGAAAAAATCCTTAAAATCAGAGTAAATTTCTTCGTGTGCGGGTTTTTCCTGCAGATTGCACTTCAGTAGTACTGCTTAAGTGGTAGGCGACCGCAATCATCCGCGGATTTAAAAAATAGTGTGCCGCATTTGCAATTACTAATATACATGATAATGGAAATAACTATGCAATAAATTGACTGATAACGATGCTTTCTGAATTGTAATTATGGCGAAGCCTGTGGATCAGGTCGGTCAGATCTTCTTACGAATTCTGTGAGCGGATCGCCTCACCCGGCGGAGGTGCAGCGGCTTTCATTCAGCTTGGTGACCGGTGCGCTGTCCTCGGCTCGGTTCTCGTGGGTTGTCAGACGGGGCGCTATTGGGAGCGCCGTATCCCGCAGCGGATCCAATGTTGACGGGGGCAATGCGTATGCCTATCAGATATAGCAAGAGCTAAATTGATGAGCACTGGCAATGCGTGTCTCCGGTTCTGTGCCGCTAGTCCCGGTTCTCGCAATCGCCCTGCTCGTGCTTGCGTCGAGCCTTGGCATGCCCGGTGGCCTAGTGCTCGCACAGACCCTGCCCACCGCTGCCGAGAACCTGACGCCGGTCGACCTCGACACCGAGCACCTCTTCGGCTTCGCCGAGGGCAGCGACCTCGGGGTGCCGGGCGAGGTGGAGCTAGAGTGGGAGACAAGTGGACGACTTGGCAAACGCCTGGGCAAGTTTCTGGCCGTCGATACCGGACTTGCCCTGAAGGTCCCGTTGACGAAGGATTTTCGCCTCGCGCCGGGTGTCACCTTCAATGCCTACGACGTCGGCGTTCCTGGAATCCCGACACGGACCACCGGCGGGTTCAACGGCGGGTTCCTGGAAACGCGTCTACGCCTACTCGACCGTCGCGCTGCGCCCTTCGGCCTAACCCTCAGCATCTTCCCGAGCTACGGCACCGTCGACGGAGGGTCGGGTGGCCCGGCCCGCAGCTTCGGGACGGAGGTAGGATTGCTCGCCGACCGTGAGATCATCCCCGGCGAACTCGTCGCGGCGGTCAACGTGAACTTCGCGTTCTCCTCTGCACGGCTCGGCCTCAAGGACGAACGCGTGCACGGATCAGGCGTCGAAGTATCTGGTGCGCTTGCCTATCAGGTCAGGCCCGGCCTGTTTGCTGGCGGCGAGGCCCGGTATGCCCGTGCGTATGAAGGATTGGTGCTCGACCGGCGCGCCGGTCAAGCCATCTACGTCGGACCGACGGTCTATACGACCTTGTCGCCGCATTCTTGGGCGTCGTTCACCTGGAGCTTCCAAGTCGCCGGTCAGGCGGCGGGGCAGCCCGGGCCGCTGGACTTGGTTAGCTTCGACCGTCAACAGTTTCGATTGCGGGTGGGGTACAGCTTCTAGGGACGAATGCACGTCCCTTGGCATGGTGGAAGCTCCGGTGATGCCCCTAGCAGGGCCCTCCTGATCCCCGTGCGAGCATAGGTGCCCATGACGAGGAGTTCGGACGACGTGCGCGCGGCCATGCCGGCAATGGCTTCTTCCGGGCGTCCTCCTCCGTCCTCGTCGGCC
>NZ_BJZV01000046.1 GCF_007992215.1 Methylobacterium gnaphalii | reverse complement strand
CCCTCCTCGGCTCTTCATTCCGTGCGGGTGTCCGACACCCGAGATCTCGTCAGCGAGGCGGTTCGGAATTCTGGCCTAACAGAAGCTAATAGCTTGGCCGTCTGTTAGGCGGCGACGGCCTTGATGCAACCGTGGGTCGGCTAGCGACCGGGCGGCTAAGGGTTCGAGCTGACGGGTCCCTCCGGCGTCGATCGGCACGGGCGAGCGGGAAGTGCCCAGGATCTTTCCATTAACGGCACTCCAAAATCTGGCCTGACACTTATCGTCGGGTGGCATTGCGCCCGCGATTTGGTCGCCTTTGGGCGCCCTATGAGCGGCCTGCGATCCGGTCTAACACTCTGATTTCGAAGGCGTCGGGTAGGCTAGGGAGGCTAGGGAGGCTCTTTTCCCCTTCAACGGGAGAAAAGTAGAAAAATGGAAAGGCGCGCCCGTCTCCGAACGGCCGAGACCACCGAGTGGGCGGCCTCGGGACCTCGTGCGGAACTGTCGGAGAGGGGGGCGGGGGATAAGGATAGAAGGGGGGATAATTAAATAGGGAGGTCGAAGGCCGCTTAAGGCCTCCCAGCCCTCCCTTGGGTTCAAATCGGCAATTCCCAGCAAAGGCTTATGGCTTGGAGGTGCCCTCATTGAAGGTGGATTCCAAGCCCGCCCAAGGCCACCCAAGCCCGCCCAAATTGCCCTTCTGCCCAGGTTAGATGCTACCCTGTGACTGCAGTGACCTTGCATGTCTCTCACGGGAAGCGGTCGAACCATGTCGGTCAAAGTCAGTGAATGGGACCCGGCCAACTACCTCGACAACGACGAGGTGCGGACGGCCTATCTCAAGGCAGCCCTCGAAGATGGCGACCCGAAACTGATCAAGGCGGCGATCGATGACATCGGGCGCTCCCGGGGTGTGATGGAGGGCGGCCCGCCCTGATAGCTGCCCGCCGGCATCACGCCTGAGAGCCTGCACGGCGACGTATGGACCGACGATTGGCTGATCGCCTCAGAATGAGGTGATCCCGACAAGTAAGAGGAACCTACTAGCGACAACAGCCGCTAGCGCCACCGGGCTGATCGGGACTGTTGGGTGCCTCATTCAGCTGATGCAAGGGCACAAAATCGCAGATGCTCGTTCGTTGCGCTAACTACCGTTCAGCGCTTCTCAAACGCTCCTTTCGAGCTTGAGAGCGATACTGTATCGCCATCGAGCTACAGCTCACCACTGAAGCGGCGAGCGGTCAAAAAAATCTTGGGGGCAGACGCTGATCCATCTCAACGACAGGGCACTTAGAAGGCGAGCGAACGAGCTATACAACGCATCGCAGCAACCCGTTGATGCGGACTCGCGTGCTCTTCTGCTTTTTTACTCGGCCGAATGTGGTCTTAAAGCGCTCTATCTGCGCTATCACAAATTATTGGATACGAGTTCTAGTACCGCTTCAGCCCCAGCTGCGTCGTGGTACAATCATCGCTTGGACGATCTAATTATTGCTCTCCGGATTGCAAGACGGAGCGTTGCGCCTCGGCCAGACAATATTACTTTGCGAGATGGCACATCAACCAATGTGGACACTCTCCATCAAGTCTGGCGCTATGGTGCGGTGCTTGACCCAGCGCCTCCGGTTCTTGAGTGGCTTGTAAGCGTAGTGGAGTATGTCTTGAAGGAGCTGCGTTGATGGATGCCTTCCAATCAATTGAGGCGAAAGCCTTCACGCCGCCCCTGACATGGGTTGATGTGGCCCGTCGTCTGACGACACTTGAGCCAGCAAACGATCTCTGGCGCTGCCGTCCGGAAGCATTGAAATATGCACGAATAGACTGGGCTGCGGCAGTATTTTTTGTCGAAAATTTAGAAAACAATACAGCAGAAGTAATTAATTGGCTGCGCCGTGTATTTCCTAATTGCATACCAGAGAAGCCTATTCATGAGCTGATCATGGAACTTGACGGGCCGACTCCAAGCCATGGCCTCCCTATTGAGTTCGAAGGTATCGGCGCCGCCCCATTACCACGAGGCAGCCTGGGCTCGATTGAAGGAGATATAGATTTTACTGGAGTTTCTCGAGGTGAAATTCGCGTTCGGCCGGTGCCAATTATTGCATGTCATAGCGTAAAGGGGGGCACAGGAAGAACTACAACAGCCGTAGCATTAGCAACGACATGGGCCCGCTTGTCAAAAAAGCCAATATTGATTGTTGATGCTGACTTGGAAGCACCTGGACTAAGCTATCTCTATCGTGCCTCACGCCCTGAGATAGACGTATCACTAGAGGATCTTATTGTTTTAGCACACATTAGTGCAGACAAAGATCTAGAGCAGGTTGTGGCATGGATTTCTCGTCGTCTTATTACACAACAACTCGGAAACTTACTCATCCTTCCGCTTCGTCGCTCGCTTGATGAACTGGCAAGCTCTGCGATCAGAGCAGAACACTTATCGTCGCCTGATAAACCCTATGCCTTCGCGGATATTTTGACCGAAGTTGCAGCCGCCTGCAATTGCGCAGGTGTTGTTGTCGACGTTCGGGCAGGTCTAGTCCCCTTAGCGGCACAGTTAATACTCGATCCACAAGTGGCTCGAGTAATTGTAACTTCGCTGGCTGGACAGTCTCTGGAAGCAACAGTTGCTCTAATGGAATTTGTTGCTCGTGAAATGAGGAAGCAAGGGAGCATGAGCCAACAGCCCCTTCTTGTTGTTAATCGAGTCCCTGGAATATTGCGCGATATCGGTGGGGATGAAACCCTCCTTGCTCCAGTTATATCACGCATTGAAGCAAGCTTGCTTGCTGATTATGAGCAAGAAGTTTCCGCTAATGATACGTTGCTTGATAGCACGAGGAATGTTTCGCCCTTGGCAGTTGTCAAGCTTGGCGAGGTAGCTGACCTTCAGGTTCCCGCACGTCGCTGGGACGGCTTCGGCGAGCAGCTTGAAAATTCCGGTTTCAGCCGACGCCTCAACATTGGTCTTGAACCCTGGTTGGAGGCAGTACTACCCACATTTGCAACGCCCTCCAGCGTCGAAACTCAAGCAGTAGTTGCTCAGGATGAGCCCGGAGCGGCACAGCTGCGTAAGCGACTTGCAGAGTTTACAAGCCGCTTCATTGCAGCGGAGACGGCTGACAAACCGGTAGAAACTCCACTAGTCACGGGTCCAATGCGCGCGCTCGCAATGGAGTCAGTGCAGCCACCTATTGTCGTGTGCGAAGGGGTGAAGGGTGCTGGCAAAACACTTACCGCTCGCTACCTTATCTCACAACGAAAATGGATGAGTGTAGTATCAAATATTACGGGACAGCAGGCAGGATTTGACGCTCTTATACTTCCTGTACTTGGATCAATTCAGGCAAGCGCAACTTTTCTCGTAGAGATAGACGGAGCGCGCACGAACATTTCGCGCGAACTTGGGAATGCGCAATCTCAGCCTGTAAGTGAAACGAGAGCTTTTCTGCGAGAGAAGCTTTCGAACAAACTGTCCGAGCGAGAATGGGCGGATATCTGGCTAGACGTAATTGCTTGGAGTGCGGGCCTTTTTATCGGAGAGCCTGGAGCTGGAAGTCTCCTTATTGACAATTTACGTGGAGCAAATAAGCAAATAATCGCTATTATCGAAGGAATTGAAGAACTCTATGAAAGTGCTGGACCCACACTTTATAACATGTTGACTGCTTTACTCGTTGATCTGCCTGTAAGGCTCCGCAGTATACCTGGGCGTCCGCTCGGTCTTGTGGTTTTTGCAAGAAGAGACACCGTAGAAGCTGGCGTCTTACAAAATAGGTCACAATTTCGGCAACAATACCAAGATTACGCCCTCACTTGGACCGAAGGTGAAGTCCTTGAGCTTGCCGCATGGCTTGCAACATCATCGGGCGCGCGGGATATCTGGACACCGGAATTTAAATCGAAATCGCTTCAAGAGAAGGAACAGCTTCTCTACCCCCTATGGGGACGCAAACTTGGTCCTGATGATCAGCCCGGCAGGCCGCGTGTTCAAGAAGCCTACACAGCTGGGTGGGTCATAGCTGCTCTATCTGATTTGCAAGAGCGATTAGTTGCTCGCGACCTAGTTCGCTTTATACACAATGCGGCAAGTAATACCGATCAGGTCGAATCTCGAGAAAACTATGGAAATCGACTACTGTTTCCGAAGGCTCTCAGAGAAGCCATGGGGCCGACTAGTAGATCCAAGGTAGCCGAAACCGAAGAAGAAATCCCGGAACTCCGAGCTGTTTTTGATAAGTTCAAAGAAAATAACAATAAGGTTAAGGCTCCAATCGATCAGGACGCGATTGCAGAGCTTGGACTTTCGTCCGAAGATCTTGATAAATTAAAACTTCATGCAATTGTCTTGGGCGAAAGTGCGCCATACGATGTTCCTGAGCTGTTTCGTATGGGGCTGGGTCTTCGCCATGCTGGCGCAAGACACTCTGTTGTGGGAACGCGAAGGCGAGCGAAGCAGCGGCTCAGTGCGGGGATCTAATGAGTAGGGCGCGCCAGCATCTAACTTGCCTCCCTCAGCGCTTAAACGCTCAATGGAACGTCGGTCGCGGCGATCCCGGTTCATTTGTTGCCTCACTCGCGTGCGGAACTTGCAAGTCCTTCAGCGCCATTACCCGGCACGAAGCTCGCGCGATCTATAATTAGCGCTGCTGTGGTTGTCCCGATATCCAGGCATCCTGTTTGCCTGCTCGATCCCCTTAAGGCGAGAAGTGCAAGGTTCGACCGCCTTCCGGCTCAAATTGAACGCCGGGTATATGCCCCTGACTTCGGGATGAAGGTGCGCGGCAATCTCGACGTCGTTCTGCGAAACGTAACGGCCTCCCCACTCTTCGATAATGTGTTTTAGCGCCACGTATCCCCGCTGTGTTCGCCCAAGCTTTATTTGAGCGTCTAACCACTCATAAGCGATCCGAATGCAGTCATCGTGCTCGTGATGAATGTTGCCGGGCGCAGAATACTGAAATTCGCGTTTTGCACGTGCGATCTGCTCTGACGTGAGCATGACAGCTCTCCCAACTGGTAATCCGCCGAATTTGAACAGCATTGCGCTTTCGCCGCAAGCAGGGAGTTCAGGTACGTAAAACCTTTCGACCATGGGGGCCTCAAGGCTCCTGACAGCGGCGAGCCAACCTCTTGAAGAGCATAAGCTTGGCAGGAGATTGGACGTTTGCGGTTGTGCTCAACCGTCGCCATATCAAGGTTCAGGCAAACCCTATTTCCAGTTGAGGCATTGCAATGAATGATAAGGAACTGATCGACGCTATCGTGCAGGGCGCACAGACCCAGACGGCGCAGGTGGCGCAGGAGAGAAATCGGGTCGCTGCCTCACAGCAGGCCTTGCTCGATCAACGAGCCAAAGCGAAGGCACATTTGCCCGCCTTCGAGTCTGAGTTTGGCAAGCTGATTGAAAGCATTAATGTAGCAACGGCAGCGGGTGGCATCCGGCTCTCGGTTAGTAAGGCTCCGGCCATAGGAGATCTTACGAGAGTCGATCCCTCGACGCTCAGCACAATCACCGTCTCGGTTGAACGCGGCAGTAGATCAACTTGGCGGCAGACGATGACGCTGAAGGTCCGCCAGGGTGGTACCGCTGAGGTGACGCACCAAGGCATTCACACCGAGATCGCCAAGCCGACGCTCGACATTCTCAACTCACCAATCGACGATTTCCGTCGAGCGGTTCTGCTGTTCTTCCGTGCAGCCACGCAGCCCGTGGTTTGACGCGACTGGCCTTCCGAGGAGGCGCGTCGACGTGGCAGACCATGTCGGCGCTAATGTCTCGCTCATCTACTCGGCGTCAAAAATCGGTGGTACCACGGGCCGGGCTTCTGGATCGGGCCGCCTAGTTGTCCAGCAGGATGCGCCTGCCTATTTGCCGCGCATCCTGTCGATTGCAGCGTCTATCTCCGCTTCTGCCTGTCCGGCGGATTCCGACACCCACTCCCGAAGGTCGGCCGTCTCGGTCACAAACGAATGGTAGTGCATCAAAGCGGCGTGAGGGTCCTTTTGCGCGCGGAGTCGGGCGACCTGACGCTCCCAGGACGGGATCGGGTCAGAGCGATATTTGAGCTCATAGTTCTTGGTTATAAATTGAACGGCTGACAGCACACTGCCGCTCCAGTCATTATTTGTCAGGAATGCCTTGCCTTCATCGGAAAACGCGATGGACCAGGACTGACAATCTATTATAGCTTCGTCACGTGTCTTTTCCTGTCCGACATAAACGCCCCGCGCGATAATATCGATATAGGTGTCCTGTTCTTCGATTATGGATTCAATGTGATCTGCAAAAGCGGCTATAGTTTCGTCCGCGTCGTGTCCGGAGTTGCAGGCCAGAAAGGTGAAGGCATTTTCGAAATCTTCTGGAGCAGCTGGCGAAAAGCGGGTTGCGTTTAAATATTTCTTCGCCCGTTCCGGGATCACCATGCTGGATGACCAGTAAAATCCGGATATACGAAATGTCCGGAGAAAGTTGCAAGCAACTTCAAAGTAAAATAGGGCCAGATTTGGCAGAATGGCTTCGTGCTGTATGCCAACATGATACAACTCGTTACGAAATCCATGCATGATTTTTATGGTTTGCGCGACGGGATCGGCGAGATGGTTTTCCAGCTTCGCGAGTTTCACTTTTTCGTCGAAGTTTCTGCCAAGTGCCTTATCAAGCGCCTTCTGATGTCGGTAATTTTCCTGACGGTATGAATATGCTTTCAGTTCGGACGCTTTGTTCTTTGCAATCTGATGAAAAATCAACTCAAGCGCATTATCGGTCAGCATGAGTCCGAAACGCGCATTATGAATGTCACGCTTCGAAACATGTTCGAGCGCGAGGTCCAGTTGCTCTAGAACGCTGGCGAGAAAAAATAGCATCGCCGATGCTTGCACCAAAATTCGTCCAACCAAGAGAGGTGTTTTTGGTGTTTTTTGGCTGTGCCTCAAGGGTACTGCCGCGCTTGCCCGGTTTTCTGGTTCACTAAATGCCGATTGACTATTCAAAGTGAACCGCTATGGTGTGAACCATCCTAAGTGAACCAAAAGGCGGTCCAATGTTCGTTCGGGCCTATCTCCGCGCCTCAACCAAGGAACAGGACGCCCAACGCGCCCGGGAGCAACTGGACGGCTTCGCGACCGAGCGGGGTTTGACCATCGCCGCATGGTACGTCGAGAACGAGTCGGGCTCGACTCTTGCCCGCCCGGAGTTGTTCAAGCTCCTGGCTGACGCCCGCCCGGGTGATATTCTCCTCGTCGAGCAGGTCGACCGCCTCTCGCGCCTTTCCTCGGCCGATTGGGAGCGCCTCAAGTCCGAGCTGTCGGCCCGCCGAGTCCGCGTCGTGGCCCTCGATCTCCCGACGTCGCACATGATGGCCACCGCCAATCCCGACGACTTCACCGCTCGTGTGTTCGAGGCGGTTAACGGCATGATGCTCGACGTCCTCGCGGCAGTGGCTCGGAAGGACTACGAGGATCGCCGCCGGCGGCAGGCACAGGGACAGGCCAAGGCGAAGGCCGAGGGCCGCTACAAAGGCCGTAAGGAAGATACCGAGCGCAATGCCCTCATCGTGACCATGCTCGGCCGCGGCCTGACGTGGTCTCAGGTCCAGAGCGCGACAGGCTGCAGCCGGGCGACGATCGCCAAGCTCGCGAAGCGATCTGCCGAAGCGGCCTAAGGCCGGGTCGGCGCAGACGTCCACCATGTGAGACGCGCCGGCGGGCGCTCACGAAAGATGCAGGGTTTGCCGGCCTGACGAAGCGCCGTTCGGAAGCGCCCTGCGTTGCGCCTGTCCCATACGCCTAGGAAGCGTTCGTCGGTCTCTTCGTCGCGCCAGAAGGTGCAGCCCCCGAAGGCCTGTTTGACGCCATCCGCATCCTCGGCCCCTCTCCCTCCAGATGCGGCGGCCACGAGCCCGAGAGGCGCTTCGCAATTGACCGTGTCTCCGGCCGGCGCAAAGCCACCGCGGAATAGGTAGACGCGAGCAGGATCGGGCATGGCTGGCCTCCGGGTCCCTCCCGACCCTTTACCTCGTGCGGGCGAAAGCAGCCCGAGATTTGCCCAGTGGGGCAGTTTTGAAATCAGGGCTTACAGCCGCCCCCTAGTGCTCGTGCCGATCTGCCTTCCGGTGCAGGTCGCTCACGTAGACGGGCGTAAGGCCCGGGAGGCCCTGGCTAGCGAGAAACTGGTTCCAGGCCTGATGCATCAGGCGCCGAAGTGAGGTTCGCCGCTGCATCGCGAGGATACGTAACCGTTTGCGATCCTCCTTTGTGAGGGCCATCGAGGCCGACACGATCTCTCCGGGTTCTACGAGCGCGGTGTTCGCCGATGGTAATGGAGTGAAGGACACCGGCGCCGCAGCGATCGGAGGTTCTGTACGTTGCCCCTCACGGGCCGCTGCCTCGGCAGCTTTCCGGGCGCGCTTTTCATCCTTCTTCTTTCCCATCGTATCGACCTCTGGCCCGCTAGACTCCTGACCCTCGTGACGGCATCTAGCTTAGCTATCTCATTCCTTCGTTCGGACCTGTAGCGACTGCGTCTAAGGTACGGTACGGCCAAAGGAATAGAGGGTGGCCAGTCGAATCAGGTGTATCCCTGATCGGTCGGCTATCACGCGCCGCGCCGGCAGGAGAACATCGATGGCTCGCCGCGAAGGGGGCCGCCCGCCTCGCGCAGGGAAAAACACGGTCGCGGAGCCCGAGACGGGCGACGTGGGCAGTCAAAGGCCTGAGGGTGAAGTGTCCGAGGTTACCGCCGAACAGCCGACGAAACGCCCACCTGGTCGACCGCCTGGCAGCCGCCGAGAAGTCGCCGCACGCTTCACGGTGCGCCTCGATGGGTCCAGATACGATGCTCTATCTCAGCTTGCCGATAGCGAGGGTCGGTCCCTGCATAGTCTGATGCTTGAGGCGATCGACGATCTGATGCGCAAGCGCGGCGGCGTAGGGCTCTCTTGATAACTGAACAGGTGCCCACCCGCTTGCCGGGTCCATTGTATCCGAATTGTTACACGGGTTAACGGCCGTTTACGGACACCGGAATAGCACCAAAAAAACCCGTTTGACCGGCAGAGTCGCCGTGCTACGCACTGTTGCTCGCAAGTGATTTGCGGGCCTGGATTGGCGAGCCGTCAACAACCCGCCTCCCATTACTGTATAGCTCAAGAGGATCTGGCCAATCCTCAAGGGTGGAGGCATGTCCCGGTCTGTCCAACCTGCGTAATGCTGGCAAAGCCGGTGCTTCAAGCGTGGGTTTATACTTCTATGCCTGTCGTCATGACCAAAAACGGCCCCGCTCTTCGAGTGGGCGGCCGGGTGCTCAACCTTGCCAAAAGGGAAGGGGAGGCTGTCCTCCTCGTCGATAAATGGTGCGGCCAACGTGAAGGTGGCCCTCTGTTTATTTCCGACGCCGTCGAACTCGTCTTCATGTTCCGAACGATCCTCGATGCCTTGCATATCGAGGTCGAGGAAGGCGGGGAGAGTCGCGCATCGTTCTCCGTATCGCCAGAGATTCAGCGGTTCATGGATACCTGGGGCGCTCGGTTCGAGGATGCCGAAGAAGATCTCGCCGAAGACGATTGCAGGGGCCTCCCGAAGAACGAGGAGGAGCTTGCCGCCCTCGCCGCCTAGCTCGGCCGATCTTGGAGGGCTGGTTTCGACCGCCCTCCTTCATCCTCATGGGGAAATGGTGCCGGATCGGCGCCATAATCGTGCGCTCCTCCCGGTTTTTACCCGCTTCCTTGGTGTGATTGGCGTGGTTTTATACCACCATCGAATAGGGAACGACTCGGGTCCGTCCTATCCTTCCTGGCTTCGCGTCGCCGACGACGAATTCGACGTCAGCTCCTAGACGATTGATGAGAAGACATAGGCGTTCGATCGACCGGGGCTCCGTAAGGTCGAGCAACAGCTCTGCTTCCGTGGTCCCGCATTTCTTGGCCGCCTCCGCCCTCGACAGTCCGAGTTGCTCGATACGCCTCGATAGGAAAAGGGCGAGCGCATCCTTCGCCGCCGCCCGGCCGGGATCGCGATCGGCATCGTGGGACATTGTCCTCTCCACTTGCTGCCCGCCAGCGTCATACCGGTGCCAGACGCCTAACTCTATTCTGGCGGCGTGTTAACGGAATGGTGGAGGTTTTCTCCCACCACATTCGTGTGAAAATCACGGGCGGATGACATGGCGGCGACGATCATCGGTCTGGCGCAGACCAAGGGCGGCGTAGGCAAGACCACGACTGCGCTCAATCTGGCCGCCGAGTTGGTTCGCAGAGGGCGCACCGTTGCGATCCTCGACGCCGATCCCGCTGGGCATGCCGCCTCGATCGCCGAGGATGGCCGCCTCTCCTACTCCGTGACGCCCCATCTTCTCGAAACCGCCGACGAAGCCGACGTATCCGCTTGGGTGCGCGCGGTGCGCGGCCGTCCCGAAGACTTTGTCTTGATCGATGCGCCAGGGGCCATGGGCGCCGCGTTCGGGGCGACGATCGCCGTCGCGCATATCGTCCTCGTGCCCTCGGGAGCGACCGTCCTCGATGTCCGCGGGGCGGCCGAGACGGTTGCCGCGATCCGGAAGAACCGCCGGGCCGCCAAGCGGGATCGGCCTGATATCCTCATCGTGCCGAGCCGTATCGATCGCCGCACAGGGGCGGGGCGCGACGTGGTTACGACCCTAGCCGCTCTGACCGAGCCTGTGGCCCCGGCAATCTCCTATCGAGCCGTCGTCGCGGACAGCCTCGCCGTAGGCGAGAGCGTCCCCGTCGATGGTCCCTCCGCCGCCGAATTCGCCTCGCTTGCCGATGCCGTCCTCACCCGCCTGGGAGATCAGGAATGAAAAAGAGCAGCCTCGCCTCCGGCCTCGCCAGTCGTGCCGCCTCCATCGCCTCAAACTTCATGGATGAGGCCGAGCCGGCTCCTGTTCGCGACGACGCGGCGCCGAAGGCCATTCCGGCTGCCGCGGAGTCGGAAGAGGCCGCCCGTAGGACAGGCGGTCGCCCGAAGGGCAAGCGCGCTGTCGCCGCTCGACAAACCGTCTATCTCGACGAAGCTCGGCACGCCGCGCTTGCTCGCCTCGCCGACGATCGCGGCCGGTCCATTCACTCCCTCATCCTCGAAGGGATTGACCGGGTCATCGACAAGCCCGCCGCGACCGGATGGCAATGACGCGATTTCCACCCCATTGCAGTGATTTAATGGGGGTTTTATGGTGTTATTATACGGCCTCAAATGCATGATCCGCCAGGGGCGTCTTTAGGGGTGCCTCTTTCATTTCAAGCTCGCGGAGGCCATGCCGTCAGATCTCATGATCTCGCCAGGAGAGGGGCTCATCACCGTCCTGGCGGTTGTTCGCTACGCCGTTGCTGATCAGGTTGCCGGCGTGTTGCATCCCCGGCGCCCGTTGGTTCGACGTCGGCGGCGCGAACCATCCCGCCATCGCTTCGAACATCCACGGCCAGTTCTCTTCGAAATCGGATTGGCGCCTGTCGGGCCGCTTGCCGCCGAACCTGCGGCTGAGTTCGTCGAAATTCGAGACGCCGAGACCGGTGAGGTGGAGCGTCGCCAGGGCGAAATCCGTCCAATGCGTGCCCTTCCGGCTGTACCCGCTGAAACTCGGGACTTCGCCCGTCGATACGGCGAACACCTCTGCCAGCCTCAGAAGGAAGAAAAACTGCCCGTCGCCGGTCTGCGGCCAGCCATAGGCCGGCTCCTGATCGGCAAATGACTCGAAGGCCTCTCGCATCTGGGCCATGACCGTCAGTCCATGGTGAACCTCATAGCGGCGCTCCTCGGCGCTCCCGCCAGGGTAGCCCAGCCGTTCATAGGCCTTGAGGGCCTGAACGATCGCGCTGCCCTCCTGCAGGTGCTCGCCGGCCCTGTTCTTGTACCAGAGGATGCCGTCCTCATCAGCGAGAGCCGAGAGCGACCCCTTGAGCGCGGTCGCCAGCTTCGAGGTTCGCGCTCGAATGTCCAATTCCGTGGCGCAGGCATGCGCATGCCGATCGGCTCGGGCAAAGGCTCGGGCGATCATGGCCCGGAGACGATCTTTCGGCTCGGCCTTATCCAGAGCGCAGGCGAAGGCCAATTCGTCGTCTGCCCGACTCCTCATCACCCGCCTGTCGAGTAGAGGGATCGTCCCAGCCATCCGGTCGATTGCGTCGAGGTGCTTGGACTGGATCGCTATGAGCCCACGGCAAACGCGCTCTTGATCCCCCGGCGCGTCGTCTTTCTGCGGGTCCAGGAGCGCGCGAAGATCACGGGGGGCCATGGCCCCAGCATAGCGAAGCTCCTTCGCCTGGCTGTGTCCGTCCAGCCGAGCGAAGCCGGAGACTGGCTTTGGCGGAGCTGGCCACGGGATCACGCCCATCTTGTCCTCGTGCGGATCTAGAGGCCGGGGCGGGTCGATACAGGGGCGGCCTTGCGCACGCCGGCTCCTGCCTCCGCGTCGGCCGCAATGAAGATCACGCCGGCCTCTTCGAGGGTGCGTCGGATATCCGCCAGCGTTCGCGGATATGGCACACGTTTGCCTGCCTCAAAGTCGGCCAGGGTCGAGGCGGCGACGCCGGAGCGCTCGGCCAGCTCGCTCCGCGTCCACCCGACGAGAGCGCGAGCTGCAAGGCATTGTTCGGGAAAAACGGTTTTTTCGTCTAACATCGGATATTTTAACTTGTCTTGCAACCGACATCGGATAAATTATCCAAAGAAGGACGAAACGCAAGGCCGCTTCAATGTCTTCTCCCCGTCGCCCCTCCTCCGCAGCCCGCGTCATGGCCCGCGCTTGGGAGTTGATGCGCGAGCGCTACAACTTCCCTCGGGTGCCGTTCCGCTCGATCGGCCGGGCGTGCTTCGCGGACTGCCTTAAGGCTGCTTGGAATGAGGCTCGGGAGATCGTTCGCCTTGCCGGCCGCGGCGTCGAGGCTCTCCGGGCCGCGATCGTTGCCGTCCAGACGCCTCCGCACCGTGTCGGCCTCTCCACGAGCCGTCGCGAGGACGGCGCGGCCATGGTCCAGCGCCTCTGGCAGGTGCGCGTCATGACTGCGGCTATGGAGTTGGCGGCCGCTTGATCGCCCCGGCCAACATGACCCCGCGCCAGTCAGAATCGCGCGTCGGATTTCCCGGGCGCTTTGTTCGGCAGACCGGACGCGGGATGGCTGACCTATGAGGGGGGTGCATAGCCCCGCCGGAGCAGAAACTGGCCGGCGCGCGAATCTCAACTGCCCCCGGAACTAGCGTTGGCCGCCCTGCAACCCTGCCTTCCGGCAGATAGTCGCGGTTTCCAATGCCCGTAGTTTACAGGTCTAGAACTACCAGTAGGCGTGCGGTTCGCGAATTTGCACCCACCCTCCAGTTTCAGGGCGTCGCGGGCTGCGTACGAGGGCTTGCCCGAGGCCCGCCGGCGCTTCGCGAGGCGTAGCCAGGACGTCCACTCGGCGGAGACGATCGCGACGATGTTGGTATCGTTGCGCCAGGCCGTCACTGGCCTTTCCTCAACGGTGACGAGGCCGAGGCCTCGGGCGCGCCTGATGGCGTTGCGAACCGTGGTCTCCGAAACCCCGGCCACGGCTGCGATATGGCCAACTGCAAGGCGGCAATCCCCTCGCTCGATCGCCTCCGCCGCCACGACAGATAGGACCGCGGTCTCTCCCATCGTGAACCGGGCGGCGAGGGCAGGAGGCAGGCGACCGGAGGCCGTCCAGCGCCGCCGGCGCTCTAGGCTGGCATCCGTGCGGGGACGGGACCCCGCCGAGGCCCTGGCTGGCTCCTCCGGAGGCGGGGCCTCCCTCTGCCGCTCGATCAGCTCGGACAGCTCGGCTGCCTCGGCTTCGGTGATCTGCCCGGCGCCGTAGGCGCGCCACATCACGGCCGCCACGTCGGGCAGCTTCACTCTCGGCGCCACCATGACGGCGCGCCGGATCTCTTCGGCGAACATAGCTCCGCACCCCCGGTCGCGAGACCAGCCGCGTCGGCGCGGACGCATGCGGGCAAAGCTCCGCCGTCGAGGAAAACCGCTGTTTTCCCCTTGTCAGGAGCGGCGATTTCGGGGAGGATCATTCCGCCAAGAATTGATCTGTTTCCCCGGCTTCGGCCGGCATGTGACCCGCCCCCGTGGCGGGTTTCGTGTTTTTGGCCCTTGGTTCTCTCTGAGTCCCCGGCTCGGGGCTCATTCGGGCACTCGACCCGGTTCCCATAGCCAAGTCAATCGATTCACCCCTTCCTTGGGCAGCATGCTGTTAGGCGGCAACGTTCGCGCTTTGGTCGCGGTCGTCGGGCCGTGACCATGTGTTCGGCGTTCGTCATGATGTGTTCGGGGTTGCCACCTCGGTTTTGGGAGAAACTGAGCCACTTGCCGGATCATAACATCCCGAAGCAATTTCAATGACTTAGCGGACACGCTGCGTCATCTTTCGTCTCGTTCGCAGACGAATGGATGCCCCTATGCATGCCGCTCCCAAACCTGACACCGAGCCGCTTCTGACCGAGTCTGAGGCGGCCGATCTTCTCTCGATCTCTATCCGCACTCTTCAAGGCTGGCGGTATGCCGGCACCGCGCCGCGGCATTCCAAGCTCGGCCGCATCATCCGCTACCGCCGGGCCGATCTGGCCTCCTACGTTGAGACCCGCGCCCCTGCGGCTCAGGGAGACGCCCGATGACGGCGCCTGTCCCTGCCTGCAGCGCCGACGCTCTCCTGACCGAGATGCAGGCTGCTCACCTCCTCTCCCTGACGCCCCGTACCCTGCAGACGTGGCGACTGCGCGGGAGCGGTCCAGCTTTCGAATGCTTCGGATCGCGGGTCCGATATCGGCAAGCGACCCTCGCGGCGTGGCTCTCTGCCCGTACCGTCTCCACGGCAGCCGCAGGGGAGGGCGCGCGATGAGCCGGTCTCCTTCCCGCCGCCGTAAGGTGGACCTGCCGCCGGCCGTCGCCGAGCGCCTCAAGGCCGAGATCAGTCAGGCGTTCCGCGGTGACGCCTACATGGGCGCCGCGACCCACCGGAGCCTGATGCAAGCCCTTCGGCCTCACGAGGCCGCTCTCGCACGTGCTCTCTGCCGAAACAGCGAGACCCTGCCAGACGGTACGATCCGCCTACTGGTGCCTCGCAACATCGGATTCCTCGATACGCACCTCGATCCCACCAAGTGGGAAATCCCTGTCGAGTACCGCCCGAAATCAGGGGAGTGGTGTTCGGAGGTTGCCGCCGGCGGTGGCGGCTTTGATCGGCTCTGCGCCCATGTCTGGCGCATCCAAGGCCGATCGGATGGCATGGCGGCTCGGCAGCTCCTGGCCCTGATCGGAGCCGCCTATCTCAGCGCCCTGGCTCACAGGGACGCCTTATGAAGCGCCGCCGTAGCATCGCCTTCGCCAGCATCGCTTCGGCCGCCTGTTCTCACGCCGATGCCATTGTCACCCGATGGCTTTCGGATGGCCGCCGCGAGGGGCGCGAGTGGGTCGCGAAGAACCCGAAGCGGGCGGACGGCAGGTCCGGCAGCTTCAAGGTCAACCTCAACACTGGCCGTTGGGGCGACTTCGCCACCGGCGACAAAGGCGGCGATCTGATCAGCCTCGCCGCCTTCCTCTTCGACATGAAACAGGACGAGGCGGCCCTGCAGGTCGCCGATATGCTCGGGCTAGACGCGTATGAGTAGCAGTCCCTTCGCCCCTCTCTTGCCCGGTGTCCCGAAGGCATCCGGGAAAAGCGCCTCGGCGGATGGGCTCCTGCCCGTCATGCCCGTGCCGAAGGATGCGCCGCGTCCGTTCGAGCGCCATCCCAAGCATGGCTCTATCGCCGCAAAATGGACCTATCGCGACGCCGCCGGCGAGGTCCTCGGCTATGCCTGCCGCTTCGATCGCGCGGACGGAGGCAAGACCTATCAGCCGTTGACGCTGTTCCGCGAGGACGCAACGGGCGCCCTCAAATGGAAATGGAAGGCGTGGCTCGATCCCCGGCCGTTGTACGGTCTCGATCGACTGGCCGCCCGGCCGACCGCGCCCGTCGTTCTGTGTGAAGGCGAGAAGGCGGCCGACGCGATCGGCGAGCTTGTGCCCGAGTATGTCGGTGTCACGAGCCCGAACGGAAGCAAGTCCGCGGGCAAGGCCGACTGGACCGCTCTCCGGGGGCGCAACGTCGTCATCTGGCCTGACGCGGACACGCCGGGTCGGGAGTATGCCGACGCCGCCGCGCGCCTGATCCTCGCCTCCGGGGCAGCATCGGTCGCGTTGATCGAACCGCCGGCGAATGCGCCGGAGGGGTGGGATGCGGCGGACGCTCTCGCCGAAGCATGGCCGCAGGTCCGCGTCCTGGGCCTTGTAGCGGGCGCACGCCCTCTCGTCCGGCCCGAGGCAGCCTCGCCGTCTCCGAAGGCGCCTGCGGCCTCTTCAGAGCCCGCAACGGGCGAGAGCGGAAAGCGCGGCCCGGGCCGTCCGCCCTGGCACGACACGCTCCTTGCCCTGACGGCAGATTTCGAGCTTTGGCACACGCCGAAGAAAATGACGTTCGCCTCGGTCCCGATGCCGGAGGGGCACCGCGAAAACTGGCGGCTGTCCTCAGAGGCCTTCTCCCGTCACCTGAGCCTCAAGGCATTCGAGGATACGGGGCGCATCCCGTCCAAGGCCGCGATCGAGGAGACCGTTCGCATTCTAGAGGCGAAGGCCATCGCCTACGGTCCCTGTCGCAAGGAATGGCTGCGGGTCGGTCAGCAAGGCGGCAACCTCTACCTGGACCTCGGTTGCGACCGCTGGCACGCCGTCGAAATCGCCCCGGGCAAGACGCCCCGGATCTTGGAAAGCCATAACCTTCCGTTCGTTCGGCCGGAGGGCATGTTGGCCCTACCGGTGCCGGAGTTCGGCTCCGAGCGCGGAGTCGAGGAGCTTCGCCAGTTCGTCAACGTCAGCACCGAGACGGACTTCCATCTGATCGTGGCATGGGTGCTCGGCGCGATGCGCTACGCGTCCGAGTATCCGTTGCTGATCCTGAACGGCGAGCAGGGGACGGGAAAATCGACTTTGAGCCGTATCCTGCGCTCGATCTTCGATCCGCATGCCGCCGAGATCCTGGCGCCCCCGAAAGAGGATCTCGAGTTGTTCGTGTTGGCCCAGCACACTCATCTCGTCGTCTTCGACAACCTATCGAAGATCGAGGGCTGGATGTCCGATGGTCTCTGCATCCTGGCCACGGGCGGCGCCAAGGCTTCCCGCGCGATGTACACGAACGACGGCCTTTCCATCCTTGAGGCCAAGCGGCCGGTGATCCTCAACGGCATCCCGAGCCTCGCCGATCGCCCGGACCTCGCCCAACGCTCCATTACCGTGCGGCTGCGCCCGGTGCCGGAAGAGGAGCGGATCACCTCGGAGGAGATTCAGCGCCGATGGGAGGATGCCGCCCCGCGCATCCTCGGAACGTTCCTTGAAGCCCTCTCCACCGGTCTCAAGACGGTCGAGGACGTCAAGCTCGACAAGCTGCCGCGCATGGCCGGTTTCGCTCGCTTCGTGGTCGCGGCAGCCCCCGGGCTCGGTCTCGATGGGGCTGCCCTGTGCGATGCCTACCTCGCCAATCAAAACGAGCTGGCCGACGTCGCCTTCGATAACAGCCCCGTGGCCGTGGCCGTGCTCGCGATGATGGAGAGCGTGCCCGGCGGCGAATGGATCGGTACGGCCACCCAACTGCTCGATGCCCTGTCCCATGCGGACGTAACCACCGAGCGGACCCGCAACAGCTTCGGATGGCCCAAGACCCCGCAGCTCCTCGGAACGCAGATGGTTCGCGCCGCCCCGGCGCTGCGCAAGCGGGGCATCGATGCCCGGCAACGGAAGTCAGGCAACATCGTTTGGGAGATCCGGAAGGCCTGATGTGGTCCCGGCTTCGGCCAGGCTCCTCTCTCCCCCCGCTCCCCCTTTGCTCCTAGGCGGCACGCCTCCCACACGTGCAGGATGGAAGAGGCGGCCCGCCGGCGACCCTCGTGATCGTGCGGAGAGAGCTGCGGCTCCCGGGGCCACCCCGGAGAGGGTCCCTCCTATACGAAGACCCTCTGCGGGCGGTTGGCACCCGGGATCACCGCAGTGACGGGGCTCCGAAACTGAGGTGACAGAGGTGACAGCTTCGAAGGTGGGTGACAGCCCCGACCGGACTCGGGAGGGTCCCTCCTATTCGAAAGCCCCCTGCGGGCAGGAAGCACCCGAGATCTTTCCAGTGGAGCTGTCCGACATTCAGGGCTGACAGGACCTGACAGGATCGGCCGCCGGCTGGCCTCGAATGGGTCCCATCTAGGAGTCTACGTCCTGCGATCGGGAAGCACCCGGGATATTTCCAGTCGAGCTGTCCGACCGTCAGGGTTGTCGGTGTTGTCGCGGACCTTGCGCAATGTTGTCAGCAATAGCCCGTCTAGTCGATTGGATCCCTCCCGGGGCAGTTTGCCCCTGCGAGCAATCGGCACCCGAGATCTTTCCAGTAACGCTCTCTCAAAACTGGGTTTACAGCTTTACAAACTTTACAACTCGACCCCCTCTTGCCGTATCCGGCAAGGCAGAGCGGGT
>NZ_BJZV01000045.1 GCF_007992215.1 Methylobacterium gnaphalii | reverse complement strand
ATCCACTTCGGTCTGCGACAGCGTCGGACCGAACACGCCGCATGCGCGGATGCGGTCGAAGAACAGGGCGCGGCTGATCGGCACGCGAGCGGGAGCGCTCGCCGCAGAAGCGGTCATGATGGATCTCCGAAGGTTCAAAAGGAGTAGGCGCCTACCCGCGCCCGGCAGGGCTCAGTAGGATCGCCGTGTTGCCCTGATGGCTGCCCGCTTTTCCGGGTGACGGCGGGTCGGATGGTTTTCCCGAAAGTTTGCTGTCCGGCCCGCTTGAGCGCTCGGCTTGATCTCGCCGGCTGCGGTCGTCTTCCGAACTGCTCCAGAAGAAATCCGGAAACACGCATCAGCTACGTCGTGCCGATCGCCTCCGGTCGTCACAGCGCGGCGCGGGTGATGGCGGGCCGGGTGACCGATATCCCCCATCAGGTCGCTCGGCCCGTTCTTGCCCGCAAGCAAAGAGCGCTCGGCCTCACCCGGCCGGCTGGGTACGATGGCCGACAGAACGTCGGATCAAACGGGGCTCAGCCAGAGAACGGGTCTGCGCTGACGCCTATTGTGGAGGCACGCGGTTCTGGCGGCCGAGAACATTTGCGTTCGGCCTTACCCGCGAGGATGAGCTACCGAATTGCAGTCGCATGGTCTGGATGAAAGACGTACGCTGGTCCGTCGCAGACTTTCCTGACAGGGTCAGCGACGGCGGGTCGGATAGCTTTCCTGCATGTCGGCTGTCCGGCCCGCTTATTTTCACGAGATGCCCTGGGGATTAGCTCCCGTATCCAGGGCGACGGCGGGCCGGACAGTATCTCCAGTGCTGTCCGGCCCGCTTGTGCTGGGCTTCACCGGCCGGCCGGGGTTAAGAAATTAGAAAGTGCGAAAGTAGACGGTGCCCGCGTTGCCCAACCGCCGAGTCGGCATGGGTGACGGCGGGTCGGGCGGTATCTCCTGCCCCACAGGCCGCTCGGCCCGCCTCAGCGTTCGATGCGCCACACCTCCGGAGGGACCGCCGCCTCCTACTCTTTCGCTGTATGATCGCGATCCCTGTCATGGCATTGCGAGCCGACGTTTATGGCTCTGGAACAGTCGCAATGCCGAGACAGAAATTAGTCGACCAGCTTCGTCAATTCCACGTTGAGCTTGATCGAGTTGGCTCGAACGATAATCTGCAGCTTATCTTAGATGCTGCGGACTTAATCGAACAGGATCGTCTCGATGATGCGGTCGCATCTGCGATGCTGAAGCATTCGTTCGTGGCCCAACGAAACAAGAATTACGAGTATGCCGCCGCTCTGTCGGAAGCGGCAGAGGCACTTCGCTGACTCTTAGCTCTGAGCCCGCTCCAGATTCGCCGTCTGCACTGGAAACTGGATCGTCATGCCCTGGTCATTCACGCCCATGAGCGTGGTGAGCGGAGAGAACTCGGGATCGCAGAGCATCACGGTGCCGACATCGCCGACCATGAACATGGAATCGATGCCGGATCGGTTCGTGATGCGGACGCGGTCCCCATTCTTGAACGGAGCCGCCGCCTGCCGACGCTCGAACTCGGCGTGCACGTGAGGCAGCCTCGTCCTGCGCGAGAGCGCCGACCTTCGCGGCCTGCCGGATTTCGCCGAGCTGCGCGAGGTATGACTGCTGCGCGGCGAACAATGGGCTGTACTTGGCCCGCAGGCGGTCCAGCTCCTCGCCGTAGGCAGCGACGTCCGCGCCACGGTCGGGAACGATCGTCTGCCGGTTTACCGATGCCTGGGCCGCCGCTTTCGAGGCCGCGCCCATGCGCTCGATCTTCGAGGTCGCATCTTCATAGGCGCGCGTCTCGCGAAGCCGAGCGTCGAGCGCCTGAGAGCCCGAAATGGCGCCCGCAGCCTGCGCCCGGTCGATGTCTGAGAGAGCCTGCTGGTAGCGCTGCGCAGCGTCGGCCAACGGCACGAACTGGGCCCGCAGGCTGGCCATCTCGCGCGCGAGTGCCGCGCTCTGCCGCTGCGCCTCTTCAGCCGCCCGCGCCTGCATCTCGAAGACGGTCGCGGAATCGCGTGCCGAGCCGCCGGTGTCCTGGCCAATGCCGAACAGGGCATTAACGTTGGACTGAGCGCGGCCCGCCGCCTCCGCGTCGCGCGCGGCCTTCGCCATGCGCTCCCAGCGCGCGGTCTGCCGATCAACGGCGGCGCCGGCAGCCTCGGCCGCGGGAACGATCTTCTGGAGCGCCTGCTCACCGGCTCTGCCGGTTTCCTCGATGCGGCGCTTGACCTCCGCATCCCCCTCGACACCGAGGCGGATCGCGACATTACGAACCGGCATTCTCGGCTCCTTCGCGATAGGCGGCTACGATGGGGGGTTCGAGTTCGGGCAGGATTTCTGCGAAGAGCGCCGACATGCCGCCCATGGCAGTCGCCATTAGGACGATCGCCCCGAAATCGAGCGCGTAGACGTCACCGAAATCCCGGCGCACTTGACCGCCGCAGCGCTCGACCACCATCCATGCGGCTGCGCCATCGAAGGTTTGCAGCTCATGGAGCGTGTAGGGACACTTCGCGCAAGTCTGGCCACCTAGCTCGGCGCATCCTCGGCAGTATTCGGCGCCCCCTCCGAAGTGCCATTTGGCCCGTTCGATAAGCCGTTTTTTTCCGCACTCACGACCAGAGCCGGGGTGACGTAGCGCTCGTCGATCTCGCTGTAGATCGGCCAGATCGCGAGCAGCTGATCAATCCGCTCGGAGGTATGGTAGCCGGCATCGCCAGTGCCGTTCAGCCAGGCATGACCGGGGCGCTCGCCAAAGGCTTCCCCCAACCGCTTACCGGCGGCATCATCATCGGCATCTCTACCGCTTTGACGATCCTCGTCGTTGGATTGGTCTTCGGTCGCGTGGCATGGCCCATCTTTGAGGACGCGGCACGGATACCTTGGTGGGCATGGCTCGGCGGCGTGCTTGGCGGCGGGATCATCGCTTGTCAGCTTCTCATCGCGCAGCAAGTCGGGGCCGCGTCCTTCTTCGGTGTTATCGTAACTGCAGGTGTCGTCACCTCGATCGCTCTGGACCACTTTGGTTGGATCGGGTTCGAACAACACTCAGCGACCTTCTGGCGGATTGCTGGCGGCATGCTGATGATCGGTGGAGTTACCCTGGTCGCTCTGTCCTGAGGGATTTGAGACTGCGTCGGGTGGTTGCCCAAGTGAGGCCACACCGGGTCAACCGAGCAGGGAGTAACGCCATGGCTGACGAAAAAGCCCCACACATATCCGAGGTTGAAGCCACACCTTAAGCCGGCTCGCTTAAGCCGAAGGGGCATTCGGAGCCCGGTAATGCACAGACAGATGCGCAACCGGACAAGCCCGTGCGAAACGAGCAAAGCCAGAAGACTTAACTACGACGCAGTCGAATTCGCGCAGCGAGCGTCCTGGATTTCCCCGTCGTCAGCATGATGAGCGGGCGGACGCTGCCAAGGACGCGAACGTGGATCGGAGCGCCGGCAGCAATGGCGGCGATCACCTTAAGAGCGGGCAACCATGTGGTGACCGTGGCAGGCGTACCTGGGTCCACGTGCAAAGCATTCGATGATCTCGTCGCGGACCGGCGGGCCGAGGAAGCCTTGGCATTCGCCGACCACATCAGCTGAACCTTTGATGCGACCATTATGCGTTGCCGTGCGACGCTCAGGCGCTGAACCGCTTTGGCTCGCTCGCCGTTTATGGGGTCCTGAGAACCGCGGTGCCCGCTGTTTTGAGCTCCGCTTCCGAGAGGACCCCTATGAAGAGTTTCAAAGCCCTGATTGCTGCGGCGGCGATTGCGTCCGGTGCAGCTCTGGTCTCGTCGGCGTCGGCCGCTCCGCTAGCCCCTTCTTCAAGTGAGACAGTCGGCGGCGTTGCCGATGTGTCGCAAGCTGCGTTCGGCTGCGGTCCCGGCTTCACCCGCGGTCGGTTTGGACAGTGTCGCCCGTTCTTCGGTCCGCGGCCATTCTACGGACATCGGCGGTTCCACAGCCCGCGTCCCTACTACGGTCCGCGTCGGTTCTACGGACATCGCCGTCACTTCTACTGAGCCGTTAGGGCGCGGGCCCCATGCCCGCGCCTTCTCATCTTTGAGACATCCTCTCAGCTCGAGCCCGTGCCGTCTTTACCTGGTGGTGCTTAGGGCAGAGCGCTTGTCCATTCTTTGGATCCAAGGACGCGCCGCCGTCCTTCCGCTCGACGATGTGGTTGACATAGAGGCGGACACCGCCGTTGCCGCCGCGAGCGCCACATCCGCGCCACTAGCAGTGCCAGCCGGCGCGGCGCTTCACCTCCAGAACCCGGGCCCTGTGCTCGGCCGTAAGAAACTCCGGATCTGCCTGCTTTGGCGCTGGGCGCGCCGTCCTGGTGTCGAGCACCTTCAGCCGTGGAGCGAGTGTGCCGAGCCGTCCCATGCGCTTCGCTCAGCTTCCACAGAGACGGCGGCGACGATGAGCAACGGTCCCTTGCATTGCCCATCGCCCGCAAAGGGCTCGTCTAGATCCTGCCGAGCACAACTAAGATTATGACGATCAGAAGGATCAGACCGAGGACGCCGCCGGGCGCGTAGCCCCAGCCTGCATTGTAGGGCAGGCCGAGCGGCAGCGCGCCGAGCAGCGCCAAGATCAAAATGATGATGAGGATGGTGCGGAGGTTCATGTGACCCACTCCGTTTCTGGTGGGCCTGTAACACCGCGTAAATGGCGAGGGTTGCAGGGATCCTAATCCATGCCATTGGTAGCGCCAGCCAGCGCAGCGCTTCACCTCTAGAGCCCAAGCCTTGGGCTCGGCCGTCAGTAGATCAGGATCGGCAACCTTCGGTCTTAATCGAGCCGTACGCGTATCCAGCATCGGAAGCTGAGGGCCCAAGGTGGAGAGGCGAGCACCTCGCATCCTTTCACCGAGCCTTGTGTGCAACGGCACGGCGCGCGATTTTGCTCAAGCTTAGGCGTGCGCTTCGACACAGACGATTGAGCGCCGATCATCGCGGCCGGTCGCCGTGCGAAGGAGGAACGCCATGCTCTGGGCGACACGCGCAATCAATGCGCACGACAGCGCGAGCATCGGGGAGTTGTTCGCGGATCAATGGGCCGCGCTGGGCCATAACCGCGACATGATGCTGCTGGTGATCCAAGAGACGCCGATGCGCCACCGCTTGTTTGTCAGCGTCCCAGACCGATACCTGCTAGATGCCTATGTCGGCTTCGAGCCTTGCCTCAGACGAGATATCCCACCAGCACCGACACTGGTAGCCGGCGACCAGGGCGTCTTCCAGGCGATGTTTCAGTCAGGCGGATGAGGCCTGACGAGCTGCCGGGCCGCTCTACTCCGACCCAAACCCGTCATCCTTGTCTGGCGCGTCAGCCGACGGGGCGAACAATCCATCTGGATGCAGGTTGCCAGGGCTCTCACTCACCCCGGAGCCTACCGTGGATGCCAATCACCCGAGCCATTACGCCGGCCGCAATGTCGACAACGGCGACCAGCTGAGCAGTATCACGCTCCTTGCGATCGCGGTCGCCGGTGCTGTCGTCGTTGTGTTCGCAACCTGGATCGCGCTTGGCTGAGCGGGTTGCGGAGGCTTTGCTTCAAAGTACCGGCTTCAAGGATTGGAGCGAGCTGCAAGTTTGAACATCACCAACCAACCGCGGTTCTCCGGGTTCAACTAATCAACCGGAGGAGCGCTCACATGCGCATCACAACGATTTCTCTCGCCGCTTCCTTGACCCTAGCGCTGACGGCCGGTGCATTCGCGCAAGGTGCACCAGGCGGCAACGGCTCTGGCGGCAACGTGACTGGCGGATCGACCACGAGCTCATCGGCATCCGAGCCCGGTAATGCACCTGCGAATGGCAACGCCATGAAGAGCGGAAGCGGGTCGATGGGCGCTGGCAGTGCGGCCGCGCCGAAAGGCACGGGTGAGACCGCCGGTTCGGGTGGCGGCGCGGGTGCCAACAATGCTGGTGGGGCCGGCTCGTCAGGCGCGGGCAGTCGGTAAGCGCAGCGATTGTACGAGCCAGAGGGTCGGGGTTGCACCCGGCCCTTTCTCGTGAGTGCATTGGCATGTCACGCAGGCGTTCTGGGTATGAGCCTGTCGAGCTGCTCTACGCCGAAATGATTTGAGATATGAAAAAGCCCCGCAGCCACATCTCGGCTCGCGGGCGGTTCTCTTCCATCGTGAGAAGCGGCAGGGCCTGTCGCGGCCTTACATCCGTTCTCGCGCTCGACACCTGCATATTCTTGTCTGGCGGCGCGGGGAGCATGATAGGTGCGCCTCGTCACCGGTCAAGTAGCAATCGGATTTTGGCCCATCACAGAATCCCGATATTGCGCCCGGTGCCGTAGGCTAAAAACTTCGATCGTTCATTAGCACCAAGCCATTGAGAACCGCTTCGAATTTGGGGTCCTTCTCGACGCCGTCGAGGGCCGTTGCTGTCGAGATAAGGTCACGCTGAAGATCGGGCTCAGGAGGAGGCCACGCTAGGATAACGGCCGCCCCAAGCTGAGCTAAAGCAACAGTGCCTTATCCCTCTTGCGTTTCGATGACGGCAGACTCTTCGCTGGCCACGTGTTTCTCCGACAGACGCTTGGTGCAGGTTCGGCCAAATCTAGATTTGCGATTATGCAGACGCGTGAGCTCCTCCCAGGGCCATGAGCCACCTGGCGACAGCCGTCATTTGGTAAGCTTCACCGACACGGGATCGCTGCCAGGGAAGGATTCCTCTAGCGCGTCATCGAGCTTATCATTCAGTCGGTCAGGATGGTTGCCGGGCAAAGCGTGGTCTGAGCCGCGCTGCGAATTTTCATCCGAAAGAAACCGCCGCCGTTCCAAACCCCTCTCTACAGCGTCGTAGGCTAGGAACGCGAGACCTGCTCCAATCAGAAGAACCGGGACAGGGTCGATGCGTACTGTATTTACGACGCGTTGGACCAGCAGGTTCAGCGCGGCACGCGGATTGTGCGTGCCAACCAAATTTTCGGTAAGCGTCGAAGTATTCAAGCGAGACCGAAGGTCGTCGAGTGTGTTCTCCAGTTTGCTGCGCGAAGCCTCAATTTCTTGTTCCAATTTCTCAGCTGACTTAGTCATTGTTCAAATCGCTCCGTAATGATGCCGGAATCTTGCTTCATTTGAGCTTCGGTGTGTTTTGGTTCTAGGCCGGAAAGCGAAGTTTTGCTTCGTCCCCACAGAGCTAGGCCGAGGGCGATGACACCGAACCCTCCGCCGACCATGAGGGCGGCCTGCACTTCCGAATGAAGCAGAACCGCCAAGCCCTTGACCAAGGCAAGGATTAGGACGAGCAGTCCGCTGAGCGCGAAGACGCCCGCCGTGATCAGCAGGGTCAGCGCAACTGCCAGCTGGCGAAGGCCGCCGGACACCTCGGTTCGAAAGAGATCGATCTCCTTGGAGACGAGGTTCTGCGCTTCGCGGATCGTGTCGCCAACAAGTTGGGGAACGGTGCGCGGCCTAGGTCCGGTCACGAGCGTACCCGAGTGCTTGCTGCCGGCGGTACGACGAGCGGCACGACAGCGTGAGAACGCGGGACAGGTCGCGGGCCGGCATCGCGGACGAGTCGCAGCAGAACGAACCCAGCCAGAGCCGCTGTGGCGAGTGCGACCACGGGGCGCCGCCGGATAGCGGCCTCGACCTCGTCGTAGAGTTCTGGAAACGTGCGGCGATCGATGTCGTCGGCCAACTCGTTGATGCCGTCGGCGGCACTGTCGAAGAACGCTTTGACCTGGGGTGCCTTAGCGAAACCCTTGCCGTTGTCCCGGATTACATCTGCTACATCCGATACGGCTCGAGCCACATCCTGCTTACGTTGCCGAACATACCCCGATGTTTGCCGGCGCACCGTCGCTCCGAAATCGCTTTCGGTTCGAACCTCATCGGGAGCAGCTTGTTCTGAACGGTAGGGCATCGTGGAGTTCCTGCTGCGAGACGGCGGAACAGAAACCGTGGCTGATACAGAGGGTTCCTCCCTGAGCTCGACGCCGCATGGGGGCCAAACCTCCCCATGCGGCGTTGAGTTCAGGGAGCCTAAGATTTCCCTCGTGTTGGAGGACGAAATGGACGAGAAGCGCGTCACAGGCGAGCTAAAGAAGGTGGCCGGTCAGGTCGAAGCGGCGGCAGGTGACCTGACTGGAGACAGGGAAACTGAGGCCGAGGGGAGAGCCACTGAGCTTCAAGGAACGGTCGAGAACCTGGTTGGGCAAGCCAAGGACACGGCGAGCGACCTTGCCGGTCAGGCGGGAGAACTAGCCCGAGATGCTCTGCGGACCGGCAGAGAGCGGCTTCCTAGCGCCGATGAAGCTTATCGACGCGGCAATGCGGCTGTCCGTAGCCATGTGGAGACGATGCCGCTGGCTTCCCTCGTGGTTGCGCTTGGCGCAGGATATTTGCTTGGTTTGCTTATCCATCGGCGTGAATGAGCGCATTAGCTTGGCCGCCCTGCATCGGACGAACCGACCTCCAGAGAACGTGCGCCTGCATCTTCAAGGGTTCGGATCAAGACGATCATCAGCTGGCCAGCCGTTGCACTGTCGGGAACGCGATCGCGCCCGGCGTCTTGGCAGTGCAGCATCTTCCCGTGTGCGGAGACCTCGTCATGCGAAACGTGACTCATGCCGCCGTCCTTCTCGGGGCAGTTTCCCTGGCTCTACCGCTGGGAATGCCCGCTGCTAATGCCCGCTCGTCAGGGGTCGAGAAAACGCTGAAGGCGGCTGATACGGACAACGACGGCTCAATCGATCTGAAAGAAGCAACCGCCGCGGCAGAAGCGCTCTTCGACAAGCTGGAGAAGGACAAGGACGGCACTGTCGACACGAAGGAGCTTCAGGGCCGGGTCAGCAAGAAAGACCTCAAGGCCGCCGATCCGGACAACGATGGCACCCTCGATAAAAAGGAATTCCTGGCCCTCGTTGAGCAGCGGTTCAAAGCAGCCGATCCGGACAACGATGGAACGGTGGACGCCAAGGAGCTCAAGACGGCAGCCGGGCTAGCGCTCTCCGCTCTGCTCAAGTAGGGGCGCATTCCCGAAGAGACACAACGCGAAGCCCGCGTGCCGAAAGGTTGCGCGGGCTCTACGCATCTACCCTGCAGGGGCCGGTTTTGGCTTACGTTCTCCAGCAGCTCGCCGTCGGCAGCTACGATCTCATATTCGACGGCGAGACGATCGGAAGCGTCGTTCAGCACAAGATGCCAGGCGGGGATCTGAGGGCTTGGTGGGCTGAGTTGCTGGACGAGAGCCCCGCAGGAAACCGGCCCGCGCCATTCACAGCCACCGAGCACTCCTTCAACAAGCTCGGTGACGTTCTGACATGGCTCGGAGAGCCCGAGATTATCCGCACGCCACGGAGCCGGCCGCCAGCCGGATGGTGAGAGCCATTTAGCGCCGTCCAGTCTCGCGCTCCTCGGCGCTCACAAGCGCCGCCCAGGTGCGGGCGGTCGCGCAGGTGAGCGGCAAGAACGTCCTCCAGGCCAAGCGAGCACTGGCGGAGGCCCCCGAGACGCTCTTCGCAGGCTGTGCCAAGGCGGTACTCCCCGTGCTTGCGACGCTTGATGAGGCGCGCGTGGTGAGCACGGTCGAGCCTGCCTTCCGGTGGACGGCGGCGGATTCGCCCAAGGTCGTGCGGGCGGCGGGCTTACGGCCCGCACCGCTGAACGATCACCCCGTCCCAACGTCCTGAACGTCGCGGAAGGGGCGGGATCCGATGGAATGGCAACAGCCGCTTTCCACCGCGTTCTGCACGGAAGCAGACCGGCGCAAATTTACCCTGTTCAGCCGTGCCGCTGTCGACCCAACCCAGCCACCCGGATCGCCGTCGGCGTTTCCCGAAAGCGGCCGCCCTTTGGCCGTCCGGCAATTTCAGCTTGAGCTGGTTTGCGGTCTTCCGCCGACCCGGTTCGCATGCGACGACGTCCGCCTCCATGCGAACCATACCTCGCGACGAGATAGCCGCGCAGGTCCGAGATCAGCCTGCCGAGAGGTCTATCACCTCCGAGAACGTCAGGTTTGTTGGCGCGACCCACGCGGGCGTTCGCGATTGAGGTGGAACGGGCGGCGCGGTCCGCTCCGCTGCGGCAGCCTCCCCTACGCGAAAGTCCGCCGCCCAGAGCGCGCCTCGGCCCTTGAGGAAGAAGCCGAAGTGCATGGAGATCGCATCTGCCGGAACGTCCATCACGACGCTGCGCTCGACCCAAGGAATGCTTCCAAACAGCCACCCCTCCGAGGCATCTTTCAGGTTGTCGAATGCCAAGGTGTGCCCCGGCATTGCATCCACACGGCCCCAGAGCGTCGCCCCATGCGTCACGTCCTGACAGCGCAGCTTGGTGCTGATCGCCACGCGCTGGCCGCGGAACGGAATCGCCGACACGGTTTGCATGTAGCAGCCGAAGGCGCGGGATGGGTCGGTATAACGCCTCGGCCCGAGCAAAGGATCATGCCGGACGAGGGCGGCACTGCCACCGACCACCGTTCGGTCGGCATAGGGTCCGTGATCGTAGGCGTCCGGATGCTCAGCGAGCAGCGTCCAGCTCTTCAATGCAATGATGCGTCGTCGGGCAGCAGCCTCGGATTGTTTGGCCTGTGCCGAGAGCACGTTCCAGTCCTTGAGGCCGAACTGACGGGCCACTATGTCGAGGCACTCGCTGTGCGAGAGCGTGAGGTTCTTGGCGCGCAGGGCGACTGCCATGGCGCGGGCCATGGATTTGGCGTCGGTGACGGTAGGCATGCTGATCCCCGAACCGGATCGACCGCGCTGTCAGTGCCCGCTTTGCCGACCGGCCGACCGCGGATGCGAGATCGCGGTCTCGTTCGTCGATGCGTTCACCGTATCCCGAGGGACGCGAGCGGCAGGCTGCATCAGCCTGCAGCTCGCCGTTACGCTTTCCGCTCGCGAGGCGGTAATCCTTAAACCGACGGATGTCGCCGACCGTGACACGGTGAGCCTCGTCGTGGCCGAGGAAGGCGGACAGTTACCGGATCGAGTTCGTGTAGGATTCGCGGGTGGAGTCGGACTTGCCGGTACGCTCGGCCTCCTGCCACCAAGCCTCGACCAACTCGATCAGTCCGCTGCCTTTCGCCGGTCTTGCTGTCGGCGTGGCACCTGGAGCGGTTGCGGGCCCAGCGTCGGGCTCGCCACGTGCGAGAGCCGCCAGCGTAAGGCTGGCGCGTTGAACCTGGGCAGCGATGGCTTTTGCGACACGTAACGTGCTCGCCTCGTCGGCCTCGATATCGTGGAGAGCGAGCACCGTCTCGGCATGATCCCGGCACCATGCCTCCAGCTCAGCAATCTTCTCCGCCTGCGCGAAGCTTAGGATGGTGCGCACCGCGACACCCCCGCCCTCGCGCGGTTCGATCTGGCCGCCTAGGGAGCGCCAGAGGTGCCGGTACAGGTCGGTCGACCAGAAGCGTTGTTGGCTGGGGTTCTCTCGGTGCAGGCCGAGCCAGTGCGCATACATCCAAACGGCCCGCTCACCTGCTTCGCGCTCGCTCAGGCTGCAGGGAGCTGTGCCGTGGTCGGCGGTTGCATTTGCGACGTCACCGAGTTCGCTGCGTCGAAGCTTCGCCCATCCAGCTTCTAGCCGGGCGATCGCCTCGGCATGGCGCTGCCTAGCCTCCGCAGGCTCGCGCGTCTGAAGGCTGAAATACTCCATGGCTCGTCCCACACGAGGGACGAGGTCGCTGGGCACGCGCTTGCGCAGCCAAAAAATGCCGGTCTTGGTGTGGCGCGACGGACGGGACATCGCGAGGACCATGTGCATCACCCGTGTGCATCACTCGGGCGGCCATAACCACATGATCTGACTGAACTTACCGGAGTATCAACCACTTAAAAGGTTGATGGTGCCCAGGAGAGATTTGAAAGGAGCCTGGAAATTCAATGCAGATGAGCATCGGTGCGGGACTTTAACCCGCCTTGATTGGAAAAGGGAATTCCTTGGCGTTCCCTCACCACTTAGCGTCCCTGCCCTCTCGCTCGCGGGAGGCGCGTGATGGGTGCACTTGCGATCGTCCTAATCAGGCTGGACCAGGCAAACGCCTTTGTACGCCAGCACCAGTATTATCTACCCGACACAGAATGACTGAACTGGGTGGATTCCTGCCAGTCCGCTTCCAAGCGCCAGCAGCAATTAGCGACATCCGACGTTTCGAAGGGTCCGGGCTAGCCTGGCAGCGGCATCAACGGCACCGCGCAGGTAGCTGAATTCGTACGGCCCTTACCAAACGCGCGGCGAGCTAGATGTCGAGGGTCTTGCGAGCGAAGCTCTCGATGTAGTCCACGAGCTTGTCCGATGCGGCGCCGGCGGCCTCGACGTCGCGTCGGGCGACCGCCTCGCAGACGTCGGCGTGCAGATTGGCGGTCAGCGGCAGATCGGCGGCCAGCTTGTAGTGCTGGTACCAGAAGCGCCGCGACAGGCCGGCCATGCTCTCCAGGGAGCGCACCGCGAACTCGTTGCGCGCTGCCGTCGCGATCAGGTCGTTGAACTGACGGTCCAGGCGCATGAACGCTATGTCATCCGCCGCGGCGGCAGCCTCGCGCATGTCCTGCGCGATGCCGGCAAAGACGTCCCGCTCTTCCTTCGTGGACCGCTCCGCGGCAAGGCGGGCGATGAGACGTTCGAGGACGCGCCGGGTCTCTAGCAGGCGTAACTGCGTGCGGACGTTGATGTCGGAGACGAGGATGCCGCGCCTCGGCATGACCACCACGAGGCCGTCGCGGGCGAGACGCTGCAGGGCCTCACGGATGGGAGTGCGCCCGATCCCGAGACGCTGGACCAGGTTCTGCTCGCCGAGCACCATGCCGGGGGGAAGTACGAGCGTCGTGATCATCTCCTCCAGCTGTTGGTAGGCCCTGTCCGTGAGCGTCAGTTCGGGCAGGTCATCGCCGCCGGCCGCCCCGTCAGGCGTTCCCTTCACGGCTTTCCTCGCCCTCTTCGCACCACGCTCTGCGGCGCGAACGGATGCCGTCTTCCCGGTCACGAAGTTCATGCACGACACCTCCAGATCCGGTCGAACCGCTCACCACCCTGCTATCGAGTGCATGGTGCCACGCAATCCCACACGCAAGGGGCATATCGCTAATATATCTTGCGACGATGAGCAGTATCCTGCAAGAACACCCTGCGCATACTAAAAACGTAGGGAGGCAGAAATGGTAGGGCACATCGCGATAGCCGCCGGCGACGTGATGCCGGAACGGGCCACGACCGAGACACCCGTGCGGGTCGCGGCTGGTTCGAGCGCGGTGGTTGCGGCACGGCTGGAGCGCCTGCCGATGACTCAGTTCCAGCGCAATATCTTCCTCATCATCGCGACGGCTTGGTTCTTCGACTCCATCGACCTCGGCTCGCTCACTTTCCTGCTCGGATCGATCAAGACGGAATTCGGGCTCTCGACCGCCCAGGCCGGCCTCCTGTCGAGCATGAGCTTCATCGGCATGTTCGCCGGCGCGGCCATCTCCGGGATGCTCGCCGACCGCTTCGGTAGGAAGGTCGTCTTCCAGGTCAGCATGGTGTTCTGGGGCCTGGGCAGCGCGTCGTGCGCCTACGCGCCGGACGCGACCACGCTGGGCTACGCGCGCCTGCTCCTCGGCTTCGGCATGGGCATGGAGTTCCCGGTGGCCCTGGCCATCGTCTCGGAGTTCCTGCCTACCGCGAACCGCGGACGCTACCTCGCGATCATGGAAGGCTTCTGGCCGCTGGGCTTCATCGCGGCGGGCTGCCTCAGCTACGTCCTGTTGAGCTATTTCGACTGGCGGGCCGTCTTCCTGGCGCAGGCCGTGCCGGCCCTCTTCCTGTTCGTGATCCGCTTCCTGGTGCCGGAATCGCCGCGCTGGCTGGCCGACCGCGGGCGGCACGAAGAAGCGGACCGCGTGATGTCGTCCATCGAGGCGAAGGTGGCGGCCCGCCTCGACGGCCGCCCGCTTTCCGAGCCGAAGGTCCTGCCCGAGCATGCCCAGGGCGAACGTCGCTTCTCGTTCCTCGAACTCTGGAGCCCGGGCTACGCGAGCCGCACGGTCATGATCTGGCTGACGTGGTTCTTCGCGCTCCTCGGCTTCTACGGCCTCACCACCTGGCTCGGGGCCCTGCTCCAGGATGCCGGCTACAGCGTCGCCAAGTCCGTGACCTACACGATCCTGATCTCGCTCGCCGGCGTCCCAGGCTTCGTCACTTCGGCGATCTTGGTCGAGCGCTGGGGTCGCAAGCCGACCGCGGTGCTGATGCTGCTCGGCAGCGCGGTGGCGGCCTACCTCTACGGCCACTCACCCTCGTTTGCATGGCTGATCGCCTTCGGGCTGATGATGCAGTTCTTCCTGTTCGGCATGTGGTCGGTGCTCTACGCCTACACCCCCGAGCTCTATCCGACCCGGGCACGCGCGACAGGGGCCGGCTGCGCCTCGGCCGTAGGCCGGGTCGGGTCGCTCATCGGACCCTACGTTATCGGCATCATCCTGCCGACGCTCGGCCACGGCGGCGTGTTCGCCCTAGGCGCCGGCTCGTTCGTGATCGCCGCGGCGAGCGTCGGCATCCTCGGGATCGAGACGAAAGGCAAGTCGCTCGAAGCGATCTCGCACTGACCGGAGCGGCGGGAACCGACGGTGCTGTCTCCGCCGCTCCGCAACCGACGGCACAATGGCGTTGACAGTTGATATATCAGTGATATTTTGTGGACAACGAGACTGGGATAGTGAGATGTGCCGTCGGCTCGCAAAGCGGATGACAGTCAGTTTCGCCCGGACTGTCAGGACTGCAGAGGATGAGCTGCCGGGGAACCGGCGGCCAGCGTCATGCCCGCATTCATGGTGCGGCCAGCGGTCGCCCGAGCCGAACGTCCGTCGCACGCCGCGGTGACGATGGGGGCGCACCGAGCGTCGACGTCGAACCGGTCCCAGCGGCCGCCCAAAAGAAACATCGAATAGGAGAGGTGCAATGGAACTCGCGGTCACCAAGATGAGCGAGCGGCAGCGAAACTACCGGGCCAATTATCGGCAGCGCGTCGCGGGCTGGTACAACGGCCTCTTGCACATCGCCATCATCTACACGATTGGCCTCACGGCTCTGTACATCTACATCTCGAACATCAAGGCGCCGAGCTTGGCCGAGCTCGTCACAGTGCCGGTCGTGTTCCTGTTCTGCAATTTCTTCGAGTGGTGGCTGCACCGCTACGTGATGCATCGCCCGCAGAGCAATCCCATCGGCCGCGCCGTCTACAACCGGCATACGCTCCAGCATCATCAGTTCTTCACCGACCATGAGATGCGCTTCGCGGACCATCGCGACTATCGAGTGACGTTCTTCCCGCCCTACGCGCTGGCCGCTTTCACGCTGATGTCGATCCCGGGCGCCATCGTCCTGGGCAACTTGTTCACACCGAACGTCGGCTGGCTGTTCATCACGACGACGACCAGCATCTACATGATCTACGAGTTCATGCACTTCTGCTGTCATGTCGAGGACAACTGGTTCGTCCGCAACATGCCGTTCATCAACACAAACCGCCGGCATCACACGGCCCATCACGACCAGTCGATCATGATGGAGCGGAATATGAACCTCACGTTCCCGATCATGGACTGGCTGTTCGGCACGTCGGACCTCAACCGCGGCCTGCTCGGCACGCTCTTCAACGGCTACGACACCCGCCACGTGAAGACGGACATGCGCAAGACCTCACGCACGCCTGGGGCTGTCCAGCCCAGCGCGATGCAGCCGGCCGAGTGAGTTCCCCAAACGCGACGCGCGGCGCCGACAGGACGCCGCCCCAACATCCGGGAGGTCTCCCATGGATATGATCGAACCGAACGTCTTCGCCCTCGCGTGGTTCGCCCTCTTCGCAGGCGTTGCCAGTGTCGGCTTCTACGTGCTCACGGGCATGTTCCCGCTCGAAACCCGCCCGGACCTGAGGTCGCGGCCCCTGGGCCTGCTGATGCTCGCCGCCAACGTCGTGCTTCTGCTGGCGCTGGTCGGCGGCGGCATCGCCTACGGTGCGGCCAACCTGCGCTGGACGAGCCTCGTCATCGTGGGCGGCGTGGCCGTCCTGTTCGCCCCGGGCCTGTTCAACGTCTGGCCCCAACGCTGGCGTGACGGCCTGGCCGGGCTCGCCATCGTGCTGGCCGGTCTCGGTGGCTCGGTCGGCCTGCTGCAGCAGGTCGGCTCGGTCTTCACGTCGTAAGAATCAACACCGATCCGAGAGGAATCCGATGCCGTTTCCCATCAAGTTCGGCCTGTCCGTGGCCGTCGCGTTGGCCGCGCTCGCAGGGTGGTTCTACATGGGCTACCTCGGCCAGGTCGGCCCGCGCTGGGCCGTCGCGTTCCTAGGCCCGTTCATGGTCGTCAGCCTCTGGATCTTCCCCGAGGTGATGCGGACCCGCTCCGACGGCCGCACCCCGCGCCACCAGGTGAGGGAGGCACGGTCGTGAGCAAGGTCTACGTCGGGGACCGGACCATCGACGGGATCGTCGTCACGGTCGATGGCGAGCCACTTCCGGAAAGGACGGACGCCAAGCGCTATTCGCGCAATGGCTTCGAGTGGAGCTACGAGGGGCCCGAGCCCTCGCAGCTCGCCTTCGCGATGCTGGTCGACCATCTCGGCGACACCGTCCAGGCGGAACGCCTCCAGCCGCAGTTCATGCGCAGCGTCGTGGCGAACTTCCAGAACGAGTGGGAGATGACGACCGCCGACATCGACCGCGTGCTGCAGGGCCTGCGCTAGGCGCCCACGGCGAGTTCGGCGACCTCGATCGGCCGCCTCGACCAGCGAACACATTCAAGGGACGGACATGAGCGCGACCGCTGCGAAGGCATCCAATGAGGCTGCGAAGAAGGCGGGCAAGCGGACGATCCTCGACATCCGCGCCGCCAAACAGACCGGCGAGAAGTTCGTCTACATGTCCGTGCCCGACTACACCTCCGCCCGGTGGGCGGAGATGGCCGGCGTCGACGTCGCCGTCGTCGGCGACAGCCTCGCCATGGTCGCCCATGGCCATGCCAGCACCATACCCGCGACGATGGACATGATGATCATGCACGCGGCGGCGGTGCGGCGCGGCGCGCCGGACACCTTCGTGCTCGGCTGCATGCCGTACCAGAGCTACAACACCGTCGACCGGGCCCTGACGAATGCCACGCGCTTCATGCAGGAAGGCCGGTGCGATGCCGTGAAGCCGCAGGGCGGCAAGAGCCAGGGCCACATCCTCAAGGCGCTGGTCGACGCCGGCATTCCGACCGCCTCGCACATCGGGCTGACGCCGCACACCATCGCCAACTTCGGGGGTTTCAAGATCCAGGGCCGGACCGCAGAGGCCGCGATGAAGATCCTGGAGGACGCGCTGGCCATCGAGGACGCCGGCTGCTTCATGGTGGAGTTCGAGGCCGTACCGGCGCCGATCGCAAAACTGATCTCCGAGCAGCTCACGATACCCACCATCGGCATTGGTGCCGGTGCGGGTTGCGACGGCCAGATCCTGCTCTGCTACGACCTGCTCGGGGTGTTCACGGACTTCAAGCCGAAGTTCACGAAACGCTACGCGAACCTGTCAGAGGTCGCGGTGACCGGCATCCGCAAGTACGTCGAGGAGGTGAAGGCGGTGGCCTTTCCGGACGAGGACCACTCCTATCGCGTGGATCAAGCCGAGTACGAAAAGTTCCAGACGCTGGTCGAACGGCGGAAGCATGTTTGAGGCCTAGGCGACGCCGGTGTCCCGTCTAAAGCCGAAGCCCTGCGGGCGACAGAGTTCGTGAAATCGAACCGGGAAGGATGCCACCGCTATGCCGACCTATGCATTCACGACCGCGAGTGAATTGACATCCCGGCAACGCGCGAAGCTCGTCGAGAGCGTCACGAACATTCATCACGTAGAAGCGACCGCACCGCGGTATTTCGTGCAGGTCGTTTTCTATAAGGTCGAGCCCGGGTCGATCTTCATCGGTGGCGACGCAGCCTCGCATGGCCATGTTTGGGTGCGAGCCGACATTCGCTCCGGCAGGACGAAGGACTAGAAGGCGAAGATGCTCCGCCGCATCATGCGCGAGACCAGCGAGAACCTCGGCATATCGGACCAGGAAGTGTGGGTGTACATCTCGGATATCCCGGCCCAGGGCGTGCTGGAATTCGGGAACGTACTGCCGGAGCCGGGTGACGAGGAGCAATGGCTGGCCTCGTTGCCGAACGCGTTGCGCGAGAAGCTAAGGCAAGCCGCTTGATACCTCGAAAATTGCCCTCACGAAAAAAGCTACCGCTTCAGAGCAGACGATCGACAGCACCAAACGAATAGGTTGGTCGCGTTGCGGAAGCGACGACCGGCGCGATGTCTGCTTTCGGGAAGCGCGCGACAGCCCTCGTGCGACGAGGTCGGGTCGGAAGCAGCCGGTGTTAGTACATAGTAAGCGTCGGAATTGAGCCACCAGAGTAGAGGCTGCCCCTTCCTGCACGCAAGAGGAGGCGAAGGGGTTATGACGTGCTGATACGTGGCCTGATAGACACAGGCGCGACCAACGATTGTAGACCGCTGTTTCTTGGGCTGATTTTGGTCGTATACGTAGTTTACAGAACGATTCGACGGCTTGCTTGCTGATGTCTTCTGCGCACGCATTAGCTATTCAAGCGTGTACGCTAACTTTGGGCGTGGCGCTTATACATGGGCTCCGTCGGCATGCCAAGGTCATGACAGTCTTACTAGCCGTTACATTAGTTCTTGTTTCCGTGGCTTGGCTAGTCATCGGTAGTTGTATGACGGTCTTGAAAAATCCGCCGTCAGTGGACGACATGCTGTCTCAGGTGTCCGAGTAGTGCGTCATCTCTCCATCATCTGCGCAAAGGACATCCACGTGAGCAGACATGCCGCCCCGCCTTGGCCGATAGCGATCCTTGCTGCGGGGACGACAGGCTCGGTCGCTGCGATGCTCTGGTCCATCGGACGCGCGATGCAGTGGTGGTAGGGTGAAGGGATGACCGAGCCTCCGACGAAGGCCGCCGACTACGCCGCTGGGGATCTGGAAGAAATCGCCAAGCGCGCGGAAGACTATTGGGCGACGGGCTTCCTCGTCCCACCGTCGAGCATCGATCTGTACGTGGTAGCGATCAAAGCACTGGCCCGCGAGCGGAAGCGGTGACCGATCCCTTCGACCCCGACAACTCCCCCGCCGCCGAGTTCGAACGCTACCTGAGCAAGATCGAGCCTGCCGACCGCTACACCCGCCCGACCTACACAGCACGGCCGTTTCATCCGTACCGGGATGGGCCGGCATGGGGATTGGCGATCGTGGTGGCGGGACTCGGCGTGTACTGGCTGGCGGGCGTGTTCGGCT
>NZ_BJZV01000044.1 GCF_007992215.1 Methylobacterium gnaphalii | reverse complement strand
AGTAGTACCTTCGTGATTAGGTCCAATCTCGGGGAAATACTCTGCGCGCCGGAACGATTGTGTTGGACGCAAGGATGCGGACACCTCGACTTGGCCAATGTCTGCTTTCGGACGCCGTGCCCTGTTCCGTAGATGACTGGGTTGGGTCGATACCTCCCGGAGCGGTGACGTCTGCTTCCTCCCCTTGGGCAACCCAAAGCCGTCCGTCAGGAAGCGGCCTTTGCGGGCCGGAGGAACGTCTGGTCCAAGAGATCATCGAGGATGACACGATCAACCACGGGCAATGAGTTCAAGTTTTCACCGCGATGTCACATCTGCCGAACCTGTCTCGTCCCTGTGGCATGACGAGCATGTTGTGATCCTGACTGGTCAGAATCACGCGCGTCCCACGGAAGGGATGACGATGACTGCTACAGTAACTGCCAATGCCGGACGAACCGATCCGGAATATGCCGGCCCCCCCGCGTGTGAGAGGTGAAGAGTTAGTGCCCTCGCGCTATGCGGTGCGGATCGGTGAGATCGACGTGCTCGTCGTCAGCGATGGCGTGCTGCCGCTCCCGACCAAGATGTTGGGACACGACGTCGATCAGACCGAAAGGGCGGCTTGGCTGAACGAGATGTTCCTGCCGACGGACGCGTTCGACTGGTCGCTGAACGCAGTTTTGGCCCGCAGCGGCGATCAGACCATCCTCATCGACGCTGGGCTGGGGCTGGACCCGAACCTGAACCTGCCGCGGGCCGGGCAGCTAGTCGGGCGATTGGAGGCCGTCGGTATCGATCTCGCGTCTGTGACGGACGTAGTGCTCACCCACATGCACATGGACCATGTCGGCGGCCTTCTCGTCGATGGCGTGAAGGAGCGGCTGCGCCCGGACCTGTGAATCCATGTGGCGGCGGCTGAGGTCAAATTCTGGGAAGCGCCCGACTTTACTCATGTCGACGTGCCACAGGGTTTTCCTGACGCGCTTCGGGCAGCAGCCAAGAAGTTCGCGCAAGTGTACCGCAGCCAATTACGGCTGTTCGACGAGGAGCACGAGGTCGCACAGGGGGTCATCGTCCAGCGCTCTGGCGGCCACACTCCCGGACATAGCATAATCCGCATGGCATCCAGCAGCGACCGGCTGACATTTGCCGGCGACGCCGTATTCACGGTCGGATTCGAGCATCCCGGCTGGCACAACGGCTTCGAACACGATCCCGAGGAGGCAGCTCGCGTTCGTGTCCGGCTTCTGCGGGAACTGGCGGCGACCGGCGAGCAATTGATCGCCACGCACCTGCCGTTCCCGTCCGTCGGTAGGGTCGCGATTGATGGCGACGCTTTTCGGTGGGTTCCTGCGTACTGGGACTACTGAGGGGGCGTGCCGAGATGGTTGTCCGTTGAAACCGGAGATCGCCCACTCGTGACTCGTCGGCGATCGTTCATCCTCGGGACTTGTCCCGAGCATTTGTTTCCGTGCGATCCCATGTGGTCCCGGGCGTCGCGAACTGGAGCGGCTTCTGTCTAGCCGCCTCCTGTCCGGCGCATGACAACATCAACTTCTCACCGACCCGGATCGGGCGCATCTATTTCCCACGCCGATGTCACACTGTGACGGGCGCTTCTCGTCATGACTGCGACCGTCCCGATGGGACTAGAGTCGAGATGGAGCATTGCATGAAGATCGTCGTTATCGGCGGCACTGGGCTGATTGGCTCACAGGTCGTCGCCAACCTGAGAAATGCCGGCCACGAGGTGCTCGCGGCCTCCCCCAATACAGGGGTGAACGCAGTCACGGGCGAGGGACTCGCGAATGCGTTGCAGGGTACCAGCGTCGTCGTCGACGTCGCCAATTCGCCCTCCTTTGCCGACGACGTGGCGATGGACTTCTTCGTCCGCGCTGGACGGAACCTTGCGGCGGCTGAGAAGGCTGCGGGCGTAACGCATCACGTGGCGCTCTCGGTGGTCGGGACCGAACTCCTGCTCGATAGTGGCTACTTTCGCGCCAAGCTTGCTCAGGAGGAGCTGATCACCTCGGCGGGCGTGCCGTGGACGCTGGTCCGCGCTACGCAGTTCTTCGAATTCGTCGGCACGATCGCGAGAGCAGCAATCATCGACGGCGTTGCGCGAGTGACCTCCGCCTCAATCCAGCCGATCGCATCGGCCGACGTGGCCGCGAAGGTCGCCGAGGCTGCGCTTGCGCTACCTCAAAACGGCATGACCGAGATCGCCGGCCCTGAGCGGCTGCCGATGGTCGAGTTGGTGAAGCGCCATCTCGAGGGCATCGGCGAAACGCGTACAGTCATCACGGATGATACTGCACTGTATTTTGGAATCCTCCTCGAAGACCGCTGGCTGACACCCACCGGTGACGCGTGGCTGTCGGAGCGGCGCTACAGCGACTGGCTGGCGGCGCAGTCGGACCGCACGGCCTGAGGGACGCTGCCGATGGATGCGGCCTACGTCTCGGCGAGGCAGAGCCTAAGTCACGTAGGCGATCAGCGAAGTGACGTAGGTGCCATCGGTGGTCACTGCCTCAGCATTCGAAGCATCCACCTCGTTGCCGATATCGTAGACGTCGAACGTCGCGTTGTTGCTGCAGTGGCTGACATGACCGAAGCCATGACGAGCCAATCCCAGGTCGCTGTAGATCCGGCACGCAGCGTCGGCGGGGGAAGTGGCTTCGACGGCGCACCCAAAGACGTCGCCAGTGCGTGCGTCGATGATGACGTAGAGGGGCAATGCGATTCCTGGGCGTCGATCGGAGCCTTTGTTTCTCTCAGGGAGAGCAAAGGCGGAAATGAAAGAGGCCCGCACGGCGAACCGGGCGGGCTGAGGTCTCGGTGCGTGACTTGCGGACTATCAGCAGTTATCGTCCTTGCCGACGCCCTGATTGGCACCAGCATTATTCATAGCGCCGACGGTGCCGGGAGAAGCAGGTTGGTTGCCGCCTGCCGTATTCTTCGCAGCTGGATCTTCCTTGCCCTTGTCCGTCGAGGCTTGCTGCCCGACGCCCTGGTTGGCGCCTGCGTTGTTCATAGCGCCGACGGTACCCGGCGAGGCCGGCTGGTTGCCGCCCGCGGTGTTCTTGCTGGACTGGTCGGTCGCCGAGCTCTGCTGGTTGGACGCTGAGCCCTCAGGAGCATTACCCTTCGCAGCACCCGTATTGCAGGGAGCAGCAACACCCAGCGACGCGGAGAGGAGAAACGCGACTGCGCTCGCAGCGATTGCAGATTTCATTGGATTCCTCCGATAGTTATTCAGAGAAAATCAGGTGGAGAAGGCAGGAGTTCCCGGCAAACCGAAACGCGAGACAAAAAGAAAACCCGCCGGGCCGAACCGGGCGGGCTGAGGTTTTCGCTCAGCAGCGCAATTCACCAAAATCGGCTACGGGACGCCTGATCCATTCGGGGGAGAAGCCAGTGCCCGCATCTCGGGAGCGACAGCTTCCGGTCGGCTCGCCGTCACAACCTCTCTTGAGGAGCGGTTGGCCATGGCGGAGCGACGTGAAAAGGCAGTACGCATGGTCCTGCGCGCTGGATCGCCAGCATTCGGCCGTTCGGCTTCAACAAACAGCGGTTCAAGCGCTGCGTGCGAGAAGAGGGCGAGGCGACGCCTCAGACCGGTCCGGCTTCAGCACGCCACGAGGTGTTGCATCACGAGGCACGGCGCGTGCTGCGCGAGGTTCGCTGAGCCCAGACACAACAAAGCTCGCCCACGTCAGACAGACAGGACTGGCTCTGAGGTCGAGCAGCGACTTGAGTGGCTGGGGGCATGATTAACCGGGTTTCCAACGGCAACGTTCAGCTCGATCGTTTCTGATCGCGCTGCGCAACGAGCTTGCGAAGCGCCGCTCGAATGTGTGCCCGAACCAGCTTGTCTGAGTCTTTGGCAACCTCAGACCGTGGACCATCTGTCGGTAAGGCTTCAGTTGACACGACTCTCACACTCTTACGAGGAGATAAGTAGGCGCCCCAAGCGACACTATACGGCAGACCGTTCCAATGATTTTACCGTACAGTTGCGCTGGCCCTGCGAAGAGGCTGCACTGCGAAGCTAAACGATCGCAGCTTCTCAAGCCGTTATTCCGCCCGAGAGACACCATCAGCGCGGCTTTCGGCTCGTTGCTGAGCGAGTTTGTGACCGTTGCATCGGATTCACGCCGCCACGCGCGCCACCTGATTGATCATCTCCATCAAGGCTACGCGAGCGCGGCTCACCCGGCTTTTTACAGTGCCGACTTGGCACGCCAACAGGGCGGCGGCAGCCTCGTACGTCAACCCCTGCGCAGTCACGAGCATAAGTGCCTCACGCTGTACGGCCGGGAGCCGAGCGACCAGGGACCAAACCTTCTGCAAGTCCATGCCATGCTCTTGGGGCGGTAAAGTCACGAGCTGTGCGGCGGCGTTCCCGTCGGCATCTTCAACCTCACGCTTGCGCCGGCGGATGTCGCTGTAGAAGTTGTTGCGCATGATGGTGCACAGCCACGCCTTCAGGTTGGTATCCGGCGCATAGCGGTGTTGGTTCGCCCAGGCCTTCAGTACCGTGTCCTGCACTAGGTCGTCGGCCTTGGCGGCGTTGATCGTCAGCGACATCGCGAAGGCGCGTAGGCCTGGCAGTGCATCGACCAGCTGGCGCCGGAAGGCTTCGACATCTTCGGCCCGCTGTGCACCTAGGGCCGCCTCAAGCCGCCCGATCAGCTCCAGGAGCTGCGCGGGCTGGGGCTCCGCTATCACAAACCCGTAAAGCGCGCGCAGCTGGTCGCCGAGGTGTCGGCGGGTCGGTGCCGGTAGCTCACCCGTGCCATCGGTGACACGATCCTTGACGCTCGTCATCGTTTCTCCCCCACTTCCGGCGCTAACCTTGACCGGAACAAGCGGCAAGGTCGTGCGGGAGCTTTTGGCAAACTCTTGCTGAACATTTCCTAACGGCTAGCCGTAGTAGCGGTATTCGATAAGGCTACCGAAACATTCAGAAATATTAGGCCAGCGCAGCGAAGGGGGTGGCTAACATAATCAGTGTCGTCAGCGATGTTACGAAACCAACCGCAGCGCCTAACGGCGCCGCAAGCTTTGCTTTATTCTGCGTAGTCGGCATCATTGCGCCCTCGATCAACATCACGCTCCGCGAAGTCAGGTGGCCTCGCCAGCTGCTGGACTGACGAGGCCGTACGTGGCTGCTTAGCCGTGGTGCTTGATGATGACCTTCTTGCCGCCGTGGTGGTGGTGGAACAGGCCGTGGTGATGGCCGCCATGCTTCTTGATGATGATGGTCTTGGCCGATGCAGGCGCAGCTGAAACGACAGCGGCGAGCGCCAGGGCGGGGATCAGTGCAAACAAGGTCTTCATGGGCGGTCTCCTTTCAAACCGCGCCAGAACGGCTACGCTCGCAAAAGCGTTCCCACTTTTTTGCGTCGCGGTGCTTGCCAACGACTGGGCGCCGTAGCTGCGTGCTCAAGCTCCCGAGCTGGGGCGAACGCGATTTCACGGCCGAGGTCAAGGATGAGAAAGATCAGGTCGTTTCCCACTGCACTCTGTCGTTTCACGGGGCGTGGAAATGTTGAGCACCTGGGAAGGCCCGCCAGCGCAAACGCCGGCGGGCAACCACCACTTAATTCTTGAACTTGCCTTCGTACTTGAACTCAGGCGCTGCCTTCAGCTGGTCCTTGCTCGCATTCGCCGAAGCCTTCCACTTCTTGGCGCTCTCGTCATAGGTCAGCGCCACCGAAGAAGGGTCGATGGCGACGTACCGTTCGCCGACACCGAGGAAGCCTCCAACAGACACGATGTAACCGACGAGCTTGTTCTGAGAGATCGCGAGATCCTTGATCTCAGCGACCGTGCTGTTCTGGCCATCAACCAGGGTGAGGTTCTTGAGATTGTAGCTCAGCACGGTATCGGCCGGCAGGTTAGCGGTCTTAATCTGCGCCGGAGGGGTCAGGGGCTTTGCGTCTTCGGCAAGCGCCGGAGCAGACAGAAGCGCTAAAGCTGCAAGGGACATGGTGAGGCGGCGCATACAAAATCTCCGTGACCCAGAATGGGCGCTCAGAAATGAACAAGCGCAGCGTTTCGTTCACGGTTTGATTGGCCGCAACATACGCGAAAGATCGGCTGCTTGATGCATGATGAACCCGGCTCAGTGGGTGCCGGCCGGGCTCTTCGTGCGCGTACCTGATGCTCGGATCAGGCAATGCGCTTGGTTGACGGACCCTTAGAAATCTTCCCAACGGTCCCCACGCCAGTAGCCGCGACTCTCATGCTCGCGCCAGCGGACATGCGGACCGGCGGTCCAGCCATCCTCGTGGATGACCACGCGCGAGCTGGCAGGATAGTCGTATGTCTCTTTTGCGTGCCAGCAATCGTCGCCGACGCAAACCACGCGGGCGGAAGCCGCGGTCGCGATTGAGGCTGCACCTAAGGCGAGGACGGCACCTATCGCGAGTCGGTTAAGTTTGGTCATGGCCTATTTCCCTCCGTCGGTATTACGGACGGCACGAAACGGGTGCCGGTGCTGGACCGTTCCTGAATTGTTGAGCGATGACGCGCAGCCCTCCTCGCCGCAATATGGCTCTGCACTAAATGGCAAAGTACGCCGAATAACAAAAAGCCCGCCGCGGCGAACCGGGCGGGCTGAGTTGGGCTTTCGGCCTTTCGGGAGGGCCGACCGAATGACGCCCGCAGCAGCGTTTCATTCCATGATCAGGACAAAAGAATACCCGCTCCGGCTGTCATCGGGCGGGCTGAGGATATTCGCGGGAGTGATGCACTCTGGGCGGATTATGGTTAACGGATGGTTAATCCGGATCGCCCCTCGCTGGCACACAGGGTGCCTTCATGTTCTGAAGTACAATCTGCCGTTGCCCCAACAGCAATGCACCCGATTGTAGATGCCCTGGCGAGAAGACGCATTCAGTGCGCTTGACAGGCTTGGCGGTGACAGTATGCCTGGGCAGATGGGGAATGCGATCTCCTCACGAGGCTAAGGCCGAAGCATCGCGTCCGCTCTGCACCTTCTGCAAGGACGCGTCATGGCTACGCCCAACACCATCACGATTGATAAACTCGACCGTCTGATCGGCACTGGAGCCTGCCCAGTGCTGGTTGATGTGCGCACCGATGACGCCTTCGCAGCGGACCCGCGCCTGATCCCCGGCGCTGTTCGTCGTGCGCCGGACACCATGGCGACCTGGTCGGCCCAGCTGCAGGGCCGCACGGTCGTGACGATCTGCAACCACGGCCAAAGCCTCAGCCACGGTGCAGCGGCCTGGCTACGAGAGGCCGGCATTGCCGCCGAGGCCCTGGAGGGCGGCTTTGCTGCCTGGGCCGAAGCGCAGCTGCCAGCGGTGCCCGCCGCAAAGCTACCGGACCGCGACGCACAGGGCCGCACCAAGTGGGTCACCCGCTCTCGGCCGAAGGTGGACCGGATCGCCTGTCCCTGGCTGATCCGACGCTTTGTGGACCCGTCCGCTCTGTTTCTGTTCGTGCCGCCAGCCGAGGTCCGCGAGGTCGGCCGGCGCTTCGGAGCGGCGCCCTTCGACATCGATGAGCCGGACGTGTTCTGGAGCCATCGCGGCGACCTCTGCACCTTCGACGTGATGGTGGAGGAACTGGGCTTGGCGACGCCGCCGCTGTTGCAGCTCGCCGCGCTGGTGCGCGGGGCCGACACCAACCGGCCGGAGCTGGCACCGCAAGCCGCCGGCCTGCTGGCCGCCTCGTTGGGCCTGTCGCGGATCTATGCTGATGACCTGGCGCAGCTCGATGCCGGCATGACGCTCTACGACGCCTTCTATCGCTGGTGCCGCGACGCGACCGCGGAAACCCACAACTGGCCCACCAACAAGATCGGGGGTGCCCGATGAGCGGCGCGACCATGACCGCCCCGGCAACACAGCAGGTCAGGGCGCTGCCGGCGCACGGGGTCTCTCTAGCAGAAGCCTCCAAGGTCTGGGCCCGCATCGCCCTGCTGAGCTTTGGCGGTCCAGCCGGCCAAATCGCGGTCATGCACCGCATCCTGGTCGATGAATGCCGCTGGATCGGCGAGGAGCGCTTCCTGCACGCGCTCTCCTACTGCACGCTGCTGCCGGGTCCGGAGGCCCAGCAGCTCGCCACCTACATCGGCTGGCTGATGCATCGGACGCTCGGCGGCCTGATTGCCGGCGTACTGTTCGTGGTGCCCGGCGTGATTGCCATCATGGCACTCAGCCTGATCTACGCCGCCTATGGCAACGTCGGCGTGGTCGGCGGCATGTTCTTCGGCCTCAAATGTGCGGTACTCGCCGTCGTGCTGCAGGCGGTGATCCGGGTCGGATCACGTGCCCTTAAGAACCGCGCGATGTACGCCATCGCCACCCTGGCCTTCGTGGCGATCTTCTTCTTCGACGTGGCCTTCCCCCTGATCGTGCTTGCGGCCGGCGTTGTTGGCTACCTGGGCGGCCGGCTCGGCTCCGCCGCATTCAACGCGGGTGGGCACGGCAAGGCCAAGGGGCCGGTGCTAGCGGATGCCGATAGCCTGCTGGGCGTCGAGGTGCCGGCCCATGCCCGGCCGAGCACGGCTTGGTCGCTGCGCATCAGCGCCGTGTTCCTGCTGCTCTGGCTGCTGCCCGTCCTCGGGCTGCTGCTCGCGTTCGGCAGCGGCAACGTCTTTGCCGACATCGGCGTGTTCTTCTCCAAAATGGCGGTGGTGACGTTCGGCGGCGCCTATGCGGTGCTCGCCTACGTCGCGCAGGCGGCCGTGGAGACGTTCGGCTGGCTCAAGCCCGGCGAGATGCTGGACGGCCTCGGCATGGCCGAAACCACGCCCGGCCCGCTGATCATGGTCACGCAGTTTGTTGGGTTCATGGGGGCATTTCGGGCACCGGGGCTGCTCAATCCCTACGTCGCCGGCATCCTCGGCGGCCTGCTGACCACCTGGGTCACATTCGTGCCCTGCTTCCTCTGGATCTTCGCAGGGGCGCCGTATGTCGAAGCCTTGCGCGGCAACCGAGCGCTTTCTGGCGCTCTGGCAGCGATCACGGCGGCCGTGGTTGGCGTGATCCTGAACCTGGCGGTCTGGTTCGCACTGCACACCTTGTTCCGCCAGGTACACACCCTGCGGCCGGGGCTTGGGCTGAAGCTCGAATTGCCGGTGCTAACGAGCGTGGATCTGACGGCGCTGGTCTTGGCAACCGCTGCGATCGTTGCTGTATTCCGGTTCAAGGTCGGCATGATTTCAACCCTGCTCGCCAGCGCGGCGGCTGGCGTGCTGCTGCACCTGACTGGCACCCTCGGATGAACAGGGCTCGTACGAAGAGAGGCCCACCGCTGGAGCAAGGTTGCGTAATGGCTGATGCAGCGCAATCGCTACAGCGGCTTCGGTCCTGGTCAATCGAATGCGGTCTTTCGATGCATAACACCGGCCTGCTTGATCCCAGTGCGCTTTCCGAGCGTTGGCTGGTTCTGGATGCTCGAAGTGCCGAGAACTATAGGCTCGGTCATTGGCCACGTGCCATTCGGGTGCCCGTCACCGATTGGGAGACAATGGCCAAGCAGACGAATACGGATCTAGCCCAGGACCGGCATTGGCGCGGATCGATCGGTGCCCTTGGCATCGACGGCCGTAGGCCCGTCGCGGTTTACGATGATGGGCGAATGACGGAAGCTGCCCGGGTCTGGTTCATCCTGCAGCACTTTGAGTGGCTGCCGCCGTCATCGATGGCGGCTGGCCCCTTCTAATGATGCAGCCTGGCGGTCCTGTTGATACGCAGGTAGTGGAGCCAATGGCGGTCACGCTCGACACGCCATCAACAGCGCATGCGACTGTGGGCCTGGTGACCCGCCAGGATCTCTGCAATCAGCTTGACACGGAGACACAGATCCTCGATGCGCGCACGGCTGCTGAATTCGCTGGCGAGGATCTGCGCAAAAACGCCCGCGGTGGGCACCTGCCTGGTGCGAGGCGGATTGGCCACGCCGGCCTGCTGACCGCCGAAGGCCGCCTGAAATCCCCGACGCACTACGCGCCATGTTGACCGGAGCAGGCTTTGTTCCCGGCCAGCGTCTGGTCACACATTGCGACGGCGGCGGCCGTGCAGCTCTTGCCGCACTGGCTGCAGTGCAAGCCGGCTTCACCCAGTTAAATGCATACTACCTCAGTTTCGCCGACTGGGCGAAGGACGAGAGCTGCGCACTCATTCAGGGCTAGGCGGTGAGGGCCGTGTCACCGTCTTGCTCGGGAGCTTGCTTGATCGTCGCTCCGCAGACGGCCATCAGAGCTCGCAGATCATCGAGGGCTGCGTAAACCTCTGCCAGGTTCTTCAGGCCGCGGCGGCTGAGACTATCGTCATCCGCCCGCACGATGTCGATGTCGAAGCGTCCATCCGTGCACTTCGAGATCCGGTAGAAGACAGGGCGAGCCATGCCAGCAACCTTCTGCTCGCCGCTGCGAGTGAGAGGGTTCAGGCTAGCCCGAACCCTCTCGTTCAAAAAAGTTACATCAGCGCGATGTCGCGCCACCGGACTTCGAGCCAGATCCGCCAGTGGAGCTGCCCGAACCGGAACGCATCGAGCCCGTGTCGCTCTTCTCGTGGCCGGGGGCATAGCCGGAGGCACCAGGGCTACCTGCCTTGCTTCCTTTGTCCTGCATCTCATGGCCCGGCGACTGGGACGATGCACCAGGTCCCGAGCTTTTCTCGACTGCCAAGGCGGCTCCCGTCAGCGCGAGCGTGGCCGCGAAAGTCATGATGGTCCGCTTCATGTCGTTTGCTCCCTTCCTCTCAAGAGGTAGGCGCCCGAAACGACATCATCAGCACGACCGTTCCAAAAAACTTTGCAGTCAGACGTCGAGGCGAGGCCGATACCTGCTCCTTTGAGGATATTTCGCACTGTGTATCTGCGCTATTTGGTCTTTGTTTCATAGCACCGGCCCCTCATCGATTGCCGCCCTTCGCGAAGGGTGAAATCATGCAACTGGGACAGTTTCTCTCGGCCGACGGCTGGTGACGGGCAACGATCTTGGAGAGTCGGCGCCGCCTTCCGGTAATGCCACGGGCTCGACGTAGGGGTAGCCTGACGTTGTTGGTGGTGAGGACGAGCGTCACCAGAGGCGAGGTTGGCTCATGACTTTAAATCAGAATTTAAGGAAAATCGGCCGAGCGACCCTGTAAGTCTCATTTGGAGCTATCACGGTAGACAACTTACAGATGGAGGGATGAACAATGGTAGATCCCGACTTCGATAGCGACTCGGCGCATTCGGCCATGCTATCGACTATCGGAATATTCTTTAAAGCGCTGCAAGAAAAAGGCGCAATAGACGCGACCTCCGTCATTGACGAACTGAGACAGACAGCCGTTGGCCATCGTCAATCCGGCTTTCCAAAGTCAGGCAATCTACTTGGAAAAATTGCTGATTATCTTGAAACGGCCGCGGCACAGACGCGGACTGCTCGGGCGCAAGACGCCGCGGATCTCAACCAGCGCAGTTAAACGGTGCGCGGAGCATCATTCATCACCGCCGGGCTGGGCCAATTCCAGCGGCGGATCCAGCCCGACGCCTTAATCCCCGTGCGCCCGATCGCTCTGAGCGAGTGGCCCGACCCGTGGCCTCCGCCGTTGTGACACCGTTCGGTGAGATCCCGGACGACTTCGCCGGGAGCCTGCAGGCCGGCTGATTGCGGTAGTGGGCGGCTATGTAACTTGGCCTGTTTGACCCTCTACAGGGTTCAGGGTGAGGCTGCGCGATGACGCTGTTCGAACATAAGGTCGACCGGCCGTGAGGCGCTTGGCGCGTCGTTTCTTTTCGTGCTCAGGGCAAAAAAGAGCTCGCTCCGGGGAACCGGGCGGGCCGAATTGGGTCGAGTGGCCTTTCGCGAGGGGCAACTGACAGACGCTCGGCACCTCGTTTCATTCCATGATCAAGAGAAAAGATGGGCGATTATTTAGCTCGCAAACTGGTTAGGCTTGAGTGCACCCGAGGTGCTAGGCCGGCATCAGACGCCGAGGCCTTCTCATGCACAACCACACTATCGAAGCCTGGACCCACGAGCACGTCTTTCTCGGCGCAAAGCACGACAGGCACGCACGTCGTACATGGGCCGTCGTGGCTCTGACTGCGGCTATGATGATCTTCGAAATCGTTGGTGGAACGATCTACGGGTCAATGGCGCTCGTCGCCGACGGCTGGCACATGTCCACGCATGCCGCCGCTCTAGGCATCGCGGCGCTCGCCTACCACTTCGCCCGCCAGCATGCATGCGACCGTCGCTTCTCCTTCGGCACGGGCAAACTCGGTGATCTCGCCGCCTTCGCCAGCGCCATCATCCTAGCCATGATTGCGCTCTGCATCGCTATCGAGAGCGCGGACCGATTGCTGCACCCGGTCGCTATCGGTTTCGGGCAGGCTCTGCCGATCGCCGTCGTTGGCCTTCTTGTCAATTTGGCCAGTGTTTGGCTGCTGCACGACAGCGATCACGGACACGACGATGGCCATGCGCATCACCAAGCCCACGACCACCACGAGCATGGCCATTCACACGGCGAGCATGACACGAACTTTCGCGCCGCCTATGTCCACGTATTGGCCGACGCTCTAACATCGGTTCTGGCGATCGTGGCGCTGTTGGGCGGTCGGTATTACGGACTGACGTGGCTTGATCCGGTCATGGGACTCGTCGGCACGGTCGTCATTGCCGCGTGGTGTCTGAGCCTCATCAAGTCGGCGGGCGCGGTGCTGCTCGATAAGGTGCCATCCAGCGGTATCGAGGATGAGGTTCGGCATCGACTTGAGGTGGAGGGTGACCGGGTCGCCGATTTGCACCTTTGGCAGGTTGGCCCAGGCCATCAGGCCGTCGTCATCTCGATTGTCAGCGATGCTCCGCAGGCGCCGTCCGCCTACAAAGCGCGGCTCGCCGGCATCGATGGTCTCAGCCACGTCACCGTTGAAGTGCAGCCCTGTCTGCATCACGCGGCAGCAGCTTAAGGCACTTCGTTCACCTTTGACGGTGACTTCGCTGCACCGTCATGGCCTTCGCCAGCGGTGTCGGTTTGGCGCTGATCGGGTTGCTGGGGCATCGGTGAAACCAAAAAGCCCGCCACGGCGAACCGGGCGGGCTGAGTCGGGCTGATGGCCTTTCGGGAGGGCCGCTCGATAGACGCTCGCAGCAGCGTTTCATTCCACCATCAAGACAAAAGAAAACCCGTCCGGCGAACCGGACGGGCGGAGGTTGCGCCGGCAGTAAGTGTAACCGGCGCACAGATATTAGTGATGCAAGTTCTCAGTTCGGTCCAGATACGACAAAGCCCGCACCGGGAGTTCAGCGGAGCTGGCTCTGAAATCGGGCGATGGTGAGAGGAGCAAGATTGCCCGAGCCCGGAGAACCAAGATCACTGCCTTTAGCTCGGGGCCGCCAGCGGGCCGTCTGTAATCGGACAGCGTCAATCAGGATCGCTCCTCGCCGCGACACAGGGGGCTTTCATGATCTGCTCGGGTGTATCCTTCAGCCATCGCATCATCGCCTGCCTGCTACAATTGGGAGGGACTTGGCAGGCAGCGCGAGACCCTGCCAGTCAAGCAGCACCAGCTAAGCGGTCATTGTCGGCGAAGTAACCTTCAGGCTTTCTGCGCCGAGTGATAACGGGCAGACATAGCCTGGGTGAACTCGGCCATCGTCTCGCGGAGATCGACAGGTTCGAGAACTTCGATTTCGGGGCCGAATCGAAGGAATTCGGATGCTGCATGCCAAGACGTCTTGCCAGTCGGAACTCGTGCAATCCGCCAGCCGTCTGTATCAGTCTTGTCGTCGAGCTGCATGCGCGCCTTCACATAGGATTGGCTCAAGGCGTTGAGCAACGTCACGCCTAAAGGCGAGACGCGGACGACCGCCATGTTGGGATGCATCTCGGTCTCCATCCGCAGTGTTGCTTCCTGCCAATAAGCGGCGAGATCAAAATTTTTGGGTCGGTCAAAGCCGGTGTCGAGCGGCGTGCAGTGGAGCACACGTGCAATCCGATACGTCCGCACCGTGCCGTCAGCTTGTCCGGCGAGGTACCAGCTACCGCCCTTGAGCACCAAGCCGAGGGGCGCGACACGGCGCTCCTTCTGCGAGCGCCAGCTCTGGTAACGCATGTCAACCAGCGTTCCACGCAGAACCGCACTGGCAATGGCTCGTAAATTGGTCGGCTGTTCGGCCTCCCCGAACCAACCCGGCGCATCGAGGTGAAAGCGTTCCTGCATTCGGTCGGCATCTCCTCGCAGATCTGCCGGCAACGCGGTCATGAGCTTGTTTTGCGCGGCAATCATTGCTGCATCTAGCCCCAGTGCAGCGGCAGGACCGGGCAACCCCGACAGGAATAGCGCCCCCGCCTCGCTCGGTGACAGGCCATTCAAGCGGACGCGATACCCGTCGAGCAAGCGGAAGCCACCCTCAGGCCCGCGATCCGCATAGACCGGAACGCCGGACGATGAGAGGGCGTCAATGTCTCGATAAATCGTGCGCACGGACACTTCGCACGCTTCGGCTAGCTCCGTCGCGGTCACCCGACCCTTGGCCTGCAGGGTAATGAGGATCGATAGCATTCGGCTCGCGCGCACAGCCTCCCCTACCATACCTGACATACGATGTCAGGTATGGTCTGTTACAAGCCACCGGCAGCTGAAGTAGCCACAAGGAGTGTATCTTGAGCGATCCGGAACGAGTGACCCTGTATTACTCGCCTCAAACCCGAGCCACTGGGACCCGGGTGCTTCTAGAAGAGCTGGATGCGCCGTACGACCTTCATGTTCTTAACATGAAAGCCAGCGAGCAGCGGGAACCAAGCTATCTCGCAGTCAATCCACTCGGGAAGGTGCCGGCGATCAGATACGGCGACGCGTTTGTGACGGAGCAGGTTGCAATTACGATTTATCTCGGTGACTTATTTTCGCAGGCAGGCCTCACGCCGGCGCTGGGCGATACGCTGCGCGGCCCCTATTTGCGTTGGATCGCCTATTACGGCTCCTCGTTCGAGCCGGCGTTGATGGACAGGTTCATGCAACGCGAGCCGGCTCCGGTTACGCAATCGCCCTATGCTGATTACGACACGATGCTCGGCGCGCTTGAGGTGCAGTTGGCGAAGGGACCGTATTTGCTCGGGGAGCGCATGACCGCCGCAGACATCCTGTGGGGTGTTGCGTTTAGCTGGACCATGATGTTCGGAATCGTGCCGAAGAAGGATGTTTTCGTCCGCTATTCCGGGCGAATTACCTCCCGGCCGGCGTTCCAGCGGATCAATGCGGCTGATGCGGAGATGGCAGCGCAGCATGCTTCAGCCGCTTCCACCTGAATAGTCACTCATAGGTTCAAGAGGCCGACGCCGTAGACGCGAGCCTGGAGCTTTGTTGGCCTGCGTCTTCATTGCTGTGAGGCTTGCCGGCTTAGTAACTCTCTTAGTAGAGGCTGCTACAGGCAAGTTGAGGAATCGCGACGGACATCGTGCATTGGCAGACACACCACAACAGCATCCGTCCGCACTCTTCGCTGGGCTCACAGCCGACTGCGCCAGAGATCGTAATCTGGCCAGTTGAGCCAGACGGCTCAGCACCATCCGCTCGCGCCGCCATCGTCACGGTGATGAACGCGCTCGAGACGAAGTTCGAAGGCTGGGAGGAGGCTGCGCATCCGGCGACGCGGGACACGCCGCTCTGGGCCGCGAACTCCGGCCGCATCAGCGAGACAGCGATTGTGGACGTGCAGGAGCGCGGGGCGATCGTCTACATCGTGACCGCGTTCGTGGATTGACGCGATCTACTCGTCCTGCGCCAGGTCCAACTCTCTTCCCATCTCCCGCATCCTCATATGCGTAGTGCACAGGCCATCGAGCGTCGCAGCGTTCTTGCAGCGCATTTCGACTGTTTTCGGAACGCCCATGCGCACGCCATTACGCATCGGCGGAACCAGCGTCGCCATCTTGACCACCCGACAGCGCGGCAGCTTCGGTTTTCTGGATTGCGGCGTGAGGGACATGGGATCTTTGGTGAACGACGCCTGATAGATTTGTTTGATCGCAACGAAAAGCCCACCAAGCGAACCGGGCGGGGCTTTGGTGCATCATCGTCCTCTAAGGAAAAAAAGCTAAATAAGAATAATGACCGGGATCGGAATCCCGATTAGCCATAAGAGCAGTGCCGGTGAGCACTGTGACCTCCTAGGTGCGGCACATACCATTTTGCTGCAAAGAAGCGTTAAAACGGGGCAGGCGCACGAAGAAAGCCCGCCGCGGCGAACGGGGCGGGCTGAGTTTAGGGCTCGCGGCTAGGCCGATCGGGTTGAGGCTTCGCCGCGCCGGATCCGTAGCAGCGGCTCAAAGAGGTCGGTATCGTTCCGGCGCAGCACGTCACGAAAAAACCTGCTCCAGCTTTTGCCGGGTGGGCTGATGCCTTTGGACGGAGTGCGATAATCCGCCGATCCGGGGCTATCGCCGTCACCGTCAAGCAAAACCTGCAGCTGCGCTTAGCGCGCTTGGGTGCGTGCCGTCTGCGGCCCTACCAAGCCTAGATCGACAGTCGGTGCAGCGCAGTTCCTCTCTCGTCTCGAATGACAAGCGTCCAACCGTCACCGTCGGCCAGCTCGCCTGTTTCGCGCAGCTCATCGATACTGAGTTGGGCTTGCTCGATCGCGATTGAGAGACTGCGCACCTCGACGCCATCCTCGTCACGGATGGCCTCGGTGCCCTGTTCCAGGTCGAAGTGAAACCGCGCAGGCACCGTCTCCTCCCAGTCTTAGCTATTGCGCCTTATGAGGGCGAATTGTCTCGGTTACCTAGATTAAGCAAGCCGTCTACGGATTGTTCAAGTTTTCACCCCGTACCCACCGCCTACGTAATCAATGTCCGCTTGATTTTTTTGGGTACAGTGACTTACAAACAAGGGCTAGCAGCGGAGTACGATGTCGTGTTTCAGACAGGCGCATCCGACATTTGGGCCCATTCGGAGACAGCTCCCGAACCTCTGAATCCCGTACGAGAACATATTCGCAAGATACTGCAAAGGTTTGCCACGCATCTCGCTGGAAAGCGCCGAGGCGATGGTTCCTGATTTTTGTTTCTGATGGTTACCAATTCGTAAATAATTCAACACTTGCGGTGACGCGAAAGCCGTAGCCGTTATTCGCCTGTGGTTTCTCTCGGCCAGATAGTCTGTGGGGGTTCGCGGGTCGCCACCCGCCGCGACGCAGGGCGCCTTCATGCTCTGGTGTCGCGGCGACGCACGGTAGGTCGGTGTGACACCGCGCGCTGTACTTCTGCAGCTTGCAATCGCCGAAACTGGAGACGGGCTAAGATGCGGGAATTCGCGACTAAGCCGCGAGTTGAGCGGGGACCTAGCATCTGTTCATGCGATGACACCGGTGGCAGAGTGCAACCATCATTCGCCGGCCGACCAGGGCGCGAACGGCGAAGGGGCTTGCGTACCCTTCCTCTGCCCTCGAGAGCGCCATGACCCTCTCTGCAGCGCCACCATATGACTCGGTGCACAACCGCCTGCTCGCGGCGACAGGTGCCGATAATTACGAATGGTTGAGGCCACAGCTCGAACTCGTGCCCATGCGTGTCGGGGAAGTGCTCATCACCGCCAATAATCCAATCGAGCACGTCTACTTTCCCGTCCGCGGCTTTATCTCCAAGCTCGTGCGGACGTGCGAAGATCGCGCCGAGGTTGGCTTGGTAGGCCGCGAGGGCTTCGTCAGCACCGCTGTTGCCCTCGGCACGCGCCTATGCCCGCACACCTCCGTGGTGCAGGGAGAAGGTGAGGCACTGCGCATGAAGGCCAGCGCACTGCAGGCAGCTCTCGCGGAGCAACCGACGCTCTTCCGACCATTCGGGCTTTACACTCAGGCATTCATTGCCCAGCTCTCTCGCTCCATCTACGCCAATGCCAGCTTTGGCGTGGAGGCTCGGCTAGCGCGGTGGATATTGATGGCCCATGACCGAGTCGAGGGCGATGAGCTTCAGCTGACCCATGTCTTCCTATCGGCAATGCTAGCCGTGCGACGTCCCAGCGTGACTGTAACCATGCACGTACTCGAAGGTGTCGGTGCGATCCGAAACACGCGCGGACACATGATTATTCTCGACCGCGCGAAACTCATCGATCTGGCAGGCGACTCCTATCAAGTCGCCGAAGACGAGTACGAGCGCTTGATGGCAGAGGCCTAGCCGAACGCGCCATTGTGTGGGTCATCGAGCCTCAAGCCAGCGAAGGTCAGCGTTGCCGTGTACACGGTCGCTCCTTTCTCATTGCGGACACGTATCGTGTAGGCCTGCGTGTCGCCGTCTAGCGGAATGCTCCAGCGCGCAATCTCCGGAAGCGTTGCCATGGCCTCCCGGCGCACCTCCTCAAACGTAGCGAATTCGCTGCCGACGTCATCACGCTGCAGCGTGCTATTATAGATATCAAAGAAAAAAAGCGGCATTTCGCCTTCTAACGTCAGGGCGGAGTTCGGTAGTCTCCTAAGCGCCAACGCCCGAATGCTCAGTTGGCGATACCCGTCAATCTTGCCAGCGCTTCAGTGTTCCGAACTTGCCTTCTACGGCATTCCGCCATCCGAGCCGAGGACGACGTTTGGCTGCAAAAAGGCCTGCTCGGCAAACGGGCGGGCTGATGTCGTCATCGTCGGCCGCCTCGCGCGGGCGGCCCGTGGTCGTGCTTGTCCAACACTTCCGTGAGCCGCTGGATCACCTGCGTGAACTGGGTGACGTGCTGAGCCTCTTCGGAGGCGATGCCGGTTCTGATCGCTGCCGTGAGATCCTTGATCGCTGCCGTGAGGTCGGCCGCTGTCATGCTATCGAACAGCGCCGTGGCTGAGCCTTGCGCCACATCGCGCGCCACCTCCGGCTTCATGGCCTCGGCCTTCTGCGTCTCGATGCGGCGGTCGAAGAAGGTCTTGAGGAAGCTGGTGAGCGGCACCAAGAGGGCGGCGGCTGCAGCGCTGACGGCGACTATGATCGCGGGCCAGGAGTCAAGGTGTGGAAGAGGGTCGGGGGGTGCCGCCACCGTTCTGCCTCCTACGTGCTCTGAACCCGAACGTGTCTTCTGCGGCCATGTCGCTGGCCGCGCGCGTGGAGGCGTGCAACTCGGTGAAGGCGAGGATGGTGTAGACGGCCACACCTGTGGTGATGGGCGGGGCCGGGAGCAGGAAGCCGAGTGCGATGGCGAGCTAGAACACGAAGCCGGCGAGGCAGCCGAGCGTGCGGATGAGAGATGTCTCTCGCCCCCGCCGTCCGTTCACCCACAAAGCGATCAGGCGGACCGAATCGAAGAACAGGCACAGCGCTCCCGCTTTCCATTCGCTAATGACGGACGCGATGACGCGGAAGCTCTCGTTGCTGAACGTGTTGGTCGGCGCGACGAGGACGAGGCCGACGCCAACTGCGATCAGAGAAAGCCAGATTTCCGCCCAACGGGTTTGCCCGTAGCGCACGGCCCGGCGGATTCGGTCATTGATGACCGGATCGGGGTCATAGACCAGCATGCGGGTGCCGCGCGAAGGGTTGCGGACCGTGTAGGGGCTGTGAGGCATAAGAAGAACGCTGCGCGGATCTTGGTGACGATGTCCGCGGCCAGCAGGACCGCTTTCACGACCAGGAAGACGCCGATCGCCACGAACACGAGCGACTTGTGCTCCACGAGGAAGCCGGCGATTGCGGTGGCGTAGCCGATGCCGGTTTGCACACTGCCGGCGACGTCGTTGACCTTGCCCGCTGCGGTCTGCACTTGGTCGAGCAGGCCCGATCCGCTCGCGACCGCCGTCGCGAGGCTGGCAACGCCCGTTCCGCCGAGCCAGCCGAGCGGGTTGAACAGCTCGGGCTTCGCGGCAACTGCCTTCGTCATAGGTAGTGTGGCGCGCTCGACCGAGACCGGCCGCTGGGACATCTTCGGGAGAGCGGCGAGAAAGGCAGCGTCAATGCCCCCGTATCCGAGGTTATTGTCTTTGCGAGCCTGCGCAACTGCACTCTGCGTCAGCGGCCCATTGAGCCCGTCGAGGAGGCGCTTGGTGTAGTAGGCCCGGTCGCGGAGCTGTTTCTGCACATCGTATAGGGCTGGGTCGCCCTTCAGCCCCGGCCGCGAGACCTGTGCGGGTTCGGGTGGCTTCTTGCCGAACAGGCGACCGAGCCAGGACTGTGAGGCGACAGACGGGCCGGGTACCGTCTCGACCCGTGACGCCACGACCACAGCCGATGCATCAGGTACCGTGAGGACCGGCGCTGCCCGCATGGAGTTGAGCGCCCGCTCCACCTCGGCCGCGCCGATCAGCGAGTGGTTGAGGCCGTCACCGGCATAGTAGCTCTGCCCGCGCTTGACCGAGCGCTTCTGGCCCTTCGTGTCGGCGAGGACGGGGAACGAGGCCCATTCCTGAGCGATGTGGAGGCCGAAGGTCGCGACGGACATGCTGCCCGCCATGAAGGCCGCATAGCCGCGCTGCTTGAGGAGCTGATAGCCCAGCGCATCCTGGAGCGCCGGGGTCATCACTTCGGAGCCGGTCAGACCCAACGTCTTTTTCAGAGCCGTGAGCGTGGCGGCCATGAACTGATACCGGCCCGCCGCGCTGGAGCCGTAAGCCTTCGTGCGACGGGGTCCGTCCGCGATCACTTCGTCGATCGTCATGGACGTGATGGACTTCGGCATCGAGGCTTGGTGATTGCCGTAGACCGTGTCGTAGCCTTTGGGCGCCTCCTTCGATGCGATGAAGTCGAGGAGCCGTTTGGCGGGGGCGGGAGGAGGCGCCAGCATGGGCCTTACTCCGGCTTCGCGGGCTTGACGGCTCGGCCGAGCCATTGCCGTCTGGCGCCGGATCGGTTGCCGGCAGATCTTCACAGCGACCGATGATCTCGAACACTTCGGCGCCGTTCTCGCCGTCCGAGCCAAACGCGAGGGTGGCAAGGCGCAGCAGATCGACCGCCGCAATTTTGCGAACGTCCATTTCAATTCTCCACGATGTCAGGATGCTCGGCCTGCTCGGCCTGCTCGGCCTGCTCGGCCTGCTCGGCCTGCTCGGCCTGCTCGGCCTGCCCGGCCTGCCCGGCCTGCCCGGCCTG
>NZ_BJZV01000043.1 GCF_007992215.1 Methylobacterium gnaphalii | reverse complement strand
GGCCTGCTCGGCCTGCTCGGCCTGCTCGGCCTGCTCGGCCTGCCCGGCCTGCCCGGCCTGCCCGGCCTGCCCGGCCTGCCCGGCCTGCCCGGCCGGCTCGGGATCTCAGGTGCGCTCGGCCTTACCCATCAGGGTGAACTGCCGAATTGCAGTCAGGCGGTTGGGGTTGAGGGGCGTATACTGGCCCGTCGCATCCTTCCCTCACGGGACTAGCGACGGCGGGTCGGGCAGTCTTCCTGGACGTCGACTGTTTGGCCCGCTTGATTTCACGAGATGCCCTGGCGATTAGAGCAACCGCCGACCAAGCTGAGTCGACCTGGGTTTCCGGGCGCGGGCTGATCTGATTGCCTGTCGGCTTTCGACATGAGGGTCGATGTCGTCGCCGTTGTCGTCCGATCTGCGTGAGCGCGTCGTGCACGCCGTGGAGTAAGGATCCTCGCGGCGCGGTGCGGCGCGGCGCTTCGGGGTCAGCCCGTCGAGCGCCATCCGCTGGCAGGAGAGTTTCGCGCAGGAAGGTCGGTGGCGGCCAAGCCGCAAGGCGGCGACCGGCGCTCGCAGCACGTCGAGGCGCACGCAGACCTCATCCTGAGCCTCACAAGCACCGCATCCCTGGTCCTGGGCCATCTATCGCGAGGAAGGTGCACGCGTGGACGCCTCCCGGCCGATCTTCACAACCCACGAAGCCGCTCTCCGCGTCGGCAATCTGATCCTGGCTTGGAAAAGGCGCGGAGCAGATCGTACGACGCTGCACTGTCACGATTAGCTAGGGTAGCTCGCTAGTCCGGTTGCACGCTTGGCGGCCGCCCGTGCCTTGTCGT
>NZ_BJZV01000042.1 GCF_007992215.1 Methylobacterium gnaphalii | reverse complement strand
TAATAGCGGAAGCGTGCTCAACGACGGCGCCTACACCGCTGACGTGACCAACACCGCATCCGGTACCATTGCCAATCGCGCGACGGGCGTTTGGACAGGCACCCTTACCGCCAACACCGGCAGCGTGAGCAATGCCGGCCAGTGGCAGGGCGACGGCCGCAACGATGCTGGCGGCAGCGTGACGAACACCGGCACCTGGACGACGGTGACTGGTCCGTTCGTCAATGCTGGGACGCTTGTCACCTCCGGTGCCCTCAACGGCGGCTTGGCCAATACCGGCAGCGTCCAGGCCTCCGGACAGATCAACGGCGCGGTCTCGAATGCGGCTGGCGCCAGCATCACCTTGACGGGTGCCCTGACCAGAGTGACGGCCTTCGCCAATAACGGCCTGCTCGATCTCGGCGGCACGGCCTTCACGGTCGGCTCGCTCTCGGGCACCGGCATAACGGCGGTGATCCGCAACGGCGCGCTGAGCACGGGTGGCGACAACACCTCTACCTCTTACGCCGGCGCCATCGCCGACGGCGCAGCAGCCACCTCGCTCACCAAGACCGGCACCGGCAACCTCACCCTGACCGGCACCAACACCTATTCCGGCGGCACCACGATCAACGCAGGTACGATCGTCGCCACGGCGACCGGACTCGGCTCGGGAGCGGTCACGAACAACGCGGTGCTGGTGATCAACCAGGCCGGTGACGCCACCCTCGGCAGCGCGGTCAACGGCACCGGCAGCTTCACCAAACAGGGCGCGGGCACGCTGACCTACACCGGAACGGGTACGCTCTCGGGACCGACCACGGTCGCGACGGGTGGGCTTGTCGTCAACGGCAGCCTCACCGCCTCGCCGGTCATCGTGGCACGCGGTGCCATCGTTGGCGGTACGGGCACCCTCGGTGGGCTCACCGTTCAAGCCGGTGCAACCGTTGCGCCCGGCGCCAGCTCGGCGGTCGGCAACCTCGGCACGCTGAACGTTGCGGGCAACGTCCTGTTTGCGAGCCAGTCGACCTACCGGGTCGATGCCGCCGCAGCCGGTCAGTCCGACCGCATCGCCGCCTCCGGCACGGCAACGCTGCAGGGCGGCACCGTGCAGGTCATCGCGGGTACGGGCGATTATGCCCCGAGCACCCGCTACACCATCCTCTCGGCTGCTGGCGGCGTCAGCGGCCAGTTCGCTGGCGTCAACGCGAACTTCGCGTTCCTGACCCCCTCGCTGGCCTACGATGCCAACGACGCCTACCTGACACTCTCCCGCAACGAGCAGCAGTTCGGGACGGCCGCGATCACCCGCAATCAGCGTAATGTCGCCATTGCCGCCGAGGCACTGGGCGTCGGCACGCGGCTCTATGACGGGATCGCGGTGCTCTCGGCGCCACAAGCGCGTAAAGCCTTCGATGCGCTGTCGGGCGAGATCCATTCGAGCGCGGTGTCCGCACAGTTCACGTCGGGTGAACTGGTGCGCGAGGCAATCCTCGATCGTCTGCGCTTCGGCGAGCTTCCGAGCTTCACCGGATTCAGTGCGGACGGCATTGGTCAGCGCTTCGCGCCGGGTACGACGCTGCCGGCCCTATACACCGCCGACCTGCCCAGCCGCTCGGCAGCGCCCGCGCCGGTCACCACGCAGCTCATCGACCCGAACCCGGTCGCGGTCTGGGGGCAGGGCTTCGGCTCGTTCGGCTCGATCGGCGGTGACGGCAATGCCGCGCGGCTCGATCAGCAAACGTCCGGCTTCGTGCTCGGCGCCGACACGCGCATCGACAACAACTGGCGCGTGGGTGTGGCTGGTGGCTACACCTTCACCACGCTCGATGTGACGGCGCGCCAGTCACGGGGAACGGCCGAGAACGGCTTCGGTGCGCTCTATGCTGGCGGTAGCTTCGGCCCGGTGCAGATGCGCCTCGGCGGCTCCTATGCAGGCTCGAGCCTGACGACCAGTCGTACGGTGGTCTTCCCGGGCTTCTCAGAGACAGAGAGCGCTCGCTACGGCGGCTCGCTGGCTCAAGCCTTCGGCGAGGTCGGCTACCGCATCGGTTCGACTGCGGCTTACGTCGAGCCGTTTGTTGGTGGTGCAGCGATCCGCGTGAGCCGCGATGGCTTCACCGAGCGGGGCGGCGTCGCCGCCCTGACGAGCGCGAGCCGCGACTACGATGTGGCGACGTCGACAATCGGTCTGCAGGCACAGGCTCAGCTCAGCGCCGTGTTCGACACCTCAGCGCCGATCTTCGTTCGTGGGCTCATCGGCTACCGGCGCGCCTATGGCGATGTGGTGCCGTCGACCCTGTTCACCTTCGGAGCGGCTGGCCCGTCGTTCCTGACGGCGGGCGTACCGGTGGCGCGCGATGCTCTGGTCGCGGAGGCGGGTCTAGACTGGCAGGTGAGCCGCACTACGACGCTGTCCGTGAACTATACGGGACAGGTCGGCGCAGACCGCACACAGGTGCATGGGGTCAAGGGCGGTTTCGTCTACCGCTGGTAACAGAGCCGTCGAGGGGGCCCGCTGAATCAAACTCGTTCAATGGGCTCCGCCGTTATTCTCGATAAGTATAGGAATCGTCTTCGCGCGACACGGTTCTTTTAGTCCCACAAATTCGGGCCGCAACTCAGCGATTGCGCGTGACACATGGTAAGAGCAGGTCGAATATCGCTAAAGCGTTATAGCAGGATACTGCCGTAAACTCTTGGTTTGCTTAAAAATGACAATGTGAAGGGTCGCCTTCCTCAGGCGCTGATCGTTGCGCCGCGACGGAGGTGCTCGTCGAGCCGCGGCAGGATTTCGACGAAGTTGCACGGTCGGTGGCGGTAGTCGAGTTGCGCGTCGAGGATGCCGTCCCAGGCATCCTTGCAGGCACCAGGCGAGCCCGGCAGCACGAAGACGTAGGTTGCGCGCACGACCCCGGCGGTGGCTCGCGACTGCAGGGTCGAGGTACCAATCTTGTCGTAGGAGATGCGGTGAAAGACGGCGGAGAACCCATCCATCCGCTTTTCGAAGAGCGGCTCGATCGCCTCCGGCGTGACGTCTCGCCCGGTGAAGCCGGTGCCACCGGTGGTGAGGATCACGTCGATGTCCGGATCGCGGGACCACGCGTCGACCTTGGCACGGATGGCCGGAACCTCGTCGGGCACGATCGCCCGCGCAGCGAGCCTGTGGCCAGCCGCCTCTAGACGCCCGACCAGGGTGTCGCCGGAGCGATCGTCCTCGACCGTGCGCGTGTCGGAGATCGTGAGCACGGCGATGGCGAGTGGGATGAAAGGACGTTCGAGGGCAGTGTCGTTCATGAGAACTCTCGCGAAAGCGGCGCGGCGGTGCCGGTGATATGGGCAGGCGGGCGGCTCTGACTCAAGCCGTGACGGATTGCGGCGCCGATTGTCGAGCCGGAGCGACGTTTCTCACTCGAAACGATCGGGAACAGCCCGTGATGCGTCCGGTTCTCCGGTCGCATTTCAGGGAGCGATTCCGTGACAACCGACCCGCTGAGCAAATATCCCCGTCCGCCCTTCGAAGCCCAGCCGCAGGGTTTTCCCGGTAAGACGGGGCGGATGGCGCCCGAACCGGATCACGGCGAGGAGAGCTATCAGGGCTCGGGCCGGCTCGCCGGCAAGGCCGCGCTGATCACCGGCGGCGACAGCGGGATTGGCCGCGCCGTGGCCATTGCCTATGCGCGCGAGGGTGCCGACATCGCGCTCTCGTATCTGCCCGATGAGCAGGCGGATGCCGAGGCCGTCGGCGAATGGATCGCGAGGGCCGGTCGGCGCGCATTGCTGTTGCCGGGCGACCTGATGGATCCGGCCTATGGCCGCGAGATCGTGGCCCGCACCGCGTCCGAGTTCGGCCGACTCGATGTGCTCGTGAACAACGGAGCCTTCCAGCAGCCGAACCAGGGGCTCGACGCGATCGAGGACGCACTGTTCGAAAAACACTTCCGCACGAATGTGTTCGGTCCATTCTACGTGACCAAGGCGGCGCTTGCCCACCTGAGGCCCGGCGCCTCCGTGATCTTCACCTCCTCGGTGAATTCCAAGCACCCAATACCGACTCTGCTCGCCTACAGCGCCACCAAGGGTGCCCTGAGCAACATGGTGCTGAGCCTGTCGCAGCTGCTCGCTGAGAAGGGCATCCGCGTGAATGGCGTTCTGCCTGGCCCGATCTGGACGCCGTTCATCCCTGCCGGGATGAGCGAAGAATCGGTGAAAAGCTTCGGCTCTCAAGTTCCGTTCGGCCGCCCTGGCCAGCCGGCCGAGCTCGCCTCGACTTACGTGACCCTCGCCTCCGACGAGAGCAGCTATACGTCGGGAGCTCTCGTCACCGTGGCCGGCGCCATGCCGGTGTTCTGAGAGGTCTGCCGCGCCAGATGCGATTCTGGTGCACGGGCGCTTCCGGTGATCGGCCATAGCGCGCCGAAGAGGCTGCGCTTATACCGCCGCGCGACATCCTTCTCGCGTGAGACAGCCCATGATCCCCCGTTACTCCCGCCCCGAGATGGCCGCGATCTGGTCGCCGGAGAGCCGGTTCCGGATCTGGTTCGAGATCGAGGCCCATGCCACCTCGGCGCTCGCCGAGATCGGCGTCGTCCCAAGAGAGGCAGCCGACAAGGTCTGGGAGAAGGGCCGCGACGCAGTCTTCGACGTCGCTCGCATCGATGAGATCGAGGCGGTGACGAAGCACGACGTCATCGCCTTCCTGACGCATCTCGCCGAGATCGTCGGGCCAGAGGCGCGCTTCGTCCATCAGGGCATGACCTCGTCGGACGTGCTCGATACCTGCCTCAACGTGCAGCTCGCCAGGGCTGCAGACATCCTGATCGCCGATCTCGACAAGCTGCTCGCCGCGTTGAAGAAGCGTGCCTTCGAGCACAAGATGACCCCGACCATCGGCCGCTCGCACGGCATCCATGCCGAGCCGGTGACCTTCGGCCTCAAGCTCGCCCAGGCCTATGCCGAATTCACGCGCAACCGCGAGCGCCTGGTCGCGGCGCGTAAGGAGATCGCCACCTGCGCCATCTCGGGCGCGGTCGGCACCTTCGCCAACATCGACCCGCGGGTGGAGGAATACGTCGCGGAGAAGATGGGCCTTCAGCCTGAGCCGGTCTCGACGCAGGTCATTCCACGCGACCGCCACGCCATGTTCTTCGCGGTGCTTGGCGTCGTCGCCTCCTCCATGGAGCGGCTGGCCATCGAGGTGCGTCACCTGCAGCGCACCGAGGTGCTGGAGGCCGAGGAGTTCTTTTCCGAGGGTCAGAAGGGCTCTTCGGCCATGCCGCACAAGCGCAACCCGGTGCTGACCGAGAACATCACTGGGCTGGCCCGCATGGTGCGCGGCTACGTCACCCCGGCGTTGGAGAACGTGGCGCTCTGGCACGAGCGCGACATCTCGCATTCCTCGGTCGAACGCATGATCGGCCCCGACGCCACGGTGACGCTCGATTTCGCGCTGGCCCGCCTCACCGGCGTGATCGACAGGCTGCTGGTTTATCCGGAGACCATGCAGAAGAACCTGGATCGGCTCGGCGGCCTGGTCCACTCGCAGCGCGTGCTGCTGGCGCTGACGCAAGGGGGCGTGTCACGCGAGGACGCCTATCGCCTCGTTCAGCGCAACGCGATGCCGGTCTGGCGCGGCGAGGGAGATTTCCTGACCCTGCTCAAGGCGGATCCGGAGGTGACTGCCGTGCTGAAGCCTGAGCAGATCGAGGAATGCTTCGACCTCGGCTACCACCTGAAGCATGTCGACACGATCTTCCGCAGGGTGTTCGGGGAGGCATGAGCCTCTCGATCACTGCGAGTGTGATGAAGCCGGCCACGGCAACATCGGTGACCTGCGACCGCTGACGCTGGCCGGTTCCGGCTTTGTCGCGCGGTGAGGGGTAAGCGTCGCACGGTTTGTGCTTTGGACGGGGCAGGAGCGAGGCGGGACCACATGACGCGCATTGCTTACGTGAACGGCGAGTACCTGCCCCTGGAACAGGCCAGCGTTTCGGTGATGGACCGCGGCTTCCTGTTCGCGGACGGCATCTACGAGGTCGCCGCGGTGCTCGGCGGGCGCCTCGTCGACAATGCCGGACATCTGGCGCGGCTGGAGCGCTCGCTGTCGGAGATCGGCATCGCCAACCCTCATCCGGTCGAGGAATGGGTGCGGATCGAGACCGAACTGGTCTCGCGCAACGGCGTGACGGAAGGCCTCGTCTACCTCCAGGTCACCCGCGGCGTCGCGGAGCGCGACTTCACCTTCCCGAAAGACACCCCCACAACCGTCGTGGCTTTCACCCAGGCGAAAACCATTACCGACAACCCCCTTGCCGAGACCGGGGCGAAGGTGATCACGGTGCCGGACATCCGCTGGCAGCGGCGCGACATCAAGTCGGTGGCGCTCCTCGCCCAGGTGCTCGCCAAGCAGCAGGCGGCGGAGGCCGGCGCGGCGGAGGCCTTCATGGTCGAGGACGGGTCGATCACCGAGGGCTCGTCCTCCACCGCCTTCATCGTCACGAAGGAGGGCACCATCATCACGCGTCCGCTCTCGAACGCGCTGCTGCCGGGCATCACGCGGCGCGCGGTGATCGCGCTGGCCGCCGAGTTCGACCTGAAACTGGAGGAGCGGCTGTTCTCGGTGGAGGAACTGCACGACGCGGCCGAGGCCTTCTACACCAGTGCCTCGGCCTTCGTGATGCCGGTGGTCTCGGTCGACGGCAAGGTGCTCGGCGACGGCCGTCCCGGTCCAGTCGCGCGGCGCCTGCGCGAACTCTACTTCACCTTCGCCGAGGCACGGGACTGAGCGTCCGGCTTGCGGATGAAGGGCAGCACGACCGCCATCACGAGGAAGGCAGCGAGCCCCGTCCACAATCCGCCTTCCATGAGCTTTGCCACGACGAGGCTCGGCAGGTCGTCCGCGGAGAGCGCCGTCACCAGGAGGAGGAGCAGCGGCGGGATAGCGAGGATGATGGCGAGCCAACGGGGCATGGCGCCAGCATAGCACCGCCCGCCGCAGGCTCGAAGCTCTCTAAGCGTACGGGTCGAAATACCTGCCCCTCGGACCCCAGTGCGGCCACGTCGCGCCACGATCCATGCTTTCGGAGCGGCAACGAACGCGGATGGCGCTGACGCATGAGGCGACGGTCCCTGCTCCGGCGCGCCACCAAGTTGGACCGCGTCGCACGGCCTCCACAGGCTGCCAGCCATAGGGCTCGAACAACGCCGAAGGGCGGTCCCATCGCCCGGGCCAGGGAGGGCCGGCTGCGATTTGACCCGGGCGTCTGAGGTAAGGAAGCGCCAGGCCCATCAGCCGGCCACTCGCGGTGACGGTGAGACGACAGGACCGGCGACACATCCGACACGAAGCCGTAGGCAAAGCAGTGGCATCCGCCCGACCGAGCCTTGTCAGAGCAGCCGTGGGGTTGGCTGGGTCCCCGACATCGGCCGTCCAGTTAGAAGCCTGAATGCGCAGCTGCCGGCCCTTCGCGCAGGCCGGGCAAGCGGTCGAGTTTCGCCGAAAGCTTGCGCCTCACCCGCAGGGTCTCGCCGGGATCGGGCTTCGGCAGGCGGTCGCGCAGCGCCTCGACCTCCGGCGGCAAAGTACCTGATCGATATCGGCCATAATGATCGGTTGCCGTGACATCACTGGCGTGTCCCATCAAGGCCGCTACCTCCGCGGGTGAGTAACGCAGCTTGGCCAGCGCGGAGAATTCGTGGCGTGCGCTATACAGCGCGATCTGTTTCTTTCGCCGCGGCCAGAGCGTGCGCGTGATGCCGTAGAGGCGATCACTGAGAGCCTTGATCAAACGTGGCGCCTCAGCCGCGTTCCGCGTGATGCGCGCGACCCAGCGCTCGATCGCCTGCCGCTCCGACACCGGCAGGCTGTCGAAGGTCAGCGTTCGGGTTGGGCCGTGCGAACGCAGATTATCGAACTTGGCATTGGGGACGCGCAGCACCAGAACGGCGGGGTCGCCACCGGTGATCAGCCGCGTGCCGGCCCACTCCGTCGGACGCAGCCCGCATCGTTTGGCAGCGATGAGACAATCGGCGAGGTCGCCCGCGTAACGGCTTCTGATCCGCTTGGCCTCGGCGACGATGTCGCGGAGATCCGATTCGCTGAAACGCTTGGCCTTGCACGACGAGGTTTTTTGGGACGTAGGCAGACAGCCTTGGGTTCCGGCCGCTTGCAATCGCCGAAGGGCCGACTGCCTCTTGTCCAACTTTGAGGCGAGCTTCTGCATTTCGCCCGGATCACGCGACCCGGCGAGGGCGGCGGTCCAGCGGTCGATGTCGCGTTCGAGCAGGAAGCAGGAGGCGCTCTTATATTGCTGCCAGCTGTTGGCAACGACGCTCGGCCTGAGTGCCAGAAGCCAGGCGACGAACTCGCTCCAGCTCACGGCCTGTCTCTGCTCCGGCTGAGCAATCTCGGCGGCGCAACGCTTCAGCAGCTCCCGGGCTCGCTTGGCATAGGCTTCTTCCGTCTCGGATTGACGCGCGCGGCACTCCTGCGACAGTGCGTTGGTACGAGTAGCCATGATGGTCGAGCCCTACGTTACTCCGAGTCGGACGCGCGGCAGCCGGCCGGCGGCGATGGGCGGCTGGTTGCTCGGCCCTGACGGCGGAGGTCTGGAAAAGCGGAACGGACGAGTGGGTGCGGCCGAGCCTGAGCGGCGCCGGTATCGGCTGGCGCTTCGGCTAGCCGCCCTTGTTCAGCCCCGGGAAGCTGATCACGTCACCGGTGAGGTCGGTGGGTGGCTCCTCCGACGATGCGTCGGCTGCCGGGGATCGATCCTCCTCCGGCTGCATGTCCGAAGGGTTCGGAACGAGGATCAGGCGGCCCCGATCATCGCGGGTCACGCTTGACGCCTCGATCAAAGCCGTGGTTGCGGCACTCAGGCGCTCGGCGAGCGCCCTATTGGTGTTGGGAGACTTGAGCACGTAGCCGAGCCGCCGCGCCGCCGCCATCAGCACGGCATCGTCATCGCCGCGTTCGTCGGCGCCGAGCACCTCCAGAAGGGCCGCGGTGATCTCAGCCTCGGACACAGCCGCGAGCGTGCGGATGCGTGCGGGACAACCGGTCCGATCCCGCGGCAGGATTGGCAGACCGGGCTTGTGGAAGAAATCGCCATCGAGGACCAGCACGCGGCCGTCGGCGGCGAGCTTCGTGACGGCCGCCTTGAGCTTGGCGCGGCTGTTCTCGTGGATCGAGCCGAGCCCAAGGGAGCGGCGCACGGATTCGACGGCGGCGTCGAGGTTGATCGGTCCTTCCTGCGCGACCACGCTGTCCATCAACGCCTCATACTGGGCGGGCTTTGCCCGATGGAGGGCCCAGTCCCGCTCGTCCGGTGCGGAAACCTGCGCCATCCGGTAAGGACGAAACGCCGTTTCAGCCGGCATGGCGTCGCCCTTGTCCGACGGATCCTGCGACGTCGGCTCCCCTGCCCCATCGAAGTTGTCGGAGGCGGTGCCGCCGGTGGTCAGCCGGGCGTCGAGGATCGGCGTCGGCATGGCCTGTCCGTTCCCGGCACTGATCGGCTCGAGGGAGAGGCCGCCTGGGAGGGTGATCGCTGCGACGGTGACCCTGTGGCTCTGGAGTTTCTTCCAGGTCGCGAGCGATCCCGCGCCGACATAGATCTCCAGCGCCACGTCCGTGCCGGCATGGCGGCGAAAGCCGCTCTGGCTCAACAGGTCCCGTAGCACGGCGTCGGGCTCGCCGATGCTGATGACCTGCAGCGTCCCGACGCGCGCTTCGCGCTCGGGAAGCACGATGCCTGCGAGGATCGCTTCGCCCCTCTCGCGCATACGGGCAAGGTAATCGGCGTCATCCATGGCCTCGACCATGTCGGCGGCGATCCCGGCGAGCGTCGCGGGACAGAAGTTGGCCTTCTCGATGCCGTCCCGTGCCTTGAAGCATTGCGCGAAACCTGTCAGCAGCGCCTTCTTCGCACGGTCACGCTCCTTGGCAAGGAATTTCGCAAGGGCTTCAAAGCCGCCGGGACAGACTTCCTTCGGGTTGCGATTTGCCATGGCACGTCCTTGCACGCGTTGGAAAGAGAGCGAATCCAACGTTTTCGCATTTGAGCGTTCCATGAATTCAACAAGCCCACAAGTTCGACCTTGCATGCCCTTGCGCGACCATGCGCGCCACGGCTTGCCTCAAGCGCCGGCGGCTTCCACCGGCTTCAGCGGTGTGGCTATGATGGCCGCGAGCCTTCTCGCTTAGCGGCGGGGCGCGGGGATCGAGGCGACGGCGACGTGGCACGCAAGGCGAACAAGGCCGGTGCAAGAGGGATGGGGTCTGGCCGCGCCGACGGGCGGCTTCGGACAACGCTGATCGTCGATCGGCGCCTCGTCACGGCGCTGAAGGTGATCGCCGTTGACCGCCAATGTGCCGTCAACGACATCATCGTCGAGGCCATCGAGGCCGTGGTGAGCGCCTATCACGCGGGGCAGCCGTCCCGCGCTGGACCGGACGACACGGCATGGGTCACGACGACGCTGACCGGTTTGCGAAGAGAGATCGAGAGGCTCGCGGCCCGGGTCGACGCGCTTGAGGCAAGGCCGGGCCGGTCGCCGACGTCGCGAGGCGACAACAAGGCGGTCCCGAGCCTTCATCCCAAGCCGGAGGCTGTGCCAGGCCCCGAGCGAGACGCCTCGCCCGCTCCGGCGACACGCCGGGGCGAGGATGCCGCGCCCGGGTCTCAACCGCGCCCGCATCTCGACGCGGCGGGGGTGCGGAGAGAGGCGGCTGCGCTGATTGAAGAGCACGGCGCGCCGATGGCGCACCGTGCACTCCTAACTGCTCTCGCGGCACGCTTCACGCTGCCCGGACAGGACGCCTCGGAAAATTTGAGGACCATCCTGGTTCACCCCCGGGCGAAGGGGTTCGTGCTGATCAAGGGCCAGGGCTATGCCCTGGAGGAGCAAGCCGACGCGGTGACGCAGACGGCCAAGAGGCGGGATCCATCCCGATCAGGGAGCAGCGCGCCCTAAAGAAGCCGATGACCGTCCATTGAACGGGGGCAGCGCCTCGCGACCGGTCGAACCTTGCGGATCATCGAAAACGCCTCCCTCAGCCAGACGACGCGCGACGAGTGTTCTTCAGCCGGATGATTCCGTTGCGGACCCCCTCGTCGCGGGCGGCCCGCAAGTGCGGAATCCGGCCGAGACTGCTCCATCATCCCTCTACAGGGAGGGGCGACCGGCGAGGCCGAACCTGACCTCGCCAATCCTCCCTTCCCCGGGAGGCTGTCCCTGTTCGGGCCGCACCGGAGCAATGATCGCCACCGTTGCGTCGGTGCCGGATAGGGGTGCCCTTCCGTCACAACGGGCCCTCACGCCGAGCAAACGACCGCGGTGCCGGACGGCTACGATCCCTCTGCTGCCCCCGCGTCGCGCATTCGTGTGGCGAGGAAGCCGGCGAGGTTCGCCTCGCTGCGGGCGTGCCCAGCGAGATCGAGATGGCCGCGGCATCTCTCGTAGGCGAGGAAGAGGCGGAAGGTCGCGACCACATCGTCCATGCAATAGGCCGCGACGTCGTCGAGGCGACCGGCGCCGACAAGGTCGGCGACGCATCCGCCGTGCAATCCGGCCGTCTTTCCCGGCAGGCCGAGCGCTCGACACATCGTGTCGAGGGTGACCTTGGAGCGAGCCTCGAAATTGCCGAGCTGATCGCACAGGTCGAGGGCGGCCTCGTCGTAGCGGCGGTGGTATGGCCGAACGCTGAGGCCCGGGGTGCTGAGCCCGTTCACGAGGGACCTGTAGCGCAGGACCGGCAAGTCGAATCCGTGCCCGGCGTAACTGACGAGTTGCGGGCGCAGCCGTTCGAGCCTGGCGGAAAACGCGGCAATGAGCTCCGCCTCTCCGACATCGCCGCTATGGGGCGCATCGAGCGCCTGAACCCGCCAGGCGTCCTCGTCGTACTCGGCCACGAGCGATCCGATGACCACGATCTGGTGGTAGATCAATTTTGGGAAGCCCTTGCCGAGCTTAGCCCACGCCGCGTCCGGATCCGATGGATCGAGGTCGTGCACCCGGGCGACGGCTGCGAGATCGGGGACGGTTTCCAGATCGACCACGACGACGTTGCGCTTCACGGTGCACTCCGAATGCGGGGAGGTGGGACGACGGGAGGGACCCGCCGTTGGCTCGGCGATCTATGCAGTGGGTCGGCCGCAGCGGGGACAGTTGCGCTTGGCGCTGGCGTGGCCCGGCTCATCGTGCCGCCGGGCCGAGGCGGTAGAGCCGGCTCAGGGTGCGAGCCCAGCCCGCCCCGGCATCGAGAAGTAGCAGGCGCGATGTCGCCACGCGTCGCGTCCCCGGCAGGGCCGGATGGTTGCGGACCTCCCCGGCCAGCACAGGCACCATCGTTGGCACCAGGGCGCATTGCCAGTCGCGCAAGAGCGGCGCGGCGGCGAGCGCCCTCGGGTCGGGCGGATCGCCGCCGCTGAGGTGATCATATGCCTTGAGTGCGCTGTCGAGGCGGGCCGCCTCGTCGGTGGTGAGGATGAGTTCGAGGCCGGACGATGTCATGGGGGTGGGCGACCTTGCGGTTGGGATTGGCCTTCGAGGCCGGATCGGGGGAAGTGGACGGGGTTGCCCCGTGCGCGGAGACGGGGCGGCGCGATGTCGGATCAGGCGTGCGAGCCGGTGGATCGCGATGGTGCGACGGCAGACTGGCCGGGGCGGCTGCGGCTCGCCCGCACCCGGATCCTCGGCCGATACCTGTCGAGGATCTCGCCCACCTCGTCGCCATTCAGGGTGCGCTTTGCGAGGAGCGAGTCGACGAGGGCGCGGATCGCGCCGCGATCCGCGCGCACCATGCTCTCGGCCACACCCTGCAGCCGACGCAGGTCGGCCTCGACCCGTTCGGCGAGCGCGGTGTCCTCTCGCAGCAGCGCGGCGGCCTGCTCGGCATCGACCACGGCGCGAAGGGTATCGCCGAGGCCGAAGCTCGCGTGGAGCGCCGCGACCTGCCGTGTGGCCTCCCGCAGATCGCCCGCCGCGCCCGCCGTCGCCCCGCATCCGAGCACGGTATCGGCGGCGCGTCCCGCCAGCAGCCCGACGACGCGCCGTTCCAGTCCCGCCCTATCGGGCAGTGTCTGCTCGAACGCGATGATCGTGCGACCGCCGTAGTTGGCGCCGGAGATGATGGAGACCTCCGCGACGCGCAGGCCGAGCCGAAACGCAGCCAAGGCATGGCCGGCCTCGTGCAGGGCGACGGCGCGCAGTTCGGCCTCACAGCGGGTTTCGGCCGGCGCGATCTCGGCGAGAACATCGTCGAGGAGGATGGCCCGTCCGGCGGCGCGGGCGCGGGCTCGGGCACCGCGGACGCTTCCGGCCAGATCGGCGCCGGTGCGGCCACCCGAGAGGCGGGCGGCGGGCGCGAGGTCGATCTCCCGAAGATCCTGGCCGAGATGATGGCGCAAGATGCCGAGCCGGCCGGCCTCGTCGGGCGGCCCGATCAGCATCTGGCGGTCGAATCGTCCGGGACGAAGCAGGGCAGGGTCGAGGCGGCCGACGAAGTTCGTGGCCGCAATCAGCACCACCCCGAGACGGCGCAGCCTTTCCGTGCATGTGAGGACATGGACAACCAGGGATTGCCAGTAGGAGGCGTTGCGGTCGTCGAGCCGCGCACGGCTCGGCAGGGCGTCCAATTCATCGAGATACCCAAGCGCCGTACCGTCGCGCTTGGCCGCGAGTTCGAGCCGTTCGGTGAAGGCCGTGACCTGCCGCAGGACCTGATCGAGATAGCCGTTGCTCTCGACGAACCACGACGCGACGCTGGTCTCGACGCAGGTGACGCCGGCGGCGGCGGCGGTTGCACGCGCCAAGGTGGTCTTGCCGGTGCCGGGCGGGCCGAACCACACGATCGACTCCAGCGACTGAGGCGATAGGGTGCCGGCCCTGACCCGTGCGATATCGGCGACGGTGCGTCGGGACCAGTCGAGCGCCTCGCCGTAGCCCGTGAGCTGGTCGAGTGACGGGATGTCGGTCGTCGTGGGAATGCCGACGCGAGCGCGGCTCGCGCGGCGGATGCGCGCGAGGCAGGCGGACGGCGTCGCCCCGGCACGCAGGGCCGCGGCGATGTCGAGCAGGTCGAGACCGGAGAGATCCTGCGCCGCCACCGCCTTGCGTGAGCGCCGGCCGCACCACAGCCCGACCGCACGGCGCACGAGACGGGCGTCGAGCGGCGGCACGGTCAGCGTGTGATCGGCGGCGCAGACGAGGATCGGCGCGAGGAAGCCCAGGTCGGGCGTGATCGCCACGAGCGGTCCCGCAGCGGCGATCCGGTCCGCCGCCTCGGCGTCGCGTTCGATCTCGACCGTGCCGCGGGGACGCGTGGCGCGCGTCACGATGCGGGCGCGGCCCTGGCCCACGGTTCGGAAAGCCGCCTCGACCGGCGCGACCCAGCCGGCGCTCGGGACGAGCACGACTACGACGAGGGCGTGTCCCGCGCGCAGCCCTCGGGCCAATCGCGCCGGGAGCACGGCCTCAAGGGCGAGTTCGGCGAGGAGCCGCGGCGGGTCGACGAGGCCGTCGGCCTGTCGAATGCCGCGCCAACCCGTCCTACGCTCGGGACCGTTGGACTCGGGATCGAGCTGCGCTGGTGTCATGCTGTGTGGCCGGTGATCGACCGGCACGGGAGAGCTGACGTCGAGAGGGTCGAAGCCGAAGGCCTCGTCGAGGGTTTGCTGTTGGTCCAGCCCATCCTCGGAAGACGCGGCCGTGTCGGGGGGCGACCCGGGGATCGGGATCGCGGCATCGCTCGCCCTGCCCTCGGCGCAGGCCTTCTCCGAGGCCGAAGGCGGGGACGTCACCGGCTTGCTCATGCACGGTCCTCCGGATTGTTGCAGGCCAGCTCGATCACCAGGGCGGGGTCGAATTCCCCCGCGCATTCGTTCCCGTAGCCGTGCGGGTTGGAGACGAGGCGGGTCGCCCCGATCCTCTCATCGACCGGGTGATGCGTGTGGCCGCTGATCCAGAGATCGGGCCTGGCCGACACGATCAGCTCGGTGAGGTCGGAGGCAAAGCTCGCGCTGAGCGGGTCACGGCCGTAGCGCGGGGCGATGCAACTGGGATGGGGACCGTGATGGGTCACCACCACGCTCGGACCTGGAAACGGCGTCGCCAGCGTCCGGGCGATGAAGGCGCGCGAGGCGGCGTGCAACGCGGCCGCATCGGTGGGCAGGAACCCGCGCCAGGTCGGATCATGGGCGGCGGCAATGCAGTGATGGTCGTTCATGCCGCGCAAGGCTGCGGCCATCACGACCTGACGGTGCCTGCAGCCGTGCAGCGCGTAGTCCGTCCAGAGCGTTGCGCCAAGAAAGCGTACGCCGCCGATGACGGCGACGTCGTTCTCCAGGAGAGTGACCCCGAGCTGCTCAGCCGCGGCCCGAGCACGGGCGATCTCGTCGACGAGGAGCCTGCCGTAGAACTCGTGATTGCCGAGTACCGCAACGAGCGGCACCGCCGCGGGAATGCGGTGGCGCAGGTAGGTCAAGGCTTCGACGGCCCCGGCGCAGGTATCGCCCGCCACTACGACGAGATCGGCACCCGGAGCCAGGGAGAATCGACCGGTCTCGACGACATCGACGTGCAGATCGCTGACGACCTGAATGCGCAGCGCCGACGAAGGGCGGGGCGATGCGGGAACGGAAGCCATCATCGGCCTTCCTCCGACACGCTCGCCGAGGCCCGACCCGCCGCTCCGGCAACGCCCGGAGCGGGAGCCGAGAGGCGCCCTCCCCCAGCGTGGTACCCCGCGGCCGTAGCCCGCCGGCCGCTCGGGAGGCAGGCGGTTCGGGGTTGAGGCTGAACGTAGGGACGGGAGCCGAGGCCTGCACCGACGCCGAGGGCTGCCGCTGTGGCTTGGCCCCCGATCCGATCGCAGGCCCTGTCGGGCAGGAGCAGGATGCGGCGGCCGAGGGCGGCGGCGGCGCGCTTGAGGGTGAGGAGCCGCGCCTTCGCCTCACGCTTCCAGGCTGAGCCTTCGGCCACGACGAGCGTCAGACCCGTGCCGTCATCCAGCCGGACGCAGCGGCAGGCGACCCCGGTCACGGACAGCCCGAGCGCCCGCGCGAGGGATTCGGTCACCGGATCGGGACCAGCCTGCTCGACGACCGGATTCGCGCGAAGGCAGGCGTCGAACCGGATGGGGAGCGCGACCGGAGGGCACGTAGCGATGGGCTGCCCGGGTGGACGAGGCGGTGTCGAGAGCAGAGGATTGCGCATGAGCATGGGATGAGCTCCGGCGAGCGCGGCGCAGGGCGCCGCGTCGCCATGAAAAGAAAAGGAAGATGGAAAGAGGTGACGCGGTCAGGCGTGGGATCGGGCCGGCACGGACCGCCCGATCCGGGGCGCTAGGAGACCCGTCGCCATTCCCGTCCGTCGGAATTGTTGCCGAACAGGAGCCGGGCGGCGTTCACCAACGACGGGACGCGCAGCGGGCGCAGCAATTCGAGCACGCGCCCGTGCCGGTCCCGCCGCTGGAGGATGCCCTGGGCATGGAGGACCTGGCGCTTGCGCGTCAGGCAGGGCTGGTTGGAGCGCACCGCGACCGCGCGGGCCGTGGCCCCGGGCTGGAGCACGGTCCAGCCCGGGCAGCAGATCGCGGTCGCCTGCACTTCGCCGGCGGAGAGCTGCCAGCGCTGAACATCCGGTCGCGCGGTCAGGTCGGACGGAACGCTCAGGCTGAAGCCGGAGCGCAGGCCGTGGTCCGATGCCTCTTCCGGTTGCGCCGGCTTGCCGGGCTCGGAGTCCGGCGCCGCCTGCTCCAGAACCGGCACGCCCGCGTCGATGAGCATGAGGCGTAGCTCCTCGACCCAGTGGTCGAGGACGAGCTGGGTCGGGGCCGACAGGGTCGGGAAGCTGTAGCTGCCGATGATGCGGTAGGCTCCAGCGAGCGGGGTCAACCGGGCGAGCTCGGATTCGAGGGCGAAGGCGAGTTCCGCGGTGAGAACATCGGCGGTGCGCCCGGCCACCACGAACAGGGTCCGGGCGGCCTTGACGGGCGGGTTGGCGAGGTGCCGGCGCATGCGGTGGCTCAGGTGCCGGTTGGTGGCACCGAAGCGCACTCCGCGCTGGATCAGGCCGATCTCGCTGATCAGGCCGTGATTGGCGAGCCCGTAGACCAGCGATTCATCGCCGCTGAAGGCGTTGAGGACGACGCCGGTATGCTCGACCGGCGTGACCACGAGGAGGAGCGTCGAGGTGCGCGCCTTGATGATGCGCACGCTCGGCGGCAGACCCTCGACGTGGAGACAGGAGAGTTCCTTGACCGGCACGATGCCGGCGATGGCCTTGCGGATGAGATCCATGATGATGTGCGTCCCGTGGGACGGGATCGAACTGGGGCATGCGCAGTCGCGCGCCGGCCATAGGGCCGAGCCTGATCGATCCCGTTGAGATGAAGGAAGACGACGGATGCCGAGCGGCGCGCGGCTAGCCGCGGCCGTGGTCTTCCTCGACGGGACGGGCGCACGTCGTCGGACGTGCGGGGATGTGCGGGAAGTGGGTTGGGGCTTCCGCGCGCCGGCGCGGGCCGCTAAGCTGATGCCTAGCCATGGTCGGTCATCTCCGAGTGATGAGCGGCTTTGGTCAGGCCGGCCACGGTGCTCGTAACACCGGGGCTGGCCGCCCTGAACGCAGCCAATTGCGCAGCTGAGGCTGCTGGTAGAAGGCTGCCACGCTTCAGTGCAAAAGGAAAGCGAGATTGCGAGACAGGGTTAACGCCCGTGCTCTGCCTTGCCCTAAGCGCCGGGTTGGCGATGTTCGAATCATCATCCCCAACTGTTCAGATATACTGTGGTAAGTAAGAGGGCATTATTTGGGCTCGTGCGGCAAGTATATCAGATGAATATTTCGTTGATAATGATGTGCGTTGTATTTGGTGATTTTTGAAATCGTTCGAAATGTTCGAGGTCTAGATTCGGCTCGATCAATGGGGACAGGGCGTGAGCCTCGTCGTGACATGACCTCGGCTACAATCTCCGGATTGGCCATCGCATCGCTTCGGTCGAAATGACCGATCGAACGCACCGCACTCTTCCCGATGAAGGCCGATGACCGTCGCCCATCGTTCCGTCATGCACCTGCCTATTCGACGCAGGCGCCTTCGCCGTGTTGAAGGACATCCGAGCAGGTTCGGAATGGGGGCCGTGCCTCATGAAGCGGCTATTGAGCGATGAACCGATCGGCGCGCTTTCCTAAGGTGATCTTCCGCATCCGCTACACAATTCAGTCGTCGGGTGGCCCTGCCCCGTCTCAGGTCTTGGCTCCGCGACCGGCTCTCTGAGCATCTGCGTGGTGCTGATCCTCCCTCATGACGCAGTGGCGATTGGGGGCAGGGCCCGCGAGAACCCTCCTGCAGGCACGTCGTCGCGCGCGGGGAATGCGGGCGGCTCCGATCACATCAGGGTGGTGTTGCCCGCAAGCCCCACGGCGATGTGTGACCTCCCTGGAACGGAGACTTCGCGCCATCCGTTCTCCTGCCAACTGCGAACGCCATCCCGGGGAGCCACCATGCTGAAGCCACTGACCGCGGCGCTTGCCGCGACGCTCATCGCGACGGCGGCGCTCGCACAAGATCCGTCGGTTCCGCAAAGGGGTCAGGACAGCGATCCGAAGCTGCCGCCGCCGAACCAGCAGGTGCCGGAAAAGATCCGGCCGGAGACCGACGGGTCGGGCGGGGGCCCCACGCTCAGCGACAAGCTGGAAAAATCGGACGGTGTCATCAAGCCGCCGGGCGGAGTCGATCCCGAGATCAGGACGATCCCACCGGGCGATTCCGGCAGCGCGATGCCGGTCATCAAGCCGCCAGCTGAGGCGAAGTAGGTCTCGTCTGTCCCGCGAATGCGTGTGGGCACCGCGCGCATTGCTTGACCTGCTCCTTCTGATCGCCGAAGACGCGCCCTATCCTCGCCCCGGCTCCAACGCCGGGGTTTTCGCGCGTGGCGAGACGGTCGAGCACTTCGGCCGGGCTGCGCGGTCACGGGAAACAAGTCGAGACCGGTATGGCCAACGTCGTCGTGGTCGGCGCCCAGTGGGGTGACGAGGGCAAGGGAAAGATCGTCGACTGGCTCTCCGAGCAGGCCGACATCGTGGTGCGCTTCCAGGGTGGCCATAATGCCGGCCACACCCTGGTCGTCGGCAACAACGTCTACAAGCTCTCCCTGCTGCCCTCGGGTGTCGTCCGTCCGAACACGCTCGGGGTGATCGGCAACGGGGTCGTGCTCGACCCCTACGCGCTGGTCTCCGAGATCGAACGCATTACCGGCCAGGGCGTCCAGGTCTCGCGGGAGAACCTGCGCATCGCCGACAACGCCACGCTGATCCTCTCTCTTCACCGCGAGCTCGATGCGCTGCGCGAGGACGGCGCGCCCGGCACCAAGATCGGCACGACGAAGCGCGGCATCGGACCGGCCTACGAGGACAAGGTGGGTCGGCGCGCCATCCGCCTGATGGACCTGTCCGAGCCCGACGCGCTCGGCGCGAAGATCGAGCGCCTGCTCGCCCACCACAATGCGCTCCGCCGCGGCTTCGGCCTGCCCGAGATCGCGGAAGCTGCCATCCACGACGAGCTCACCGGCATCGCCGACAAGGTGTTGCCCTACCAGGATACGGTCTGGCGCCTGCTCGACGAGGCGCGTCGGGGCGGGAAGCGGATCCTGTTCGAGGGCGCGCAGGGGGCGCTGCTCGACGTCGATCACGGTACCTACCCGTTCGTGACCTCGTCCAACACTGTCGCGGGCCAGGCCGCCACCGGTTCGGGCCTCGGCCCAGGGGCCGTCGGCTACGTGCTGGGTATCGCCAAGGCGTACACCACGCGCGTCGGCGAAGGTCCCTTCCCCACCGAATTGCACGACGAGATCGGCCAGCGCATCGGCGAGCGCGGGCACGAATTCGGCACCGTTACGGGCCGCAAGCGCCGCTGCGGCTGGTTCGACGCCTGCCTGGTGCGCCAGACGGTGCGCACCTCCGGCATCGACGGCATTGCTCTCACCAAGCTCGACGTGCTCGATGGATTCGAGGAGATCCGGATCTGCACCGGCTACGACCTCGACGGTCAGCGCCTCGACCATCTCCCGGCGAGCCAGGGCGCGCAGCAGCGCGCGGTGCCGGTCTACGAGACCTTCAAGGGCTGGGATGGAACCACGGGCGGCGCCCGCTCCTGGGCGGACCTGCCGGCACAGGCGGTCAAGTACGTGCGGCGGATCGAGGAGCTGATCGGGGCGCCCGTGGCCCTGCTCTCTACCTCGCCCGAGCGCGACGACACCATCCTGATGCACAACCCCTTCGAGGACTAGGTTCAAGGCGGCGGGAACGGGCGGATCAGGGCACGATGGCCGACTATTATCCGTTGCTGGCGCGGGCGCTCGATGCCTTGCCGGATCGCACGCCGGCCCTGCGCAAGGCCGTGTACGACCGTGCCCGCAGTGCGTTGATCGGCCAGCTCCGTACCCTGGAGCCGCCGCTGCCAGACGAGGCGATCGAGGTCGAGCGCAAGGCGCTGGATGCCGCGATCGCGCGGCTCGAATCCGACTATGGCGAGGCGCCCCCCCCAACGTCGGATGCCGCGCCGCCGGCTCCGCCGGAGCCGCCTCCCCCAGAGGCGGCCGTAGCTCCGCCTCCGGCCGAGGCCGGGCCTGCTGCGGCGCCGGTGTCCGTCGCCACGCCGCCAGCGCCCGAGTCACTGCCCAAGCCGGCACCCTTCATGCCGGTTGCCGTCCAACCAGCCGCGGAGCTCGAGGCGCCGGCCGAGGAACCTCTCCCTGAGCCGGGGCCGCCTCCCGCTTTCACGCCCTTCGTGCCGCCACCTCGCCGGCCGAAGCCTGAGGAAGAGGAGGCCGCGGCAACCGAACCGGCGCAGGACACGACCGCGGCGCCCACCCCGGTTCAGGATCTGGCACCGCCGGACGGCGGCAACGGCCGCCAGCGACCCCGGCTCGACGTGAAGACACCGCGCGCGGGGCGCTCGCGTCAGTTGCGCAACCTCGTCGTCGGCGGCGTGCTTGCTGTGGTGATCGGATTGATCGCCGTGGCCGCGATCATGCTGGCTGACAAGCGCTCCGATCTTCCACGAGGCGCCGGCGACAGTGAGGCCGTGGCGCCGGTCCAGTCCGACGCGAAGCTCTCAGATCGGGTGGGAGGCGAGAAGCCTGATGGTGAGGCACAGAGCGCGCCCGCCGAGTCCGGCCCGCGGTCTGACGTCTCCGTCGCACAGCGCGCAGTGCTCTATGAGGAGAACGCCTCCGATCCCAAGGCAGCCCCCGCCGCCACGCAGGGCCGCGTCCTCTGGCGCCTGGAGGCCGTGAATGGCGAGCAGGGCCAGCCACTGCAAAGCGCTGTTCGGGCCAATGTCGAGTATCCGGAAGCTGGCCTCACGCTGGCGATGACGATCCGGCGCAACCTCGACGCGACGCTGCCGGCCTCCCACACGATCGAACTCGCCTTCACCAACTATGGCCCGGGTGAGCGGCGAGCCGTGCAGGAAATCGGGCTGCTGCAGCTCAAGGACGAGGAGGGCGGGCGCGGGTCACCGGTTTCCGGCTTGCCGGTCCGTGTGCGCGACAATCTCTTCCTGATCGGCCTCTCGAACCTGCCGCAAGATGTCGAGCGCAACACCGAGATGCTGACGCGCCGCAACTGGATCGATCTGGCCGTGAAGTACAAGGACGGTCCGCGCGCGATCCTATCCTTCGAGAAGGGCTCGGCCGGCGCCCGTGTCCTGCAGGACGCCTTCAATCAGTGGCGCTGACAGGCTCGTCGCCTGACCTCGTTTCGCTCTGCCTGCACTGACGCCGCGGCAACAAGAAACGCCGGAGAGTCTTCGCTCTCCGGCGTCGATCCGGGTTCGATCGAGCCCGTTTAGATCCGCGCCTCGGCCTGCGGCGCCTCACGGACTGCGATGTTGCGCTTGACCGCGTCCTGCACCTTCTCGAAGGCGCGGACTTCGATCTGACGCACGCGCTCGCGCGACACGCCGAACTCGCCTGACAGATCCTCCAACGTGATCGGATCGTCGGCGAGGCGGCGGGCCTCGAAGATCCGCCGCTCGCGCGGGTTCAGCACCGTGAGCGCGTCGCGCAGGGCCGAGAGCCGGTTCGAGCCCTCCTGTTCGGCCGCGAGCACGGTCTCCTGGCTCGGCGAGTTGTCGACGAGCCAGTCCTGCCACTCGCCCTCGCCCTCCTCGCGCAGCGGCGCGTTGAGCGAGGTGTCGCCGGACAGGCGCCGGTTCATGTCGATCACGTCCTGCTCGGGCACGCCGAGGTTCTTGGCGATCGTGGTCACGTGCTCTGGGCGCAGGTCGCCCTCGTCCAGCGCCGAGATGCGGCCCTTCGCCTTGCGCAGGTTGAAGAACAGCTTCTTCTGGTTCGCGGTCGTGCCCATTTTCACGAGCGACCACGAGCGCAGGATGTATTCCTGGATTGCCGCCTTGATCCACCACATCGCGTAGGTGGCCAGCCGAAACCCCTTCTCCGGTTCGAAGCGCTTGACGGCCTGCATCAGGCCGACATTGCCCTCGGACACGACTTCGCTGATCGGCAGGCCGTAGCCGCGATAGCCCATAGCGATCTTCGCCACGAGGCGCAGGTGGGACGTGACGAGCCGATGCGCCGCCTCGCGGTCGCCCTGCTCGCGCCAATGCTTGGCAAGGGTGAATTCTTCCGCGGGTTCCAGCATTGGGAACTTGCGGATCTCGTCGAGGTAGCGCGAAAGGCCACCTTCATTGGCGAGCACGGGCAATGCGCCTGCCATGGACACCTCCTGTATCAGCCCCCCTGTCGGGCAGGCCCTTCACGAGCGGCCGCTCTCTTGAGCCGGCCGGTGCGCTCCCCATCTGTACTAGAGAGCACGGATATCCGGTAGCGGCGCTCATCACGCGATCGACTGCAACGCGCCAACCGGGCTTCAGGTTTTAAGTTCGCACGCCGGGGCCATGCGTCGCGGTGCCGAAACGCACGCGATCGCTCAGGCAAGGCTTGACCGGTGCGCCCGTGCAACGTGGCCGTTAGCCCTGTTTCTCCGTGAGTGCTGCCAGCAGCGCCGCCATGTCCGGCGGCAGCTCGCTCTCGAAGCGAAGCCGCTCACCGGTCCGCGGATGCCGGAAGCCGAGCAGCGTCGCGTGCAGCGCCTGACGCCCCAGAGTTGCCAGCGCGGCTCGCGCTCCCTTCCCGAGCTTCGCCGCCTTAGTCTTCATCGCGCTGCCGTAAGTGTCGTCGCCGAGCAGCGGATGGCCGCGATGGCTCAAATGCACCCGAATTTGATGCGTGCGCCCCGTCTCTAGTACGCAGCGCACTAGCGCTACGACGCCCTCCAGATGGGGCACGGTCTCGACACGGTAATGCGTGACCGCGTGCCGGCCCTGCCCTTCCCGCACCACCGCAATTTTTTCGCGGTTTCTTTGGCTGCGGGCGAGTTTCGTTGCGATGGTTCCAACGCGCGGCTCCGGGATGCCCCAGACCAACGCCAGATAAGCCCGCTCCAGGTCGCCGCTGCGGCCATGATCGGCGAACTGCGCCGAGAGCCCCTGATGCGCCCGGTCGTTCTTTGCGACGACCAGCAAACCGCTGGTATCCTTGTCGAGGCGATGCACGATGCCCGGTCGCCGCACGCCGCCGATCCCAGACAGGCTTGCCCCGCAATGTGCGACCAGAGCGTTGACCAACGTGCCGGTCTCATGCCCCGCTCCGGGATGCACCACGAGCCCCGCCGGCTTGTCGATGACGATGAGATCGTCGTCTTCGTATGCGATCACGAGCTCCATCGCCTCCGGCAGCGGCTCGGCTGGCACCGCCTCGGGCACCACGACCTCGATACGCACCCCCGGTCCGACTTTTCGCGATGGGTCTCGCACGACGATGCCGTCGCAATGCACCCTGCCCTCGCGCACCAGCGCTTGCAGCCGCGAGCGCGATAGGCCCGAAAGTGAGGTCGCCAACACTCGATCGAGCCGCTCGACGGCGGCCTCAGGCGTGGTCGTTAAGGACAAGCGTTGCGGTTCAGACTCTTCCCGCATGTCTGATATCGGAACTGTTTCGTTCAAGCTGCCCAAGCCCCTTGCCGACCACCGATCCCGTCGGTATAGGAAGCCCCGCCTGCCCGGAAGCTCCCATCGTCTAGCGGTCTAGGACGTCGCCCTCTCACGGCGAAAACAGGGGTTCGATTCCCCTTGGGAGCGCCAGCGGCGCGAAACAACCCCACAAATTCAATGTGCGAGTTCCGGTGGGAACCGCAATCTCGCTGAAAAGTGGGACCCGGTTACGCCTTCCCCACTCCTCTCGCTCGGGAGGGTCTGATGGGCGCGACAATGGAAAAGCCAATCCGCGGCTACGCCGTCCTAGAGACATGCGAGGGCACGGGCTGGGTCGTGTTCGCGCGGTCAGCCGTTGCGGCCCGCCGAAGAGGTGCTGAGACCTTCAGTGACGGGGACCTCTCAAGCGTGACCTGTCGGCACGCGCCGTGGGCTGACGTGTTTGCCGAGCAAGGCGATGTGCCGGTCAGCTTAGCGGTGCAGTTCGGTTGGCGCTTTGAGTGCAACGGCTGTGACGCACGAATCAAGGAAGACGGCAGCGAGCGAGAAGATGCCGACGGCAATCTCGTGGAAGGCCCGCCCTCATCCAAAGCCGTTGGGACGCTGCGGATCACGGTCTAATGTTGCGCTGATTGCGAACGGAGCCACCACGCCAACGAGGCGGCGAAAAAGGCTTTTGGCGCGAAGGTGATGGAGCGCCTTCGCTAGAGGTGCGTATTTCGACGAAGCCGGCCGGGGATTCCGATTTGAGGCCGGCCGTCATCCCGAGGCGAAGCCGGCCACTGTTCCGATCTGAAGCCGGCCAGCGACGGGGCACTCCCGCGGGTCTGGGGTGAAGATTGATCCGCCCCCGG
>NZ_BJZV01000041.1 GCF_007992215.1 Methylobacterium gnaphalii | reverse complement strand
AGGGCTGTGCTTATTTTAGTACATTTTCAGACCAAAGAATTATGAGCACCAATCGTCAACATTTGCGGCGATACATTGTGCTGCTGCATGCTTGGGAAAGTTCTGAAGATGGCCGGATGCAAAGATTGCAAGGACGGCGCCCCATTGCTGATCGCTTTCAGCATGGCGTTCCACCCTATCGTTGACGTGATCGAGAATAAGATCTGGGGCTATGAGTCTCTGGTCAGGGGTCTAGACGGACAAGGCGCCCTCCACGTCCTTGGTCAGGTCGATGAAACTAATCGATACAAATTCGATCAGGCTTGCCGTGTAAGGGCAATTGAGCTTGCGGGCCGTTTGTTCTCTGCCCCTGACACAAAGCTGTCGATCAATTTCATGCCGAACGCCGTCTACGAGCCGGCAGCTTGTATTCGCGCAACACTGGAAGCAGCGCATCGCGTCGGTTTTTCCCATGACCAGCTCGTGTTCGAGTTTACCGAAAACGAGCGCATGATTGATGTTCCTCACGTTCAGAGGATTATAGCTGAGTACCGTCGGCAGGGGTTTCTGACTGCTCTCGATGACTTCGGTGCAGGCTATGCCGGACTTAACCTACTGGCCAGCTTTCAGCCCGACCTAATTAAGCTCGATATGGAGCTGATCCGAAGCGTATCGACCTCGACGTCTCGCCAAATCATCATCGCCTCTATTGTCGCGATGGCAAAGCAACTGGGTGTGACAGTACTTGCCGAAGGCATCGAGACGGTGTCGGAGCTCGATACGCTACGTGCTGCTGGCATTCGGCTATTCCAAGGCTACCTTTTTGCTAAGCCAACATTTGAGAGCTTGCCTCCTATAGCGAACTTTGATGCTGACGGCGCGCTTAGCTTGCGAGTAGCTTGATCGCCAGAGTTCTGGATTCCGCCCCTTGTCGTTCTACAATCCTTTGAACCGAACTTGGTCCGGATCAGCCAGACAACAATCGTCGTTGTGGAGGAGCGCGGGCCGATTGCCTTGCGCTTGGCATGGATCTCAATTTGCAGTGTGCGACTGACGACAAATGCGAAACAGTTTCGCTTTTGGCTTCAGCCGGCTTCGCAGCTTTCATAGTGCACTTCAAACATTGAACGCTTCGTCAGATATGTAGCGAGTCGCGCGAGGCGGCGCAGCCCTCACTTTACCGACGCCTGTGTGTCCCCTTCGTTGGCGTTGGCTGACTTTTTCGCAGGTTTCGCTCGACGTCTGACGGCATCCCGCTGAGACCGACGGTCGCGAGCACCTGATCCCGCCACTCCTCATGCTGAGCCAAGACGCCCTTCAGCGCGTCGGCCGCACCCTGCTTTGTCGCCTCGAACCCGGTGTTTGCAGAAGCGGGCTTCGGGACGCCGACGAACTTTGTGGCACAGCTCAGCGACTTCCGCATCAGCTTCGGAGCGACGACGTATCGACGAGAGCAGCGATTGCGCTACAGCTCGACTGCGGCTGCAGGTTGGCGCGGATACTGTGCGAAGAGAGGGCCACGCCGGGATGAGTGGAGGCTTCAGCAATGCTAGAAATGTGCTTCAGGAATGGCGGTTTGCGTAACTGTGATTGCCGCCGTAGAGGCTAAGACTGAGGCCGATCCTTCACATGCGTAGCCAGGCCTTCCGTGACGTCATCGTGGTTCCACAACGCGGCGACCGATATCATGGCGGCCCGATCTGGCCGAACTTCTATCTGCGGGTACGCGCTCGTACTTGCTGGGGCATCATCCCCGTTCCGATCGATACGCGTCCCCACGCGAGCGCCCCTCCACACAGAATAATCGATGCTGGCGTGTGGTGTGGAATCGTCGGCCTGCACTATGGCCACATGATCGCAAGTCTTGGCATGCGCATCGTCGCTTCCGCAGCACTAGATCCAGCTCTGCCCCTGATTTTCAGCCTGCCAGATGTGGATCTATTCGAGCTGCCGCCATACTTCTGGCAGATGATAAATGTACTTGGTGTAGACAGACAGAGGCTGCTTTTTATTCGAGAGCCAGTAAAAGTCCTACGCCTTTACGTCTTTCCGCAAGCCGAGCGGCCTTTCGGAGGTGGGCCCTCAGCGCAGCATCTCGATCGCATGGATCGCCTATTTGGTGACAAGCGCCTGGTGCCCAAGGTCATCCCGGTCTCCTACGTGTCGCGCTCGCGCGTGACTCGCGGCGGTCAAATCGCCGGCGAATCTTACCTCGAAGAAGTTCTGCGCAAGCTCGGTGTCGAGATATACTTTCCCGAGGATCATTCGGTTGAGGCGCAGGTCGCTTATTACGCGCAGGTCAGGCGACTGATCTTCAGTGAAGGCTCGCCGGTCCATACACTGCAACTCGTCGGCCGACTTGGCGCGGATATAGCGGTGCTCGTCCGCCGTCCCAGGCAGTGGCACGCCTTCGCATCTCTGAAGCCCCGCGCAAGGTCGCTGACCTACCTACGCGCGACGGAGGCGCTGGTCCGAGGGCTTGGTGCCTCAAGGCGTAGTGAGCGGCATCGCGGCATCACGATCATGAACGAGGCAAAGCTTCTCCGCGAGTTTGCTCGAATAGGACTCGATCTCAGCACTCACTGGGACTCTCCCGCCTACACCGCGCGCCGGGATGCAGACATCAGAGGTTGGATCGTCGATCGCAGGAGTCAGAAATCGTCCTTCGATGAAGGAAAGTTTATCGAAACTCAACTTGCCGCACTCGGGATTGATATCTTTTACTGATAGATGTACTCCCCGACGTTCCAATAAATCGTACTGTCTTCTACAGTTCTCGGTGCTTCGACCCGCGTCCCATCAGTTGCGGCTACGGACCATCACGCCGGATCGCTACCGCGCACAGGACCGGACGTTCGGCTTCACGCCAATCTCGGCCATTCGCCGTCCATTGTCCAATCTTCGAAGCACCGCTCAGGACGAATCGCAGATCTCGGATCTAAGAGGATGCGCGGCTGCCGGCCAGAGCCGGTCGGCAGCTTCGCGCCCAGGCCGATCGTTCAGTAGCCATTGTCGCTGTCTCCAAAGCGGACGTCGGCTCAGGCCGTATCGCAGGACCGAGGTGCGCTAGAAGCATCCCTTCGACCAATCTCGGTCTAAGGGATGGTCTTTCCCCAAAAGCCGCGATCGTCACGCGTCAGTTGCGTCCTGCATCGCAGTGGGCGCGAGACGGGACAGTCTGAGCACGGCCGAGGGTTCGTTAAACGGCCTTGCCGACTAGGCTTCCAATGCCGGCCGTCACAGCCATGGCGAGCGCTCCCCAGAAGGCTACGCGCGCCGCCGCCTTCGGGATGTTTGCGCCCCCAATCTTGGCGCCGAGGGCACCGAGGACTGCCAGGAAAACCAGCGAGGCTACCGAAACAGTGTAGACTGTCAGGCTGGCGGGAGAGCCCACCGCCACGAAAAGCGGCATGGCGGCTCCGCTGGCAAAGGTCGCCGCTGAGGTCAGCGCCGCCTGAACGGGGCGCGCCATCGTGAGCTCCGAGATGCCGAGCTCGTCTCGGGCATGTGCCGCTAGCGCGTCCTTAGCCATGAGCTGGTCGGCGACCTGCAGGGCAAGCGCGCGGTCGAGCCCACGGTCGACATAGATCCGCGCGAGTTCCTCCTGCTCCGCGGCGGGGTCGTCGGCAAGCTCGCGGCGCTCGCGGGCGAGATCCCCCTGCTCCGTGTCGGACTGGGAACTGACCGAGACATACTCGCCGGCCGCCATCGACATCGCGCCCGCTACCAAGCCGGCGCAGCCCGCGACCAGGACTTCGCTGGTGCCGGCGGCGGAGGCTGCGACGCCCACGATCAGGCTCGCAGTCGAGATGAGGCCGTCGTTGGCGCCGAGCACGGCGGCCCGGAGCCAGCCTATTCGGTCGATGAGATGCCTCTCGGCGTGGACGGGTCGCATTGTCGTCAGGCTCTCCGGTGAAGCATCCGGCGCAGCACTGCGTCATGCCAGAGATAGTGGTGAACCAGCGCTGCCGCGGCATGGAATAGGGCTAATCCCATCAGGAGATTGGCGGCGAGGCCGTGCCAGTGCGTCAGCGGCCGGCGCCAGGACGGGTCGCCCAGCTTGGGCAGATCAACGGGTCCGATCAGGTGGACACCGCGCACGAATGCATTCGTAATGCCGAGGCCAACGACGACGAGCAGGAGGAGGTACAGCGCCGCATGGGTGGCCTTAGCCACACGATGGAGAATGCCAGGATCCTCAACGGGCAGCTGACGGCCGCGCGCCCGCCGCCAGAGGAGGAGTGCGATAACAAGGACGGCGAGAACGAAGCCGAAGTCGAAATGAGCCGACCAGGTTCCCGAGCGCAGGACCCCTTTCGGCACAAGGTCTTCCAGGAAGGTCCCGATCAACCAGAGCCCCAGCACGAGCCCGGCCGTTAGCCAATGCAGCGCGATGGTGCCGCGATCGTAGGTCGAGGCTCCGCGCATCAGGTCGTTCGCTCGTTCCACGTTCACGGCCTCACTTACATCAGCGGGATATCCAAACGGTGACGAGGCTGGCCACGAGAGCAGCGAAACTGGTGATTTCGCCGACGTGGCTGAAGCCGGCGGCTGACAGGGAAGCCAAGGCGCCGGCCACCACCAGGACGACGCCGAGGACCAGGAGTCGGTCGATCAGCCAGTTCATGGTCATGGACCGGTCCAAACTTTCGTCTCGCCCTGGTCCGTCGGCTCCCGTGGAATGATGCCCTTGCCCCTGGCAGTTAGGAACCACAGGCCGGGGTTGTCGCGTCCGTTGCGACTCGGCAGCCTTGGCCGGACCAAGCCCCTTTCAAGCAGCGAGCGAACAGTGCGCATCTCCCAAGGACCCAACGAGATAAGCGGCCCCTCACGGTTGAGGCGGCGCAGCATCGCTCGCTGCCCAGGCGAGAGGGCGCGCCAGTCCGTCAATCGTTGCTGACCATTCATTCTGTAATTAGAATTACTATAATCTGCAAGACTGACGCAAGCTGATCCGCCTTCATTGAAGTGGTCCGCCCTTTGGTATTGCTTTTGAGCCTGGAGGGCGGACGACGTGGCTAAGCACCCGAAGCCCGAGGAGATCGTCGCCAAGCTACGGCAGGCATATGTGCTGATCTTCCAGGGTCAGGGCGTCTCCGACGCGATCCGCGCCATCGGCGTGAGTTCAGTGACGTACTACCGTTGGCGGCGTGAGTTCGGTGGCCTGAAGAGCGATCAGGTTCGTCGGATGAAGGATCTGGAGACTGAGAACCAGCGGCTGCGCAAGGCGATCGCGGATCTCAGCGGAATACGGTGGGGTTCGCTTTGTCGTGGCTCCATCCTCTCAGGAGTTGGAGGCTCCGGGAAATCTGGGGCGGTTCACTCCCTACTCACCTGCAGCTCTTCCTAGATGACTACAACCGCGCCCGCCGGCTCAAGACCCTGCGAGGCCTCACACCCTACGAGCACGTTCTTCACGTCTGGATGAAAGAGCCCGAACGCTTCAGGCTCGACCCGTCACACCACATGCCGGGACCATACACCTAGTCATGTTCTCGCTTGGCACGAGGCTGGAACCACATACGGCGGCACCGCGATCGAGTGCCTGCCCACAGAGCGCCCGAGCAGGTCCTTTGTCGCTTACCTCCGCGATCTAGATAGATAAAAGCTCACGGCACGGACCAAGCCGGCGAACTGACAAAACCACGGCCGCAATCGCTCTATTCAGCCTTAAGGTTGAAGGCACGATCTACGTGTTCATCGCTGCCATGGCTCGCCAGAGATGCCGCGTTTCGGTCGATATGGCTGGGTCGTGCAGCATCCCCCGCCGCCGTGGAAGGCCTGCCTGATTTCATCGCAAGTTCACATCATCACGACGCGTGTATGCCCTGAGGGTCGCCAAACGAGCCGTAGGGAGCGGCAAAGCTGCTTGAGAGAGCAACAGCCTGAGACAGGAGCGAACGATCAGAGAAAGAGGTAGTTCGATTAGTGCACCAGCTGTCGGAAAATCCGAAAAATTCAGCGGCCCATCACTCCGGTAACAGTTTGCTTGAGCTTTGCCGTGGCTTCTTCCGCATCAGGTGCATCGATGTGGCGATAGCGGGCCTGCACGAGCCCAAACACCCCGAAGGCAAAAAGCCCCGCAGCCGTGACGGCCAGCAGAACCCAGCCGTAGGTCTGCTCACGTAACATCTGCAGGGCACCACCTAGGCCTTTCACCTCAGCAGAGCTGCTGTGCACAGCGGCGAGGATCAGGAAGGCACCAACCAAGCCAAAGACCACTCCACGAGCAGCAAACCCCAGCCGCCCCATAGGCACAGCCCACCTACGAACTTCCGTGGGCAAAGTAAGCCTCTCGAGGACATCGCCCTTCCACCCCTTGCGGAGGAAAGTCACGCCGACGCCAATGACGAGCAAGCCGATCAGTCCGGTCAGCCACTGGCCGAGAGGTTTGCTCAACAGCCACGCCGTCCAGTCGTGGATGGCATTGTCGTCGCCACTCCCACCCCGTTTGCCGAGTGCGAGCTGAGCGGCCGTCAGAGCCAAGCCGCCGTAGACGATGCCGCTTATGATATGACCTGCGCGTTGCGCCAAAGCCTTGGCCGAGCTTCCGCGACGATCGGCATCCGTGGTGCCCTCAATGATGCGCCAGAGGGCAAAGCCGACAAGGCCAACTGCGATCAGACCAAGCCAGAGGCGTCCGAAGGGCTGATTGAGAAGGGTGGCCAAAGCACTCTTGTTGCCGCCAGCTTGCCCGCCTGCTCCAACCGCTGCGAGAACGGCTAAGCCACCGACGAGGCAGTAGACGATACCTCGCGCTCCGTAGCCAGCGCGTGCCAGCATCTCCAGGGTGTGTCGCTCAAGACGGAACATGGCAGTGCTCTGAACTGACAGCCTGGAGCCAATTAGAACGGCTAGTCGCGAGGGACGTTCCGGCTTCGCGTTGAGCCGAACCTTGGCCCGGCGCAGTCTCTACTCGGCTGAATTGGTTCGTTTCTGGCCTTCGGGGTACCTGCGCTGAGCGCCCGAGCCTTCGTAATCTCAGTCCTTTTTGCTATCTCCAGGTTGTCCCTACGACGAAGATCAGCGCGTATCTGCACGTCACAGCATTCAATCTCGAACAATCGCGCTTACGTTGGAAGTCATTAGGGTGGCGATATTAGGGGACCGTTTCTGCAATCTGCTGCAGCTCAGCTGCCGGGAACACACTTCAATGAATTCAACGGTCTGCGTAGGCTTCCCAAGCTGAATGTCGTCGGTTCGATCCCGATCGCCAGCTCCACTTAAACGATTGATGTTATTGATTTTTTTGCCGCAGACTGCGGTCAAGGTGTTCCCCATGTTCCCCATGGTGTTCCCCATCGGCCTCCTGGTTCGTTCAGGATCCGTTCTTCGCAGCCCTGTGTGCGATCCGAAGCTCGGCGACGTGGCGCGATTTTCCGAGCGCACCTCGCGAGTAGCGTTGGGTCGTCGCCGTCTGAGAGTGAGCCGCAGCTGACCGGATATGGTCGAGGTCGGCGCCTGCATCCTCGGCTTCTGTGATGGCGCCGGCTCTGGCGTCCATGTTCCAGACGTCATCTGGCACGCCTGCTGCCCGTGCCACAACCCGCCATTCGCGACCATAGGCTGACTCGGCATAGGGGCGACCAGCCGACTCGTCGACGATGACGGGTCCGATCCGAGCTTCGGGGGGAATGAGCGCGACGAGTTCGCTCACTAAGGGGCAGAGCTTGAGGTCGTGAGCCGCGAAGGCTCCGGTTTTCGTCGTCGCCTTCCGGATCACGAGATTGGCATCGATGTCCTGCCACGTAAGGCCATTGTTCCATCGGCGTCCTCGTAGGACGAACGATCCCTCAGCGCCGTGCGCAGGAGCGGCATGTAGTTCTCCCAGCATATGGCGGTCCCGATCCGACCGAGAGGCGTACTGGCGACATCGAGCGTCGAGCCGTCGCCGAAGCCCCAGACCAGTCGTTCCGAGGCGGTGGGCATCAGCTTGCGGCGGCGTGCCAGAAGGGCGCCGTCGGGCCCGAAGGTCAGGGCGCTGCAGTACAGGGTGCCGCCGGACCGCTCGATCACGCCGACGACGAGGTGAAGCTTGCCGGCACGGGCGACAGCGGCGATGGCCTCGGTCGCCGGTCCCGGCACGTCGATGGCGCTCGCGTGATAGCGGAGGAAGTCGTCCCGGCTGGCCGACGTGCGGGAGCCGACCGTCGCGCCGAAGTCGAGCCCTTTCGGGTAGCCGCCGACGAACGCCTCGGGGAACACCGCCAGATCAGCCCCGCGGGCCGCGGCGTCGCTGGCGAGATCCGCGAGCTTGTCCAACGGTCCGCGCGGTGTCGAACAGGATCGACCCGGCCTGCACCACGGCGGCCGTGACAAAGTGCTTCGACGACATGGAAGGTCCAACTTTGGGTTTGAGGATGGCCAGGGTCGAGGTACGGGCGTCAGCCCGCCTTCAGCCAGGTCCTCAGGAGGCCGGCGACGATCCCGAGCGAGAGGACGCTGCCGGCCCACAGCGAGGCGAACCACACGAGGCGGCGCCACAAGGGAGCGGGGTGAAGGGGAGCGGTGTCGATGCCCATCAATGGTACCCCGCCGCGTCGACCTTCCCGCGGAAGACCCAGTACGAGTAGGCCGTGTAGATCAGGATGACCGGGATCAGGACGGACGCCCCCGCGAGCAGGAAGACCTGGCTCGCATGCGGGGCCGCCGCCTCCCAGATCGTGATCCGGCCCGGCACGACGTCGGGGAAGATGCTGATCCCCAGCCCGACGAAGGAGAGCAGGAACAGGCCGAGCGCCAGCAGGAACGGCGTCCGCTCCGCCCCGCCGCGCAGCAGGCGGAAGAATAGGAACGAGGCCACCGCAACGAGGAGCGGCACCTGCGCCGTGAGCAGCACGCCCGGCATCGAGAACCAGCGCTCCCAATACTTGCCCTCCAGGAAAGGCGTCGCCGCGCTGACGGCCGCGATCACCGCGACCGTCGCCGCGCCGAGCCAGAGCGAGAAGGTCCGCGCCCGATCCTGCAGGCTTCCTTCCGTCCGCATCACCAGCCAGGTCGCGCCAAGCAGGGCGTAGCCGCAGACGATGCCTAGGCCGACGAGCAGGCTGAAGGGCGTGAGCCAGTCCCACCAGCCGCCCGCATAGGCGCGGCCTTCCACCTTGATGCCCTGGAGCAGCGCGCCGAGGGTGACGCCCTGCGCGAAGGCCGCGACGACGGAGCCCCCGGTGAAGGCGACGTCCCACAGCGCCCGGTGGCGTGAGTCGCGCCAGCGGAACTCGAAGGCGACGCCGCGGAAGATCAGGCCGAGCAGCATCGCGATGATCGGCGCATAGAGCGCCGGCATGATGACGGCGTAGGCGAGCGGGAACACCGCGAACAGGCCGCCGCCGCCGAGCACCAGCCAGGTCTCGTTGCCGTCCCAGACCGGCGCGATCGAGTTCATCGCCGTGTCGCGCTCGTGTCCCGGCCGGAAGGCCGGGAACAGGATGCCGATGCCGAGGTCGAAGCCGTCCATCACGATGTAGGCGAAGACCGCGAAGGCGATGATGAGCGCCCAAACCACCGTCAGGTCAATGTTGGCGAGCATGATGGGCTCCTCACTCGGCCGGGTGGAGGGTGCGGTCGAGATCGACCGACGGCGCCGGCGTGATGCCGGCGGTGCGGATCGGCGCCCCCGGCTCGATCCCGTGCTCGCCCCGGTGCGGGGACTTCGCCATCAGGTGCAGGATGTAGAGGATGCCCATCCCGAACACGGCGAAGTAGACCAGCACGAAGGCGGTCAGCGATGCGGCGACCGCGGGCGCGTGGAGCGGCGAGGCCGATTCGGTCGTGCGCAGGAGGCCGTAGACTGTGAAGGGCTGGCGACCGACCTCGGTGGTGATCCAACCGGCGACGACGGCGACGAAGCCGGCGGGACCCATCGCGAGGGCGAAGCGGTGCAGCGGCGCCCACTCGTAGAGCCGCCCCTTGTAGCGGGCGAGAAGGCTGAGGCCCCCCAGCAGGAGCATGAGCATCCCCAGGCTGACCATCACCCGGAAGGACCAGAACACCACCGGGACCGGCGGCCAGTTCTCCCGCGGCACGCTGTCGAGGCCCTTCAGCGGCTCGTTGAGGCCGTGCTTGAGGATCAGGGAGGAGAGCTTGGGCACCTCGACGGCGTAGCGGACCGTGCCCGCCGCCTGGTCCGGCAGGCCGAACAGGATGAGCGGAGCACCGTCGGGATGGCTCTGGTAATGGCCTTCCATCGCCATGACCTTGGCCGGCTGGTGCTCCAGCGTGTTCAGGCCGTGGGCATCGCCGGCGAGGATCTGGATCGGCGCGACGACGGCGAGCATCCACATCGCCATCGAGAACATCGTCCGCGCGCCCTCGTTGGCACGGTCGCGAAGCAGGTGCCAGGCGCCGACCGCGCCGACGACGAGCGCGGTAGTCAGGTAGGCGGCAAGGACCATGTGGACGAGGCGGTACGGGAACGAGGGGTTGAAGACGATGGCCCACCAGTCGGCCGGCACGAACTGGCCGGCTGCGTTGACCGTGTGACCCTGAGGCGTCTGCATCCAGGAGTTCACGGACAGGATCCAGAAGGCCGAGAAGAAGGTCCCGATCGCCACCATCAGGGTGGCGAGGAAGTGCAGCCGCGGCCCGACCTTGGTCATGCCGAACAGCATGACGCCGAGGAATCCCGCTTCCAAGAAGAAGGCCGAGAGCACCTCGTAGGCCATCAGCGGGCCGAGTACGGGCCCCGTCTTGTCGGCGTAGACTGACCAGTTGGTCCCGAACTGGTAGGACATGACCAGGCCGGACACGACGCCCATGGCGAAGCCGATGGCGAAGATCTTGATCCAGTACCGGAACAGGTCGATGAACACCTGTCGGCCGGTGGCCAGCCAGAGGCCCTCCAGCACCATCAGGTAGCTGGCGAGGCCGATGGAGAAGGCCGGGAACACGATGTGGAAGGCCACCGTGAACCCGAACTGCCATCTCGCGAGCAGCAGGGCGTCGACGTTCGCCAGCATGTCGGTCATCCGTTGCGTTCCTTGATGGGGCCGAGGGTAGCTGCGGTCAGGCCGCCAGCAAAACTTCGACCCAGCCCAGGCATGAGCGAACCTCGACGAGCGCTCCCACGAGCGCCCGCATGTGCTCCTCGGTATGGAGCGGCGTCGGGGTGATCCTGAGCCGCTCGCCGCCGCGGGGCACGGTCGGATAGTTGATCGGCTGGACGTAAATGCCGTGACGCTCCAGCAGCTCCTCGCTGATCCGCCGGCAGAGGTGGGCGTCGCCGACCATGACCGGCAGGATGTGGCTCTGGCTCGGCAGGACCGGCAGCCCGGCTTGGCGCAGCATCGCCATGAGGGTCGCCGCGTTCCGCTGTTGCGCGGCCCGCTCCGCCTGACTGTGCCTGAGGTGCCGCACCGCGGCCCGCGCGCCGGCGGCGAGGTGCGGACACAGCGACGTGGTGAAGATGAGGCCGGCCGCGTGGCTGCGGATCACGTCGACGACCGTGGACGGACCGGCGACGTAGCCGCCCATCCCGCCGAAGGCCTTGCCGAGCGTCGCCTCGATCAGGGTGACGCGATGGGCCACCCCCTCGCGCTCGGCGATGCCGGCGCCGTGCGGGCCGTACATCCCGACCGCGTGCACCTCGTCGAGGTAGGTGAGCGCACCGTGCCGTTCCGCGACGTCGCAGATCTCGGCGATGGGCGCCACGTCGCCGTCCATGCTGTAGACGCTCTCGAAGGCCACGATCTTCGTCCGGCCGGGCTCGTACCGAGACAGCATGGCATCGAGCGCGGCGACGTCGTTGTGCGGGAAGATCGCCTTCTGGGTTCGCGCGCGGCGGATGCCCTCGATCATCGAGTTGTGGTTGCCGGAGTCCGACAGAATCACGCTGCCCGGCAGCACCTGGCCGAGGACGCTCAGCGCCGCGAGGTTCGAGACGTAGCCCGAGGTGAACAAGAGGGCGGCCTCCTTCCCATGCAGGTCGGCCAGGTCGCGCTCTAGCAGAACGTGCTCGTGGGCCGTCCCGGAGATGTTACGGGTGCCGCCCGCGCCGGCACCGTAGCGCTCCAGGGCCTCGTGCATGGCGTCGAGGACCTTGGGGCTGTGTCCCATCCCGAGGTAATCGTTGCTGCACCAGACCATGACCGGTCGGCGGCTACCGTCCGGATGTCGCCAGACGGCGGTCGGAAAGGTGCCGACATTCCGCTCAAGCTCGATGAACGTCCGATAGCGGCCATCCTCGCGCAGCTTCCGAAGGGAAGCCTCGAACACGTCGGAATAGGGGATCATCGTCCCGGTCCTCGTCAAGTCGGATGAAGTCACGGTAAGCCCAGTGTCGGGCGATGCCGCCGGCGCGCGTCAGCCCGGGATCGGGCGAGGTCGGCAGCGCGGTCAATCCCTGGTCGTGGGACCGACAACAGGCGCCTTCGGGACCGCGAAGCGTCCCTCCTCGGCCTTGTGGATGTACTGGCTGGCGATGAAGAGCCCTTTCATCGGCCGGATGATCGGCACGCAGGCCAGCAGCAGCAACGGCAGCGTCACGACCGCGTGGACCCAAAGCGGCGGGTCGTAGGCAAGCTCCAGCCAGATGCCGAATGCGGTGACTGGGAAGGCCATCGTCATCATGATGAAGAAGGCGGGTCCGTCGGCTGGGTCGGCGAAGCTGTAGTCGAGGCCGCAGGCCTCGCAGCGCGGCTTCATGGTAATGAAGCCGTCGAACAAGCGCCCCTGGCCGCAGCGCGGGCAGCGGCACCGCAAGCCGACTGACATGAGGGATTGATCGGTCGTCCTTTGCATCGTCCACGTTCCTGAACCGCTCGCCGTCCGGCGGCATGAAGGGGCACCTTGCGCGCTCCGAATGTATGGCCTACATATCCATACATTCGTGGTGGAAGCTGGCTGCTTCAAAGGCGCTGTCCCAGACAAAGCTACCTCTCGCCTTGCCTGTATGATGGATGTATGCATACAACAATGCGAGAACAGGGGTCAATGATGGAATCTTGGAACCCGACAATCGCAGGTGGGGCGGGCCCTAAGTACCTCGCCATCGTCAAGGCGCTGGCCGAGGACATCCGTGCCGGCCGGCTTTCGCCGGGCATGCGCCTCCCGCCGCAGCGCGCCCTAGCCAAGCACCTCAACGTCGACCTCACCACGGTAACGCGCGCCTTCAACGAGGCACGCAGGACGGGCCTGATCGATGCCACGGCCGGAAGGGGCAGCTTCGTTCGCGGCGCCGCGCTACCGGTAGCCGAGGTGCGCCGGCCGGACCCGTCCGGGAGCGTCGACTTCAGCATGAACATGCCACCGCAGCCAGTCGCGGCGCGTCTGGCCGAGCGTATGGAGGCAGGCTTGTCGCGGCTTGCCGCTTCCCCGGGTTTCCTCGACCGCATGCAGTACCAGGACAGCGCCGGGAACATGGCCGACCGCGCTGCGGCAGCGCAGTGGCTCGGCCAGCGGCTCGGGCCGCTTCCGGTGCATCGCGTCCTCGTGGGAGGCGGCGCCCAGGTCGTGCTCGCAGCCGTACTCGCCGCCCTGCTCAAGCCGGGGGATACGCTGTGCGTTCCGGCCCTTACCTACCCCGGCCTACGAATGGCCGCCGAGCGCCGAGGCGTTCGCCTCGTTCCGGTCGCCTGCGACGAGGATGGACTCGATCCGGACGCGTTCCTCGACAGCTGCAAGGCCGAGCATCCGCGCGCCCTGTACCTGGTGCCGACGCTCGACAATCCAACGACCGCGACGATGCCGAAGGCGCGCCGGGAGCGGATCGCGGAGGTCGCGCGCACACACGGGGTCGCGATCATCGAGGACGACGCCTACGGCGCACTGCCACCTGATGCTCCGGCCCCGATCGCGTCCCTTGCCGGGGACATAACCTGGCACGTCGCGACGCTGTCCAAGTGCGCCAGCCCGGGCCTGCGCATCGCCTACGTCGCCCTGCCGGGGACAAACGAGGCCGTGCGGCTCGCCGCCGAGCTTCGGGCGATCAATATGATGGCCTCACCCCTCACGGCCGCGCTCGCCTCGCACTGGATCGTCGACGGCGAGCTCGACGCGGTCGTCGCGGCCATTCGGCAGGAGAATGGTTACAGACAGGCAGTCGCGCGCGAGGCCCTGCAGGGTCTCGACTTCCAGGCCCAATCCTGCGGGCACCACCTCTGGCTCCGGCTTCCCGAGCCCTGGCGTCGCGGCGCGTTCGGGGCGCACGCACGTCAACTTGGGCTGTCTGTCATCCTAAGCGATGCCTTCGCCGTCGGGCCGGCACCCGAAGCCATTCGCGTTTCCTTGGGGGCGGCCCCGGATGCCGAGACCCTGCGGTATGGCTTGAGCCTGCTCGCGACGCTCCTGGCGCATCCGCCCGGTGCGATTTCCACGGTCGTCTGACGTGCCTGGCGTGGCAAATCCGGCCGTGGAGCGAGAAGACTCCGTCAAACCTCGGCGTGACTTCGCTTGGCTTCGACGGACCAGGGTCCCGGCCGCCTTCTTCGGGATGGTCCTGGGGCTCTGTGGCTTGGGAAATGGCTGGCGTGCCATGGCTCGCCTCGCGCTGGCGCCCGCCTGGGTCGGCGAGGCGCTCTCTCTCTCTCTCTCTCTCTCTCTCTCTCTCTCTCTCTCTCTT
>NZ_BJZV01000040.1 GCF_007992215.1 Methylobacterium gnaphalii | reverse complement strand
CTCTCTCTCTCTCTCTCTCTCTCTCTCTCTCTCTCTCTCTCTCTCTTCGGCGTGGCGGTCTGGGCGGCCTGACTGGTCTTCTACGCCGCTCGGTGGCTGAACGACCGGGAGACGGTGCTGTTCGAGGTGCGCGACCCGACGTCGTCGTTCTTCGCCTCGCTGGCTCCCGTCGCCACCATGATCGCGAGCGTCGGCCTCGCGCCGCACTGCCCGGGCGCTGCGTGGGCGATGGCTCTTACGGGGCTTGTCGGCACGACGCTCTTCGCCGTCTGGGGCGTGGGAGGACTCTGGATGGGCGACCGCGCCTTCGAGGCGACGACGCCGATCCTTTACATGCCCACAGTCGGCGGGGGCTTCGTGGCGGCCATCACCTGCGCCGCCTTCGGTATGAAGGAACTCGGCCTGCTCTTCTTTGGCGCCGGCCTCCTGTCATGGCTGACGCTCGAATCAGTCGTCATTCATAGGCTGATCCTGCAGACCCTGCCCGTATCGTTGCGGGCCTCGCTCGGGCGGCACCTAGCGCCGCCCGCGGTGGCCTGCGTCGCCTACCTGGCGGTCACCGACGGGCCGCCCGACCGGCTGGCCCAGATCCTGTTCGGCTACGCCCTGCTGCATGCCCTGGTCATGGTGCGACTGGTGCCCTGGTTGCGCCAGCAGCCGTTCTCGCCGGCAGCCTGGGCCTACATGTTCGGCGTCTCGGCCTTTCCGCTCGCGGCGTTGAGACTGACGGAGCGAGGGCTGGAAGGGCCGAGCGCGTCTCTGGCCGTCCCGCTGTTCGCCGCCGCCAACCTCATCATCGGCTGGATTGCGCTCAGAACGCTGAGCCTGCTGCTGCGCGGCAAGCTCTTGCCGGTCCGACCTCTCTGAAGGCGGACGGATATCTACGATTGACGTTGGTTCACATGATCGAACGGGTGACGCGCCCCTTCCGCCTTCCCTCACACAGCCAGCACGCCATGCTGCTCGCGCTGGCCTTCCTCGTCACGGCCTGCTCGGATGATAGCCAAGTGCGCCGCCGTTCGCTGGGCGACACCCCGAGCTTCGGCTTCTTCATGCGAACGACCTCTTCCGCTTTCACGTCGGGGCGCAGAGTCTTGAAAGAAGCGTGACGGAGCTGACCGTCGCTGGTCCAGGCGCGCAGGGTCACCTCGCAGACGAGCCTTGGCGCGACCCATTTGGCGTTCCGACTGGCGAGCGGCGGCAGCGGGTCGGAAAAGGGCGGCGCATCGATCCGTAAGGGGTCGAGCTGCTTCCAGAGCTCACGCGCTACAGCGTTGGTGAAACCGGTGCCAACGCGCCCGACATGAGCCAATCCTTCACCCTCGTGAACACCGAGGATGAGGGAGCCCACTGCGCGCGGCGCCGAAGTCGAGGGCATGAAGCCGGCGACGACGAACTCTTGGGTCGAGCTACACTTCACCTTACGCCAAAGGTCACTGCGGCCGGATCGGTACGGGGCACTCGCGCGCTTGGCGATAATGCCCTCAAGTCCAAGCTGGCAGGCGTGTCGGGCCATGGCGGCACCGTCCTCGACGAGATGCTCGCTGTAACGGATGCGGCTGTCCGGCCCGACATCATCGAGGGCCTGTCGAAGCAGGTCTTTGCGCTCCGTGAGCGGCAGTCCGCGCAGGTCGCGGCCGTCGAGGTAGAGCAGGTCGAAGGCGTAGAAGTTGGCCGCGTCGATCTCGCCGCTGGTCAGTGCCTGCTGCAAGGCCGAGAAGCTCGACACACCGCTCGCGGTCTCGACGACGATCTCACCATCGATCAGTGCCGAGGGCAGCTTGAGCGCCTTCAAGACTTGAGAGACCGGCTTGAACTTCACGGTCCAGTCGAGGCCGGAGCGGGTCAGCAGCTTGACCCGGCCGCCGTCGATGCGGGCTTGTATGCGATAGCCGTCATGCTTGATCTCGAAGAGCCAATCCTTGCCGCTGGGAGCCTGCTCGGCGAGGGTCGCGAGCGCGGGTTCGACGAAGGCCGGGAGAATGCCCTTCTTCCCGCCCGAGGGTTTGGCGGCGGGCGCCTTCCTGCTCTTGGCATCCTTGGCGACTTTGGCACGGCTCTTATGGTCCGCCCTCAGCGCGCCACCCGCGGCCAACTCCGCAATGGTGCGGCCCGACAGGACTGACGCCTCTTGTTCTTCCAGGATGTCACCCTCGCCCTCGGCGCGAGCGTGTTCGTCGTCGGCTTTCATGAGAAGCCAAGGGGTCTTCTTGTCGTTGCCCCGGCCCTTCATGCGCACGAGATGCCAGCGGCCCCGCAGGCGCTCGCCCTCCAACGCAAATTCCAGGTGTCCCTTCGCGAGCCCCGTCGCGACGTCGCCGACCGGCGTCCAGGTCCCGGAATCCCAGACGATCATCGTCCCGCCGCCATACTGGCCCTTCGGGATCGCACCTTCCCAGCGCAGGTACTCGATCGGATGATCTTCAGTCTCTACGGCGAGACGCTTGTCGGTGGGCACGAGGCTCGGCCCCCGCGTCACAGCCCAGCTCTTGAGAACGCCGTCGACCTCAAGCCTCAGGTCGTAGTGAAGACGCCGGGCATCGTGCTTCTGAACGACGAACCGACCTTTGCCGGCACTCCGCCCCTGCCGGCCACTTGGCTCAGACGAGACCGTGAAGTTGCGCTTGGCGCGGTAGGTTTCAAGGGACCTGCTCATGGCTGGAGAAGAACTGCGAACGGCATCCTCCCGTTCCAGCGGAGACGTCAGCTAACCCTCGTCTGGCAAGTCGAAACCAAGTTATCCACGGCATCAAATCCTACGGAACGAGTCGAAACTGACTCTTGTTGAGTCGCGGTATCAGCCATGGATTCTAATTGTTGAATCTGGCGGCGTCCTAGACTTGTGTAAACATTGGAGAAAGTCGTGGCTGCGCGGGCAAACTGGAAAGGACATCTCCGCCTCTCCCTGGTTTCATGCTCGGTTGGGCTGTATCCGGCCGTCAGCACCTCGGCTCATTTGAAGTGCCACACCATCAATCGCGAGACTGGAAACCGCATCAAACAGCTAATCGTCGATTCCGTTACGGAGGAGCCGGTCGATCGAGAAGATCAGATCAAGGGCTGCGAGGTTGCCAAGGACGAGCTCGTGCCGATCGAGGGCGACGAACTCGACGAGATAGCCCTTGAGAGCACGCACACGATCAACATCGAGGCGTTCTGCCGCCGCAGCGAAGTCGATGAACGCTATCTTGATCGGCCCTATTATCTGGCGGCCGAGGACAAGGTCTCAAGAGAGGCCTTCGCCGTGATCCGCGACGCCATGAAGAAGAAGGGCATGGCCGGGCTCGGCCGGCTCGTCATCTACAAGCGCGAGCGCATCGTCCTGCTGGAGCCCTACGGCAAGGGTCTGCTCGCGACGCTACTGCGCTACCACGACGAGATCCGCTCCCCGACCGCATATTTCGAGGACATGCCGGACGGCACGCCAACCGACGAGATGCGCTCGCTGGCCGAGGAACTCATCGAGCGTGCTACCCGCAAGTTCGACCCGAAGACCTTCGAGGACCGCTACGAGGGCGCCCTGATCGCCCTCGTGCAGGGCAAGGCCTCCAAGTCGGGTAAGAGAAGCAAGGCTACAAAGGCCGCCGCCAAGACCTCGGGCAACGTCGTGAACCTGATGGAGGCGTTGAAGCGCAGCATTGCATCCGAGAAGTCAGGCGCACCGAGGTCCGAAGGCCGAAAGGCCGGTACGAAAGCTCCGGCGCGATCGGCCAGCGGAAGCACCGCGCGCAAGGCCACAACCCGCAAGAGCGCCTCACGCAAGAAGGCGGCATGAGCGGCAACAAACATCTGCCCCAACTCGCGATGGTCGTAGTGCCATCTAAGCCCGTGCGAGAAGCCGCGTGCCGAAAGCTTGCCGCGAGCGGCTTCGACACGGTCGGCTTCTCAGACTGCGAGAATGCCGCTGCGTGGCTGGAAGAAGAAACACCAGTTATTGCAATCGTCGCCACAGGCGCATCCGGCGACTGCAAGGCTTTCCTCAGCGAGCTCCGCGAGCGGGGATCGGATATTGAGGAGTGCTAGCCTTGGCCGCGTCGCTGCCCCCGAAACGCGCGTTCCTTACTCGATGAGCTGGAAGCGATCATTCCGCTAACAACCATCTTGCCCATCACGACGGATCAGAGCCTTACCCAGTCCCTCGGCCGCACATCGTGCTGATAGTACGTCAGAGCCCTGCGCTTGTGGCCCATCGTTCCGTCGAGCTTCCAAACGATCAGAGGCCACCTGGATGGGTCGGCCCGCTCGTTCCAGCACCGGCGCTCATGGGTGGCCTAGGAGAGCGCGATCTCGACGGCTTCGTCTGTGTCCTCGGCGAAGACCCTGGATCGCTCGAAAGTAACCATGCCGCCGTGATGCCCAAGGCTGAATGCAAAGTATGCCATCGCTCCTCCGGCTGCAGTTCGTTCGCACGGAATACGCAGCTCTGCGCCTGAGCGAGCCTGAGCCAACTTCAGCCCCTTCGCATCACCCATTTGGGGGATAAGAAAACTTCACTTGTACCGCTGTTAATCGCACGCCAACCATATTGCAGATTGCTTAGGATGAAGGATGATGAGCCCACAAACATGATTACAGGGTCGCCTGATGGAAGATGCGATACACATCGCTCGCAAATCATCGAATAAGCCGCATGAGGCGTTCCGATTCAGGAAGGCAAAGCCGTTCTCAGATACTGACGATTTTCTGTCTCGCATTGAGAAACATGATCGTCGGGTGCAGAAGAGTGAAGAGAAGTCTTTGAATGTACTTTCCGACCAGCTGCGGAAGGTGCGGGCGCTCGAGGAGCGCGCGCCCACAGGTTGGATCAAGGCTCGGGGGATGCTGGTAGATGCCGTGCGTGAGGTCGATGCAATGCTGGAGCCGCTGGGGCTCGGGCTCAGCATGGCCGACGATATCGCGAATTCGGATCTCGCTGGGGCCGTTGAAGTCCGCCTGTATCGAATAGGAGGTGGGCTTCCTCGGTCGATGCTCGACATCACGGTAGGCCGAGACGGCCAACATAGGACGCGGGTTTTCGATACGCGGCTGCCCGTTCAGGTCCAGCTTCCCCCAGTCGCGAGCGTGACGCAGGAGCAGTATCGCGCCGCGCTGATGGCTTTCGTTCACGACGTTATGCGGACGACCGAGCCGCGGCAGGCTCAACAATGCCCTCACTGCGCTCAGCCAACGTTGGCGCTCCACCGAGTCGGCAGCGCTGTCTATGACGATGACGAGGGACCCGAAGACGCCTAGCTGCCGTGCCTATCGGCGGTCTTCAAGCCGGTCTCGCGACCTTCCAGACGAGCGATGGCGCGGGCAACGCGAGACCAATGCCGGTCTCCTTCGCTCCACCGCGCACTACGCGCTTCGCGGGCTCGACGACGAGCCTCGCAATGGGCCCCGTCCTCATATGCCACCATGAGGTGATGGGCGTCCGCTTCGGCAGCTTGTCGGCTCTGGCTTGGGCAGATCATCAGGTGAAGCAGCTGCTCCATCTGCGTAGGCTCGCTCACGCGCTGTCACCCTTCTGCCCCTTTGCGACGATGATCAGATCGCCATCGGGGAGCGGTCGCTGCAGATCCTTGGCTTCGGACCACTCGGCCCGGAGCCAGGTGTCGCGTTCCTCTTCGGTTTTGAGGATTACCGGCATGGCCTTGGGGTGGATCGGCCTGACGACGTCGTTCGGATCAGTGGTCAGGAAACCGTAGAGGTTCATCGTCTCTTCTCCCGTTTTGATCTTGCGGACGGACGTCCAGTCCTCGACCTTGATGCCGGCAAAGCAAGTCAGTGGCCGCTCCTCGTCGAAGGCGAACCAGATGTCGCCGCCAGCCGCCTTGTTGTGTTCGGAGAACGAGGTCATCGGCACGAGGCAGCGGTGCTCCGGCCCGAGCCAGCGGGTCCAGTGCTTACTCTTCGTGTTCCGGATGTTGGTCGTGCCCTTGTCGGGCTCCATCCGCAGAAGTTGATCGAAGTCGACGTCCTTGCCCTTCGCCTTGAGCTTCTCTGCCCGCTTCGTTGCCGCGTCGTAGAGCGCCTTCTGGCTCGACGGCATGCCCCAGCGGTACATCGACAAGGTTCGCTTCCCGCCCACCACGTGGACGATCGGCGCCTCACGATCCGGAAAGATGCCCGGCATTGATGCGAGGTTGCCTGTTCGGTCGCTCTGGATCGCAAACAAGTGGCGCATGGCCTCCTGGTTCGAGGTGAGACTGTAGAGGTTGCACATCGGTGGGAATGGTAGCCGAAGCTGTGATCGGCGCCAGTTATCCCTGCCCGCCCTCAATGAGCCGAGGACGCATCATTGCGGCTGGCAAGTCGGGCGGCTTCGGCGGCGGATTTGCGATATCGGGGAAGTATGCGTGGCATCGCGCGCTGTACTTCTGGAGCTTGCGGGCTCCCGGCCCCGGATTGGGGCGCGGATAGAGGCAATCGGACGCAATGCCGGCGAGCATATCGGCAATCGGAGTTTCTGAGCCGTATTTCGCCGCGAGCCGCGCAAGCCGATAGACGCCATGCCGATTAGGGCACAGGTCGCATTTCACCCTAACGATGATCCAGGGGTAATAGGCCAAACACGGGACATGCGGGCGGTCGGCCATTCCGTTCAAAGCCGGCCGCGCGCATACCCCAGCGATACCAGCCGCTTCTGCGCGGCGCCTCGGCGTTCGGCCTCGCAAAGATCTGCCAGCGCATCCTTTACCACCAAGCGTAACGCGACCGACGGATTGCCAGCCGCTCTCGCGAGATACGCTTGGACAATAGCATCCGCTTCGCTCGGCAGCCGCGCCGGCAAGCCCATGATTCGCTCTCGTTGCGCAGAGAACAAAAAGGGAACATATGTGTGTTGCGGGTCAAGCGATGGGCCCTATGGAAAACGGGCATAAACCATGGCCATCAAGAGCACGCTCATTGTCCAGAGTTTCGTGATCAAACGGAAGCGCTTGGTCCCTGGCGGACAGGAAATGGCGCCCACGGAGAGCGGTGCAATCAAGAAGGCCGAGGCGATGGCTAAGCGCATTCCGGGTACGGCCGCCATCCGCATCATGGCCGATGACGAGACCGGCGAGTTGGAGAGCGCAACGATCCTCGGCCAGTTCGGCGAAGTGCCGGACGACTTCGCCGAGAGTCTGCAGGGCGGCTAGCAACAGAGGAGAGCCACTATGGCATTCAAGCCGAAATCCGCAGCCGAGACTAAGGCGCGCGACCTTGGGCTGGCGCTCGCCCGGATTGCCGAGGCCAACGGCGGAACAGCAGCCGTCAGCGTCGACCGGCTGCGGCAAGCCAACCCGCGCCTGACACCGCTCGCGATCGGGCAGCTCGTCCGCCGCGAGCGGGACACGGTCGAGGCGACGCTAGCTGAACGCGGTCTTGCGCTCGTCGACTATGCCGATCAGGGGCCAGGGCGGGGCATGGAGTTCGCCATAGACGCTGCGGCTTAGGCAGGTCGTCCCCGCCGCTCGATCTGATCAAGAGCTGGCGGGGTATGAGCTCCAATTTGCAGTGTGCGTCTGATGGCAAATGCGAAACAGTTTCGCTTTTGGCTTCAGCCGGCTTCGCAGCCTTCATCGCGCAATTCAAAAATTGAACGCTTCGTCCACTTGAACCGCCCCAGGTTTCCCGGAGGCTCCAACTCCTGAGAGGATGGAGCCACGACGAAGCGAACCCCACCGTATTCCCCTGAGGTCCGCGCCCGCGCCGTGCGGATGGTGCTGGACCACCAAGGCGAGCATGCCTCGCAATGGGCAGCGATCAATTCGATTGCAGCCAAGATTGGTTGCTCGGGCGAAACGCTCTGGAACTGGATACGCTAGGCCGAGCGAGACAAGGCCTGCGGGGCGGCCCGAGCACGGACGAGCGTGAGCGGATCAAGGCGCCGGAGCGCGAGAACCGTGAGCTCCGGCAGGCCAATGAGATCCTCAGGAAGGCGTTGGCGTATTTTGCATTGGCGGAGCTCGACCGCCGGTCGTGGACATGATCGCCTTCATCGACGACCATCGCGCTGTCCATAGGGTCGTCCTTCGAGAGCCTCAGGATGAGGCCGATCTGCAGGGTCCTGCCGATCGCCCCGTCGACGTATCACGCGCATGCCGCGCGGCGCGCGGACCCGACGACATGAAGCGAGAGCGCATGCTGCGGCTACGAAGCGGAAATCCACATGTTCAACGCCGCAGCCATCAGCGAGAGTGAGTCAGAGGCTTTATCCAACGCCTAAACACGACCGTCTTGAGCTTGAGGACGCGAACCAGGTCGCAGCTTGTGCCTCCAACCATGGACACCTGAGACGCATAGAGGTCCAGCGACCGCGCAGCACCCGTCAAGGCTTCGGCCTCGCCCGGATGAAGTACATCCGCAGGTAAGGCCGGAGCTTCACCTCACAAGAAATGCCTTGTTCATCGTAAGGTTGACGACGACGCCGGCCTCGTCCCAGGAGCGGGCGACCGACCCATCCAGCTGGTGCGTCATGGCCCGTTCCAGCAACTTGCTTCCGTAACCCCCAGGGCCATCGGGTTGCTTGACGGGCGGGCCACCCCGCTCCGTCCAGGCCATGACGAGGTTCTCCTCCTGGTCCATGCCCGACAGATCAAGCGTGCCAGTAGGCACCGAGAGGGCGCCGTACTTCAGTGAGTTGGTTGCCAGCTCATGGACCACGAGCGCCAGCGTGGTCGCGGCGGCCTCGCCCACTCCCATCCGCGGCACCGAGACCCGGATGCGTCCGCTGAACGCGCCCATGTCGTCATAGGGCCTCAGAAGTATCGCGAGCAGATCGCCCAGGAGCGCGGCCTTGCCTTCGCTCCCCGGCAGGGGACGCACAAGGTCGTGTGCACGTCCAAGGGCGGTGAGCCGCTGCGTGAGCTCGCGAGCCATGTCGACCGTAGTGGTGGTCGAGCGAGAGGTGATGGCCGTCAGGCTCGTGGCGATGGCGAGCAGGTTCTTGACCCGGTGGCTCATTTCGCCCGCGAGCAACTCGTGTCCCTCCTCGGCCTGTTTGCGGCCAGTGACGTCGAGGAAGATGCCGAACATGACCCGATCGGCAATGGCTTCGTCGTCTCCCCGGCCGCGGGCGGAGATCCACCGCACGAGATCCACGTGCAGGATGCGGAAGTCGATCTCGTAGGGGCCGATCAGCCCCCGGGTTGCCGCGAAGGCAGCCCGGACGCGGTCGCGGTCGGCTGGGTGGATGCGGGAGGACAGGTCCTCGAAGGTAACGGATGCGCTGTGTGGCAAGCCCCAGAGAGCGAACGCTCGTTCGTCCATGGTGAACGCATCATCGTCGACGTTCCACGACCAAAGGGCCACCCCGGCTGCGTCGATGGCTTGGCGCAGGTGCTTCTCCGCCCACGAAGGCGGGAGGGAGGAGTTTGATGACACGAGAGCACTTCCGATGAGGGAGGCCGCAGGAATGGCATTCAACACCCGAGAGGGTGCAGCGCCAAGCTAAGGCGTCTACGGTTTTCCCTTGTGAGCACCGCGTGATGCAGACTTAACGCGCCGATGCGGCCACGATCCCTCTCCGGCGCTTCCAGGTCACGGCCTTCCGCAGAACGCGAGAGAGCTGCTCGAACGAGTAGGGCATACGCAGGAGCTTGAAGCCGTAGGTGCCATTCTGCGCCAGGTCATGGCTGTAGCCGCTCACCAACACCACGGGCAGGTCATGGTAGTGGCGGCGGGTCTCATGACCAAGGTCGATCTCGCTCATGCCGGGCATGACGAAATCCGAGAAGACAACGTCGAAGGGGGCACGTCCTTGGCGAGTTCGGCCAGCGCTTCCTCGGCGTTCGTGGCCCACGTCGTGACATAGCCGAGCTCTGCCAGGGTCTGGGTCGCGAAGGTGCCGACTTTGACGTTGTCCTCGACCACCAGCACGCGCGTGCCGTGCCCGTCGACCAAAGGCTCCGGCCCGGTGGTCGGGGCTGCGGTCCCACCTGCCACGCGCGGCAGGTAGAGTACGAACATCGTGCCCTTCCCGACCTCGCTCTGCACGCGCACTTCTCCGCCTGACTGCGTGGCGAAGCCGAACACCTGAGACAGACCGAGCCCTGTCAGGTCAGACAACGCGGCGGGCTGCCGCAAGGCTGCACCGTCGGCAGTCCTGTCGATGTTGTAGCCCTCGGCAGCCTGGTACGCGGCCCTGGTCGGATCCGCCAGGTACGCTTCAACCGCCGAGTTGACCTACTCATCGGTGACGGTGTTGGCCTTGAAGGGTTCGCTAAATGTGGGAGAGAAACCAGCCATCGCCGCAGGCCAGCGGGGGCGGGCGGTTCCGCAAGGGCGGCCTAAGCGCTCAGGATCGACCGGCGTTGATGCGCTTCTTGAAGTCGAGCGTTTTGCGAAGCCGCTCAATGGCCTCTTCAACGCGTGGAATCTGCGCGTCAGTAATCTGACGGTCAGCCTTGCCGATATGAAGATCGCTCTGTTCGAGAGATGCAACCGTCACCTTGACTATGGTTTCCACATCAGCGTCGTCGTGAATTGCCATGCGTGGCCCCTCTTCCGGCTTAGCCTATTTAGATGCGAGCGGCGCGAAGATGCCGAGCCGACCTGACGCGATCAAGCAGCAGCCCGTCAAAAATCCAGCGCCTGCAGCGTCGCGATATTCCGCCTCAGGCTGTTGATCTCGTCGGATTGCATCTCGCGGGTGCTGGTAAGGTGCCACTCGCCTTTGGCTAGTCTCTCATCAACGCCCGCGTCCGGCCATCTGACAAAGGTGGTAGTTTTTCTAGCCTGACGGGGGTACGACCACGCACTCCCGAATGCCCTTCGTAAGCGCGTACTTCGACACCCATACAGTTTTTGGGGATTCGGTCATCGAGGACTCCGGTGATGGGCGTGGCCTAGCTGTGCGTTAGCAGCCCTCTAGGTCGCGGACAGATTAAGCTCGCAGCCAAACCCGCAGGGCTGCGAGCTTGACGCTGGCGAGAAAGTTGTCGGGATCCTTGTCGTAGCGCGTGGCGACGGCCCGGAAGCGCTTGATCTTGTTGAAGAAGCGCTCGACCAAGTTGCGGTCCTTGTACAGGAACGGGCTGAAGGCCAGCACCCGCTTGCGGTTGGGCATCGGCTTCACATTCGCCCACGCCCCCTGCTCGG
>NZ_BJZV01000039.1 GCF_007992215.1 Methylobacterium gnaphalii | reverse complement strand
AAGCCGATACGTCGCTTCTCAGCATCCGACCAAACTCAGACGGTCTTCGACGCCGAGAACGCGCGAAGCGATACGCGCGCAACCTCACGTAAAGCCTCTCGATCGGCCCCCGATGAGGCAAGTACACCCATCCCTGAAGCGATGGTCGAAAGGAAACGCGCCAAAGCCTTGGGATCAGAGTCCTCAGGAAGATCACCGGTTCGACGGGCGATCACGAACCGTTCTCTGAGGTCTCGTTCAGTCTCCGCCCGCTTATTGGCAAGTTCAAAGGGGATGCTCTCAGACCCCTCACCGCACGCCAAGCCGCCCTGGACGAGCAGGCAGCCAGGCGGGTTGGCGGGATCAGTATGGCTCTCGGCAATGCTACTCAGAAAGCGCTCGGCCACGTCATGCGCTGTTTTCCCAGCAAGCACATATTGCATGTGTTCCGCCCGCCTTTGGGCGTACCGGTCAAGCGCAGCCTTGAGCAAGCCCTCTTTGCTTCCGAAGGCGGCGTAGAGGCTTGGTGGCTTGATGCCCATGGCCTTGGTGAGCATGGCGACGCTGGAGCCGTCGTAGCCGTGGCGCCAGAACACCTCCATCGCCTCCTCGAGCGCCTTGTCCGTGCAGAAGGACCGGGGCCGCCCCATTACCATTGCCCATAAGCTCCAATTTATTTATCGAACGATAAATAAGCATCTTGACGGCCAAGGTCCATACCGACATGTGTAGCGAACTGTACATATGTCGGAGTCGGTCGTGAACCCTGATCGTGCCCCATCCCTATCGCGCTTCCTATCCCGACGCAGCGTAGGGGTCGGAATGGTCGCCGTGCTGCTGGCAAGCGCGTCCTATAGCCTCGTACCGCCGTCGATGTTCCGCCCCGCTGAGGCCGTCGCCGCTTCGCCGGCCGCCGAGCAGGCCGTGCCTGCTGCCGTCGCCGCCATCGAGCCGCGCGACGTCGTGCTCTGGGACGAGTTCTCGGGCCGGCTCGAAGCCGTCGACCGCATCGATGTGCGGGCGCGGGTTGGTGGCGCAATCCTGTCCACGCATTTCGCGGAGGGCGAGCTGGTCAAGCCGGGCGACCTGCTGGTGACGATCGACCCCGCCCCCTACGCTGCCGAGGTTCAGCGCCTGGAAGCGCAGGTGGCCAGCGCCGAGGCGCGCGTCGCCTTGACGACGAGCGACCTAGAGCGCGGCAAGCGCCTGTCGGACCAAGCCATCGTCACGGTTCGCGATCTCGATGTGCGTGCCAACGCCTTCAAGGAGGCGAAAGCCGGCCTCGACGGCGCCAAGGCTGCCCTGGAAACGGCCCGGCTGAACCTCGGCTACACCCAGGTCCGCGCCGCTGTCGGCGGCCGTGTCGGACGCCGCGAGATCACGCCTGGCAATCTGGTGACAGCCGGCGCGGCCGGAGCCGTTCTGACTTCGCTCGTCTCGGTCGACCCGGTCTATGCGGGTTTCGATGCCAACGAGACCATTGTCCTGAAGGCGCTAGCCTCGATCGCTGAACCGAAGGGCGGTCGCGGCAAGCTCGATCGAATCCCCGTCGAGATGGTGACGTCCGATGGGATCACATCGAAGGGCCATCTCCAGTTCATCGACAACAAGGTCGACGCCCATAGCGGTACGGTCCGCGTCCGCGCGACCTTCGACAACGGCGACGGCCGCCTGATCCCTGGCCAGTTCGCGCGCATGCGGCTCGGTCAGGCCGCTCCGGAGAAGCTTCTTCTCGTGGACGAGCGCGCCATCGGCACCGACCAGGACAAGAAGTTCGTCCTCGTGGTCGGCGCAGACAGCCGGGCTGAGTTCCGTGCCGTCACCCTCGGCCGGGCCGTCGACGGCCTTCGCGTCGTCACCGCGGGTCTCGCCGGCGGCGAGCGCATCGTGGTCAACGGGCTGCAACGCGTTCGTCCGGGCAGCCTCATCAAGCCCGAGGATGTCGCCATGGGCCTGCGTCCTGACGGCCAGGACACGCGCAAACTCGCGAACGCCGACCCCGGCTAGCACCCGCCCTTCGCGCCCTATCGACCTTCCAGGCTGCCGCATTGCGGCTGCCCTCTCTTCCTTCGTCTCTACTCGCCCGCGGAGGGCGGCATGAACCTCTCCAAGTTCTTCATCGACCGCCCGATCTTCGCCGGCGTCCTGTCCGTGCTGATCTTCATCGGCGGCCTGCTCTCGCTCTTCGCGATGCCGATCTCCGAATACCCGGATGTGGTGCCCCCGTCGGTCGTCGTGCGCGCGACCTTCCCGGGCGCCAATCCGAAGGTCATCGTCGAGACCGTGGCGACGCCGATCGAGGAGCAGATCAATGGCGTCGAAGGCATGCTCTACATGTCGAGCCAGGCCACGACCGACGGCATTATGACGCTGACGGTCACGTTCAAGCTCGGCACCGATCCCGACAAGGCTCAGCAGCTCGTCCAGAACCGCGTCGCGCAGGCCGAGCCGCGCCTGCCGGCCGTGGTCCGCCAGCTCGGCATCGTCACGGTGAAGAGCTCGCCCGACCTGACCATGGTCGTACACCTCGTCTCGCCCAACGGGCGCTACGACATGACGTATCTCCGCAACTACGCGGTGCTGAACATCAAGGACCGGCTCGCCCGCCTCGACGGCGTCGGACAGGTGCAACTCTTCGGCTCCGGCGACTATTCGATGCGCATCTGGCTCGACCCGCAGAAGGTGGCCGAGCACGGCCTGTCCGCTGGCGACGTCGTGCGTGAGATCCAGGCCCAGAACGTCGAGGCGGCGGCCGGCGTCATCGGTTCATCGCCTGCGGTGCCGGGGCTCGACCTGCAGCTCTCCCTCAACGCAGAGGGGCGCCTGAACAGCGAGGAGCAATTCGGCGACATCGTCGTGAAGACCGGCGCGGATGGTGAGATCACCCGTCTGCGCGATGTCGCCCGGATCGAGCTCGGCGCCTCCGACTACGCGCTTCGGTCGCTGCTCGACAACAAGTCGGCCGTCGCGATCCCGATCTCCCAGTCACCAGGCTCGAACGCGATCCAGATCTCGGACGAGGTCCGCCGGACCATGGCCGAGATCAAGAAGAACATGCCCGAGGGCGTCGACTACCAGATCGTCTACGATCCGACGCAGTTCGTGCGCGCCTCCATCGAGGCGGTGATCCACACGCTGCTCGAGGCCATCGCTCTCGTCGTGCTCGTGGTGATCCTGTTCCTGCAGACCTGGCGGGCCTCGATCATCCCGCTGCTCGCCGTGCCGGTCTCGATCGTCGGCACCTTCGCTGTGATGCATGTCTTCGGATTCTCGATCAACGCGCTGAGCCTGTTCGGCCTCGTGCTCGCCATCGGCATCGTCGTCGACGACGCGATTGTCGTGGTCGAGAACGTCGAGCGCAACATCGAGGCCGGGCTCTCGCCGCGTGAGGCCAGTTATCAGGCGATGCGCGAGGTCTCGGGCCCGATCATCGCCATCGCCCTGGTGCTTGTGGCGGTCTTCGTGCCGCTGGCCTTCATCAGCGGCCTGACGGGCCAGTTCTACAAGCAGTTCGCCCTGACCATCGCGATCTCGACGGTGATCTCGGCCGTCAACTCGCTGACCCTGTCGCCGGCCCTCTCGGCCCTGCTGCTGAAGGACCATCACGCTCCGAAGGACCGCCTGACCCGGATCCTCGACACGCTGCTCGGATGGTTCTTCCGCCGCTTCAACCGGGCCTTCGGCGCGGCGTCGAACGGATATGGCCGCGGCGTCGGCTTCGTCGTCTCGCGCAAGACGGTGATGATGGTGCTCTATGTCGGGCTCGTGGGCCTGACCGTCGTGCTCTTCCGCCAGATTCCCGGCGGCTTCGTCCCCGGCCAGGACAAGCAATACCTCGTCGGCTTCGCGCAGCTGCCGGACGGCGCCACCCTCGACCGGACCGAGGAGGTGATCCGTCAGATGAGCGAGATCGCTCTGAAGGAGCCGGGCGTCGAGAGCGCCGTCGCCTTCCCCGGCCTCTCGATCAACGGCTTCACCAATAGCTCGAATTCAGGGATCGTGTTCTCGACGCTGAAGCCGTTCGACGAGCGCAAGGACCCGTCGCTCAGCGGCGCGGCCATTGCGATGTCGCTGAACAAGAAATACGCGGCGATTCCGGAGGCCTTCATCGCGATGTTCCCGCCGCCGCCGGTCAACGGCCTCGGCACGATCGGCGGTTTCAAGCTGCAGATCGAGGACCGGGCCGGTCTCGGCTACGAGGCGCTCAACGACGCCACCAAGGCCTTCATGGCCAAGGCGATGCAGGCGCCGGAACTCGCCGGGCTGTTCTCCAGCTTCCAGATGAACGTGCCGCAGCTCTTCGCGGATATCGACCGCACCAAGGCGCGCCAACTGCGCATCCCCGTCACCGACGTGTTCGACACGCTGCAGATTTACCTCGGCTCGCTTTACGTAAACGACTTCAACAAGTTCGGCCGTACCTACTCGGTGCGTGTGCAGGCCGATGCACCGTTCCGTGCCCGCTCCGACGATGTCGGGCTGCTCAAGGTTCGGGCCGGCTCCGGGGAGATGGTGCCGCTCTCGGCGCTCCTGCGCGTCCGGCAGAGCGCCGGCCCCGAGCGGGCCATGCGCTACAACGGCTTCCTCTCCGCCGACGTGAATGCCGGCGCCGCGCCCGGCTACTCGTCGGGACAGGCTCAGGCTGCAGCCACGCGCATCGCGGCGGAGACCCTGCCGCGGGGCTTCACCTTCGAATGGACCGACCTGACCTATCAGGAATTCATTGCCGGCAATTCCGGGATCTGGGTGTTCCCGCTCGCGCTGATCCTCGTCTTCCTCGTGCTGGCCGCCCAGTACGAGAGCCTGGCGCTGCCGCTCGCGATCCTGATGATCGTGCCGATGGGCCTGCTGGCCGCGATGTTCGGCGTATGGCTGTCGGCCGGCGACAACAACGTCTTCACGCAGATCGGCCTGATCGTCCTCGTGGGATTGTCGGCGAAGAACGCGATCCTGATCGTGGAATTCGCTCGCGAGCTGGAATTCGCCGGCTGCACGCCCCTCCAGGCCGCCATCGAGGCCAGCCGCCTGCGGCTGCGCCCGATCCTGATGACCTCGATGGCCTTCATCATGGGCGTGCTGCCGCTGGTAACGGCCACGGGAGCCGGTGCGGAGATGCGCAACGCCATGGGCGTCGCCGTGTTCTCCGGCATGATCGGCGTCACCGCATTTGGGCTCTTCCTGACACCGGTCTTCTACGTGCTGCTACGTCGACTGAGCGGCGACAAGGGGCTCAAGCACCATGGAGCCGCTGTAGCGCCGATCGCGCCCAATCACGTGCTGGAGGCCGTGTGAGGACAAGCTCGTTCAGCACTTGAGACACGACCGCGGCAGCTCTGATGCCGCCGCGGATCTTACGGCGCTCCCGGATTATTGTTGCGGTCAGCTGGACCGGCTTGCCGCCGAAATGGCCGATTACCTTATCCGCGACGGACGCGAGTTCGGCATCGCTGTAGCTGTCTGCGAAGCTCCGATCCTCCAGCACCACTCATGCATCTTCGGCTCTTGCTCGGGCAAGAATGCCGGCAAGGAAGATGCCGACTGCTTCATCTGCCCTTCGCGGCAATTCTCCCACTCCCGGCGGGCCTCTCAGGCCGCGCATCTCAACGAATGGCGCAACAGCCAAGCTACTTTCGGCCAGATCGAGCCGGATGCCGGACGTCCGCTTCGTGACTTTGGCGCCCGAAGGCAGACCGGTAGATTTGTACCCCCATCAGCGATGCTGCTTTCGACCCCCAACCTCGTCGTAGGACCCTTACTCAGAGCCTCTCGAAAGCAGACGCTTGCGCACCCGTCAGAAGCGACACCCTCCGCCATGCCTTGGCGGCATTGGCAGTCGGCACGCCTGCTGCCCGTGCCACGACCCGCCATTCGCGACCGTAGGCAGATTCGGCGTAGGGCGACCGGCCAACTCATCGACGATGACGGGTCCGATCCGAGCTTCGGGGGGAATGAGCGCGATGAGTTCGCTTACCATCGGGCAGAGCTTGAGGTCGTGAGCTTCGAAGGCTCCGGTTTTCGTCGTCGCCTTTCGGATCACCAGCATTGGATCGATGACATCTTGGGCATGGCGGGCTCCCGTTCTTCCAAGGCACTTGTGGTGATGCCCGTCACGGCCGTCGCGCTGGCGGTGTTTAGATGGTCAAAGGCGTTCCAGAAGGCGGAGCGCTCCTCGGGACCCCGCCGTTCGAGCGCCCGATCAAGCTCCGGCCGGTCAGCCGCCTCGGAGGCGCGCCGACCTTCCTCGGTCGCCAGGCCGTCCTAGTCCCGCAGCGGCGCCGTCATGGGGGCGGCGGCAACGATGGGGCGGGCGGCGGCATCTCGGCGTCGCCAGGGGTGGCAGTCCAGTCCCGCACCGACCGGTTGAGCCAGCCCCGCAGCAGGGTCGCGTGTTCCACCGATAGATGGCCGCCTACTACGTCGAACAGGGCCTGCGCCCCGTGCGCGAAACCGCGGCGGAACTCCGCCGTCCCGCAATCGCCGGGCTCGTAGTCCAGCAAGCTCGCCATGTCGCTCCTCACGCCGTCGGCGCACCGGCCTCGACCGAACGTCAGGACCGCGCCCAGAAGGAGCCCAAACGAGCAGGGCGCCGAAACCGTTCATCCTTGGGCCCATTCACCGCTCGCATGATCGGAGAAGCAGCATCATCCCTCGTCTTCGAAGCGGATCTCCTCCAACTTTCTCCGGCCGACATGAGGCCGAAGTGCTCCGAGCGACGTTGATGTTAACACGCTTAACATTCGAGGTTGCGATGGCTGATCTTGAGGTGCCCTTCGTCACCGACGAGGAACTCGCCCGGCAAGCGCGGGAGCGTATCGAAGCATCCATCGCCCGGCTCGGCGGCGACAGCGCCGCGTTCTGGCGCGCCGTGGCGTTGATCTACCGGCGTGGCCTCCCCGACTCTGGACTCGCAAGGGTCGGAGGCGAGGCCGACGAAAGCCTTTTGGTCCCAACCAGTGCGAACTCGCTCCTGGCGTCCGTGGCGGCATCCCTGGGCGCGCAGACTTTGCCGCACGCAGCCGAGGGCCGGCGTGCACCGCCATGAACGCCCATCCCATAGACGTCATTGCGAGGCCCGTGGGGGACGATGGCTCCTGGTGGCTGACCGACCGCTCGGGTCGTTCGTTGAGCGCGGTTAAGAAGGTTCCGGGCTCGCCGGAGGTGAGGGTCTTTCCGAACCGCGACAGCGGTCTCGACGGCATCCACGGGAACCATCCCTCGCTCGACGGTGCCCTCAGGGCCATCGCCGAAGGAGGTGGCCAACCAGACCGCGCGGGCGACTGAGGAGATCTCAGGCCAGATCACCCGGATCCAGGGCTCGACGGGTCAGGCGGTGTCGGCGTTTGGCGCGATCACGCAGCGCATTCAGGAGATCAGCGGCGTGGCGACGGTGATTGCAGCGGCCGTCGAGGAGCAGGGGGCGGCCACCCAGGAAATCGTGCGCAACGTCAGCCAGGCTGCAGCGGGTACGGTCGAGGTGACGCACAACATCGCGGGTGTGGCAGGCGCGGCCGAGGAGACGGGAGTGGCGGCTTCTCAGGTGCTGGCCTCTGCCTCCGAGCTGTCGCGCCGGTCCGAGAGCCTGAGCAGCGAGGTCACTCGGTTCCTGGCTACCGAACGAGCTGCTTGAGCCGCTCCGACCCAGTTCTCTCCCCGGCAGCCCCGCCCCTCTCGGGTGGGGTTCGTGTTTGTGCAGCCTGCACTTAGCGATGGCTGCAAGAGCTATAAATTTATAACGCCCAGTTTGCGAACTGACATCTCAGCTGCGTTGGCTTAACAGATCTGCATTCTAGATAGCATTAACAGTTTAGCATCTATTTCCGGCAACTCTGCGGATTAACTTAGTTTGCCGCTCTCGCCCGCCGGCTCTCCTCCTGAAGCTCTCAATCTCAGGTGCGAGCTCCGTCGCCGCGCGGAGCCGCCCATCGGAGCCGGAGCATGTTTGGCAAACGAAGCAGCCTCGCAGACGAAGCTATCGCCAAGCTCGCCGCCCTCGACAGGGCACAAGCCATCATCGAATTCAACCTCGACGGCAGCGTGCTCACGGCCAACGAGAACTTCCTTGCAGTCGTCGGCTACTCGTTGGCCGAGATCCAGGGCAAGCACCACAGCCTTTTCGTCGAGCCCACCTACAAGGAGAGCGCCGAGTACCGCGACTTCTGGGCCGAGCTGCGCCAAGGTGAGTACCGGGCTGGGCGCTATAAGCGTCTCGCCAAAGGCGGTCGGGAGGTCTGGATCCGAGCCTCCTACAATCCTATCCTCGACCGCTCGGGCAAGCCCTACAAGGTCGTGAAGTTCGCAAGCGACATCACGCGCCTGATTGCCGAGGAGACAGAGCGGCAGGGGCAGATTGCAGCGATCCATAAGTCGCAAGCTGTGATTGCCTTCAGCCTCGACGGCGTGGTGCTCGAGGCCAACGAGAACTTCTTGGAAGCCATGGGCTACACGTTGCCCGAGATCGTCGGTCAGCCCCATCGCACCTTCGTGGACGCCGATCACGCCAGAAGTCCAGAGTACCACGACTTTTGGTCCAAGCTGCGCCAGGGCGCGTACGTGGCCGGCCAGTTCAGGCGCATCGCGAAGGGAGGCCGTGAGGTCTGGATCGAGGCGAGCTACAACCCCATCCTCGATGCGAGCGGCCGGCCCTACAAGGTCGTGAAGCTCGCCACCGACATCACCGCACAGGTAAAGCTCCTGGCGGACCTGAAGCGGCTGATCGAGCAGAACTTCAGCGAGATCGACAGCGCCATTCTGCGCTCGAACCAAGAAGCTAGCGAGGCCACACAGGCGGCGGGTAGCACAGCCGACAACGTGCAGACCATGGCGGCAGCCTCCGAAGAACTTGCCGCCTCGGTAGCCGAGATCTCGCAAAGCATGGTCAAGTCACGTGACGCGACCGACAACGCGCACGGCCAGGTGATCGGCGCGGCCGAGTTCACGCAGAAGCTGGCGCAGGCCACCACCGCGATGAGCGGCATTGTTGGTCTGATCCAGAGCATCGCCGGGCAGATCAATCTCCTGGCGCTGAACGCCACCATTGAGAGCGCGCGGGCGGGTGAGGCAGGTCGCGGCTTTGCGGTGGTGGCCCAGGAGGTGAAGAGCTTGGCCGGCCAAGCCGCACGCGCAACGGAACAGATTGTGGGTGAGATCGACAACGTTCAGGCGGTGTCGCAGCAGGTTGTCGGCGCGCTCGCGACGATTCAAGGCTCGGTCGAGCGGATGCGCGATCATGTGATCAGTGCGGCAGCGGCTGTTGAGGAGCAGAGCGTGGTTACGCGCGACATGTCGGGCAACATGCAGGATGCGGCGAGTGCGGTTGCCGCGATTGCGCAGAACATCCTGGCGATCTCAGGCTCGGTCGGAAGCGTCTCGCAGGCTGTGGCCACCACGAAGGAAGCAGCACGCGTCCTGGCGCGCTAATGTCAGCCAAGTTGGAAGGGAACTGCATAACGTCTAGGCGCCAAACAACCGGTTTCGAGATGCGGCCCAGGTCCGCTGGATGACCGTAATAGGTGCACTGCTGACAGGGCGACGGCAGAACGTACGTCCGCTTTCGGGAACCGCGTGATCGCGCATGTACGGCGATGTTGAGTGGATTCTTGCCGGTCCGCTTTCGAGCGCCAAATCCAGCAAGCGGACGTTCGACGCACGGCAAGAGCTGACCGAAAGCCTGCAGCAAGCCGTTGAGGGTGGACAGGGTCAGGCGGCGGTTTTGACAGTCTGCACCCGCAAAGTTGCAGTCTGGGCTGCCACCGCGCAGCTTGCAGGGCGCTCGGGAAGGGCGCCGAATACCGGCCTAACCGCTAACAAGCTCTTCAACAATTTTTGGCGGCAGAGCGAAGAGATCGACGAAGGACTGTGCGAGATCGGCCTCGCCGGCGAAGGCGAGCGTTCCGCCCGCACCGTCTCTAGCCAGAGGAGCCTTGCCATAGATCGTGCGGCGCATCGCCATCGTGTCGCCCGTGAACGCGAGGTCGGGTGCCTCCATGATACCACGGCTCACAACGATCTCGCCGCCGGTCACCGTCACGACGAAGTCCTCGCCGGGGAAGTGAAAGGCGACCGTTACTAACAGCTCCGCGGCTTGTGTGCGGTCAGCTAGGGCCTGAAGCGACATCATGGCTGAAGCCGCCGACATGAACAGGCGCGGGTCGTGCTTTGGTGAGCGAGCCGCCCAACGCCCCATGTCGCGCATCAGCGGAGCGGCCCCACGGCCCCACTCCGTCAGATCATAAACCTGCACGTTGGCCGGAGACGGCAACCGATAGCGCAGGACGATACCCGCCTCCTCCAGGCTCTCCAGGCGTTGCGTCAGTACGTTGGCGCTGATGCCGGGGAGGTTTGTTCGTAACTCGCCGAAGCGGCGAGGGCCGAAGACTAGCTCGCGCATAATCAGCAGCGACCATCGCTCGCCGATGAACTCCAGGGCGAGCGCAGTACCGCAAGCGTCGTCGTATCGACGCTCTCGTGGCGCAGATGCCGCTCTGGTTATTTTTTCTGACTGCATGGTTGCTTTGTATAACCGAGAATGCCAGCCTGGGCAAAGCGGGGCTGTAAGGGGCACCGCGACGCGGCCAATGCGCCCGCTGTCAGAGAGGAATGCGCCTGATGCCAACTGCCGAGGGTAAACCTATCTGGTTCGAATTGAACGCGGCCGACCAGGACGCGGCACAAGCCTTCTACGAAGCTATCGCCGGCTGGCGCATCGCATCTTCCGCGGTGCTGGAGCATGGCGGCTATCAGGTCGCGGAAGCTGACGGGAAGCCCGTGGCGGGGATCCGGCGGTCGATGCCCGAAGCTCCCGGCTTTCCCGGCTGGGCGGTCTACCTCGCGACCCGCGACGTTGACGCCCTGTCCTCCCGGGTGGTGGAGCTTGGCGGCCAGATCCGGTTCGGGCCTGTCAACATCCCGCATGTCGGCCGGTTTGCCATGGTCAGCGACCCGCAGAACGTGGTCTTCGCCCTGATGAATGCGACAAGGCCCGACGAGAGCCGGGCCTTCGGGCCGGTGCCCCTTGGGACGGAGCAAACCATCGGCCACGGCGTATGGATCGAGCTCGCAACCCCCGATCCCGAGGCTGCCTTCGCGTTCTACGGGGCACTCTTCGGCTGGGAGAAGCTCGGGGCCATGCCGATGGGCGGGATGGGTGAGTACGCCTTCATTGGCCGGAGCGACCTGCGCCCTGGCGCGGTGATGTCGAGTACGGCCACCGGGGCGCCGGCCCGATGGAATTGGTATGTCCATGTGGCCGATATCGATGCCGCACTCCTGACGGTGCGCGAGAGAGGCGGCACGGTGCTCCAGGGTCCCGATCCGATCCCCGGCGGCAGCTACTCGGCCAACATCGCCGACCCAGCGGGCAACAGGCTCGGCCTTGCCGGCTCGCGCCAGGCGGCGTGAGGAGAGTCGAGCGATGGCGAGCGAGATGCTGATGATCGCAGGCGGACAGAGTGACACCATGGCCCGGAGGACACCCACGACGGTGGAGCGGACATCGGACACGGAGCTCGTTGTCATGCGAACCGTCGATGGCCCGGCCCGGGTCGTCTTCAAAGCGTGGACACAGCCGAAGCTGTTCCAGCAATGGTGGGTGCCCAAATCCTGCGGCGTCTCCTTGATCTCGTTCGAGGCTAATATCCGCACGGGCGGCACGTACCGTTTACTGATGGGCCATCCCTCCTCGGAGCAGCCCATGGCGTTCTTCGGCCGATACATCGAGGTGACGCCCCACGCCCGCCTCGTCTGGACCAACGACGAAGGGGGCGAGGATGGGCCCGTCACCACGGTGACCTTCGAGGAAAGGGACGGCGCGACAGACATCGTCGTGCATGAGCTCTATCCCTCGAAGGCAGCCCTCGACGAAGCCTTGGCCTCTGGAAGCACGGGCGGTTGGGGCGAACAATTCGTGGAACTGGACGATCTGATCGTCTTCCTAGACGCAGAGGCCTAAGCGCCATGGGCAAGGTACGCGCGAGAGGTTTCTCAGTCTCCATCGATGGCTTCGGGGCCGGCCCGGACCAGAGCCTGGAGCATCCGCTCGGGAAAGGCGGGCCGGAGCTGATGCGGTGGTTCTTCCCGACGCGGGCCTTCCGATCGATGATCGGGCAAGAGGGCGGCACTGACGATCGTTTCGCCGACACCGGAATGAATGGCTTTGGCGCCTTCATCCTGGGCCGCAACATGTTCGGGCCTGCCGGAGACGATTGGGGCGGGCCGGACTGGAAGGGCTGGTGGGGCGACAATCCCCCGTATCACGCGCCGACATTCATCCTCACACACCACGCCCGGGCGCCCATCGTGATGGAAGGTGGGACGACCTTCCATTTCGTCACCGGGGGGATCGAGGCGGCACTCGACCAAGCCAGGGCCACCGCTGGCGACTTGGATGTTAAGATCGGTGGTGGTGTGTCGACGGTTCGCCAGTATCTGCTCGCGGGCGCGATCGATGAGTTGCACCTGGCCGTGTCACCTGTTGTCCTGGGCCGGGGCGAGCACCTGTTCGCGGGCATCGACCTGTTGAGCCTCGGCTATCGGGTGGCAGAAACGGTCCCAACGGAGCTTGCGACCCACATCGTGCTGACGCGCTGAGTGCAGGAAGAGAACTGGGCGCTGCCTCAACGTTCGGAATCAACCTAATGCCGAAGACGGAAACGCTCGCTGTCGGCGAAGGCACTGATGAAGCGGGAAGCCGGCACGTGCTGGAAGCAGCGTTCCTGCAGGATCATGGCCTAATGCGCGTTTAGCCATACACAGAGTGGCCAACATACAAGCGAATGGAACGGTTTTGATGAAAGTGACTGTTTCGATTGACGTCCCGTCGATTGATGAGGGCCTGAAATTCTTTGGTGACGTCTTTGGCTTCGTCGAGACGTCCCGGCCCCATCCCGGTTACGCGAAGCTGACTTCGGGGGATCAGACGATCGGACTTCTCGCGAAACCAGCTGGATCCTCACCTGCGCCGGGAAGCAACGACTTTCGCCGGTATGAGCGCCATTGGACACCGGTGCACATCGATTTTCGTGTCGACGACTTCGAAGGGACGCTCGCACGGGCTGTGGCGAATGGCGCTAGATCAGAGCAGGTACACCGTGTGTCGGGCTTTCCCCCGGTTGCATTCTGCAGCGATCCTTTCGGACATGGGTTCTGCATCGTTGGCATGAACCAGTTTTAGGTCCTCGGCGGATCCGTTCATAACGCGTATATCTTTGCACAAAGATCGGGCATTAGATCCTCGATGTTTCGCAGGGCCTGTTTCAAATCAGCAGTCTGCCTCCGCTTGTGATCCGGTCTTTGCAGATGTCCGCTTCGGAGATACCGGTCAAGGCCGCTGAATGGCCGAAATGGGCGGATAGTGTTGAAAAAGGCGCAAGTTACTACTTGAAGGCCATCGGCCGGGCGAAGTCGTGGAACAATATTCCAATTCCCCGGTCGATATTTCTGCCTGACGACGAATTTTCAGCCAACAAGAGAACAGTAATCTATCTGAGGCGCTGTTCAATCGATCGGGGCGGCGCAGTCCGCCTTTTTCAAGACTATCGGCGCAAAGCTGTCGGCTGCATCTATCCTTTTCGTAGCCAAGCCTACGCCTTGAGGTGAGGCTGTGCGGCGAGCTCAGGTTGACCGCGAAGCAGACATCCTCAATCCAGAACTCGATCGGTGCGGCGTAATTTCGATTGTCGGGATGGGGAGGACCATGGAACGATTGGCCGTGATCTCCGCGAGATGCAGCGCGTACCTCTTGCAGCATCGCACGTTGCCGCGATCCGGGCCGTAGGATCCGAAAGACACTATCCAGCCGGAACATTTCTCGCTCGTGCTGGGGAGCCAGCTGACTGTTTCGTCTACGTCGAGGAGGGCCAGGTCGAAGTGGTGGATCCGTTCACGGGCGAGCGGCATGTGCCATCCACTCTTGGTCCGACGCAGTTCATGGGCGAGATCGCCCTGCTGCACGGTGGCAACTGGTCAATGCCGATGCGGGCATCCAAGGACACCAGCGTCATCGAGGTGCCTCGGCGGGAAATCCTGCGTCTCATGTCCGAGATCCCCGAGATGTCGGACATCGTCATAACCGTCCTTGCTGCGCGGCGCCGGCGACAGTTGGACACGCGCGACGGCACGCTGGTTCTGATCGGCGAGGACGAGGACCGAGCCGTGCGGCGGATCGCGGAGTTCGCGAGCCGCAACCGCCTTCCGTACCGGTCGTACCTCCTGGGCAGCCCGGAAGCGCGCTCCGTCGCAACAAGCTGCTCGGCGCCGCCTGACATGCCGGCAGTCGTTTTCGGTCGGGAGATCGTCGTCACAGACCCGACGCCGGACAAAGTCGCGCAACTCCTCGGCCTCAACTACAACCTTGTCGACGACGAGGCATTCGACGTGCTTATCGTTGGCGGTGGGCCTGCTGGCGTGGCGGCCGGCGTCTATGCCGGAGCGGAAGGGCTTCGCGCATTGGTCATCGAGGATCTCGCGATCGGCGGCCAAGCCGGCACGTCAAGCCGGATCGAGAACTACATGGGGTTTCCGACGGGGATCTCCGGCGCCGATCTCGTATGGCGAGGCGAGGTCCAGGCGCTGAAGTTCGGAACGCGGTTCGCGATGCCGCGGCGGGTTGTCAAACTCGAACGGCTCGACGATGGCGCTTTCTGCGCGACGTTTGACAACGACCAGCGCGTTCGAGGTCGTGCGGTCGTCGTTGCCACTGGCGTCCAATACCGCCGGCTACCGATCGATCGTCTGGAGGCGTTTGAGGGGTCGGGCGTCTACTATGCCGCGACGGAGAACGAGAGCCGCTACTGCAAGGATGCCGAGGCGATCGTCATCGGCGGCGGCAATTCGGCTGGCCAGGCTGCGATGTATCTTAGCCGCTCGGCCAGACACGTCCGCCTTTTGGTGCGAGGCCAGTCACTCGCCACCTCCATGTCGAGCTACCTGTCGAGCCGTCTCGAAGCGGACCCGGCGATCACCATCGAATACGGTGCCGAGGTTAGCGCCCTCCACGGCGATGATCGTCTCGATGCGGTGACGATCCGAAACGCCGGAAATGGACCAGAGCGGACGGTCTCGACACGCGCCCTGTTCATCATGGTCGGAGCCGCCCCCAATACGAGCTGGCTATCGGGGCTTGTCGAACTCGATAAGCATGGGTTCGTCCTGACGGGAGATACGAGAGGCGGAAGCTCACCGTACGCGACATCTCAAGCCGGTATCTTCGCGGTCGGAGATGTACGGGCGGGCTCCGTCAAGCGTGTCGCCTCGTCGGTTGGCGAGGGATCGGTCGTTATCTCCAAGGTCTGGGACTACGTTCAGCCCTGAAGAAGGCGGGTGCGACGTGAGGAAATGCGCCAGGAGAGACGGCATTGATCCATCGGCTCGTATGGCTGCTTTCGGGTTCACCGCTGAAGCGCGGCATTGGCCACAATGGGCGCGGTGCAGCCCTACTGACCCAGAGCCCCTCGGCGTTCAGATCTCGGTGCCCTCTGCCAAAGCGTGCGCGTCCTCGACGTCGACCCCGAGGTAGCGCACCGCGCTCTCGATCTTCGTGTGGCCTAGGAGGATCTGTACAGCCCGTCAGTTGCCGGTGCGCTTGTAGATCAGCGACGCCTCGTGCGGCGTAGCGAATGCGTCCCGAAATCCTCCAGTCGCAAGGCGATTCCGGTGACCCACTCGTCGACCACGCGAGCGTACTGCCGAGTGCTGAGGGGGCATCATGGTCGATCCGGCTCGGAAAGGCGGAATCGTCCATGCTCCCACATCGGCACTCCAGCCACGCCCGCATGCTGGTGCGGGCCGGTTCCAGCAGCTCGAACTGCACCGGTCGGCCGGTTTTACGTTGAATGACAATGGCTCGCGTTCGAACGCGCCCACCGCTGACGAGGTCGCCGATCCTGGGCTTGACGATGTCACAGCCGCGCAGCTTGCTGTCGATGGCGAGGTCAAACAGCGCGCGATCGCGCACGCGCCCAGCGCGGTCTAGTCAGCAACCGACCGCCCAAACCTGCTGAGGTTTGAGGGCGCGTTTGGCGCCGATCTTCTGCCCGGCATTCCACGGACGGCGGCTCTTGAAACCCCGGTCCTGCTCCGAATGTCCCATCGTTGTTCTCCCAGCCGGCCCATGCCGGCAATGAGATGAACGGCGTCACGAGCGCGACCGGGGCAGTACCGCAGTCAGGGCGAGAGACTCAAAGGCTTGCGGCGGAAGCGGACGGACGGCATGCGACCCAAACTAGTCGTAGGCGCGTCATCGCGCAGCTTCCGAAAGCGGACATACCTTTTGACATTACACTGGCGGAAGTGCGCCCATCACAGCCGTTCATTCCGCAAAGCGACCGCCTTGAAATCGGATATTCCAAAGTTTGCCGTCATCGGCTTGCGGTCTCGCCGACGTTGTGACTGCCTCACATTCGTAGCCAGCACCGTTTCCCAGACATTTGATTTCCTGACAGCCGTCTCAGACAATAGGCTCAGGTAACCCGTTCATCGCTTGTTGCGGCGTCCGCGCCTCGTCCACTTCACAGTAAAATACTGGCGCTGTCACTGCCCGAATCGGTAGCCGAACTTCATCAGGAGGTACGGACGCTTTGATGTAAGAACGCATTGATTGTCTCCGATCTCGATTTTGCACAATCGTCTTTTACAGCACAGCTTGTACAGTCATCATATGAGGTGAATCGTGGATAAATTTGTGATCTCTATTTTTTACATCACATGATGTTGCGCAATTCTAACTTCGATTTATTTTTAAATGATCGGCAGCGAATAGGTGGCAGGCGCTGACGGCTGGGAGAGGCACGTGCTTCCGTCTGCAAAGCAAGGCGAAGCTTCATGCCTTCGGCTTTCCATTCTCATCCCCTCAGTCGATTTGTTCGCAAATGTGAGAGTATTGCGCCTCTCAGCGATGCCGAACGCCAGGCGATCCTGAATCTACCTATAAAAGTCAGCGCTCTCAGTGCTCGGCAGGTCATCCTGTGCGATGGCGATACGCCAACGCATTGCTACCTCATCGTTGAGGGCTGGGCTTGTTCTTACAAAATGATCAGCGAAGGCCGCCGGCAGATCGTTGCTTTCCACATTGCCGGCGATATTCCCGATCTTCGCAGCCTGCACATCGGAACTATGGATCGCAGCCTGGGTTCGCTGACCGGAGTAACGGTTGCGCTCATCCCCCATGATAGCTTGCGGGATCTGATCGTGCGCTATCCCGGCATCGCCGCTATCCTCTGGCGGGACACTTTGGTCGATGCAGGGATCTTCTGCGAATGGATCACCAGCCTGGGCCGTCGTACATCCTTCGAGCACATCGCGCACCTGTTCTGCGAGCTTTACCTCAAGCTTCGCGCCGTGGGGCTGGCCAATGGTCATGGCTGCCCATTGCCGGTCACTCAGAACGACTTGGCTGATGCGCTTGGCCTAACGAGCGTGCACGTCAACCGGGTGCTTCAGGAGATGCGAAGTCGTGGCCTGATCTCACTGAGCGGGCGTCAACTCGTGATATCGGCTTGGGACGAGGTCGTCCGCGTCGCTGAGTTCGATCCGACTTACCTCCAACTGGAGATGCGGGCCGTGGAATGACATTACGTCTCCAGCCCGTGCAGGTTGCGACAAACAGCCTCGCTACCGAAAGCCACTTGGTTTTCTCCGGCGACTTCCTCGTCGCGGTTTTGCCCAGCTCTCGACCCGGCACGGCGACGACGTTGACAGACGGTTCTCGGAGGCTGGCTTTGGGCGCCTGGATCATCCCTCGCCACCCAAGTTCCCGGACCCCGACTAGGCACAGGCTTGGATCGAGCACGCAGGGTGCTGCTCGCCACGGGCGCGGACGATGTGGAGCCGGACTTGCCGGACCTGCCCGACGCGATCCGGCGGGGGCTCGTTCGCTACTGTCCGATCTGCGATGGCTACGAGGCACGAGGCAAGCCCATCGCAGTGATCGGCCATGGCGAAAGGGGCCTGGGCGAAGCGGTGTTCGTCGCCCGAACCTATTCGCGCAACGTGACGCTGCTGACGCTTGGCCAAAGCATGGAGCTCGATGCAGGTGAGCGAGAGCGCGTCGGCAAGCACGGCATCAAGGTGGTCTACGAGCCGGTCATCGAACTCGGCGTCGAGGATGGCAGGATCACGATGCTGCGCACAGCGGGCGGCGAAGAACATCGCTTCGAGGTTCTCTATTCGGCTCTCGGGTTGAAGCTTCGTTCCGAACTCGCGCTTGGACTGGGTGCCAGGCACGACGAGACGGGAGCCCTCGTCGTCGACGAGCACAACCGCACAACGGTGCCAGGCCTCTATGCCGCGGGAGGCGTAGTTCGCGGCCTCGATCAAGTGGTGGTCGCGATGGGCCATGGCGCGGTAGCGGCCACCGACATCCACAACCGGTGTGAACTGCCCACCGAGGAGGAGGTCGAAGGGGCCGGCGGCAGGACCAGCGGCACCCTGATCCCGCTTCGGCCGTCGATCCCGGAAGCTCCCTGAACGGCGAAATCGACCACTATGGCCATGCCGTACGGAGCAGGATGCCGCAGGCACCGACGCAAACCGTTGCTCCCGCCGGAGGTTGGTCCATGCCTCCCCGAATTGCGGAGCCGAAAGAACCGAACGGAAGAGTCATCATGGCTGACCCATGCGATTCAAGCTGCCTCTACATGCGCCGCCTAAACGAGATGATAGCCTTCTGCCCGTCGCCGGCCATCCTGGACATGGAAGTCGCGCTGTTCCGGAGGCTCCAGGCCTTCGAGGTCGAGGCACGGGCGGGAGGGGCGCCCGGAGGATCCCTGGACGCCATCGCGGCCGCCCGCTCCTCGATGACGCTCGCCGCTTCCAGGCATTGGCTCCCCGTGACGCGCGGACACTGAGGACACCGAGGAACCGTGAGCTCATCCCATTCGACGTTGCGGTTGCTCGTGGCCGAGAGTGAGACACCCGAGGCGCGCCACGAGCGTCGCGAGAGTGTCGGGCGCTCCTCTGGCGAGACCTACCTCGACATCCTTGGCAAGCTCGCCCCGGGTGCGGCGTGCGACCGGATCAAGCCTGTCGACGCCGACGCGGCGCTTCCGTCCGGCATGTCTCTGGCCGGGTTCGACGCGGTGTTCCTCACAGGATCGCCGCTGCACCTTTACGAGGAAACGGCGGAAACCCGGCGGACGGTCGCGTTCATGCGATCCGTGTTCGCCTCAGGCACCCCGGCCTTCGGATCCTGCGCGGGCTTGCAGGTCGCCACGGTAGCGGCAGGAGGCACTGTGCGGGCCAACAGGCGCGGCTTCGAGGCGGCCTTCGCGCGGCGCATTACCCCGACCGAGGCCGGTCGCGCCCACCCGCTGCTGGCTGGCCGGCCGGCTACGTACGACGCGCCTGCCATCCACACGGACGAGGTCGAGGTGCTTCCGCCCGGCGCCATGCTGTTGGCGGGCAACCGCGTCACCACCGTCCAGGCCGCCGAGATCCGCTTCGACGGTGGCGTGTTTTGGGGCGTGCAGTACCATCCCGAGATCGGCCTCGACGAGGTGGCTGGAGCCATGCGCCGCCAGGCGGACGGCTTGGTCAAGGCGGGGCTCGCTCGGGGCAAGGAAGACGTCGAGGCTTATGCGAGCCAAGTCGACGCCCTTCATCGGGAGCCGACAAGGCGTGACCTCGCTTGGCGCCTCGGCCTGGACCAGCAGATCACGGATGAGCGCTTAAGGCTCGCGGAACTGCGCAACTTCATCGGGGCGCTCACCCGGCTCGGGCGCGAGGGGCTGCTAGCTGGGGATAGGTAGGACAGTCCCGAGCCCGCGCGGGACGCGGCCGAAGCGCCACCGTCAGCCGAAGCTGCGGACCCTTGCAGGTTCCGCGGGCATCCGTGCGCCGCGCGTGCCGATTTCCGATGCAACTTCCCCGAGACGATACCCACCACCCACGGGCCGAAGCGTTGCGATACTTCATCCGCGACGCCGGCTTCCCGTGCGTCGGCGCCAAATCGGCCCTGACCAAGGGCCAGATGCGGATCCTGGTCGCCCGCGACATCACCTCGGCCCGGGACGACATGCGCATCTACCCGGCGATGATGGCCTTCATGGCGCGTTATCGCCGGAAGTCCGACCTCTTCCAGAGCTTCGCGATCGTGTTCGAGGGGCACGGCGACCTCAACGAGGAGGGCTTCGAACGGCACCTCTGGGACCGGGTGCAGCCCCTGGCCGACAAGGATGCCTGGCTCGGCCATCCCTGGGACGGGCGCGTCGCCCAGGAGCCGGACAGCCCGCACTTCTCCCTGAGCTTCGCCGGCGAGGCGTTTTCTGTCGTCGGCCTGCACTCCAACGCCAGCCGTCCGGCGCGGCGGTTCTTCTTGCCCGCGCTGGCGTTCAATCTGCACGCCCAGTTCGAGCAACTGCGCGAGGCCGGTCGCTACGAGAAGCTGCGTTCCTCCGTCTTGCAGCGGGACGAGGCGTTGGCCGGCTTGGTGAACTCGATGCTGGCGCCATGGTGAGGTCGCCGAGGCCCGCCAGTACTGCGGCCGGGCCGTGGGGGAGGGCTGGCGCTGCCGCTTCCGCCCGCGCGAGGACGCCGGTGCCGTCGCGCGCCCGGTTCCCCACGATCTCCTGGTCGAGGGCGCGTTTTCGGCGGGCGGCGCAGATCATCCCGGCCCCGTAGCGGTTTGGCACCCGGGACGGGGCGCATGACTGCCGCCGCCATGATGGAAGGTGACCGACCATGAAAGCGTTGACGTGGCAGAGCCGGGGCAAGATCACCAGCGAGACCGTCCCGGACCCGAAGATCGAGCACGGCCGCGACGTAATCATCGAGGTCACCGCCTGCGCGATCTGCGGCTCCGACCTGCACCTGATGGGCGGGTTCATGCCGACGATGGAATGCGGCGACATCCTCGGTCACGAGACGATGGGCGAGGTCATTGAGGTCGGCAAGGACAACCACAAGCTTAAAGTCGGCGACCGCATCGTGGTGCCCATCACCATCTGCTGCGGCGAGTGCCGCCAGTGCAAGTGGGGCAACTGGAGCTGCTGCGAGCGCACCAACCCGAACGGCAAGCTGCAGGCGCAGACCTACGGCTATCCGCTCGCCGGCCTGTTCGGCTTCTCACACATCACCGGCGGCTTTGCCGGCGGCCAATCCGAGTACCTGCGGGTGCCCTACGCGGATGTCGGCCCCATCGTGGTGCCCGAAGGTCTCACCGACGAGCAGTGCTCTTCCTAAGCGACATCTTCCCGACCGCCTACCAAGCCGCCGAGCACTGCGACATCGGCCCGGAGGACACGGTCGCCATCTGGGGCTGCGGCCCGGAGGACACGGTCGCCATCTGGGGCTGCGGCCCGGTCGGCGTGCTCGCGGTGAACTGCTGCTACCTGCTGGGCGCCAAGCGCGTCATCGCCATCGACAGCGTGTCCGAGCGTCTGACGCTCGCCCGCGAGGCGGGCGCGGAGACCATCGACCTGTCCAAGGAGAACGTGCAGGACACGCTCATGGAGATGACCCACGGCCTCGGGCCAGACTCGGTCATCGAGGCGGTCGGCATGGAGTCCCATGGGGCCGACAGCACGCTGCAGAAGGTCTCCTCCGCCATCATGGAGCACACGGTGAGCCTGGAGCGGCCCATCGCGCTCAACCAGGCCATCCTAGCCTGCAGGCCCGGTTGGAACGTCTCGATGCCCGGCGTCTTCGCCGGTCCCGTGGGGCCCGTGGCGCTGGGGGTCCTCATGAACAAGGGCCTGACCCTGAAGACGGGCCAGACCCACATGGTTCGGTACATGAAGCCGCTCCTGGAACGCATCCAGAAGGGAGAGATTGACCCTTCGTTCATCATCAGCCACCGGTCGACCAACCTGGAGGAGGGACCGGCGCTCTACGAGGCTTTCCGCAACAAGACCGACAACTGCACCAAGGTCGTGTTCAAGCCGCACGGCTGACGCCGCCTAAGTTATGGTTGGGAACGGCCGCAACGCATGAAGGCACGGGGATGCCGGACGACACACGCGACCTCGCCCTGGTCTTCGCCGGCGGCAATGCCGTCGGCGCCTACCATGCCGGAACCTACGAGGCGCTGCATAACAGCGGGATTCGGCCCGACTGGGTCGTGGGCGCCTCCATCGGCGCGGTGACCGCCGCCATCGTCGCGGGCAACGCCCTCGAGGACCGGGTCGCCAAGCTCCGGATGTTCTGGGACGAGGCGACGCAGTCCACGGGACCGAGCCCGACTGGGCTGCTCAAGCCGCGCCAGGTCTACAACGGGCTCCACGCCCTCCTGGCACTTGCTTGGGGGCGGCCGAGCATCTTTCGCCATCGTCTGCCGGGCCTATGGTCGGCCCTGCCCTGGGTGCCGAACGACGTGGCCCTGTTCGACAACGCCCCCTTGCTGCGGACGCTCGAACGCCTCGTCGATTTCGACCGCCTGAACCGGGGCGGCACGCGCCTGACAGTCGGCTGCGTCAATATCGAGACCGGGGAGGAGGTCTACTTCGACACCGACCGCGAGGAGGTCCGGCCCGAGCACATCCTCGCTAGCACGGCCATCCTTCCGGCCTTCCCGCCGGTGGAGGTGGACGGGCGGGTCCTGTGCGACGCTGGCTACACGAACAACCTACCCCTCGACCCGCTCTTCGAGACCGAGCCCGAGCGCGACCTCCTATGTATCGCCTCGGACCTGTTCTCCTTGCGCGCACCGCGTCCGGCTTCCCTCGATGCAGTCATCGAACGCGCGAACGACCTCATCTTCGCCAGTGCGCCGCGCCGGGTGATTGCGGGCCTCAGGCGCGAGTACGAGTTGCGGCAGCGGCTCGACCCCACGGGACCAGCGGTGACACTGCTCCACCTCGTCTACCAGGCCGGTGCCGATCAGCTCGCAGCCAAGAGCTTCGACTTCTCGCCCTCGTCCATCCGCGACCGCTGGGCCGTTGGCCGACGCGACGCGGAGCAAGGTATGGGGCTGCTGGCGCCGGGCCGGCGCGGCAGAGGCCGCTTCGAATACCTGACCCTTCCCGACAGCCCCGGTCCCACGGGGCCGCAGGGGTGAGCCGAGCGCATGCGGGCGCGGGTCGGTCGCGCCGGCCGTAATGATCAGGGTGAGCGCGACTGCCTGCTGACGAAGACCGCCGGACACCTCGGTTCGAAAGTACAATCTCCGTGGAGACGAGGGTCTGCGCTTCGCGGATCGTGTCGCGACAAGTTGCGGAACGGTGCGCAGCGCAGGTGAAAGGGCGAATATGAAAGTGCGCGAAATCCGACATTTGGCACCCGCCGCAAGAGGCTGCTCTCGACCCAACACAGCCCTACACCCGTGGCCGCGCGGCTCTGGAACACGGACGTAGGTTCATCATCCATATCGGCGGCAGTGCACTCTTGTCGGTCGGTCAGCTGGACCAGGGCGCAGCCTGGATCCTCGTACACACGTTCGGCTTGCAGAAGCTGTGATCGAAGTGCTCGATGTATTCGACGTTCACTGTGCCGAAGGTCGTTTCCGGTGTCTTCAGAGCCGAGCGAAGCTGGTCCTCGACGAACTCGATCTGAAGTTGCGGCGCGGGAAAGCCGCGAGTGTCTGGGCGCGCTGCTCGGGCGTGTAGTTGTCATACCCGATCCCAACGACATCCATCACGACGCCCGCCTTCGTTAGGGCGATTTCCGACTGCATATATTCGGGGATACCGGGAGTCGTGTGCAACGCGATCGCCTACCAGACTAGGTCCGCCTTTTGCCCCGGAAGCCTGTGCCTCTGGAGGAACGCGCGAGCCGCATCGGCGCCGTCGATCTCGAACCGCTTGGTCGGAGTGTGATATGCGTCGGCCAGCCCGAGATCGTGGAACAAGGCCGCCACGTAGAGCAGCTCGGAATCGAAGGTCAGCCCATCACGAACGCCTCTCATCGCGCCGAATACGAAGACCCGGACCGAATGATTGAACAGCAGATCGGATGCATGCTCACGCACGAGTTCGACAGCCTCGCGGGCGAGCGCTCTCGCGTTGTCGGGGATCCTGATGCCTGAGATCACTTGACTCATCGTCGATCTCCTCTTGTTAGCGTTACGGATCACGCCGACGCATCCTGCCACGACGCCCGCTCGACGGGCTCACGGCGGTCCGCTTTGTGACTTCAGCGAGTGTCTGTTCGCCGCGCCATCGCTCGGGCCAAGCCTTTTGCCGGATTATCCGCGACGGCTCGGCCCGTTCAATGCGCCGGCCCCCTCGGCGCCTGCCAATGGCTGTGTTTTTCCTGCCAAGCGGATGGCGCTGCGGCCGTCAGCGCTCGCGGCCCAATTCTCCGGGCAGGGCTGGGGGCAGCCCTATTGCTGCGGCTGGCCGGCTGACAGGACCTATAGACCCTGTGGCGCCGATCAGGCGGCGTTGGCGTTGGGTCTCATGCGGAAGCTGTTGCGATACTGCGCCGGCGAGATGCTCAGCCGGCGCTGAAAGACCGCCCGCATCCGTTCCGGCGTGCCGAAGCCGCAATCATAAGCGACCGCCTTAAGTGGCCGGTCGCTGCCTTCCAGCAGGTTGCGCGCGGCGTCCACACGCGCCGCCTCTACGAAGTCGTGCGGCGTTAGGCCGACCTCCTTAAACAGCCGCCACAATGTTCGTTCGCTGGTCTTTGCCACGCCAGCGAGCTGCCGAACCGAAAGAGGCTCGGCGAGATGCTCCATCACGTGCTGCTGCACTCTGGCGAGTGGGGAGGCGGTGTCGACGGCCGTCGCCAGGAACGGACTGAACTGCGATTGGCCGCCCTGACGCTGCGCGATGACCAGCAGCCTCTTGGCTGCGGCCTGCGCGAGGGCCGCGCCATGATCCTCGGCGACGAGAGCCAGCGCGAGATCAATCCCTGCAGTCACGCCGGCTGACGTAATCAGGCGGCCGTCACGCAAATGGATCCTGTCAGGATCGATCCTGGCATTCGGGAACAATACAGCTAGGCGCTGGGCGATCTGCCAGTGAGTCGTGGCAGCCCGACCGTCGAGTAGCCCGGCATGCCCGAGGGCGAACGCGCCGGTGCAGATCGATCCGTAAAGATCGGCGCGAGAGGAGGCCGTCCTCAGCCAGGCCGAAAGCTCCTCGTCCGGTGGCGACACCGGCAGCTCGGGCCCGCCAGCGACGAGCACGATCGAGAATGGGTTCTGGGCTTCAGTGAAGGTAAGGTCGGCGAGCAGGCGCATGCCGTTCGATGCGACGATCGGGTCGCGTGTCCGCGCCACGAGGACGGTCCGGTAGGACGCGCGTCCACCCAGCAGGCTGTTTGCTTCCGCGAAGACATCCACCGGACCCGCAATGTCGAGCGCCTGCACCCCGTCGTGGATTATGATTGCGACGCTCCGATCTAGCATTTGCACCTCTTGCATCGTCGACCTGTAGCACCTCCTTCTTGCCGCTCCGCCGGCTGGCGGAAAAGCGGGCATCGATGGCGGAAATCCGGTGTTTCGCGTCATTGCGCAAGACAAGACGACGTCAGAGATATCGGCCCAGTAGTATTGGATGCTGTTCAGGTCGACGCTCCAATGTTGGCTAACATCAGGAGGCATAGATGCCGGTGGCTGCCACTCCTCATGCGGACGAACGTGACCGCTCCTCTTTGCCGGCCCCACCCGTCGAGGTCGATAGTTGGCTCGACGAGGCGCTGGCCGACAGCTTCCCGGCGAGCGATCCGCTTTCCTCCCACCGCTTCGACTGAACCTGCCGCACCAGGATCGACGACGATGAATGCTCACCTGCACCACCCTGAGACGATTGCGGGCATTCGGGTGCCCGACAGCCAGATCGCACGGGCCGCAACGCAGCTCGTGCGCGATAAGGAAGACGACCTGCTATACAACCACAGCCGCCGGGTGTTCTTCTGGGGCGCGCTGACGGGGCAGCGCCGCAACCTAAGATACGATCCGGAGCTGCTCTATATTGGGGCGATGTTCCACGACATGGGCCTGACGGACGCCTACGCGAGCAGGGCACTCCGGTTCGAAGTCGACGGGGCCAACGCCGCCCGTGATTTCCTGACAAGCTATGGCGTGCCTGAGCGGGACATTGAGGAGGTCTGGACCGCCATCGCCCTGCACACCACGCCGGGTATTCCGGAGCATATGCGTCCGACCGTCGCTCTCGTAACGGCGGGCGTCGAGATGGACGTGCTCGGCATCGCCTATGACGACTTCACGCCCGAGCAGCGCGACCATGTCTGCGTCCACCATCCGCGCGAGTCCAACTTCAAGGAAGCGGTCATCGATCACTTCGCCCAGGGAACGATCAAGAAGCCCGAGACCACCTTCGGCAACGTCAAGGCCGACGTTCTAGCGCTCAAGGACCCAGGCTACAGGCGGATGAACTTCTGCAGCATCATTCTCGGCTCGCCCTGGCCGCATTGAACCCAGACCAAACCACGACTGGGGCAAAGGGAGACCGTCATGATCTCACAACTGAAGTGGAGGTGCGCAAAGCCGGCAGCCATCGCGGCATTCCTAGCGGCCGCGGCGCTAGGGGCGCAACCTGGACAGGCTCAGCAGCGCGAGTCCGTAAAGCCTGTCTTCAACCGCGCCCTCCCGAACGTTCCGGGCAAGAGCCTGATCGCGGTAGTGGTCACCTACCCACCCGGGGGCGAGTCTGCGGCACACCGGCATGCCGCGTCGGCCTTTATCTATGCGCACGTGCTGACCGGCGCGATCCACAGCCGCGTCGGCGACGAGCCTGCCAGGACCTACCGCGCCGGCGAGAGCTTCTTCGAGGATCCCGGCGCTCATCACCGGGTGAGCAAGAACGCGAGCGACAGCGAGCCCGCCAGCCTGCTCGCAGTCTTCATCGTCGACAGCCACGACAAGCCGCTCACGGTTCCTGATCCGGACGGGGCAAGCCCGTAGGGCCGGCGCACAGGATTAGTCAACCGCGAGGAGAGTGCGATGGCCAGGGAGACTGCCGCGCCTACCGAGGGCGAAGCGATGACGGCTTGGCGGGTGAACGCGTTCGGGCCGCCGGCTGCAATGAGCTTTGAGCTGGTGCCGCGGCCTGTTCCGGGTCCGGGCGAGGTTCTCGTCAAGGTACATGCCGCCGGTGTCGGGCCGTGGGACGGCTGGATCAGAGCGGGACAGAGTGCGCTGCCGCAGCCCCTTCCGCTCACCCTCGGGTCTGATCTGTCGGGCGTCGTCGTGGCTTACGGCTCGGAGGTAACCGGCCTCAAGCTCGGCGACCCGGTTTTCGGCGTGACGAACCCGCGCTTTGTCGGCGCCTATGCCGAGTACGCAGTGGCCTCTGCCGCCATGCTGACTGGAAAGCCGCTCTCGCTTTCGCATGTCGAGGCGGCATCTGTGCCCGTGATCGCCGTGACGGCCTGGCAAGGTCTGTTCGAGGAGGCCCGCCTGCAGCCGGGGCAGACCGTGCTGATCCACGGTGCGGCCGGGAATGTGGGAGCCTATGCGGTCCAGCTGGCCCACCAGGCTGGGCTTCAAATCATCGCAACGGCCGGAGCAGGCGATTCCGCCTTCGTCTTAAGCCTTGGCGCGGATCGGGTGATCGATTATCGCGCCCAGCGTTTCGAGGACGAGGTGAAAGACGTCGACGCCGTCCTGGACCTGGTCGGAGGCGACACGCAGACCCGTTCCTTCAAGGTCCTGCGCCGAGGCGGCAGGCTGATCTCGGCCGTAACGCAGCCCGACGCGGCGCAGGCCGACCAGCACGGCGTAAACGCAGCATTCTTTCTCGTGCAGGTTACAACCGAGCGTCTGTCCCGCATTGCCACGCTTATGGAGGCCGGTCAGCTCAACCCGCGGGTCGGGGCAATCCTGCCGCTGGCAAAGGCTCGCGATGCTCATCTGATGCTGGAAGGAGTGTTACCTGCGCCCAAAGGCAAGCTTGTCCTGCATGTCGTGACGGACTGAACCACGGAAGGGGGTACGCGGGCATGCCCGCTTCCGGTTGATCCGCCCCCAG
>NZ_BJZV01000038.1 GCF_007992215.1 Methylobacterium gnaphalii | reverse complement strand
GGCACGTTAGCGAGTTTGATATAATTGCTTTGCGACCCGGGCATATGTGCTGGGTATCGCACGTGCTGGACCGTCGTCGTGCTATTAGGTTAGATGTCTAGTGTTAAACTTGATTGCTGCGCCCGGCGGCTCTGCAGACGACCTTACGCCAGAATGTCAGTTTAACTTATTCTGCGGGTAAACTGCGTGCACATATCTGTCAAAGCGGCAACGGGTTAGGCGGCCGCTTTGACGGGCGGCGTAGCTCCATGTCTACAATGTCTTTGATTTATGAAGCGGTGGCATCAACAGCAGCAGACTTGCTTGAGCTTATGATATTTCCATGCAGAAAACAGTAAAATTACGAAATAAGCACATAGCGGTCTCGGGGCGTCGGCTTCGAGCTATAGCATCGTGCCACGCGGGTTCTCAAAGTGTCAGTGGCTCGGAGACGATACAGAAATTTTTCGCCTGTTCGACCAAACAGGTGATGCGGCTAGTCAGAAGTCACACTTCGTCTGCAAGGCTTGAATGCGCCGACTGGTCAGGTGGCCAGAGTGATGCTGCGCGGGTTGGCTACTTGAGCCGCCTCTCCCGAGCCGATGGTTGTTGGCAATTTGAGCGACGAAATCCGTCACGGAGCGGGTCGGACAGCTAACTATCGAGAAAACCATCCGACCCGCCGTCGCTGACCTGTGAGGGAAGGAAGCGACAGGCCAGCGTACGACGTTTATCCCCGAATAGGGGACTGCAATTCGGTAGCACACTCTCCCGAGCAGACCATGAAGGCGCGCTACGTCGCCGCGAAACGAACTCATCGGTCCAATCAAGCGAAACAGCGAGCCAAGAAATTGAGGCGCAGTGTTTAACTTGTTGGCTACGTCATGTTGGGAGGCCGAAGTAATGCGACTCGCGTGTGCGCTCCTGGCCGGTTTCCCGAATATGGGCGCACTGGCCTTTGCCTAAAGAATTTTCGGCCCTACTGTATCATCAACGCACGCTGTGCTCTCGCCCAACAGCATTCGACTTCATAGCTTCTCTGTTGGCTCATGCAAGCTTTTTCTGGTATTAACGCAATTAAATGGGAAATTGATAGCCAATAATCTCAGATTTTGGCCGTATTTGGCGGTATTATTTGAATAAATGCTTAAACTGTCGGCGAAATGATTTGTCAAAACTGTGGTAAGAAGACAGAAATCAGCCGAATATGTATTAGGCCTCACCTCACGCAAGATCCAAATAGGCTCACACTGGTCTAAGTAGGCTGCATTCCCCGGACTTGACACTCCCAACGGTCGGCAAGCTCGCTTGTTGGTAGACAATCTGCCAACTCTCAAGTGAATCCGAGATGCAAGACGGCAATTTCGCACCTGGTCCAGTCATTTTAGCCTCTGGGCCATGGGGCTAAGTGCGGACATAGGCGTCGGGTATTTGATGGTCAACCCGAGGCGAAGTTGTGTTAGGAGGCAAATACTTTCGCCAACTGCCGAAAATGCTGGGCCATACCTTCTCGCCGCCCTGCTCGATGGCGACCGTGGCCGTGCGGCCGGAGACGAGGCGGAGGGTCTCGGGTACGGCGTCGAGGGTGATGCGAACCGGAACGCGTTGGGCAAGGCGGACCCAGGAGAAGGTGGGGTTGACGTTGGCGAGCAGATTGCTGCCAGCGGTCCGCTCGCGGTCTTCAATGCCCCCCGCAAAGCTTTCGACGCGGCCGGTCAGCACTGCGTCGTCGCCCATCAGGCGGATACTGGCCTTGTCGCCAATATGGATGCGCGGAAGCTTCGTTTCCTCGAAATAGCCCTCGACGCGCAGCGTATCGTTGTCGATCAGCGCCATGACACCCTTTCCGGTCGTTACGTAGGCTCCCGGGCGCAGTTCCATATTTGTGATGCGACCGTTGACTGAGGCCTTCACTGCCGAGCGCTCCAGATTCAGCTTGGCCAAGTCGCGGTCGGCGAGCGCTTGGTCGTAGGCGGCCTTGGCCTCAAGATCGGTGGCGCGGGCGGCTTCGAGCTTCTGCTGCGAGACGGCCGCGTCGCTTAGCTTGCTGTAGCGCCCGTAATCGGCGGCAGCTTGATCGGCACTCGCTTTCTTGCCCTCCACGATGGCATCTGCCTGACGCAGGGCAAGGGTGAAGCGCTCTGGATCGATGCGGAACAGAACATCACCGCGCTTCACAAGCTGGTTGTCGCCCACTCGGACCTCCGTAACGAGGCCGGAAACGTCAGGCGCCACGGCGACAACGTCGGCCCGGACCCGGCCGTCGCGGGTCCAGGGAGCATTCATGTAATAGTCCCAGAGCGCCAGGCCGACCACGATCGCTACAGCGACCATCGCCAGGGTGACGAGGAGACGGAAGGAGAAGGTGAGGAGCCGTGTCATGGGGCCGAACCGTCGTGAGGGCACGAGAGGCGGAGATGGCGATCGTCAGGGAGTCAGGGGCAGGCCAACTGACACCACCGCGCCAAGAACCACGATGTAAAGCGCGAGATCGAAGAGCGGTCGATGCCAGACGAAACGGTAGAAGCCAGTAAAGGTCAGAAGCCTGCTCAGCGCCACGCAGACGAGGAAGGCGATCAGCATCCATGCTGCGAGGCTCGGGATGAAGACGCCGTAGATGTCGAGTTCGCTGGTCATGCCGCCCATCCCGGTTCGGACGTCGCCGTCCGACGCGCCTTGTAGTCCGGCGCCTCGGGAAAGAGCGCACGGCGGACGCCGACGAGGCCCATGAGCGCGACGCCGCGCGCCGCATGAAGCCGATCGGCGATCACCGCGTCGAGCGCCGCGTCGATGTCGGCGAGGAGCCCGGTGGGCGGGATCAGCGCCTTGGCGTGAAAGTGCCGCGCCAGGGCGGCGAGAAGCGCCTCGACCGCCTTTCGCGCCTCGTTCGAGAGCGCCCGGCGGTTGCGACGCAACTCGACAACATTGATGCCGACGCGGACCTCCGCGAGGAGATCGGCCGTCCATTCAGCGTCGCCCGGAGGTAGGCTCGTGAGGCGCGGGGCTATCAGACCGACGCGGTCGAGCATGATTGCAGCAAGCTCCAGGCCGTTCTGCGCGCCCTGCCGCTCGGCGGCCTGCGCGAGGCTGCGCCGGTTGACGCTGCGCAGGCGGTGCGCCGCCCATCCCGCGCCGACCGAGCGCACGAGGCGCGTGACCAAGGCTGCGACCCACATCCCCGCGATTACGGCGATGGAAGAGTTGGCAAAGGCCGCAAAATCGCCGGTGTAACTGCCCTGCAGCGCGATCATGGCCGAGCCGTTCACCGCCGCGCCCATGGCGATTGGCGCCGTTTTCGGCTGGGTCATGAAGACGCCGCAGGTGAGCAGGGCTGGTGCCAGTGCCAGCGTCAGCATCTCGAAGTTCGTCGCAAGCGGTAGCACCGCGAACAGGTAAATGGCCGAGGCGATGCCGCCGATGATCGCGGAGTTGGCAAAGCCCACGATGGAGGGGGCGGGATCGTCCTGGGCGGCGAAAAAGCAGCAGCCGACAGCCGCCATCATCGGCGCCCCGGCTCCGTCGGGCCAGCCAGTGGCAATCCAGATGGTGCAGCTCAGCAGCACCGAGAGAAACACGCCGATCGCCGAGAGCAGGGCCATGCCGTGATCGCGATGGCGAATCGTGCGCGCCGCTGCGGTGTAACTGAAGGCGAGACGCTCCGTAGTGAGCGTGCCGTCGAGGATATGGCGCTGCAAGAGGCGGGCATCCTGGCGCAGGTCGATGAAATTGTTCAGTCGCGCCAGCAGGCTCGCCAGCACCAGATCGGTCCAAGAGGCCTGCTGACTCATGGGGGGACAGAGCGCGTCCGCCCGCGATCGCAGTCCCTGCGCCTCGATCTCGTCGATGCGTCCGGCGGCGAGCCAAGCGGCTACGTCGTCGAGCAGAGTCTCTAGCCGGCTGGGCATCGTGCCTGCACGCCTCATAACCTCGATGCGGTCGGAGAGCGCTGAGACGATCGGCAGGAACATCAGCATATGCTGGCGCAGCGTCGCCATGGCCTCCGCCGAGCGCTCCGCACCGGACATGTCGTAGCGCAAGGGCGTAGCCAGGGCGTCGAAGGCGATTGCATCGGAGGCGAGCTTCAGGCGCTTGCTCTGGGTGTCCCCCGCGTTGCTGGTGTGGCTCAGGACGCTCACGATCCAGCCACGCGCATCGGTGAGCCAGTGGTCGAGCCGCCCCGCGATCAGCGGCGCGACCGACTGGGGCAATACGACGGTATTGGCAAGCGAGGCGCAGAGGATGCCGAGGGTGATTTCCTCCGCCCGCGCCACCGCGGTATCGAACATCGTCCCGGGATCACCGACGGCGGGAAAGCCAATCAGGGCTGCCGTATAGCCGCCGAGCATCATCAGGTAGCTACGCGGCGTCCGGTCGAGCAGAGAAAAATACAGGCAGACCGCGACCCAGAGCGCGATGGCGATGGTCAGGAGCTCGGGCGCGTTCGCGAGATTGGGAACGAGGATGACACTGACTACCGCCCCTAGCAGCGTCCCGCAGACCCGGTAGATTGCCTTCGAGCGTGTCGCGCCCGCCAGCACTTGGCTTGTGATGAACACGGTGCCAAGGGCCCAGTAAGGACGCGGTAGGTCGATCCACATGGCCAGATACATGGCGAGGATCGCAGCCCCGAAAGTCTTGATCGCGAAGACCCAATCGCGCCAACCGGGGAGAGTCATTGGGCCGTCTCCCGCATGGGGGGCTCGCCGCGCGATCTGTCGCGCTCGGCATCCTGCAGCGTCCTGAAAACCCGCAGGCCCGCTTCGAGGTCCGCGACGCTGCAACTGGCAAACACCGACGCGCGCAGATCGGCGAGATCGGCCTCCATCTTCGCCACGGTCGACAAGCCGGCCGGCGTGAGGCTGAGGACTTTGGCTCGCCGGTCGGTCGGGTCTTCCTTGCGTTCGACGAGACCGGCGGCACAGAGCTGGTCAAGCAGACGGACCAGCGAGGGCCCCTCAATCCCGACTGCTTCCGCGAGGGCGTTCTGGCGGGGCTCGCCCTCCAGCCGCCCGATCATCACCAGAGGAAGAGCCGTCGCATCCGAGACGCCATGCGGCCGTACCACCGCGTCGGCCATGCGCCGCCATTGCCGACCGGCAAGCAGCAGAGCCTGTGTGTAGGCTTGTTGGAGAAGAGCCAGATCTTGCGACATGCGATCGCGTGCGCTTAGCCCGCTCTATGAAATCCTCTGATATAGATAGAATGCTATCTATTATGATGCAATGTTTCTAGTTGGCTGGACCATCTGCTCCGCGCTCGCTTCGGACATCCGGATGGGTGATCGCTGTCCGATAGCGTCCTGGAATTTTGCCGTTCTCCATCGAGCGCCATCACAGCGCCTGAGCGTCAACGCCGGTGCGCACTGCCTCGGCGCGGCGGCTCTCGCGCGCATGCCGGCAATCGAGCGTTGTCTGCAGAAGCCGGCCGCTGCCCTCGCGGCGCCCGGCAGGATGCGCAACCTGCTCGTGCAGGCGATGCTCACTCATGATGCGCATCAGGTACGCCGAGCGGCGTGCGGCCCTCAGCAATGGTCAGGCAAGTGCCGACGATGGAACAGTGAAGTGTCTCGGCCAGCTCCGAGATCTTGTCGTGGACCTTGTTACCCTCAGCAGTTGCAGCTGCTGGGATCAGCGCGATAGTCCGGACCTGGATCGATCCGAATGCTCAAGCTCGCCACTTATTCTTTTCACCGTCAGATCGTACCTCGTCCGATTGCATCTCGGGCGAACGCCATTTGACACTGGCAGACGATCATCGTCGCCGCATATAGCCTGAGCAAGGGACAATATCCGCTGTGTCCGACATCATCGGTGAGGCATCATGTTCCAATGCATTGGCTACGCCGCGCAGGAGGCCACGGCTCCCCTCGCACCCTTCAGCTTCGAGCGGCGCGACCCCGGTCCGAACGACGTCGAGATCGAGATCGTCTATTGCGGCGTCTGTCATTCGGACCTGCATCAAGCCCGGAACGAGTGGCAGAACACCAACTATCCCTGCGTACCTGGGCACGAGATCGTCGGCCGCGTGAAGCGCGTCGGCGCGAACGTCACCACTTTCATGGAGGGGGACCTTGCAGGCGTCGGCTGCATGGTCGATTCCTGCCGCGAATGTTCGAGCTGCCGAGATGGGTTGGAGCAATATTGCGAGCCCGGCTTCACCGCCACCTATAACGGCCCCGAGCAGAAGACTGGCGCCAACACCTATGGCGGCTATTCAAGCCACATTGTCGTCGACAAGCACTTCGTGCTGCGCATCCCGGAAAACCTCGATCTCGCGGGTGTCGCTCCCCTGCTTTGCGCAGGGATCACCACCTTCTCGCCCCTGCGCCACTGGAAGGTGGGCCCGGGCCACAAAATCGGCATCGTGGGCTTAGGCGGCCTCGGCCATATGGGCGTGAGGCTCGCCCATGCCATGGGTGCGCATGTCGTGCTGTTCACCACCTCACCCGGAAAGGAAGCCGATGCCAAGCGGCTCGGTGCTGATGAGGTCGTGATCTCGAAGGACCCCGAGGCTATGGCTGCGCAGGCAGAGAGCTTCGACTTCATCCTCGACACAGTCGCGGCCCAGCACGACATCAACGCCTATCTCGGCCTGCTGAAGCGCGACTGCACCTTGGTCCAAGTCGGTGCGCCGGAGAAGCCCCTCGATGTCGCAGTGTTCAGCGTGATCTGGCGTCGCCGGAACTTCGCGGGCTCGCTGATCGGCGGCATCGCCGAGACGCAGGAAATGCTCGACTTCTGCGGCAAGCACGGCATTACCGCTGATATCGAGATGATCCCGATCGATCAGATCGAGAGCGCTTACGCCCGCATGCAGAAGAGCGACGTGAAGTACCGCTTCGTCATCGACATGGCTTCCTTGCCCACGGCGGCTTGAAGGTCGGTTTGGTCCGCCGAACCTTATCCGCTGATGAGAACGGACTAACGCTCTCGACAGTCCGATGCTTCGAGAGATGGAACGAGCCTGCGCTCGCGAGGAAGATGAGCGCGGTCGATTTGGCCCCTCATCAAGGTGACGCGGGCCGATGCCGGCCTCTACGATCTCCACGAGCCCGATGAAGGTAGTGCAGAGTCCGATCATCATCGCGGCATTTGGCAGGATTTGCTGTGAAAGCCTGTGGTGGTTCAAATCAGTATAATGCGGTCCCCCTGGCGGGTCCTGTTTGCTTTTGCAAAGGGAGCATCATCCATCTGAACAACGCTTTGCCTTCAAACGTGGGTGGCGCGTCGTCTTGGTGGTCGCCTTGGGTAAAAGACGGCTAAAACGTCTGTTCGGTTCGCTAACGCTGGCTATAACCCATTTACACTCCAATGTTCTGATTTTTCCGGCGCTATTTGCGCATATAGAGCCATGCCCATAAATTGAAGATGATTCATGCTGGTGTGTTATTGCTAGACTACTTGGTATAAGCTGTGTGCTTTGATGTTTATATTTGCAGTTTTCAATTCTGTTCTTGGAATTCTGCAGACCTGACGCTGTTGCGATTTTGCAACTCGCGAATTTGATCGGCCCTAGCCTGATTGGAATGGATAGAGGCGACTCCACGAGTGTCGAGCGCGCCGTTGGCATGGCCGTCTCCTTCGCCGCCAACCCTCACGTACGAAAATTGCGCTACGAGCAATTTAGCCTCTTAATCCCTTTTGGAATCGTTTTAATACTCGAAAACCGAAGTTCAGAATGGATCTAAAACATATTCCTAGGCTATGCGGCCATTCCTGCTAGAGCATCCTGACTGCGCCGCTCAGTCCAAGAAGAGGCGGCGTATTCGAATGATACTGCGTCGGGGTCTTAGTCCGAAATGGACATTCTTAGCTTAGCTGCATCGTCGGGCGTTCGTCGTTGCACATCACGAAAAGAGTTATGCGCGGCACTTCTTTGCACGACCTCCATCTTGTTCATTCCCGCCGGCGCTCGGGCACAAGTGCAAGCAGCCGAGGTCGAGCTGAGCGAATTGAGTGTGACTGGTGAAGGGCGCGGGGGCGGCCTGTACGACCGGGGCGGTGCCCTCGGCCCGGTCTCGGGATACGTGGCCACCCGCAGCACGGTGGCTACGAAGACCGATACGCCGATCGTCGAGACGGCACAGTCAATCTCGGTCATCAGCCGGAAGCAGATCGAGGATCAGAACCCTCTCTCGATCAACCAGGCGCTGCGCTACACACCGAGCGTTACAACGGAGCAGCGCGGCGGCGCCGGCTCGACCCGTCTCGAGCAATTCTACATTCGCGGCTTCAGTGCGCCGCTGTTCCTGGACGGCATGGCGCTTCCGGGCAGCCGCGACGCCTCACCCTCAATCGATCCATTCCGGCTTGAACGCGTCGATATCATCAAGGGTCCGGCTTCGGTTCTCTATGGACAATCTGGCCCCGGCGGCATCGTCAACTTCGTTTCAAAGCTCCCTCAATTCGTCAATCACGGCGAGATCTTCGCGCAGACCGGCAGCTACAGCCAGGCACGCGGCGGCTTCGACATCGGCGGCCCCGTGGGCGATGGCAGCGGCACACTCGCCGATCAATTCGCCTACCGAGTGGTCGGGCTTGGCTGGAATGCCGACGGGCCGGCTCAGACGACCAAGGTCGAACGCTTCTTCATCAACCCGAGTGTCACCTGGCGGCCCGATGCCGACACGTCGTTGACGGTCATCGGCAACTATCAGCGCGATCCCTTCTCGGGCTTCTATGGCGGCGTTCCCGCGGTTGGCACGCTCTTCCCGCGCAATTTCGGCAACGGCGTCGTCGGTCGCCTGCCGGCCGACTTCTACGACGGCGACAGGAATTTCGAGCGTTCCGACCGCACCCAGGCGTCGATCAGTTACATCTTCGACCACCGCTTCAACGAGAACGTCCGCGTCCACTCCGCCGGCCGCTATCTGCGCACCGAAGGCGATTACGCCAGCGTCTACACGTCGTTCGACGACATCAATAACGGCCCATTCACCAGTGGCCCGATCCTAACCCGCTCGAAGGGTGGCACGCGGGTGGGGATCGATGCCTACACCACCGACAACAACGTCGTGGCGAATTTCGACACCGGCTTTATCGCGCATACCGCGCTCGTCGGCGTTGACCACCGCACCTTCGAGACAAACACTTTCTCAGGGCCGTTCCCCTCAGCGCCGAGCTTGAACCTGCTCGCGCCGAACTACGACATGAATATCGCGTTCCCGGCCTTCACGTCGGAGTCGCGCATCAAGGCCGAGCAGACCGGCGTCTACTTTCAGGATCAGCTCAAGTTCGACCATCTCGTCCTGACGCTCGGCGGCCGCTACGACTGGGCGCGCTCCTCCGGCCCGACGCGCACCATCGCCACGGGTGCGGTGGCGCAGCAGGACGTGCCGGCCGAGGCCTTCACTGGGCGGGCAAGTCTGCTCTACCTGTTCGACAGCGGCATCGCACCGTACGTGTCTTATAGCGAGGCTTTCGAGCCCATCGTCAGCGGACGCATATTCGACTCCGCCTTCGGCTCGGCCGGCCGCATCCCGGACCCGATCAAGAGCAACCAGTACGAGGCCGGTATCAAGTATCAGCCGCCTGGAACCGACATCCTGCTCACGGCGGCCGCCTTCGACATCCGCCGCTCGAACGCCACGAACACTGACCCGAACAATCCCGGTTTCGTGCTGCAGACCGGCGAGGTCGGCGTGCAGGGCGTCGAGTTCGAGGCGAGGGCGAACGTCACCGAGAACCTTAGCCTCGTCGGCGGCGTCTCGTTTCTCGACATCCGCAACACGAAGGACATCACCAACACCCGCAACGCGCTGACCGGCGCGCAGGTGCCGCTTGTCGGCCGCAGCCCGGTGCAGGTGCCCGATTCTACCGCCTCGGCGTTCGTGGACTATCGTTTTACAAGCGGTCCGCTGATCGGTCTTGGTATCGGCGGCGGCGTTCGGTATCTGGGTCCATCCTGGGGCGATCCCGCCAACACCTTCAAGGTGCCGTCGAGCGTTCTCCTGGATGCGGTCTTGTCCTACGACATGCGCTACCTCGACGACTCGCTGAAAGGCTTCAGTGTGCAGGTCAACGCGCAGAACCTGCTCGACGAGTACTACGTGACAGGCTGCTTCCAGTATTCCGGCTGCTATCTGGGTCTGCCCCGGACGGTCTACGGAACACTGCGGTATCGGTGGTGAGATGACGGGCATGGCGTCGCTGCGCCTCCGCGACCGGGCGGCGGTCGCCGGCCGCGTCGTCATCGCGACGGCTGGCGGCTACGGCATTGCCGCCCTCTCCACCGTTTTCCTCTCGCTGACGCTTCCGCTGACGCGATCGGAAGCCGTTGGCGCGGCGACGATGCTGAGCTTCGTCGTGATGGTAGGCATCGTCGTGCTCGTCTTCGCTGCGCGCACTCTTTTGCGCGCCACGATCATCGTCGCGGTCATCGCGGCACTCCTTGGAGCCGGCACTTGGCTGGTGAAGGATGCAGGCAGCCCGGTTTCCGCGTCTACCACGCGCACGGGAGGCGCTTCGTGAAGGGCAGCTTCCGCCAGTCCATGGCCTGGCTTCACACCTGGTCCGGTCTCGTCGTCGGTTGGGTGCTGTTCGCGATCTTCGTGACCGGAACGGCGAGCTACTACCGCGCCGATATCTCGCGCTGGATGCGACCGGAATTCGTACGCGCCGCTCCGATGGATGCATCCGCGCTCGGCGCAGCCGCAGAGCGCGGTGTCGCTTACATGGAGACGCACGCCGCGAACGCACGTGCGTGGTTCATCGGCATGCCGCAACCCGACAGTCCTGTGCTCGATCTGTTTTGGCGGAACCGACCAGGCGAACCCCCAAACCGCGTCGCGCTCGATCCTGAGACCGGCAAGCCCGCGACCGTCCGCGATACGATGGGCGGAGATTTTCTGTTCCGCTTCCACTTCGAGCTGCACATGGCGCCGCTCTGGGGCCGGTGGGCCGTCGGCATCTGCGCGATGATCATGTTGATAGCGCTCGTCTCCGGCATCATCACGCACAAGCGCATCTTCGCCGACTTCTTCACATTTCGCCGGGACAAGGCGCCTCGGCGCAGCTGGCTCGATGCGCATAACGTCACCGGCGTGCTCGCGCTGCCGTTCCACCTGATGATCACCTATACCGGTATCGTCACGCTTGCGCTGATGTACATGCCGTGGGGCATGAACGCCGTCTACAAGGGCGACAGCCAAGCCTTCTTTGCCGAGACCGGCCAGATCACCGCGCCTCGGCCGCCAGCAGGCAAGCCTGCCGCGCTGGCACCGGTCGGTCCCATGGTCAAGAAGGCCCTTGCGACGGTGTCCGAGCCGCTCGAGCGCCTCACCATCACCAACCGTGGGGACGCGAACGCCACCGTGGTCGCGGTGTTCGAGGAGCCGCATGGGCTTTCCCACGAGCACCCTCAGGTCGCGTTCGACGGCGTGACCGGCGCCGTGATCCAGGTGCTTCAGGGCGGTCTGAAGCCCGCCGCGAAGACCTTCACGACGATGGTCGGACTGCACGAGGCTCATTTTGCAGGAACAGGCCTGCGTGTCCTGTTCTTCTTGTGCGGGATCATGGGGAGCGCCATGGTCGCGACAGGGATCATGTTGTGGTCGCTGGCCCGTCTACCGAAGCCGGGCGAGCGGACGTTCTTTGGGCTTCGCTTCGTCCAGGCCATGAACATCGGCAGCATTGCCGGGCTACCCGCAGCGATCGCGGTCTTCTTCCTCGCGAACCGTCTGCTTCCGCTCGACGTGACCGATCGATCGGCCTGGGAGATCCGCTGCTTCTTCGCAGCCTGGATCCTTGCCGCGTTCATCCCGCTTTTCCGCCCTCACCGCCGTGCCTGGACCGAGATGCTGACACTGGTGTCGGTCCTCTGCCTCGCTGTCGTCGTTGCGGATGTCGCGACCATCGAGCGGCATCCTCTGCGTCAGCTCGGTTATGGTGACCCATTGTTCCTGTGGTTCGACGGCGCGCTCCTCGCGCTCGCGGGGCTGTTCATGGCTGCCGGTCGAAAGGTGATGGTCTACGAGGTTCCAGGCCGATCTCAGCATAGGAGCGAACGACCGGCATCGCTCGTCGTCCAAAGGCAGGCCAACGGCACGCCGGTGGCCTCGAGCGTCCGAAACCCGCGACCGATCGCGGAGCGCAGGCGGGCATGATCACCTCGTCCCTCGCGCTCAGCATCTCGCTGAGCTTCGCGGCACTCGCGGCTCTGTGCCTCAGCCTGAATCGTCATCATTCCGACGTGCTGCAATCCAAGCCGCAGGATGGCCGTGTGGCGCTCCTTCGGACGGTGGGTTGGACCGGAATTGGGCTGTCGCTGATCCTGACTGGATACGCGGAAGGGTGGGTGTTCGCGCCGGTACAATGGATTGGGGCAACGAGTTGCGCAGGTCTTTTGCTCGTTCTGCTGTTAGCTTATCGGCCTCGCTTCGTGCCGCCTGCTGCTGCAGCCTCACTGCTGTTCAGCGTGATAGGAGCGTTCCTTATCCATTAGTCTAACGAATTTGAGCATCCCCAGTCAGCTGGCAACTCCGCCGAAGTACGCGTTGGATCGGTCGACGACAAAGCCTTTTGCACCAGAATACTGGCCATCATCCTTCTTCACGTTGACTGAACCGCCAATCCAGCGGCCTGTCGCGCTATGGAGTCCCGGGACCTTATGATCGAGCACGCCAAGCCGCTGCCCAATAATATCGAGGACGGTGCGAGCACCCCCGGCCTAACGGTGGCGTCAGAGCTGTTCTCGACACTCGCGGCCCATGCATCAGGGGAACCAGACAGGATTGCAACGACTGCCGCGATGACGCGCCATCAGGTCGTAGCAGGGCATCCTTCATCTATGGCTCGACTATGAACCCTTTCCCATAGACTGTAGTAATGGCGATGGCGCGCCGTGGGAGTTCCAAGAGTTTCTTGCGCGAGGAGCCGTCACAGGCATCGCCAGCCAGCATATCAAACCGTAATCTTGGTTTAGGCCTGCACTTTGTTTTTGTAGGTTCCCTGCCTCGACACAGCTTTGCGAAGCACACGTGAGACTTGGTCCGCCGAGTAGGGCTTTTGCAGCAACTCGAAGCCGTGACTGCCTTCCAGGGCGAGCACATGGCTGTAGCCCGACGCCAGCACTACTGGCAGATGTGGAAGCTTGTGTTGCAGCAGCTTAGCAAACTCGATCCCGCCCATGCCGGGCATCACTACGTCCGAGAATACCACGTCGAAACCCGCGCCGTCCGAGCCAATGATATCCAGAGCATCCTCGGCGTTGCCCGCCCAGGTTGTGGCATAGCCGAGATCCTCCAAGATCTGCGTTGCAAAGCGACCAACCTCGATATTGTCCTCTACCACCAGTACCTGCTGACCAACGCCGCCGGGCTCGATTTCCGTGATATCACCAACGGACTCGCTGGCAGCAAAGTCGGGCTGCACCTCCGGTAGGTAGAGTGTGAAGGTCGTGCCCTCACCTAGGATGCTTTCGACTTCAACGTCACCGCCCGATTGCTTCGCGAAGCCAAAGACCTGAGACAGGCCAAGACCGGTGCCCTTTCCCACCTCCTTGGTCGTGAAGAACGGCTCGAACACGCGAGGTAACAAGTCCGGCGGGATGCCGCATCCGGTGTCGTTGAGTGAAATGGCAGTGAATGAGCCTGATGCACCCGCATGGCCGCGTATCGGCGGCAACGCCGCATGGCGATTGAGGCTCAGCGTCAGGGTGCCCACTCCATTCATGGCGTCTCTCGCGTTCACGGCCATGTTTACGAGGGCCGTTTCGAACTGACTGGCATCGACCCGGACAAAGCAGGGGCGTTCCGGTAAATTGACGACAATCTTGATGGGGGTGCCCGTTATCGTATCGAGGAGTTCGGCGATTGCACCGAGTCTAGCGCCGACATCGAGCGTCTCGGGTTTCAAGGTCTGGCGCCGGGCAAAAGCGAGGAGCTGACTCGTCAGCTTGGCGGCTCGGTCCACCGTTTCTGACACCGCGTTGAGATATCGGCTCCTCCGCTCCTCGGCTAAGTCAGGTCGGCGCAGGAAGTCGATTGACGAGCGGATGATTGTGAGCAGGTTGTTAAAGTCGTGGGCAACGCCCCCGGTAAGCTGACCCACGGCCTCGAGCTTCTGCGACTGCCTGAGTGCGGCCTCGGTCTCTGCGAGTTGTGAGGAGCGCTGTTCGACGCGCTCTTCAAGAGTTGCGTTCAATGCCTCAAGGTTTGCAACCGCTCGAACGCGTTCGATGTGGGCCCAAGATCGCTCCGTGACCTCAGTGACCAGCGCAAGTTCATGATCCGACCAGGCATGCGGAACCCGGCTATGGACGGCCATGAGTGCGGTGAGGCGACCATCCTTGACGAGCGGCATGCAGATCGTGGCCGAGATGCCAATGGCCTGAAAGGTGGCGGCCTCATCGGGCGCCAGTTCAGCAAGGTTGTCGTTGATGACTAACGGCCGCCCAGCGCTGAGTTCGACCACAGCCCGTTTGCCGAAGTCCGCGAGACTGTAGTGCCCGACAATGCTCGGTGACCCCTCAGCCGCCCAATCGCCACGGATGGTGAACCCGTCTTCGTCAGGATCCATGTCCGCGTAAGCGCAATTTGAGAGACCGAGATGCTCGGCAACCATGCGTGTGGTCGTCGCGAGGATTTCGTCGGCATTGGTACTCTTTGCTGTTTCCTTCCCGAGCGTATCCAGGAACTGGAGACGGGTCTCGTTGGCACGCAAGGCCGCTTCAGCTCGAATGCGCCCGGTCGTTTCGGTACAGGCGCAGAACATGCCAGCGACCCTGTCCTGTTCGTCTCGAACCGGCGAGTAGGAAAAGGTGAACCACGTTTGCTCGTCAAAACCGCGCCGGTTCATGCGCAGCGGCATGTCATCCGACCAAGTTGATTCCCCTGAAAGTGCCTTCTCGACCAGCGGAACGATGTCAGGCCAGATTTCGGGCCAGATGTCACGGAAGCGGCGACCGAGTGCCGCCGGGTGCTTGTCGCCCAAAATCTCAGCGTAGGCGTCGTTATAAATGAACCCAAGTTCGGGTCCGAAGGCCACGAACATTGGGAAGCGCGATCCAAGTAGCAGGCTGACGGTCGAGCGCAGGTAATGCGGCCAAGTTCTTGGCGACCCAAGCGGCGAACCTGTCCAATCGTGGGAATGCATCATCGCGCCCATCTGTCCGCCGCCGGCCAGGAACAGCGGTAAATCGGAAGTGGCACTCTCGGTCATCCGGATGGGCTCGACTGATTAACATGCTTATGCGGCTTGATTGCAGATCGTTGGTGCTGTTCTCAAAGTTCACTTGGGAGGATAGGGGCAGGCCATATTCCCACCAGAGAACTTTCCTACAGTCCCAGGGCATGTAGATATGTTGTTTGCCTGTGTATCGATACAGTACTTAGGCATACTAGGTCCTTGATCATGCTTAGACGGGTGGCCGGGCTAACCTCGCGCGATAGCTGCCTCTGCGCCATCGTCTTAATGCTTGTTGGAGGATGATAGTATTGTAGCTAGACCTGCCTCCGATGGGGCCGAGCGCGTCCGGCATGGGTCGGCAACGTGTAATCTTGCGGCCGTCAGCAAAGGAGTAGGCAACAGTCCTCATCACCTCGATTTTCAGGGCAGGCTCGTCTCCCGCTATCTGCATCACTATGGTATGCCCCCGCTTTAAGCGAGAGAAGCTCTTGCGCAGCAAAAAGGTTTCTTGGCCGGAGGCTGAGAACTGACAGCCTGCCTGATCCGACCCGATGGAGCTCCAATGTCGGAAGGCGTGAATTGTGGCGCTCGCAGGTCGTCTGCCTCATCTACACTGCGGCCCTGAGACCGACGGCGTACTGCGAGAAGACAGCCTACGAGCGCGTCCATGCAGCCAGCGCCGATTTGACCGGTGGCTGCCCTCGCCTGCCGTGCAATGTCCGCCGTCCTCGCGGCAAGGGAGCGCCAATATAACTCGCAAGCCCACTGTCCAGCTGCGTGCAAGGGGAGGGTTTGGCCAGTCCCTGTACGAGCAATATTTGCCTGCTAGGTCAGGAGCCAAGTCGATCCTTGGGCGACCAGCCTATTGTTAGTTCTGGGGTCTGCAACAGAAACCTAAGGTGCGGCAGCGAGCAGCCGGAGACCGTCCAACATCTGCCGGTCGGCAAAGCGCCACTTACAGACACTCGCACGTCGCTGGTTGGATGTCGGCTTACAGCACAGAAGCTGACTTCACCTTTGCTCATACCAAACCGACTGCCTCACGCCTGATCGGATCTTCGGACAAGTCTGCCCGGCCTTCCAGATGCTCTGGCACGAACGTGGAACGCCCCCGTCCGGAATGCTCGCCCTGCCAGAGTTCGTCGGTCAGGCCCTCGAGCCAGCCGGCGGCGCGGGAGGCCGCGTTCGATGCGTAGAGGCTGTGCAAGGCATCGCCGTCGAGGGCACGGGCGCTGCCTAGGAGGTCGCGCCAGCCCTGAAGGTCGCCGGGCCAGACCGGCGCCTGGACGGCGGCGCCGAGGCGCACCAAGGCCTCGGCCTTGCGACTCTGCTCGCCGAAATAGCGCCATTCCGGCATCACGATCAGACGGCCGCCAACCCGAGCGACCTCGTGCACCGTGTTGTCACCAGCCGAGGCCACCACAATATCGGCGGCCGCGAGATAATCGGTGACCGAGGGCACCCAGCCGAGTTCGTGCAGATTGGCGAAGTCGGTCTCGTGCCCCTCGCGGTGGGTCGGTCCGAGAGTCAGCCACACGGCGTCGGGTGCGGCGCGCGCCCCGACTGTGAGGGGGGCATAGGGCGTGCCGCTGCCCCCGCCGCCGGTGACCGCCACGACGATCTCTCGGTCCGGATCGAGCCCGAGCCGCGCCCTCGCCTCGACCCGGTCGGGCACCCGGTCGACGCTGGTGCAGAGACCACCACTGTAGAAGGTCTTGGCGCGAAGATGCGCCGGGTAGTCGTCCTGCTCGAGTCGAGGATCGAAAGGAGCCAGCATGCCGACGCAGGCCTCGTAGGACCCGACATGGCCGATATCCTGGCGGTCGCCGTGCATGCGGATCTGCACCGCCGGCACGCTGGCGATGCGCGACAAAAGCGCGATCTCCGCCGAGACATCGACGACGAAGAGGCCGATGCCGCGCTCGTCGAGATGGTCAAGGATCTGGCGCATCGTCCGGCGCATCTCTGAGAGGCCGAGGGGCACGCAATGCATCACCTGCGGCGTCGGCTCCGCGTACAGGCGCGGGGTCGGCACGGCGGCGCCGATCATGTTCGGCAGGGCCACGATCTCGATGTCGCGGGTGAAGCCGTCGAATAGGTGGGGACCGGCGGTCAGCACCGAGACCGGGCGATCTCGGGCGAATTCGGCCGCCACCGCCATCGTGCGGTTGGCGTGGCCCCGGCCCTGATGGTGGACGAAGAACGCGATCGGCTTCTTCATGAGATCTCTCAGGAAAATAGGGCGTCGGGCCGCAAGGAGGCTACGATCTCGAGGTCGCTCGGGCAGCGCAGGAGGCGGATCGCGTCTGCCCCCTCGTCCCAGGCGATCAGGCCGGCGTCCCGAAACTGGCCGAGCCAGTAGGTCATGCACCAGCGCCCGTGTCGTTCGTGGAAGCGCACTGCGTTGGCGAGAATGGGCTCGAAATGCTGCAGCGGCGGCACGTGGACCGGGTGGTGCTGATGATAGGCCCGCGCACCCGCGACCCAGAAAGTCGGCAGGCCGCTCGCGCTCAGACGGGCGGCGAGGTCGGTTTCCTCGCCGCCATAGCCGGCAAAGCCCTCGTCCATGCCGCCGACCGCGTGCCAAGCCCGCGCCGGCAGCGCGAAGGATAAGCCCCACAGCTGGCCGGAATCGGGCTCGGACTGGAGACCGGCCCTGGGGATCGGGGGGCGGGCCGGGTGGGCGCGGCCGAGCCGGTCGAGATCCGCCTCGTTGCGGTGTCCGGCACCCGGCGGCAGGTACAGGACCTCGCCGAGGAACAGACCGTCTCCCTGCGCGGCCGCCTGCGCGTAGGCGGCGACGAGGGCGTCACCTGGGATGCAGTCGACGTCAAGGAAGACGAGGAGGTCGCCCGCGGCAGCCTCCGCTGCCCGGTTGCGTGCCGCCGCGAGCGGCATCGGCTCGCCAGGCACATGGAGGTGGCGCACCGGGCAGCCGGGATCGGGCAGATCGGGTCCGGGCTCTGCTTGCATCCAGGCAATTACCAGTTCGCGCGGAGGCGCGCTCTGACGGGCGAGGCCGTGCATCAGGTTGTGCAGGCAGCTCTCGCGCCCGCGCACCAGTGTGAGCACGCTCGCGGCGGAGGCCTCAGGTCGCATGCGCGGACAACCTGCGGAAATGGCCGACGCCCTCGATGATGCCGCGGGCATGCGAGGCCCGGGCGACATAGGAGTGCTGCAGGGCGGAGTGGCCGGCCAGCCCATCAGAGTAGTTCGCCACGATGATCGCCTGCACCCGCGCGCGCAGCATCTCGACGTCGTTGCCGGAATCACCCGCGACGAAAACCGCCCGTTCGGGCAGGCCGTAGAGAGCACGCACGTGGTCGACTGCGCTGCCCTTCGAGGCCCCTTCGGGCAGGACGTCGAGGTACCGGCCGTGGCTGTGGATCACCGAGGCGCGCAGGCCCGCCTGGGCCAGGCGGGCGCGGACCTGTGCGGCCGCCGCGGCGTTGCCGAAATAGCTGAGCTTGAACGCTCGCTGCTCCAGCGTGCCCTGGAGCGCCAAGTCGTCGAGGCCGGCGAGCGCGGCGCGGATTGTTTCCCGCTCCCAGCCAGCGGAGATCGCCCTGCGCCAAGCGGAATCCGCCGTGTAGGTCACGCCGTTGGCATCGAGGTGGTAGATCTCGGATCCGACCGAGGTGATCACCACCTGCGGCCGCGGGCTATCCTGCTGCTCCAGCACCGCCATCCCGCTGTGGAACGAGCGCCCGGTCGCGACCCCGAAGGCCAGGGACGCCTGCCGGCTGCGCCAGCGTCGGAAGATGCCGAGAGCCGAGGCGCAGCCGACGAGCGTATTGTCGATGTCGCAGATCAGGACCTGACGCGGCGCCCGCAGGGGCGGCACCGGCGTCACGAGCGCCCGCAGCAGGGCGTGGTAGCGCGCGGCGTGCCGATCCCAGTCATAGCAAGCCGCCGCCCGCGCCCCGCCGGCGACGCAACCTGCGTAGAGGGAGGGGTCGTCGAAGAGACGCAGGGCGGCCGCCGCGATCGCATCGGGCCGGCGCGGATCGACCAGGATTCCGTTGCCGCAAGTCTCGACGATGTCGTTGGGGCCGCCGCTATCCGTCGCGACGAGGGGCAGGCCAGCGGCCGAGGCCTCGAGCAGGGTCAGGCCGAAGGGCTCGTTGAGGGCCGGGTTGACGAACAGGCCGCCGCGCACGCGAGCATGGGCGTAGAGCGCCGGCACGTCCTCGGGCCGGTGTGTCTTCGGATAGGCGACCCGGCCGTAGAGATCGTAGCGGTCGATGACCACCAGGAGATCGCGCATCGTCTCGGCCATCTCGCCGCCAAGCGCGTCGATGTCCTGGCGGGTGCCAGCGACGAGGACGAGGTTCGCCCGTGCCTGGAGGCTGGCGCTCTCGCCGTAGGCCTGCACCAGGGCCGCGAGATTCTTGCGCGCCACCGGACGGGCGAGAGCCAGCAGTACCGGCTTCTCGGGGTCGTGCAGGAAGCGAGCGATCGTCGCGTCGACCCGCGGGTCGGGGCGACTGTCGGCGAAGCGGGCAAGGTCACTGCCCGGCGGCAGGACGCGCACCCGGCCGGGATCGCAGGCCTCGTAGCCGGCATATTGCACCTCCGCCTCGTCGCGCGAGGAGGCGATGACGAGGGTGGCGCGGGTGAGCGCCCGCTCCTCGGTGGCGATCCGGCCAGCGAGGTCGGGATGTCCCGCCGCCGTCTCACCGAGCATCGCCGCCTTGACCCGGCCAAGGGAATGGGCGGTGAACACGAACGGGATTCCGAGCCGGTCCTCGACGATTTGCGCCACGGCGGCAGCATCGGCGTAATGGGCGTGGATTAGGTCTGGGGTCTGCGCTTGCTGGGTAATCCAGGCAATCAGGCTCTCGGCGAAGCTCGCGACCTCCGCGTGCATCTCCTCCTTGGTGCGATAGCCCGGCGACGCGCTCGACAGTCGCACGAGCATAGCCTTGTCGCCCAGACGCTCTTCGGGCACGGCGTAGTCGGGGCCGGGCGGGCCGGCGAACCGGCGCGTCGCCACCACGATCCGTGTGATGCCGGAATCCTGCGCCGAGGCGGCGACGAGATCGAGCAGGTAGCGGATATGGCCGCCGGTATCGGCGGTGAGCCCGTAGACGACGTTCTGGCCGCGTAGGCAGCCCTGCAGGGCGATGTGCAGGACGAACATCAGGTCGCTGCCTTAGGGCAGGCGCTAACCGGGCAGGACGATTTGAGTGAGGTACACCCTGTGATTCGTGTCGCCCAAGTCGCTCCGAACATTTTTCCTACTCCCCCGGAGCATCACGGCGGCACGGAGCGAGTCATCCACGACCTCGGCACGGCGCTGAAAAGCTTGGGCCTGGAGGTAACGCTGTTCGCCCCTTCGGACAGTGCGACAGACTTACCCCGTATCGGTATCCATCCGAGCCTCAAGGCTCTGGCGCATCGCTACGGCAAGGTCGCGCCCGGGGTGCCGGCGGCGCTCGACGCCCTGCAACTCGAGGCTCTGCGCCAGCGCCTCGACGACTTCGACATCATCCACTGCCATGGCGAGTTCGCCCATGCGGCTCTCCTCGGAGAGCGCCGGCGGTACAGCCTGACGACGATCCACTGGCGGGTCGACGAACTCGACCGGGCGCTGTTCTTCGAGGGATTTCCTGATCTTCCCGTGGCGGCGATCTCGGCGGCGCAGGGCGCCGGCATCCCGGCCTCGAACCGGGCCGGGGTGGTGCATCACGGCATCGCCCGCGACCGCTACGACGCGTCGCTCGCGGCCGGAGAGCACCTCGCCTTCGTAGGACGGATGACCGACCAGAAGCGGCCCGACACCGCAATTCGGGTGGCGCGGGAGGCCGGGTTGCCGATCCGGCTCGGCGGCACGATCGATGTCGGCAACCCGGGCTATTTCGACCGTGAGGTCCGGCCGCTGCTCGGCGACGATGCGGTCTATCTCGGCCCCGTCGATGACGCGGCCAAGGGCGCTTTGCTCGGCGGGGCCCGCGCGCTCCTGTTCCCGATCGATTGGCCGGAACCGTTCGGCCTCGTGATGATCGAGGCGATGGCCTGCGGCACCCCGGTAATCGCCTGGAACCGCGGCTCCGTGCCGGAGATCGTCGAGGACGGGGTGACAGGCTTCGTTGTCTCCTCCGAGGCTGAGGCCGTGGCGGCCCTGGCCCGGGTCGGCGAGATCGACCGGGCGGGGGTACGCCGCCGCTTCGAGGAGCGGTTCACCGCCGAGCGCATGGCGCGGGACTACCTCGCCCTCTACCGGCGCCTCCTCGGCCACTGATGCGCACCGCCCTTCTGGCTTGGGACTACCCGCCTGCCCCGAGCGGCCTCTCGACCGCGGCCCGGGAGATCGCCGAGAGCCTGGCCGAATCTGGTGCCGACGTGACGGTGTTCACCCTCGATCGCGCGGTCGCCGAGCGGACCGGGGGCGTGACGGTCGAAGGCCTCGCCCTGCCGCCGATGAGCGGCCTCGCGCGCCTGCGCCTCCGGGGTTCGGTCGGCCACCTCGCTGCCCCCCTGGCATTCCGGCGTGCCGTCCTCGCGGCCCATGCCCGCACGCCCTTCGACGTGGTCGAGGCGACGAACTGGTACGCGCCGGCCGTGCTGCTCGCTGGGCACCGGGACCTGCCCCTGGTGACGCGCTCCTCGACCCCGGCGGCCTTCACCCGCGCGCCGGTGCCCAGTCTCCGCGACCGCCTCGACGGCGGGAGCGCCGACGCCCTCGAGCGGCGCCAGGCGCGGGGCAGCGCTGGCCTCATCGCCAACACCGCCGCGCATGGCGCGGTGATCGCGCGCGCCTACCGCCTCTCGGGCCGCCAGCCCGAAGCGGTGATCGGGCTGAGCCTGCCGCCGGAGGTCGCTGCGGGCGCACGGGATGCGCCCTATCCGGAGGTAGATGCGCCCCTGCGCCTGCTCTTCGTCGGGCGGGCGGAATCGCGAAAAGGCTTCGACGCGCTGATGGACGCCTTGGCGATCCTCGCGGCTGAAGCGGAACGGGGCGCGCTGCCGCCGTTCCGCCTCGACGTCGTCGGCGTGTCGCCCGGCGACCTGCCGGCGGACCTGCCCGACACGGCACGGGCGCGCCTCTGCGCCCGCGGCCGGATCGGCGCCGGGGCACTGGCCGAGGCTTATACGGAGGCCCACGTGGTCCTCGCCCCATCGCGCTACGAGAGCTTCGGCCTCGTCTACCAGGAGGCCCTGGCCTATGGCCGGCCGGTAGTGGCCTGCGCCGAGGATGCCAGTGCCCGCGCCTTCGTCGGCGCGCCCGAGGCCGGCCCGCTCGCGACGGCGGCCACCGGCGCGGCGCTCGCCGATGCCCTACGTCCGCTCCTTCTCGACCCCGCCCTGCGCCGGGCCTACCACGCCCGCGCCCTTGCTGCGGCCGGGCGCTTCACCCGGGCGAGCCTCGGATCGGCGACGCTCGACCTCTACCGACGGGCGATCGCGGCGGCGCGAGAGGGCTGATCAGTCCCGGTAGGGCCGCAGCAGCGCGTCCTCCTCCTCCGGGCGTCCGCGCCCGGGATCGAGCGCCTCGTAGTCCCGCGAGCGCGCCCGGACGTGGGACCGGCTCAAGCGGTGCTCGATCGCGCCGTGCAGAGCGATGAAGCTGTGGCGCCAGCCGCCGTCGACGGCTGGGCGCTCGTGAACGCGGCCGGCATAGCGCACCGAGGTCCGGTTCAGCCGGTACTGCACATCCGGATAGACGTCCGACAGGACCCCGTCGACGCGGTTGCACCGGGGAAGCCCGACCGAGAGAACACCGCCGTCCTCGGCCAGGGCGGCGAGGGCCGGCAGGAGACGACCGGTTTCGGGGACGATGGTCTCGTCGGTATCGAGTTGCAGCATCCAGGCATGGCGGGCCAGCTCCTGAAGGGTGTTGCGCTGCGCGGCGAAGTCGCCCGCGAGGGGACGACGCGCCACCCGCACCGCGCCGGGCGCGAAGCCCGCGACCGTCACGGCACGCGGCGGTTCGGCCTTGCCATCGAGGAGGATTGCGACGTCGTCCGTCCAGCCCGCCTGCGAAGCGAGGCCAGCGAGCACCGCATCGAGCTCGGCCGGACGGCAGAGGAGGCCGAGAGAGACAGGCGGCCCGTCTGCTAGGTCGTAGAGCGCGGCGTGCGCCGTGAGGAGGCTGTGAGGGGCCAAGAGCGCCGTACGGTCCTCGGGAGCAAGCGGGCGCAGGCCGCGGCCGAGACGAGTCGCGGCGGTGCGTAGGGTATAGATGTCGAGGCCGTAGGGCGCGTCCGGGTCCGGGACGAAGGTTGGCCCCCTAAGACGCTGGGCGAGGTGCTGCCAGCTCTCCGCCGGGTCCGCGTCCCGCTCAGTCAAGATGCCGCAGGAGACGCACGCCACTGGGAAGACGCGCTCACGCCCTTGGGCATCGATCAGGCGGCGGTCGCTCGGCGCCAGCATGGCGGCGCGACAGAGGAAGCAGCGGCGGGTGCGTCCGCTCTCGAAGGTCATCGCGAAGGTCCCGTTCCGGCTGGGGCTGGTCGCGCGGGCGGGGCGCCATACCTCCCCGGTTCTCCCGTGACGCCCCGCCGAGACCTCTGCCTCGCTTGTCCAACGACGTCGACCCCCTCCGCACGGCTTGGCCGGACCTATTCGACCTCGCCTCGGTCGCCCTCGTTGGCAACGCGCCCGGAACCGAGGCCGCGGCGGTGGATGCGGCGGGAAGCGTCGTGCGCTTCAACAACGCCCCAGGCTTCGGCGGCCGGACCGGCTCACACATCACGCATCTGGCTCTCGTCAATCGCGGCGGGCAGATGCGCGAATGGCTGGCCGATCCGGGTTTCCTCGACCGCCCGGTCGTCCGGCAGGCGAAGGGCTTTGTGCTGCCATTCCCGATGCTGCCGGAGGCGCATAATCGGCCCGAGCCGATCTGCTTTACCCGCGAGGCGCTGGCCATGCTGCGCCCGCTCGGCAAGCCGATCCACGTCTTGCCCGAGGCACTGCACGGCGAGGCCCGGCGCGTGCTCGGGGCTCGCGCCGAGGGCCGGCCGACCCGAGCACCGGGTTCCTGGTGGCGCTCGCGCTCCTTGTCGGGCGCCCGGTCAGGTCGCCCACGGTCGAGGCCTACGGATTTGGCTTCAAAGGCTGGTCCGGCCACCCTTGGGCGGCCGAGCGCGCTTGGTTCGCCGAGGCGGGCGCGGCCGGTCGGCTGCGGGCGCATCCTCCACCGACCGACGGATGACCCCTGCACCATGGCAACCCTGATCACCGTCCTGAAGGGCGGCGGCCGCTACGATGCGACCTGGGTCGCGCGCCTCGCCGGCGGCATCCGCCGCCATGCCCCGGCCTTCAGGCGGATCCTCTGTCTCACCGACCTTCCGCTGGCGATCGACGGGGTCGAGCGGGTGGAGCTTCGGCACGACCGGCCGGCTTGGTGGGCGAAGATGGAGGCGTTCCGCCCTGGCCTCGTCGATGGGACGGCGCTGCTGTGCGACCTCGACACCGTGCTGACGGGACCGGCCGACGCCCTCGCCGAACCCGGCCTAGCCGCGATGGAGGACTATTTTCATAAAGACCACGTCTCCAGTGCGCTGCTGCGCTGGCACGGCGATGAGCTGTCCCCCTCTCTACGCCACCTTCGCGGCCAAGCCCGAGCGCTGGATGAAGCCGGGACCTGCGGCTCGGTCCCGAACGCCGTCCACGGCGACCAGGTCGTTATCGACCACCTGCTCCGCCGCCAGGGTCGGAAACCGCTCTTCTTCCAGCACCGGTACCCGACCCTGCTCGACTTCTATGACCCGCGGCGCGACACGCACGGCCCCGTCGTGATCTTTATCGGTGAAGCGAAGCCGGACACCGCCTGCGGTTCCGTTCGCGCCGCTTGGCTCCGTTCTTGACAGAGGTTGGATTCCCCGCGTCCGCCACTATCCAGGACGGCGAGAGCTGTGTCCGGATTGCCGTCGATGACAGATATTTCCGGCGGCGGCCACAAATGCCCGCAAGGGGCCCCGCTCATTGCCGGTTCGCTCTCTGGCGCCCGAACCAACTAGCGGACGTTCGATATCGAGGTGGCGGTCAAGTCAGTGCCGGCAGATGCCTCGCCGAAGAGCTGGGCGAAACGGGGGCTATGTCTTCCCCTGATCTGATCCGAGAAGCGCGACTGAAGTGTTCCGGTCCAACGGAGCATTCGCCGCATTCGGTCAGGGTCCAGCGGTCGAACACGCATTCATCGAACCCTGACCCCGACCCTGCTGCTGCCGAGCTCCGAGCCGCCGCGCCGCAACCTCGGCAAACGCTTCATTGACTACGTCCGCGCAATTCGACGGATCGCATGGCTCCAGAGTCGAGCTTGAACGGTCTCCAGGCACAGTCAATTGAAGGCGCTATCCATGCTGATCCTCAACCCGCTCACGGGCGAAACCGTCGAGATCAAGCTGCCGCGGCCTGGCTCGGCAGACAGACACTGATCCTTCGCATCCTTCCTGTCGCCGCGTTGACCACTGTCGCCACTTCGCAATTGATCTCGCACCAAAGATGACCGGTCTTCCTCTGTACCGTTTCCTCGTCGCCGCTGGCCTCGTGCTCTCGGCCGCCGTCGCAACTGCTAAGTCAGTTCACAACGATCCGAGCGACCCTTGCGAGAAGCAGCCGCATATCCACGCCTGTGCGATCTTTCTGGCACCTCGACTGCCGTCGTTGATTCCGAAGGAGGCCGTAGGCATTCACGTTCAAATAATGCCGTCTGCCGTGCATTGAGATCTTACAGCGGGCCAAGTGAACCCACTCATCTTCTCTATTGCCCGTTAGCGATGTCTGCTTTGGGTTAGGTGGTTCGCCGGCCAGAACGACCGGTATCCGAGCAACCTCTGAGGTCGCTGCTGACGCAAATGCGAGCCACAAGCGGTACTTCGTCGACGCCCGCCATTCGAGAATCGGACGGAGCTTGTCTCAGAATGACTAAAGTTATCGCCAACGTTCGCGATTACCGCTCGCGGAAAGCTGAGCATTCTCAGCGAGAAATCCCGACCCGACGTCGCTGTCGGGGGTCAGGAAGGGCCGCGACGAGCCTGTGTACGCAACTGATCCCATAGCCCAATCCGCAATTCAGATGATCGGCCTTTTGGATGAGGGCGGACAGTCTTTCCTAGCAGGCAAGGACCGGCCGAGTAGTCTGAGGTGGATGGTCGCTCGGCCCGCCGTCGCCGACGCGGTATAAATACAACCGGGGCGACTGCTCTTCGATAGACTCTGCTCGTTTCTGGATTTGATCTGATCTTAGCCGGAGCGGGTGAGGCCGAGCGCCCCAGCGGGCCGAACAGCAGCGCAAGCACCATCCGACCCGCCGTCACCCCGCGACCGGGGGCAGGCCGCTGGGCAACTCGCAAACCCGGACGGGCTGGGCAGCAAACTTACGAGAACGACTCCACCCAGCCCGCAGTCGCTGACCCTGTCAGATTAAGCCTGCGACGAGCCAATCTATGCCCGCTGTCCCCATCCATTCGCTTGCAATTCGGTAGTTCACCCTCACGGGTGAGGCCGGGCGCCTCCGGAGAATAGGAAAGTGGGCCGGACGCCACGTGGGGTGGATGACCGCCTGACCTGCCGTTGCCGAGATGCCAAGTGGTTGGTTTCCACCGACGCGCCTTCCGCGAGACTGCGGAGGCCATCATAGTGGGACGGAGAGCAGGCATCCTGGCGGTCGATATGGAAGCGGCGACGCTTTCCCTTCGCTCGTGCGCGGAGCCGGTCTGTGCTCTGCTTTGCCCATGTGACGAATCAGATGGGCCAAGCTGGCGGCTTCGGGATGGACAGGCCAACGGGGCCACCGCCTCCCTCGCCCTCGTGCATTCCTTCGCCGAAGCGTGGCGTCGGTCGCAGTAGAAAACGTAACCGGGGGCGATTGGAGCAACGGAGGAAGCCATGAGCGGTATCCAGCCCCATAATGCCAAACCAGCCAGCGTCTGGAACTCCGGTGGTGGCCGCTACGACGAGATCAGCCGAGGTATTGCGGACAGCATCGAGCACTGCGTGCTGCGCCTCGATCCCCAACCAGCCGAGAAGATCCTCGATCTTGCGACGGGCACCGGCTGGACCTCACGCGTCGTCGCCCGACGTGGGGCGCGGGTGACCGGAGCCGACATCAGCGGGGTGCTTCTCGCGTTCGCAACCGAGCAAGCCAAGTCCGAGGGATTAGACATCACCTATCGGGAGGGTGACGCCGAGAGCCTGCCCTTCGCGGACGGTGAGTTTGATGCAGTGATCTCGACCTGCGGTGTGATGTTCGCGAGCCATCCGGAGGCTGCGGCCAGCGAATTGGCCAGGGTCTGTCGCAAGGGCGGACGCATCGCCCTCACCACCTGGCTGTCGGACGGCAACGTGTTCAAGATGTTCATGGTGATGAAGCCGTACATGCCACCGCCGCCAACCCCGGCTCCGCCCTCGCCGTTCGATTGGGGTCGTACCGAGCGGGTGGACGAACTACTGGGCAAGGACTTCGACTTGGCATTCGAGAAGGGTGTCTCCTTCTATCGTGAGCCGAGCGCGGAAGCCGCATGGGAACGATTTTCGAACGGCTACGGTCCGACCAAGGCGCTTGCCACGTCGTTAGACGATGATCGTCGCTCGGATCTGCGCCAGGACTTCATCGCTTTCCACGCCCAATTCCCGACACCACTCGGCATCTGTGTGCCGCGCGAATATTGGGTCACGTGCGGCATCCGCCGGTAGAGCCAGGGCCGTCTCGGGTGGCAATCATGGCCTATCGCCTTACGGCCCTCGCCGCCCTCGTTTATTCTGGATGGCGGTACAGGTCTCGTGGACACGACTGAAGGTTGGGATCCTGGCTTCGGTGATGACCAGCGGCGAGCGCTTCGTCCTCGACGAATCCGTTGTGCTCGGGCAACTCCACGCTAGGCGCAAAGCCTCGCGGTCTACGACAGCGGCTCCAATGCCGACCTGCTGCAGGGCATCTGCCAGGATGCCGGTTGCCAAGTGGTTGTGCTTGCGGGGCATGCCTCGCCATTCCGGTCGCGCAGCTGCAGATCAAGCACGCGGGGGCGTCGCATCGCAGGCAGTGATGGACGTGCAATCGGACGGCATCTTGGGTCCGCCGGTCTGGGCTTCGCTGGCGTAATGTCGCGCAGGTAGTATTTTTGCAAACTCCTGTCCCGCGAATATTGTCATTGGGTAGTTTTCAGCTGGTCCGATTTGCGGAATGGAATCGACAAAAAGCAGTCGTTTGAGTAACAGCGCGAGCTAACCGAAAGTAATATTCTATTTTCAGACGCGGGGGTGTTGAAAAAACAGATGCTCAACTCAAGTCGCGTCATCTCGACAGCTCAGCCGATTTGCCATCAGATGATATGGCGCCGCCATCGGAATGGTCTTTCGAAGCCGTCATTGGTTTCTAGAGGCCGACGAGTGTACCACAAAAGGCGTCGCAAGATCAGACTGCATTCAGTGGGATGTGCGATCCAATATTGTCGCCGTCAGATGTTCTACACTCACTCTGGAGCCAAGATATGAAAATCTGCGATTCGGCTGTTTCAGGTTGGAAGGCCGAGTATGCAAAATATGAAGCGCCCGGATAGAAGATATCTGGAAGAGGGCAACGAAGATGGTATTGATTAATCATATCACCAAAGAGTTGCCGAGGCGCGATCGTTGATCCTAAGCCGTCGCGTACCGCGTGGAGAGCTACATTCAAATGATCAAAGCGATGACCGCCTTCGATCAATGGATTTCCCAGCCCTGCTCTCTCGAACCAAGCCTCCCATTCACCCGGTCGGCTGGATGAGGCAATGGGTTTATGCTTACGCAGATCGGCAGGCTTTCTAATAGGCGCTTCCTTCAGCAGGGAGTACGCGCTGACCGGCGTCAGTTTCTCTTCAAATAGAAACTTTGCAGTTCCCACGCGTGTAGCCACTTTTGGGAATTGGCCGCGGCTGATGACAACATCGTTCTGTGCAAAATCCGGTGTTTGTCCGGTCAGACGTGTCGCGATCCATACAGACAGTTTCGGGTTCTGCGTCTCAAATTTCTTGATGCGCGGCAGAAGGAAGTACATGGCGAAGGTCGCAGGCGCTTCGACGGAGATTACTTTGCGTGAGCGATCTCTCCGTACGTAATCACATGCCGCGCCTATCTGTCTGATCGACTCGGTCACCTTGTCCGCAAGGATCTTCCCGTATGGCGTGAGTTGAAGCGAGCGCCCCTGTCGACCAAACAGGCTTTGCCCGAGCCAAGCTTCAAGCGACGCAATCTGTTTGCTTACGGCTCCATGAGTGACACCGAGTTTCCTCGCTGCGATTTCGAGGCTCGGTGATTGGGCGGCAATGGCGAATGCACGAAGGGCATTGAGAGGAAGTTCACGTTCGTTCAAGCGGCGGCCCTCCGGCTAAGCCGACGCCTTCGCCTCGGCCTGCTGCTATAATTCGTTCCTTTTTCGCACATTTAGGTGCGCATTATTCGATTGATTATCACACGTTCGCTAGCGCTACTATCCTGCCTAGAGGCTAGGTCGCTGACCGGTCGTCAGTATTGGTAGATAGAGATATGTCACGGACATCCGCAGCTATTAACCTGCATACACCAGCGCATGTACAGGCTAACGGGCGCACCTACGCCTTGCCGAAACAGCCCGTAATTGTCATCTGCCTCGATGGCTTCGATCCCGAATATCTGCAGAAAGGAATCGAAGACGGGACGCTTCCGACGATCGCTGCGCTTAGGGAAACGGGATATCTAGGCACCGCGCTCGCGTCCCTTCCCACCACCACGAACACCAACAACACCTCGATCGTCACCGGAGTGCCCCCGGCGATCCACGGCATCAACGGCAACTATTATCTCGACGCCGAAACTGGCGAGGAGATCATGGTGACGGATGCCCGACGCCTTCGCTGCGGCACAATTCTTGGTGCGGTCAGCAAGGCTGGCGTACAAACTGCCGTAGTGACCGCCAAGGACAAGCTCCTGAAGGTGCTCGCCTACGAAATGGATGGCATCGCCTTCTCGTCCGAACAGCCCGATTCCGCTGACCTCTCGGCGCTCGGTGTATCGGGGGGCGAGGAGCTTGTCGGCCGGAGCAAGCCTGACCAATATTCTGCCGATCTCTCACTTTTCGCTCTAGACGCCGGGCTGGAGCTGCTCGCAGCTGTGAAGCCGGGCTTAATGTATCTTTCGACTTCGGATTACGTTCAGCACAAGTACGAGCCGGGAGAATCGGAATCAAACCGCTTTCATGGTGAAGTAGACCGCCGGATCGCCCGCATGATCGAACTCGGCGCGACGGTTGCGCTGACGGCCGATCACGGCATGGCCGACAAGTCGACCGCCGAGGGCCAGCCGAGCGTCGTCTATGTCGAAGATGCGCTCAACGCGCGATTCGGTGCCGGCAGCGTGCGGGTGATCTGCCCCATCGCCGATCCCTTCGTGCGCCATCACGGCGCGCTCGGCGGCTTCGTGCGCGTCCACCTACTGAAGCCCGGCAATGTCGGCGAGATGATCGCCTTCGCGCGCTCGCTGCCCGGCGTCGAGCTCGTGCTCGACCGTGCCACCGTCTGCGAGCGCTTCCATCTTCCGCCAGATCGCGAGGGCGATTTCGCAGTGTTTTCCGATCGCTCCACCGTGGTGGGTGCCCGCCGCGAGGATCACGACCTGTCAGCGCTCGGCAACCACCGCCTGCGCTCGCATGGCGGCATCGGTGAGCAGCGCGTGCCCTTCCTGCTCTCGCGTCCGCTCAAGCCTGAATACCGGGAGCGGGCTCAAACGGGCGTGCTGCGCAACTTCGACATCTTCGATTTCGCCCTTAACGGGGTCGCATAATCGCAAGGTTGTACGCCAATCCGAGGCGGCCATCCCGAGGTTGCCTCGGAATTCCATTGCATTCTGCGAAATCAGATCGATCAGCTTTGTAATTATCAGCACAAGTTGATTGCAGCACTTTGGACGTTGCGCAAAGCAAATATGTGCACGATGTCGCGCAAAGATAGATTTATGTCCATCCTCATATGTTGAACGCCACAACATATACAGACAATACACCGATGCGCTGAGCTATAGATATTTTCACATCAATGTTCAATTGGCTGCCGCATCAGTCGGAAAATGCAGAAAAAATAGATATCGGACTGAGCTATGGGAGGAACAGATGAACAAGCAGATAGTTCAAGAAGATTACAAGTTGATTGGCGCGCCTATCTCGGCAGGCGCGCACGTTGGCTATCGCGCCGTTCAATGGCGAATGCTTTTGATCGTGATGTTCTGCTACCTTTTTTATTATACAGGTCGCCAAACACTTGGATTTGCGATTCCAGGAATTCAAGCAGAATTCAATGTGAGCAAACAGCTTATCGGCTGGGTCTCTGCCGGGATGCTTTGGGGTTATGCCATCGGTCAGGCAATTAATGGCAATCTCGGTGATAAATACGGCGGTCGGAAAATTGTTACAGCTGGAGCGATATCATCAAGCTTGATGAATTGGATCGTGAGCTTTTCAGTCGGCTACAAATCTCTTCTCGTGAGCTGGTGGCTTAACGGATACTTGCAAGCGTTGGGATTTGCTCCAGGCAGTCGTATTATTGCGAACTGGTGGACAAAAGCTGAGCGAGGTAAGGTCTATGGATTATATCTGTTCGCAGCAGGAATGTCGTCCGTAGTAACCTACATCTTGGGCCTACTGGTTGTAGACACGTTTCATCTTGAATGGAGGTGGGTCTTCCGTCTTCCAGTTGTGCTGTTGATCGTCGCAGGGGTTGTGTTTTATTTTTTGGTTCGCGACAGCCCTGAAGATATGGGCTTTAAACGAGAGTTAGATGCGGACGCAGATAACGAAGCCGATCTAGGTGTTTCCGATATAAAGCCGGAAACTTCAAAGGAGCGTTACAGAGCGATCCTTTCAAACTTGAAAATCCATATTGGTGGAGTGGCATTGGGCTTCAACAACGCCGCCCGATATGGCCTCGTTGTCTGGGTCCCGGTACATTTTCTGGAGGCTACGGCAAAATTAGGTGAGGTCACCGGCATCAATGCACGGTGGATCACCGTCGCGCTTCCAGTCGGGATGGCATTCGGCGCGCTTTCAAATGGATGGATTTCTGACCGGTTCTTCGGTTCGGTGCGTTGGAAACCAATCGCGCTGTACATGCTACTAGCGGTCGGCGCGACTGCGGTGATGTATGCATTGCCGGTGTCAAGCATTTGGGCGATTGTAGTACTATTTCTTTGCGGATTCTTTGTCTACGGACCGCATGCGACCTTCTGGGCTCTTGTACCAGATCTTGTCGGACGTCAACGAGCTGGAACGGCGACCGGAGTCATGAGTACGTACTCCTATCTTTTTGCCGGACTGGCCGAGCCGGCAATCGGGCATTTGCTTGATATCGGACACAATACCGCTCTCGTATTTATGGTTGTTGGAGCGTGTTGCGCACTAAGTGGAACTTGTGCGATCTTGATTAAGCGGTAAATCAGCTCTTGTTGTGTTCAACCAAACTGCTGAGATGCACGCATGTGGATCTCAGCGTCGACGTAACGGCAAGGCACCTCGATCAGGACGAAGCAAACGATCAAACGCCAGCGACCGACGAACTCGTGCAGGACGACTATACTAACGGGCACTGACAGCCGCCGAAGAGATGTCCGCTTTTTGGAACCGTGCGGCCGAGGGTGTATGACCAGGTGGGATCGCATGCTGTCCGTCTGGTCCCGCCGCAAGCCCTCGTGCCTCCCGCCGTTGATGGGATTCTTCGCCAGTCGCGGTTCTGGTGCCCTTCATCTCGCCGCCGGTATGGGCCGGCTGGGAGAACGATGATGGGACATTCGGAGCACGACCCGGGTTTCAAGAACCGCCGTCCGTGGAATGCCGGACGGAAGCTCGGCGCCAAACGCGCCCTCAAACCACAGCAGGTTTGTGCGGTCCGTTGCTGACTAAACTGCGCTGGGCGCGTGTGCGATCGCGCGCTGTTTGACCTCGCCATCGACAGCAAGCTGCGCGGCTGTGACATCGTTAAGCTC
>NZ_BJZV01000037.1 GCF_007992215.1 Methylobacterium gnaphalii | reverse complement strand
GGCACTCGGTCGAATCTCCATCGATGCCGGAGGGTTTCGATCCCTGCAGCTGGCTGGAAGCGGAGTGCGGCAACTCATGAGCTCGCGAGGGACTCGCCGATCGCCTGTTGCCGTTGGGAGGACGCCGGAGACGGACGCCCTCCTGTTCGACGCCTATTTGTCGAACAGCTTCTGCAAAGCCGCGCGTTCCTTCGTGGCGGGCAGCGCGATCAGGGCGAGGATCCGCGCCTTGTCCGGCGTGAGATCGCCCGCGAACACAGCTCCAGCTTTGAGCAGCGTGTTGCCTCCACCCTTGAAGCCGTAGACCGGCAGCGCGCGACCGTCATAGACCTTGGTGGCGACGATCACCGGGACGCCCTTGGCGATCACCTCGGCAATGGCGTCGTGCATCTCCGCGTTCATGTTGCCCCAGCCATAGGCCTCGACCACGATGGCCTCGGCGCCGGTCTCGGCCGCGTGACGAACCTGGCTGCCATCCGCCCCGGCATACATCGATACGAGGTCGACCCGCGGCATCCGGTCGGGAAGCGGCAGCGTCTGCCGCCGCAGCGACTTGCGGCTGAAGACGACGCGGTCCTCGTCCACGTAGCCCAGAATGCCCGCCTCACCGGAATTGAAGGTCTCGACATTGCTGGTGTGGGTCTTGCGGACCTCGCGGGCCGCGTTGATGCGGTGGTTGAGGGTCACGGTCACGCCTGCGCCGACCGAGCCGTCGGCCAGGATCTGCCGAGCTGCGTTGAGGAGGTTGCGAGGCCCGTCCGCATCGACGTCGGACGCGTTGCGCTGCGCCCCGATCAGAACAACCGGCTTGTCGCTCTTCAAGGTCAGATCGAGGAAATAGGCGGTCTGGTCGAGCGTGTCGGTGCCGTGCAGGACGATGGCGCCCTGGATCGCCGGGTCGGCCAGGATCTCGTCCACCTTGCGCGACAGGGCCGGCCAACGGTCCGGTCCCATATAGTCGCTGGGCACGTTGCTGAACTCGGTCACCGCAATGGTGGCGATGTCCTTGAGCTTGGGCACCGCGGAAACGAGGTCCTCGCCCGACAAAGCGGGGACCGGCGCATGGGTCGTGGGATCGAGCTTCATCGCGATCGTACCGCCGGTCGCGACCACGGCAATCTTGGGTAATTCGGCTGCCACCACGCTCTGCCCCAACACCATCGGACCCAGGAGTCCGACGAATGCCAGCCTCAGGATTGCTCTAGCCATCATTCACTCTCCTGTCGCGACCCGTTCACGCTTTCAACCGGCGACCATGGCAGCGTCCCGGCGGTTTCCGAGAGCGGTCCGGAGGGCAGCGAGCAGCGCCTGAGCAGGCAAACACCATGGCAAGAGCCCGATCAACCGGCCTGAGCCGGCTCGGCGGGGTCCAGAGAAGCGGGCGGCACCTTGCCAGGGGCCGAACGACCGCACCGGCGCTCTACGTCCAATAGAGCATGCGTGCCGTCGGCAGATGTTTTGACACGAGTTCGGTGAGCGCCGCGCGCATCTCGCGCATTGTGTCGGCCGGGTACACGTATTTCACCGACCCGAATTTTGTGAGTTTGCGCGAGCGCGTCTCCTCGTCGAGATCGAGATCGCTGCCGGGATACCAACCCTGCAGGACGCCCTTTGAACCTGGCGTGAAGCGGTGCGTGATCAGCTCGACGGTGAGGTCGAGCCCCGGCACGTCGTCGAGCAGGCGTGCGGCCTGCTCGAACAGGGTGGCGTAGCCCTCACGCCAGTCCTCGACCGGCTGGATCGGCGCGACGGTCAGCCCGACGCGGTAGCCATCGCGGGCAAGGCGCGCGAGCGCATCGAGCCGCGCCGCGAGCGGGCTGGTGCCACCCTCGTGGCGGATCAGCGAAGGCGCGTTCACCGACATGCGCACCCGGACCCGCCGGCCATGGGGCAGGCCGATCAGCGGCTCGACGCCGGCGAACTTGCTGGTGAAGCGCAACTGCACGGGAGCCTCCCAGCGGCCGAAGAAGCGCACGGCCTCGGCAAGCCCTCCCGTCAGATGCTCGATGCCGAGCGGGTCGGCGTAGCAGGAGGCCTCGAAGGTCGTACCCTCATGCGCCCGTTCCGGGGAGGCCGAGGTCACGGCGCCGTGACCAAGATGCCGGGGCAAGACATCCAGGATCTCGTCGAGATTGGCATAGACCCGCGTGAGGGGCGGCCCAACGAGGGAGCCGGCCAGATAGCAATACTGGCAATGGGCATGGCAGCCTTCGGCAAGGTCGAAGCGCCAATCCGCCGATGGCGGGATCGGCTGCAGCCGTCGCTTGCTCGGGGAGGCGACGACGATCGCAAGGGTGGACTTCGCAAGACGATAGGCCGCGCGCGGGTCGTCGTCCTTCGGCAGGACGATGCGGTCCCCCGGCAGCTCGACGAGTTCCGAACCGAGGGCGGCCGCGCGCTCCGCGATCGCCTGGCCATGCGCGAAGCCGCGGGCACTGCGCGTGATCAATACGCGGCGAGGGCTCCACAGGCGGGCGCCCGGCCTATCGGATCCTGCTGTGCGGGAAGGCGCGACTGACATCACGGCCAAACGCGCCAACCGCCCCGGAGTGAGCAGGGTGCGACATCGCCGTCCCTGCAGCAGGCGGCTAATGCACCGAGATGATTGCGCTCGTGGTCACCGGAGCGTGCCGGGCGCGTTGACTGGCCGGCAACGCGAAGATCGGAGGCACCTGAATGACGAAGCTTTTCATCGCACGCGTGCGCGGCGCGGGAGCCGAACGGCCCCTCGTGACGGTGCGCGCTGCTGCCGAAGGTGAGGCGAGGCTGTTTCTGGAAGCCGCCTACCCCGACGACGAGATCGTCGATGTGACCGAACCCGGCGAGTGGGTCAGCACGTCCGATACAGGCACCAAGGCCGGCGACGTGCGCGAGCATCCCGGTGTGTCATGGCAACCGCCGACGGCCGGCGCGGGATAGCCCCGTGCCGTGCCTGGCCGAGGACGTGCGCGCGCTCGCCCTAATGCTACCGGATACGATGGAAGGCGCCCACCAGGGGCATCCCGATTTTCGGGTCGGTGGCAGGATCTTCGCCACGCTGTGGATCGACGAGGATCGCGTCGTGGTGAGGCTGGCGCCCGAGATGCAGGCCGTCATGGTCGAGGCCGAGCCCGATGCGTTCGCGCCTGTTCCGGGAGCTTGGGGCTCGCGCGGCTGGACGAGCCTCGACCTCGATGCCGCGGAGGAGGAGATCCTGCGCAGCGCCCTCCTCGCGGCCTGGAAGACGACGGCGCCGTCAGGGCTCGTCGCTCACTATGAGGCCTTGATGATCGGGCCCTGACGGTTCGCCGCACCCCGGAGGAGCCGGCTGCAGCCATTCCCGCTGAACGAACCCGTGAAGGCAGGGGTTCTCCCGATCTCGCAAGGCAGCATCAGGCACATCATGGATTCGAGCGATCGCCATCCCCTCTCCCGCAGACAGATCGTCGGCGGTGTCGGAACGGGGATCGTCGCCGCCGCCTCAGGGGGCGCTCAGGCCCAGGAACGGTCGGCGGCAGCCGGCCCGCAGCCGCTGGTCGATCCGATCGGCCAATACCCGAAGCCGCCCTTCGCCCAGCAATCGCAGCCCTGGCCGGGCCTTGCCGGCCGTATGGAGCCGAGGCCGGATCACGGCGAGTCGAGCTATCGCGGGTCGGGGCGGCTTGCCGGGCGCAAGGCCCTGATCACCGGTGGCGATTCTGGCATGGGGCGGGCCGCGGCGATCGCCTTCGCCCGGGAAGGTGCCGACGTCGCCATCAATTACCTCCCCGACGAGGAGCCTGATGCGCGCGAGGTCGTCGCCCTGATCGAGGCCGCCGGCCGAAAGGCCGTGGCCATTCCCGGCGACTTGCGCGACGAGGCCTTCTGCCGCGATCTGGTCGCCCGCGCCGTGGAGGGGCTCGGCGGTCTCGACATCCTGGTGAGCAATGCGGGCCGCCAGCAGGCCCACGCCTCGATCCTCGACATCTCCAGCGAGCAGTTCGACTGGACGATGAAGACGAACATTTACGCGCCGTTCTGGATCATCAAGGCGGCTTTGCCTCACCTGAAGCCAGGTTCCACGATCATCGCGACGACATCGGAACAGGCGACCGACCCGACGCCCGATCTCTACGACTACGCGCAGACCAAGGCGGCGACGACGAACTTCGTGCGCTCGCTCGGCAAGCAGCTCGCCTCCAAGGGGATCCGGGTCAACGGCGTCGCGCCCGGCCCGATCTGGACGCCGCTCCAGGTGTCGGGCGGCGCATCGATGGACAAGCTCGAAAAGTTCGGTGCCCAGACGCCATTCGGCCGCCCCGGCCAGCCGGCGGAGCTCGCCGGCATCTACGTGCTGCTCGCCTCCGCCGAGAACAGCTACGCGACGGGGCAGGTCTATGGCGCAGCCGGCGGCAACGGCCTGCCGTGAAGGCTCACGCGGCGCGGGCTGAGCGCCGGCGCCGAGGCCACCGCTCCGGGGGTCAGGCGCGCTGCTTGAGGAAGTCGAGCACGCCCTGCCGGTGAAGCCGGTCGCCGACGGCGCTGCTGTGGTCGCGGTTCGGCAGTTCGAGTGCCGTCGCGTTCGGCATCAGCGCGGCGAGGCCTGGACCCGATCCGGCGATGGTGTCGAGGGTGCCCACCGTGACGAGCGCCGGCGTCTCGATCAGCGACAGCTCGGCGCGCGACAGGCGTTGGCGCGAGCAGCGGATGCAGGCGGCGAGCGCACGGAGATCGCTCTTGGTCTGCTCGGCGAAGGCCCTGAACGCGGCTGCCGTCGGATTCGGCGCAGGCGTGCCGGGAGGGGACTCCAGCGCCTCGGCGATGCCGTCCGGCAGGCCGCCCTTGCCGTCGACCATGTAGAGGCCGAGGCCGCCCATCAGCAGCGAGCGCACGCGGGTCGGGTGGTCCAGCGCCAGCACGGCGCCGATGCGCGCGCCCATCGAGTAGCCCATCACATCCGCGTGCGGGATGCCGAGATGGTCGAGCAGCCGGAGCGCGTCGCCGGCCATCTCGTCGGTCCGGTAGGCCTCGGGATCGTAGAGCTTCTGGCTCTCGCCATGGCCGCGGTTGTCCAGGGCGATCACCCGGTAGCCCGCCTCGGTCAGGGTGCGGACCCAGAGGGTGTTCACCCAGTTCACCGCATGGGTCGAGGCGAAGCCGTGGATGAGCAGGATGGGATCGCCCGCTCCCGTCTTCGTCGGAACGTCGATATAGGCGATGGTCACGCCGCTGGAATCGAAGGTCTGCACGGGGTCGCGATCCTCGTTTTCAGGTCTCTTGGCGCGGCTTACCGCAAAAAGCAAAGCGCCCGCGGCTGTTTGGCGCCGACTTGCGGCGGACCGATCGGGCTGGCATCAGCAGCCGGCATGAAGGATACGAAGCCTTACGGCACCTACGCTCCCACCGGGCTCGTCGCCCGGATCGCGTCGCACACCCAGACGCTTCCCGAGGGAAGCTGGCGCGGGCGCCGCACGGCGATGCTGCTGCGGCGGATCGCGATCTCGCTGCTGCGCGGCAAGCCGCTCGATGTCGAGCGCTATGGCGCGCGCATGCGGCTGCACCCCTACGGCAACAATTGCGAGAAGAAGGTGCTGTTCACGCCCCAATTCTTCGATCCCGAGGAGCGGGCGATCCTGAAGGCGCGCATGCCGCAGAACGGCACCTTCCTCGATATCGGCGCGAATATCGGCGCCTATTCCCTCTTCGTCGGAGCCTTCGCCGGCCCGAAGGCCAAGATCCTCGCGGTCGAGCCGCAGCCCGACGTGTTCGACAAGCTGATCTACAATATCGGCCAGAACCCCTACGGCACCATCAAGGCAGTGGCCTGCGCTGTCGCCGACAAAGCCGGTGAGCTGACGCTGTTCATCGACCTGCGCAACCAGGGCGAGTCGAGCGTCAAGATCGTGGGCACGAACCAGGGCGCCGAGATCAAGGTGCCGGCCGTAACCCTGCTCGGCCTGTGCTGCTCGGAGGGGATCGAGCGCATCGACGCGATCAAGCTCGATGTGGAAGGCGCCGAGGACCTGATCCTCGAACCGTTCCTGCGCGAGGCGCCCGAGAGCCTGCTGCCGAAGCTGCTCATTGTCGAGAACGGCACCGAGCAATGGCATATCGACCTGCCCGGCCTGCTGGAGACCTACGGTTACCGCCGCCTCGTCAAGACGCGCCTGAATCTGCTGTTCGAGCGGGCCTGATCAGGCGGGCGTCACCACCGGGATCGCGTCGGCGATCGCCACCTCCTCCGGAGTGATCCGGCAGCGATAGGCATGGACCTCGACGCCGGCCGCCCGCGCCGCGCGAAACGCCCGGTCGAAGGCGGGATCGATGTCGCGCGCGATGTCGAACGCGTCCGCCGCCATCTGCACCACGGTGATCAGAATCGCCCGGCCCCCGGATGCAACGACCTCGGCGAGCTCCGCCATGTGACGGGCGCTGCGCGCGGCCTTGCAGTCCGGAAATTCGGCGAGGCCGGGCTGGCGCAACAGGTGGCAGTTCTTCACCTCGACATGGCAGGGCGGCATCCCCTCCCCCGTGGCGAGGAAGTCGACGCGGCTGGCCTTGCCGTAGGCAACCTCCGGCCGGAGCGTCGTGTAGCCTGCGAGCGGTGCCAGCTTTCCGGCGGCGAAGGCCTCCGCCACCAGGGCGTTCGGGCGCATCGTGTTGATGCCGACCCATTGCGGGCCGCCGGGCAACTCGGCCTCGACCAGCTCCCAGGAATGCGGGAGCTTCCGCGTCCTGCTGTCGCAGATCGAGAGCAGCACGCGGCTGCCCGGCGCGTTCAGCCCGAGCATGGCGCCAGGATTGGCACAGTGGGCGGTCACGGCCGTGCCGTCCGCCAGCACCACGTCGGCGAGGAAGCGCTTGTAGCGCTGGACCAGCCGCGCCTCGATCAGGGGTTTTGGGAAACGCATCGCGCCGCGTAGCACCGAGCGCCCGTCGCGCGACAGTGCTGGCGTCTCGGCGCTGGCGCGCTACTTGCCACGCTCTGCACGTCCCCTCCCCCCAGAGCACCCATGACCGAGCCCAGAACCTCCGTCACCGCCGCCGTGCTCGTCATCGGTGACGAGATCCTGTCGGGGCGCACCAAGGACAAGAACATCGGCTCCATCGCCGAGCGGCTGACCGAGATCGGCATCGACCTGCGGGAGGTTCGCGTCGTGCCGGACGAGGCGGAGGAGATCGTGGCGGCGGTGAACGCCCTGCGCGCCCGCTACACCTACCTCTTCACCACTGGCGGCATCGGCCCGACCCACGACGACATCACCGCCGACAGCATCGCGGCGGCTTTCGGGGTCGGCATCGATGTCGATGAGCGTGCCAGGGCCATGTTGCTGGAGCGGCACAAGCCGGAGGATCTCAACGAAGCGCGCTTACGGATGGCGCGCATCCCGCACGGAGCGGAGCTGATTCCCAATCCTGTCTCGAAGGCGCCGGGATTTTCCATCGGCAACGTCTTCGTCATGGCCGGCGTGCCGCAGATCATGAACGCGATGCTCGACGCGATCCTCCCGCAACTCTCGCCGGGCATCCCGGTGATCTCCGAGACGATCGATGCCGGCGGCCTGCCCGAGGGCACCTTCGCGACGGGACTGTCTGCCATCGCCGCACGGCAGGGCGGCGTCTCGATCGGCTCCTACCCATCCATGACGCAGAGCGGCTTTGCGAACCGTATCGTGGTGCGGGGCCGAGATGCAGAGGCAGTTGCGGCGGCTCGAGCGGAGATCGAAGAGATGCTCGCAAAGCTGAGGCCGTGATGAGATCCTCGAAACGGCCAAGTTTACGGGATCATCCGCGATGGTGAGGGCCTTTCGCACCATGAAAAAAACTTTTGCGTTATCTCCGTCACGATGCCAATCAATTGAGACGGTGCATTTTAGTCATCATTAACCGGGCGGAATTCACGAAAGACATGAGGGACGGCCGCGGATTCAGGGGTGTCCCGCATCATTCCGGGCGCCCACCGTGTGTCGTCTTCGCAGACCGCAATGGCACGGCTTTCTCCGCGATCAGCGAGCGGCCACGGCCGTCGAGGTCGCCCTCATCGCGCCCGTCTTCCTGGTCCTGATCTTCGCCTGGATCGAAGTCGGCCTCTGCCTGTTCATGCTGAGCACGCTCGACAATGCGGCGCGCGATGCGAGCCGGCTGATCCGTGTCGGCCCAGCCACCTCCGCTTCCTTCAAGGCGGCGGTCTGCGCCAAGGCCTCTCCGTTCATCCCGTGTGACAGCATCGTGTTCTACGTGCAGTCGGGGACGAGCTTCGGCGGCCTCACGCCGGCAACGGTGTCGAGCACGGGCACGCTCAGCAAGACCGGGTTTACACCGGGAGGCTCGGGCGCCGACGTCCTGCTCCAGCTCGGATACAGCAAGCCGGCCTCGGCTTCGAAGCTGCTGCAGGCGGCGGGCTTCGGAGGCAACATCCTCCTGACGACCACGCTGGCCTTCCAGAGCGAGAGCTACTGATGCGCGGACTCCTCGGACGCTTTCGCCGGGACCGGTCCGGAGTGGGCGCCGTCGAATTCGCGTTGATCCTTCCCTCGATGCTGCTCGCCATTCTCGGCAGCTTCCAGGTTTTCGCCCTGGCGCGGGCCCGCATGCTGACGGTGGCGGCGACGCGCAACCTCGCGGACCTGGTCTCGCAGCAGGACCGTGTCAGCCCAGCGGATATCGCCGACTTCTGCAAGGCAGGAAGGCTCTCGCTCCTGCCGCTGGCCGGCACGACGTTCAAGGCGTCGATCGCGAGTGTGACCTATGCGAATAACGGGCGGAAGATCGACTGGACCGACGTAAGCTGCGGCTCGGTTGCGGGCATCGCGAATGCCGCGAGCACGGCCGCGTCCGTGACGCCGGCGGCCGGCGACAGCGCCATCGTCGTCAACGCGAGCTACGTCTACACCTCGCCCCTCACCTTCCCGCTGACGCTCAACGTCACCTTCGCGAGCACGGCCTTGTCGCGGCCGCGACAGGGCACGCCGGTGACCTATGGAAGCTGAGCCGCACCGCATGCACGGACGTGTCGGCCGTCGTGACGTCCTGCGATCATTCCGCAGCGACCAGAGCGGGGTCTTCGCGGTCTGGTATGCCTTGATGGCCGTTCCGTTGCTGGTTGCTGCCGGCGCCGGCCTCGACATGATGCGGGCCGTTCAGTTGCGCTCGGAGCTGCAATCAGCCGCCGATGCCGCGGCGCTCGCCGGCGCCGCTGTCTATGTCTCGCCCACGGCGAGCGCGGCCGCGCAGGCGACGGCGCAACGCTATATGGCGGATTCCATCCTCCGCCTGCCCTATGCGCCGAGCATCACCTACTCAGCGACACCGAGCCCGGCGAGCGCCACCGCGGGCAGCGTGACCGTGACGGCGCAGGCGAGCGTCCCGAACTCGCTCATGGTGCTCTTCTCCAAGGCCACGGCCGTTGCGGTCACCTCGGAGGCGCGTAGCGCCGGCTACAAGCTGAACTTCTCGCTCTCGAGCTTCGCCAGCAACGCGGCCGACGCGAACAGCATCTACTGGTACGTCGTTCCGAGCGATAACAGCGTCCCGCCCGCCTCGGCGCTGAATCTGCTGTTCTCGAATACCGGTGGCAGCACGCAGAAAGATATCTCGGCCGTCATCGGCACCGGCCAGAAGATCGGCTTCGCCCTCAAGAACGTCACCGGCGGCATCAGCGGCTATGGCAGGAACGGCTACGGCGCTGCGCAGGGCAGCTCGCACTTCTTCTACTCGCACCTGACGCCGCCCTCCTCCTCCGCCTATGCCCTCCAGCTCTTCAACTGCAGCCTGCAGACGACGATCACGGGCAAGTCCAGCTCCATCAACAACGGATCCTGCGCCCTCGCGCTCACGCCGCCGGCGAACGGCACGGTCAATTGCGGCCAGACCCCCGGCAAGACGATCACCTATTATTGGAACGACATGGGCGGCACCTCGGACGACCGCGACTACAACGACGCCGTCTTCAACGTGACCTGCCCTGCGAGCGGCGGCGGCTCCGGCAGCGGGGCGACGAACAGCGTCGTCCTGGTCCGATAAGATCCTCTGCGGCAGGTTTCGGCAGCGTCTCTGCGACGGATCAGGGACTTGGGCGTTGCAAAGGCGCGAACCAAGCCAGAGAGCGCCATGACCGACCAAGACCGGAGCGACGCGGCCGCGAAGCATCGGGACACCGAGGAAGAGGTCCAAGAGGCGCATCGTCCCGACGCGCTGCTTCTGCACGAGATCATCCGCGCCGAGGGCGAGGACGAGTTGCGCCGGACCGCGGTGGCGCTCACGCTCTCCGCCTTCGCGGCGGGGCTGACCATGGGCTTCTCGCTGATCGTACCCGGCGTCCTGAAATCTCATCTTCCCGACGCGCCCTGGGCCGAGCTCGTGACGAGCGTCGGCTACTCGATCGGCTTCCTCATCGTCGTACTCGGACGTCAGCAGCTCTTCACCGAGAACACGGTCACGCCAATCCTGCCGCTGCTGCACCAGAGGACCTGGCTCAATCTCTCGCGCGTGGCGCGGCTCTGGGGGATCGTGCTCGGTGCCAACATCGTGGCAACCTTCGCGATCGCCTACGCGCTGGCCGAGACCGATGCGTTCAAGCCGGAGGTGCGCGCGGCCTTTGCCGAGATCAGCCACCACGCCGTCGAGGGGCCCTTCCTGACCACCCTGATCAAGGCGGTCTTCGCCGGCTGGCTCATCGCGCTGATGGTCTGGATCCTGCCCGCCACCGGATCGGCGGCGCCCTTCATCATCCTCCTGATGACCTCGCTCGTCTCGATGTGCGGGCTCACGCATATCGTCGCCGGCTCGATCAACGCGTTCTACCTCGTCGTCACCGGCGCCATCGGCCCGGCCGAGTATGTCTGGCGCTTCTTCCTGCCGACGCTGATCGGCAACGTGCTCGGCGGCGTCACCCTCGTCTCGGTGCTCAATTACGGACAGGTCGCCCCGGAGGTCGAGGAACGGGGCGCACCGACGCGGTGACGGCGCTCGTCCCGTCGGATGGCCGGGAGCCCTGCCTGAACGTTGGCCGTGCGGCGCTGCACGGCCAACGTTCAGGCAGGGCGCGCGATGATGGTGCTTGAGCCGGCGCCGCGCTCGCGCGTGCCGGTGCCCTTTCAGGACACTCGACCATGCCGCACACTGTCATTCGACGATTGGCCGGTCTCTGCCTCGGCACCCTGGCAGTCGCCACCGCGGTTCCTGCGCTGGCCGCCGACCTCGGCTATCCGCCCTACCCCGGCATCGAGCCGCAGCCGGGCCGGGTCTATCGCGAGGAGCGCGTCGAGGAGGAGGTGCCGCCCCCGCCGCGCCGCCCCGTCCCATACGGACCGCGCTTCGTCGCCGGACCCTATGACGGCCCTCCCCCAGCCGAGGAGTGCAGGACGATCGTGAAACACCGGATCGACGCATATGGCGACGAGGTCGAGCGACGCGTGCGCATCTGCGACGAGCGGCCCGCTCCGCGTTTCCGGCCGAGCTTCTACCGGCCCCATCCGGTCCCGCCGGCCGACATTCCCGATGAGCCTTGGGACGGTCCTCCGCGCTGGTAGCGGCGGCCGCCGAATCGATCGCGGGCGCGCCTGTTCGAAGACGCGCCCGCTTCGCAGTCTCAGACCCGCGCGACCGGCTTCGCCTTCAGCGCGGTGGCCAAGGCCTTGAGCTGACGGTCGAGATCGGCCAGCTCGTTGAGGGCGATGGTCTTATGACCGTCCTTCACCGCGCGGGTGATGTCGCTGACCTGCGCGGAGGCCATGCGCTTGAGCTCGGCGGCGAGTTGCTCCCTGGTCATCAGCGCTCCTTGTCCTCACCGGGGTGGTAGGAGCGTGATACGGGTTCATGCTTAACCGCTGGTTTTTTTGGCCGTGGGACGAGTACCCGTCACCGATGCGCGGATGCGCGCCGCTAATGCGAGACCCGGCTCGGCTCCGGCCGCGGTCCCCGGCGGCAGCCGGAGGCCCCGGTCCGAAGTCCGGGACGTCCTGCTGTCCGTCAGGTCCGCCAGGGGTGCTCGGGCAGCTCGGTGTCGCCGATGGCCTTGGCGCCGGCGAGTGCCACCGCATCGTCGTTCTCCACCGACGAGCCGCTGACGCCGATGGCGCCAGACATCTCGCCGTCGGTGTCGACGATCGGGATGCCGCCGGGGAAGGTGATCAGGCCGTCATTCGAATGCTCGATCCCGTAGAGCGGGCCGCCGGGCTGCGACAGGCTGCCGATGGCACCGGTCTTCATTCCGAAGAACACCGCCGTCTTGGCCTTCTTCTGCGCGATGTCGATGGAGCCGACCCAGGCGCCGTCCATCCGGTAGAACGCCTTGAGGTTGCCGCCGGAATCGACGACGGCGATGCACATCTGCGTGCCGAGCTCGACCGCCTTCTGGCGCGCGGCTTCGATGGCCTTCTCGGCCTGGTCGATGGTGACGTGCATGTCGTTTCCCTCCGGTGGAATGGCTGAGCTTACACAGGGTTAGGTGTGGTCGATCAGCGGTGTGGCAAGGCCTGTGCGCCGGGCCGGCGTAGCAGCCAGGTCACCGACCCATAGGCACCGAGCCACGATCCCGCCGCTGCGAAAAGCACATAGACTGCGTTCTCGGTGTATTTGATCACCGCGAAAGCCGAGAGCAGGTACCAGACCGCGCTCCAATTGGCCGCGCGGATGCGGTGCCGGGCGGCGACCGCCGCATTGAAAAAGACATAGGCGGCGTCGGTCACCCCGGTCGCGAGCAGGACGCCGAGCGCGATCAGCGGGTCGATGGCAAGGCTGGTCATGACTTGGCTCCCCGTGGAGCCCCGAGGCCCCGGTCAGGCGAGCTTACACCTGCGGCCACGCGCGCGAGTGCGGGTGATCCCGCCCCGGGACTGCGGGACCGCTCGCGACAACACGCGGAACATGTTCGGCGTGAGCGTCAGGCCAGCCCGAGGGAACGGGCAGAGCGGCGATTAAATCAGGGAATTTGGGCTCGGCCGTTCACGGCGGATGGCGCCGTTCGAAGCGGTTGGAGCCGATATGAAAATGACCGCCCCGGTGCTCCGGAGCGGCCCGTTGGTCTGGCAGAATGTCTGCGATTACTTCGCCGACATCGCATCGGCCTTCTGGATCAGCGCCTCGGCCATCTTGATCGAGGCGATGTCGATCAGGCGGCCATCGAGGGCCACGGCGCCGCGGCCGGCCTTGGCAGCCTCTTCCATAGCGACGAGGATGCGGCGGGCCTTCTCGACCTCCTTCTCGGAGGGGGTGAACACCTCGTTGGCAAGGTCGATCTGCGAGGGATGGATCGCCCACTTGCCCTCGTAGCCGGCGGACGCGCAGCGCCGGGCGGCGGAGACGTAGCCGTCCTGGTCCGAGAAGTCGCCGAAGGGGCCGTCGATCGGGCGCAGTCCATAGGCACGGCAGGCGACGAGCATGCGCTGCTGGGCGAACAGCCACGGATCCTGCCAATGGATCTCGCGTTTGCCGGCGTCGTCCTTGTCGGTCAGCACGCTGTAATCGGGGTTCACGCCGCCGATCACGGTGGAGCGGGTGCGGCAGGAGGCAGCGTAGTCGGCCACGCCGAAGGACATCGCCTCCAGGCGTTTCGAGGACTGGGCGATCGCTTCGACATTGGCCATGCCTAGCGCGGTCTCGATCAGCACCTCGAAGCCGAGCTTCTTCTCGCGCTTTTTGGCCTGCTCGATCTGGGTGACCAGCACGTCGATCGCGTAGACGTCAGCCGGCACGCCGACCTTCGGGATAAGGATCATGTCGAGGCGCGGGCAGGCCTCCACGATGTCGACGACGTCCCGGTACATGTAGTGGGTGTCGAGACCGTTGATGCGGATCATCATGGTCTTGTTGCCCCAGTCGATCTCGTTGAGCGCCTGGATGATGTTCTTGCGCGCCTGCTCCTTGTCGTCGGGAGCGACCGCGTCCTCAAGGTCGAGGAAGATCACGTCGGCATTCGAGGTGGCCGACTTCTCCATGAAGGTCGGGTTCGAACCGGGCACGGCCAACTCGGAGCGGTGCAGCCGGGCCTTGGCCTGTGGGATCAGGGTGAAGCTCATGGGTTTCCTCTCTTTTATTAACGGTTTAGCCCGTAGCGCCGAAGCCGACGGCGATGCAGTTGATCGATAGCAGCAGCGCGGATTTCACGGCCTCGCGGCGATCCTCGTCTTCTTCGCTGCGGAAGCGCCGCAGCAGTTCGACCTGTTCGCGGCTGACCTGGTTGATGGTCGGCAGCCGCCCCTTGAGGCGATCACGGAACAGCGGAAAGCGCTCGGCGAGCTCACCGTCGCCGCTGACGCGCAGCACCATCTGCTTGGTCAGCTCGTACTCCGCCTCGATCATCGAGAAGACTTCGGTGCGGATCTTCTCGTCTGCGACGAGCCCGGCATAGTCACGGGCGATGTCGAGGTCGACCATCAGCAGTGTCTTCTCGACCTCGTCGAGGACGAGTCGGAAGACGCGCGATTCCTCGAAGAGCCGCTTGAGCTGACGCTCGCCCCCTTCACCGCGCACCTCGATGAAGCTCTGCAGCCCCGAGCCGACGCCGTACCAACCCGTGATGACGTGCCGGTTCTGCGACCAGGCGAAGACCCAGGGGATCGCGCGAAGATCATCGAGCGACTTCGCGCCGAAGCGGCGGGCCGGGCGC
>NZ_BJZV01000036.1 GCF_007992215.1 Methylobacterium gnaphalii | reverse complement strand
GGCGGGCCGGGCGCGAGCCGATATTGAGCAGCGAGATCTCGTCGAGCGGGCTCGCCTGCTGGAAGTAGTCCACCAGCCCGTCGTGCTGAAGCAGGTTGACGTAGGCCGCGCGCGAGGCGCCCGACAGCGCTTCCAGCACGTCGTCGAACTCGTTGCGCGGCTGGCCCCGCGTCTCGCGCTCGGATCGTAGTGCGTGCTCCAACACTGAGGAGGCGAGTAGCTCCATCTGGTAGGCCGCGGTGCCGCGGTTGGCGTATTTGAACGAGACCACCTCCCCCTGCTCAGTGGTGCGGAACCGTCCGTTGATCGAGCCGGGAGGCTGGGCGAGGATACCGCGCCGCGTCGGCACGCCGCCGCGGCTCACCGAGCCGCCGCGCCCGTGGAAGAAGGCGATGGGCACGCCGGCCTGCTTGCCGAGATCGGTCAACCGGCTCTGCGCCTTCGACAGCTCCCAGTTCGAGGCGATGAAGCCGCCATCCTTGTTCGAGTCGGAATAGCCGATCATGACCTCCTGCACGCCGCCCTGCCAGCGCGTCGAACGACGCACGACAGGAACGTTGAGAAGCTCCTTCATGATGGACGGAGCGGCACGCAGGTCGTCGATCGTTTCGAAGAGCGGCACGATCGGCAACGGGCAGATCTCGGTGCCGGCGGTGTCGAGGAAGATCCCGGCTTCCTTGGCCAGCAGGTAGGCGCCGAGCACATCGTTGGTGGAGCGGGTCATCGACAGGATGAAGCTGCCGAAGGCCTCGCGATCGAGTTGCTCCCGCATCTCTCCGACCAGCGCGAAGGTGGCGAGCGTCTCCTGGGCGTCGTCGGGCAGGTCGTCGAACGTCGCTTCCGGATTGCGCGGGCGCCCGAGTTCGGTCAGCAGCCACTCGCGCCATTCCGGCGTATCCTCTGCCGGCATGACCTTGCGATCGCCGATCTTCTGCTTCCAGAGCGCCTGCAGCGTCTTGGTGGTGCGGGTGGTGTTCTCGCGAAGATCGAGCCTGACAGTGGAGAAGCGAAAGATCTCGACCATCCGGCGCACCGGACGCACGAGGTCGATGGCGATTGATCCGCATTTCGCGTCCGTTAGGCCCTGCTCCAGCACCCGCAGATCGTTGATTAGGCCGTCGGCGCTCGGATAGTCGGCCCCAGTTGAGCGCGAGCCCTTGTTGCGCTGGATCGTGGCTTCGAGCTTGCGCAGGATGCAGGTCAGGAACTGGCGGTAGGGCTCGCCCGGGTTACGGTTGGCGATGGCGCGGCCGTCACCGCTCTCGGAGAGCGCCGCCGCGAGTTCCGTCTTGAAGCTGTCAGGCGTTGGGAGAGAGCGTTCGGTGATGGAGATGACGCGGCCGAGATGGGTGATCTGGTCGCGATAGCGCCGCAGGCTGGCCAGCGCGTTGCGCTGGAGCGTCTCTCGCGTAACCGAAGCGGTGACGTAGGGGTTGCCGTCGCGGTCGCCGCCGATCCAGGAGCCGAACTGGAAGAAGGCTGGCACCTCGAAGGTCTCGTCCGGATAATACTGTGCCAAGCTCTCCTCCAGGGAGTAGAGCATCTCGGGCAGCATCTCGAAGAGAGACTCGTCGAAGAAGTGCAGGCCCCAGGCAACCTCGCGCTCGACGGTGGCCTTCTCCAGGTGCAGCTCGCCCGTCATCCAGACCAGCTCGATCTGGTCGCGCAACTCGTTCATCAGGCCGTTGCGCTCGCGCTCGGTCCAGCGCGGCAACTCCAACTCGCGTAGGACGAGGTAGATCCGGCGCAGCTTCTCGAGCACCGTGACGCGCTTGCCCTCGGTGGGGTGCGCCGTGATGGTCGGGCGGATGCGCAGCTCCTTCAGGAGCGCATGGATTTGTGGCGCCTCGATGCCGTCGGCCGAGGCCTCCGCCAGCACTTTGGCGAAGGATCCGCCGAGCGCTGCACGACCTTCGTCGCGCTCGATATGCCGGCGCCGGCGCATGGCGGCGTTCTGCTCGGCGATCGAGAGCAGCTGGAACCAGATGCCCTGCACTTGCAGGGCGCGCGCCAGCATCTCGGGCGTGTACCGGGAGATATCGGCGCGGCCGTGCAGCACGTCTTCCAGCTCCGGCTCGTGACGGCGTGCGACGTCGACGAGCGCATGGAACAGGATGTCGAGCGCTTCCTTCGACGAGGTGCCCGTGATCACGGGCGGCGCGAAAGTGTCGCCGCTGGTGGCGGGGGTCGGGGCGGTTTGCAGGGTGACGATCATGGGTTGGTCACCTCTGGTGCCGGTGAAAGTCCCTCTCCCCTCTGCGGGAGAGGGTGGCCCGCGAAGCGGGCCGCGAGAGGGGTGCGAATGGTCTAGAAGAGGGCTCTCCCCTCTCCCGCCTTGCATCCGCAAGGCACCCTCCCCGCAGAGGGGAGGATTGGGCGGGTGCTACGCCGCCTTGCGCCGGTTCAGCACCTCGGCCACGGTCGTGCCGAACGAGCCTGGATCGGGCGCGACGGTCAGACCGTAGCTCCTCATGATCTCGGCCTTCTCTGCCGCACTGTCGCCAGAGGCGGAGATGATCGCGCCGGCGTGGCCCATGCGGCGTCCCTTCGGCGCGGTGAGGCCGGCGACGAAGCCAACCACCGGTTTGGAGAAATTTTCCTTGATCCAGGCCGAGGCCTCGGCTTCCTGCGGACCGCCGATCTCACCGATGATCAGGACGGCGTGGGTGTCCGGATCCTGCTCGAACAGGGCGAGGTGGTCGAGGAAGGACGAGCCGTTGATGGGGTCACCGCCGATGCCGACCGAGGTCGAGATGCCGATGCCGAGTTCCTTAAGCTGTGCGGCTGCCTCGTAGCCGAGCGTGCCGGAGCGCGAGATCACGCCGACATTGCCCTGCTTGTAGATGTGGCCGGGCATGATGCCGAGCATCGACTTGCCGGGCGAGATAATGCCGGCGCAGTTCGGGCCGACCACCATGGTGCGACGCTCTTTGGGATAGCGCATCAGGTAGCGCTTCACGCGCATCATGTCCTGCGCCGGGATGCCGTCGGTGATCGAGCAGACAAGCTTCAGGCCCGCATCAGCCGCCTCCATGATCGCGTCCATGGCGAAGGGGGGCGCGACGAAGGTGATCGAGGTGGTCGCCCCCGTCTCGCGCACCGCATCCTTCACGGTGTTGAACACCGGAACGCCGACATGGGTCTTGCCGCCCTTTCCAGGCGTCACGCCGCCGACAACGTTGGCGCCGTACTCGATCATCTCCTTGGCGTGGAACGTACCCTTGTCGCCGGTAATGCCCTGGACCAGGATCGGGGTCTTTTCGTCGATGAGAATGCTCATGGCGTAACTCCTCCCTTGTCTCAGGCTTATTGCTTGGCAGCCTTACCGGCCTCGACCGCTTTCCGAGCGGCTTCGGCTAGGCTGTCGGCGGTGATGAGGTCGAGCTTCGAGTCCTCGAGGATCTTCTTGCCGGCCTCGACGTTCGTGCCCGCCAAGCGCACCACCAGCGGTACACTGAGCTTCACTTCCTTGGCCGCCTGAACGACACCCTCGGCGATCCAGTCGCAGCGGTTGATGCCGGCGAAGATGTTCACGAGGATCACCTTCACGTTGTCGTCCGAGAGAACGAGGCGGAAGGCCGTCGCGACGCGTTCAGGGCTGGCACCACCGCCGACGTCGAGGAAGTTCGCGGGCGAGCCGCCGGCGTGCTTGATCATGTCCATGGTGGCCATGGCGAGCCCAGCACCGTTGACGATGCAGCCGATCTCACCGTCGAGGCCGATGTAGTTGAGGTTGTGCTCGGCGGCCTGCGCCTCGCGCGGATCGCTCTGCGACGGATCGTGCATATCGGCGATGTTGCGGCGGCGGAACAGGGCATTGTCGTCGAAGGACATCTTAGCATCGAGCGCCAGCACACGGTCATCCTTGGTGACCACAAGCGGGTTGATCTCGAGCATGGTGCCGTCGCAATCGCGGAACGCCCGGTAGGCGTTCATGATCGTCTTCACGGCGGCCGAGACCTGTTTGATGTTCAGGCCAAGCTGGAAGGCGATCTCGCGCGCCTGGAACTGCTGCAGACCCACCGCCGGCTCGACGACGACCTGGATGAGCGCCTCGGGGTCCTTCTCGGCGATCTCCTCGATGTCCATGCCGCCATGCTTGGAGGCGATGACGCGCACGCGCTCCGCCTTCCGGTCCAGCACGTAGCCGAGATAGATCTCGCGATCGAAGGGGTCGGCGGTCTCGACGTAGACACGCTGGACCGGTTTGCCCTCGGGGCCGGTCTGCAGAGTGACGAGACGCTTGCCGAGCATGTTCTTGGCGGCGTCACGGACCTCGTTATAGGTCCGGCACAACTTGATTCCGCCGGCCTTGCCGCGAGCGCCGGCATGGATCTGCGCCTTCACTGCCCAGAACGAGCCGCCGAGCTCGGTCGCCGCGTAGACGGCCTGGTCGGGGCTGAAGGCGACGGCACCTTTGGCCACGGCCACGCCGAAGCTCGCGAGCAGCTCCTTGGCCTGATACTCGTGAACGTCCATCGAAGACCTCCTCCGCGTTTCCTTTTGCGAAGCATCCTCGCGTAAAAGTCAGTTCACGTGAAGCTGCCTGCGCTTGAACTTTTTCTTCTCTAGCAATTCAATTTGCTTGCCTGCCAGTTGTTTGCAGAATTCATTCAAAGCGGAGCCGATGGCGGGAGGCAGCTCAACTGAGCTTGTTCTTGACGACTTCGTAGACGCGCTCGTTGATGGCCGAGGCTTCGCTGAGCAGGCCCTCGAGTTCCTTGAGCCGCTCGTCGGCGAAGGCGCGATCGTCCAGACCCTTGGCGTTGACGTAGACGTTGAGCGCTGCGCTGCGCAGGCCTGCGAAGGCCGAGAGCACGGCGACGCCGGCATCGGAGATCACGTTGAGATTACCCTTGTCTGCGACGGGCACGGCGAGGTCGATCACCTCGCGGCAGACCCGGCAGCAGGCAAGCGGAACGTCGGTGGCGACCTTCAGCGCCGCCTGGATCTTCTCTGCCCGCGCGGCCTTCTCCTCGTCGGTGTTCTTCGGGAGCCCGTAGGCCGCCATCACCGCATCGAAGGCTTCGACATCGTCGGCGATCATGCCGGTGAGCGTCGCGCGCAGTTCTTCGGATTTGGCAAGGACGCCCTTCAGCTCTTCCTCGACCTCGACGTACTTCTTCTTGCCGATGGTGAGGTTACACACCATCGACAGCAGCGCCGCGCCCATGGCGCCGGAGATCGCGGCGGCACCGCCGCCGCCAGGGGTTGGGGCCGAACTCGCCAGCCCGTCGAGGAACGTCGCGATGGTCTCGTTCTTGGCCATGGCTCAGGCCATCTCTTTTGCGAGAGCGTAGATGTTCTCGGCGTCGAACACGCCTTCGCTGGACTCGAAGAGCTTTGCGATGCAGGCGCGATGCAGCTTGAGCTTGAGGCCGCCGATGCCGAGGGCGCCTAAGGCGAGCTTGCCGTTGTAGTCCTTGGCCTTGTCGGTGGCCTCGATGCCGCCGATCCCGAGCGGGGGCTGGGCGTTGTAGTCGGCGACGATCTCGATGGACGCCTCGTTCTGCCAAGCGGCAGCCGGAACCAGTTCCAACCCGATGGCGCCGGCCGCGAAGACGAGGTTCTGGCCCTTGATGATCGCGGCGCGCGAGGCGTCATCCGGAGTCTCGGCGGCTTTGACGTTGACCTTGAAGCGCTGATTGATGGCATCGGCCGCGGCCTGGGCCTTGTCGAGCTTGCGTCCGCAGATCGTGACCTCAGCGCCTTCGCCGGCCAGAAGCGCCGCGGAGCGCATGCCGACCGGGCCGGTGCCGGCCAGAACAACGGCCTTCTTGCCCTTCACCGAGCCGCCGGCCGCCTTGACGGCAAGCGCGACGCCGGCCGCGGCTGTGGTGTTCGAGCCGTTGGAATCGAGCATCACAGAGACGCGGAACGGGCCGAAGAAGCGTTTCTGCACCGCCTCGAACACACGCTCGCCGGCCGCCATGTCGCCGCCACCGACGAAGATCGCCGTCGACTGCTTCTCCCGGCCACCGCGGGTGTAGATGGTGCCGTCGACATAGGCGCCGACGTTCTCGGGGGTGACGTTGCCGTATCCGGTGATGTGATCGGCGCCGCCATCATAGCCGACGACCACGTCGAACACGCTCGGAGCGGCATCCGTGTCGAATTGGAAGAGCAGCTTCTTGGTCATAATTCCTCTGGTCGATTGAGCCCGCGCCGGGCGCGGAGCAGTTCTTCTTTTGGCCGATCAAACGGCCTCGTTCATCCGTGGGCCGAACCCGCAACAATCCTCCGCTGAGGTGCTCCGAAGGAGCCTCGAAGCAAGCTCGACCGTTCGTTTCATCCCTCGGCCCTCCGCCTCAGACAAAGCGTGGTGCTGGGCTTCACGGCGGCTCCTCAATATGAGGAGCTTGGGCACCGCCCCCAACAGCACCACTACGCCTCGACGACGTTCTGCGGCTTGCCGGCGACCCAGGCCTCGACGTTGTCGACGAGCTGATCGGCGAGGATCTGCATCGCCTCTTTCGAGGCCCAGGCGACGTGCGGGGTGACGATGAGGTTCGGCAGATCCTGCTCGCAGAGGATGTTGCCATCCTTCGGCGGCTCCTGCGCCACCACGTCGAAGCCAGCGCCACCGATCGTGCCGTTCTTCAGCGCCTCGACCAGAGCCTGTTCGTCGACGAGGCCGCCGCGGGCCGTGTTGATGAGAAGCGCGTGCTTCTTCATCTTCCTCAGCTGCTCTGCGCCGATCATGCCCTTGGTGTCGGGCGTCAGCGGCACGTGCAGTGTGATGACATCGCTGTCGCGCAAGATGGTGTCGAAATCGACGAGGCCCGGCTGGTCGAAGACATCGTAAGCGATGACCTTCATGCCGAGCGCCTCGGCCCGCTTGCCGATCGATTTCCCCAGCGCACCGTAGCCGACGATGCCGAGCGTCGAGCCGGCAATGTCATGGATCGGATAGTCGAAGTAGCAGAACTGGCTCGACTTGTTCCAATCGCCCCGGCGAACCGAGTTCGCATAGGGAACGATGGCGCGGCGCAGCGCGAACATCAGCCCGATCACGTGCTCGGGCACAGTGTTAAAGGCGTAGTTGCGGATGTTGACGACCGTGATGCCTTGCTCTTTCGCCTGCTTCTTGTCGACCACGTCGGTTCCGGTGGCGGCAACGGCGATGAGTTTGAGGTCCGGCAGCTGCTTGAGGACGTCGGCCCGCATCGGAACCTTATTGATCAAAGCGATCTCGGCGCCCTTCAGGCGTTCGATGATCTCCTCGGGCGTCCAGGTCGAGTCGTATTCCTTGTAGTCGTGCGGGAAGCTGAAGCTCCGCACCTTCGCGTCGAGGGATTCGCGGTCGAGGAAGACGACTTTCTTGGTCATCGGTGATCCCTGTCATGGGCCCGTGGCGGTGGCGTCCGCCCGAGCGTTCTTGATGATGTCAGTCAGGGTATGCTTCGGGGCCGACCGGATCGGCCCCGAAGCGCAGTATTACGACTTGAAAAGCGGGTTCTCGCGCAGGTAGCTCGAAGCCGCTGCGACGCCCGAGCCCGGGGTCACCTTCACGCCGTTGTCGATCATGGACATTTCGGCACCGGCGATGGCGCCGAGGAGCGACAGCTCGTTCAGGTCACCGACATGGCCAATACGGAAGACCTTGCCGGCGACCTCTGACAGACCGGCGCCGAGCGCGAGGTTGTAGCGGACGAAGGCGTGCTTGATGATCGCGGCGGCGTCGACACCCTCCGGCACCACGATCGCGGTGACGGTGTCGGAGTTCCACTTGGGCTCCTTGGCGCAAGTCTTGAGACCCCAGGCCGCGACAGCCTGACGGGTCGCCTCACCGAGCACGTGGTGACGGTGGTAGACGTTCTCGAGACCTTCCTCGTTGAGGCAGGCGAGCGCCTCGCGCAGGCCGTAGAGCAGCGGAACCGACGGCGTGTAGGGGAAGTAGCCTGCCGGGTTCTGCTTCATCATGTCCTCCCAGTCGAAATAGACATGGGCGAGACGGTCATTGTTGCCGCGAAGCGCCTCGGAGGCCTTGAGCGCCTTCGGGCTGATGCAGATGACACCAAGGCCGGCCGGCAGCATCAGACCCTTCTGCGAACCGGCGATGGCGCAATCGACCTTCCACTCGTCGGCGTAGAACGGCAGCGAACCGATCGAGGACACCCCGTCGACGAAGAGCAGGGCCGGGTGGCCAGCAGCGTCGATCGCTTTGCGCACGGCGCCGATATCCGAGGTCACGCCGGTGGCGGTCTCGTTATGGACAACCATGACGGCCTTGATCTCGTGGTTCTTGTCCTCGCGCAGGGCCTGCTCAATCTTGGCCGGATCGGCGCCGGTACCCCAGGCCTCTTCCTGGACGATCACGTCGAGGCCAATGCGCTTGGCCATGTCGATCCAGAGGTGGCTGAACTGGCCGAAGCGCGAGGTGAGCACCTTGTTGGTACGCGCCAGCGTATTGGTCAGCGCCGATTCCCAGATGCCCGTGCCGGAGGCCGGGAACAGGATGACGGTGCCGTCGGTCGACCCGAACACCTTCTTGGTGTCCTGGAACAGCGGCTTGGTCAGCGCGGGGAAATCGACAGAGCGGTGATCCTCGGAGGGCACCAGCATCGCACGTTGCACGCGGTCCGGGATGTTCGTCGGACCCGGAACGAAGAGGTGGTTGCGACCAGGCCGTCTCGTTGCCGCCATGAGTGTATCCTCCAAATCCTGTCTTTACCGGCCGGGCATCAAGCCCGATCCTGTCATCACGTCGTGGTGGGCCATCCCCACCGTGAATTCAATCCCGCAGTCGGACGGCTGTAAGACCCCGTTTCGGCGGGCGCCATCGTTCCGTCGGACGCGTTCTAGACCTGCATCGGTTCCGCGTCTTTGCAGATCCTGCCTGTCCCGACGACGTCCCTCGGCCTGCCGGAAACACTGCGAGTTACGGAGCAGCGAACCGGCGGGTGCCGATCGCGTCGCGGCGTGCTGTCCACGCCGGTCGCCTCCGAATTCTCGCTGCGCTCGATGCCTCAGCCGCAGCCCATCTTCAAGGGCACGGCGAGAGTGTCGAGCGTTCCTATCCCGTTAAAGGGGACCGGCCGTTGCCATGGCACCCGCCGGCGCCCAGCCGACAGACCGCCATGAATCTCGTTGAGCCGATGATGCCTGCCCTGTAGCCGAAAGGAAAACTCAAAAAACTCAAGCGGATGGCAAAAAGAATTTCCCCGCGCCGAGCGCTGATCCAGCATTAATGCCACGCATGACCCTGGCCGCCGTGCTTATACGCGACCAGCGTCATCAAACTGATACGGGATTTCGGTTTGGCTCCATACCCGGAAAGGTGGGGAGGAGCGGGTGGCGGAGAATATGGAAGAGACGCTCCGCGTGCGCACACTCTTTCTGTCCGACACGCATCTCGGCACCAAGGGCTGTCAGGCGGGGCTGTTGCTTGACTTCCTGCGCGAGGTCGAAGCGGACACAATCTACCTCGTCGGCGATATTGTCGATGGATGGCAGCTGCGATCGAGCTGGTACTGGCCTCAGGCTCATAACGACGTGGTGCAGAAGCTTCTGCGTAAGGTGCGCAAGGGCGCCCACGTCGTCTACATCCCGGGCAACCACGACGAGTTCCTGCGCGATTATATCGGCACCACCTTCGGCGGCGTCGAGCTTGCCGAGAGCCACATCCATGTCGGCGCCGACGATAGGCGCTACCTCGTGATCCATGGCGACCAGTTCGACATGGTGGTGCGCCATTCAAAGTGGCTCGCCCATCTCGGCGACGGCGCCTACACGGCCGCGCTCACAATCAATACCGTCCTCAACAAGGTGCGACGGCGCCTCGGCCTGTCCTACTGGTCGCTCTCCGCCTGGGCGAAGCTGAAGGTCAAGAACGCCGTCAACTTTATCGGTAGGTTCGAGGAGTTCCTGGTCGGCGAGGCGCGACGGCAGGGCGTCGACGGCGTGGTCTGCGGTCACATCCACCATGCCATGAACCGCGACATCGACGGCTTCACCTACATCAACACGGGTGACTGGGTGGAATCCTGCACGGCGGCGGTCGAGCATTACGACGGCCGCATGGAGGTGCTGCACTATCCCAGCATGCTGCGGGAGCGGGCCGCCGCCCCGACGCAGGCCGCGCATGGCGTCGATACCCCGTCCCGGGCCGTCGCGTGAGGCTGCTGATCGCCACGGATGCTTGGCACCCCCAGGTGAACGGGGTCGTGCGGTCGCTTGAGCAGATGGTGCGTGCAGGCGAGGCGCAGGGCGTGGAGCCGATCTTCCTGACGCCGCAGGATTTCCGCTCGGTGCCGATGCCGGGCTACACCGAGATCCGGCTCTCCTTCGTGACTCGGGCCGGCCTCATCCGGGCCTTCGATGGCCATGCGCCGACCCATGTCCACATCGCCACCGAGGGGCCGATCGGCTACGCGGCGCGGCGTGCCTGCCTCGCCAGGGGGCGACCCTTCACAACGAGCTACCATACCCGCTTTCCCGAATACCTTGCGGCCCGCGCACCTGTGCCGAAACGCTGGAGCTACGCCTGGCTGCGCCGCTTCCACGCAGCAGCGAGCGGTACCATGGTGAGCACGGCCTCGCTGAAGCGCGAGCTCACCGCCCGCGGCTTCGCGAACCTGATGACCTGGACCCGCGGCGTCGACACCGAGCTGTTCCGCCCCCAGGTGAGCGATGCGTTGGCCGGCATCCCTGGACCGATCTTCCTGTTCGTTGGGCGCGTCGCCGTCGAGAAAAACATCTCGGCTTTCCTCGGGCTCGACCTGCCGGGCACCAAGGTGGTTGTCGGCGACGGGCCGGATCGGGCACGCCTGCAGGGGCTGCACCCCGAAGCGCGGTTCCTCGGCATCAAGACGGGCGAGGAGTTGGCCCGGATCTACGCGGCCGCCGACGTCTTCGTCTTCCCAAGCCTCACCGATACCTTTGGCATCGTGCTGCTGGAGGCCTTGGCCTGCGGCCTGCCGGTGGCGGCCTTTCCAGTGACCGGTCCCCTGGATGTCCTCTCGGGAACCGGCGCCGGCGTGCTCGACGACGACTTGCGTGCGGCTGCCCTCGCCGCCTTGGAAATTCCGCGTGAGCGCTGCCGCGAGGAGGCCTTGCGCCATAGCTGGGCCGAGAGTGCGCGCCAATTCTACCGCAACATCGAGATGGCCCATGCGGTCGGGTTGATGCGGGCGGCCCAGCGCAACAGGCAGCCGACGAGGATCGTCGAACTCGGGTGACGCAGGCCCGCCGGGATGCAAGAAGCCTTCTCCCGTCTCCTCGAGCTCCAAGCTCCATGCGTCCCTTCGATCCTGCCCAGGTCGCCAAGTATCCTGCCGTGATTGGCTGCGACGAGGTCGGCCGCGGGGCCTTATGCGGGCCCGTCATGGTCGCGGCCATCTGGTTCAACCCGCTGCTGTTTCCGCCGCACCTGCTCGCTCGGCTCGACGACAGCAAGCGCCTCGACCGGGCCACGCGCAAGGCGCTGACGCCGCTGATCCGCGCCCATGCCCAGGTCGCCCTCGCGGCCGCCTCCTGCGGGCTGGTCGACCGGATCAACGTACGCGCCGCGACTCTCGATGCCATGCGCCGTGCCGTGACCCGGCTCGGGGTCGATGCTCCCGTACTGGTAGATGGCCGCGATATCGTGCCGGGCCTTCCCCTGCCCTGCCGGGCTGTCGTCGGCGGTGATCGAAAGATCCCGCAGATCGCCGCCGCCTCCATCGTCGCCAAGACATGCCGGGACGAGGTGATGCGGCGGCTATCGCTCCGCCATCCGGCCTATGCCTGGGAGCGCAATGCCGGCTACGGCACTGCGGCCCATCTCGCCGGGCTGACGGCGCAGGGCCGCAGCCCCCATCACCGCGTGAGTTTCACGCGCCGGTTCTGAGGCTCAGAGCAGGTTGAGCTGATCGCCCGGCTTCTCCGGCCGGCGAAACAGGTCGACACGCTGCCGAAACGGCTGCTGCGCATAGTCGAGCCGGGTCTTGGCTAGGCGGAAGCGGAGGCGGATGAGGTCGGCATAGGGCCCCTCGCCGATCATCCGGGTGCCCCACTGACAATCGTAGCTCCTACCGCCACGGGCTTGCCCGAGCAGAGAGAAGACGTGGTTGCGTCGGCCCGGATAATGCTCGGCGAACCAGTCGCTGACGAGCCCGTCGAGCTCGTGCGGCAGCCGCAGCAGGACGTAGTTTGCTTCAATCGCGCCGGCCTTCCGGGCCGCCTCCAACACGGCTTCGATCTCATGGTCGTTGATGGAGGGGATGATGGGAGCCATGATCACCATCACCGGAATGCCAGCCTCGGAGAGACCACGGATGGCAGCGAGACGCTTCTGCGGATGCGGCGCGCGCGGCTCCATGCGACGGGCCAGCTCGGCATCGAGCGTGGTCAGCGAGATCGCGACCTTGACGAGGCCGTCTGCCGCCATCGCTGAGAGGATGTCGCGGTCGCGCAGAACGAGGCTGGATTTCGTGACGATGCCGACGGGATGGTGGAAGCGCGCGAGCACCTCCAGCACCCCACGCGTCAAGCGGTGCTCACGCTCGATCGGCTGGTACGGATCGGTTGCCGTGCCGAGCGCGACGGTGCGGGGCATATAAGTCGGGCGCGAAAGATCCTGCTCCAGGGCAGCGACCGCGCCGGACTTCGCGAACAGTTTCGTCTCGAAATCCAGACCTGGCGAGAGTCCGACATAGGCATGGTTCGGCCGCGCGAAGCAGTAGATGCAGCCGTGCTCGCAGCCGCGGTAGGGATTGATCGAACGATCGAAGCCGATGTCGGGCGAGGTGTTGTAGGTGATCAATGTCCGGGCCGCTTCCCTGCTCACGGAGGTGCGGGCGGGCGTGAGCATCGGCCTCCGCACAAGCACGGCATCATCATCGATAGGCTCATCCGCAATGTTGGCGGCTGGCGTCCCCCAGCCGTCGTCGAAATCCTCGCGGAAGGCTTGTTCGAAACGCCCGGTGGGATTGGCTGTCGCGCCGCGTCCGGGCCGAAGCTCAGGCTGAAGCCGCGTCCCAGCGGTCCGCCGCGCCTTCGTCCCGGAGTCAGGTTTCGAGAAGGCCATCGCCACTTCGGTCTCAGCATCAGACAAGCTAGAACATAAAGTGAACACTGGAGCGGATCGATGCCCATAATGTGGGCATCATGGGGATTTGCCCGGGATTCCGGCGACACTGGTCCAAAGCCGCTTGGTCTCGCGAAAAAATGCGTTATGGGCGCTGGATGATCTCGGCCCTAATCCTCGTGGCCCAACCCGACGAGCCGGAGGCGGTGGAGCAGCTCGCCGATACGCTGACCGCCTTGGTCGATGGCGTGGCGGCAGGGCTCGTGGCCGACGCGGTCATCGTGTCGGCAAAAGGTTCTGAGGCGCTGGAGACCATCGCCGATGGGTCGGGTGCCGCCCTCGTTGTCAGTGGCGCAGAGAGCCCGTTGAGGGCAGCCGCCCGAGCAGCGCGCCGCGACTGGCTGCTCTGCCTAGAGGCCGGCGATTTGCCCCGCGAGGGCTGGATCCGCAGCATCGACCGCTTCGTCGGTACGGCCCGGCCGGATGTCTCGCTCGCTCGCATGCAACGGTCGCGCGCAAAGCCGAACGACCGCCTGCGGTCCCTCGTCGAAGGCCTGATCGGCGTCGCGCGTCCGCGCCCGGGTGACCTCGTCCGGCGCGCCGCCCTGCTCGCGGGCTCAAATCTTGTCCCGCGCCGGCGACCGAAAATCCTGGCGGCGTGGCTCGACCGCGCCTGAGGGATAGGCTCTCGTCCCGCCGCCACTTGATCAGGCGGTAAGCGCAATCTTGGGACGAAGTTAGTGGAAGCGGTCTTCACCCCGTCGCCAGCCGCACCTCCCCCGTCGCCACATCCGCCGCGGCCAGGCGCGGCCCGCGGATTCCCGGTTCGGCCTGCTCGAAAGCATCGAGAGCAGCGTTCAGGGCGTTCACCGTGGCACCGGGACTGTCCGCCACCGCCGGGCGTGCCGCCTCGGCGAGGCGGGTGAGCAGCGTCTGCTCATGCTGAGGGTGGATTGAGCCGGAGGCCTGCTGAGCATAGGCCGAGTAGGTGCCCTCGGCGAGGCGGCGCGCGGTGATGTCGAGGGCAGGTGTGTCGCTCATGAGGGCTCCGGCATATCATCGAGGTGAAGGAGAGATCTCGGGCGCCGCACGAAAAAGTCTCCCTGCCGCAGCATGTCGCACCCGCGCGGGCGTTGGACAGATGGCACCGTCTCTCGCATCATAGTGGGCATTAGGGATTGACGACCCGCTCCATATGCCTCGCTTGCCCTAGGTATGCCGTCATCCTAACGCGCTGGCTGGCCGGTCGCCTTCCACTCACGCCACATCGTCCGGGGTGCGCGTGATAAACCACCGCCCTGAGGCCGCAAACGTCAGCTCTCGCTGAGGCCTATCACCGGATATTCGGGCTGAGACCGGAGGGGCGTCAGTCGGCCGCGTCCGCCGCACTCACTTCGCGTGCGAGCCTGAGGAGGCTTTTCCCGTAGTTTGTCTTGGCGAAGAGTTCGCCGCGGGCGACGAGCTGCTCGCGGGTGATGAAGCCTTGCAGGTAGGCGATCTCTTCGAGGCAGGCAACCTGGAGACCTTGCCGGTTCTGCAGCGTGCGCACGAACTCGGAGGCCTCCAAGAGGCTGTCATGCGTGCCGGTGTCGAGCCAGGCATAGCCCCGGCTCATCGTCTCGACATGAAGCTGGCCGCGATCGAGATAGGCCTGGTTGACGCTCGTGATCTCAAGCTCGCCCCGCTCGGACGGGGTCACCTGTGCCGCGATGTCGACGACCTGGTTGTCGTAGAAGTAGAGCCCCGTCACCGCCCAGGGGCTCTCCGGCTGCCGCGGCTTCTCGACGAGCTTCACGGGCCGACCCTGCTTGTCCAGGCTGACCACGCCGTAGGCCTCCGGGTGATCGACATGGTAGGCGAAGACGGTGGCGCCCTCTTTCCGCTCGGCCGCCGAGCGCAGCAGCTCGCTCATGCCTGAGCCGAAGAACAGGTTGTCACCGAGCACCAGCGCGACGGGGTCGGTTCCGACAAAGTCCCGGCCGATGATGAAGGCCTGGGCCAGGCCCTCCGGCCGCGGCTGTACCGCGTAGGAGAAGCTCAGCCCGAACTGCTCGCCCGAACCCAGCAGGCGCTGGTAGTTGCCGAGATGCTCCGGCGAGGAGATGATCAGGATCTCGCGGATGCCGGCGAGCATCAGCACCGAGACGGGGTAGTAGATCATCGGCTTGTCGTAGACGGGCAAGAGCTGCTTGTTGATGGCAAGCGTCGCCGGATGCAGCCGCGTGCCGGAGCCGCCGGCGAGGACGATGCCCTTCATGGAATGGCCTTTGTGATGTCTCGTGTCGTGTCTGTCGGCGGCCCGACGAGCCGGTCGAGGATGTCGTCGAGCGCCGCCTGCCAGGACCGTGGGGTGATGCCGTAGGCAGTGCTCAAGGTGGCCGTCGAGAGCTGCGAGTTGGCCGGGCGTCGTGCCGGTGTCGGATAGGCACTTGTCGGGATGCCCTCGACCGGGATCAGGCGGCCCCCGCGGCGGGCGTTGCCCGCAACGATGGCCTCGGCAAAGCCGTGCCAGGTCGTGGCGCCCGCATTGACGCAGTGGAATGTGCCGGTTGGCGCGTCCGGGTCTTCGGCGAGGCGCAGGGCGATCGTGGCCAAAGCCGCGGCAAGGTCGGCAGCCGAGGTCGGGCAACCGTGCTGATCGTTCACCACCGTGAGCCTGTCGCGCTCGCCCGAGAGCCGCAGCATGGTCTTCACGAAGTTGCCCCGGTGCGGGCTGACCACCCAGGCGGTGCGCAGAACCGCATGGCGCGGATTGCCGGTGCGAACCGCCATCTCGCCGGCCGCCTTGCTTGCTCCGTACACGCTGGTGGGACCGATCGGGGCGTCCGGCTCGTAGGCGCCGCTGCCGGACCCGTCGAACACGTAGTCCGTCGAGACATGGACCAGCGGGATGGCCCTGCGTGCCGTCTCGGCGGCGAGGATGGCCGGCGCCAGCGCGTTGAGCCGCCAGGCGGCCGCCACCTCGCTCTCGGCCCTGTCGACGGCCGTATAGGCGGCCGTGTTGATCACCGCCGCCCAGTCACGCTCCGCGATGATGCCCGCCACCGCGGCCTCGCTGGTGATGTCGAGCGCCGCGCGGGCGGGCGCATGCACCCGCACGCCCTCCGGCCAGGCATAGGCCTGGAGCTCCGTGCCGACCTGTCCGGCTCCGCCGAGGATGAGGATGTCCATCGCGCGATTGCTCAGGCTTGCTTGGCCGGCGCGAGCCCGAGGCGCTCGCCGGTGTAGCGGCCCTCGCGGATCGGCCGCCACCAGCGCTCGTTGTCGAGATACCAGCGCACCGTCTCCTCCAGCGCCGCCTCGAACACCTTCTGAGGCCGCCAGCCGAGCTCGGCTTCCGCCTTGGAGCAGTCGATGGCGTAGCGCCGGTCGTGGCCGGGCCGGTCGGTGACGAAGTGGATCAACGTGTCATGCGGCGCGCGGGCGGGACGAAGCCGATCGAAGGCGGCGCAGATCCCCTTCACCGTGGCGAGGTTGTTCTGCACCGAGCGGCCGCCCAGCAGATAGGTCTCGCCGACCCGGCCCCGCTCCAGCACGGCGACCAAGCCCCGGGCGTGATCCTCGACATGGATCCAGTCGCGCTCGTTCAGGCCGTCGCCGTAGACCGGCAGGGCTTTGCCCTCCAGCGCGTTGAGGATCATCAGCGGGATCAGCTTCTCCGGGAAGTGGCGCGGCCCATAATTGTTCGAGCAGTTCGTCACCAAGACCGGCAGGCCGTAGGTCTCGTGCCAGGCGCGTGCGAGGTGGTCGGAGGCCGCTTTCGAGGCCGAGTAGGGCGAGCGCGGATCGTAGCGGCTCTCCTCGGTGAAGAAGGCGCCCTCGGGCAGCGAGCCGTAGACCTCGTCGGTGGAGACGTGGAGGAAGCGGAAGGCCGCGCGCCTCTCCTCCGGCAAGCCCTCCCAATACGTCCTGGCGCCATCGAGCATCACCTGCGTGCCGACGACATTGGTGCGCACGAACGCGCCCGGATCGGTGATCGAGCGGTCGACATGGCTCTCGGCGGCCAGATGCATCACCGCTTGGGGCGCGAACTCGGCAAACAGGGCGTGGACCCGGGCCGGATCGCAGATGTCGGCCTGCACCAGCCGATGCCGCTCGCTGCCATCGAGCGGCGCGAGCGAGATCGGGTTGGCGGCATAGGTCAGCGCGTCGAGCGTCAGCACCTCGTGGCCGAGATCCTGAACGAGATGCAGGACGAGGGCCGAGCCGATGAAGCCGCAGCCGCCGGTCACGATGATGCGCATTCCAGGTCTCTCCGTCGGCCGCGGCGCAGCCCTGCCGCCAGTTAGAACAGCTCCGGGGCATCAGCGAGGCGCGGCGCGGCCCTGTCCTTGGCCGAGAGCGACGCCTCGGCCTCGCCGACCGGCCAACTGATGCCGATCTCGGGATCGTTCCAGGCGATGGCCCGGTCGTGAGCCGGGCTGTAATAGGCATCGACCTTGTAGGCGACCATGGTGTTCGGCTCCAGGGTGCAGAAGCCGTGGGCGAAGCCGTGCGGCACGAAGAGCTGCTCGCCGCCCTCCGCATCGAGGCGTACCGCGACGTACTTCCCGAAGGTGGGCGAACTGCGCCGGATGTCGACCGCCACGTCGAGGATCGCACCGGCGAGCACCCGCACGAGCTTCGCCTGTGCCGCCGGCGGGGTCTGGAAGTGCAGGCCGCGCAGCGTCCCGGCCGGGGCCGAGAAGGACTGGTTGTCCTGTACGAACAGGTTGGCGATGCCGGCCTGCGCCAGCCGATCGGCCCGGTACACCTCGGAAAACCAGCCCCGGTTGTCGCCGTGCCGCCCAGGGATCACACGCTTCACTCCAGAAAGCGCCGTCTCAATTATTTGCATCGTCGCCCCCGGAGAATGCCGCGTCCGCCCGTGGCGCTTTCCAGGGTGTGGGGAGCCGGAGTCAAGCGCGTGACGCCTCACTCAATCCGGCCGTCCAAGCTCCACAGGAAAAGCCAGTTCCGTAAACCCCTCCAACGTCAGCAGCTTCTCCGGTGGCGGTGCGAACGGAGAGGCGGCTTCGGCAGCTTGAAGGGCACGGGCGTCGAGAGCCGGGGAACCGGAGCTTTCTTCGATCGCGGCGCCTTCCAGGGTGCCGTCCGCGGCGATGCGGACACGGATCGTCACCTTGCCGCCGGGCGTTGCGGTGGCCGATTTCTCGCCAGCCCGGCTGATCTTGGTCACTACCATCGATACCCAACCCTCCGTACTCAGCCGTGCCGCGGGCCGCGGCTTCGTTGCAGGCTCCGGGCGGGCCGCGGCGTGCTGGGAGATACCGAGCAGCGTCATCAGCAGGAGGCACGGCAGAACGAGTCGCGGCGGCATCGACGAGGGGCTCCGGGAACGCAGGTGAAACGAAAAAGGGCGCCCGCGGGCGCCCTCGATGCGTCGGCAGTCTCGCCGCTTACATCTTCTTTTTCTTCATTGACTTCGATTGCATCTTGCCACCGGACATCTTGCCGCTAGAGGCACCGCCACCATCCGCGTTCGAGCCGGTCTGCATCGTAGAATTGCCGCTGGCCGCTGAGGCGCCGGTGGCACCTATGCCGATGGTACCGAAAGCGAGTGCGGCGACGAGGGCGAGGGCCAATCTCATTGTTTCACTCCCTGAATGATGAAGCTGAGCGTAGTTTGTTGTCTTCGAACAACAGATCGATACCGGCTCGGTTCCTCAGGCGAGAGTTGGGATGCAAGACCCCACCGCATTCCGCCAACGCCTTAAGTTCGGGCGCACAAGGGTGCCGTCTTCGCATGCACTGGTATCACTA
>NZ_BJZV01000035.1 GCF_007992215.1 Methylobacterium gnaphalii | reverse complement strand
AGGCAAGGAGCTGCGTGCAGGCAGGACCAGCCTGGACGTGGGTGAAATCGATGATCTTGATGCCTTCTAGCGGCTGGGTCATGGTGTGTACTCCCCTCAAGCTGTTTTGATCTGGTGCGACGACTGGGCCGCCCGATTGATCTCGAGCCGGTGGTTCACAGCATTGACGGTCTCGTCGACCAACCCGTGCCTCATGCCGAGTTGCGAAGCGATCTTTTGAACGAGCAGATCTACCCGCTCGATATGCGGCGCTCCCGCAAACAAAGCACGTGCTGCTGACGATGGTTTTGAAAGACCTTGAGCCGCGGCAGCGTATTTTTCGAAGGGCACGAGATCATCCGGAGACGCACCCAAGGTTACGCAGACCTTCTGCACCCAGGTGTAAACTGCTTGAGATGCTTGAATGTCCGAATGTACGGCTTCTCTGATTGCGCGAGTTCCGTTTGCTAGGACACAACGGTAGTTTCCCGTCAGCAACATCGCCCACTTAGCGGTCGGAACGAACAGAGAGTCGTGAACCTTAAGCTTCACCGGGATTTCGACGCTCTCCTCGCCAAGACCGAAACGAGCGCTCTCGATGTCTCGTTGAAGGGTCCGCAACAGGGCCGTATCGCCCGGACGTGCGAACGCGGCGGCCTTGAAGTTCGTCGGCAATGTGACCTGGAGAACGTTCAATCCGTCCTCTGGAGGTCTGAATGCCTGCGGGTCGGGACTGCACAACGTCATCATGTCGGGATCGAAAGTGTCCCATACCGCTGACGAGGCGAAACACTCGTTCAACGCATCGGCGTCGACACCGACCATCCTGCGCAGAAAAGTCTTCGGAGGCATATTCATGATCGACATCATAGGCAGCCGCCGGGTCGCGATATCGAACATCAAGTTGCGAAGGCTTTCGGCAGCATACTGAGGTTCTTGCATCGCAAGCACGACTAGATCTGTCGTATCAATATTCACGTCGGCCGGACTCGCGCCGACAATTGAGCCACCGAGAGCTTTCGATCTGACCTCAACCATTTCAGACCGATTTCGAAGTGGAAATCGAACGGTGGTTCCAAAATCGTTGATCAGCGCAGCCTCGTGCGGCAAGCAGATTATAGTCACGGCATGGCCCGCCATCGCCAACTTCGTGGCCATCAACGACCCATAGGAGGCCCCAAGTATAAGAATATTGAGAGGATCATGCATGTTTTGCTCCTATTTCTGGCACTTATTCCCATTCGGCCGACGCGCTTTTTCCAGCTGTCGGCCGCCGTCCGAAGTCGTTAGGACTTCGAAAGCTTTGAGCGATCAGGATCTTGGGGGCTGTATGCCCTCGAGCTCAGGCGGGGAGGGGCCGCCCGTTGCCCAATCAAGCAATTCTATGGTGTGTACTACGGGAATATCGGTACCAGTCTCCAGATGAACGGCACACCCAACATTTCCAGTCGCGATTACTTGGGGTTTGATCTTTGCGATGTTCGCGAGCTTCCTATCGCGAAGCTTACCAGCTATTTCCGGCTGAAGAAGATTGTAGGTGCCTGCGGATCCGCAGCAGATGTGACCTTCGGGAATGTCCCAGACATCGAAGCCGGCTTCTCCGAGAAGAGCCTTGGGTTCGGTACGAATCTGCTGTCCGTGCTGCATCGAGCAAGCAGAATGGTAGGCGACCTTGATTCCGCTTCGGGTTTTGAATTCCAGCTGACCGAAGGACGCCAGAAACTCTGTGATATCCTTCGCGATCGCGGACACGCGCGCAGCCTTGCCGGCGTATTCCGGATCATGCCGCAGCATGAATCCGTAATCCTTGATCGTCGTTCCGCATCCGGAGGCAGTGATGAGAATGACCTCGAGTCCACGATCCATCTCCGCGATCCAGGCATCGACGTTGTTCCTGGCAAAACGCAGTGCGTCATGTTCCCGGCCCAGATGATGAACCAGCGCCCCGCAGCAGCTCTCGCCTGCGATTTCGACGACCTCGATCTCGTGTCTCGCGAGCAGTCTTTTGGCTGCCGCATTGTAGGAGGGCCGTAGTACCGTTTGCGCGCACCCCTGAAGGATAGCGACACGTCGTTGAGCCTTTACCGGCTTCTCAATCCGCTCCGCCGATCTGGGAAGCCGCTCGGGAACGAGCGCGACCATTGTCGCGAGTCGGTTTCCGACTTTCGGCAATCGCTTCAACACACTGACGAGCGGATATACTGCGCGCGCCAGAGGCAGCACGGCCCGCATACGTGCCGGGAACGGCAGTATCTTCGCGAGCATCAGCCGGAAAAAACGGTCCGCCAGCGGTCGATCATAGTTCTTCTCTATATAGCTTCTCGCATGGTCGACAAGGTGCATGTAGTTCACGCCGGAGGGGCAAGTCGACATGCAGGAGAGGCACGAAAGACAACGATCGACATGCTTGACGACCGCGGCTGTGGGCTTCGCGTTATCCTCAAGCATCGATTTGATGAGATAGATTCTGCCTCTAGGACTATCTAGTTCGTCCCCGAGTAACAGGTAGGTTGGGCACGTCGCGGTGCAAAACCCACAGTGAACACAAGTGCGCAGAACCTTTTCCGACGACTGCATCACCGGATTGGCCAATTGTTCTATGGCGAAATTAGTCTGCATATTCAGATCCGATCGTACATCAGAAACGGGTTCAGGATCTTCGACGGATCAAATGCTTTCTTGAGATTGTTCGTGATCGCCATGACCGGAGCTGACAATGGGTGAAACACCGGAACTTGACGCCTCAACTCTTCGGGCGCCCTAAACAGAGTGGCATGTCCGCCGAAGGTGCCGACGGCGGAACGTATTGGTCCGGAGTCGACGTCAGCCTGTATCGGCAGCGCCAACCATAGTAGGCCGCCCGACCAGTCGTAGAACCAGCGCGCGCCAGTTCGATTGTTGACGTTAGCTGTCTCGATAACGTCAACCGCCCGATCCGGAGGCACAGACAGCCGCCAGACTACGTCATCAGGCCGCAGTTGCAGAGGACCGAGTTCACGGACCGAAGTCCAGATGCTCAATGACGCTTCGGTATCGACGACCGAAATGCTGCCGAATTCGGCTACAACCTTCCTCAGACGTTCGGCTCTCGCCTCGACAGACGCAGCAGACCCTTCGATCCTGATGAGTGTTTCGCTGTTTCCTCTCGACGAGAAAGGAACATGGGCTGCCCCGCTTACATCGTAGGGCGATCCCATTGCCGAGGTGAGAACGTTCACGCCACCCCGGTCGGAAAGGCCGACCAGCCTCAAGGTTGCCGTCGCCCGCTGGCGGGGGAGAACCTTGAACGCCACCTCCGTGATAAAACCCAGCGTGCCCCACGAACCCGCCATCAGCTTCACAAGATCGAGGCCGGTGACGTTCTTCATCACGCGCCCACCAGTCTTAACGATCTCGCCACGGCCGTTGACGAAGCGGATCCCGAGAAGGCAATCGCGCGCGGCTCCAGCAGATATCCGCCGCGGCCCCGACAGGTTCATTGCTGCGAGAGCACCAATCGTAGAGCCGCCTCGACCGCCGTACAGACCTTCATATGAAGGCGGTTCAAAGGGCAGCTCCTGCCCATGGCGAGCAAGCAAAGCCCGAATGTCTTCGACAGGTGTGCCGGAAAGGGCTCGAACGACGAGTTCGCTGGGTTCGTACAGCGTGATGCCACTCATCCCGGACGAGGACAAAACCGTCTGGGCCGATACCGGCCGACCGATCCACGACTTCGTACCGCCGCCCTCCAGTCGCAGAGCGACCCGCCTGGAAGCGGCGTCTCCAATGATGGCTGCAGCATCCTGCTCGCTGGATGGCCTATGAATCACAAAGTTATTCATCCGGCGGCGCTCTACGCGGCAATTCTAGCGGTCAATGGAAAGACCTTTGCTGGATTCAGGAGCCACGCCGGGTCGAAGGCCGCTCGAGCGCGCATTTGTTGATTGAGATCAACTGCGGAATACTGGAAGTGCATCAGATCACGCTTCTCGATGCCGACGCCGTGTTCGCCGGTAAGGCACCCGCCGACTTCAACACAGAGCTTGAGGAGTTCTTCGCCTGCCGCTTCGGCCTTCTCCATTTCGCCTGGCTGGTTGATATCGAACAAGATGAGTGGATGAAGATTTCCATCGCCAGCATGAAACACATTCGCCACCCTCAACCCGTAGCTTGCAATTATTTCGCTGGTGCGGCGCAACACATAGGGCAACTGTGTCGTCGGGATCGTCCCGTCCATGCAAATGTAGTCCGAGATGCGCCCGGTCGCCCCGAATGTAGCCTTCCGGCCTTTCCAGATAGCATTTCGCTCGACTGAGTTCTGTGCGACGCGAACGTTACGCGGTCCGTGTTTGGATGCGCTATTGATTATTTCGCGAAGAGTCGCGTCGTTTTCCTCTTCGGTCCCTTCGACTTCGACGATAAGCATGGCTTCTACATCGAGTGGATAGCCGGCCTTTGCGTAGTTCTCGGAAATCTGAATGGCGGTCCGATCCATGTATTCCAGCGCCACCGGAATGATGCCCGCGGCAATAATCTCGGCGACGGCGGCGCCAGCAGCTTCCGCTGAATCGAAGCCCATCAGTGCTGCCCGAACCTGTTCCGCCGCTCGAACGATGCGAACGGTCGCTTCGGTGACGATGCCGAGCTGGCCCTCGGATCCGCAAACCAGTCCCAGAAGATCGTATCCGGCTGCGTCCAGGTGCTCGCCACCAATATCTAAAACCGTACCATCGATAAGGACCATTTTGACGCCGAGCAGATTATTGGTCGTTACGCCATATTTCAGGCAATGAGCTCCTCCGGAATTCATCCCGATATTTCCCCCGATGCTGCAAGCCAATTGGCTAGATGGATCGGGTGCATAGAAAAATCCGTCCGACCCTACAGCATCGCTTATCGAAAGATTTGTCATGCCCGCCTGGACGCGCGCGGTCCTGTTCCGATAGTTCACATCGAGCAACCGGCTCATCTTCGACAGTCCGACCACGATCGCATCTTCCTGCGGAATTGCGCCGCCAGCCAAAGACGTCCCGGCGCCTCGGGCGACAACCTTGACCCCGTATCGGTTGCAGTACGCCAAGACAGCAGCAACCTCCTCCGTCTTTGTCGGCAAGGCTACGGCCAATGGAACTCGACGATATGCAGTCAACGCGTCGGTGTCGTACGCCTTCAGTTCTTCCTTCGTATGAATGAGCGACTCGCCGGGGAGCAACGCGGCGAGATCTTGAATGATGTCAAGGCGACGATCTATGATCTCTTTGTTCGGACTTGGGAATTGGATCATGACTCCACATCCACTGGCGTGAGTTCATCTCGAAACTGTGCCGCTCGCATAACGTAATGTCGGGCGTTCAATACCATCCACTCGACTTCCTCGTCCTTCAACTGCCGAACGACTTTTCCAGGCGCTCCGAGGATCAGCGATCGAGCGGGATAAGTCTTGCCTTCGGGAATGACACTTCCAGCGCCAACGATACTTGAGCTACCGATCACCGCACCGTTGAGGATAGTCGCGTGTATGCCGATCAGGCTGCCTTCTCCGATGGTGCATCCGTGAAGGACAGCGGCGTGCCCTATGGTGACATTCTCGCCTACATCGAGCGGATGCTCGCCATCGACGTGAAGGACAGCGCCGTCCTGGATGTTCGATCCTCTGCGGATGGTGATGCGGTCGTTGTCGCCGCGAAGTACGGCACTCGGCCAGACGCTGACGCCTGCTTCCAACCGTACTTGGCCGATCACAGCGGCGCTCGGTGCCACATAAGTATTTGGGTCGATGTCTGGGCTAATATTACCCAGTCGATATATGGTCATCCGATGCTCCAACTACTAACGGGCCGACGGACGGCGGTTCGTCGTGGTCCAGAGACAAACCGCGCCGCCACACATCAAGCGTCGCCCTGTCCAACGGGAGACGAAGGGATTACCGAGCTAGTCCTGAAGAAAACTCGCGACACTGTAGCATCGCAAACCATCACAATCGCCGGTGTAGCAAAGGCTACGTAGATATTGTCTATTCCGAACGGATCTCCCAGCAAATACCAACCCGTAGTACTTAACGCCGAAGCAAGAAGACCTGTCGTTGCGCCACGATTGCTCCCGAAGAGGGGTAGATAGAAGGCAAATATTGCAACAACCGCGATCGATAGTCTGAGAGCTCGTGTGAAGAACGATAGATGGAGGACTTCTGGCGCGAAGAAAACGAAGATTAACGGTATGAAGCCGATCGGAATGGACACCAGGCGGGACATCTGCAACTCGGACGTCGAGGATGGCTTGAAGATCGGGACATAGAAGTCGCGTACGATTAAAGCCGATATTCCCAGAGCAATACTACTAACACCCACCAGAACTGACGCAACTATGGAAACCGTTACTATTCCGGTCAAGTAAGGAGACATATGACTAAGGAATACGGGAAAGGCGAATAGACTTTTCATTTCAGGAAAGAGAAACTTAGCCGACACGCCGATCAGACCGAGCGCAATGCTGATCGGAACGCAGAGAGCTCCAGCAATGAATGTCGACTTCCGCACTTCTTCAGGACCTTTGAGCGAAGAAATGGCTTGAATGATGTATTGCGTGGAAAAAATTGCGCCGATATTTGCCACAGTCCAAGCAAAAATTGTCGTTAAACCAATTTTTCCGTCCCATGTAAAATAATAAGATGGCAGCGTTTCCATCATCGGTTTGATGCCGCCGGACATATAAAGTGCAACACCAGTAACGATCATGACGCCGATGTATTTTATTGACGTATGAACGACGGAGACGTAGGCGGCACTCTTCAAGCCGCCGACCATGCAATAGGCGGTACTCACTCCCGCAATGAGGAACGCGGCGACTGGCATCGACAGATGCAGAACTTTAGAGAGAGCTGCTGCTCCGCTTACGTAGTAGGCTACATTCACGAGTAGCAGAGCGTAGATCATGATTAACGAGACGGTCAGTTGGGTCGACCGACCGTATCTTTTAGCTATCGCTGCTGAGATCGTGTATTCGCCCGACGTATAAAGTTTCCGTCCAAGAAATATTCCAAAAAGAGGAAAGCCAATGGCTACGCTCAGCACTGCCCATGATGCGGCCATTCCGGACTCGAAGGCGGTTTGCGCGGCGCCCACCGTAGACTTCGGTCCGATGAATTCTGACATCAGCAAGATACCGATAACTACCGCCGGCACCGAGCGAGCCGCCGTCATGAAGTCGGAGTTTGTTTTCGATCGAAAGTGGAACGTCAGACACGTTGTGATCGCCATGTAGACGACGACCATTGTAACGACGATGAATATACTTTGCGTATCGGTGGCATTCATCACCCTTCTCCTCCCGTCGTCAGTACGCGCCCTGGCTGAGCTTGTCCGTATTGGCGGATTGATGGGACGTATCGACTCCCTGGGCAGTAATAAAGGCCCATATATTTCAGCTAGCACTCTTCGGCGCGTTGGACTGAATTGGCTTGAACCGTTTTTCGTCTGTTGAGATCGGAGACTTGCGTCCCCGATCTTGAGGCCAATCACGAAGGATCGAAGAGGACACCCGGATTCAGAATCGCGCGGGGATCGAAGATGTCCTTTGCCGCTTTCATTGCGGAGCAGAATAGCTCAGGGCGTTCTTTATCGTACCAGGGGCGATGATCGCGGCCGAGAGCGTGGTGATGCGTTACCGTCCCGCCGGCATCCACCATGGCGGATTCGGCGATCTTCTTGATCGCTATGTACTGCTCGGGGATGCGATCCTTGTCGCCATACGCGAACCAAGTGAAGTATGGAGCCGGACCGTCGGGATAGATGTGCGTAAACCGGCAGGTCACGCTCCCAGGTCGACCAGTGACCTCCCTAATGGCTCGATGCGTCTCGGCCTTTACATGCTCGCGAAGCTGAGCGAAGCGCTCCCAGGTGATGCAAGTCTCCATCGTCTCGCGCATCACACCACGTGCGATGGCATATTCGCGGAGGTAGGGGCCCCGTAGGAATTTGTCGCGCCAACTCTTAGCGGCCGCGTCTGCGTTCACATCCCCGCTCAGTACCTCCGCATCCCAGTTGCCTCCGTGATCACCGCAGATCTCGAGCGCCCGGTTCATCCACACGTCGACGGGATGATCGGCCGATTCGAAGCCGAGCACGAGAATGTCGTACGTTCCATCGCTCGATCCGGTGTAGGCAGCCTCTTCACGTTCAACGAGCCGGGCGCTCGCAGGGTAGAGATTGGCCTGTGAGATGACGCGCGTTGCTTCAACAGCCCTGTCGTATTCGGTGAACTTTACGCTGACCATCTGACGGTGTGTCGGACGCTTGTGCAGGCGAACCCATGCCTCGGTGATGATGCCGAGAGCGCCCTCGGAACCGAGAAAGAGGCGGTCCGGGTTTGGGCCGGAGCCGGAAACGGGGAAACGGCGCGACTCGATGTTACCAGCGGGGGTGACGACCTTCAGACTTTGCACATGGTCGTCGATTTGGGTGTAGACGGTTGCGTAGTGGCCGGCTGCCCGAGTGGCGATCCAGCCGCCAAGCGAAGAGAATTCCCACGCCTGCAAGAAGAAGCGCATGGTCAAGCCGCTTGGCTTCAGTTGGCGCTCGAGACTAGGACCGAGCACGCCAGCCTGGATCCGTGCTGACTGGGAGGTTCGGTCAATCTCAAGGACCTGATCGAAATACTTCATGTCGACGGAAACGACGCCGCGATAGCGGTCGTGCGTCGGCGGATTAACGCCACCGACGACACTCGTGCCGCCGCCGTAAGGGACCAGCGCCAGACAGTCGTTCTCGCACCAACGGTAGAGTGCAACGATGTCGTCTTCGGTACGCGGATAGGCCACAGCGTCCGGCGGGTTTCTGAACTCGCCGCGCACCGAGTAGGCCACGTCGACCGTTCCAGCTCCATACGTGTGGTAGAGACGGTCGTGCTTGTCCGCCGTACAGACGCCTTCGAGCGACGCAGGGATCCTGACCCTGGGATCGCGGATCTTAACGCTGTCGACGGTAGGGAAAGGACGAGCGCTGAAGTCGCTGACGCCGAGAAGGGCGGTCCAAGATTTCTCGAACTCGGCAACCTCGGCCTGCGAGACCACGTCGTTCTCGTAACCCCAACCATAAAACTTCCTGCGACGATCGGTCGTTGTGGCGTCCATGAACCCCATCTCCCTGCAGACTTTCTCCGATGACAACGTTTGCAACGACTGGCAAAAAAAAAGCAGAACGCTTTTCCCGGCAAAGATTTAGGCATCTTGCAAACGATGTTATGAACGATGATGCCAAAAATTCCATCTGAGTCAATGGCGCCACGAACAATCCTGCCGATTGCCGAGGCCGGTCGATTAGCGACAGGTCCCTGCTGCAGAAGTTCGCCGTTCGTGTTCAGCAACGTCAGGAATGTTGCGCGTGAAAGCACTTAGCGCGTAGCAGTGACTGGCGGAGCTAGACCGCATAGCGCCGTTCGAGGACCGATAACGTGGTCAAAAAAAAAATCAGTTTGAAGCAAGTGGCAGCTTTGGCAGGGGTCTCGATCTCGACTGTGTCGCGGGCCGTTGCAAAGCCTAATTCTCTGCACTCCGACACCTTGAAAAAGGTTCAGGACGCTATCGCTTCGCTTGACTACGTACCGTTTGCTCCCGCGCGCGTGTTGCGTTCGGGCCGGACTCTTACGATCGGGATCGTAGCGCCAACCATCCTGAATGAGCTCTATGCAGTTGCGATCGACACGCTAGAGAGCCAATTTGAGCAACTCGGTTATACTGTCCTGCTAACCTGCCATAGAGGCGGGCATCAGGCTGAAATGCGCATCATGCGCGCGCTGATCGAACGGGGTGTTGATGGACTTGCCGTGATCGGATCTAGCCACCATCACGACGTCTTTTCTTTACTGCAGCGTCAAGCCGTGCCGTATGTTTTGATGTGGGCGACGGACCGTAGCGGCATCCATCCGACCGTCGGTTACGATCAGAAGCTCGCGATGACGAAGATCGCAGATCACCTCGTCGGCCTAGGGCACATGAAGTTCGCGGTCCTCCCCGGCCCCCTCGAAGGGCACAAGCTGTCGGAGGAACGGCTGGCCGGAACGCGAGAAGGACTTGCCAACCACGGCATTCCCTCGGCCTCGCTCAAGATTTACGCCACCGCATTCGAACCCGATCACGTCCGCAAGGCGGTCCGCGAACTCCTCGCTGCCCGAACTGGCGTGACGGCTATCGTCGCCGGCAATGACATGATCGCCGCGGCGGCCGTGGCGGAGTGCCGGCGCCAGGGCCTCGAATGCCCGAAGCAAATCTCGATCACGGGGTTCGGTGACTGGGGCCTAGCGCGTCTGATGTCACCCGCCTTGACCACCATCCATTCCGATGCGGTCCGTATCGGGCACCTGACCTCCGAGAACCTCCTGTCTCAGATGAAGGGCGTCTCCATCGATACTCTGCAGATCGAGTTCGAGCCGGAACTGGTCGTCAGGGAAAGTACCGGGCCAGCTGTCGAACCACTCCGAACGCCTTGACTTAAATCTGGCCCCGCTGGCGTATGCAGCCTCTAAGATAAATTATAGCGGACCTTCGATCGACGTTCCGAGCAAGATCTGCCAAGCTTCCACCGCCTGGGAAAGATGCTCGCTCATTCGCAGCTCGGCTTCGTCAGATTGCATGTTCTCGATAGCATTGAATATCATACGATGATCGTCGTAGGCTCTTAGACCCCGAGATTGTTCTGAGAAATAGATCCGTCGACGCTGTCGCGACATTTCATAAAACGATTTCACAAGTCGCAGTAGTATATCGTTTTTAGTTGCCGCGAAGACTGCCATATGAAATGCCTCGTCTTCTGCTTCGATGGTATGTAGCGCGTCCAGCCGGTCTCTCGTCTTGCTCAAGATGTCGCGGATCGTACGTATGTCTTCAGGCGCTCTCCTCGCCGAAGCCAATCTCACCGCCTGAACCTCAAGCATACGCCGCACCTCAAAGACATTGGCGATCTCGCTGGCCGTGAAGGGGATTCCCGAGTCGGCTTGCCAAATAAGGGCTTCAATGCTCCGTTCTCCGGAACTGCGAAGATAGATCCCGGAATTCGGTCGTCTTTCAATGACCCGCATGACCTCGAGCGCGGCGAGAGCTTCGCGGATCGCAGCACGGCTGCTTCCAAACTTTTCGGCGAAGTCTCGCTCCGATGGAAGCCGCTCCGATTGTTCGTAGCGCCGCTCTCGGATGAACCCGAGGATCTTTGCGATCGTCGCCGAGCGGAACTCCTGTCCCTCTTCCCGTTCCAACGTACTAGCTTCCCCGCCACGACATTCGCCCGGGATCTAGCCAAAGGCGCATTGCCCGGTCGAGCGGTTGACAGCCGCCGACACCTCTTTCGCGCGAAATTGTAACACGCCAGGCGCGCATGCCGGTTTGACCGATCTGGTCCTACCAATTACGGTTCGGGAAGGATTGGTCGAGTTGACGGGCCGGTCCGCCCAAATTGAACATCAGGAAACTGCTATGCCTGGTCCGCTGGTTGGCTACCGCGTCCTTGATCTCTCGAGGATACTTGCTGGTCCGTGGGTCGGTCAGCTCCTGTCCGATTTCGGCGCTGAAGTTTGGAAGATCGAGCGGCCGGGTACCGGTGACGATACTCGGCAATGGGGTCCTCCCTACCTGAGGCGCGACGACGAGAGCGATACGACTGAAAGCGCCTATTTTCTTAGTGCTAACCGAGGAAAACGATCCGTCTGCGTCGACATCTCTACTCCGGAAGGCAGCCGTATCGTTCGCGAACTTGCGCGACGTGCAGACGTCCTGGTCGAAAACTTCAAGGTCGGCGACATGAAGCGCTATGGCCTGGATTATGAGAGCTTGAGGGGCATCAATCCGCAAATCGTCTACTGCTCGATCACAGGATACGGTCAGACCGGCCCTATGAAGGACGTGCCAGGTTACGACATGGCCATTCAGGCCATTGGTGGCTTGATGAGCCTTACTGGTGAAAGTGACGAAAGGCCTGGGGGCGGGCCGCAAAAGGTCGGCGTGCCAATCGTCGACATCTTGACCGGCATGTACAGCACGACGGCGATCATCGCAGCACTACTGCACGGCTCGAAGACTGGGATCGGACAGCATATCGATATGTCTCTCCTCGATGTACAGGTCGGCGTACTTGCAAACCAGAATTTAAATTATCTTACAACAGGACTTCCTCCCAAGCGTTACGGCAATGCTCATCCCAATATAGCCCCATATCAAGTCTTCGTCACCAAAGACGGCTCCATGGTTCTTGCTGTCGGAAACGACAACCAGTTCCGAAAGTTCTGCACAGCAGCCGGCATTTCCGAGCTATCGTTTGATGTTCGGTTCCGGACGAATACCGATAGAATCAAAAACCGCGGAGCGCTCGTAAGCTTACTCGAAAGCTGCTTCGCAGCTCGGACCACGGACTGGTGGCTTTCCGTTCTAGAGCCCATCGGGGTGCCCTGCGCGCCGATTAATACGCTCGACAAGGTCTTTTCACATCCGCAAGTGCAACACCGGAAACTTCAGATCGACCTCCCACATGCGTCCGGTGCGACCGCGCCGCTTGTCGCTAACCCGGTAAAATTTTCGAACACTACAATCGAGTACACAACAAGTCCTCCTTTGCGCGGGGAGGGAACAGCGGAAATCCTTCGATCGGTTCTGGGATACAGTTTCGAAGACGTTCAGCGCTTGAGCGAAGCCGGAGTCGTCGAGATTGGGGACGCCCAATTTCAGCAGACGGAGCGGGTCGCCGCCGTCGGTTGAGGGCGCCTACCGGTAGGGACGCCTTGACGCCGGAGCCGACCTGCGGAGCGTGCGGCTTGATCTCGACGTTCACGGTGCGCCGAGACGGCTGGAGATTTCTTCCGCAGCCTTCTTCACCTGAACCCCCAACTCCTCAATCTTATCATCAGGTAGGCGATTGGTGGGGCCAGAGATCGATATGCCGGCGACCACTTCGCCATATGTATTCCTGATGCAGGAGGCGATGCATCGCATCCCGACCGTACGCTCCTCGTCATCTAGAGCGAAACCGCGATCTCGAGCGACTCGAAGATCTGCGATAAGACCCTCACGAGAAATCAAGGTCGTCTCGGTGAATGGATCCAATGAAACGGCCCGAAGAAAACGCTCGAGCCGATTGTCGTCGTACGCGCTTAGCAATGCCTTGCCGATGCCCGACGCGTGCATCGGCGACAGGGTGCCCGGCGGGAAGAACGCTCGAATGGATTTCTGCGTTTCCACCTGGCTCACGAACAGAACCTTTCCGCTCTTTTCGATCCCGAGATTCGAAGTTTCGCCGGTCTCAGCCATTAGGCTGCGCATGACAGGACGGCTAAGCTCAACGACGTCACTCCGTCGCAGAAAGGCGGCTCCCATTCTGTAGACCTGAGATCCGACGTGCCATTCCTGGGTGTCGGAATTGACCTCGACGTAACGGCGGCTCTCCAGCGTGATCAAGATCCGGTATATCGTTGCAACAGGCTGACCAAGGCGCAACGACAACTCCGTCAATGTCGACCCTTCTCGCTCGGCGAGGGCCTCAATGACGTCCAACGTTCTGTCAACCGCCTGTATTCGACCTCGGGCTGGTGCAGCGCTCAAGCTCCTTGGTCTGCCGCGGCGACCTTTCTTCTTCTCCAAACCGACCTCTGTCCCATCTCGGTGACGACCTCAACCTACGCATCGCGAGAGCCGGTCGTCCAGCGAAAAACTGCTATCCTATTATGTTCGATAACGAATTCGATCTAAATGGGCTATGCAAAAAAGTTTTTCAAAAAAATTTCATACGCGACTACTGCGTGGTAGCCTTCTCCTCGATCATTGCGGAGGTCGCGGAAGGCGATGCAGAATCCAGTTTTCATTCCGGGCCCGACGAACATTCCGGATGTTCTTCGAAGAGCTATTGATCTCTCAACACTCGATCACCGGTCGCCAGCTTTCAAGGAAATACTTCATCCTGCTCTGGCTGGAGTCAAAAACGTTCTAAAGGCCTCCGACGCTGAGGTATTCGTCTTTCCCTCCACCGGAACCGGCGGCTGGGAGACGGCGATTACCAATACGCTCAGCTCCGGCGAGAAAGTTCTAGCAGCTCGCCATGGCATGTTCAGTCATCGATGGATCGACATGTGTCATCGCCATCGCTTGGCAGTCGAGGTCGTCGAAGCGCCCTGGGGAGCCGGCGTTCCGGTCGAACGCTTCGAGGAAATCCTGAAAGCCGACAAAAGCCATTTGATCAAAGCTGTGCTGGTTACCCACAATGAGACCGCGACGGGGGTCAGGTCGGATATCGCGGCCGTTCGCCGGGCGCTCGACGCCGCAGGGCATTCGGCACTGCTCCTGGTGGATGGCGTCAGTTCCATCGGATGCATGGACTTCCGCATGGACGAATGGGCCGTGGACGTCGCTGTGACGGGTTCTCAGAAGGGGTTCATGCTCCCCGTAGGACTGGCGATCGTTGCATTCTCGCGCAGGGCGATCGCAGCAATCGAGCAAGCCGACTTGCCGCGGACCTTCTTCGACGTCCGCGACATGGCTCGCAGCTATGCCAACGGCGCCTACCCATACACACCCGCGGTCGGCTTGCTAAACGGTTTAAAGGTTTCAGCCGAGATGCTGATGGCGGAAGGCCTCGAGAATGTGTTCGCGCGCCATCGACGGATCGCGTCCGGCGTGCGCGCTGCGGTAGCAGCATGGGGGCTGGAGCTCTGCGCTGCCGAGCCGAGCCTCTACTCCGAAACGGTCAGCGCGATCCGCACCCCATCAGGCTTCGACGCCAATACGATCATTAGCCACGCGGCGCAGAAATACGATGTCGCCTTCGGTGTGAGTCTCGGCGAGGTGGCGGGAAAACTGTTCCGTATCGGCCACCTCGGCAGCCTTACGGACGTCATGATGCTTTCGGGGCTAGCGGCCGCCGAGATGGCGATGGCCGACGTGGGCATCCCCATCAGGCTCGGCTCGGGCGTGGCGGCCGCCCAGGACCATTACCGCGCAGCGCATGCCGATCGATACAAAGTGGCTGCGTGAGGCTTCCCAATGACGATACCAACATTTTCAGACGTTTTGGTCGCTCACGACCGGATCAAGCCTTTCATCCACCGCACTCCCGTTCTGACGTCGAGCTTCATCAATGAACTATGCGGTGCGGAGTTGTTCTTCAAATGTGAGAACTTCCAGAAGGCCGGTGCGTTCAAGGCGCGCGGCGCCGTCAATGCGGTCTTCGGCCTAAACGAAGATCAGGCGTCCCTCGGGGTCGCGACGCATTCTTCCGGGAACCATGGGAGTTGCCTGTCCTACGCAGCCGGTCGACGCGGCATACCCTGTACGGTCGTGATGCCACATACGGCTCCCCAGGCGAAGAAAGACGCAGTACGCGGCTATGGCGCCCGGATCGTCGAATGCGAGCCTTCCACCTCTTCGCGGGAAGCCGTCTTCGCAGAAGTGGTCTCCAAATCGGGTGCCGAGTTCGTCCATCCCTACGCCGACCCCCGAGTCATCGCCGGCCAGGCAACCTGCTCCAAGGAGCTGGTCGAGCAGGTAGAGGGGATCGAAGTGGTCATTGCTCCCATCGGCGGCGGTGGAATGGTTTCGGGCAGCTGCCTGACGCTGTCGAACCTGGCTCCAGACATTCAGATCTACGCAGCGGAGCCGGAGCAAGCCGACGACGCTTGCCGTAGCTTCAAGGCTGGCCACATCATTGCCGACGACGCTCCGCAAACAATTGCGGATGGTCTAAAGGTTCCTTTGACAGACATCACCTGGAATTTCGTAAAAAACCACGTGGCAGACATCCTCACCGCTTCCGATAACGAAATCATTGATGCAATGAAGCTCACGTGGAGGCGAATGAAAATCGTCATCGAACCTTCCAGCGCCGTGTCGCTCGCGACAATATTCAAGAACAAACAGGTTTTCGCCGGCCGGCGAGTAGGCGTCATCCTCACCGGTGGGAATGTCGACATCGAAAAGCTGCCTTGGCTTTGACAGGGGATCCTTATGAACATCGCTAACGCATTCGCCGATCTTGAAGTCGGTTACGACATTCCGGCAATACCGGGCATGGCCGAAGCGGACATCGAAACGCCTTGCCTCATACTCGATCTCGATGCGCTCGAACGAAACATCAGAAAGATGGGCAGCTACGCCGAGGCCCATGGAATGCGTCACCGCGCCCATGCCAAGATGCACAAGTCGGTGGACGTGCTGCGGCTCCAGCAGGAACTCGGCGGAGCCGTGGGCGTGTGCTGCCAGAAGGTTTCCGAAGCCGAAGTCTTCGCGCGAGCCGGCTTCAAGGACATCCTCGTATCGAACCAGGTACGCGGACCCTTCAAGGTCGATCGCCTCTCACGCCTCCCGAAGTATGGCTCGCGGATAATCGTGTGCGTAGATGACACCCGGAACGTCGAGGAGCTTTCTCTTGCGGCGCGGAAACACGGCACTAACCTCGACTGTTTCGTCGAGATCGATTGCGGTGCCGGACGATGCGGCGTCACCACAGCTGGAACTGTTGTAGCCATCGCCGAGGCGATCGACGCTGCGCCTGGTCTCCGGTTTGCCGGTTTGCAGGCCTACCAAGGGGCAATGCAGCACATCGACAACTACGAGGATCGAAAGATCAAGCTCGATGCCGCGATCGCACAGGTCAAGGATGCGGTACAAGCTTTGAAGGCGGCCAATCTGGAGCCGGAGCTCGTCAGCGGTGGTGGTACCGGCAGCTATTACTTCGAAGCCAGTTCCGGGGTGTTCAACGAACTCCAATGCGGGAGCTACGCTTTTATGGATGCCGACTACGGCCGGATCCGGGACGATAGCGGCAAGCGCATCGACCAAGGCGAATGGGAAAATGCGCTTTTCATACTCACCAGCGTGATGAGTCATGCAAAGTCCGACAAAGCGATTTGCGATGCCGGTCTGAAGTCCCAATCGATCGATTCAGGACTGCCGTTCATCTTCGGCCGCGAAGACGTCAGGTATATCAAGTGCTCAGACGAACATGGAATCATCGAGGACAAGAACGGTGTTCTTTCGATCAATGAAAAGCTCCGGCTCGTTCCAGGCCACTGCGATCCCACCTGCAACGTGCATGATTGGTACGTGGGAGTTCGTCGCGGAAAGGTAGAGACTCTTTGGCCGATATCGGCGCGCGGCAAGGGTTACTGATCTCCATTCGCGCTTGCTGAAATCAACCGAGGCCACTGAAAATGTATATCGTACCCGAGAGTGAGGTCCAGAACCTGATTACGCCGGATGAAGCATTTGATGCCGTTGAAAGTGTATTTGCGTCAATGGCGAAACGGTCTGCTTACAACTTCCCGGTCATCCGCGAAGCAATAGGTCATGCAGACGCGCTTTACGGCTTCAAGTCCGGCTTCGATCGCGAGAGCCTTGCGCTCGGTCTCAAATCCGGGGGGTTCTGGCCGGGCAATACGAAGCGCGGGCTGACGAACCATCAGTCATCTGTATTTTTGTTCGATGCTAACACCGGACGCTGTCGAGCCGTGGTGGGCGGTAATTTGCTGACGGCCTTGCGGACCGCAGCCGCCTCGGCCGTATCGATTAAGTATATCGCACGCAAAGGCGCCAAAACTATCGGTATAATCGGAGCGGGTCATCAATCCGCCTTTCAGTTGCGCGCTGCATTGAAGCAGCGTCAGTTTGAGCGGGTATTCGGATGGAATATCGACCCGAGTATGCTAAGTCGTCTAGAGGGCGTTTCATCTGAAGCAGGTTTGCCGTTTGAAGCCGTCGAACTTGAAAAGCTTGGTGCTGAGTCGGATGTAATCATAACGATTACTTCGTCGTTTTCTCCAATACTCAAGGCATCTCAGGTGCGGCCAGGAACCCATCTCGCTTGCATGGGTACCGACACCAAAGGCAAGCAGGAAGTGGAGGCCGAGCTGGTCGCGACTGCTTCGATCTTTACCGACGAGATCGCTCAATCGGTTTCAATCGGCGAGTGTCAACACGCTGTCGCGGCAAGCATGATCCACCAAGATGCGGTAGTCGAACTTGGCGCTGTCATCAACGGAGATCATCCTGGCCGGCTGTCTGAAGAGGAAATTACGCTCTACGATGGCACCGGTGTCGGATTGCAGGATCTTGCGGTAGCCTCGAGAATTGTCGAATTGGCAATCAAAAGTGGCGCTGCGAAAAACATAGATTTCTAGTTCGGATTGCTTATTTTTAACATGTTCGCTGCTGATCGTCTAATGCCGAACAAGAAACTGTTGCAGTAAAATTGCAAGCTAGCGTTCGCAGTTACTGTTCTTTGTCTTCCCATAATGCTCACGCCGCCTTGGACCGATTTGCACATTCACCGGGAAGCGGCTTGCTCAGAGTCTCATCTGGAATGCGAACTGGCAAAGTTGTACCCAGGGTGGTCATCGGCCGTCAGCCAACGACGGCTGTTTCGATCATCAAGGACATGGTCGCTCGCGGGGCCGGAAAAGTCCTGTTCACATCCTCTATCGCGGGTCCCATGCCGGACCCGTTCGAGGCGGTCTACGGTGCGACCAAGGTGTTCCTGCGCTGGTTCGGCGAGGCGCTACGCAGCGAGCTGAAGGATACGGGTGTCGGCGTCACCGTGTTGATGCCGGGCGCGACCGAGACCAACTTCTTCCACCGAGCCGACGTGCTCGACACCAAGATCGGCGCCTCGGACGCAAAGCACGATCCGGCGGCGGTAGCGAAAGCGGCCTTCGATGCCCTGCAGGCAGGTCGCGACAAGGTGGTTCCAGGCTTGAAGAACAAGGTGATGAGCACTGTCACGGAGGCGTTGCCCAACAAGGCAGCGGCAGCCCTGCATCGCAGCCTCTCGAAACCCGGATCGGCGAATTGACCAGGCAACCCCTCCGCATAGCGGAAAAGCTCAGATCGCTTTAAAACGGACGCATGGGGATGAACCGACCGATGGACGATCCGACTCCTTTCGCTGTTACGGTCGAGGCTTGCGGCGAGAACCGTGGACAGTATCGCTGGTATCTGACCAACCCCGATGGTGTTTCCGTCAAGTCCTCACCGGAAACCAATGCCTCTTTTAAGAAGGCGGCCCAAAGCTGGCATGTTGACCCTTCGCGCGTTCGGAGCTGCAGCCGAAACTCAAAGGAAAGGCTCGATCCAAAGGCACGTTCCTCTAGAGCACGATCGGCGATGTTTTGGATAGACCACGATGGTTGTTGGGTCAGGCGAGACGGATCCAGCTATGAAACAATCCGAACTTACTCAGTATCGACAGAAGCGCGACTTCAGTAAGACGAGCGAGCCGTCGGGAGATTCGAAGGTTGTTCCGTCCGAAGCCTTGCGCTTTGTTGTTCAAAAGCATGCCGCAAGTCATCTCCACTTTGATTTACGGCTGGAATTCGGGGACACGTTCAAGTCGTGGGCGGTGCCAAAGGGCCCCTCGCTCAACCCGCACGACCGACGGCTCGCGATGGAGGTCGAGGACCACCCGCTCGCCTACGGAGACTTTGAGGGTACGATACCCAAAGGCCAGTACGGCGGCGGCACCGTCATGCTGTGGGACCGGGGCTTCTGGGCACCCGAGGCTGGCTTCGAGAACATCGGACGGGCTCTGGTTAAAGGCGAGCTGAAGTTCGTCATGGAAGGCGAGCGCCTTCATGGATCATGGGTTCTCGTCCGTACCCGTCGCGACAAGCAGGGGCGTGCCAACTGGCTTTTGATCAAGCACCGGGACGAGGCGAACGTAGCCGGGGATGCGGACGGCCCGTCCGACAAGGACCGCTCGGTCGCTTCGGGGCGAACCATGTCCGAGATCGAGGCTGGCAAACATGCGGCGGCTTCTGCCTTCATGACTGCTGAGGGCGCGAAGCCCGGCGCCGTTTGGCAGAGCAACCGGAAGGTCGGCAGCTCCACCAAGGCAAGGAAGCCGAAGTCGAAAGGCCGGTCTCAGAAGCCTCAAACCCTGGATGAACTGCCCGCCTTCATCGAACCGCAATTGGCGACGGCCGCTCCCGAGCCCCCGCGCGGGCGGGAATGGGCGCATGAGATCAAGTTCGACGGCTATCGTATGCAGATGCGTGTCGAGGACGGTGAGGCGGTTCTCCTGACACGGAAGGGGCTGGACTGGTCCACTAGATACCCCGAGATCGTCTCAGCGGGGTCGTTGCTTCCAGACGGCATCTACGATGGCGAGGTGGTCGCGTTGAGTGAACTCGGCGCCCCGGACTTCGCCGCGCTTCAGGCGGCTATCTCCAACAAGCGGACGGGGGATCTCATCTACTTCGCATTCGATCAGCTTTTTGATGGTCGCGACGACGTGCGGGATCTGCCCCTTGTTGAGCGAAAAGAAAGGCTGCGCAACAGCTTTGGGGAGGCCTCACCGAACCTTCGCTACGTCGATCACTTTATCGAGGCGGGCGACACGGTCCTCATGTCAGCCTGTAGGATGCATCTGGAGGGTATTATCTCGAAGATGCTCCATGCCCCATATACGTCCGGACGGAACGAAACCTGGATCAAGTCGAAATGCCGTGCCGGCCATGAGGTCGTCATCGGCGGGTACACGACCACGAACGGAGCTTTCCGCTCATTGATTGCGGGGGTGAACCGCGACGGCGTACTGGTCGAGGTCGGCCGCATCGGAACGGGCTTCGGCCGGGACAAGGTCGCCCAAATCCTTCCGAAACTGAAGGCGCTGAAGACCGCCAAAAGCCCCTTCAGCGGCAAGATCACACGCCGCAACGCAGGCGAGGTGCATTGGGTCCGCCCCGAGCTCGTCGCCGAGATCGAGTACGAGGGGTTCACTGCGGATGGCGCGCTGCGGCAGGCCGCGTTCAAGGCGCTGCGAGAGGATAAGCCGGCCAAGGAGGTGGAGGCTGCCGAACCTGCTCCAGCTACGACGAATACGGCGAAGCCGATTCGGACCATACGTCCGGGTGGGTCGGCCGTCGTCATGGACGTGACGGTCACCCATGCCGACAGGATACTATGGCCGGGCGCCAACGACGTCGAGCCAGTGGCCAAACTCGACCTCGCCCGCTACTACGAGGCGATCGGAGACTGGCTCATTCCGCATATTCGTGGTCGACCCTGTTCCATGATCCGCTATCCCGACGGCATCGAGGGCAAAGAGCGCTTCTTTCAGCGTCATGTCGGCCAGGGTCAGTCGAACCTCATCACCTCGGTGACCGTATCGGGCGACCGCAAGCCCTACATCCAGTTCAACCGGAGCGAAGGGCTGATCGCCGCGGCGCAGGTAGCGGCACTCGAACTCCATCCCTGGAACTGCAAGCCGTTCGAGCCGGATACGCCGGGAAGGCTCGTCTTCGATCTCGATCCGGCTCCTGACGTCGCCTTCGGAGAGGTTATTGCTGCCGCTCGAGAGATTCGCGATCGGTTGGGCACACTTGGGCTCGTCAGCTTCTGCAAGACGACGGGGGGCAAGGGCTTGCATGTCGTGACGCCGATCGACGCCAGGGGGCTCGATTGGCCGACGGCAAAGGAATTCGCAAGGCAGGTCTGTAAGGCGATGGCGGCGGATGCGCCCGACCGTTACCTGATCAACATGTCGAAGGCCCGTCGAGGCGGCCGCATCTTCCTCGACTATCTTCGCAACGATCGGCTGGCGACGGCAGTCGCGCCTCTATCGCCGCGGGCGAGACCTGGGGCTCCGGTATCGATGCCATTGTCGTGGAGCCAAGTAAGGAAAGGTCTCGACCCGACGAAATACACTATCCGGACTGTGCCGCCGCTCGTCGAGAAGCTGAGGGCCTGGGAGGATTACCGCGAGGCGATTCGACCGCTTCCCGAAGCGATCAAGCGTCTTTCAAAGCAGTGAGGGTCGCCCGCACTTTCTGCGGTCCGGAACGTTACGGCCAGAGGAGCGGGCTATGAACGATGTTGATTTAGATCGACTCTTCCGTGTCCGGGGCCGACACGAGGACCCGCATCTCGGGCGGCTCGTTCGTGAAACGAGTTCGGAGGCGGCCGCGATTGCCTACGTCGAGCATCTGGCCTTCGCCGAGGGACAGAACCAAGTCGGCGTGGTCGTTCGCGACATGCAGACCGGACACGAGCACAGCTACCTCATTCACCTCGACACCGGCGACCTGCCGGCGGTCGGCTAATCCTTGGGAGAACCGACAGCATGGCGACCCGTCCGAGCTGGCGAGGCCACCTCAAACTGTCCCTCGTCACCTGCCCGGTGGCGCTCTACACGGCGGTGAATCCGGCCGGCGACGTTCACTTCCACCTCATCAATCCCAAGACCAACAACCGCGTTCGGATGGTCACCACCGATCCCGACACTGGACCCGTGGACAGGAAGGATCTCGTCAAAGGGTTCGAGATCGAAAAGGATCAGTACGTCTTCGTCACTCCGGAAGAGCTTGAGTCCGTGAAGCTCGAAAGCACAAAGATCATCGATATCGAGCGCTTCCTCCCCGCTGACGAGATCGACCGGACCTATTGGGACCATCCTTATTTCCTCGCCCCTGACGGCGATCTCGCGCAGGAGGCGTTCGCGGTGATCCGCGATGCGATGGCAGGCGCCGGCCGGATAGCCCTGGGACGGGCCGTCATCTCGACACGCGAACGGCTGATCGCCGTCGAGCCAAGCGGTAAGGGCATGATGGCCTGGACGCTCCGCAGTAAGGACGAGGTTAAGAACGCCAACGCCGTCTTCGGCGACATCAAGGCCACGAAGCCCGACAAGGAAATGGTCGAGGTGGCAGAGCGGATCATCGAACAGAAGGAAGCTCCGTTCGATCCTTCGAAATTCACCGACCGTTACGAGGATGCGCTGAAGGCTCTGATCGAGGCTAAGCGCAAAGGTCACAAGGTCGAAGAAGTCGAACAGCCCGAGGATACGAACGTCATCGACCTGATGGCAGCGCTGCGTGCCAGCCTCGGCAAGAAGGCGCGTTCGCACAGTTCGGCGAAGGGCTCGAAAGGTCGAAAGGCTTCCACCAAAGGAAAGACGTCGGGATCTGCGAAACGGCGCAAGGCGAGCTGAGCTACTACGTTTCTAGCTTCCCACCCGCTTCGAGATAGGCGCGACGCGTATGTTCGACGCGCTCGCGTGCCCGGGTCTGCGCCTCCTCGAAATGCGAAGTGGCCTCAGCTTCCTCGGCTTCGAGCTTTCGACGTCGGGTATCAAAGTTCACTTGCTCGGAACGACGCCTGCTCTCCAGACGAGACAGTTCCGCCTCCGCCCGGTCTAGGGCTTTGCGATACACCGGTTTCGGCGGCGCTTTTTTGGCTGCAGGCTTGGAACGCGGCAGATCTGGGATTTGGGGAACACCCGCGTCGAGCCCGAAGGGCTTCTTCGTTCCTATCGGTCGCCTCAGTACGACCCCCGGTTGCGTCAGGGCAGCCTTCGTAGCCTTTTCTTCGGTGACTAGCCGCGCCGTGCCGTCCTTGAAAAGGTTTTGTCGGGTACCCCACGCGCGTAGCGCGGCAGCTTGGCTCGGAGCAGCGACGACGGTGTCGTAGAAACCTACGCTCATCCCGAAGACTTTCAGCTGAGGATCGGTTTTCTCGGCGAGCTCCGCAGCAGGTCGCCGGGTCCTGGTCTGCCGTGTCGCCATTTCACGTTGATGGATCACTCGGTGGCCTCCGCATCACCTTCATCGATATCGCACTCGTCGTCGGCATCGACGTCCTCTTCCAGGAGCGTCTCGTTGCATGTCGCCTCTTGCGCGGTGATGCCGAACCGCCCAGCGACATCAGGCGCGAAACGAAGCAGATCAGGACGCAGGCGAAGCAGGTTGAGGTCCTCAGACTTGCCCTCCAATATCACGTCGAAGACCAAGCCTTCCGCCATTCGCATGAATATCGCGTACTCGAATGGGTTGGTGAAGTCGTCTGCGAAACCGGAAAAAGGCCCAAAGTCGATGCGGGCGGACGTCTGCACTTCTTCATGGGCCCGCGCCTGCTCGTCAGCGGCCGACGCCATCCCGCGCTCGGACCGGACCGCGCCCGTGACGCGGTTGCGGAAGGCTGCGGTATACTCGCTCCGATTTAATTGCTCGACGTCATCGTCGATCAAGTCGTGACCTCGACGGCCGAAACCGGCGCTCGCATGGCCGACGAGCTCGACGAGACCGAGGACCACATCCTCGATAAGCGTGTTATCGGCGAGCGGCGGCGGCTCGGGCCCATTCGCCGGGATGCTGCGCAACCACTTCTACAGTGACATTCGCACGCGCAGGCGTGAAATTGGAGATAGCGACGGCAGTGCCGCCGCACAGCTTGCGGTTCTACCGCCGCAAGAACACGGCATGGACCTGCAGAAGGTCTGGACCCCGTCGCCCGGCTCCCAGTCGTACAGCGTGAGGCGCGAATGCTCGTGGCAGCGCAAGGGATGACCTACGAGACCGCCGCGGCTTTGCTGACGTGCCAGGTCGGCACCGTCAAAAGCGGGGTGAGCCGCGCCCGCGCAGCCTTGATGGAGATGCTCGCTCAGGTCGCGCGCGTTGCGACCTGACGCCCCGGTGTTCATTGCGAGCTTAGCTGCGTTCTCCACGGCTTATGACCTTCGAGCGTCAGCGCCGATCGATGTTAATCGGCGGAACATCCCGAGCCTCGGGCGTGTTGCTTCCATTCTTGGTTCTCGTGTCTGCCGAACAATTTCCGGAGGTCATATGTCGCCGCGTGCACTCTCGATGATCGCAGCAATTCTAATCCTGGGAGGACCAGCTTTTGCTCAGACAACCACCTCCGGATCGCCCGCTCCTGATAGCAAGACAAGCGCAAAATCAGGCGGGCAGGAGGCTGTAACACGCCCGAATACTGATAAACCTGAGGCCAGCAAACCAGCCACGGCGCATTCTGCGGCCGATGCAAAGCTGGAAGAGGGATCCAACAGCTTTACTGAAGCTCAAATGCACAAGCGGTTAGAAAATGCCGGTTACAAGGATATCAAGGGCCTGAAAAAAGACGATAAAGGCATCTGGCGCGGCCAAGCAACACTAAATGGTAAGGCCGTTAACGTGGGTGTCGATTTTAAGGGAAATGTTGCCGCGCAGTAAGCGTTAAATCTTCTCAGTTCGATTAGGGAGTTTTCAATGGCTCAGCAAACAATCACGGCTCTTTTTGATGACTATGAAGATGCGAGTAAGGCGGTCTCTAAGTTAGAGGTCGCTGGTATTCCGCATAGCGACATCAGCCTTGTCAGCAACAATGAAGGCGATCGACATGCCAGCCGCCTGAACCATGCCAATGCAGCTTCTGATACAGCTCAGAAGGCAGAAACCGGCGCCGGGACGGGTGCGTCAGTCGGCACGCTGATCGGTGGAGCGACGGGTCTCCTCACGGGGCTTGGCCTTATGGCTATTCCCGGTGTCGGCCCGGTCGTCGCGGCAGGATGGTTGGTTTCAACTATCACCGGTGCCGGGATCGGTGCGGCAACCGGAGGCTTGGTCGGCGCTCTCACCGGCGCCGGGATCAGCGAAAGCGATGCCCATACCTATCACGAGGGCATTCGTCGCGGCGGCACGTTGGTGACGGTTCAGGCCGACGAGATCCAGAGCACCCTGGCCATGGATATCCTTGAGGAACATGGCTCGATCGACGTGGATCAGCGAGCCCAAAGCTGGCGTTCGGAGGGATGGAGCGGGCCTGCTCTTTCCGGTTCGCAGCCACCGACGGCGACGCCGAGCAGCGGTGTTGCGACGGGTGTGCAAACACGGCCAGGAGTTCGCGCTTACCCGATCAACCCAGGTTGATCTAAGCGAATCCGGTAGCGAGAAGGGGGCCCAGGGCCCCTTTTTTGCTGCCTGTTAAATAGATCGCTCTCCAGCCGGGCATACGATTCGATGCTATGGTCAAAAGCGCTAAACAGAAGTTGCCGTTCAACTTATTCCTGTCCGTCAGTCAATATGCCTCTCCAGATGTTGAAGCCCGCTCCTCTGGAGAACAGCCTGACCGCGGAAGCCATTCATACGAGTCGAGGCACGCGGCCTTGGGCATGGGCCGCCTACTGCCGTGCCGGCATCTGCGTGGATCATTCCAGACCGATGTTCGCGAGCCGTGAGGCTGCCCTGCGCGTCGGCCATCAGGTGGTGGCCTGGAAAGCGCGTGTTCCGCAATGGCGCCGCGCAACGGCTCAAGGCCGGTGGCCCGAAGGTCTGGCTTATCCTGCGCCTGAGCCTGGCGTTCGTGATGGCGCTACACGAGCTGCCGACCAACGCCGTCAAATACGGTGCACTGTCGAACAATAGGAGTCGCCTGATCCTCAACTGGGCCATCGTGGGCGGCTCGACGCCTGAACGTCTTTGGCTGCGCTAGTGGTGAAAACCTGACGGATGGTACCGACCCGAACGGTCCGAGAAGGGTGGATTTCCGCTGATCCGCTTTCGGGCGGCAGCACGCAAGAGCGGACATCGCGCCGCGCCTGCTTCCTACTGTCGACCGAAGACCAAAGGGCGGTTGGCCTCGACCTTGGCGGTTATTGCCTTCAGCTTCCAACGGCCGGGGTACACCTTGAGGGCTGAATGTCGGGTAAGGCGACTTCGGGGGGCGCTGTCTGATTACTGTGTCCGCAAGGTGGGGTCCGGTGCCACCGCGAGCGCCTGCGCGACGTGGCGGAGCTTGTCGGGATTGCGGGTGATGTAGATTGCGGTGATCCGGCCGTCCTCGATGGCGAGCGCAGTGGTTTGGAGAACGTCGCCGCGTTCGCGGCTGATATAGCCGGGCAAGCCGTCGATCCAGACGAGTTCGAGTATCTGCGCCCAGCCCTGACCCCATTTGCGCCGCACACCCTCGAACATGCGCAGGAGGCGGTCCAATCCGGTGATGGGGTTGATGAAGGCCAAAACCTTGCCGCCGCCATCGGAGCGCAGCACCGCATTCTCGGCGAGAAGTGTACGCAGCGCTGCGGTGTCGCCGCTGGTGGATGCCGCGAAGAAGGCCCGTGCGATCCGCTCGCCCTCTTCGCGCCCTACAGGGAAGCGCGGACGCGCAGCCTCCACGTTCCGCCGTGCCCGGACGGCGAGTTGGCGCACAGCCGCCGCCTCCCGGTCGAGCGCATCCGCCACCTCGCCGAGCGGCACGCCGAAGACGTCGTGGAGGAGAAATGCCGCCCTCTCAAGCGGAGACAGACGCTCCAGCGCCATCATCAGCGTCAGCGTCAGGTCATCTTTGTCCAGCCCATCTTCCTCGTTCTCGACGAGTGGATCGGGCAGCCAAGCGCCGACGTAGGTCTCCCGGCGGGCGCGGGCCGACTTCATCTCGTCGAGGCAGAGGCGCGTAACGATGCGCGCGAGGAACGGATAGGGAGCAGAGACCTTCGTCTGGTCCACCGCCACCCAGCGCAGCCAGGCATTCTGCACGACATCCTCCGCTTCGCTGCGCGAGCCAAGCATGCGGTAGGCAATGCGCAACAGCCGCACGCGATGGGACTCAAAGGTCGCCGTGGCAATTTCGGCCTGCGACATGGGCCGTTCCTCGTAAACGAAGCCCGTTGAGCGAATGTGGATGACCATCGGTTATCCTTGCCGCCTTGAACAGCTGAGTTCCCGCGCCGCCGCTGTTAGGGCCGGTCCGGCGTCGTCAAAACCCGGTCAGCCGTGTCCACGACGAAGACGGCGAGGAGCTTGGAGGGCTCGACGTCGCTGGCATTAGCGCTGACACCGTGGTGATCACCGGGCATTTCGACAAAGCTCTCGCCGACGCGGAAGACTTTCTCCGGGCCGTCGTTGATCCGGCTGCGCACCGCGCCCTCAATCACAGTTGCCGTGATGAAGGCCGATGCGGCGTGGGTGTGGGACGGTGAGGACCCGCCCGGACCGTACTCGACGAGGACGCCGCGCAGGCTCTTGCCGGGAACCGAAGGTAGTGGATGGTCAAAGATCGTCGTGACTCGGGCCCCGCCCCTCGCAACATCGGCCGCCATCGCAGGAACGACGGAGACGGCAACGAGGGCGCCCAGCAGAAATGCTCTGAACATGGAAGGAGTCTTTCTTCGTGGATGGGGAGAAGCGCAGCGGTTCAGGCAGCAGCGAGCCAGCTTGCGAACTGCGTCGGCCCGAGCCGTGCCGCTTCCGCATGCTCGGGAACAAGCGAACCCTTATCGAGCGCGGCGCCGAAGTAGCGCGCCGCCCTGTCGGCTAGCACCTCCCGACGGTCGCCGGTGGATGCGATCGAGTGGGCGACGAATTCGCGGAACGGCAGCCGGTCCGGCCCGGCGATCTCGATCGTCGCGTTGCGCGGGGAAGCAAGCGCGACATCGGCGAGCGCTGCGGCTACATCGGCGGCGGCGATCGGCTGGAAGTCGGCATCGGGAACAACGATGCGGTCGCCTGCGACGGAAGCCTGGGCAATTGTCGCGACGAACTCGAAGAATTGCGTCGCCCGGACGATGGTGTAGGGAAGGCCGGAAGCCGCGATCAATCGCTCCTGCGCGACCTTAGCGAGAAAGTATCCGTTCCCCTTCAGGCGGTCCGTGCCGACGATGGATAGGGCGACGTGATGTTTCGCACCCGCCTCGCGCTCCGCTGCGAGGAGGTTGCGGCTAGAGCGCTCGAAGAAGTCGAGCACTGCCGCGTCCTCGAAGGACGGAGAGTTCGACACGTCAACGACGACATCGGCTCCGGCAAGAACCCTGGCTAAGCCTTCGCCCGTCAGCGCATTCACCCCGCTGCTCGGTGAAGCCGCAATGGCCTCATGTCCTTGTCGCGACAGTTCGGCGGTCAGATGCCTGCCGATGAGGCCGCTTCCGCCAATCACCACGATCTTCATGATACCCGTCTCCTCGTTCGAGAACGGACGGGGCGGCTCCTTGCCGCTTTCAGGCGTCCGTCGAACAAATGACGAGGCGGGTCGGTCCCAATGTGACATGCCCCGGAAAAAATCAGCGACGTGAGACGTGGAACTGCCGCCGGAGATCGATTGAAGTCCGCGGGAATGGGACGGCGCTGGCGCCGCCCCTGACAGAGCGCAGAACCGACTAAATTTTTGCCTGAACCGGGAGGCGGAAGGGTGCACCGAGGCGGTTGAACGCGTTCATCGCCGCGATGGTGATCGTGAGGTCCACTAGATCCTTGGGCGCGAAGGCTGTGCTTGCGGCCGCATAGGCCTCATCGGAAGCGTGCGTATCGCTGACCAGCGTGACTTCCTCCGCCCACGCGAGCGCGGCGCGGTATTGGTCAGGAAACAGGTGGGGTACCTCGGCCCAGACCGGAACCAGGGCGACCTTCTCGAACGGCATCGTCTTAAGAAGATCCCGGGTGTGCAAGTCGATGCAGTGTGCGCAGGCATTAATCTGCGACACTCGCAGAAAGACGAGATGGATCAGCTCATTGGGTAGATCAGTACCAGTGGTGATGTAGTGATGAATGCCATAGAGCGCTTTGGCCCCCTGCGGGGCCACCTCGTTCCAGACTAGTCGCTTGATGTCGCTCATGTCTCATCCTTGTGCTCGGAGCGCCGGAGATCGACGTTCGAAGCTAAGACGAACCGATCTGCACGGTCGTGACATGCGATGCCGCCTTCTCTCACAAAGCGGATCATCTTCCAGCCGAGAGTATCTACATCCGCTTCCAAGCGGGCCGAGCAGGTTGATTGACGACCGACATGGGTCGCAAGCGGACCCAGAACGTGGGTTCCATCCGTAAGATTTGGACCACTAGAAAGAGCTCGGCGAGCCGCCCGTTGTCCCGCCGTCGGGCAACGAGTCGAGCGGGCGCTGACCTCCGAACTGGGTGGTACAGCGGAGATCGACTATCGGCCTCGCAGCGCGTATCGCGAGAGAGGCCTTGAAACAAGGCTTGCAAATCCGGAGCTTATCACCAAATATCCAATTGAAACAATATGTTAGCGGAAGCATCATGCTGCTTGACCGGTCTTTCGCAACGCAAAGGTTCTCCGAAACCGGCGCCTCGGAGGACAGCGCCTCTGCGTCCGCCAGCGAGCGATCCCGAACCGCTTCGGGGCAGGCGGTAGACCTGAGCCGGCAGCCCTGCGAGGTGGTCGACCGGCGACGGATCATGAAGCCGGGAGACGAGGTCGTGTTCGCGCGGCTCGACGTCGCCGAGGCGCTCGGCATCTGGCGCCATGCCACCGGCCGCGTGATCGACACGCATGACGAGGAGCGGCCCTCTCCCGAGGGGACGGTGACCGTCGACGTGCAGTTCGAGGGGCACGAGACCCTGTATCGCTACCTGCCGGATCTCTTCGAGAAGCGGGCGAACTGAGGTGGTGCCGATAACGAGCACCGCACCAATTCCCTCTTCCCGCGTGCGGGGAGAGGGCCGAATGCACCTCGTCGTGCATTCGGCAAGCGGAGGCGAAGCCGGAGCGAAGGTGAGGGGACGTCTCCAGACGAAGCACCTTCGGCATAGCCCCCTTACCATCGGCTGCCGCCTCGCTTCATGCCCTGAACGGGCACGAAGCCCTCTCCCCGCGTGCGGGGAGAGGGGTGCTCACGGCGCGCTGGGCTTGGCCAGCCCCGGAAAAGCCTTTCCATTGAGGACCCCAGCATGAGTCTCGGTGCCGTTCTCGAGGCACGCTCGTCGCTGCCCCAGGCGCCGCTGAGAACGACGAGCCAATCTTCCACCGTCGATGCGGTCTGGGACGAGCTGCGCGCGGAAGCCGAGGCAGCCCTGATCGAGGAGCCGCTCTATGCCGGCATCATGCAGGCGACGGTGCTCGACCAGCGCAGCATCGCCCAGGCCTTCGCCTACCGGCTCGCGCATCGCCTCGGCGACGGCGACCTGTCGCGGCTCGCCATGCGCGACCTCTGCCTGTCGGCCTTCGAGGCCGACCCGCACGCGAATGCCCACGCGGTGCGCGACCTCGTCGCCATCCGCGAGCGCGATCCGACCTGCCGGCGCTATCTCGACCCGTTCCTGTTCTACAAGGGGCTCGCGGCGCTCGAGGGCTACCGGGTGGCGCACTGGCTCTGGCACCAGGGCCGCACGACCCTGGCGCTGCACGTCCAGAGCCGGATCTCCGAGGTGTTCGGCGCCGACATCCATCCGGCGGCGCGAATCGGCTCGGGGGTGTTCATCGATCACGCTACCGGCGTTGTCATCGGCGAGACCACGGTGATCGCCGACGACGTCTCGATCCTGCAATCCGTCACCCTCGGCGGCAACGGCAAGCAGAGCGGAGACCGGCATCCCAAGATCGCGCGCGGCGTGCTGCTCAGTGTCGGCGCCAAGGTGCTCGGCAACATCCGAGTCGGGGAGGGCGCGAAGGTCGCCGCGGCGGCGGTCGTCCTCAGCGACGTGCCTGCTCATACCACCGTCGCGGGCGTGCCGGCCAAGGTGGTGTCCCGCCTCGCGGCCAACGAGGCGCCAGCCCTCAGCATGGACCAGTTCTTTGGCTACGGAGACGGCATCTGAGCCACGGAAGAAAAACGTTCTTCGGAAAGATCGGATGGAAAGATCTCGTAAGATGTCGATTTAGTAGAATAATGTTTTATTAGGACTACGTTATAAAGCATTTTAAACCACAAAGACCGCATCATTAGGACGAATGTTCTGCTTATCCGCCGAAAAATAGATGATCGTTTTATTGACCCCAATCGGCACGAGAGACTAGACCGGCGCTGTTCGGACACGAGATCAAGGTTTCGTTCGCGGACATCATGATTCCAACGCTCGGATCAAGCGCAGGCAAGTCTTGTCTGCGCCCGGTGCAGTCGCGCTCATGTCTCGCGCCCGCCGCCCGTCCCGGCGTCTCAAGCAACCCACGACACGATCAATACGGAGACAGCACACTATGAGCGGACCGGGGCTGAGCGTGAGCGCATCGGCAGCACGTAATCTATCGACGGCCACCGTCACCTCCGTCCAGAACCTGGCGAACACGCCGCGCTGGCTGCTGAGGCTCCTGCCCTTCGTCAATGTCGGCGGCGGCGTCTACCGCGTGAACCGCCGCGCCGTCGTGCTGGCCAAGCCTGGCCGGATCGACCTCGCCGCCGAGGGCAAGAAGCGCGCGATCAGCCCGGCCTCGCTCCGCGCCGTGCCGGTGTTCAGCCGCCTCGGCGACGCCGAACTCGCTGCGCTCGCCGACCATTTCACCGAGAGTAAGCACACTGCCGGGGAGACGATCTCGGAGGAGGGCGCCAAGAACCGCAGCCTGACCATTGTCGGCGACGGCACGGTCGAGTTGTCGCTGTCCGGCCCCTACAAGAACCGCCTACGCTCCGGCCTCGCCACCCGCGGCGACTTCTTCGGCGACGACGCCCTCGTCGGTGAGAGCCAGCCGGCTCCGGCCGTGAAGGCGCTCTCGGCGGTCACGCTGCTTACCCTCGACCGCAAGGCCCTGGACGACGACGCGATCAAGACCCGCATCACGCAATACGTCGAGGAGCGTGACCGGCTGAAGGGCCACGTCAACAGCCAGGGCGAGCAAGGCATCGAGCTTCTCGCCGTCCATACCGGCGAGCCGCGCCTACCGACGACCTACGTCGATTACGAGGTCGATCCGCGCGAGTATCATCTCTCGACCATCCAGACGATCCTCAACACCCATACCCGCGTCACCGATCTCTACTCGAACGAGATCGACCAGCTCCGCGAGCAGATCCGCCTCACGGTCGATGCCGTGAAGGAGCGCGAGGAGTGGGAGCTTCTCAACAACTCCGAGTTTGGTCTGCTGAACGAGGTCGGCGGCCGTCAGCGCATTCCGACCCGCTCGGGCCCGCCGACGCCGGACGATCTCGACGAACTGCTGACGCTGGTCTGGAAGAAGCCGGCGTTCTTCGTGGCCCATCCGCGTGCCATTGCCGCCTTCGGCCGCGAGGCCACCCGCCGCGGCGTGCCGCCGGTCGTGGTGCACCTGTTCGGCGCACCGTTCATCACCTGGCGCGGCGTGCCGCTGGTGCCGAGCGACAAGCTGCCGATCGACGTCGATCCGGCCTCCGGCGCGCAGACCACCTCGATCCTGCTGCTCCGCGTCGGCGAGGGCGAGCAGGGAGTGGTCGGTCTGCAGAAGTCCGGCGTCACCGGCGAGATCGAGCCGGGCCTATCGGTGCGCTACATGGGCACCAACGACCACTCCATCGCCTCGCATCTCGTGACGCGCTACTTCTCGGCCGCCGTGCTGGTCGAGGACGCCATCGCCCGTCTCGATAACGTGCTGCTGGGCAACTACCATGACTACGCCTGAGGCCGGCTTCGCCGTTCCCGCGGGCGCGCTAGGCGATCTCGCCCACGCCGATCTCGTCGGGCGTCTCGCCCGGGAGATCTACGGCCAGGGCAACGCCGCCTCCGCGCCCTTCGCCGCGTCGCTTCCCGCCTCGCCGCAGGACGCGCCGGTCGGCACACTCTCCGCGCCCTCGGGCGCCCTGCCGTCGGGCTACCAGCCCGACGCGTCGGCCCTCGCCGCACGCAATTTCGGTGGCCCTGCCGTCGGGCTGCCGGGATTGACCGGACCGTCGCCGGCCAACCCGGTCGGCGGCACGCCGGCGCCGGTAAGCGCGGGCTTCCTCGACACCACGACGATCCCGTCGGTGCATCCTCTGCTCGATCCGCTGGCGCCCGCGCGCTTGCCGGAATTCTTCGTGCCGAGCGTGCCGAGTGTCGCCGGCTTCCTTCCGGGCGGTCCGGACCTGCACCGGCAGATCGCGGCGGATCATCCGCGCGCGGCTGCCTTCGCCAGCGCGATCGCACCGGGCCTCGTGCCGGCCGATCCGTCGAAGGCTGGCGTCGACGTGTCCCAAGAGAACTTTCAGCGAACCGGCCACCTCTCGGGCGATCCCGTGCGCACGGTTCAACATGGCGGCGACGAGCCGTTCGCCTCGGGCGACTATTACTTCCTGACCGGGTCTCCGCGGAACGCGAAGCCGCATGCTTCGCCCCGCGTCGAGCCCTCGCGGCGTGACGGCCCGGCGCCGCGCGTCACCTCGCAGGGGTCGAGCCCGGTGGCCGCGCCCTTCGACGTCGAGCATGTCCGCAAGGATTTTCCGGCGCTTCACCAGGGTATCAACGGGCACCGGCTGGTCTGGCTCGACAACGCGGCCACCACCCACAAGCCGCAGAGCGTGATCGATGCGACCTCGGAGTTCTACGGACGTCACAACTCGAACATCCACCGGGCCGCGCACACCCTTGCGGCGCGTTCCACGGACCTGTTCGAGGGTGGCCGCGAGAAGGTGCGGCGCTTCCTCAACGCGCCGTCGAAGGACGACATCGTCTTCCTGCGCGGCACGACGGAGGCGATCAACCTGGTCGCGGCTTCCTACGGCCGCGCCAATGTCGGCCCGGGCGACGAGATCATCGTCTCGACGATCGAGCATCATGCCAACATCGTGCCCTGGCAGCTGCTGACCGAGGCCACCGGCGCGACGCTGCGGGTGATCCCAGTCAACGATCGCGGCGAGATTATCTTCGAGCAGTTCGCGGCGCTGCTGTCGGGCAGCACCAAGATCGTCTCGATCACCCACGTCGCCAACGCCCTCGGCACGGTGAACCCGGTTCGCGAAATCATCGCGCTGTCCCACGCCTACGGCGTGCCGGTGCTAGTTGATGCCGCCCAGTCGACCCCGCACATCCCGATCGACGTGCAGTCGCTCGATGCCGACTTCGTCGTTTTCTCCGGTCATAAGGTCTTCGGCCCCACCGGCATCGGTGCGCTCTACGGCAAGAAGCATCTGCTCGAGGCGATGCCGCCCTGGCAGGGTGGCGGCCATATGATCGAGGACGTCACCTTCTCGAAGACGGTCTACAAGGGCGCTCCGGAGAAGTTCGAGGCAGGCACGCCGGACATCGCTGGGGCGGTCGGCCTCGGTGCGGCGCTCGACTATCTGGAGAGCATCGGCCTGCCGGCCATCGCGGCCTACGAGCACGACCTGCTCGAATACGCGCAAGCTGGCCTCGCCGACATCAAGGGCCTGCGACTGATCGGCACGGCCCGCGAAAAAGCGAGCGTGATGTCCTTTGTGATCGACGGGCAGACCAACGAGGCGGTGGCTCATCACCTCGACCGCCACGGCGTCGCGGTGCGCTCCGGCCACCACTGCGCCCTGCCGGCGCTCCGCCGCTTCGGCGTCGACCAGTCCATCCGCGCCTCGCTGGCCTTCTACAACACCCGCGAGGACGTCGACGTCTTTCTCAAAGCGCTGCGGCAGCTGCGACGATCGTGAGACGGCGAGATGCTTCTATAGATATTGACCATGGCGAGCGCGGCTACGCGCTCACCATCTCCTGATGGCCGGCATCTCGACGGAGGTCTGCGTGCAGTGCCCGGCGTGCGCGTCTCCTACGACGAGTCGGCGGCCGTCACGCTCCACGATAAGCGTCGGCTGTTTGGCATCGGATCGGCCGATCCGGTGGAACTAGAGGCTGTTATGGACCTGTGGC
>NZ_BJZV01000034.1 GCF_007992215.1 Methylobacterium gnaphalii | reverse complement strand
TTATTTTCCCTTTGTTTTCAGCGTCCGGTTCAACTTTCGGCTCGGGATTTGCCGGCGCAACCGTGAGCGAAGTTGAAACTGGCTTCGCGCCGAGAATCGCCGTCGCGCGTAGGGCCGAGCGGCCCCGGCGGCGGGCTTCGTCGGCGCGCGCGACGGTGGCAGGGTCGACCGGCTGATAGATCATCTGCAGGTCGCGGGCCGAGGCAATCGAGTTGGCCATCTTCGCGCCGAGCGCGCCGGCATCGACCTGGCCGGCATTCGCCTCGACCGCACCGGAGCGGCGCATGTCCATCAGCGTGCGGCGGTCGCCGGCAAAGACCTTCTGACGATTGCGCGCGAAGGCCTTGGCCAGGGTCTGATCACCGAAGGCTGTGCCGTTCTGCGCGCGGAACAGCGGCGTGCCGGGCAGGCGTTTGATCTTGCCCTTGCCCTCCGTAACCTCACCGCTGGTGAGCAGGCGATAGGTCTCGATCAAGCGGGCCGTGCGCGGTGAGATCGTGCCGAGGGCGGCGCGGCCGGTCTTGCCCCGCGCCGTCCAGAAGCCGAGTTTGTCGAGCTGCGTCTCACTCAGCTTCCGCACGTCGCCGGGAGAGAGCTGGCTGTCCCATGCCACGGCAATGATGCAGGCAAGGCCCTGCCCCCCATCGCGCCAGGCGCGTTTGACCAGGCGCACCACTTCGCCTTCGCGCCAATACGCGCTCCGCTTCGGCTGCGCCTGGCGCGTGACCTTCAGCGACGGATCCTCATGGCCGTTGGTGTAGCTTCGGCCGTTGCGTCGCATGCCTGCTGCGACCAGCCAGAGTGCACGCCAGATCTTCATGGCGCGCCAAGCGCGATCCACCGTCGTGCGCTCCAGCAGCTCCGAATACCAATTGTCGATGACTTCGTAGCTGACCGTCGTCAGATCGATGTCGCCAAAGGTCTCTTTTATATCGAGCCACGCGCGCTCCCACTCCATGCGGGTTTTGAGAGCGCGGCCATTCCATGTGTGTGTCTGACGGTATCGATCGAATGCCTCGGCGAGAGAGCCGGGCATCACGACTTCCTGGAGCGTCTTACCATTACGGTGAGCGTCCCACCGTCGATTCCATGTCGCGGCGATGGCGTGAGCGTCGTTACCGTCCGGTCCGCAGGGGACGCTTTTGGGAAAGCCTGCGGCCTGCATCGTCGGCGTGCTGAGCCAGTAGCCCCGGCCCTTGCGAACAACGTAATAGCGGATCTTAACCCAGCCCACGTCGACGTGCCTCGATCCTTGCCATGGCCACGGAGGCGTCACGCGCGACCGGGCCATCCGAAAGACCGAATAGATTCCGATTTCTCAGCTTCCGCCACTGATCAATCGCGTCCAGATCGTAGTTTCCCGTGTCGGGATCGGGGCGCGGGAAGCCGCGCCGGTACAGGCGATCGGCCATCCTGGCGAAATCGCCCTCGGTCAGGCCAAGCCGCCGCGCCGCCGCGTGGGCTGGCACGTCGCGGGGTTCAACGTGAAAGCGGATGCCCTTGCGGGCTGGCGGCGGCGCGACGTTCGTCATCCGCGCACCTGCGGCATGCCGTTGTGCTCGACGCCGTCGAGGAGACGGCCGGCCCGAGATTTGCCGAACCGAGCGATGATTTCAGCGTGAGCATCTTCAGGATCGCCACAGACGGCGTCCCTCCCGGTCATATGCCGACCCGATGACCCTATGACGGAGCACACGGCTGTGCCCGGAGGGTGCAACTCGCAAGGGCCATACTCGCCCCATTGCTTGAAAAGGAATGCCACGTTCTGCTCCGCGCACTGATCGCGCAACGAACGGGCCCACCTGGGATGCATCGGCCGAGCGGACTGGCCGCTCTCGCCGCCTACGATGATCCAGTCGAGACCGCGCCAGCCGATGCTGGCCGCGCCCTTGAGGGCGTCGACCGTGAAACGGGCCTTCGTGATGTGCGGCATGTCCACAAACTCGGCCGCACTCGTGCCGAGAAGAATGCGCGAGAAGTCGATCGGCCCGAGCAGGGGCTCGGCGCTCACGAACCGCACGGCGGCCGGCGTCTCAAGCAGATCCGGCACGCGCTGGTCTGCGCGCTTCTGATCCTCGGTCGAGACGCCAAGCCAGACGTTCGGCAGCGGGAGTTGCTTCACCTTGCCAAGCAGCGGTGAGCACGATCCCGCGATATCTCGCATCGCGGCCGCAACCTGATCTCGGCGGCTCCACTGGGTGACCCACAGCTTATGCAGCGGCAGATCGTCCGGAGGCATTTCGCATCCGGCCATGTACCGTCGCATCCGTGCCGACCGCTTCGTGAGAACCTGGAAGGTGTGCTGCGGTGCCAGCGCCATGACGGCGAATACTCGATCAATCCACGCGTCCGGCACGTTCTCGTGGAAGAGATCGCCGTGGGCGCACACGAAGATCATGCGCGGACGCTTCCACTGGAGCGGCTGGGTCAGCCACTCTTCGTTGAAGCGCACCGTACCGTTCCAGACCGGGCCGGCCTTGCTCGGCGCGGTGAGCCCGGCGCGGGACGGATGGTGCTGCAACCGCGTGCCGGCGAGGCCCATCGCGTAGCAACTGGTGCAGCCCGGCGAGACGACAGAACAGCCGGTGATGGGGTTCCAGGTCGCGTCCGTCCATTCGATGGTGCTGTGTTCGGCCATCGTCAGCACTCCAGGAGCCAGTGCCGGCGAGCGGCGTCGACGTTGCAGGGGCAGGGGTTGGGCTCGCCGTCGCGGAACGGCTCTTTGGCGATGGCCCAGCCGAGTTCAGTGCCGGACGGATGATCGCGACTCACGGCGGCGGCGACGGCGGGACCGTCCATCTCGGCTGGGGCGCAGGCCGAGCACATGAGCAGGCCTCGGGCGTAGACCTGGACGATCTCAGCCACGGTATGCCTCCGCTATCCGCGCTTGCTCTTCGAGATCGCGGGCAAGCTCTCGCGCTTCGAAAGGCGTGAGGGCAGCCCATGCATCCGTTGCGAGCACTCCGACCGGGCGCATCACGCCAAGCTCAAGCCCGACTTCATTTCTACGGGCGCGAACCTCGATGGCCGCTCCCTGGTCCAGGTCGATACCGGTACGATCGCGGTAGCTCTTAGCGTCCCACTTCGTCATGACCGCGCCTCCGCAGCTTCGGCCACGACGAAGCGCGGCGGTCCGCCGAGGGCGGTGAAGCGGAGGCGGACGCTGTCGAGCCAGACGGCGACCTTCACGTTGATCATGGCTTCGCTGCCCTCGATCTCGCGCAACTGGGCAACGAACTCTGCCGGATTGTCGCTGACTGTGTCGGTGTCGCCCGGAATCCAGATCGACGCGCCTGCGGGCAGCGGCGGATCGAAAAGGTAGTCTTCGCCGCAGATCGTCAGCTCCGAGGTGCCGTGATCGTTGCAGGGCGAGAATTCCACCACCTCGCCCTCGGCTACGGCGAAGGCCGGAAACCAGTCCTCATGTTCCTCGGGTCGGCAGCCGCAGCGATGCGCTCCGTCGTCGAGGCGAAACAGCCAGCCGTCGGGCGTCTCACGGCCGGCCGGCATGATCTCGTCGAGGTAGGCGTCGGGCCACCATTTGCGGTTGGCCACGGGCTGAATGTTGGTGCCGGGTTGAAACATGGCGGCCTCCGTTACTTAGCTGTCGAGCTGGGGCGCTTGCCGGCTTCCAGGATTGGCATCCCGGCTTCGGTCGGCAGGTAGATGACCGAGCGTTCGCCGTGGCCGGAGGTCTCCTGCAGCATTTCGATGTAGCGCCAGCGCAAGTAGCCCTCGGCGCCGCCCAGGCTGTCGGCGATGATCTTGTTGGCGTTGGCGACGCCCTGCGCGCGGATGACTTCGGCGTCAGCTTTCAGCCCAGCGCTGTCCTTCTCGGCCTGGGCCTCCAACACGCGTGTGCGCCGGGTGCTCTCGGCCTTAGCGAGCTGCGCCTCGCCTTCCATGCGCTGGCTGTAGACGTTGTAACTCGGGCAACCGGCTAGTCCCCCAGCGATCGCGGCGAGCACGAACATGGTGGCGATCACGCTTAAGATTGCGGGCACGGTGGCCTCCCTCAGCTCTGACGAACGGGTTGCCGCTGCAGCACCTTGGCTTTCAGGTACGGGCGGCGGTCGATGATCTCGGAGGCGTGGCGCCAGCTGCGGCGGCCGGCGCGCTGGTCGGCGTCCTCGCGGCGGTAGATCGTCGCGAGGCGGCTCACGAGGGTGAAGACGTTCAGGACCGTCGCGGTCTTGCGGTCGTGCCGCAGGCTCATGAACAGGTCGTAGATCTCGGCCCCGCGCTTGGTGCGGCGGTTGTTGAAGGCCATGCGGCAGCGGTCGCCGCAGAACTCGGCATCGGTCTTGGTGCTGGCGAAGGTCTCGCCGCATTCCAGGCACTCACGCGGGTGACCAAGTGCGGCTGCAGCGCGGTGGCCGGGCATGGGCTGCGATGCGTTTAAACGGATGGGTGCGGGGCACTCACAGAGCATGATCAGGCCTGCCGCTGGGCCTGGGGTGCCTGACGGCGCTCCAGGCGCTTGCGGACGAGCTTGGCGGCCTTGACCAGCTTGTGCCCCTCGCGCCGGCCGGGCGGGCACAGGTCGATTGCGCCTCGGTTCGAGATCTGTTCGCGGGCCGGATCGCGGTAGGCGATGATCTCAGCCTCGGAGAAGCCGGCGGCGGACAGGTCGCCGAACGTGCATGCGCCATTGGCAGCCTCGCGGTCGATCATGGTGCGCACCATCAGGGCGATGCGGCGCGGGCGATCGGGAGCGCTTTGCGCGGCGCGAATCTTCGAGGGGGCGGCCATCGGGCGTTCCTTGGTGCGAGAGGGTTGGGGCAGTTCAGGCGAGATCGAGGACGGGCTCGGCCAGGGCGCGGGCCACGGCGAGGGCGCAGCGCAGCCGGACGATTTCGCGCCGGCTGTAGGCGGCGAGGTGCCGGGGCTGGCGCGGGAGATCGGCAGCGAGGGCGCGTAAGCACTCCGCGGCCAGGTCGTTGCGTCCCTTGGCGAGGCAATCCCGAGTGGTGAAGACGGCCAGCCAGACGGTCTTCGTCGCGTCCTGCTGGCGCGCCCAGTCCGAGCAGGCGGTTTCGAGAACGTCGCGGATCAGGCGCTCGTCGGCGAGGGAGATCGCGGCCATGTCAGGCGGCCTCCGTCGCCTCGTCATCTCGCGCCGCGAGCATGACGAGGCGCACCTCGACACCGTGGCGTGAGCGAGGGTGACCGAAGCGCTCAGTTGTGCGCTTGGCGATCTCGGTGAGGGGTACGCCCTCAGTCCGAAGACGGCTGATGAAGGCGTCTTCTGCGGGACAGTAGCCCTTGCGTCCGGCGCTGTTCGGCCGATCGATGGGCATGGCAGTTTGCCGGCGCGACGGCTCGATGAGGCCGTTGCGATACATGAACCATCGTACTGTTGCGGGGTGCTTGAGCAGCTTGCGAGCGATGCGTCCGCATTTCATGCCGGCTTCCGCAAGCGTGAAGATCTGGTCGTGATCGGCAGCCGACAATCCACCTGGCTTCACGGCATAGGAAAGTTTGGGAGAGTGAGAAGCGCCCATATCAAGCGGCCTCCACCAACTCGATCGCGCGATCGAACATGCGCAGGACGTCCGCGTGCTTGAGCTGATCGTTCACCTCGGAGGCGTGCCGATCGAACAGCTCGCGGGCGGCATCGCCGAGGCATGCCAGGGGCCACGTGATCGACATGCAGTCGATCCGCTCGATGGCCCCGAAGGCGCTCCAGCGGACCGCCTTCCAGTGGTAGCCTTGCACCCAGTTGCCCCGGTCATCCAGGGCCTGGCTGCCCCGGCACCATTTCTCCGGGCTGCTGATCAGCGCGCGCGCCTCGCGCAGGACGGTGATCGGTGGTGTGAGGGGAGCGCCCATGTCAGCACGCCTCCTGCAGAGCGCGCGCGGCGCGGGCAAAGATCGCGGCCTTCGCGCCCTCGACGTCGAGCTGCAGGCAATCGACGATCTCTTTGTTCGAGAGCGACGCGAGGGTGTGCTCGACGGTGCGGCCGGTCCACCCGAACTTGCGGGCAAGGTGGCTGACCAGGGCGGCCCGGACCTGTCCGGGCATCATTGGCTGAAGTTCAGGGGACACGGCGGGCTCCACCGCAGTTGCGATGTTGCATACTACGCATCGTGCGTAATCGAAGTCAACGCAATTTGCGTAGAAGCGGATTCCCCTCTGAAACGGTCCTCGTTGTCCACAGCCGAGACGCGAAACTGGGGATAGCCGTCTTTTGTTCTTGTTGTGTTCTCACTGAACGACGAGCCTGTGCCCGTTCAACGCCGAGTCTCAGGAGGCGCAAACGTGGCGGTCATCTCGTACTATGCTGTGCAGCCGTTCATAAAAACCAAGACAGGACGGGTCTCGGCCGGACAAATCCAGCAATGCCAGAGTGCCGATCAGGCGAAAGTTTATGCGGAACGGATTGTAAGAGATAAGAAAGCTATCGGTGCATTAGCTTATACGCGTATAGGCAATGACTTCGACAATCTATTCGATGATCCTGTTTTCATTGCTCGCGTTGGAGACGTGCCCGAACACGACAACTATTAGCGCGGCTTGATCCACGTCACTTTGGCGGAATAAGCCACTTCCTCATCGCGAAGCGGGGAAAGGCCGCCCGTCGAAATGAGATCGAAGGTGCCGGGATCGCGGCCCCTAAAGACCTTCTTGATGTAAACGCGATCATCGGAGAGCCAGACCACGCACAGCTCGCCAATCCACTCGTCCGGCACGCCGTCGACACGCTCATCGTAATAGACGAGCCACTGATCCTCGGCGATGCCGGGCATGGAATCGCCGGTCACGCGCGCGGCCACTGTCTTCTTAGAGGCTCCTGGCGGCCGGGGAGCGCGGTCGAAAGTTCCTTCCGGCTCTCCTGAGAACACAACCTGCGCGCCCGCTCCGACGTATCCCACGATTGGGACCGTATCGTCTTCTGGCGGAAGGCCTTTTTCATCGCCTTCGAGTATCCATTCCCAGCTTGATCGAAATGCCTCGGCATATTGCTTTGCCAGTTTTCGGCTTGGGGTGCGGTCTCCGTTCTCGTGCCCGAGATACGTCGGCACGACCCAGCCGAAAGCGCGAGCTGCGTCGGTAGCGGTATCGAACTTTGCGCGCTTGCGAAGGTAGCGAAGGCGTTCTGCTGGCGTATCCATTCCAGCAACTACGCACATTGGGTTACGCAATGTGCGTTGACAGGTGCTACGCATTAGGCGTAGCGTCGCGCTCGCCATGGAAACCGTCCGCGACATCATCCTTGCCCTGGGCGGCCCGACGAAGTTCGGGCGCATCTGCGGTTTCGAGAAAAACCCCGGCGCGCGGGGCAGCGATATGCTGCAGCGTGGGTCCATTCCGCTGAGCTATTGGCCGCTCATCGTTGAAGCCTCGCGAGATCTCGCGGAGCCCATCACGAACGACATTCTCGTTCGGGTCCATCTGCCGGCTCGCTCAGAGGCGCTGGCATCATGAGCCCGCGCATCATTCTCATCAGCGGTCTCATCGCCTGCGGTCTCTGCCTCGGCGCGGCTGTCGCTGTAGGCCATGCGCATCAGCAGCTGCTGCAGGGCCGGCTCTTCCCGCAGATCGGGAGCGCCGCACGATGATCGTTCAGCATGCCCGCGCGGTGGCGCGCCGCCGTTCACTGTGGCCGTTGCGGTTGCTCGCCCGGTTGGGCGCGCAGGTAGGCGCCGCGTCTGTCCAGCAGTTCGTGCGCCAGCCTGTCGGCATCGGCCGCGTCCAGGTTGAGGATGGCGACGGCGCGCCGTGGGTGGCCGTCCTCACCAAGTACGACGATCCGGCACACGCCGTTGGGAGCCAGCTGGAGCTGGAAGCCGACGCAGTCGGGTGTTTCCTCCGGGATGGTGAAGTCGGCTTCGCTGCGCATGGCGTGGCTCCTGATGGTGGCCGTCTGCGATGGGCGCGGCCGGTGGTGAGTGAGAGCCCGCTGCCCCGGTTCGATCGCTACGTCTGTGTCGATTTCGATGGGGCTGGCCGTGTTTGATCGTCTCTCTCTGCCGAGCATGCCCGAACTCCCGTCGCTGGGCGAGGCCGCCACGGCGGTGCGCCATGCCGTAGGGCAGCGAGCGCAGGCCGTGACTGGCCTGTGTTCCTCGGTCTCAGCAAAAGCCGCCGACGCGTTGCAGCGCGTCGAACGGCCTTCGCTGAGTTTGCCCGAGTTCTCTTTCCCCGTGCCGCACTGGTTAGTGGCCCGGTTTGCTTCACCTTCGGCTGACGTCCCAAGTCTACCGGCCGCCACGTCTCCCGCTGCGACCATCGAAGGATGGGAGAATACAGTGGGTAATTCTGCTCTAACCTGGGATCACTTCTGCCCTAACGCGGGTCAGAACTGGTCTGACAAGATCGATTGCGACGGGCTCGTGCGGTTTCTACGTGCGCAGCACCCGGACAAGACGCCTGCGGCGGTCTCGGCACTGACGAAGCTACCGATCGACACGGTGAAGAATTGGATGGTCGGCCGGGCTGCGCCGAACGGCCGGGCCATGCTGGTGCTGGCCTGCGTCTACGGCCCGGAAATCATGGTGGCGATGCTGCGCGACCCGCCTGGCTGGCTCGATGCCGCCGCGCGGGCCGCCGAGCAGGCCCGGCTGGAAACGCAGCTCGCCGAGCTGCAGGCGAAGATCGGAAGGGCCGCATGAGAAAGCCAGTCCGACTTCGGTTGTCACGCATCAAGGGATTCCGACTGCAGGAGCTCAGCCGCGCTGTGAACGGGTTGCCGGCGGTCCGCGTGGCTCGTCCGGGCATGTGGGGCAACTATGCTGCCGTGCGTTGCGGAACACTGACCGGCGAACCCGCCGTCGCAGCGTTTCGGCGCTGGATCGAGGACGAGGCCAGCGACGCCTGGAAGGGCGTGGCCAAGGTCAACCTACGCGGTCGAAATCTCGCGTGCTTCTGCCGGCTCGACGCACCTTGTCACGCTGACGTGCTTCTGGAGATGGCGAACGCGCCAATCTGCGAAGCCATCGAACCGACGAGGGCCGCATGAACGGGCTTTCTCGTCTCACCCATGCGGCGGCCGGCACTGTTCTGCGTCGGCTGGCTGTCGCGCCTCTCACTTGCGGTGCGGCCTTGATCGGATGGGCTGACGCCGTCGATCCGCACGGGGCCGAGCGCCGGCAGCGCCTGGCGAACAAGCGCGAGGCCGAGACGGTGGACTTCACCTTCTCGCGCGAGGCGCACGGCTTCGGCCTGACCTACACGATGACGGTCGGCCGCTTCGCCGATGGCCGGATCGCCGAGGTTTTCCTCGACTGCCACAAGCTGGCGAGCCCGGCGACCGACGATGCGCTCGAAGTGGCGCACCTGATATCGCTCGCCCTGCAGCACGGCATGCCGGTGTCAGCCCTGGTGCACGCGGTGGCGCGGTTCGAGGACGGCCGGCCGTGCACGCTGATCGGCCGCGTCGCCGACCTTCTCGCCGAGTTCGAGGGCGCGGCGCGCCCTGCGGTCGGCTTCTACCCGTTCGTCCCAGAGCCGCATTCCGGCACCGGCTGAACGCGGCCCGCACAGGCGGACCATCACGATGACGACCAAACCGATTTCGCGGGCGCTCGCGCTCGTCCCGCGTGGAGTGTGCTGATGCCCTGCTATGTCGACGACGTCGAGCACAGCTTCGGTAACATGAAGATGTGCCACCTGTGGGCGGACACCGAGGCCGAGTTGCTGGCCATGGTCGACGCCATTGGTGTGCAGCGAAAGTGGATGCAGAGGCCGCCCAAGGCCTCATGGGTCCATTTCGACATTGCGAAATCGAAGAAGGCTCGCGCCATCCTGCTGGGTGCGATCTTGACCGATCGTTACGGCCCTCTGGAGCACGTCGCTCGCCTAGACATCGCGTCCGGTGAGCCGGCGCGCGTCATACGGGGACAGAAGCGCATCGGCGATATCGAGGCCGCGCGCCTGGTGCGACAGGGCGAGGCGCGGCCCTGATGGCTGAGCGCTCGCTAGACTTCGCAGACTGGATCGCCGAGGCGCGTGCCGTATCGCTCGGCAGCGTGCTCGAGCGACACCGCGTGCGGCTGAAGCGCAGCGGCACCGAGCTGGTCGGGCCGTGCCCCGTCTGCGGTGGCCGTGACCGCTTCGCCGTGAACCTGCGCAAGGGCGTGTTCGTGTGCCGGGGCTCGGGCGAGGGCGGCGATTCGATCGCGCTGACGCGCTACCTGGAGGCCTGCGACTTCAAGCTGGCCTGCCAGATCCTCACTGGCCGGCCGCCGCCTGGCCGCGAAAGCCTTGAGACTCCGGAGGCGCAGGCCGAGCGCCAGGCGCAGCTCGCCAAGCGGGCGGCGCGCGAGGCGAAGGCCACGGAAGAGAAGGCGCGGGACCGGGAGCGCTGGCGCGAGCGTGAGCGGCGCTGGTGTTGGGACGCGTGGCAGCGGGCTGTGCCGGTGCCGAACACACCGGCAGAGCAGTATCTGAGGCGGCGCGGGCTGCTGCTGGCCCCGAGCGCGCGGCTGCGCTGCCTGCTGCAGCATCCGCTTTACGCGAAACAGGGCGATGCCCAGCCCGTGCATGTCGGGCCGGCGCTGGTCGGCGCGATCGTTGGGCCGACCGGCAAGTTTTCAGGGCTGCACGCCACCTGGATCGACCTTGCGCAGCCGAAGGGCAAGGCGCTGATCGCCGACCCTGAGACGGGCGAGCTGGTGCCGGCGAAGAAGGTGCGCGGCTCGGCCGGCGGCGGGCATATCGCCCTGGTGCGCTGCGACGACCCGCTCGATGTCGTGGTCGGCGAGGGGATCGAGACCGTTCTCTCGGCTTGGCGGGCGCTCTCGGCGAAGGGCTGGCCGCATCTGGAACGGGCCGTGTTCTGGTCGGCCTACAGCCTCGACAATATCGGCGGGCGGGCGCTGCACAGCGTGCCGCATCCGACCCTAACCACGATCGACCGGCGCGGGCATGCGCGGCGGCGGATGGTCAAGGGACCGATGCCGGATCTCTCTGCGCCCGGCCTGGTGCTGCCGCCGACCGCACAGCGGCTTTGGCTGATTGGCGACGGCGATAGCGAGCGCTTCGCCACCGAGTGCGCCCTGGAGCGCGGCGCGCGCCGGGCGCGGGCGGCCAATCCGAACCTCGAAGCTCGGGCCGTCTGGGCTCCCGAGGGTGAAGATCTCAACGATGCACTGATGGAGGCGGCGGCATGAACAGCCAGCGTTTGTCTTACGGCACGGATTCAGACTGTCATCTGAGATTGGATGCTATCCAACTCGCTTTCGATGCGGATCTGCTCAGCTGTCAGCTTTGCATGCAGAACACTTGCATCATCAAAACATGGTCGAAACGCTCTATCGGCTTTCTTGGCAAATTTGCGCAACTCTTCAAGCAATTCTCTATCGTCGGGCCGGTGCAACGTGCCGCTAATGATTTTCAGGATGCGTCGTGCGTCGATAGCAAAACTTCCGAAGCGGTGAAGATTATCCCTGAGACTGCGGATAGTCGCCATGGTCGAACGGTCTCCCCATGGTTTTCCAAGCATTGCCGATGCGTTGTCGATTACTTCAAGAGCAATTTCGCACGCACTTGCCGCACTACCTGCAACTCCGGATATATTAACAAAGCCGGCGAAATTTTCGGACTTCTGCAATTCAGCAACAACTGCGCTGGCGCTTGCAACAAGCCTATTCATATTGTCATTGAATTCAGTGATATTACTGTGGCGCTCGCGCAAATCCTCAAGTCTGCGCTGCTGCGATTGCTTGATCATTTCTCGCAGCTGCCCGCGAGCTGGAGCGAGAGCGATCAATGCCGTTGCAAACGCTGCAACGGCCGCGAGCAAGGCCTGATACCTGTTGAACCAAAACTCAAAACACGTCGTCGTGGGAGCTTTGGTTATAGCATCCTTTGCAATGCCTATGCTGCAAAGGCCGGCATCAGCAGTCGCCCAAGTCCACGCGATCAGCAGCGCAAACATGGCGACGACAAAAAGAGACGTGCGCGTATCCATGGCGGAATAGATGGTCTGAGCGTGGCCGCAACCTCAAGGGTTGTCCGCGCACAATCCACGGTGGCCGCATGATTCCGGCTGGCCATACCGCCGTCATGGCGAGCCGGCGCGAGCCGCCGGACTCGCTCGACTACTTCCCAACGCCACCTTGGGCGACGCGTGCACTGATCCTCGACGTGCTGCCGGCGCTCGGCGACGCGTTGCCGGCGATCGCCAGCGCGGCCGACCCAGCCAGTGGCGAAGGCCACATGGTCGAGGTTTTGCGCGAGTTCTACCCGGACGTCCGCGCGAGCGACGTGTTCGACTATGGCCGGGGCTACGACGTCGCGGATTTCCTCGACGCGCGTAAGTCGTTCGCGCCGGTCGACCTGCTCGCCACCAACCCGCCGTTCAATGCGGCGCTTGCCTTCGTGCTGCGCGGTCTGACCGTCGCGAAGGTCGTTGCGATCCTCGTGCGCACGAGCTGGATCGAGGGCGAGCGGCGCTATTCCGAGCTGTTCCGCGAGCGCCCGCCAACCCTCTACGCGCAGTTCGTCGAGCGCGTGCCGATGGTGAAGGGGCGCTGGGACCCGGCCGCCTCCACCGCCACGGCCTATGCCTGGATTGTGTGGGTGCGCGATGCCGCGCCGCGCCCGCTCTTCCTGATCCCGCCCGGCCGCAAGCGCGCCCTGACGCGTCCCGACGACGTGCGCCGCTTCGCAGTTGCCGCTGAAACCCCGCTCTTCGCTGACGAGGTCTGATGTCCGACATTCACGACGATCCGCATGCCGACATCGCCCGCCGCTTCGGCGAGGCGCAGACGATCGGTGCCGACGACTTCGACCCGGAGGATGGCGGCGGCTGGGATGGCGGCCCGCCGCAACCGCCCGGTGATGACGGCGACGACGACGAGCCGTTCGGCGGCAAGCCGGACCCGGATGTGGTGAAGGCCTGCGCCGGCCTCGACCACTCGGACACCGACAACGGTATCCGCCTGGTGAAACATTTCGGGCGGGATCTCGCCGTGATGGCGCAGGACGAGGTGTCGGCCGGATCGTGGCTGGCCTGGGCCGGCACGCATTGGGATCTCGCCAACGGGCTCGCGATCTCGAAGCTCATCGCGCAGCAGCTCGGGCTGCGCATGTTGTTGGAGACGCACCACATCAACCCGACGCCGCGCGAGGCCATCGCGATCGAGGATGCCGCGCCGCTGCGCGGGAAGAAGCGGGCCGATCTGACCGACGACGAAAAGATGATCCTGTCGGCCGGCGACGCGGCCGAGAGCGCGCTGCAGAAGCGCCGGCAACGGCGGCGGGCCTTCGCGATCACCTCGAAGAACAAAGGCCGCATGGATGCGGCGCTGGACTGCGCTGCGCCGCGCCTGCGCCGCTCGCCGGACGCGTTCAACGCCGACCGCTACAAGATCGCCACCGCGACGCACACGCTGCGGTTCGAGCGTGAGGAAGACCCGGAATGCCCGGACCCGGATGTGACCCGCTATGTCGGTGTCTGCCGCGCCGTGCCGGGTCATCGTCGTGAGGACTGGATTACGTCCGTGGTCCCGCAACCCTACGATCCCGAGGCGCGTGCGCCCCGCTGGCGGGAGTTCCTGGCGAAGATGCTGCCAGACGAGGCTAAGCGGCGCAGCGTGCAGCTAATGACGGCACTCGGCCTGCTGAGCGTGCCGGTGCAGTACCTGATGTTTCACTACGGCCTCGGCGCGAACGGCAAGAGCGTGTTCCTCGAAACCGTCACGCGCGTGCTGGGGCCGAGCCTCGCCGTCGGCCTGCCGCGCGAATCCATCGTCGGCGGCTCGGAGCGCTCGTCGGGTGGTGCCTCGCCGGATATCGCCCGGCTTTACGGCAAGCGGTTCGTGCGCATCCTGGAGGTGGCCGGCAACGTCAGCCTGCAGGAGGACATGATCAAGCGCCTCACGGGTGGCGAGGCCATCCCAGTGCGATCGCTCTACAAGGGCTATTTCGAGTTCCAGAACTTCGCCACGGCGCACATGTCGGGCAACGATTTCCCGCGCGTGGACGGCCAGGACAATGGTATCTGGCGGCGTCTGCTCGTCGTGCACTGGGATCAGACGATCCCCGAGGAAGAGCGCGGCGATTTCGAGGACGTGGTCTCAGGCTTCGTGCGGGATGAGGGCGCGGGCATCCTGAATTGGATGATCGAGGGCGTGCTCGACTATCTTGTGAATGGCCTGGTGATCGCCGACTCGGTGCGCAACGATACGCGCGAGTATCGCGACGACATGGACCCGGTGGGCGAGTTCATCAAAGGTTGCCTGAAAGAGGAAAAGGACCACCGCGAACAGGCCCATGACCTCTATGAGGCCTACATCTCCTGGTCGCTCGCCAACGCCAAGCGTGCCGTGAGCCAGACCCGTTTCGGCAAGCGCATCCGCGCCAGCTTCGAGCGGGCCGAGATCTCGGGCCGGATCTACTACAAGGGATGCCACCTTCATGACGTGCCCGCTCGCCCTGAGCAGCCGGGCAAGCATGATGCCCCGTATCCCCGCAACTGATCCGACGGCTCTTCCGAGGGTCGCCGGCCAGTGAACGGCCTCTCGCGTCCGTGAGGCTGTAGTGGCGTTTCCCGTCACGGCCATGGGCTGTGTGCCGGGCTTTGTGTGTCGGGCCTTCTGTGATGGTCCGTTTAAACGGCTTGGGCCGATTTGGGGTGGCGACGGTAGCGACGGTTAGGCGACGGTTCGCTTTCAAGTATCGCCACAGTTTTGGTAAATCTCCGCAACCACTTAGAGGCCAGTGGCGACACTAGCGACACTTGCGCCGTGCGTATGTGATCAATCGGGGTTTCGGGGTCCGAACTAAAAACAAACAGATCTCTATGCGACTTAACTGTCGCTACCCTCTACAGAGGGTGTTAATATGCTGAAAGCATTCAGGAAAAGTTTGGCGATGGTTGGTTTTTGACTGTCGCTCAACCGTCGCCAGTGTCGCCGGGAGGGTTTTCGAGGTGGAAGCGCGGACGTTGCGGGCCGAGGACTTCTCGGCAGATCAGGTGCGGCAGTGGTGTGATGCGGGCGGTGGCCACGAGCGCTCGTCGGGATCTGATGATCAGCCTGTGACAGAGTGGGTGGTGGGCTACACCAACCCGAAACGCGAGAGGGACGTGGAGCGCGAGCTGCGTCGCCGGTCCTTCGCCGTGTACGTGCCGGCCATGACGGTGACGAAGAGGCGGAAAGACGTGGCTCGTCCTCTGCTGCCTCGCTACGCTTTCATCGGGCTGCGTGCTGGGCAGAGCTACATGGGTCTGGAGCACACGCCTGGCTTCGAGGGGCTGGTGCGGTTCGGGGCTGAGCCGGCTCGTGTGAGGCCGAGCCTCATCGCCGGCCTGAAGCAACAGCAGACCGATGGCGTGTTCGACTTCTCCGATGCCGCCATGGCTGAGGCCGCTGAGCGTGCCGAGGCCGAGGCGATGGCCGAACGGGTGCGTCAGCGTGAGAGCAAGCAGGCTGCGCTCGTGCCGCCCGTCCGCGTGCGGATGGTGTCGGGTCCGTGGCTTGGGTTCACAGGCACGCTCGTGGAGCATCTGCCGGGCTGGCGCGTATCGGTGTTGATGAGGTTCTGCGGCCGTGAGTTTCCTGCACCGATGGTGCTTGATGACGTGGAAGCGATCATGCTACGCAAGTGATCTGCACGGATCGTTGTTGCAAATTTGCAACCACGCTTCGTGCGTCAGCTTTGGTGGATGAGGCCCCGGCACCCTGTGTTCGGGGCTTTCGTTTGCCTACGGTATGCCGACCCGTCCGAAGACCTTCCGGCCTGCCAGCGGGCCGGGCTCGGACGCCTACCGCCGACAGCAGGCCGCCGAGTATGACCGACGGCGGCGTGAGACCGGCGAGGTGCATCGCCTCTACGGCACGCAGCGATGGAAGCGGATGCGGGCTCATCAGAAGATGATCGAACCGCTGTGCCGCATGTGCCTCGCAGATGGGATCACCTGTGCTGCCACTACGGCGGACCACGTGGTGCCTCACCGTGGTGATGTCGAAGCATTCTGGTCGAACGAGCTTCAGTCTCTTTGCAACGCTTGCCACAACAGCGTGAAGCAACGCGAAGAACAATCGACCCTGCATAGGGGTAGGGGGGTCTAAAAGTCTGGGCGTTTTCGTTCGCCACCGGCTGTTTAACTCCCCTCTCGTCGCGGCGAATTTCCGCCAGGATTTTTTTTAGGAAGGGCAGTCGACGTTCGCGCGGCTGAGCGAGCATGGCACGCGGACCCAAGCCGGTAAGCCCGGCCCTACAAGAGGCGAAAGGCAACCCGCGTCAGCGTGGTCGGCAGAGCTTGACCAAACAGCGGGTCGAAGAACTCGCCGCGCTCGACCCGATCGCGCCGCCGGCCTTCCTCGCGGCCCCGCGTCGAAAGGACAAGACGCTTAACGCCGCCCTCGCCATCTGGCGCGAGCTGGCCGGCGACCTGCGCAAGCGACACCTGCTCGACAAGCTCGGGCGACACCCGTTCGCGCGGTGGTGCGTCTACCAGGCCGAGTGGATCGAGGCGACGAAGACGATCGCGGCCGAGGGCATCACCCGCGTGGTCAAGACGGTGAGCGGTGATGAGATGCCCCGCCGGCATCCCGCCGCCGCGCACCGCGATCGTGTCGAGTTGCAGATGGCGAATCTCGAAGCGGCATTCGGTCTCACGCCGGCCGACCGGTACAAGGTTCTGCGCGATCAGAACGCGACCCCGCTCGGTGGTTTGTTCGGTCGGGATGAGGGCACGGAGCCCGCAGCCGATAAGCCGGCCGAGCCGAACGCCACTAGCCCGGTCAGCTTCATGGCGGAGCGCGCAGCGCTACCGCCAGGCACGCGGCCGAATTGAGCGAGGCTGCCCTCGCGGTCGCTCCACCGCCGGTCCCTGAGTGGGTTCGGAGTTGCGAGGGAGATCCCGCGCTCGCCTTCGTGATGCTGCACTGGCAGCGCGCCGCCGCGACACCCGGCGCATGGTTCGATGCGGATCTCGCCGAGGCCGTCGTGGCGATGTGGCCAACGTGGTTCCGGCACACCGAAGGCCGCTGGGCAGGCAAGCCATTCCACCTGACCGTCTGGCAGGCGGCGATAGTTCGGCTGCTCGTGGGGTGGAAGGGGCCGGAGGGGTTCCGGCTCTTCCGCCGGCTGTTCCTCTGGATCGCCCGTAAGAACGGCAAGAGCGAGTTCCTGGCGGCGCTCACCCTGTTGTTCTGGATCTGCGACGGCGAAAAGGGCGGCCAAGCCTATGCGATGGCGCGCAACGAGGCGCAGGCCAAGATTGTCTTCGAGAAGGCAAAGACGATGGTGCGCATGTCGCCAGCCTTTGCTGACCAGGTCCAGCCGTTCAAGAAATCGATGTTCCTGCCCGAGCTGTTCGCGCGGTTCGAGGTTCTATCGGGAAACGCGGAGGGTAAGCACGGCCTCTCAGCCTCAGTCACCTGCGGCGACGAGATGCACGAGTGGCCCGACGGCGTGCTCTACACGACGCTGCATCAGTCGATTGCCGCGCGCGATCAGCCGATCGAACTCTACGGATCGACGGCCGGCCTGAAGGGCAGCCGGAACTATGGCTGGACACTCTGGGAAGAGTGTCTGTCGATCCAGAGCGGCGCGCTCGACGATCCGGCAACGCTGGTCGCGATTTTCGCCGCTGCCCCGGAGGATGACTGGACCGATGAGGCGGTCTGGCGGAAGGCGAATCCCAACCTGGGGATCTCGCCGAAGCTCGATTACCTCAGGGCGGAATGCGCGAAGGCGAAGGACAGCCCCCGCCTGGAGAACGACTTCCGGCGCTACCACCTCAACCAATGGACTGAGCAGACCGTGCGTTGGCTGTCGCTCGTCCGCTGGGATGCCTGCGCGCCGGACAAGGAAGCGTGGAAACGGTTCCCGGACGAGCTGCGAGGGCGAAAGTGCTTCGGCGCGCTCGACCTCTCTTCCGTGAGCGACATCACGGCCTGGGTGCTGGTGTTCCCGCCAGACGAGCCGGGCGAGCGCTGGAAGGTGCTGGTGCGGGCTTGGTGCCCGGCTGAGTCGATCGAGCTGCGCTCGCGACGTGACCGAGTTCCCTACGATCTCTGGGCGCGTGAGCGAGCGCTGTTCAAGACGGACGGCGATGTCGTCGATTACGGCGTGATCGAGCGCCAGGTTATCGCCGACGCCGAGCTGTACGATCTCCAAGGCGTCGCCATCGATCGCTGGAATGCGACCGGTACGGCCATCCGTCTCAGCGAGGATGGTTGCAACGTCGTCATGTTCGGGCAGGGCTTTGCCTCGATGTCGGCCCCGTCGAAAGAGTTCGAGCGCTTGGTTACGGCCGGATTGCTCGACCACGGCGGTCACCCGGTCATGCGCTGGATGATCGGCCACATCGCGATCAAGACCGACGACGCCGGCAACATCAAACCGACCAAGGAACGGTCTGGTGAGAAAATCGACATCCCCGTTGCGGGGATCATGGGCGTGGGGCTCGCGATCGGTGACCAGGTCGAAGGCCCCTCCGTCTACGAAGACCACGGCATCCGGGAGATCGAATTGATGGACGTCGAGTTCTAGCGTGAGCTGGTGGAATAGCCTGAGAGCATCGCTCTTCGGGCAATCGGCATCAGTCGGCGATCCCAATGGGTGGCTGATCCGGGCGGTGAACGGCGGCAGGACGCATGCTGGCACGTCCGTGTCCGAGTTCAACGCGATGAAGTTGCCGGTGGTCTACGCCTGCATCAACCGCATCGCGAATCCGATTGCCCGTTTCCCGTTGCGCATCTTGCGTCCGAAGGACGGCGGCGGTGTCGAAGAGGTACTGGACCATCCTCTGTCGCGGCGGCTGAGCACCCGTCCCAATGACCTGATGTCGTCGCGTACCCTGCGCAAGGCAGTTCAGAGCCATGCTCTGTCATGGGGCAACGGCTACGCTGAGATCGAGCGCAATGGGCGTGGCCAGGCCGTGAACCTCTGGCCGCTCCTGCCGTGGAACACGCAGCCGGTGCGGCAGGAGGATCAGTTCTTCTACCGCACGCGGATCGATGGTCGCTCATTCGAGCTGCCGCACGATGACGTGCTGCACATCATGGACATGAGCCAAGACGGGTATGTCGGGCTGTCACCTGTGTTTCTGGCCCGCGAAGCCCTGGGCATGGCGCTCGCGCTCGAACAGTTCGGCGCGAAGTTCTTTGCCAACGATATGAAGTCAGGCGGCTTCCTGATGCATCCGGGCAAGCTCAGCGCGACTGCACAGGGCAACCTCGGCAAGCCGAAGGAACAGCGCACTGATCCGGGCGCGAACCTGGAACGCCAGGGCGGCCTCGACAATGCGCACCGGGTGAAGGTGCTCGAAGAGGGCATGAAGTTCATCCAGACGACGATTCCACCGGAGGATGCTCAGTTCCTGTCGACCCGCGATTTCCAGATCGCGGAGATCGCCCGCATGTACGACGTGCCGCTGATCCTGCTGCAGAGCCACGAGAAGACGACATCGTGGGGCACAGGCATCGAGCAATTGATGATCGGCTTCGTGCAGCAGACCATCGATCCGTGGGTTGGTGCCTGGGAACAGGAAATGAACTGGAAGCTCTTCACAGAGGAAGAGCGGAAGTTGGGTTACTTCGTTAAGTTCAACATGAACGCGCTTCTACGCGGAGATATGGTCACACGATCCAAGTTCTACCGCGAAATGTTCTCGGTCGGTGCTTACTCGCCGAACATGATCTTGGGGCTGGAAGACGAAGACCCCATCGGGCCGGACGGCGATCATCACTTCGTGCCGACGAACTACGGCACCATTGCTAACGCCGTCGCGAATGTCGGTCGCACGGTGTCGAGCGCAGATCCCAACCGCGAGTCGGGCGACGGAGGCCCAAGGGAATGAGGTATGCTCACATCCTCGCCGCCGTGAACGATGAGCTTTGGGCGATCCGCGAGCCGAAACTCCGCGCGATCCTCGACTTCCTGCAGGCGCAGGCGCGTGGCGAGAAGTACACAGCCGAAGAGATCGAGGCGAAGATTTCGGGCTCTCAGGCGTCGGCGGTTGCCCGCCGCGAGGGCGCTGTGGCGGTCCTGCCGCTGCGCGGCGTCATCGCCAACCGGATGAGCATGATGGGCGACATCTCCGGTGGAACCTCGAATGAAGGCTTCGGTCGCTCGTTCCAGAGCGTGCTGCGCGACGACGCGGTCAAGGCCATCGTTCTGGATGTCGATTCGCCGGGCGGTGCCGTGAGCGGCACCGACGAGCTGGCGTCGATGATCTTCGATGCACGTGGCACGAAGCCGATCATTGCACAGGTCAACGCCACGGCGGCGAGCGCAGCCTACTGGATCGCCTCGGCAGCGGACGAGATCGTGGTGACACCGTCCGGCCAAGTCGGCTCAATCGGCGTCATGGCCGTGCACGACAATATTGCTGGCACACTGGAGAAGGCCGGCATTAAGCGCACGCTGATCGGTGAGCCAGCGCTGAAGACAGACGGCAACCCGTTCGAGGAACTGGGCGAGGAGACTGCCGCCCGTATCCGTGCCCGTGTCGCCAAGAGCTACGACGCCTTCGCCTCGGCGGTCGCTCGCAACCGGGGGGTGGCCGTTTCTGCCGTGAAGAACGGTTTCGGCCAGGGTGACATGGTCGATGCCGCCTCGGCGGTCTCCGATGGCATGGCCGATCGCGTGGGCACGATCGAGCAAACCCTCAACCGCTTCGGGTCTTCGCTCTACGGAGCCCCGCCCAGCCGCCAGCCGGCAGCTGCCCCGCGCCGCGCCATCCGCGCCCGACGACACGCTCTCCTCTGATCCGGCCGCCTTCGGCCGAATGCCCTGCCGGTTCCGGGCCGGTGGGGTCTCCAGTCCTGTCCCGGAGCAACCGCGAAGGAATCGCGCCATGTTCAAGACCCGATACGCGGTCCCGCTCGGGCTCGCTGCAGTTCTCATCGTCTGCGCCGTGAGCGCTGCCGCCCTCTCCCATGGGGGCTTCGCCGATCAAGCGACGCTGCACCACCTATCGCCGTTCCTGGCTCTGCCTGTGGCGGCGGGCGCCGAAACCCTGCGCACGCTGCAGGAGCGGGCGGCCAAGATGGTTCAGGAGATGAGCGCCATCCTCCAGAAGGCCGAGGCCGAAGATCGCGATTTGAACGACGACGAGACGGCTGCCTACGACGCGCTCAGGGTCGATCACGATAAGCTTGCGGCCCGCATCGAACGCATGCGCGATCAGGCCGGCCGCGAAGCTTCGCTGGATCGTGTTGAGCCGGGTGCCGGTCGGAACCAGCGCATTGATCGTGCGCCCGGCAGTGCCTCGACGCAGTTCGAAACCCTCGGTGAGTTCATGCATGCCGTTCGGTTCCGCCCGAACGATCAGCGCCTGGACTGGAATGAGGAAGTTGGCGCGAACCTCACGACCGAGCAGCGCGCCGAGCTGCGCATGGATGACGGCCCCTCAGGTGGCTTCGCCATCCCGCCGCAGTTCCGTGATCAGCTGCTGAAGCTGTCGCCGCAGCAGGCCATCGTTCGCCCGCGAGCGCAGGTTATCCCGGCCGGCAACCCGCCTGATGCCGCAATCACCATGCCGGCGCTCGACCAGACTGGTGCCGCTCCGGGCAACTTCTTCGGTGGTGTCCAGGTCAGCTGGATCGGTGAAGGTGGCACCAAGCCCCAGACCGACTTGAAGCTGCGGGAAGTCACGCTGACCCCGCACGAAGTGGCCGGCGTCATGGTGGTGACCGACAAGCTGCTTCGGAATTGGCAGGCTTCGTCTCCCATGATCGAGCAGCAGCTGCGCGGCGCCATCGCGCAGGCGGAGGACTTTGCCTTCCTTCGTGGCGACGGCATCGCCAAGCCGCTCGGCTACCTGAAGGCGGGCGCGACCTACAAGGTGCCGCGCGCCACGGCCAACACGGTCACCTACGAAGACATCGTGAACATGGTCGTGCGCATGTACGGCCAGGGTGTCTTCCTCTACTCGCGCTCAATGCTCGGTCAGCTGCTGAAGCTGAAGGATGAGCAGGGCCGTCCCCTCTGGCTTCCCTCCGTTCGCGAAGGCGAGCCCAACACCCTTATGGGCCGACCCGCGATCGAGAACGATCGGGCGCCGCAGCTCGGTAGCCTCGGTGATCTCTCGGCGGCGGACTTCAGCCAGTACCTCATCAAAGATGGCTCCGGTCCGTTCGTCGCGGCCTCCGAGCACGTCCTGTTCCAGCAGAACAAGACCATGGTGAAGGTCTTCTGGAACGTCGACGGCGCGCCGTGGCTCACGGCTCCGTTCCAGGTCGAGAACGGCGACGTGGTTTCGCCCTTCGTCGCGCTGGACGTTCCGGCCGCTTGATCCGCCACGGGGCGGATCGCGCCCCGTGCCTCTTCCGTCTTCAACTCACGAAAGGGCACCATCATGGTCGCCAAGATCAGTCAGCTTCAGCGTGCACGGGTTAGCATCGTGCCGCAGGACATCTCGACCGCTCGCACCGGCAACTTCATCGACGTGTCTGGGGCGCAGCGCATCTCCGCGATCTTCAACGTAGCCAGTGTTACGGCCACGAAGAAGGTCACCACCAAGTTGCTGCAGGCGAAGGATGCGGCCGGCACCGGAGCTAAGGATCTGACCACGGCCACGGATACCGTCGCACCGACAGGCGGCGCTCCGCTCGCCCCATCGATCGATGCGCAGATCAGCGATCTCGACACGGCCAACGGCTACAGCTTCGTCGCGGCCTATGCCGTCTCCGACAATGGATCTGCCGTCTACGGCGGCGCGACGATCCTGCTCAGCGGCAACCGCTACAACCCGTAGCGCCCCCGCCCCGCACCCGCACCCGCACCCGCAATTGCCGCGCCTCGGAGCCGGCCAGGAGATCCGTCATGCCGAAAAAGAACCCTATGGTCGAGCGCACGGCGAAGCACGCTTTCACGCTCGACGAGCGGCCTGTCGCAAAGGGCCAGATCGTCACGCTCAACCCGCTGCAGCTCGACCGACTCGTGAAGGCCGGTTGTGTGGCCGAAACGGACGAAGAGAACGAACTCGTCGAGCAAGCGGAGTTGCCAGCCCTGCGTTTCGAGGACGAGAACGAGAAGATCCAAGGCCAGCTTGCCGATGTGCGTCGGCAGGCCGGGGAAGAGCTGGATAAGCTCCGTAAAGGTGTCAACGACGCCCGCTTGGCGGCCGAGGAAGAGATCCGTTCGCATCAGGATCGGGTCGCAACCGCGAAGAGCGAGGCCGACGCCGCCGTAAAGACACACGAAGCCCGTGTCGCGGAGGCGAAAGAGGCTGCCGACAGGGCCGTCAAAGAGCACGAGGATCGTGCTGCTAAGGCCAAGGAAGCCGCCGACAAGGCTGGCAAGTAAGCGAAGCCATCCCCTGGCCGTCAACGCGGTGAACCGATGAGCGTCGTCGTCATCACGCCGCCCGCTGCGCTGCTCACGCCTGCCGAGGCGGCGACCCACCTGCGCATCGATACCGGCGAGGAATCCGAGTACCTCGTTGGTCTCATTGCGGCAGCGCAGGGGACGATCGATGGCCCGCCCGGCTGGCTCGGCATCTCGATTGGCCTGCAGACGCTGGAGCTGCGCGCTCCATCCTTCGAAGGCTTCACCAACGGCGGGATCATCCTGCCGTTCGGCCCGATCGTCGACATCGTGTCCGTCTCGTATGTAGCCGTTAGCGGTGTGCTGACCGTGCTTGATCCGGCCGCCTACCGGCTGGACGTTGATGGCGGTCTTGAGCGGGCCGACGGCGCGATGTGGCCACCACTGCAGTTGCGCCACAACGCGGTCCGCGTGCGCTACCGCGCCGGCTACGCCCCGACGACCGACAATCCGCCCAAGTCCACCGTTCCAGCGGCGATCCTGCACGCGATGAAGGTCATGGTCGGCCTGCTCTATGAAAACCGGGCCGGGGCGGCGGATCTGCAGACGAACGCCACCGTGTCCAGCTTGCTTTCGCCGTTCCGCGTATGGGGCCGCTGATGGACCCCGGTCGCCTCGATCGCCGCGCAATCTTCCTGCGTAGACCGCAGATCGACGAGACCACGTTCGGAGACTACGAGCCGGTCTTCACGGTCTGGGCGAACTTCAAGCAAACATCCCTGCGCGAAGCCAATCAGGGCGGCGCGGCGCAGAACATTGAGTCCGGCACGCTCGCGGTGCGCACGTCCAGCCAGACGAAGACGATCACGAACGGCGATCGTGTCGTGCTCGACGGCCAGCTCGTCGAAGGCGCGGTTGTCGATGGTCGAACCTTTAACATCGGGGGTGTCGGCATGCCGGACCGGCTGTCGGGCAAGATTATCCTGCAGATCGCCACCGATCTCGGAGGGCAATGATGGTCGACGTCGTCGGCTTCGCGGCCGGGGCCTTCCAGGGCAACGCGGCGCTCAACCTCGCGCCAGTCGCGCAGGCGTTCTCCCGCCAGCCGGGCGTCCTGTCAGGCATCAAGCTGATCGATACTGCGGTCGCCGCCGTCGGCATCGAGCGCATCACGGCGCAAGTCGTGAAATACGGCGTCAAGCTCGCCCTGCGCGCCGACCATTCGACCGAGACGGCGGCGGCCGAGATGGTCGAGCTGATGCGCTCCCGCGTGCCGGTCGACAGCGGCAACCTGCTGAATGGCATCGCCTGGCATAAGAGCGGCCACGCGGTCACGGTCGAGGCCATCGCGGTCAACGTCGATTACGACTACGCGCTCGCGGTCGAGGCTGGCCACCACGCTGGCAACACGCACGCCGACGCGTCGCTGTTCGAGGACACGACGGGCCGGGGCTACTCGCGGCCGAGTCGCGCCACGGGCGGCAGCGACGTGCCGGCGCATCCGTTCTTCTACGGCTCGGCGCGGGAGACGCTGGCCGCCTGGCGCGACAATCTCTCGGCCGACGCCACGGCGGCCTATCAGGAATCGGCGTCGTAGATCGTGGCCGAACTTCCTCTGACACCCGAAACGGCATTGCTCGACGCCGTCAAAACGCTGCTGCAGGCCGATGCCGGCTTCTCTGCGCTGGCCGGCAAGAAGATCTACGACGAGATCCCGGCGGCGAAGAGCGCGGGCGATAATCCGCCCTACGCGTATTTCGGGCCGATGCGCCGCTCACGGGTCGAAAGCGGCTGCGGCGAGTTCTGGACCGTCCAGGCTCGCATCTATGCCGTGTCGACGAGCTTCGGCCGTCGTCAGGGCTGGGCTCTGATCGACGCCATCGCCACAGCGCTGAACCTCCAGGAAGTCGTGCTGGCTGCCCCTTTCGTCCAGCAGCAGCCCTTCATCGTCACCCAAGGCGGGGACGTCGTCGATCCGCTCGCGGCTCGGCAAGTCTTCGTCGACGTCACCACCACCATCGGCCGGTCGGACCCGGCACAGGAGGATTGATCATGGCCGAGCCGCAGCTCCTTCCCGGTAACCGCTTCCGGGCCTACCGCGCAACCGGGCAGACCCCGGAGTTCGTCTGTCTCGCAACGTCAATCACGTTGACGATCACGAACGCCTACGAAGACGCCACGGTCGCGGACTGCGACAATCCCCTGGAGACGCCGTGGCGCAAGAGCGTAAAATCGTCCAGTTCGTGGGGCGGTCGATTTTCCGGATCGATCGCGGCCGATCACCTCGACGACTTCCGGGCTGACGTCTCGAGCGAAGACGCAGTTCCATACCAGTTCCAGGTCGATCGCAACGCGGCCGGTGGCGGCGGTAAATGGGCCGGCAACGTATTCTACGAGAATTTCGAGATCACGAAGAACAACAATGGCATCGTGAGTTTCACGGCGCAGTTGCGCGGCGACGGTCCGCTCGTATGGACCGACGCTTCCGCATGAGTGAGACGGATACCTCCCGTACCGTTGTGTATGCCGAGTACGGCGGCCGGCGCCGGCGGTTTTGCCTTCCGCTTGATGAGATCTCCGAGCTGGAGCGGGTCTGCGGCGTCGGCATCGGTGCCATCGCTGTGCGGCTGTCGACCAATCAGTTCAGCGTCAACGATGTTCTAGAGCCGATCCGGCTTGGCCTGGAAGGCGGGGGCTGCTCTGCGCTCGAAGCCGAGGCGATCACCCTGCGCTATCGCCCGCCGCTCTATCCGATCGCCGAGTTCACGGAGCTGGCGGCCCGCATCATCGGCGCGGCGCTCTATGGAGTGCCACGGGGAAAAGACGAGAGCGAGGGGAGCGACAGCCCCGACCCGGCGACCTCTCGCTCTACTACGAAGCCGGCGGGGCGCTCGGATGGACGCCCCAGCAAGTCGGAAGGATGACGATTGCGGCGTTCCACGCTGCCGTAACGGGTTTTCTCCGGGCTCATGCCGCGAAGGCTGATGAGGTCAGTGAAGACGAGTTTCTGAGTGTGTTGGCGGAAGAGATCGAGGCAGGGAGGGCATAGTACATGGCTGAGCCACTGACCCTCAGCTTCCAGGCCGACACGTCCCGCGCCCAATCGGCAATGGCGTCGCTGGCGGCTTCCATTATCGGAAACATGGCGTCAATCGGTGTCGCCATGTCTGGCGGTGCTGCGAACACGAACAACTTTGGTGGCACCCTGTCCGGGTTACAGGCCAATGCACAGCGCGCAGCGGCCGCGATTGGCTCCGACGTCAAGAACATCGCTTCGGCTACGGCGCAGGCTGCCTCGTCAGACAAGGCCACGCTTGAGAGCATCGTTCGTGCTTTCACGGCCTCGACTGTCGCTTCGACGACGGCTCAGCAGACGCTGCGCTCTAGCCTGACTGCAACCACCTCAACAGTCTCGGGCATCATCGGACAGTTGCCGTCCCTTAAATCGCTGCTCGCGGCCTTCATCGCCTTCGAGGCAGTGAAGCTGGTATTCGAGAGCGTGTCGGCTTCGATCGAGGCCGCCCGCAAGCATATCGAAGAGTTTGTGCAGATCGGGCGCGACGCGCAGAAGGTCGGAGTCGGCTCTGACTTCTTTCAACGCGCCACTCTGAGCGCCGAAAAGTACGGCCTCACCGTTGAGCAGGTGACGCAGGCTCTGGCTGCCGCCCGTGCCGCCAGTGACGTGCGCATTGGTGAGGGTAAGGACGCCTCGAACACGTCAGCCTTCTCCAGCCGTCTCGAACAGAACGTTCGGGCTGGCAACCTATCCGCCGCTGACCGGCGGGCTTTTGATGGCGCCTCGGATCAGGAAGCGAAGATCCGTGTCGTACTCGGTCTGATCGACAAGCTGCGAGCGGAGAGCCGCGATCTGGCTGCTTTCGATCTCGCCGGCAAGTTCTTTGGCCCTGACTTCGAGCGCCAGCTGCGTAACGGCGTCGATCTAACGACGAAGCTTCGTGAGACGCTGGACTCATCCTCAACCACGGTTCTCGGTGTTCGCATCGTTGATCCGGCTGAGATCGAGCGGGCCAATCAGCTCGACGCCAAGGCCAAGGAGATCGCCGAAACCTTCGCTTCGGCGCTCGCGCCAATCACGAAGGATATCAGCACGGCCACGCTCGATACCTACGAAGCTTTCTTGAAGGTCGAGGAGGTAGTCGCCCGCGTCCTGAAAATCGCAAGTGATCTCTACGTGCAGGCACGTGATGCCGTCCGCGAGATCCGCAACTATATCGCGACGATCCCCTATATTGGCGTGCTGCTGGAAGGCAGCTCGCTCGACATCGCTAAAGCCATTGGCCGTGGCGTTGGCGTTCTCGATCCCGAGGTACAGGGGCCTCAAGCTCCGCTCAGCGTGAAGGTGCGGCCTAAGGGGCCAGATCAATCCGCCACGCTGCCCTCGCTTCATAGCAAGGGGGGCACAAGCCCGACGGAAAGCCTCGACGCCGTCGAGACGCTGATTAATCAGCTTGAGAAGGCACGCGATACGGCTAAGGCCGAACTCGATAACGTCGCCAAGACGAACGTCGAGCGTGAGACAGCTGTAGCGCTGGCAAAGGCCGAGGCGGCTGCGCGGCAGGATTTCAAGACTGGCAAGCGCGATACCGAAGGGCTGACGCAGGATGAGATTGACCGCACCAAGGCGGCGGCCGTCGCGATGCAGAGCTATAAGGATGCGACGCTTGATGCACAGCAGGCCTTGCGCCAAGCGGCCGATACGTCCCGATTTTTCGGCCAAACCGCAACCGATGCGCTTGGACAGCTTCTCATTGATGGTCGCAGCGCGAGCGATGTGCTTGACGGTCTGATCAAGCAACTTGCCCGTGCCGCGCTCCAGGCTGCCTTTCTCGGTACGGGACCGCTGGCCGGTCTATTCGGTACGGCACCTGCGGCCAGCGCTGGCTCTAATGCGATCGGCGGCTTGCTCGGGGGCGTCACGAAGCTGTTTGCCGCCAACGGTGCGGATGTCGCGGCCGGCGTGCCGGTCACGGTCGGCGAGATGGGCCGCGAGGTCTTCATCCCGAAGGCCGATGGCAAGGTCTATCCAATCGGAGCCGGTTCAGTTGGAGGCGGCGGCATCGACAACAGCCGCGTGATCCGCATCGACGCTCGCGGCGCGCAGGCCGGCGTTGCGGACCAAATCGTAGCGGCGATCTCGGCCTACGACCGGCAGGCGCAGGCCGCGCTCCCCGGCCGCATCGCTAGCGTGCAGAAACGCGGCTGATCCATGGCCTTCCTCTCCAACACCCAGCGCGCCGCCGCACAGGGCGCGACGGTCATCGCCGCCCTGCTGGTGAGCTTCGACTTCACAGATGCGCCAGCCTTCTACTGGACCGGCGATGGCCCGCTGAAGACGGCAGACGGTCAGATCTGGGACGGCACGAGCGGGCTCGGACAGGTTGACGGGCTCAGCGCCCCGGTCGGCACGTCGGCCCCGCAGGCGACCTTCACGCTGTCGGGCGTCAGCGCGCGGGTCGCCGCCCTGGCCCGCCAGCAATCGGCCCTGGTGAAGGGGCGCGAGGTCCGCGTCTCCGTCCAGTTCTGCGCTGAGGATCTGGCGCTGCTCGATGCCCCGGTCGAGGTCTACTCGGGCAGCCTCGACGTGATGACCTATCAGGCGCTCGGCAGCGGCATCTTCTCCGTTCAGACGACCGCCGAAAGTCCCTGGACCGGCCGCAACAAGCCGCCCTTCGGCTTCCTTACCGACGCAGACCAGCAGGCGCGCTACCCGGGTGACCGTGGTCTAGAGCTCGTCGCCGGTCTCGTCGCCAAGACGATCCTGTGGCCGAGCTGATGACGTCCTTCGTGACGCGAGAGCAATACGCTCGGATATGCGCCAGCGGTGACCGCATAATGCACGGGCTCGGGCGTCGGGCTCGGCTCCGCGCTTTCGTTTCGCGCGGTGCCGGTCTGCCGTTCATCTGGGGCGAGCGCGATTGCTGCCTCTGGGTCTGCGAGTGGATCGCGGCCGAGCGCGGCGTCGACCCGGCCGCCAGCCTTCGAGGAACCTACGACACGATGCTGAGCTGCAATCGCATCCTGGCCCGTGAAGGCGGACTGCCGGCACTCGCAAGTCGGCTCGCCGTCGCCGCCGGTCTGACCGAGACCGCCACGCCGCGAGCGGGCGATGTTGGTGTGATCGAGACGCCCATCGGCCCGTTTCTGATGGTCTGCCTTGGCGACACTTGGGCGACGAAGGCGAAGGACGGCATGGCCTTCGCGCCGACCGTTCCCGTGAAGGCCTGGACTGTCTGATGGCCGAGGTGATCGGCTTCGCCATCCTGGAGGCAGTCACAGGCGTGGGTGCCGGCCTCGGCGGCGTCGGCGCGACCACTGCCAGCGTCATCGGCTCGGCGGCTATCCTGACGGTCTCGGTCGGCGGCCAATTGCTGCTGAACGAGTTGCTTCAGCCCCAGCAGCGCAACCAGAGCCAGCAAAGCGTCCTCAACCAGGCCATGGGGCCGCGCACGCTGGGCTATGGCCGGTTCATGGCCGGCGGCACGCGCGCCTTCTTCGATGCCCGCAACGGCTCGCTCTATCAGGCCATCGTAATCTGCGCCCGGCGGATCGACGGCATCGAGAAATACCTGATCGGCGACAAGTACGTGGAAACGACGCTCGGCGAGAACGGAGGGCTCACGCTCACGGCTCCCTACGACCGATCCATCGCGTTCGAACCTCATCTCGGCACCGACGATCAGGCGGCCTCGCCGATGCTGCTCGGCGCGTATTCCGACATCTGGACGGCGGCGCATCAGCTCAAAGGCATCGCCTACTGCGTGGTGCTGTTCGCCCCGGTGAAGCCGAAGTTTCAGCAGTCGGTCTACCCGCAGAGCTACGCGACGCCGATCCGCTTCCTCGTTCGCGGCGCGCGGATCTGGGATCTGGGTGCGAGCAGCCAGAACCCGGATGACGAGGCGACATGGTCGTTCTCAGAGAACCCGGCCCGTTGCATCGCGGACTACCTGCGCCACCGCGACGGCATGCGCTTTCCGCGCTCGCGACTCGATCTCGCCAGCTTCCAAGACATGCGCGATGTCTGCGATGAGACTGTCGCGCGCAAGGACAGCACAACGGAGCCCCGCTACCGTCTTGGTGGCACGTACCAGCTCACCGAGGCCCCCAAAGACGTGCTCGCCCGCATGTGCGCGACCTGCGACGGCCAGCTCGTGAAGGGGCCTACCGGGCTCATCGGCATTCGCGGCGGGCGCTTCACTTCGCCGACCGTGAACATCTCGACGAAGAATATCCGCACGGCGAGCCTGACGCAGGGCAACGACCGCCTCGACGCCTACAACAACCTGAAGGTCTCCTACACCGAGCCGGGAGCCTACTATCAGCCGACCGAACTGACCGCGCGGCAGGACACGGCCTCGATCAACAAGGTCGGGCAAATCGACTCCAGCCTGGACCTGATCATGGTGCCGAGTTGGACGCAGGCGGCCCGGCTCGCGAAGATCCGTTTCGCCAAGGACAACCCAGCCTGGAAGGGCACGATCAGCACGGATCTCGCTGCGCTCGATGCGCTCGGCGAGGATACGATCCACCTCGCCTACGATCCCCTCGGCGAGGATGATCCGATGCTGGACGAGAACGTGAGCCTTAATGGCTTCACGCTGCATGCGGACCTGTCCGGGTGTGATCTCAGCTTTGCGTCGATCAGCTCGGAAGCTTACGCCTGGGACGCGGCTACCGAGGAACCGCCGCGCCCGGCGCTGCCGACACAGCCGGCGGCGGTAAACGTTATCGCCGCGCCTGAGAACGTCACCATCACGCCGAGTCGGCGCACGGTAGCGGGCGAGACCACACAGGTTTGGGGCGTCCTGACCTGGGACGCCGTCGCGCGCACGGACGTGCTGCCCGAACCCGAGTATCGCGTCACCGGCTCAGGTGATGACGCTTGGCAGCCGATGACCACTCGCATTGACGGCCTGAGCGCAGAGATAGGGCCACTGGTCGACGGCGAGACTTACGACTTCCGCGTTGGCTGGAACGCTGGCGGCACGGATGGCGCGAAGTCAAATATCGTCACACTGGCCGCCATCGCCGACGCGACAGCGCCAGGCCCCGTGACCGGCTTCGTCGCGAACAACGGGACTGGTCAATACGCCTACGCCTTCATCGCCCCGAACAGCGCCAATTTCGGCTCGGCACAGGTGCTCGTCGGCACGACGACGAACATCGGCGACGCGACGCTGAAGCGAACGCTCTACGGCGGCGCCTCGCAGGCCTTCGACAAGACCGAGCCCGGCATCGCGCCTGGCACTTATCGGATCTGGGTCAAGGCGCTGAACAAGTCCGGCTACGGCGACAGCTCCTCGACGGTCGGCCCCATGACGGTGACGGTGACCTGATGGCGGATCGGTTCTGGCCTCCCGCGCTCCGCTACAGCGAGGCGCTTTTCCAGCTCGTCAACACGTCCCGGTCTGGCGGTCAGTCAATGACGGGTCAAGAACAGGTTGTGGTGTCGCCGGCCGCGCGCTGGAAGGCGAGCCTTACAGTGCCGATCGCGGACCGCCGCTCGGGCGATCATCAGGACCAGGTGCTGGCGCTGCGCTCGCTGGTTCGCGGCGGCCGAGCCACCACCATCGTAGTGCCGATCCGCGACGGTCGCGGGCCAGCGCACCGCGCCGGGTTGGTTCCGTGCAAGGGCCGGGTGCTTCACAGCGACGGATCACCCTTCAGCGACGGGTCTGGCTACGCGCAAGGCTATTCCGGCGCTGCCTTGAGCGGTGCGGCAGCCCTGAACGCCGTGCAAATCGTCGTCACGCTCGCGACCGGCCTGCAGCCGTTGCCGGGCATGCGGTTCTCGATGCCGGATGGGCGGCTGCACGAAGTCGGCAATGTGATTGCCTTCGACGGTGCATCGCGGTGGACCATCGGCATCACTCCTTGGCTGCGTGCTGCCTATGACGACGGGACCGAGCTGGATTTCGAGACCGCTGTCTGCCGGATGCGCCTCGCCTCCGACGACGCGGCCGCATTGAGCCTAACCCTCAATCGCTTCGGCTCGGCCGCGTTCGAGCTGGTCGAAGCTCTCTAACCCTCCCTGCAGCGCGACCGCCGTGGGTGCCATTCGGCGTGGCCCTGGCGCTCGCCCGCTTCACGCTTTCACCCCTTATAAGACGGACCTGACGCATGGCTTTTACCAAGCGCGCGGCTGAGATCTGGCGCGACTTCACCGACGCGCTCAACCCGCTGACCGGTGTCTGGCAGCCCGCCAAGGCCGAGATCCGGGCCTGGGGCCTGGAGATCGAGAACCAGCTCGGCCAGCTTCTCGGTGACAGTGGCGATAGCCTCTTCACCCGCGTCACGACGCTGGAGGGCTGGCGCCAGCCGCTCGCCGGTCGTGCCTTCGTTCATGCGGACACCGACCCAAAGGGTGGTGCGAGCGCATCCCTGCCGCGTGGCCACACGGCGCTCTCGGGCGCACGCCTGCCCGGTCGAGTTACGAGCGTGCTCTCCGATCCCGACGGGTTCGCGCACCAAGCCTTCGCGCGCGGCGAGTTCCCGGTGAGCGGCCGACGCTTCCCCGGAAGCCGCTACGCCTATGTTCGCACCGATCCTGAGGGTTTTGCCTCGCGGGTCCAGCGGGCGGACGATGGCGGATTTGACGACTTTCGCAGGCCGCCCTTTGGCACGAAGCTCGTTCACATCCTGAACTATGGACAAAGCCTGTCTCTCGGCTGGTACAGCTCACCGATCCTCACAACGGCCGCGCTGGCGAACTGCTACAGCTTCAGCGGCGGCAACCGCGCGGACGATGCCGGCGGAACCTACGCCGCCAATCGCGCCAGCCTCATCCCGTTCAAGGAGTCAGCCGGACCGAGCCCGAACTACGAGACGCCCATGGGGGGTGCCTTGCAGTGCGTCATGCAGTTGGCGGCAGCTTACGGGGCGACTTTCGGCGATCGTGGGCAGTTTCTGCTCGGCTCGTCGGCCGGTGCCGCGAACCAGACCGTCGCGCAACTCTCGCCCGGCGTCGTCAACTATGAGCGGGCTCGCAACGATATCTTCTATGGGGTCGCGCGCGCTGCGGAGAACGGCTGGTCCTACTCGCTGCCGGCGATCATCTGGGAGCAGGGCGAGGCTGACATCGACGCCGGCACCTCACCGAAGATCTACGTAACGCAGCGGGAGGCCCTACGCGCTTACACCGAGAACTACTACTGGAGCGTCGCCGGGCGATCGAACCCGGTGCACATGGTCTCCTACCAAGTCAGCACCCACAACTTCTACGGCAAGGCGCCGGACATCGCCCTGGCGCAGCTCGATCAGGCCATGCGGCATCCGCTGCATATCCTCACGACGCCGACCTACTTCCTGCCCTACAGCGACACCGTCCACCTGACGAACGTCGGCTCGAAGACGCTTGGCGCATACCAGGGCAAGGCACTTGCGGCGCTGGATCGCGGCGAGAAGTTCTTGCCCCTCTATCCGACGAGCGTGCGCCGGCTCGGCCGCGTCGTGTTCGTGAAGTTTCACGTGCCGGTCCCGCCGCTCGTCTTCGACATCACGACGATCACCGATCCGAACGGGGCCAAGGGCTTCGAGCTGTGGGAGCTCGACACCAGCATCCCGATCTCTAGCGTGTCGATCGTCGGCGGTGACACCGTCGTGATCAAGGCCGGTGCCGATCTCTCCGACATCGTCGAGGTTCGCTACGCGGACGCCGCACCGGCCGGCTACGTGCCCGGCACAACGAGCCCGAACGCAGGCTCGCGCGGCAATCTGCACGACAGCGATCCCTTCGTCTTCGATCCCAGCGGCGTGAACGCTCGGCTGTGGAACTGGTGCGTCATCTTCCGAAAGGGGCTCGACTGAGATGGGCTATCGCGAAATCGACTACAGCGCGGACAACGCGGCGGCGGGCCAGGGCTGGTTCGGCATCGACCGGTTCATGGACATCGACAAGCTCGAGTTCCTGCACCTGTTCGGCTCGAACTACCCGGACAACCGCGAGCGTGACCTCTGGGACTACTCGCTGAACGGCCGACGCGCCCGCAACAAGGGTATGTCGGTGTTCCCGCAATACGCGGCCGGCGGCGTTTACCAGCTCGGGCTCTCGGCCGCCGACCTTGGCCCCGCCTTCACCATCGCGGCGCTGATCAACCGCACTGGCTCGGGCGCCATGGCGGCAATCTCGAACTTCGATGCTGGGGGCTACGGCGTGACCCTTGGCGCGAATGGCGGCTTCTACAATGCGTACATCAGCGGCGCCGGAACGAGCATCGCGGCCAATCCTGGCATCGCTCAGGACAGCTACACCGGCACGGGCTTCGAGCTGCTGGTACTGGTGATGAAGGGCGACGGCACGGGCAAGATCTTCGTGATCCGGCCGCCGTCCTCGCCGTCGGGGAGCGCCGCGTTCACTGGCCTGACCGCAGGCCGGATCTACAATCCGCGTCGTCTGCTGGTTGGTGCAACCTACTACGACCCGGGCTTTGGCCCAGGCGATCAGACCGCCTGCGTCTTCGGCTACTCGAAGGCCATGACCGACGCCGACGTGTTCAATGTGCTGCCGGGCAAGGTGCGCGCGCTTCTCGGCGAGTACGGCGGCCCCGTCATCTAGACGGCCTCCGATCGTTCAAGCTGTCATTAGTTGAGGCGCGCTCGATGAACATGATCACCGACGAAATCGCCCTCGCGCTGGCCCGGCTCGGCATCGGAGCCGGTAGCGCGCTCTCCTTCCGCAACCGCCTCCGCAACGGCGCCTTCACGGTCAATCAGCGCGCGGTGTCCGGCACCGTGACGCTCGCGGCCGGGGTCTATGGCCATGACGGCTTCAAGGCTGGCTCGGGCGGTTGCACGTACACCTTCGCCAAGACCAACGGCGTCACCTTCATCACGATCACGGCGGGCACGCTGCTGCAGATCGTGCCCGGCACGCACTACCTGCCTGAGGGCGGCGCCTACACGGCCTCCTGGCTCGGCACAGCGCAGGCACGTATCAACGGCGGAGCCTACACCGCCTCGCCGCAGACCGTCCTGAACATCGTGCCGGAAGCGAACACCACCATCGAGTGGGGCACCGGCACGCTGGCGCGTCCGCAGTTCGAGCCGGGCACCGCGCCCTCGCTGTTCGAGGTGCGCGATGACGAACTCTGGCGCTGCCAGCGCTGGTTCTCGAAGAGCTACCCGCATGGCGTCGCGCCTGGCGCCGTCTCATCTGCCGGCACAGCGGCCCGCTTTGCTCTCAACTCGTATGGCTTCTACGACGGCCTGATCCGTTTTCCGCGCTCAATGGCTTCGACGCCTCAAATCACCGCCTACAACCATTCGACGGGCGCGGCGGCCACATGGCACTTCAGCAGCGGCGACAAAGCCGTTGCGGTGCAGAGTGTCAGCACGGAGGGATGGGAGCCAACCGGCAATAACACCTGGCCGCCGGGCGACTACACTTATCCTAACTGGACGGCGAGCTGCGAGCCGTAAGCGCCGTCAGCACTCGGCGTCGTACGAAGGCACCAGCCCTCTGTGAAACGCGACGTTGGCACCAGAACTGATCTGCGCGTCGAAGCAAAATCCTTCATTGATCAGATACTTGAACATACGATTGGCCCCTTCGCGCGAAGGCCAATAATGAAGCTCCATAAAGATCTTTTCGATTTTGCTCAGATCGGCACAAAGAAGAAGATCGGCCTCGGCGCCTTCAATATCCATCATGAGGCAGTTGGCGTGAAATTTATCGATTTCATCCTCTAGGCAGAAAACCGGAACTTTCGTGGATCGGATCGTGTTCCCGCTTGGAGTAAGGGCAGAGATCCAGAAATCTTTGTTGATGTAGAAATCAACAGGCTCTCCCTCGCCGCCATGCGCCCGGTTGCGCAATATTGCGGTGTGATAGCTAAGACTCATGTTGTTTATTTCAAAGTTGTGTAAGGCATCGGGCATGAGTTCCGGATTTGCTTCAAATCCAATGTAATTGTCTTGACCGACAATGGACGCCAAGACCATGCTGACCGCGCCAATTGATGACCCAATCTCCAGTATGCGGTCACCGGGTTTGAAGATGCGCGATGAACAAGTTCGTTCGCCAATCTCGTATGTGCCAGATTTAAGAGCATTGATCATCGTCGGCGAATAACGCTGATGGTCAACCATCACGCGAAAGTCGCCAAGTTGGGCATACTCAATGTGATCAGGCACTTCCAACCCCTTGATGTGGATTCATCTTAGTAGCATCGAGGGCCTATCGAGCCCATCGAACCCGGATAAGAATCGTTGTTAGTTTTTTGAAGTTCTACCTAGGGTTCTGATGCGCGTGCAAGCCCTCTGTGTGGTTAGCAAAGCATCCAGTTAGACTTTGAGACATGCAATGCTTGTCATGTCACAATTGTGAATTCACCGCTTCGAAGACTAAGTATTGTGAGGCGGTTCGGAAGTTTGACATCGACACGAGTGGGATGGCCGTCGATTTCAATCACTCGCGTTACAATACCCGCAGCATTTTGATTGACGCCAACGCAGGCCGCCATCTTCGGTCGAACAAACACGACGCGGTCACCAACCTTCATCGCCCCTCCTTCCGCCTGAAAATTTGAGCGGCACGCTTCTCAGCTGACTGTCAGATTTATCAGGCAATAGCGGATCACGCAGCCGGTGCATGACGATCCAGTTCCCGGTGCAGACGGCGAGCCTGGAGCGGATCGAGAACTGAGGCGAGCCGGGCAATCTGAGGGGCGTCGGACCGCCCGACCCGCCGTCGCCCATGCCGACCAGGTGGCTGGGCAACAAGAACACCGTCTACTTTCGCACTTTCCGATTCGTAAACCCCCAGCCGGCCGGGTGAGGCCGCGCGCTCTTTGACACCGTGAGGACACCATGACCGCTTCTGCGGCGAGCGCTCCCGCTCGCGTGCCGATCAACCGCGCCCTGTTCTTCGACCGCATCCGCGCATGCGGCGTGTTCGGTCCGACGCTGTCGCAGACCGAAGTCGAC
>NZ_BJZV01000033.1 GCF_007992215.1 Methylobacterium gnaphalii | reverse complement strand
TTCTGTTAGGCGCTCTAAGAACCACTTGGAAGGGCGGAGCGCGGGCTTCTTCTGCTACGGCAACGAAGGAGGCAACGAACTCGACGACGATCGCCGACCGCGGATCCTTAAGCAAAAGGACTGGTTCAACCCCTCCGACGAGCCGTACCAGGGTGACGAGCGCAAAGCGTACCAGAGCCTCGTCTGGCAGTGTCGCTACAGTGGCATCGAGGTGCCGGACGATCTCTGGCGCCATGCCTCGGTTGGGCTTGGGCGACCCTACGCCGATGACCAAGCCGACGACATGGCCCAAGAAACTAGGGCGATGGCCTGCTTCGATACGTGGGTCGAAGCGTTCGTCGGGCATGTCACGCGAAAAGGCGTCGTGCCTGGCACGACGGAAGCCGAGCGCGGAGCCCAGTCCACCACATAGGGGTGTGGGTCTCGTTCAACCGTCTCAACTTGCCTCTTCAGCAAGATCCTGCAGACGGCCTCGACAAAGAGCGAGCCTAATGGCGCACCGATCGGGGATGCGCGAGGAGTGCCAAGCTACAGCAGTTATTGGCGGCGCGGGGCAATGCACGAGATCTTTCGGGCAGCTTATGCCAATCGGTCTCGGGCTTAAGAGGCGGCAGTAGCTTATCTGCAAGGCTTAAGCGTGCTGGCCAGCGGGGTAGCCGTGATCCGCTGGCGCTCTCAATCAACGCTCGTCTTCGAAAACCTTCAAAAGAAGCTCGTCAAACGGCGCAACATTGCTGCGATCGCCGTCCAGGCACTGCCCCGAACCGACGATCTTTATTGGCTGTTGGCGCTCGGTTTCCCTCCGAGTCGAGTGCTCACGTTTGCGAACAAAAACAGTCGTTGGGTCACAGTCTTTCGCGTTGCAGACCATCCCCGTTTTGACTCGCTCGAACACCTCTTGCTCCAACCCTCTCCATTCTCCGGTTCGAATCGTCGCGGTGCTCGTCATAGGCGCTTCTCCATCGCAAGGAGCTATCCTTCGGAGTTATCCGCAGACGCTGCTCCCACCCATGTTAGCGGCGCATCTGAAATTGCGTGTCTGACCTAATCCGGCGTGAACCATTCGCGTCTCGCCGTAATCATCGGTCCGCGACACGCTCACCCGGGTGACGGACCTGGCTTCCAGCGCAATCGCGACGTCGCACTTTACCGCAGCAATTCATGGGCAAGCCACGTCAGACCGGACCTTGCAGCTTCGATTGAACAATCCCTCACATCGCCGGTTCACCGCGTGCTGACCATCCCAGCATTCCTCCCTTGAACTCGGCCCGCCAGCCCATGCTGGTCGGGCCTTTTTCTCGCCCTGCGGGCTATCGCGAGAAGGCCCTGAAGTGCCGTGCCCAGCTGGCCTGGCGTCCTCATGCTGACGCGCTGCAATGCCGAGGATGTCAGCGCAACTCTGGCATCGTGGGCATAGCGCCGGCCGGATCCACCGCTTCAGCGCCGACCCAGCAGGCTACGATGCCGCCGGGCTGCGCGTAGACCTCCGCAAGAATGATCTCGCGCCGATCATCCAAGGCAGGCGCACCAGAAGAGTAGGATCAGTCACGACAAGGCACGTTACTGGGCACGCAATCGCATCGAGGCGACGCGCAACCGCCTCGAGAACTTCCACCACCTTGCTACCCGCTACGATGAATTCCCCACAACTACGCCTCGGCTGTCGCTCCAGCTGCCGCTATCGCCTTCCGATCCTGCTCAAAGCGAAGCCTAAGATGGCCAGCTGCTTAACTTACATCAATGGCGAAAAGTACAGATTCGGACGTTCCCTAAAATCATTGAACATGAGCAACCCCGGTTCGTTGCTCCGCTTCTCTGTTCGAGGATGAGCTTTCTAATGTGCAACAACACGAGGGGCGCACCCACCATCACATCTCGGAGCAACGCGAATGATGGAGGTCGCGGAGATCAGTAACTGACCCAAGCCTTCGAACTTCTCCCCCGAAGCTCGTACTGAGGCTCCAGCTGTCTCCAGGCCCAGGGCGTTGCCCGCCCGCGGACGGTTGAGAAGTTTTGGTCATGGCAGGGTGCCGTCCTAGGCCCTGCCATTCGGGTTGCCTGCTCCTCCCAGTTTGTGGGGCTTCGTTACGGTTCAGTGTGAAAGCGCTCGGCCGTCTGGTCGCGATACCGTCGTCTGTCTGCTCCAGCCAGATCGGACAGGCCGCCCGCGCGAAATTTGATACAATCGACCAAGACTGACGCAGATAATCTACTTGAAATTCACCTATAATAATATTCCAACCCGAAGCTTAGGTCAAGCTACACAGAATATCTGGAGAAAATATGCGAAAATTGTCCGGTCGGAAGATTTATCTGCCGCTCTGCACTCAGCCAATATTCGGGTGACCTGGATGATGTTGGATCAGCATGAGACGACGCAGGCACTTGTCGAGCTGGTGCAAGCCTTGCGCGAGGATGGCTATGCTTTCACGACGGTGACGCCCGCGAGCCATGCGCACGTCAACCGGCGACCCGGCAACGAGCGTGCTCGTTCGATACGGGATGTGTTCGGCTGGAGCCGGCCGTTCGACGAAGGCCTTCTGCCGTCTCGCTGGGTTGCTCTGATGCGGCGGGCGAACGTTTTGGCGGAAGGTGCGGACGGGCTTCGCTCGACAATCCGCGTGTCGAGCCTCGATGGCGAGTTATTCGTGCACTCGGCCTATCCGCCGGAGGCGGAGGATGCGGTCTTCTTCGGTCCCGACACGGCACGCTTCGTTTCGGCCGTCATCGGTCATCTCGACACGCGCACATCGCCTCTGCGGCGCGCAGTCGACATTGGCTGCGGTTCCGGGGCTGCTGGGATCGCCGTTGCGAAACGCGCGCCGGACGCGGAGGTCGTCCTGGTCGACGTCAATCCAGCAGCGTTGCGCCTCGCTGGCGTGAACGCGAAGCTCGCCGCAGTGACGGTCGAGCCGCGGCAGAGCAACCTGCTCAGCGCCGTCGAAGGCAGCTTCGACCTGATCGTGTCGAATCCGCCCTTCATGGTTGATCGCCTCGGACGAGCCTACCGCCACGGCGGTGGCGCAGCAGGCGAGGGATTGTCGCTGGCGGTCGTGGAGGCAGCGGCGGAGCGCTTGGCACCGGGCGGCAGCCTGGTGCTGTTCACGGGCGCCGTGATCGTCGATGGCGAAGACGCGTTTCGCAAAGCCGCAACCGCCGTTTGCGAGCGTGCCGGACTCGATTGGGCCTACCGCGAATTCGATTCCGACGCTTACGGCGAAGAACTTGCCGATCCGGCTTACGCCAAGGCTGATCGCATTGCGCTCGTCGTTCTCACCGCAACGCGCAGGCACCAGCCGTGAAGGGCTGGTGCGCATGACGCGGCCGATCGAAAAAGCGCATTTTATGCGCGCTTCGAGTGAACAGTTTCGTGACACGCTGATTGGCCGCACCAGAAGCAGATCGCGTCGTTAGCGAAGCTTCTCAACTCACGCTGTGCTCGTCTGTTGGGAGCCTAATCTATGTATTATTTTGACAAACGCCTTCAGTATCCGGTGAGAGTCGATAGCCCGGATCCAGTCTACGCACGCATGCTTCAGCAGGCTATCGGCGGTGTGGAGGGCGAAATACGCGTTTGCATGCAATACTTCTTCCAGGCCTGGGGCAACCGAGCGCCGACCACGAAGTACCGCGATATGCTCCTCCATACGGCTACCGAGGAGATCGGGCATATCGAGATGCTGGCCACCGCCGTCGCGATGAACCTCGAGAACGCTCCAACGAAGGTACAGGAGGCCGGAGCCGCCGATGCCATCGTCGGCGCCGTGATGGGCGGCGAAAACCCGCGCCATATCGCCGAGGGCATGCTGCACAAGCACCTGCTGTCCAGCGGCATGGCGGCCTTCCCGGGCAATGCGGACGGCGTGCCGTTTGACATGAACCACATCTATGCGAGCGGAAACATCGCCGCCGACATGTATTGCAACGTGGCTGCTGAGGCGACGGGACGGACGCTCGCGGTGCGGCTGTCGAACGCCACGAATGATCCCGGCATGAAGGACATGTGGAGCTTCCTGATCGCGCGCGACACGATGCACCAGCAGCAATGGCTCGCGGTCATCGAGGAACTGGGCGGCAAGGAGGGTACACTGCCGATCCCGAATAGCTTCCCGCAAGAGAAGGAGCGTACCGAGTACAGCTACGCCTTCTTCGCCACCGCCGGCGACGGCTCAGCGCCGCCGGCCGGTCGCTGGACCAGCGGTCCCTCGCTCGACGGCAAGGGCGCTTTCAGCGTGTTCAAGAACAAGCCGATGGGCGAGGAGCCGGTGCTCGGCCCTGCACGGCCCGACAGCGGCGCCGAAAGCCAGCAGATCGGCTAGAGGACTGAAGTTGCCGAGCCCCGTCACGGGGCTCGGCATCTCAGGACGCAGCGGTGACGATCCGCGGATGGTCGGAAAACTCTACGGTGGCCAATCGGCGCGACCAAGTCACGGACGGCTGGTCCGTGCGCGTTGCCAGGATGCCGGCCGCCGCAGCTCGTGCGCGACCAAGCATAGGCTCAGCTAGTGCAGGAGCCAGCGCAGGGATCGTTGCAATGCGCGAGTGGCATCGTGCTCAATCAAGGCGCCATGGCTAAACACAAGGCGGGACGGTTCGAGCGCAACGAGCCTTCGGGCAGCGTTCTTTGCTGCGCTTCCGCCCAGGCGGACAACAAAACGGAGATACACTGGCGCCCGACCGTCTGGTGCCAAAGTGCCTGCGATGCGCTGGAATGCCCGCGTAACCGCCGTCACCTTACTCGGCTCGAGATTGATGACGAGGTCCGTCAGGATCAGCGTGCGGGAGGCCGTGTGATAGAATGCCGTCTCGCGAAATCCAAAGCCTCCAGGCACAACGATCTGATCGATGTCGCCGGCCCAGTCCGCTGGCGGGGTATCGCTGAGGTCGCGGTCGAGCCGCGGGCCCGAACGGCGCACCGGACGGCGCCGGCGCAGGTTCGGGGCCGCCCAAGTCAGTGCGCCCGGGCAACGACACTGCCAGTCTTTCAGGTAGGTCCAGTGCGCAGTATTAGGCGCGACCAAATGGCGGATCGGCCCGAGTGCCTCAATCTCTCCGCGCAGATGCTCGTCGAACCAGGTCGGAGAGTGCAGCCAGATCTCGCCGCTGGCGAGCCGAACGACCGTCATGCGCACTGGCAAGGGCATGCCAAAGGCGTGCAGTGGGCCACTGTCGACGATCCATAGGTTCGGCGCCACAGGTTTCAGCGTGTCGAGTGGCGGGTAGGTCGGATTGCTCATTGGGCGAACCTCGACGTCGGTTCTTCACATGATCCTCCGACAACCTGCCTCGGCTGGCGCCGTTTCCGACGAACGGCATCGAGAACCTGCAGATCTAGACGTTATGGGATGGGCCCTTCCCCGCAACCATCCTACGTCGACGGGCTACTTGGCCGCGCAATGCGGCGTCGCCCGCGGCAGCAGGTGATGTGCGGATCTGGACCCTGCTGACCGCAAGCGACCCGCGGGCTTCGGCATCCTCACTATCGTTGAAGAGCGGGCCGATCATCACCTTGTCGGCCTCCATTCCATCAAAGTGCCGGTGCCGCGGTCGGGATGCATCCATTGGCGTGTGGGCTTCCTGCGCGGGGTGCTGCCGGGCTGATCGGCAGCTTGACCTTTCTCAGGAGAGGCCAAGCAGTCACTGACGCAAAGTCTAGATCGGCGGCGTCTTCAGCGATTTGCCTTCGCGGCCCACCATGGCGGCCCACAATGTTTGAACGGATGCTGGCTGGCAGGGTTTTGGAGACAGGTTCCAGCGCTTGGAAGGCACCCCCAAAATGAAGTCCCGCAAGCCTCTCGACCAGCAGGTGATCGTCATCACCGGCGCATCCAGCGGCATCGGCCTCGCGACCGCTCGTATGGCGGCAGAACGCTCCGCCAAGGTCGTGCTCGCCGCCCGCAATGGCGAGGTGCTCGCCAGCGAACAAGAGGCGATTGAAAGGGCCGGCGGCGAAGCCATCCACGTCGTTGCCGATGTCGGCAATCGCGCCGAGGTAAAGGCTATCGCGGAGGCGGCCGTGAAGCGGTTCGGTCGCATCGATACCTGGGTCAACGATGCGGGCCTCTCCATCTTTGGCCGTCTGGAGGAGGTTAGCGACGAAGATAGCCAGCGGATGTTCCAAACCAACTTCTGGGGCGTCGTGCACGGTTCACTGGTCGCGGCGCCTCATCTCAAGAGAAGCAACGGCACTTTGATCAACCTGGGCAGTGTTGCCTCGGACATCTCATTCCCGCTGCAGGGCATGTACTGCGCGAGCAAGCACGCCATCAAAGGCTTTACCGATGCTTTGCGGATCGAGCTGGAGGAGGAGGGCGCAAGCGTCGCTGTCACGCTGATCAAGCCGGCCGCAATCGACACGCCGTTCGCGAGTAACGCGAAGAACTACACCGACCGCGAGGTCAAGTTGCCGCCGCCCGTTCATCGCACCGAGGAGGTTGCCGAGGCGATCCTGCACGCCGCGGTCCACCCTCGGCGGGACATCTATGTGGGGGGCGCAGGTCCTATCATGAGCGTAGCGCAGAAGCTTGCCCCGCGCACGTTCGATCGGATCGGTCGATCGATGATCGAGCAACAGCAACGCGACGAGCCTGCCCGCCACCGCGATGGCGCCCTCTACCATTCGAAGACGGGCGGCCGCACCGCTGGAGGTTATCCTGGGCACGTCATGCGCCGCAGTCTCTACACGCGAGGCAGTCTGCATCCACTGACGACCATGGCGGTCGTAGCAGGAGTCGGCTTAGCAGCAGCAAGCCTCCTGAACAGCAGCGCTCGGCGAAGCTAAGCACTCCATGCCGTTGTTGAAGGGCTTTGGTTGGTCGCACTCAACATGGCGCGGCCACCGAGACCGGAGTATCAGCTTTTATCGAGGATCCAGTTCACTGCCTCGCGGAGATCTGCAAGGACCGCAGTGGGTGGCCGATCGATCAGGCCTTCGTCGCCTGATCTGTATTTGCCGGTGCGTACCAACAGCCCCTGCAAGCCCGCGTGTAGGGCGCCCGCGACGTCTGACTCGACATCGTCGCCAATCATCACGGTTTCGGGATTGGCCGTGCCGAGATGCGCCACGGCTTCGGCGTAGAACGAAGGCGCAGGCTTACCGAGCACAAGAGCCTCACGACGAGTCGCGAATTCGAGGGCCTTCACGAAGGGACCAGCGTCGAGGCTCAGCTCGCCATCGGTGTCGCGAAAAGTGCGATTGCACGCCAAGGCAATGAATTCAGCGCCCGCATCGATGATCCGAAAGGCATCGTTGAGGGCGTGGTATGAGAAGCCAGAGCCTGCATCACCAATAATCAGCGCGTTCGGCCTATCAGCCGAAAGTTCATCGAAGTCCTCGAGCAGGTTCGGATGGACGAGCAGGTGGGGCGAGAGGCCATGCTGCATGACGAGCCTCCGCGCGGCCACCGCCGGCGTGAAGATGTCCTTACGCGATGCCGCGATTCCAAGGAGATGCAATTTCTCGAGCAGCCCACGCACAGGCATCGAGGTTGTGTTGGTAACGAAACAGAGCGGGATGCCGTGTGAGCGGAGATCGTTGATGGCTTCCACAGCGCCTATGATTGCTTCGTCGCCGCTGAAGACGACACCGCTTAAATCAAGAAGGACGCCGGTCACCTTCGTCATGATCGTCCCATCCTCGCGCACGGCTCAGGCGGCGCAGATGATGGTCGCTGCGCCTGTTCGTACTGAGCAATGTACACCTGTTTGTGGCGTTGGTGTTGGTTCGATGCCCGCTGCTTCGAGGCGGCCGGAAATTTGGTCGGCGCCTAAACGATCGGGAACGCAATCGAAGAGCTCGCCGTCCGATCAGCATCAAGAAGATCAATTGCATTGAATATTCAATTTAAATCAAGAATAAGCGCGACGGTGCCGACTCATAAACTATCATCAGTCAGCAACGGCTTGTCGGAACAAAGGGTACAACGGCATATCGGTTGGAGGCACCCCGCGCCGATGGATCTCTGCTGGATGCACAGCCCCACCTCTGAACTGGTCTCGTAGGGCGGGTGAATGCGGTGAATGAACCTTCGACGGTGCGCCCCGTTTGCCGATCGGATCCCAGGCAAACGGAGCACTCATGGCACGGATGGTCTCAGCCGATTTCACCACGCGCCGCGACGCCGAGATGGCGGTCGAGCACATTGTCCAAGAGCACGGTGTCGACCGAAAAGCCGTAACAGTCGGACCGTCTTCGGAAGAGAACACAGCCGGAACTGAAGCGGCCCGCGCAGATGTCGTAGACGGACACCTCAAGAAAGATACGGTAGGTAAACCCGCCTTGGCCGGCAAAGTCAGGGTCTCGGTACAGATCTCGGAACCGGACGCCGACAAAGTCAGGTCGTCGTTCCGGACATTTGGCGGTGAGCCGTCCTAGACTCGTCTGTCTGCTTGCTGAGGCGCCGTATTCACGAGTGTCGAGAGCGTCGGTGACTGAGTCCAGAACTACGACCACGTCACGTCTGTGACGGAGCGTAAGACAGCCGCACAAACAATCGACTTAGGTTCAGGTTGGCAGAGCTCTCGCATGGGAGCCTCGTATGGATGCCAGCGATCCGAGCTGCCGCTATGCGGGTTAGAACGTGAGCACTGTCGGCTCATCGCGCAGTATAATCCTGCGAGGCATAATGGTCTTCGGCGCGGTCGTAGTAGTGCTGGCGAATTGGCTGATGGTTGGTTGAAGGCGTTGCAGCGGCTGGACACAAACCAGCGCGTTTCCGGGCCGCTCTGCAACGACATCATTGAAGAGGGGAGGGCCGCGGATCACGGCAGAGGCTCTGAGCCGTTCTTCGTCATCGTGACACGCAGTAGGCGGCAGCGGCTTTAAGTCTGAGACCGCGGCAGCTTGATTTCGATGATCGCGCCCATGCGGGGATCGAGGATCAGCATGGAAGGCGCCGTTAATGAGAGGCGCCTGTAGAGTGCCATAGGCTGTCGATGGGGCCGGACGGCTCTGACAATTGAGTGGGTAGAGTCACCGCAGCGTTTACCGTGCGCGGATTGTCCCGACGCCGCTCCGATTGGGCCAAGTCGTCATTGGGGATGAGCGCGAGATGAGGCAGCATAGCTTGGTCTATGTGCAAAAATACAAGACAAGCCGCTTCTTCTAGGAACTGGGGTTATCTGATCGCCCTCGAACGTTTAATGTCTTTAGGGTCTGAGCTCGCACAGCGGACCTCTCGATGTCAGACGGCACGCTTCTTTCCCTGGCACTCGCAGCTTTCTTCACCGTGGGATGCTTGAGCATCCACCGCGCGCGCCGATATCCGGACGCTGTCACGCTGGGATTGCTTCTGCTGTTCGGGTTCTTGGGGACCATCTACCTCAGCCAGCATGTGAAGCTCGATGGTCGCCACCCGGCTTGGCAGCTTGAGGCCGCGGAGCCATGGATTTCCGGAACTCGGAAAGAGGCTGAGAGCTAGCGCACACAACCGGCGGACTGCACCACCTCACGATTGTCAAATATTAACGGGTATGTGGAAGTCTGAATACTGACTATCGAAGAGGTGGGCCGTGTCGGAAGAACGTCGCACAATACCCAGGTCGGACGTTTTCAGGCTCGGCAGCATCCTGCTGGACCACGGCACGGAGGTTCCAGTCTGCCTGACCCTGAACCTGACCGATCGCGGCGCCAAGCTTGAAGTCGAAGACCCCGCGTCTTTGCCGGATGTATTTCAGCTCATCCCATCCTCCGATGCGAGGCCGAGACCATGCCGCGTGCTCTGGCGCCTGGGCACGAAAATGGGCGTGATGTTCACGGATTGACGCTTCCAGCGAACCTCATGGCCCAAGGCTAGTTACCCAGGCCGGAGGTTGCGATGAACGACAATACACAGACGAAGGACGCGACGGCAGAGAATGTAGAAGCTCCCGATCGTCCGCGCCTGACACCGCAAGGCCACGCCAGCGGCGAAGCGTCCGGAGAGGACAGCACCGATCCGAATGGTGGCATGAAGGAAGGGCAGGGCGATAAGGCGGAGGGGCCCGATTCCTGAAGCGAGGCCGTTTAGGGGCGCAGATCCGAGATATACGAATACAGGGAGGGCAAGCGAGCTAGCTCGCCTGCCCGGTCCTCCTGAACGGGCACTTCGCGTCCAGGACCGATCGAGGAAGCGGCCTCAGGCGACAATCAAGGTGCCCGAAGCTTGAACCGAGCGAAATCACCGCGCTGCGATTGCGTACAGAGCTGCGCCAGCGAGCCATAAACCAGCCATCGCCCATTTCCGGTCTCGCAGATCGGCTAGGCGCGGACCGCCGGCGTAATGCCTGGGAAGATCGCCTGAGCCCAAGCTGTAGGCGAGCGGGATCCCAGTCGCGCAGCGATATGGCCGGCATAATCTCGGTCAGAGCGACCACCCTGATGCCCTGGTAGCCGCCATCAAGGAACGACATCCACGCGCAAGTCGAGCTGTGAGCAGTGATCACGCAGAACATCACGCTGGTGAGCGCGACGAGAATCGCTGCTTCAGCAACGAAACTAACCTGCTGTCGTTCAGGAAGACGGCATGCGCTACGGCTGGAGCGTAGAAGCAGCAGACTGCCGTCACCGCTTGACCTACACCATCGTGGACCGATAAAAACAGAACGGCATTCTGAATATCAGAACGATGGACAGTACCTTACTGAAAGGCTTGACGGTTCTGGAGCGGTTGGCCGCCAGTGAGGCCCCCCGCGGCGTGAGCGAGCTGGCTCGTTCCCTCGGCCTGACGAAGAGCAACGTCCACCGTACCCTGCAAACGCTGGTGATGGCCGGCTACGTGCGGGCCACGGCGGCCGGCACCTATGAGTGCACGCTGAAGCTGTTCGAGCTGGCGAGCTCGGTGCTGGCACGCGTCGACGTGCGCCACGTGGCCGAGCCATTCATGCGCTCTCTTGCAGACCAAACGCACGAAACCATCCACCTTTCGCTGCTCGACAAGGCCGAAGTGATCTACCTGCACAAGATCGATGGTGCGCATCCGGTGCGGGCCTATTCCTCGATCGGCGGTCGAGCACCGGCCTATTGCGTGGCCTCGGGCAAGGTGCTGCTCGCCTATCAGGAACAGGCTCTGGTCCATCTCTCTGACCCGCTGCCCGCCCATACCTCCCGCACGATTACCAGTCTCGACACCTTGCGGCAGGAGCTTGAACAGGTGCGCGTCCAGGGCTTCGCCATCAATCGCGGAGAGTGGCGCGAAGGCGTGTGTGGCCTCGCAGCGATCGTCCATGACGCCATGGGCAAGCCTGCTGCCTCCATCGGCATTTCCGGTCCCGCCGACCGGCTCGATCCGGCTGCCTTGCGCCGCTTCAGCGACGTCGTCGTCGACGCAGCTCGCGGTCTGTCTCGGGCGCTGGGCTACAACCCCATCGCCCAGTCGCCCCGGCCCATCCACACCGGCGCATCCGGCTGATCCAAGGAGAACCGCGCTTGCGACCGCTTACCGGCATCCGGGTCATCGAGTTCTGCAGCGTCGCTGCCGGACCGTTCTGCGCCATGCTCCTCGCCGACATGGGCGCCGACGTCATCAAGGTGGAGAACCCGGACGGAGGCGACACGATGCGCGCCTGGCCGCCGATCAGCGAGGGCTACAGCGAGAACTTCGCCTCATTGAACCGCAACAAGCGCTCGGTGACCCTCGACCTTAAGAGTCCAGATGGGAACGCCAAGGCGCGCAGCCTGATCGGTTCGGCCGACGTCGTCCTTGAGAACAACCGCCCCGGTGTGATGCAGCGCCTGGGGCTCGACTATGCGACGGTCAGCGCCGAGCAGCCGGGCCTTGTCTATTGTTCGATCTCGGCCTTTGGCCAGGAAGGCCCGCGCTCACGCGAAGCCGGCTTCGATCTGACTCTCCAGGCGATGAGCGGCGTGATGAGTGTCACCGGCGAGCCAGGTGCGCCGCCGGTGAAGTGCGGCGTGCCAATCTCGGATTTCGGCACGGGGCTCTACGCGGCCTATGCCATTGCCTCAGCACTGATTGAGGTCCGCAACAGCGGCCAGGGCACGCATATCGACGCCTCGATGTTCGGCTGCTCGCTCGCCATGGGCGCGCTCCAGACCAGCCAGTATTTCGGCAGCGGGAAGGATCCGGAGCGCCTCGGCTCGGCCCATCCGCGCAACGCGCCCTACCAAGCTTTCAAGGCGAAGGACGGCTACTTTGCCATGGCGGCGGGCAACGATGCTCTCTATCGCGCGGCCTGCAACGCTATCGCGCGGCCAGACCTGATGGAGGACCCGCATTTCGCCTCCACGGCACTCCGCGCCGCGCACCAGACGGACCTGCTTGAGATTCTGGAGCAGGACTTCGCGAACCACACCACCGAGGATCTGCTCGCGCGCTTCCGCAAGGCTGGTGTGCCCTGCTCACCGATCAACGGCTATTCCGACGCCCTGGCCGACCCACAGGTTGCGCACATGGGCTGGGTCCAGCCTATAACGCTGCCCTCGGAGGTCGAGACCAAGACCTTCGTCTCCCCGCTGAAATTTTCCGGCGAAGGCTTCCCGATCTACCGGCAGCCGCCGGCTCTCGGCGAGCACAACGACGAGGTCTTCGGCGAAGTCACGCCTGTTGCTTTGGCAGAGAGCGCATGATGGACGAGCTTGTTATCGAGCGCGCCGGCACCACGCTGACGCTAACGCTCAACCGCCCCGACAAGATGAACGCGCTGTCGGGCACTCTCGTCGATGCCCTTCTCGCGCAAGTGCAAGAGGCCACGACCTCCGGGGTGCGGCTCCTCGTCCTCAAGGGCAACGGCCGCAACTTCAGCGCAGGCTTCGACTTCGGCGGCTATGAGGAGCAGTCGGCAGGCGATCTCGTCCTGCGCTTCATCCGGATCGAGCAGCTTCTGCAGGCGGTGCGCTATGCGCCCTTCGACACGCTAGCCGTGGCCCATGGCCGAAATTTCGGCGCGGGCGTTGACTTGATCTGCTCCTGCGCTCGCCGCGTCGCCGATCCCGCCGCGACCTTCCGGATGCCGGGGCTTGGCTTCGGCCTTGTCCTCGGCACCCGGCGCTACGCCGAGCGCGTGGGACCGACCCGTGCGCGCTCCATTCTCGGCGATGGACTGGTCTTCGATGCCAACGAGGCCCTGGCCGACGGCTTCCTGACCAGCCTCGCACCAAGCGCTGAGTGGACAGACCTCGTCGCGACCGTATCGGAGACGGCAGCGCAGCTCACGCCCGAGACCGCTGCAGCTCTCTACGCCGCGACCGCCGCCGACACCCGATCCCAGGATCTAGCTGATCTGGTCACCTCGGCCGCACGACCCGGCCTGAAGGAGCGTATCCACGCCTATCGGGCCGCATGACCTCCATCCGCTCGGAAACGTTCTCGGGAGTTCCGGCCCTTCCAAGATCGTTCCGCTGGTGGAAATCGCCACGCGGATCATCGACGGCAGCTCGATGGCGCTCGGTAGCAGCGTTCTACATCGTAGCCCATTGGCAGGGCGCATCGTTGCGCAACCGCCAGAAAAGAGGCCGTTGAGCACCCGCCAGTCGTCAAGGCGGTCCTTGCCGCGCACGTCCGTTGGCAGAAGCGGTCAGATCACCGCCCGCTCTGCATCCTCAAAATCCAAGGGAGAGAACACCTCCATCGATCAGCTTGCGCGATGACCTGTCGTCCCGCGAGCGGCGCAGGAGCGGCACCCACCTAACTCCGTGCCCGCACCGCATCCGCAGAGACATCGCCGAGCTTGAGCTACCCCCTCGCACCCGACACGATTCGAGCGTGTGACCTTTGCCTTTGGAGCGTCTCGCCCTCATCCCTATGAGCGGCTCCTGCCGCCAACGCTCCGCCGTTGCACGAGACCGCAGCTTGAGCTACTCACCGCGCACTGTCAGCACCCCTAGCTCAGCTGGATAGAGCATTGCCCTCCGAAGGTCGCAGCCGAAGCTCTCCAGGCAGCTAAGTGCCTCCTACGAAATCAGAAACTTAGTTGAGACCGCGACGCAATTCCGGGGATTCCGGACGCAGCACGGCGCAAATGGGCCACATCCGTGAGTGACCGAGTGCAGCGATTGGAACGCTGATCACGGCGCGTCGAAGGCGTCGGCGACCATGGCGTTCTTCCGACGGCGCGAGTGCGTTGCGCCGCGCCTAACCCCGAGATGTCTGAGAGCGAAGTCCTAGAAAAATCTGCTCACTCATAGGGGTGTGCCTTATGGGTCCGAGGAGGTTGGCGAAACATCCTTCGAGCGGCCCACCCGTCTGTTGATAGTCGAACGATCGTCGTTGATCGGCGGCTCAATGTGCGTCGGTAGCGGGGCCTTTGGGTGGCTCAACTTTACGCATCAGCGGCACGAGCGCCGTGGCGAACACAAAGCAAACCGTAATAGCCACGAAGGCATCGGCGTAGGTCATGGTCTGCGCCTCGCGATATGCGAGCGACCAGAGCTGCTTCACGGCGGCGGCATGGCCGTGATCGGCGTCGCCGGAGAAAACGCCCGTCGTGCGCGCCTCCATGGTTCGCATCGCCGCAAGCATCGCGGAATTCGTCGTGTTAAGATGCTCGGCCAACCGTAAGAAATGCAGGTTGGTGCGGTCGTTGAGAATTGTCGCGCAGGCGGCGATGCCGATGGCGCCGCCAAGATTGCGCATCAGGTTGAACAGTCCAGAGGCGAGCTTCAGCTTGTTCGGCGCGAGGCCGCCGAGAGTCAGCGTCACCGTCGGCGCCACCGCGAACTGCTGCGCGAAGCCGCGCATCGCCTGCGGCCATAGCAGCTCGCCCGAGCCCCACTCGTGCGTGATTGGCGTGAAATTCCACATGCTCACGCCGAACAGGCCGAGACCGAACATCATCAGCCAGCGCAAGTCGATGCGCTTGGCCAGCATCGCGTAGACCGGTATCGCCATCACCTGGAATACGCCCGTCGAAAATACTGCGAAGCCGATCTGCAGGGCCGAGAAGCCGCGCACGCGGCCCAAGAACAGCGGCGTCAGGTAGATCGTCGCGAAGATGCCGATGCCGGTGATGAACGAGAACAGGCAGCCCAGCGCGAAGTTGCGGCTTTTCAGAGCCGTCAGGTCCACGATGGGATGGGCGTAGGTGAGACTTCGCCAGATGAAGCCGATCCCCGCGATGACCGAGATCCAGGCCGTGGTGCGGATGGTCGGGTCCTCGGTCCAGTTCCAGCGTGGCCCTTCCTCCAGGGTGTATTCGAGGCACCCGAGACAGGCTGCCATCAGCGCGATACCGAGCCAATCAGTGGTCTTGAGGAGCGAGAGATCCGGCTCGTCGACGCGCACCATGATCGGCACGACGATCGCGATGAAGACGCCCGGCACAAGGTTCACGAAGAAGAGCCAGTGCCAGGAATAGTTATCGGTGATCCAGCCGCCGACCGTTGGCCCGAGCGTCGGCGCCAGCGAGGACAGCGCGCCGATCGTGGCGGCGGCGGCGAGTTGAATCTTCTTGCCGGGGAAGAAGGCGAAGGCCGTGGTGAACACGGTCGGGATCACCGAGCCGCCGAGGAAGCCTTGCAGCGCCCGGAAGGCGATCATGCTCTGGATGTCCCAGGCCCAGCCGCAGAGCAGCGACGTCGCAGTGAAGCCGGCGGCTGAGACGCAGAACAGCCAGCGGGTCGACATCACCCGCGCGAGGAAGCCCGAGAGCGGGATCACGATGATCTCGGCGATGAGATAGCTAGTCTGCACCCAGGCGACCTCGTCCGGGCTCGCCGAGAGGCCGCCGCCGATATCGCGTAGGGATGCCGATACGATCTGGATGTCGAGCAGCGCGATGAAGAAGCCGATGCACATCACCGCGAAGGCGAAGACCTTCTGGGAGTCGGAAAGCTCCCGCTTGACCGGCGCAGCGGTGCTCATCGATCGAGTTGGCCGACCAGCTCTCCGTGACGCTTGGCCGGAACATCCGGCTCCGGGCTGCCACCGCGGCGATCGACCGAGGCCGTGACGGAAAGGCCGGGGCGCAGGCGACCGAGCCGACCACCTTCCCCATCCAACCGAATGCGTACAGGCACGCGCTGGACGATCTTGGTGAAGTTGCCGGTGGCGTTTTCGAGCGGCAGCACGCTGAACTGCGCACCGGTCGCCGGCGCGAGGCTCTCGACATGGCCGGTGAAGGTCTCGCCCGGCAGCACGTCGGCAACAATGTCTGCGGTCTGGCCCGGCTTCATCTGGGCGAGCTGGCTTTCCTTGAAGTTCGCGTCGACCCAGAGACCGGTCGTCGGCACCAGCGCGATCAGGCTCGCCCCAGGCGTGGCGTAGGAGCCGGCGCGGGCGCTGCGGTTGCCGACGATGCCGTCGATCGGCGCACGGATGTCGGTATAGCCGAGGTTGATCCGGGCGGTGTCACGTTCAGCCCAGGCCTGCTCGCGGGCGGCTTCGGCCTGCCGCTTCTGCGTGTCGATAACCGCGATCCGGCGCTCGGCTGCTTCGAGGTTCGCCTTGGCCTTGTCGACGGCGGCTGAGGCCTTCTTGTCGTCGGCATCCGCCTGCTGGAAGCGCTGCTCAGAGGCGTATTGGTTGGCCGAGAGCTGACGATAGCGGGTGTAGTCGAAACGCGTGCGCGCGGCCTCGGCGCTGCCGCAGCGAGGTCTGCCTTGCCCTGCGCGATCACTGCCTCCTGCAGATGACGGTTGGCGTCGAGGTTGAGGAGCGCCGCCTCTTGAGCGGCCACCGCGGCTTCAGCCTTGGCGAGTGCTGCGCGATAATCGCGGTCGTCGATGCGGATCAGCAGGTCACCGGCGCGGACACGCTGGTTGTCGGCGACGAGCACCTCCGCGACGAAGCCCGACACGCGTGGCGCGATGACCGTGACGTCGCCGCCGACATAGGCATCGTCGGTGCTCTCGAGAAACCGCCCGGTATCCCACCAGTAACGGCCGTAGAAAGCCCAGCCGACCATCGCGAGAAGAGCGACGCCGACAAGCGCGAGGCGCTTGATCGAGGGCCGCTTACGCGCCCCTTTCTCCTGTGCCGGAGCCGGCGTGGCCATCAGGGTATCGATCGTTGCGGTGCCGCTCATCGTCGGTTGCCCCTACCGATCAGATCCCGGTCCGCGGTGCGAATCGGGCACGCAGACGTGGCGTCGCCGCGGGGCCGGCCACCACGCGCACGCCCTTCGCCAGCGGGCGGCCGGTGCGCGCGTCGACAACAACCGGCTCGATGGGCAGGCCAGTCTGGGGATCGGCCAGCACAACGCTTTCGCCCTCTGGCGCGAGGTGCCGGTTTCCCCAAGCGAACAGCGTCCAGAGCACGGGGCGGAATTCGCGGCCCTTGTTGGTGAGGACGTATTCGTAGCGTGGCGGGCGCTCCTCATAGAGCCGCCGCTCCATGAGACCCGCTTCGCACAGCCCCTTGAGGCGGCGCGTCAGCATGTTGGGGGCGATGCCGAGGCTCTGAGCGAACTGATCGAAGCGCGCCAGCCCGTAGAAGGCGTCACGCAGGATGAGGATGCTCCACCATTCGCCAACCTCCTCAAGGGACCGGGCGATGGGGCATGGCATCTGATCGAAGGACTTGCGTTGCATGATGATACTTACATCTGAGTCGCTTTCATGATGCAAGTGACTTTGCACACGTGGGCCGAGGAAATTGCGCTGCATCGGGCTCATCGGGTGTGGAGCTGTGAAGAGTGGACCAGCCGCGCGAAGGAATCGTCGCAGCCGGCATAATCACGTCGGCGAGCCCTTAGAGGGGCGCACTCCCGACCGGATCGCCATAGATGAGTTCCTCGATGACAACCTCGGAGAACTCGCGGCCGAAGCAGGAATTCGTGGCGCCGCTGGAGGTCAACAATCCATGGGCTGATCCCGTTGAACGGATATACGACCGTCAGAACGTGCTCCGTCCATCAATCATCGCCACGACCGCCTGCCTTTCGCAGCGGACGGTGCAAGCAAACTCCCTCGCTCAAGAAGCCGTTGGCCGCGCAGAACTGCTGCAACTCGGATTTTGGTGGAACACCGGATACTCGGATCGTTTCGCATCCCGCCTGACGTGCAGCACGAGCTGCCGCCTTCAGCAGAAGTCGACCGATACCTCGCCGACGGGCGTCTGGGCTCACCAACAGCGTTGAGATCTCCGAGACTGGGCGAGCAAATTCAAGGGTCTGGTGCCAATGGACGACAATAATGCCGCTTGGCGGCCCCCATTCGAGAGCGATCAGGACCATTCCATGGGCGCGCTGTATGGCCTGAATGCGATCTGTCACCTCCGCCACTGGAGTTGATGGCTGGTAGAAACTGATCAGCTCCGCAATTCCTGGCGCATCCGACCCAGTGGCAGCCCGTATTTCCAACCCGTAACGACTACTCATTCGACCTCTACGCAATTTCGCAGGAGGACGTAGCGCAAAGAAAATACCGCGGCCTTCCCGAGCGTGTGCTCCAAGCTCATGACCGCAGTTCGAATTCTATTGCAGCGCCCCGCTCGGCTTAGACGAAGTCCTAGAGAAATTGGCCCCTCTGGTGGGGAGCGCCTTATGGGCCCGATAGTATCGGCGACAGATCCTTGGCGGACCGCGAGGCAAATCTCTGCCGCCAGTGCTTTGGCCCGCTGCCGAAGGCGCGGCGCGGCCCCTTTCGGAGGGCGCCTACAAGTCTTCAGACGCCCGTTGCCACGAGACTCTATTCCCTAGCGGCCTGCTGGACGCTTCACCTCACTCTTGAGGTGGCCAGCGCATGTCCGAATCCGATGGCCTAAGGAGTCAACGTTCCTAATGCGACACTTATAAGATCGGCCCGCCTCCCGTCTCGAACCCTAATGCGGTTCCCGGCCACGATCCGGGTCGGCCGGCGTCTGCCGCGGTGCGTCCGCGGCAGCTCCGCCAAACGGATACAGATTCCATGCCCGACATCGTCTTCATCGCAGCGGGACTTGCGTTCTTCGCAATCGCCGCCGGCTACGTCTCGCTCTGCGAGCGCCTCTGAAGGAGGCCGCCATGACCCTCGATCTCACACTCGGCGCCGTCGTGACCGCCGGGCTTCTCATCTATCTCTCCTACGCCCTCGTCCGCCCCGAGCGGTTCTGAGCGGCCTTCGCGGGCTATCCCATGACACTCAACGGCTGGATCCAGATCGCGCTGTTCTGCGCGATCGTGCTGGCGCTCGTGAAGCCGCTCGGGCTCTACATGACCCGGGTCTTCACCGGTGAGCGCACCTTTCTCTCACCCCTGCTCGCACCCGTCGAGCGCGGACTCTATAGTGTCGCCGGCGTCAACGAACGGCACGAACAGACTTGGCTCGGCTACGGCCTCGCCATGCTCGCCTTTCACCTGCTCGGTTTCCTGCTGCTTTACGCGGTTCTGCGCCTACAAGCGGCCCTGCCGCTGAACCCGATGGACCAAGCGGCAGTCGCGCCCGACCTCGCCTTCAACACAGCGACGAGCTTCATCACCAACACGAACTGGCAGAACTACGCCGGCGAGAACACACTCTCTTACCTCTCACAGATGCTGGGGCTGACGCACCAAAACTTTCTCTCGGCGGCGACCGGCATCGCCCTCGCCGTCGCGCTGATCCGCGGCTTCGCGCGCGCCTCGGCGCGGACTGTCGGTTCGTTTTGGGTCGATCTCACCCGCTGCACCCTCTACGTGCTGCTGCCACTCTGCCTCGTCTACGCGCTATTCCTGATCTCGCAGGGCATGCCGCAGACCCTCGGGGCCTACGTGGACATCACGACTTTGGAAGGTGCAAAGCAGACTATCGCAGTCGGCCCGGTAGCAAGTCAGATCGCTATCAAGATGCTCGGCACCAACGGCGGGGGCTTCTTTAACGCCAACGCCGCGCATCCCTTCGAAAACCCCACTGCGCTATCCAATTTCGTGCAAACCGTCTCTATCTTTACACTCGGCGCGGCGCTGACGAACGTTTTCGGCCGCATGGTGGGCGACGAGCGCCAGGGCTGGGCGATCCTCGCCGCCATGGGTGTGTTGTTCCTGGCAGGCGTCGCGGTCACTTACGTCAGCGAGGCGGCGGGAAGCTCCGTGCTGAGCGGCCTCGGTCTGACCGGCGGCAACATGGAGGGCAAGGAGGTCCGCTTCGGCATCGTCGCGTCAGCGTTGTTCGCCGTGGTGACAACGGCGGCCTCCTGTGGCGCGGTCAATGCCATGCACGACAGCTTCACGGCTCTTGGCGGCATGATCCCGATGATCAACATGCAGCTCGGCGAGATCATCGTCGGCGGCGTGGGTGCCGGCCTCTATGGTATGCTGGTCTTCGTCATCGTCGCGATCTTCGTGGCCGGCCTGATGGTCGGGCGCACGCCGGAATATCTCGGCAAGAAGATCGAGGCGCGTGAGGTCAAGATGGCCCTGCTCGCCATCCTTTGCCTGCCGCTGATGATGCTCGGCAGCACCGCGCTAGCTACGGTGCTGCCGGCCGGTCTGGCGGGGCCTGCCAATGCCGGCCCACACGGCTTCTCGGAAATCCTTTACGCGTTCACTTCGGCGGCGGCCAACAATGGCTCGGCCTTCGGTGGCCTCACCGGTAACACGCTATTCTACAACAGCCTGCTGGCGGTCGGTATGCTGGTCGGGCGCTTCTTCGTCATAGTGCCAGCTCTCGCCATCGCCGGCTCGCTCGCGGCCAAGAAGACGGTCCCGGCCTCCACCGGCACCTTCCCGACCTATGGTGGGCTGTTCGTCGGGCTGCTCGTCGGCGTTATCCTGATCGTCGGCGGACTTACCTTCTTCCCCTCGCTCGCGCTCGGCCCCGTCGTCGAACACCTCGCAGGTGCGGCCGGACAGACCTTCGCGACGGGGGGCTGAGATGCGCCCCGGCATCCCACCTCGCGGCTTGCGCTTGCTCAGGCGGCGCAGCCCAACCCGCGCCAGAGCCGCCGCATCACCGCCGAGGCGGGTCTCCAACCTAATCCTCGCTGTGCTCGGCGTCAGCCTGCTCGGCGGCCTCGCCCTTATGGCCACCTGCTCCCTGACAGCCGGCGCCTGAACCGACATGGCCCGGCGCGTCGCACTGGGTCCCCTCGCTCCCTATCGGACGCACTTTCTATGTCCCGTCAGAACCAATCCCTGTTCAGCGCCGCCCTGATCGGGCCCGCGCTCGCCGGCTCCCTGCGAAAGCTCGACCCGCGCTCCATGATCCGCAACCCGGTCATGTTCGTGGTCGAGGTGGTGGCCGCGCTGACCACCGTGCTTTTCGTTCGCGACCTCATCACAGGCGGCAGTGGTTTGTTCTTCTCCAGCCAGGTCATCCTCTGGCTCTGGTTCACTCTGATCTTCGCGAATTTCGCCGAGGCGCTGGCCGAGGGCCGCGGCAAGGCCCAGGCAGACTCCCTACGCCGGGCGCGCACCGAGATGATGGCCAAGCGCCTGACCGGCACGGGATGCGCCTACGAGACGGTGCCGGGCACCAGCCTCAAGGTCGGCGACGTCGTGCTCGTCGAGGCGGGCGACCTCATTCCCTCCGACGGCGAGGTCATCGAGGGCGTCGCATCGGTCAACGAGGCGGCGATCACCGGCGAGTCCGCCCCCGTCATCCGCGAATCCGGCGGCGACCGCTCGGCGGTGACTGGCGGCACGCAGGTGCTCTCGGACGGGATCAAGGTTCGGATCACCGCCGCGGCTGGTACGACTTTCGTCGACCGCATGATCGCGCTCGTCGAGGGCGCCGCCCGCCAGAAGACGCCGAACGAAATTGCGCTGAACATCCTGCTCGCGGGCCTCACCATCGTCTTCGTCTTCGCGGTGGCGACAATCCCTAGCTTTGCGGGCTACGCCGGCGGCTCGATCCCGCTGATCGTGCTCGTGGCGCTCTTTGTGACGCTGATCCCAACGACGATCGGCGCGCTGCTCTCGGCCATCGGCATTGCCGGCATGGACCGCTTGGTGCGTTTCAACGTGCTCGCCATGTCCGGCCGCGCCGTCGAGGCGGCGGGCGACGTCGACACGCTGCTGCTGGACAAGACCGGTACCATCACGCTCGGCAACCGTCAGGCCACCGAGTTCCGCCCGGTGCGCGGCGTCTCCGAAACGCAGCTGGCCGATGCCGCCCAGCTCGCCTCGCTCGCCGACGAGACGCCGGAAGGCCGCTCCATCGTGGTGCTGGCCAAGGAGAAATACGGCATCCGGGCGCGCGACATGGTGAGCCTTAACGCCACCTTCGTGCCGTTCACCGCACAGTCGCGCATGTCGGGCGTCGATCTCGATGGCTCGTCCATCCGGAAGGGTGCGGTCGATTCCGTCATTGCCTCCGCGGGCGCGCCGCAGGCCGCGACGCACGGCAATGCCGCACTGGCCTTCCACCCGGACGACGTCTCCGAGACAATCGGCGAGATCCGGGCCATCGCAGAAGAGATCGCTAAGGCCGGCGGCACTCCGCTTGCCGTTGCCCGCGACGGACGCTTGCTCGGCGTCGTCCATCTCAAGGACATCGTGAAGGGCGGCATCCGCGCGCGTTTCGCGGAGTTGCGCCAGATGGGCATCCGCACCGTGATGATCACCGGCGACAACCCGATGACGGCGGCGGCCATCGCGGCGGAGGCTGGCGTCGATGATTTCCTCGCCCAGGCCACGCCCGAGGATAAGCTCGCGCTGATCCGCAAGGAGCAGGCTGTAGGAAAACTCGTCGCCATGTGCGGCGACGGCACCAATGATGCGCCGGCGCTCGCCCAAGCCGATGTCGGGGTTGCCATGAATACCGGCACGGTCGCCGCCCGCGAGGCCGGCAACATGGTCGATCTCGACAGCGACCCGACTAAGCTCATCGAAATTGTTGGCATCGGCAAACAGTTGCTGATGACCCGCGGTGCACTGACCACCTTCTCCATCGCCAATGACGTCGCAAAGTATTTTGCGATCATCCCGGCAATGTTCCTGGCGCTCTATCCGCAGCTCCAGGCGCTTAACATCATGGGGCTAGCCTCGCCGCGGAGCGCGATCCTGTCGGCGATCATCTTCAACGCGCTGATCATCATCGCGCTGATCCCGCTCGCCCTGAAGGGCGTGGCCTATCGTGCCGTTGGTGCCGCCTCACTGCTCCGCCGCAACCTACTAATCTACGGCCTCGGCGGCATCATAGTGCCCTTCATCGGCATCAAGGCGATCGACCTCGCCGTCAACGCCCTCCACTTGGCGTGACCTCAGTCGCCCCAGCGAATCCGATCACCTTCTCATCTTCAACCGAGACCAGCCATGCTCTCACATCTCCGTCCCGCCCTTGTCCTGCTCGTCGCTCTGACGGCGATCACTGGCCTCGCATATCCGCTCGCGGTCACGGGGATTGCTGAGGTGATCTTCCCAGCCGACGCCGCCGGCAGCCTAATCGAGCGCGACGGCAAGGTCGTCGGCTCCAGCCTGATCGGTCAGAACTTCGCGAGCGACGGCTATTTCCACGGCCGGCCTTCCGCGACGACCGCGCCCGATCCGGCCGATGCCTCGAAGACCATTCCGGCTCCCTATAACGCGGCCAATTCCTCTGGCTCGAATCTCGGCCCGACCAGCGCGGCACTCGCCGAGCGCGTGAAGGGTGACCTGGAGAAGTTGAAGGCCGAGAATCCGAGGCAGCCGGTGCCGGTCGATCTCGTCACCGCGAGTGGCTCAGGCCTCGACCCCGACATCTCGCCCGAGGCTGCGCTGTTTCAGGTGCCGCGCGTCGCCAAGGCGCGCAATGTCTCCGAAGACACGTTGCGAGCCCTGGTGGACGGCCACGTTCAGGATCGCCTGTTGGGTCTCCTCGGCGAGCCACGGGTGAACGTGCTCGCCCTCAACCTGGCGCTGGACGATCTCGCTCGGCGCTGAGCGCCTCGATAAGATCCCATCATGCCCGAGACTGGCCGCGACCCCGTCCGTCCCTCACCCGACGCGCTGCTCAAAGCGGTGCGCCGAGAGGAGCGGACACGCGGCCGCCTCAAAATCTTCCTTGGCGCCGCCCCTGGCGTCGGCAAGACGTACGAGATGCTCGCCATCGGCCGCGCGCGGTTCAAAGCGGGCGCCGATGTGGTGATCGGCATCGTCGAGACCCACGGCCGGGCCGAGACGGAGGCGCTGGTCGAGGGCTTCGAGACCGTCCCGCGGCGCCGGGTGCCCTACGCGGGCACGATCCTGGAAGAGATGGATCTCGACGCGCTGCTGGCCCGCCGGCCCGCCCTCGCGCTCGTGGACGAGTTGGCTCACACCAACGCACCGGGCTCGCGCCATCCAAAGCGCTACCACGATGTCGAGGAGCTGCTCGACGCCGGCGTCGACGTGCTGACGACGCTGAACATCCAGCATGTCGAGAGCCTCAACGACATCGTCGCCTCCATCACGCGCATCCGCGTGCGCGAGACGGTGCCCGACTTGATCCTCGAGCGCGCCGACGACATCGAGGTCGTGGACCTCAACCCGGACGACCTGATCCAGCGTCTGAAGGAGGGCAAAGTCTACGTCCCGACCAACGCCGAACGTGCCCTGCGGCACTACTTTTCGCGGGGCAATCTCACCGCTCTTCGCGAGCTAGCGCTACGGCGCACGGCCGACCGGGTCGATGACGAGCTTCTCAGCCATATGCGCGCCAACGCCATCGCCGGCCCCTGGGCGGCCGGCGAGCGCGTGCTGGTCTGCGTGAACGAAGACCCGCGTGCCACCGGGCTCGTGCGCTACGCCAAGCGGCTCGCAGATCAGCTACACGCGCCCTGGACGGCGCTGTCCGTCGAAGAGCCGCGGGCAGCTTCCCTCCGCGAGACGCAGCGGGACCGCATCGCGGAGGCCCTGCGTCTCGCTGACAGGCTCGGGGGCGACACCGTCACGCTACCGGGGGAGCGGCGTGTCGCCGAAGGGATCTTGGCTTACGCCCGCTCGGCCAACGTCAACCACATCGTCGTCGGCAAGGCGACGCGGTCCTGGTTGTTCGAGCTGGTCCGGGGCTCGGTGGTGCACACCCTGGTGAGCCTCTCCGGCAACATCAGCATCCATGTTGTGCCGGGCGAGGTCGCGACGCCGGAGCCTGCCGCGCGCAGGGCTGTCGCCACAGCCGCACCCAGCAGGCGCTTCGATGCGGGCGCCTACATCATGGCCCTCGCCGCAACGGCGCTCGGGCTCGGCGTGGCGCTCCTGCTCCAACCCTATGCCGGCGTCGAGAATGCCGATCTCTTCCTATTGACGGCCGTCGTCGGCGTCGCCACGCGCTGGGGCCTCTGGCCCTCGCTGTTGGCCGTGGTGGCCGGCTCGCTCGCCTACAACTTCTTCTTCCTGCCGCCGGTCTACACCTTCACCATCGCCGACCCGACCAATGTCGCGGCCTTTCTGCTCTTCGCGCTCGTCGCAGTGCTGGTCTCCAACCTCGCCGCACGCGCCCGGTCGACCGCGATGGTCAGCCAAGGCCATGCCCGCTCGATGGAGCGGCTCTTCGGCTTCTCTCGCAAGCTCGCAGCCTGCGGCACCCTCGACGACGTGCTCTGGGCGACCTCGGCGCAGATCGCGGCGATCTTGAGGGTGCGCGTCGTGCTGCTCCTGCCCGAAGGGAACTCCGTGTCAGTGCAGGCCGGCTATCCCCCCGAGGACATGCTCGACACTGCCGATCTCGCTGCAGCCAAATGGGCGTTTGACAACGACAGGCCCGCCGGCCGGGGCGCGGACACGCTGCCGGGGGCAAGGCGCCTGTTTCTCCCACTGCATACCGGGCGCGGCACCATCGGCTTGATCGGTCTCGATCGCGACGGCACAGGGCCGATCCTGACGCCAGAGGGCCGGCGTCTGCTTGATACCCTGGCCGATATGGCGGCCCTCGCCCTTGAGCGGGTGCGTCTGGTCGAGGATCTCGACAGGGCTGAGCGCGCAGCCGAGACCGACCGCCTGCGACAGGCACTTCTTACCTCGATCTCGCATGACCTGCGCACGCCGCTCGCATCGGTGCTTGGCGCCGCGAGCACCCTGCGCGACCTCGATCCAGATCTGAGCACCGATGCCAAGGCCGACCTCCTGGCGACCATCATCGAGGAATCCGAGCGGCTGAACCGCTTCATCGTGAATCTGCTCGATATGACCCGCCTCGAGGCTGGCGCCGTTGCCCCCAACCTCTCAGCTCAGGACGTCGCTGAGACCATCGATACCGCCCTGCGTCGGACCCAGAAGGTGCTCGCCCAGCATCGAGTCGCGGTCGGGGTGGCGCCGGACATGCCAGCGCTACAGCTCGATCCAGTCCTGTTCGAGCAGGCTCTGGTGAACCTCCTCGACAACGCGGCAAAATACGCGCCAGAGGGTTCCACCGTGACCGTGCGGGCGAGGACCGAGGGGCGCCACGTGCGCATTGAAGTCCTCGACGAGGGTGAGGGCCTGCCCGACGAGGATGTCGAGCGGCTGTTCAGCAAGTTCTACCGGGTCCACAAGGGCGATCGGGTCCGGGCAGGGACAGGGCTGGGCCTCGCCATATCCCGCGGCTTTGTCGAGGCGATGGGCGGCACCGTCACTGCCGCCAACCGGCGGGACCGCAGTGGCGCGGCCTTCATCGTGACGCTGCCGGTTCCCGACCAAATTGCGCCGAAGAACATCGCCGCATGAGCGCCACCGTTCTCGTCATCGACGACGAGCCGCCAATCCGCCGGCTATTGCGGACTGGCCTGTCGACTCAGGGTTATTCCATCCTCGAAGCACCGGACGGCAACACAGCGCAGCAGTTGCTCGGCCGCGAGAGAGTCGACCTCGTCATCCTTGATCTCGGCCTGCCCGACATGCGCGGCCACGACTTGCTGCGTTCGATCCGCGCGAACCATTCCGGCCTGCCGGTGCTGGTGCTGTCGAGCCGCGATGACGAAACCGGTAAAGTCGAAGCCCTCGATCTCGGGGCCGACGACTACGTCACGAAGCCTTTCGGCATGGCCGAGCTGCTGGCCCGCCTGCGCACGGCACTGCGCCACCAGCTCGCGGTGCAGGGCGAGCGCCCGATCTTCCGCGTCGATACCCTCTCCGTCGATCTCGTCCGTCGCATCGTGAAGGTCGACGAGACTGAAGTGAAGCTGACGCCGCGTGAATACGACTTCCTGCGGGTGATGGTGCTGCATGCCGGCAAGGTTCTGACCCACGCGCAACTGATGAACGCGGTCTCGACTTCCTCGGACCCGCAATATCTGCGGGTCTACATGCGTCAGCTGCGCCAGAAGCTGGAACTCGATCCAGAGCGCCCGCGTATCCTTCTCACCGAGACCGGCGTCGGATACCGCCTGAAGGCTGCAGACGACGAACCGAACCCGAAGACCCTCGCTGCCAACAATGCTGGGCCCACATAAGCGGAGACGCTCCCGTGATCCCGCTCGCCGCTGCGTACAAACAGCAGCGGCCCGCATCTACCTGGCGTAGTCAGCCCAATGAAGGGAGGGAGAACCCCCGGTTAGAAGTAGGTTATAGAAGTGCAAGACTGTAAAGCCGGGCGTGAAGCTCAGTAACCCTCGTCGGAGGCCTTTTAAATTGGACCACCTCATAGACCGCGCCATGGAGATCCAGCGCACCTGTTGAGCCGTTCGACTAGGCCGCAGTCATAGGACAAACACAGGACGTTGAGACCCAGGGCTGTCCACCAAATGTCATGTGCGAACTATCGGCCTAGAGACCGATCTGTCCGCCAAATGTCCTGCTGGTGTCCGGTAAATGTCCGGTATTTGTCCACCTCCAAGTGTGTTTTGCACGTCACAGGACATTCAGCGGGAACTCGAAAAATGACCGCTGAGACGCATCACGCATGAGAAGCGAGACGCACGCACAAGCGACTACAGAACACGCTCAGCTCGATCGCGCCCCAGCCGTCGCTCTGGCTGCCGGTTTTGCGCCCGTCGAGCCGGGCGACGCATTAAGCGCAGCCGGCGAGAGCGTGACCGTCGGCACGATGCATCTCGCCAAGGGCCTGGAATTCAAGGTCGTAGTGGTGCTCGCGTGCGACGACGGTGTGCTTCCCTCGCAGGGGCGCATCGACACGGTGAGCGACGAGGCAGAGCTGGAGGAGGTCTACGAGACCGAGCCCCATCTCCTCTACGTTGCCAGCGCCCGCGTGCGCGATCGCCTGCTCATTACGGGAATTCATCGGGCTCGGAGTTCCTCGACGATTTTTGGTGACCCGGCAACGGCACACTCGCGGCGCATCCCATCCGCATCCAGAGCACATCGTCGGCTCTCTGGCCTTACACAAAATGCTCTTGCGCACCCGGCACGATTCGAACGTGTGACTTTTACCTTTGGAGCGTCTCGCCTTCATTCCTATGAGCGGCTTCCGCCGCCAATGCTCCGCCGTTACACGAGACCGCAGCTTGAGCTACTCACGGCGCACGGTCAGCACCCGTAGCTCAGCTGGATAGAGCGTTGCCCTCCGAAGGTGGAGGACCCAGCTCTCCAAGCAGATAAGTGCCTCCAGTTACATCAACGTCTTAGCTGATTACGCGAGAGACAAGTAACTCGCATGGCGCATTAGCGGCGCAAATGGGCCACATCCGTGCCAAGTCGGCAGTGCGAAACAAGAGCCCGATTTCGGCACCCGGAAGGCGTTTGCGGAACCAAATTTCGCGCGGGGCACATCGGGCCGTATCCATGGCAGAGTGGATTGGAGGGTAAGCGAAGTCCTAGGAAAACTGCTTATCCCGCGAGGCAATGCCTTCTGTGCTCAAGACCTAAACCACCGGATCCTTGGCGCAGCATAACCTCCGATCAGCCTAGCCGCATGGATGGCCGCTCATAGTGGGATGAGCTTCGTCGCTATGCCTGTAAGCTGACCTTTGTCCAAAGCGGACCTTGCCGTTCAAGGCGCCTCTGAGTGGACGTCGGTGCTCACAGACGAGGTTGGTGCCGGACGAATATGCCTCGTTTTCGGTCGCCCCGCTTGCCCAGCCTCGACTTCCACCTGATGTAGAATTTGGACAGGCGGGCGGTTCGGGAGATTTTTGATGGCTGGCGTCCGGCGCATTGGCCTCGTGCTCTGCCCGGATTTCGACTTCATGGGCTTGGCCGCCACCTCGCCCTTCGCCGTCGCTAACCGATACGTCGCCGACACGACCTATGACATCCGTGTGCTGTCGGAGACGGGTGGGCTCCTTCGCTCAGGGTGTGGCCCCGCTATAGAAACTGAACCACTGAGCGACCCGTCCGCCTTCGACACGATCATCGTGGCCGCGGGCATCAGCCTGCCTGAGCCGAGCCCGGATCTCGTCGCCTACATGCAGGAGGCGGCTCGTTCCACCCGCCGCTTGGCGGGTCTTTGCCTCGGCGCCTTCGCCTTGGCCGACGCAGACCTGCTGAGCGGTCGGCGCGCCACAACCCACTGGCGATACGCGCCCCAGTTCCGCGCGCGATACCCTGACTGCAACCTCGACATCGACAAGATCTACGTCAGTGACGGAAATCTCTGGACCTCCGCCGGTATGTCGGCAGGCATCGATCTCGCCGTCGGCATGGTCGAGCGCGATCATGGCCGGCAAGTGGCCCGAACCGTCGCGCGGGGCCTCGTCATGGAGCGTCGTCGCGCCGGCGGCCAAGCCCAGCACTCCGCCTTGCTCGACTTTGACGCGCCGAGCGATCGGATCCAAACCGTTCTCGCCTACGCCCGGCAGAACCTACAGCGGCCACTGACCACCGAGGATCTCGCGGCGGTTGCCTGCCTCAGCACCCGCCAGTTCACGCGGGCTTTCCGGGCCGAGACGGGCGTCTCACCGGCTAAAGCGGTCGAAGCAATGCGCGTCGAGGCCGCCAAGCACATGCTGGAGCAGAGCCGCCTGCCCATTGAAGAGATCGCCGATGCCGCCGGCTTCGCCAACCGCGAGCGGATGCGTCGGGCGTTCCTCCGCGTCCAGGGAGAGGTCCCGCGGGCGATCCGCCGGGCGGCTGGGCCTCTCGCCGTCGTCTAAGCCGCCCACACGGCCGGAAACGTGGCAATTATGACGTAGTTTGTTCCGAGACCTCTGCTTAAGCATGACCTTGGGGGCTGCTTACTGGCGGGAGTTCGCGGACATGGTGAACCTTACAATCAACGGTCGCCATTATTCAGTCGATGCCGAGCCCGATACTCCGCTGCTCTTCGTCCTGCGCGACACGCTCGGCCTGACCGGGACGAAATACGGCTGCGGCATTGCCCAGTGCGGGGCCTGCACCGTCCATCTCGACGGCCAGGCGACGCGGTCCTGCCAAGTGCCCCTGGAGAGCGTCGGCACCCAAGCCGTCACCACCATCGAGGCGATCGAGCAGGACGCGGTCGGCCGGAAGGTCGTTGAGGCCTGGGTGGCGCTGCAGGTGCCGCAATGCGGCTACTGCCAGTCCGGTCAGGTCATGGCCGCCACCGCCCTGCTCAGGCAGACGCCGCACCCGAGCGACAGCGACATTGCCGAGGCGATGACGAATCTCTGCCGCTGCGGAACCTACAACGCCATCGCCGCCGCCGTGCGGCAGGCCGCCGCCTGAGGAGCTTGCCATGCACCCACTCCTCCGTGCCGCAGCCCCCTCCCGCCGCCGCTTCCTCGCCGGTGCGGGAGGCGCCCTCGTCCTCAGTGCACTCCTGCCGGCGCGCATGGCCCACGCCGAGGCGCAGGGCCCCGCCGAGGGCGCGGGCGCCCTCGCGCCGAAGCCCGGAACGCGGGTGGCCGCCTTCCTGGAGATCCACCCGGACGGCACCATCAAGCTCTTGAGCCCCTTCGTGGAGGGCGGCCAGGGCATCGCCACCGGCATGGCCCAGATCGTCGGCGAGGAACTCGACGTTCCGCCCTCTCGCTTCGTCGTGGAATGTGCGCCGCCCGGCCCCGACTACGCCGTCGTCAACGGCATCCGCATGACCGGCGGCAGCTTCTCCACCCGGTCGAGCTACGAGACCATGCGTCGCCTCGGTGCGACCGCCCGCGACCTGATGATCCGCGCGGCGGCCGCCAGGCTCAAGGTTCAGGACGGCGAACTCACCACCCGCGATGGGATGGTGCTCCACGCGGCCACGAACCGATCGCTCTCCTATGGTAACCTCGCCGTCGACGCCCTGAAGCTCAAGCCGAACGAGAGCGTTCCGCTGCGCGACCCGGCGACCTTCCGCTACATCCGCCAGCCGGTCCCCCGCCTCGACGTCCGGGACAAGTCCACGGGCCGGGCGGTCTACGCTATCGACCAGAAGGTCGATGGGATGCTCTACGCTGCCGTGCAGCACGCGCCGCGCCTCGGCACGGAGCCCACGAGCCTCGCCAACGAAGATGACGTGAAGGCGATGCCGGGTGTCCACTCGGTGCACCGCCTGCCAGGCGCGGTGGCGGTTGCCGCCGACAGCTGGTGGCGGGCGCGCAAGGCCGTCGAGGCCCTCAAGGTCGAGTGGTCTGCGCCCAAGCCCAGCGGCATCGACACGGTCGCGGCTGACTTCTCGTCCGAGGGCATGCTCGCAGCCCTCAAGACCTCGACCGAGCTGGGACACGTGGCGGAGGAGCAGGGCGACGTGGCCGCGACCTTCGCCAAGGCTTCCAAGGTGGTAGAGGCCGATTATGAGGCTCCCTACCTCGCCCACGCCCAGCTGGAGCCGCCCTCAGCCATTGCTCGCTTCGACAGCGACGGCACCCTCGACGTCTGGCTCCCGAACCAGATGCCTGAGGTGTTCCAGGCGGTCTCAGCGAAGGTCGCCGGGTTGCAGCCGGCCCAGGTCCGCATCCATTCGCCGATGCTCGGCGGCTTCTTCGGCCGCCACTTCACCTACGAGGCGGGCAACCCATTCCCGCAAGCAATCCTCCTTGCCAAGGCTACCGGCCGCCCCGTGAAGGTGCTGTGGTCGCGGGAGGAGGAGTTCGCCCGCGACGCCGTGCGTCCCCTGAGCTTCAGCCGCTTCAGGGCGGCCCTCGACGCAGCGGGCCAGCCGACGGCGATCGAGGTTCGCACTGTCGGCGAGGGTCCGATCGGCCGCTACTTCAGCATGATGATGCAGACCCCCGTCGACCCCTCGGCGGTCGAGGGCATCGTCGAGAAGCCCTATGCGGTGCCGAACCGGCGCATGACCTTCACGAAGGTCGCCCACCCGGTGAACATCGCCTTCTGGCGCTCCGTCGGGCACTCGATGAACGACGCGTTCTACGAGAGCTTCCTGGACGAGATTGCCCAGGCCGGCGGGCAGGACCCTTTCGCGCTGCGCATGACACTCCTTCAGGGCAACGACCGGCACCGGACGCTGCTCACGACGGTGGCAGAGATGTCCGGCGGCTGGCAGCGCGGTGCCTACCGCACTGACGGTGAGATGCGCGCCCGGGGACTTGCCATGGCCTCGCCCTTCGGATCGGAGACCGCGACCATCGCGGAAGTCTCGGTGGAGGGCGGCGAGGCCCGAGTCCACAACCTCTGGATCGCATTCGACCCCGGCAGCATCGTCAACCCGGCCATCGTGAAGGCGCAGGTAGAATCGGCGGCGGCCCTCGGCCTGTCCTCGGTGCTGTTCGAGCAGATTGTCTACCGCGACGGCGTGCGGCAATCGCAGAACTACGACACCTATCCGGTCCTGCGCCGGGAGCACATGCCGAAGGTCCATGTGCGCATCGTCGAGAGCGGCGCGCCAATGGGCGGGGTCGGCGAGCCGGGACTGCCGGGCGTGCCGCCGGCCGTCCTCAACGCAATCGCGGCGCTCACCGGCCAGCGGATCCGCGCGCTGCCGGTCGCCAACACCAAGCTCTCCGGCGTCTGACGAAGGATCCGCCATGACACAGCACACAGCCACGCGCTCGTAACAGGCGCCTCCTCGGGGATCGGCGCGGCCTATGCCGAGCAACTGGCCGTCCGGGGTCACGGCCTCATCCTCGTCGCCCGCGATGCCGCCCGCCTCCAGGCGGCCGCCGACCGCATCGGCCGGGAGACCGGCATGACCGTCGAGGTCATGGCCGCCGACCTGACGCGGCCGGCGGACCTCGCACTGGTCCGGGATCGCGTCGCCACCGATGCGGGCCTCGGGCTCCTCGTGAATTGCGCCGGGCTTGGCCCTCTGGGGCCGTCCCTCGACAGTCCGGCGGAGCTCTACGACGGGATGCTCGATCTTAACGTCCGGGCGTTGCAGACTCTGACCTTCGCGGCGGCGAGAGCCTTCGTCGGCCGGGGAGGCGGAGCCATCGTCAATGTCTCCTCGGCCGTCGCTCTCATCCCGGAGCGCTTCAACGCCGGCTATGCCGCGCAGAAGGCCTTCGTCCTCGCGCTGACGCAGGGTCTCGCGGCCGAGATCGGCGGCAAGGGCGTGCGGCTCCAGGCATTGCTGCCAGGCGTCACCCGCACCGAGTTCTTCGACAGGGTAGGCGCGGATATCGGGCAGATTCCGCCGGAGATGATCATGGAGGCCGGCGATCTCGTGGCGGCGGCCTTCGCCGGTCTCGACGCGGGCGAGACCGTCACGATCTGTTCGCTGCCGGATATCGCCGACTGGCAAGCCGTCGAGGCAGCCCGGTTTCGCCTCGGTCCGAACCTCTTCCATCGCGTGCCAGCCGGCCGCTAAGGTCTTGAGTGAGACGAGGTAACATCCGATGCCGTCGGGAGAGGAAATTGACGATGCTGCAGGTCGTTCAGGATGAACCGGGCACATCGGCCTCCGAAGCTGTTCTGACCGCCCATCGAAGCTCGGACCAAGCACTGCCACCGGGAGGGTGGCGGCAGGTCGAAGCCCTGCCTGTCGGCCTGTTCGCGGCGGTGATGGGTCTGACGGGGCTGAGCGTCGCTTGGGCATTGGCGCATGCCCGATACGGAGCACCAGCCTGGATCGGCCCCTCCGTCGGCGTCATCGCCAGTGTCGCCTTTGTCGCCATCGCGGCGGGTTACGTTGCGAAAGCCTGCATCGCCCCGCAAGCTGTGCGAGTTGAGTTTCGGCACCCCATCGCCGGCAACCTGTTCGGCACTCCGCTGATCAGCCTGCTTTTGCTGCCGATCCCGCTAGCACCCCTGAGCCTCGCCGTGGCGCGCGTGTCGTGGATCGTCGGGGCCTGTGGCATGACTTTGTTCGCGTGGCTGATCATGAGCCGCTGGCTCAGCGATCGGCAGCAGGTCGCGCATGCGACGCCGGCCTGGATCGTGCCGGTGGTCGGCCTCCTGGACGTGCCGCTAGCCCTTCCCGTGCTCGGTCTACCGCCGATGCAGGGCGTCATGGTCTTCGGGCTGGCAGTGGGGTTGTTCTTCGCGTTGCCCTTGTTCACGCTGATCTTATCGCGCCTTCTGTTCGAGACTCCGCTGCCGGCCGCATTGCAGCCGTCGCTTTTGATTCTGCTGGCGCCCTTCGCGGTCGGGTTCTCGGCCTATGTGGCGACGACGGGCGTGATCGATCTCTTTGCGGAGTCGCTCTTCGCGATTGCTCTGTTCCTGCTTGCTGTGTTGCTGCCGAAGCTCGCTCTTTTTAGTCGGGCATGTCCGTTTCGCGTGTCATGGTGGGGCGTGAGCTTTCCCCTCGCTGCAGTGACCGTTGCGGCCTTGCGCGTCGCGACGGTCCAGCCGGGACCAGCAACCGATGCTCTCGCGCTTAGCCTGTTGATGCTTACGACGCTGGTCATCGCCTCGTTGCTAGCTCGGACCTTGATTGGTCTCGCTCGTGGCGAGCTCCGCACGCTGGCGCAGTGAAGATCGAGCGCCTCGATCAGAATGGATGAGTAGCTCGCGCGCGGAATGTTGGCATCAACGGAGCGCAACGTCATATCCGCGAAATAACTAACCAGTCCGACAACGTTCGAGAGCTTGTCGGATGTCGGGTGAGGCCACATCGAAGTCCTAGAAGAGCAGCCTGTCTGGTAAGGGAGTGTCTTCTGCACCCACGAGCTCTGCCGAGGTATCCTTGGCGCATCCTGCTCCTATGACGACGAGATGGACTGGCTGCCTGTGCTGGTGCTCGTCGGCGAGCATGACGAAGCGCCGCCGCCGATTTCGTAGGAGCTTGCGGCTGAGCTACCGGACAATCGCTTCACGATCCTGCCCGGCTGCGCGCAGGTTTCCTAGTTGCAGGTGCCGGAGCGGTTCCTGACTGCGATGGCCCCCCTTTCTGAACGAGCAGGCCCCTGGCGCCGAACTCGCGGCGACGGAGGCCAGAGGGGCCAACGCCCGCTCGCCCTGGGCCAGCGCTATTAGGCGCCGGATGTGCGTCAGTCGATTTCGGACCGTCCGTCGGAGGTAAAGAGGCGCCCATGCCGTGCCTGGAGGGTCAGGACGAGGGCCAGGGTTTTCAAGTCCCGCAGCTGCCCTGTCGCGGCCATCCCGGCGAGGTCAGCGAGAGGCATCTCCACCAACTTGATATTCTCGTGCTCGCCCTCGGCGGCGCCGCCCGAGGCTTCGCGGTCGGTGTCATGGTAGGGGGGCCAGGAACACGTGAATCTGCTCGGTCGAGATCCCCGCGCAGGAATAGGTCGTGCCGACATGTTCGAGGTCGTGCAAGCGCAGGTCCGTCGCTTCCTCGCATTGATGCTACAACGACCCTTACAGTCCTCCATGTGATGAGAACGATGGACCTGGAGAACGTCACCGCTATCGGAACAGCCGGGTGGAGCATTCCGAAAGCTTACACAGATCAGTTTCCAAGCTCGGGCAGCCATCTCGAACGCTATGCACAGCGCTTCAACGCCGTCGAAATCAACACTTCATTTTATCGGCCGCATCGCGTTACGACCTACGCGCGATGGGCCGCGTCCGTGCCAGAGCAGTTCCGCTTTGCGGTGAAGATTCCGCGCTCGATCACACATGAGCGGCTCCTCGAGAACGCAGACGAGTTGCTCAAGCGATTTCTTGAAGAGGTTTCTGGGCTCGAGCAAAAACTCGGCATACTTCTCCTGCAACTGCCGCCCTCGCTCGTCTTTCAGACCAACACGACTGGCAAGTTCCTGGAGCTCCTCAGGCGCGCTGCCTTAGCAAACGTCGTCTGTGAACCGCGGCATCCGAGTTGGTTCGCACCCAGCGTCGACGCGCTACTGGCGGACCTGCGCATTGCCCGTGTCGCGGCTGATCCGGCCCCAGTGCCTGAAGCGAGCGAGCCAGGTGGTTGGCGAGGCTTATCCTATTATCGACTGCACGGCTCTCCGAAGATCTACTACTCGCCCTACAGCCCAGATGCGCTCGACGCGTTAGCGCGGCGCCTTTCTGCTGAAGCAAGGGATGGGCTGCCAAACTGGTGTATCTTCGACAACACGGCGAACTATGCCGCTGCAGGCGATGCACTCTCGACGTGCGAACGTTTGCAGCGAGTGACGCGCAGATGGGTTTAATACGCGTTTCCATTGATTATGAAGGTTAATAGACGAATTTTATCAGTAATATGACCTCAAAATACAAGAGACCCATCAAGTCGATAAGCCGAGATCAATTTGAATTCATCGACAACTCGGCTGAGTCCCCCGGAATGTGATGCAGCGATGGCTTGCGGAATCCTGGAATTACCAAGCCAGGGACCGAGCGCGCTCAAAATGCCCGCGACCACAATCGGAGGTGCTAAGACCGTATAGACGGTCTTATTGAACAACGAGAGCCTGGCGCCGATCAGCGGATCGCACCAATCAAATAGGCGAAACCGACGGTGGCTACATTTCGCCAAGAGCATCTAAAATAACGCTATCAATACTCTGCAAAATCTCATCGAGAGGCAGATCGTTCGTCTCCAACCCGAATGGTTCCTCTAGTTCGTCACCCAACGCATCGAGACCGAAGAACGTGTAGGCAACGAGTGCTGTCACAAGCGGCGTCGTCCAACCTAAAGAAGAGGCGAGGCCGAACGGAAGAAGCGTGCAGTAGAGCCACGAAGTGCGGTAGATCAGAAGCGTGTAGGCGAACGGAAGCGGCGTGTTCTTTGTGCGCTCACAGGCTGCCTGAATCTGCGACAGCGCATCAAGCTTTGTCTCGAAGAGGTTGTAGAGCACATCGCTCAGGGCGCCGATCCGATAAGCCTCGCTGAGGTCGATAGCGATAAAGCGCAGTGCTGAATCAGCCGCATCAGCGCGTTGCGACAGGGATCGGAATTCTTCCTCAGGCAGCCAGGCTGCCAGTGCGGCCGAGGGATCTGTAGAGCGAAGCGAGGCATGCAGGGCGTGGGCGAAGCCGACCAAGCGGAGCAATATTCGACGCCGTCGGACTTCGTGCTCGGCTCCAGGTAAAAGCGCCAAGCTTGTGCGAACGAGGCCACGCGACGCGACAATGAGGAGGCCCCATTGCTTCCGGGCCTCCCACCAGCGCTCGTAGCAAGCGCTGTTTCGGAAGGTGAGAAAAATCGACAGCGCAAGCCCCACCAGCGTGAAGGGCGCCACGCCTGCATTCAAGCCCAAGACTTCGGGCCAATGCCTTTCCGCTGCAACAACCAGGAAGGCTACCAGCGTGACAAAGGCGATCTTCAGCGCCACCCGCGGCAAGATCGACCCATGCAGAGTGAACAGAATGGCGAGCGGCCCCGGTCGTTTACGGACTAACATTCTGCCTCGGCTCAATATGCTCTCGACGGCACCTAGATGCATCTGGATCTACCGAACAGCCAAGCGCGGTTACCGTTCGTCGCCACTGCCACCGTCACGACCTGCTGGTCACCTTGCTCTTTATGGACCCAGTTCTTTGCGCTCATCGCCTTCGCTCCCGTCGCCACCCATGCGGATGACCACCATCCCGAACCAGTCGTCGGTGCCGATGGCCTACAAGGAGTTCGACGACGATGGTCGCATGAAGCCGGGGCTGCTCTACGAGCGCGTCGCCGGCGTCTGCGAGGAGCTGATGAGGTTCACCCTCCTCACTCGCGAGCGGCCGACTATCTCGTCGGTCGCTACAGCGAGCGGAAGGAGCGCGAATCTGATCGCCTGAAGGCGATCGCTGCCGATATCAGGTTCGTAAAGCGCTCAGTGTTGCGATGATCCCGCTCACGGCGATTATAGCCAGAGCTATCCCCTGCAAAAGCCGTGGGCATCCGATACCCGATCGAAGAGTCCACGAGCCGGTTCAACGA
>NZ_BJZV01000032.1 GCF_007992215.1 Methylobacterium gnaphalii | reverse complement strand
GATTTTTCCCTGTTGGCTATCGGGTGCATCGCTGCGCGTGATGTCGGCCATTTCCGCCTGCTTTTCTATGGAAGAAACGGCCGGAGGTGACCTTTACACCTCGATGATCGAGCGAATCTTGTTTGCCAAACCGTCGACAGCAAAGGGCTTGGTGATCATCTGCATGCCCGGTTCGAGGTGACCGGCCCCGAAGGCGGCGTTCTCTGCGTACCCGGTCATGAACAGCACCCTGAGGCCAGGTCTCGTAGCTCGGGCTTGATCGGCAAGCTGGCGCCCATTGAGGCCGGGAAGGCCGACATCTGTGACCAGAAGGTCGATCCGCACGTCGGATTGCAGGAGGCACAGGCCAGCTGGCCCGTCCGGAGCCTCCCACGTCCCGTAACCAAGCTCCCCCAGCACTTCAACGACCAAGGCGCGCACGGTGTCATCGTCCTCGACGACCAGGACCCTCTCGCCGTTCTCGGCGCGTGGCGTCTCGCCCCTGATCGTGCCGGTCTCCTCGACCGTGCCGTGATAGCGGGGAAGATAGAGTTTCACCGAGGTGCCCTTGCCAGTCTCGGAGTGGATCTTGACGTTGCCCTCCGACTGTTTGGCGAACCCGTAGATCATGGACAGGCCGAGTCCGGTGCCCTGGCCGATGGGCTTCGTCGTGAAGAAAGGGTCGAAGGCCCTGGCGATGACGTCGGGCGGCATGCCGGTCCCCGTGTCGGTGACGCATACGCAAACGTACTGGCCGGCGCGCACCCCAATCTCGCGTGCGACGTAGGCATCATCCAGGTACGAGTTTGCCGTCTCGATAGTGAGCCTACCCCCGTCCGGCATCGCGTCGCGCGCGTTGATGGCCAGGTTCAGGATGGCGTTCTCGAGTTGGTTCGGGTCGCAGAGTGTCAGCCAGAGTCCGCCTGCCACGGCCACCTCCAAGCGAACGCGCTCGCCCAGTGTGCGGCGCAGCAGATCATCCATGGAGCCCACCAGCCGATTCACATCGACAGGCTTCGCCTCCAGCGGCTGACGGCGCGAGAAGGCGAGCAGACGGTGCGTGAGGGCGGCCGCGCGCTGGGCCGACGCCATGGCGAGCCCAGCGTAGCGTGTGAGATTCTCCGTCCGTCCCTCGTTGATGCGTGTCTGCATCAGGTCGAGCGAGCCGACGATGCCGGTGAGCAGATTGTTGAAGTCGTGAGCGATGCCGCCGGTCAGTTGGCCCACCGCCTCCATCTTCTGCGACTGGCGCAGTTGCTCCTCGGCTTGCTCCCGCTCGGCGATAGCATCGCAAACCCGAGCCTCAAGCGTGTCGTTCAATTCACGTAGGGCGACCTCGGACGCCTTAGTGGCCGTGACGTCGTAGACCACGCCGACATGTCGCTGCTCGGCCGACGCATCTTCACGCATCACCTCCCCGCGGCGGGCGAGCCAGCGCATCTCGCCGGTGTCCGCCATCCGGACACGCATCTCCTTATAGGGCAGCTCCCCGGCCTCGCACACGCTTGGGTCGAGCAACGGGCCACCCTCAGAGACGAGAGCGTTCACTGCGCTGACCGACAGTGTCTCGGCAGGCACAACGCCGAGCAGATTGCAGAATTGCGGTGAGACCTGGACGGTGCCGAAACCGGGAACATAATCGAACGTCCCAATGCGTCCGGCAGTCTGGGCTATGCGCAGCCGCTCCTCGACTCGCTTCTGTTCTGTGATGTCGACCAAGGCACCCGTGAAGCGCACCGGGTTGCCGTCTGCTCCATACACACAGCGTCCACGGGCATGGACCCAATGGATCGCGCCGTCTGGCCCCTGAAGGCGGTACTCCCTGTCGAAGACCTCAGCGCCGTTGAGGATGCCGCTTACCGCAAGGCGCACCCGCAGGCGATCCTGAGGGTGGACGTGGTTGAAGAAGGTCGCAGTGGCCACACCCTCGGCGCCCAAGGCCCGCTCGATACCGTTGAGGAGAGCGAAGCGGTCGTCGACGTGGAGGCGCTTCCCTGAGATGTCCCAATCCCAGGTGCCTGCGATGCCGCCGGAGTTGATGGTAATCTTCAGCTGCCGCTGCGCGTCGGCCAGGCGACGCTCAATATGGGCCAAGCGTTCTCGCGCGACGGCTCCCTGACGCGATGGCGTCACATCCACTTGAGAGCCGAAGAAGTTCACGAGTTCGCCGGCTTCGTCGAAGACAGGGCTGAGATAGAGCTCGTTCCAGAACGTGCCGCCGTCTTTGCGGTAGTTCAGGAGTTGGACTTTTACATCCCTCTGTCCGGCGACGGCGTCTCGTATGGAGGCCACGGTGGCGGGATCCGTGTTGGGCCCCTGGAGAAAGCGACAATTGCGCCCGAGCACCTCGTCAGCCCCGTACCCCGTCAATGCGAGGAAGGCATGGTTGGCGAACACGATGGGGTTGTCGTGGATTTGCGGGTCCGTGACGATCATCGGTTGCCGGGTGCGTTCCAAGGCGGCGAAGAAGGGCCCGGCACGAAGGCGCATCGCCGCGCTCGACTGAGCCAGAATGGTTGGCCTCCCGCCGGATAGCGGGTCCATTCCGGCATCGTTGATCGGGCTCGTCACGACTCCGTCTCACCGATAGCGCGGTCGATAAAACCGTCGATGAGGACCTTCAGACTCGCCAGGGACGGCAGGTCCATCAGCATGGCGATGTAGCCGCGAATGTCGCGCTCGCGCACAGAGAAGTTGATGTAGAGAAACAGGACAAGGGCGTCTGTTCCCCCGTCGCCGACCACCCGGAAGATCCGGTAGCCGTCTCCCCTGATGACCTCCGGCAGAGACATGCGAAGCGTGCGCTGAAGGAGGTTCGCCATCGTGGCGAGGCAGCCGTTCAGGATGACGTTGCCTATCTCCGTGAATGCCTCGTCCTCAAGCTCCGTGATCTCCTCCGCGGGCAGACTCCCGCCCGCTACCGCACGGACGAGTTCTCGCCCGTTCTCCTCAGGAAAAATCAGAAGGGCGCGCCCGGTGAATGCGCCGGTAAAGTCCTGCTGGACGACTACGAGCTCGGACGCCTCACGCTCGCCAATCATCCGAGCGGCCTGGGCCTGGGATACGATTTCCACGGCTGGTACTGAAAGGAGTACTTGGACTCCGATCATCTTGCGCAGGCTCGCGGCAGCCTTGCTGACGCCGATGTTGACGAGCTCGGTGAACGCGTCGCGCTGAAGTTCAGTGAGGTCGACGGCGCCCGTCGTCACGACGCTGCCCTGCGCAGCCTGAGCGCGGCACCTGACAGGAACCCCAGGAGCCCCTCTTCGGTCAGTGGCTTCGGCAGGAAGGTGGCGTCGACGCTGCGGGCACGCGCGATGATTTCATCCTGGATGTTGGCCGAGACAACGGCGATAGGCATGCTGGGCTTGGCGGTCCTAAGGTCGCCGGCCAGTTCGAGACCATCCTTGCCCGGCATGTTGAAGTCGAGGAGTGCCACATCGACCTGACGCTCGTCGATCAAAGCCAAAGCCGCATCAGCGCTGGCCGCCTCGGCAACTTCCCAGTCCGGCTTGAGCTGGCGCAGGAGCTTGGCGGCGACGAGGCGAGCGAGCTTGCTGTCGTCGACGATGAGGACGGTGGTCATCATGAAGGGCGATTCTGTTTGGATTGCTGCACGCGACGGGCCGGATGCGAGACGATGAGCGCCTTTATGCGACGGTGCCGCTCCAGGGCATAGCCTCTGGCATCTAAGAGATTGAGTTATTCTGGCCCGAGCGGAGTCAGCCAAGCGTCAACGAACGGGTCGCCACAGGGACCCAAGACCGTAGGCCGCATCCGAAGCAGGACTTGGTACACTGCGGTGTGCATGCGTGTGCAGGCGGTCCAGTTCACCGGCGCGTTCGGATCGTCGAGGATCAGTGCGGCGAGGGTCTCTGCATCCTCTACCGGACAGACCCCTTCCAGGCGGATCGGCGCCCCTGGCTCCGCATCGGTTTGGCGAACGACGGCCATCACCTTCCCTCCCAGGTCTGTCGTCCGACTGACGGCGCGCTCGCGAGAATGGAGGCAGGATCGAGAACGAGCAGCACGCGACCGTCCCCGAGCAGGGTCGTACCCGCGACACCAAGCACAGACCTCACGAGGCCGGAGGGTGGACGGATAATGGCGTCGATGCGTTCCTCGAAGCGGTCAACCTCCAGGGCGATGGTTCCCTCAGCGGCCCGGACGATCAGCAGCAACGCCTCCTGGGTCGCAAGGGAAACGCCCTCGTGACCGAGCAGGTCAACAAGCCTGACGACCGGAACCGTCTGGTCACGCAGCACCGTCGCGTTCCCGCCAGCGACGGCATGGATGCCCGCCCGGGGCTTGCGTACGACTTCGACGATGGCATCCATCGCGACGCCGTAAGATTCCCCACTCGCCCTGACCACCATGACCCGAGTGAGCGCGATGGTTCGGGGCAGGTGCAGGCGCACCACGGTGCCGCGACCTATCCGGCTCTCGACCGAGACGCGGCCGCCCATGCGTTCCGCCGCCGCACGAACTGCATCCATACCGACGCCACGGCCTGACAGGGCGCCGATGACCTCCGCCGTCGAGAAGCCCGGTGCGAAGATCAGGTCGGTGACCGCGTCGTCGTCCATCGCCGCGACGGCCTCGGTCGAGCGGAGGCCGCGCTCGACCGCTCGGCGGCGAAGGAAGGCCGGGTCGATGCCGCGTCCGTCGTCTGAGACCGTCACGACGACGCTGTCACCGTCCTGCGAGGCCTCGATGCGAATGTGCCCGGCTTCGGGCTTGCCGCCGCGTCGCCGCGTCGCCGCGTCCTCCAGTCCGTGGTCGAGGGCGTTTCGCACGACGTGCAGGAGCGGTTCGAACAGGCTTTCGACGATGCCCCTATCGGCCTCTGTATCCTCACCCTCGATGTGGAGGACGACGTTCTTGCCGAGAGCGCGCGCGGCCTCGCGAACGAGGCGCGCGAAGCGGCGGAACACCTGCGACAGTGGCGTGAGCCGGAGCGACATCACACTTCGGTGCAAGGTGATCGAGAGTCGGCCGATATTTGTGTCGGCCTCGCGAATCGCGCGGATCAGCGTGCCCGCGCTTTCGCCCGCCTCGGCCCTGGTGGTGAGATGGCCAAAAGCATTGCGCGCGATGACGAGCTCCCCGATGAGGGCAAGCAGGGCGTCCAGTCGGGCAGCGTCGACCCGCAGCGTGCGGACCGCGTCCCCACCGAGTGGCTGCGATTGTTCCGTCGGCTCGCTCGCCTCCGTCGGCGAAGGCCCCATCGGGCCACCGGCAAGGACACTTTCAATGACTTCTCGAAGGGCATCGGAACCCCGCCCGAGCATCCGCTCACAGCGCCTGGCGTCGCCGTCTTGTCCGACCGAGAGAAGCGCGTTCGCTGCCGCCCTCGCGGAGGCTTCCAGGCGGCCTGCATCCGTGTCGGAGCCATTCATGGCGGCCAGGACCCGAACCTGTTCCGCGAGGATCGCGGCGGCGACGGCACCCGAGGCGGGCGTCACAGCCGGCTCTGCCATGGCGGCCCGCGTGCCACCTGGCATGTCCACGACTGTGACTTGGTCGCCGACGAGCCGAAAGACCGCCTCCGCCTCTTCGCGTGGAGCGGCCGTCAGCAGCGTGATGTCGAGGTTGCACGCGAAGGCGTCGAACTCCTCGCCCGACCGCCAAGGAGCGGCCGGTGCGACCGAGACGGCCAGGAGTCCTGGCACCTTACGAACCAGCCCGAGCGGGTCGTCCCCGGTGAAGAAACAGTCATCCCGGGGGCGATAGCGTACCGCAGTCGATGGCTTCCCGCCGAAGTCGGCGGAGGCATCGACGAGTTGGAGCGCCCATCCGGGTAGGACTGCCGCATCCGCGCCCCGCGCCTTTGGTCCGGGTGTCAGGAGATGACGGTATCGTTCCGCCAGGGCGCCGGCCTCGGCGGTGGCGCCCCCCGGCAACTGGCCCGTCTTCTCGATCGAATCGGCCCACCGCGCGGTGGCGTCGAGGGTCTCAAGGGATACGTCGATCAGGTTCGCGTCGGCCGGGACCGTTCCGGTCCGTGCCGCGGAGAGGCCGTCCTCCGCGGCATGCAGGAGCGCGAACCAGGGCGGGTAATCGAACAGCCCGACTGAGCCCTTGAGCGTGTGGAAGGCGCGGAACACGCGGTTCACTGCCTCCACGTCGCCCGGTGACGCCTCCAGGGCGAGCAGGTCCTCTGCTGCGGACTGGACGAGCTCGCGCGTCTCGATGAGGAACTGTTCGAGAAGCTCTTTCACGGACGCCGTCCCGCCAGCGCCCTGGCATACGCGACCAGCACGCCCTCGGGGAGAGGCTTTACCAAGTAGAAGTTCGCGCCTACGGCTCGAGCGGCCTCCCGGTCACCGTCACCGGCCTCGGTGCTGGTCATCAGGACGGGTATCGAGCGGACCATTGGCTCGCGGCCACGCAGGGTGTGCAGGAAGCTGAAGCCGTCCATCTTCGGCATGTTCACGTCCACGACGAGCAGGTCGTAGGTCGTCGTCAGTACCCGCTCCAGCCCCTCAATCCCGTTAAGCGCCTCATCCACGACGAAACCCGCCCGCTCCAAGGCGCTGCGATAGTACATCCGAACCAGGCTCGCATCGTCGATGACGAGGACCCGCGGCGCGTCGACGGGCTCGGATGCGGTCTCAGACATGCTCGCCCTCGCGCGGCCGCCGGTAGACAATGGCGTCGTCGTAGCGGCAGACCCTGAACAGCGGGGAAATCCGGCTCATGCTCTCCGTGTGGCCGAGGCACACGAAGCCGCCCGGAACGAGGACATCGTAGATGTTGTCCGCTGCGAGCCGCCGGGACGCGTCGTCGAAGTAGATCAGCACGTTACGGCAGAACACGACATCGAAGAGGCCATGCACCGCCATCTCTGCGGTGTCGGTCAGGTTGCAGGGCGTGAAACGAACCGAGTCGCGCAGCTCCGCGAGGATGCGCCAGGAAGGGCCGAGGCGCGTTTCCTCGCGCACGAAGTAGCGCGCGACGAGCTCGGGGCTGAGGCGCATCAGTGCCCGTTCCCCGTAGTGACCCTCCTCGGCGGCGGCGAGTGCCCTGGTGTCGATGTCCGAGCCGACGATCTCGACATCGTAGCGGTCGACCTCCGGCCAGGTCTCCAGGAGCCATATCGCCACCGAATACGGCTCCTCGCCCGTTGAGCATGGCATTGACCATATCCGCACCGTCGACCCTGGGGGCTTGCGACCGACGAGCTCGGGCAACAGCGAGGATGTCAGGCAGCGGAGCTGGTGGTCCTCGCGATAGAAGTAGGTCTCGTTGATGGTGAAAGCGTTGATGAGCTTCTCGACCTCACCGTCCGCATCGGAGCGCAGGAGGGCGAGGTAGACCCCGAACGAGCGGGACAACGTGGCCTTCATGCGCTCGGCGAGGCGCCGGTCGACGAAATAGCGCTTAGCCGGTGTGAACAGCATGCCGGTGCGGCGGTACAGGAATTCGCAGAAGCGCGCGAAGTCGGCGTCGGTCACGGGTGACGGAGGTTCGGACACGCAGTCAGCGCCCCAAAGCAAGACGCGTGAGGACGGTATCGATGGCTAGGGGCAGGAACGCCTCCGAGGCGAACCGGGCCCGGACCGCTCGCAGCGCCGGTATCGCATCTGCCGTTCCGACCTCTGCCAGCACTTCCACTGCCGCGGCGCAGACGTTCGGATGGGTCTCGCCGCCGAGCAGGGCTGCCAGCAGCCGATTTGCTATCTCGGTCGGTTGCGCCCGCACGATCTCGGTCGCGAGCAGCCGCACGTCCGAGTCCGAGTCGGACAGCAGGTTCGGCAGCACGAAGGCTGCCGCAGCAGGCATCGCCTGAAGCGTCTCGATGCATGCGGTGCGCAGCCCCGCGTCCTCGGAGCGTAGATGCTGGGCCAACTCGCTGGCGGCGGAAACGTCGGAGAGGGACAAGAGCTTCGCGAGAAGGGCCTCACGGCGCCGGAGGTCCTTCTCCGCTCCGAGGGCCAAGCCGAGGTCGTGCGCCGCCTCGACTTTGTCAGGCTCTGAACCTGTCGTGGTTTCGGCGGGGCGATGCGGATCGCGGCGGACAAGCGGCATCAGTTCACCATTTGGAGGAGTGCGTCGGCGATGCCTTCGAGCGGAGCGACAACGGTAGCGCCGCCGGTCCTGACGAGCTCGCCCGGCATGCCCCAAACCACCGCCGTCTCCTCGCTCTCGGCGATGGTGCGGCCACCTCGCGCCCGCATCCCGGCCATCGCCGTCGCGCCGTCGCGGCCCATGCCCGTCATGAGAACCCCGACGAGTCGCACGGGCTCGAACAGGTCCAGGGCACTAGCGACGAGGCGGTCGACGCTCGGATGCCAGGGATAGTCAATGTGGGCCGGCACTGGCTGCACCACCAGCCCGGACGGGCGGCGCGCGACCGTCACGTCCGCGTCCCCCCTTCCGATGTAGACGTTGCCAGGTGACAGCGGCATCGGTCGCGAGGCTTCCTGCACCTTCAGGGCGCACAGGCCGTCGAGCCGGCGCGCGAGAGGACCGGTGAAGCTACTGGGCATGTGCTGTGCGACCACGACAGGCCAGGGGAATTCGGGAGGCAATCGTGACAGCAAGGCGTCGAGCGCTGGCGGACCTCCCGTCGACGTCCCAACCAGCACGATGCCTTCGGCCGGCCCCAACTTGGGCGGATTGCGGGATAGCGGTTCGGGCGACGCCGTACGTACCGGCATCCGCGGCCGTTGAGGCAGGTTGCCACCCGCGCTCACCGTTCTGGCACGGATTCGCTCGGCGAGCCGCAGGGTCGGACGCAAGCGGGCACGAGCAGCCGCACGCACCTTCTGCACGATCAGTGGGCCGAGGCGGTCCATCTCAAGCGAGACCGCACCACCGGGCTTGGTAACGAAGTCCACTGCTCCGCGCTCAATCGCATCGAGAGTGACCTCCGCACCATTCGCAGTCAGGGACGACACCATGACCACCGGCGTGGGCCGGTCCAGCATAATGCGGTCCAAGCAGTCGAGGCCGCTGAGGCCCGGCATGTTGACGTCGAGGGTGATCACGTCCGGGCGGAAGCGGAGGTGCTCGACCAGCGCCTCGTCGCCGTCGCGGGCGAAAGCGACCTCGACGTCCCGTTCCTGCGCAAACACGCCCCCGAGGAGCTTGCGCATCAGCGCGGAGTCATCGACGACCAAGAGGCGGATCATCCTGTGGGATTCGTCTCAGTTGTCCGCCCTGCCGCTCGTTTAGTGGCCGCGCGCAAGCTCCGCTCCGTGCCGAAGAGCAAGGCCGGCGCGTCCACGATGGGTAGGAGGCTGCCGTCGATCAGGGTCGCGACGCTGCCAACGCCATTTAGGGCATCGCCGGAAAAGTCGGGCACCGGTCGGATGGCATCTGCATCAATGCCGAACATGCGCGAGACGCCGTCGACGAGCAGGCCAGCGGTGACGCCTCCAGCTTCAAGCACGACGATACGACGCCGCGCGTTGGCTTCGCCCGGCGGCAAGCCGAACCGGCGCCGCTGGTCGACGACGGCCAGCACAGTGCCTCGGACGTCGATGGCACCAACGATAAGGTCCGATGAACGCGGCAACCGCGTCATGGTCTCCGGTACGCGCAGCACTTCCCGAACCATGCCAACCGGCACGCCGTAGCTCTCGCCCGCGATGTCGAAGACCACGACCTGCTCCGTTGCGCATTCCGTCTGGCCGTTCGCGGGCTTGGAGTCGGTGGAACGTGCGGACGAAGCAGTCACGGTGGTTCCTTCGAGCAAGCGGTCAGCGGACAACACGGAGACCAGCGCACCGGCTGCGTCGACCCGGCAGATCGCGTCGACGGCCGTCGCGCCGCCTCGGCTCAATGCCGACGGAACCGGATCGATGGCATCCGGTGCGAGGCGCAGGATTGGACCTAGAGCGTCGACAACAAGGCCGATCTCCGCTCCTCTGAGGCGCGCGACAACGACGCGTCCGTCCGGGCTCGTGGGGGGCGCGGCGTGGCCGAGCAGGGCCGGCAGGCTCAAGAGCGGCAGTACCCCGCCGCGCAACGCGGCGACGCCTAAGGCCGCGTTCCCTGCACGCGGCACTGGCACCACGTCAGGCGGGAGTGCCAGCACCTCTGCGACCCGCTCCAGCGGTAGCGCGTAGGACCTTCCGGCAGCGATGAACGAGACCAGTGCAATACGTTCTGCCCCTGTCTCGCCGGCGGCCTCAACCCGCGCGGATCTGACGCTTGCATCAGCCACTTTGCTGCGGCGCGGAAACGCCGCAGCGACGAGCGTTGGCAGATCAAGCACGCGAGCGCTTCCGGAGCCATTTGCAACGGAGTGCTGCCCAAATCCTCTGGCTCCGCCCGGCTCAGCGGAGGCTGTGCCGGAGGAGAACGACACGACGCGGTCGACCATGAGGCCGACCGGCTCGCCGGCTTCTGCGACAACGACCCTTGTCGGCTCCGTCGCCGGCTCTCGATCGGGGCGCACGATGCGGCGTAGGTCGAGCACTGGCAGGGCCGTACCGCGGAGGTTTGCCAGACCAGCCAATGTGGGTGGTGCGCCGGGCACGCGCGTCAGCCTGGGCGGACGAACGAGTTCGCGGACGAGGCCCGCGTCGAGGGCAAAGTCGTCCGGGCCCAGTGTTACGACGAGGTAGTGGTTGTTGCCCTTGCCGTCGGCCTCAGGCATCCGCGACCTGCAATTCGTCGGCGAGTGCAGCGATCTCTTCGATGCTCGCGGCGAGATCCTCGGCGCCGCGCGACTGCTGGCGCGCGGCGGTTGCGGCTTCGCTGGCCGCACGGTTGGCTTGCTCCGCGGCGGCAGCGATTTGCTGCGAGCCCTTCAAAGCGTCGCGGGCCGCGCTAACAATGGCTTTCGCACCTGACAGCACGTCGGCGTTACCGGCTTCCAGACGAGCGACGTCGTTCTCCACCGCCGTAAGGGTGGCGAGCAACCCTTGACTGCGCTGTGCCTCGGCTTCTGACGCAGCGGAGACCTGCTCCAGCGCCCGGCGGACCGCGGCGACGCCGCCTTGGATGTCGCGCACAGTGTCGAGAATGCGGTCGGCATTGGCCGCCGCGTCGCGGGCCAACGCGCGAATCTCGTTCGATACGACGGAGAAACCGCGCCCACCCTCGCCCGTGCGCGCCGCTTCGATGGCACCGCTGACCGCGAGCATGTTCACCTGCACAGCCACGATGGCGATGGAGCTGACGATCTTCTCGATCCGGCGATTGCTGCCTTCGAGTTCGCCGATGCGGTCGAGGCAGGCACGGGTTTCTTGGAGTGAAAGTCCCACACCGTCGGCGAGGGAACCGACAGCCAAGCGCACCTCCCTGAGGGTCGCACCAATTCGGGCGACGCCCTCTCGGGCAATCGTGGCGTTCGAAGTAAAAACCGTGGCGCTACGCTCGACCTGAGCCATCGCGGCGCTGGATTGCTGCGCTGCGGCGCTCTGGATGCCGGTTCCGCGGTTTATCTGGTCGACGGCGGCGAGGATCTCGGCGGCCGCCCCGGACAACTCCTGGACTGTGGCGGACAGCTCCTCCGCGGCTGAGGAGACTTCCTCGGCCCGTTCTTGAACCGATCCGCTGCCCGTCAGATCATCGGCGAGGCCGGCCAGCGTCTGCGCTGTGCTTTGAGACTGCTCAAGGGACTGCACCTGCTGCGCCACGGCCTGTTGCGCCTGTCCTGCCGCGGCGGCCTGCTCCTCTGCCGCGGCGGCGATCTGCTCCGCGCCGCGTTGCGCCTCCTGGATGACCATCTCGGCCTCGACCGCGGCGGAAAGAATGGCCTGCGAGCCTTCCGCCAGCCTGCCAAGTTCTGACCTTGCTTGCTCCAGTCGTTCTGTCACGCGCCCGCCAACCTCGGCATCGGCCGCCGCCGTCCGAGCCGCAGCACGGATGATCTCACCGATGCCCCGAACCTCCGATCGGATCGCCTCGGCCAGTGTCCTGACCTCGGCCGCACTTGCCTCGGAGGTTTCAGCGAGTGCCCGGACCTCGTCGGCGACGACCGCGAAGCCGCGCCCATGCTCGCCGGCGCGAGCTGCCTCAATGGCGGCGTTCAACGCCAGCAGATTGGTTTGATCGGAGACGTGCTCGACGGTGCCGGTAATCTCTCCGATGCTCGCGGCGGCGCGGTCGAGCTCTTCGATCAAGGTGACCGATGCAGACTGCCGTTGAGAGTTGGCCTGCACGGCGGCGACCGACGAGGTGACCTGAACGCCGGTCTCGGCCAACAGCGTCTGGAAGGCAGTAGTTGACTGGCGCGAGGCGTTCGCCCGCATTCGGGCTTCAGACAGTCGGCCGACAATGTCGGCAACGGCGGCAACGGACTCCTGTGCGGCACCTGCTGCCTCCTCGGCGCCTGAGGCAATCTGTTCCATCGACCGCCGCAATTCCTCAGCGGCTGACGATGCCTGGGTCACGCCTGCGGCGAGTTCCTCGGTCGCCGCGGCGAGCCGTTCCGCTGCCTTCTGCCGTCGGGCGCGGGAACGCTCGCGTGAGCGGCCAGGCGGAGTGGAGGCGGCCTGCATGGAGTTCGATCTGGCCACGGCCGCATCCCCAGGTTCATCCTGCGATGCTAGCCGCGTCCTCTTCACCAGTGCCATGGACGGATCACCCGCGTTGGACCGTCCTTCCTGCCGGACACAGGGGTGAGGATGGTTTGAAATTCGGCTCCGTGGTTCTAAGCAGGCGTGCGGCTCGGTCAAGGACGCGCGCCATCCCTTAAACGGGTTGGGGCGCAAACACGAGCGGTGCGACGCTGGCCAACATCAACTGAAGGCCAAGCCGAACCATTGGCTGGACGAGCCGGGTCAACGCTGACAGGGCCATCGGCAACGGCATCGATCGAGGGGCGGCTTAAGGTTGTCCTAGGGCCTTGTGAGGGCCGTTTCGAAGATACCGACGGCGGCCGCTGAATCCCGGCATGGGCGCATTTTTGACGGTCGACTTTCGAGCGCCGATCAAGCGGACGTTTAAGTCCGGGAGGAGCCGGCCGAAAGCGGTAGACGAGGACTCCGGCACCCGTGGGGAACGGAAACGCTGCAACGGCGCCACCGCTACGCGAATGAAGAGTTCCACCGCTATTAGCACGCGGAGCGATTTTTATGCTGGCGACACCGATATAGCCGTGCATAAATATCGCTGGTCACGCGTTTGAGCGCTCGCTCGATGGGTTTCGGGACATCGATGTTCGAAGGGCTTTGGCGCAGCGCGACCGGTGCCGAGATCCGCCTGCTTCAGGCGGGAGAAGCCGTGTCGGGGACCTACGCGGCGATCCCGGAGGATGCCGGTTTGCCCCTTCGTTGCCGCATGCTTGTCGGTACAGCCGAAGGTGACATCATCGGTTTCGTCACCACCTCGGCCGCCCCGCTTACGATCAAGAGCTGGACGGGCCGCTACTTCCGCCCTGGTCCGGAGGGGGCCCCCGAGATCCATGCCGTCTGCCACGGGGTCAATAAGTCCGCTCCCCCTCTCGCGATGCAACTCTCCGTCACCTTGGAGACGACCATCTTCACGAAGGTCGCGGACCCATTCACGGCTGCGGTGTCCGACCTTGCCGCTCTGTCCGCCTAGACGGTCGATACCGTCAGCGTCTCCAGTACCTCATCGAGCGGCCGGGCCGTGTCGCGCATTACCTTTGCGACCGCTTCGATGTCGTCCAGGCCGACAACTGGTACCCTGGCATCCTCGAACGGAACGTCGCTGGCGATCGCCACGATGAGCGGGTCGGTCGGATATAACGGTGATCGCCCATTCGCGGTCCTGTGAACCTCGATCTTCGGGATCGGCTCGCGCTTGAAACCCTCGACGATGACAAGGTCGCAGGGGCTGACCTTCCTCAGCAGTTGCGGAAGTGTCAGCTCTTGCTGGTCCCCCAACTCATGGATCTGCGCCCAGCGTCGCCCCGATGAAACGATGACCTCGCTCGCTCCCGCCTGGCGATGCGCGTAAGAGTCCTTCCCAGGGCGATCCGTTTCGAAGTCGTGGTGCGCGTGCTTGAGCGTTGCGACTTTCAGTCCATGCGACACTAGAACCGGGATCGCTCGTACGAGCAAGGTTGTCTTTCCGGCGCCGCTCCATCCGGCAAGACCGATTACCCGCATGCCGGACATCGCTACGCATCCCTCCGTTCCGTCGGCGTGACTGCGCCTTCCGTAGACATCCGGCAAGACCGAGCCATGCCGGCAAGTCGCCCCCCCCTAAGCGCACATACGATTTGAAATGAATACAAAAGCGATTTACCAACTGCGCTATAACGGCTGCCATTGAGCAGGCCAGAGCGAACGCCACGCTATCGACCCGAACGGGCAAGTCATGCATCGCATACCGCAAAGTGACCAGGCATGAGCAGCGACGCCAGCAAGGCGGCGTCTGACCGCGCGGAAGCGATCGTGCAGGCTTATGCCGTCGAGGCAAAACCTCCGCTCACCCAGGACCTGAAAGCGCGTCTGCACGCAATTCTTGCCGCTGCGCTTGATCCTGCCCTGCCTGAGGAGTCAGTCTCCGCGCCGCTGGATCGGCTGAACGCCGCCATTGATGGTTTCGAGGCTGAGCTCCGTTCGGTTGTCGGTCCGAGGGTCAAGTCCCTGGATGAGGCGATCGGCTCGGTGACGATGGAGCATCGTTCCGAGGCAGGCCAACCGCTGCGGGCGTTTGGCGGCCAGTAAGGCGCCGCTCCCGAGCATCCTTCGATCGTCCGTCCACAATAGCTGGAAACCAGAACGCCCATGAGCGAGGCACCAGGTAACGTCAGGCGCTTCTCCCACCCGGGCCGCGGGCGCAACAAGGCTCGCGCGGTGCCGAAAGGCCGTCAGGTCGAGCCGCGCGCAAAGGTGGAGATCGAGGAACTGCTCGGTGACCGCTCGCGCCAGAGAGACCTGCTCATCGAGCACCTGCACCTCATCCAGGACACTTTCGGCCAGATCAGCGCGGAGCATCTCGCGGCGCTTGCCGACGAGATGAAGCTCGCCTTCGCCGAAGTCTTCGAGACCGCAACCTTCTATGCTCACTTCGACGTGGTGAAGGAAGGTGATGCCTCCATTCCGCGGCTAACGGTGCGTGTGTGCGACAGCATCACCTGTGCGATGTTCGGCGCCGAAGAGCTGCTGGAGACGCTTCAGAGGGAGCTGTCGTCCGATGCGGTCCGCGTCGTGCGCGCGCCGTGCGTCGGCCTGTGTGACCACGCCCCGGCCGTCGAAGTGGGCCATAACTTCCTGCACGAGGCCGACCTCGCCTCGGTGAGGGCCGCGGTGGAAGCCGACGATACCCACGCTCACGTCCCGGAATACGTCGACTACGACGCCTACCGGGCTGCGGGCGGCTACGCGACACTGCAGCGATTGCGGAGCGGTGAGCTGCCGGTCGAGGACGTGCTCAAGTTGTTGGACGACGGCGGACTTCGCGGGCTCGGGGGCGCCGGCTTCCCCACCGGTCGGAAGTGGCGCTCCGTGCGCGGCGAGCCCGGGCCGCGGCTCATGGCGGTCAACGGTGACGAGGGCGAGCCAGGCACCTTCAAGGACCAGCTCTACCTCAATACCGATCCGCACCGGTTCCTAGAGGGCATGCTGATCGGTGCCCATGTCGTCGAGGCGGCGGAGGTCTATATCTACCTGCGCGACGAGTATCCGATCTCGCGTGAGATCCTCACACGCGAGATCGCCAAGCTGCCGCAGGGCGGACCGCGCATCCACCTGCGCCGCGGGGCTGGCGCCTACATCTGCGGCGAGGAATCCTCGCTGATCGAATCGCTTGAGGGCAAGCGCGGGCTGCCGCGCCACAAGCCGCCCTTCCCCTTCCAGGTAGGCTTGTTCAACCGACCCACGCTCATCAACAACATCGAGACGCTGTTCTGGGTGCGCGACCTGATCGAGCGCGGTGCCGGCTGGTGGAAGAGCCACGGCCGCAACGACCGCGTCGGCCTGCGCTCATATTCCGTGTCCGGGCGGGTGAAGGAGCCAGGAGTCAAGCTGGCCCCTGCAGGCCTGACAATCCAGGAGCTCATCGACGAGCATTGCGGCGGCATGGCCGACGGACACGCCTTCGCGGCCTACCTGCCGGGTGGGGCGTCCGGCGGCATCTTGCCGGCATCCATGAACGATATCCCGCTCGATTTTGGCACGCTCGAAAAATACGGCTGCTTCATCGGCTCGGCGGCCGTCGTCGTGCTCTCGGATCGGGACGATGTCCGCGGTGCAGCGTTGAATTTGATGAGGTTCTTCGAGGACGAGAGCTGCGGACAGTGCACGCCGTGCCGCTCAGGCACGCAGAAGGCTCGCATGCTGATGGAAAACGGCGTGTGGGACACCGACCTTCTGGGCGAACTCGCCCAGTGCATGCGCGACGCGTCGATTTGCGGTCTCGGCCAGGCGGCGTCGAACCCCGTCGCCAGCGTGATCAAATACTTTCCCGACCTCTTCCCGGGACCGCGTGCGGTCGCCGCGGAGTGATGGTCGGTAAAACGGATGCCTGAGACTGGAGCGGTAGCATGAGCAACGCCCCCGATACGCATGGTGACAAGACCGAGAAGCCGGAGGTCCGGGCCGATGGTCCCCAGGATGCCGGCGGTCCCGTGCAGGGAGGAAGCCCGGCGTCCGGCGGATCCTATTCGCAAGGCGCGAAGTCCGGTGGCCAAGCCGCCCCGGAGCCGTCGGGTCTCCACGGCATAAGGGATCGGCCCACTGCGCCTCCGACGATCGCCTTCGAGCTCGACGGGCAGCAGGTCGAGGCCCAGCCGGGCGAGACGATCTGGTCCGTCGCTAAGCGGCTCGGCACCCATATCCCGCATCTCTGCCACAAGCCCGAGCCGGGCTACCGCCCCGACGGCAACTGCCGCGCCTGCATGGTCGAGATCGAGGGCGAGCGCGTGCTCGCCGCTTCGTGCAAGCGCACTCCTGCCGTCGGCATGAAGGTGAAGACGGAGACCGAGCGCGCGACCAAGGCCCGGGCGATGGTCCTTGAGCTCCTCGTGGCGGATCAGCCCGAGCGCGAGACCTCCCACGATCCGACCTCGCACTTCTGGGTGCAGGCCGATTACCTTGATGTCACCGAGAGCCGTTTCCCGGCGGCGGAGCGCTGGACGGGCGACTTCAGCCATCCCGCCATGAGCGTCAATCTGGACGCCTGCATCCAGTGCAATCTCTGCGTCCGCGCCTGCCGCGAGGTTCAGGTCAATGACGTGATCGGGATGGCCTACCGATCCGCTGACGCCAAGGTCGTCTTCGACTTCGACGACCCCATGGGCGCATCGACCTGCGTCGCCTGCGGCGAGTGCGTACAGGCGTGTCCAACGGGCGCCCTGATGCCCTCTGCCTACCTTGATGCCGAACACAATACCCGAACGGTCTACCCGGACCGCGAGGTGACGTCCCTCTGCCCGTATTGCGGCGTCGGCTGCCAGGTGTCCTACAAGGTCAAGGACGAGAAGATTATCTACGCCGAAGGCGTGAACGGCCCGGCCAACCATAACCGCCTCTGCGTCAAGGGACGCTTCGGCTTCGACTACATCCACCATCCCCACCGTCTGACGGTGCCGCTGATCCGCCTGGAGAACGTTCCGAAGGACGCCAACGACCAGGTCGACCCAGCCAATCCGTGGACGCACTTCCGAGAGGCGACCTGGGAAGAAGCCCTCGACTGCGCCGCTGGTGGCTTGAAGTTGGTTCGCGACACCCACGGCCGCAAGGCGTTGGCCGGGTTCGGTTCGGCCAAGGGCTCGAACGAGGAAGCCTATCTCTTCCAGAAGCTGGTGCGCCTGGGCTTTGGCACGAACAATGTCGACCATTGCACACGCCTCTGCCATGCCTCTTCGGTCGCGGCACTGATGGAGGGGCTTAACTCGGGCGCGGTCACGGCCCCGTTCGCAGCCGCCATGGACGCCGAGGTCATCATTGTGATCGGGGCCAACCCGACGGTGAACCACCCTGTCGCGGCGACCTTCCTCAAGAACGCTGTGAAGCAGCGCGGCGCCAAGCTGATCGTGATGGATCCGCGGCGGCAAACCCTCTCACGCCACGCCTACAAGCACCTCGCCTTCCGACCCGGGTCGGACGTTGCGATGCTGAACGCGATGCTGAACGTAATCGTTGAGGAAAAGCTCTACGACGAACAGTACATCGCCGGATACACTGAGAACTTCGAGGCCCTGAAGGAGAAGATCGTCGACTTCACACCCGAGAAAATGGCCGCGGTCTGCGGCATCGACGCCGAGACGCTGCGTGAGGTCGCCCGGCTCTACGCGCGGGCCAAGTCTTCGATCATCTTCTGGGGCATGGGAATCAGCCAGCACGTTCACGGCACCGACAACTCGCGCTGCCTGATCGCCCTCGCGCTCGTAACGGGGCAGATCGGGCGTCCCGGTACTGGCCTCCATCCGCTTCGTGGCCAAAACAACGTCCAGGGAGCCTCAGACGCTGGCCTGATTCCGATGGTCTATCCAGACTACCAGTCGGTCGAGAAGGATGCCGTCCGCCACCTCTTCGAGGAGTTCTGGGGCCAGCGCCTGGATCCCCAAAAGGGCCTGACCGTCGTGGAGATCATGCAGGCCGTCCACGCCGGCGAGATCAAGGGCATGTTCGTCGAGGGGGAGAACCCCGCGATGTCGGATCCCGACCTCAACCACGCCCGGCACGCCTTGGCGATGCTTGATCATCTCGTCGTGCAGGACCTGTTCCTGACCGAGACGGCGTTCCATGCGGACGTGGTGCTGCCGGCTTCGGCCTTCGCCGAGAAGGCGGGAACGTTCACGAACACAGACCGCCGCGTGCAGATCGCCCGACCAGTGGTCTCGCCTCCGGGCGACGCTCGCCAGGACTGGTGGATCATTCAGGAGCTAGCGAAGCGGCTAGGGCTCTCCTGGAACTATGGCGGCCCCGCCGACATCTTCCGCGAGATGGCCCAGGTGATGCCCTCTCTCAACAATATCACGTGGGAACGCCTGGAGCGCGAGGGCGCGGTGACTTACCCCGTCGACGCCCCCGACAAGCCCGGCAACGAGATCATCTTCTACGCCGGCTTCCCAACGGAGAGCGGACGGGCCAAGATCGTGCCCGCATCGATCGTTCCGCCAGACGAGGTGCCTGACCATGAGTTCCCGATGGTGCTCTCGACGGGCCGCGTGCTGGAGCATTGGCACACTGGATCGATGACACGGCGCGCGGGTGTGCTCGACGCTCTCGAACCCGAGGCCGTGGCGTTCATGGCACCGAAGGAGCTCTATCGCTTGGGTCTTGAACCGGGCGACACGATGAAGCTGGAAACACGACGCGGCGCCGTGGAGTTGAAGGTGCGTTCCGACCGCGACGTGCCGGCAGGCATGATTTTCATGCCGTTCTGCTACGCCGAAGCCGCTGCGAACCTCCTGACGAACCCGGCCCTCGACCCAATGGGTAAGATCCCAGAGTTCAAGTTCTGTGCTGCCCGGGTCGCCCCCATCCATGCGGCGCCGATGGCGGCCGAATGATCAAGAACCCTGGCGGCAGGGTCCTGCCGCCAGGGGCCTCGAAGCCCCTTCGCCGGACTGTCTTTGTCCAACCTGAAGTGGTAGGAGTCCGCTCCTAAGCCCGTTCGATTATGCAACGGTAGGCTTCATGAGGGTGCCCAAGAGCTCCAGCTCTACGGCAACAGCGGTCAATGTCAGCCTTTCCATCCTCTGGTAGCAGTCGAGGATTTCGTCGCCCATCGGCGTCAACTGCGTGACACCTCCCGTCTTTCCGCCACGGCTCGCCGTAACCAGCGGCTCCCGGAAGGCCTTGTTCAGGGTGTCGATCAGGTACCAGGCACGCTTGTAGCTCATTCCCATGCGGCGCCCCGCAGCCGCGATGGAACCTGTCTCGCGGATCCCGCCCAAGAGAGCAGCCTTTCCCGGACCGAGCAATGTGTCGGTACCGAGCTCTATCCTCAAGCTTATGCTCGCTTCTTCGCCCACCGCATCACCATCGACCACATCTCGGAACACGTAACGACTAGACTGCTGGCCGGGTGCGCGTATCGCCGATCGTGTTGATGAACCACAAGGCTTTCCGCCCGGTTGAGAAGAAGAGGGTCCAGACTGAAAACGGGAGACGGGAATGCGCGGGGTTCTCCTTCAGGCAGCGATGCTCGGGATCCTGATCAACACGAACGCCGGGCTGCGCGCCTCTGAAGCGCCCCCCGGTCAATCAGACCAACCCGCCACGCGATTTCTCGCAGGGCCTGAGCCCGGTACGCTGCGTGTGTCCGAAATCATCGGCGTGCCCGTGATTGGCATGGATCACGTGCGCGTCGGCAAGATCGAGGACGTTCTTCTAGACGGAAGCGCACGCGTCCGAACTGTGGTGATCGGCGTCGGCGGCTTCCTGGGTGTGGGCGAGAAGTCCGTTGCCGTTCCCTTCGATCAAGTATCCTGGAATTTCAGCGACGTCCCTCTGACAGGCGGCTCGAGCTCCGTCACGACGCCGGAGGAAGCATCTGCTCCGGAGCGGACTGCCCAGCTCGCTCCGGAATCCATGCCGGGTGCGAACACGACTCGGGACGTACTCGGCGCCGTCCAGAACCAGCACAGCGGACGCGTCACCGACAGTACTGGCTCGGCCGACGCGACTCGCCCCGACGGTACGCCCGCGACCACATTTGCGGGCAGTAAGCCCTGGCACGCTGAAGTCCGCCTCACCCGGGCGCAATTGGACGCCGCTCCGGCCTTCGGCACTAACGGGACCAGCCGGTAGGCTCATCATGCAAAAGGGGATCCTGATGAGAAACCTCACGCTTGCCGGACTTGGTTGGATCGCAAGCTTTCACCAAGCCTTCGCGCAGCAAACCAAGGACGCACCCCCGATTTCAGAGTCGGGACCATCTCACGCGACGTCAGGACCGGCGGTGGCAGCCGCGATCGACCTGAACTGGGTCTGGGTCAGCTTGGTCGTGGCCCTTGTCATCCTGGGGCTCTGGTACGTCGCACGTCAGCGGCAATCAGGTCCTCCGCGGCGCTGATGAACTCAGCTCAGGGACCCGCCGTCTTCCCGGTGGCTGGGAAGAATAGTTGTTCGCCTCCAACCTTGAAGCTCGATATGGCCTGCCGGCCCTCTTCCGAAACCAGCCAATCGATGAAAGCCTGTCCTTCCTCTGCCTTCACGCCAGGATGCTTCTCAGGATTCACCAGCATCGCGCCGTAGGGATTGAACAGGCTCGGATCCCCCTGCACCAGTATGACGAGGTCGCCACGGTTCTTGAAGGAGAGCCATGTCCCTCGGTCGGCCAGAAGGTAGGCGCTCTGCGCGGAAGCTGTATTGAGGGCAGGACCCATTCCTTGGCCGACATCACGATACCAGTCGCCGCGCGCAGCAGGCAGATCGACGCCGGCATCCTTCCAGGCGCGCAGCTCAGCGCCATGGGTACCCGATCGGTCTCCACGTGAGACGAAAGGCGCCTTTGCGGCTGCCAGCTTGGCGAAGGCTTCGCGGACCCCAAGGCCGCGTACGCTGGCCGGATCCGATGAAGGACCCACCAGGACGAAGTCATTATACATCACGTCGTAGCGCCTGCTCGCGAAACCGTCCGCGAGGAATTTGTCCTCTGCCGGACGATCGTGAACCAAGACCACGTCGGCGTCCCCTCTGCGTGCTGCGTCGAGTGCCTGGCCGGTGCCCAAAGCGACCACTTTCACGTCGATCCCGGTCTTTTCCCGAAACAGCGGAAGGATATGCTTGAACAATCCTGACTGCTCGGTCGACGTCGTTGACGCAACGACGATCGAGGTTGCACCCGCGAAAGCGGTGTTCCTGAGGTCGACAACACCTGAGACAGCAGCCAGCAAAAGGCTCAAGAGACAGCGGCGAAGGATGTCCACGGTAGTTCCCCAGCTAGATAGGCTTTCGTCTCGGGTGTTCGCGGCGAGAATAGGATTTGCCGGGTCGGACCTTGCTCCACGGCACGGCCCGACGTCAGGACGATAGCCTTGGCGGCAAGCCGCGCGACCTGTCCGAGATTGTGCGAGACAACGAGTACGGTGGTGCCCGCACGTGCCATTTCGGCGATCAATCCTTCGACGATTTCGGTCGACGTGGGATCAAGGTTCGCGGTGGGCTCGTCAAGGAGGAGGAGGTCGGGTCTCGTCGCCCAGGCTCGCGCGAGCGCCAATCGTTGCTGTTCCCCTCCGGAAAGACGCGTTGCCGCATCCCGAGCACGGCCGGCAAGGCCGACACGAGCCAAAGCGGCGTCGGTCCGCATGGAACGCTCGCGACGAGACATGTTCACGAGGGCAAGCGCCACATTGGCCGCCGTGCTGGCGCGCACGAGTGCTGGGCGCTGGAAGACGAAGGCGCGACGCCCTGCGCCGACGGTGATCGTTCCCGAGTCGGGTTTCAGCAGACCGTCGATCAACCTCAGCGTCACGCTTTTCCCCGCGCCGTTGGGACCGATCAGGGCGGTTACGATCCCGCGATCGACTTCCATAGCCAAGCGATCCAGGACCAGCCGACCGTCGAGCGTCAGCCTCGCATTGCTGAGATGTATGAAGGGGGAATTGTTCATCCGTAGGCGCGAGCCGCGTGCCGACGGAGAAGAGATGCGAACATGTTCACGAGGACAACGAGGCTCATCAGGACCACGCCGAGCGCCAAGGCAAGGCTCAGGTCGCCTTTCTGCGTTTCGAGCGAGATCGCCGTCGTCATGGTGCGGGTGAACCCGTCGATATTGCCGCCGACAACGAGAACGGCACCGATCTCCGAGATGGCCCGCCCGAAAGCGGCAAGCGCTGCCGTCACCAGGGAAAACCGAACGTCGTAGATCATCGCGGCGGCTTGCAGAGGAGCGGATAGGCCGAGGGAGCGCAACTGCTCTCCCAGATGGACCGCGGTATCGGCAACGACCTGGCGAGTGAGCGCAGCCACGAGAGGCGTCGCCAGTGTTGCTTGTGCCGCGATCATGGCGCCGGGGGTGAACAGCAGGCCGAGCGATCCGAGCGGGCCTGAGCGGGAGAGAATGAGATAGAGCGCCAGTCCGACGATCACCGGAGGCAGGCCCATGAAGGCATTGAGCAGGGCGATGGCGATACCCCGGCCGGGGAAGCTGCAGACCGCAATGAATGAGCCCAGCGGAATGCCGAGGATGAGGCCTATGCACACTGCGGTGACGCTGACCCGCAGCGAGAGCCATGCAATCGACACCACATCACGGTCCAAGGACCAGAGGCGGGAAAGGATCTCACTGAACATTTGCATCGTGCGCTGGCCGGGTGACGGATGCTGCCAACGCGGCAGGGGAAAGAGATCGATACATCCGCCGCGCGGCGCGACCCCATGATCTACCAGAGGAGCGCATGGGGATAGTAGGCGAGAAGGTCACCCGGAGCGACCGACGTCGTATCGTCCGGAAGCTCGACCAGACCATCGCTCTCGGTCAGTGAGGTCAGCACGCCTGCCCCATCGCGATGAAACTTGCGTGCTTCCTCAACCCCGTCAGCTCCGCGAACCAGCGACACCCGCACGAACTCGCGCCGGCCTGTCTTCTTTCGGTACTCGAACGCGGCGCGCACCTGTCTTGCGGCAGGAACCTCCACCGAAGCGCCGCCGAGCTGGGCCAGAAGAGGCCGTACGATGAAGAGCAGCGTCACGTAGACCGCGACTGGGTTGCCCGGCAGGCCGACGAATGGCGTGCCGCCCACCAAGCCGATCGCGACCGGTCGGCCCGGTTTGATGGCAAGCCTCCACACGATCAATCGTCCGAGGGCCTCGACCGCGCCTTTCACGTGGTCTTCCTCGCCCGTCGAAACACCGCCGGAGGTGAGGATCAGGTCATGGCCACTGGCGGCTTCGGACAACCGGGCTGACATTGTGACGGGATCATCGCGGAGGATGCCGAGGTCGTTCACATCGACGCCGAGGCGCCGGAGGAGCGCCCCGAGCAGGACCCGGTTTGAGTCGTAAACCGCCCCTGGCTGCAGTGGCGTACCCGGTTCCGCCAGTTCATCGCCTGTCGAGAACAATGCGACACGCAATCTCCGGCGAACGGCGATCGTTCGATGTCCCGTCGCGGCCGCGAGCGCGAGGTCCTGTGGGCGAAGACGTCGGCCCGCAGGTATCGCAAGCTGGCCACGTGACAGATCCTCGCCGGCCGGCCGCGCATTCGCGCCTTGCTTCAGGTGCGGCGGTAAGTGGACGTGGTCTCCATCGACGCGGACGTCCTCCTGCATGAAGACCGTATCCGCCCCCCGCGGCAGTGGCGCGCCGGTGAAGATCCGTATTGCGCCTCCGACTTCGCCCGGACCCGCCGGCGTGCCGGCTGGTAGTCGTCCGGTCACCGGTAGGACAGTCTGCTCCCCTTCGATCAGGTCGGCATGGCGGACCGCGTAGCCGTCGACCGCCGAATTGGCGAAGGGAGGCAAGTCGTATTCGGCTTGAACGTCGGCGGCGCAGATGCGCCCGTCGGCCAGATGGACCGGAACGGTCTCAATGTCTGCGACGACCGGCATGCGTTCGACGATCAGCCCCAGCGCATCCTCGATCCGCATGAGCTTACCGCCGAAGGCGAAGCAATCATCGGTCAGCTGTGCCAAAGCCTTGAAACCTTTTCGATCGGGCTGCTCCGGAGGCAGAAACCACGGTGCAAACTGCCAGACTGCTGCGACATCTTCCCTGGCAGACACGTACGATTTCGTCGAGCCGACATGATGGGAGCACCTCTGAGGATGAGGGCGAGGGCTCCTGGTTCTTCAGTCGCGCGGCCCCAAGGATGCAGGCTTAGCCTTTCGCCGCAGGCACGAAACCGAGTTCTCGTAGCGCTTCTGCTGTCGAGGTCTCGTCGAGCAACGCAATGAGAGCCGCAAGCGCGGAGCCCTCTCGGGCGTCCCCGCGATACGCCAAGTCGTAGTACTCTTCCGTCAGCGGGATGAAGCCTAGCCCATAGGCATCCGCAACGCTCGCGATGGCCACGCCCCAATCCGCCCTGCCCTGCGAGACCGCGGCGGCCACGGCGTTGTGCGAACGCGGCTGGTTCCAGAACCCCGCTGGTCGAGCGCCCTCCAGCAGCCCGTCTACGAGCAGCCGCGTGCCCGAGCCGGCGTTGCGGTTGACCATGACGGCGTCGGGATCAGACAGCACCGCGGCAACCGCCGTCGCTGCCTCGCGACCGACAAACCTGGGGTCGTCGGGGCGAAACACGATGCCCTGAAGCCGACGCCAGCCAGATACGAGCGACATTCCCTCGTCGAGGAACGGTGAATTGTAGAGGCCCGTCTGGGGATCGAAGAGGTGCATGGCGGCCACGTCACATTCGCTGCGTCGCAGAGCGGCGAGCCCACCGGCGGATCCGACCCATATGGTGCGTGCGCGGTAGCCTCGCTCCGCGAGCAGGCCGACCACCCGGTCCAGGCCGACGCAATGGCTGCCGACGATCGTGAGATCGGGCGCCTGGATGCCGGCGCCGAGGCGAACGACTGAGACGCCCTCGCCGGCCTCCACACCCGCCCGCGCGGCCGGCACCGCGAAGAATCCGTCAGCCTGCGAGAAGGCGGTGACCGAGCCCGAACCCTTCGGCAGCGGCAGGGCGATGGTTCCGTCGGGGCCGAGGGTGAGCGACGTCATCACGAATTCGGTCCGACCGAGCTCGGAGGGCACCCGTTGGGACACCCGCGCCGTAACAGTCTCGTCTTCCCGCGGGGGCAACCCGGCCCGCGCACGCAGGAAGGGAACGACGAAGTCGTGGAAGGTGAACATCGCGGAGGTGGGAAACCCCGGCAACACGACGATCGGCTTCCCCTGAGCTGCCGCCACGCAGAGCGGTTTGCCGGGCTTGAGCGCCACGCCGTGAAACAGGATGCCCGGCTCGCCGAGGTGGGACAGGACCCGGTGCGAGACGTCGCCAGCGCCCTTCGACGTGCCTCCCGAGAGCACGACGAGGTCGCTTTCTGTCAGGGCCGAACGCAGGGCTTCTTCAAGGGCGGCCGCATCGTCGCGCACGATCCCGAGCCGGACCGGGTCGCCGCCATTCTCGGTCACCGCGGCAGCGACGACGGCCCCGTTCGAGTCGTATATCGCGCCCCTGGGCAGCTGCTCGCCGGGCTCGACAAGCTCATCGCCCGTCGACAGCACTGCGACACGTGGTCGCTTGACGACGTCGACCCTAGCGAGGCCGCAGGCTGCCAGCATGCCAATCTCGCGCGCCGTGATGCGCGTCCCCTTGCGCAGCACCGTCTCACCGGATGCCATGTCCGCACCAGCATAGCCGACGAACTGCGCCGGGCGGACGGCAGTCAGGACATCGACCGCAAGCGTCTGTGCGTCGAACTCCGTATGCTCGACCATCACCACGGCATCGGCGCCGCGCGGGATCATGCCGCCGGTCGAGATGGGCGTCGCCGTGCCCGGCTGCACGACGAGCGTCGGAGCGATGCCACAGGCAAGGATCTCCTGATTCAGCGTGAGGCGCCGCGGGCTCGCGGGCCCTGCTCCTTCCGTGTCCGCCGCGCGCAACGCGAAGCCGTCGACGAGGGCGCGATCGAAGGGCGGGACATCCATCGGTGAGGCGACGTCGTGGGCGAGGACCCGCCCGAGTGCGTCGTCCAGGGAAACCGTCTCGGGCGGCAGGAGCGTGTGCGGAACCGCCGCCCGAAAGCCGGCGAGCGCATCGTCCCGGCTCATCACCTTCAGGAATTGCTCCTGGCTGGAGGCCGAGGCGAGGCGCTCGGCGAAGGCCGCGGCAGCGTCATCTGCGTCCGGACTCACAGGGACCAAACCTCTGCCTCCTCGCCAGCCGAGAAGCCCTCGCTTTCCGGCTCGACGACGATGATGCCGTCCGCCTGCGCCAGTCGGCGAAGCGGTAGGCCGGCTCCCCCGAGCGGCTCGACGCCGTCGGATCTGATTCGCACGAACACGATCTCGGTCAAACCAATCAGTGAGACGACCTTCCGTACCAGAACCTGCCGACGCGGCCTCTCGTCCTGCATGCCGGCGAGCCTCGCGACGAGAGGCCGCCCCAGAGCCATGAACGCGGCGAGCGCCGCCTCGGGGCGGCCAGGCAAGAGAAGAACCGGACGGCCGGCTGCCGTCCCGACCGCAGCGGTTTCCCCGGGCCGGATGGCGATGCCGTGCGCCCGCAGCTCTCCCGCCGCGGCGAGGGCCGCCGCGCTGTGATCGGAGCGCCCGACACCGCTGCCTCCGATCAGGATGACCGCGTCGGCCGAGCCGTCACGGATCGCCTGCGCGATGTCGGAAACCTCGCTGCGAGCCCGAACGACCTCGGCCTCTCCGCCTCGATGCACGACGAGGCGCGCGATCATGGGCGACGCCGTATCCGGGATCGGTGCGCCTGCCGCGATGATGCGCAAGCGGGGCCGGCGGACATCGACCGACGCCAATTCCGCTGCCTCAAGAGCGAGCATGTGGAGCGGTCCGATCCGGCTGCCCGCCTCGATCAATGTCTCGTCCCGAGCGATGTCGTCGCCCGCGCCGCTCACGCCTTCCCGCGCGGCGACGTCCATAACGACCGTTCCATTCTCCCATCCCTCCGGTGGCAAGACGGCGTTGGAACCGCGAGGCAGCGGCTCTCCGGCCTCGACCCATGGCGGCGGAGGCACGAGAAAGATCGGCGCGTAGGTCGACGCGCCGCCGACCGCAGCGGCCTCGACCGCGAACCCGTCACGCATCGCCGTCGGGGAAGCGGGCTTGGCGTTGGGTGCTGCGATCGCCCCGGCCGCGACGCACCCGAACGCCGCTGCGAGGGGAACGGTCGTGGGGGAGACGGGTGCGACCTCGCCGCAGAGCAAGACCATCGCCTCCCGAAGAGGAAAGAGCGGCGAGGATGCGGTTCGGATCATCACGGTGGCGATGCGCCATCCGGGTGCGATGATCAAGGTCTTGGCCCGCAGGCGCTCGCCGTCCGCAACGGCGCGATGCGCAGGATCCAAGCGACGGTGACGGGCCCGTATACGGTGCGTATGGTCCTCCCCATCGTCCGGACAGACCGAAGATGTGGACAGCGACGCGTATTCTCGGCCTGATCATCGCGTTGTACGCATCACCTGCGCTTGCGCAGATGCAGGGGCACGGAGGGGCTGTGCGGGCGCTGGCCGTCTCCGCCGATGGGCGCCTCGCGATCTCGGGCGGCTTCGACCAGGCTGCCATCATCTGGGGTCTCGATACCGGCGCCGCGCTCGCGGTGCTGCGCTTCCACGACGGAGCCGTGAACGCCGTCGCCTCGCTTCCCGACGGCCGTTTCGCAACCGCGTCCGATGACGGAAGGGTTGCCCTTTGGCGGTTGGGACGGCTGGAGCCTGAACAGGTGTTGGCGGGCCATTCCGGCCCGGTCGTGGGTCTTGCGGTCTCACCGGACGGTGCCCTCCTCGCCTCCGCCTCATGGGACGGCACGGCACGGCTCTGGTCCCTAACGGGAGGCACGCCGAGGGTGCTCGACGCCGGCTCGGGCCCCGTCAACGCGATCGCTTTCACGCAGGACGGCAAGGCATTGACGGCCGGTTCGGACGCAGTCCTGCGCATCTGGACCCGGCCGAACATATCCGCGACGCTCGTGACGTTACCCAGCGTGGCGCATGCCATCCTGATCGCGCATGACGGCGAGGTCGTCGCGGCGGGCGCGGACGCGACCCTGCGCTTTCTGCGTTCCGACGGGACGATGCGGGCAGAGGCCGAAGTCGGGCCCAACCCTGTGATCGCGCTGGCGCTCTCCCCGGACGGAGCGCGTGTCGCCGCGGCGACCGCCGGCGGCACTGTCGTCGTGGTCGAGTGGGCGACAGCCAATGTCCTCCTCCGCCTCGTCGGGCCCGGGCTTCCGGTGTGGTCACTGGCATGGAGGCCCGACGGCAGCGAGATCGTCACGGGAGGCGGCGACCGCCTCGTCAGGCGCTGGGACGCGAGGACGGGAGAGCCCGTCGGGACGCTCGCCCTTCGACGCCCGGCAGACACGCTGGCGGCTTGGCGGGGCGACCGCGGTGCCGAGGTGTTCGGCGCCTGCGTCGCCTGCCACACCCTGCAGAAGGGTGAGGCTGAGCGGGCGGGACCAACGCTCGCCGGCCTTTTCGGGCGGCGTGTCGCCGCCGTGCCGGGCTATCGCTACTCGGAACCGCTGAGGCATCTCGACATCGTGTGGACGCCTGAGACCGTCTCCCGTCTCTTCGAGATCGGTCCCGCCCGGTACACGCCCGGGACGCGGATGCCCGAGCAAACGATCGGCAACGCCGCGGACCGCGACGCCTTGGTGCGCTTCCTTGCGAAGGCGACCGCCCCTCACTGAGCTTGCTGGTCAGCCCGTCGAACGCTCCTTCAGGTAGTCCTCGGTTGTGCGCGGCTTGGCGCGTTCCGGCATTGCATGCGGATCGAAGCCCTGATTGACCGCAACCTCGACCCGGCAATCCTCGCACATGGTCAGCGCTTGTAGCCGCTCGTCGCTGCCAGGTCCGCTGAACATCCAATGTCGTTCGCGCAGGCGTTCGATCACGCGCTCGACCGTCGAGCGCGTCCCGAATGGTTTCGAGCACGTCGTGCAGCAGAAAGGTTCTTCCTCCTTCACGACCCGTCGCGGCGCGGCCCAGGCCTCGAAGTCGATCTGCGGGAGTAGGTCGATCACATCCTCGGGGCAGGTCGCTGCGCAGAGCCCGCACTGCACGCAAAGGCTTTCCTCGAAGGCGAGGAGCGGTCTCTCTGCACTGTCCGAAAGCGCATGGGTCGGACAGGCTCCGACGCAGGACAGGCACAGCGTGCAGTCCTCGATGCGGAAGTTCAGGCCACCGAAGGGCGCGCCTGCCTCGAGCGCGATCCGACCGGCGGGCGTCGGCGCGGCGACGTGCATCTCGCGGAAGGCGTGACGCAGCACCTCGCGCTTGTCGCCCTGTAGCGTCAGCGCGGCTGGCCGCGTGGTGGGCCGCCCGAGGGGGGCGTTTCTCAATGCATCGCCGAGAAGGTCCGGGTCGTCCGTCTCGATCGTTGCGGCTGCGTCCGTGCCCGTTGCTGGGCCATAGCCCAGCGCCCGGGCGATGGTGTCGCCCAGGGCCAGGGTTCTGTAGAGGGGAGCGAGGTCGTGCTTGGCGCGTGCCCGAACCAGAACCCGCACCCCCGCAGCTCCGTAGGCGAAGGCAGCGGCGACCGCCTCCGGGCCAATCTGCGTCACCTCGTTGACCTGCACCGGGAGCGCGTGCGCCGGCAGGCCGTCCCCATAACGGGCCAGCGCGTCGATGAGGGGCTCGCCGTGATCGCCGTCATGGAAGACGACGAGACCATTCTCGCCCCCGGCCGTTCGATAGGCACGAAGCAGGGCTTGAAGCCGTCGCGTCAGCGCGTCCGCCGGCGGCAGGGCGTAGGCTGCGGCACCCGTCGGACACACCGCGGCGCAGCTGCCGCAACCCGCGCAGATGAAAGGGTCGATCGCCACGCGGTCGCCGGCAGGCAGGATCGCACCTGTGGGGCAGACATCCAGGCACCGCGTGCACCCGGTGATGCGGGAACGCGCATGTGCGCAAAGCTCGCCATGGAAGTCGATGAAGCGTGGCTTGTCGAATTCGCCGATCAGGTGGGAGGCCTCGGCCAAACGACGCTCGACTGCCGCTGGATCGCCTGGATCGGCTCGCAGGTAGCCGTTGCGCAGGTCGTGCGCGACGAATAACGGGGCGCCCCCGGACAGGTCGATGATGAGGTCGCAGGTCGAGACGGCGCCGTTCCTCGCCGCGCCGAAGAGCAGGTGGGTCCGCGAGGATGGGGCCGGCAGGGCATAATCGTCGATGCCGAGTTCGAAGGCGCCGAGATGCCCCTTGGCGGTGCGGACCGTCCCTTGCAGGACCGGGAAAGCGTTGCGTTGCGGCGGCGCGACCGCGTCTGGCCGCGTCAGTAGGACGGTGACGTCGAGATGTTCGGCGAGCCTTCGCCCAGCCTCGATTGCAACTTCGTCGCGACCGTAGATCAACGCGACACCCCGGCTTTGCAACGACACCGTGGCCGCGTCCGGTAAGGGCTCCGCCGCGGCGGCGAGAAGCGCAGCCAATTTCGGGGCCGCCGCGCTGCCCTCGGACGACCAGCCGGCGGTTTCGCGGATCTTCGCGTAGGAAACCCGACCCTCCGCGTCCGACTCCTCGGCAACTTCGTCGAAAAGTGGTGCCTGGAGGGTGCAGGACACGGTCACCGGCCGGCCTGTCGCCAGGGCTTGGCGGAATCGGTCGAGCTCTCGCCCGCAGAGCTGGTCGGCTGTGAGAAGTTCTCCACCACAGCCTTTCGCGATGGTGGCAGCGTCGAGGGACATCGTCCTCTCGCAGGAGCAGGCGAATACGAGACGGTCTGACACAGTCACTTGACGATACTCTCGAACGCAGCCCCTTCGCGCGCTCGGGGCAAACCCTTATACTCGAACCGTTCGAAACAACGATCCGGCATGCTGGCGCACGCCGCGGCATTCCTGGAAACCGCCCGGTCGATGGCCGCTTCCCGTCCATGACGCCCCTCCACGATGCCGGCCTGGCGTGCCTGCTCCTTCCTCCCGGCTTCAGCGCGCGCCTCGCCGAGCGATCGCCCGGCGCCCATCTTGAGGCGTGCCGCCTTGCGGCCGCGGGACAGGCGGAGCCCGCCACGCTCGTCATCGGCCGCCGCGACGACCTGATCGAATTCTCGGTGGTGCTGGCTCCGGACGAGCCTCTCGCCTCGGCACGACGTGCCTTCTTTGCAGGTATGGTCGCACTCGGCGATGCCGTCGGCGCCTACGGGCCTCCTGAGATGCCCGTGACGTTCGACTGGGACGGTAGCCTCAATTTCAACGGCGCCCGGCTCGGTGGCGGACGGCTTGGTTGGCCGGAGGGATGTGCCGAGGAGGATGACCCGGATTGGCTGGTGTTCTCCGCGGCGTTGATCGGGTCGAAGGCGGCGTTCGGCGATCCGGGGCATACGCCGGAATCGACGGCGCTGGACGAAGAAGGCTTCGGCGGCGGGTTGCGGATGGCCCTGATCGAAAGCTTCGCGCGCCATCTCACCAAGGCCTTCGAGGTCTGGCGGGAAGACGGGTTCGAGAGGATCGCAGCGATCTATCTCTCGCGCTGGCCGCTCGACGCCGGTGTTCGGGCGAGCATCGATGCTTTCGGCGACGGGCGGCTGACTTACCCGGACGGAAGGAAGGAACATCTGTTCCTGCGTGCCGCGTTGCAGATGCACGCCTGGTTCGACCCGGCGACCGGCGGGGTGAGGCTTTGAGCGTGAGGCTTCCCCGAACCCTTCGGCTCGACCCGTCGGACACTTTTGTATTCCCGCGCGCAGCCGAGCCGGGGGAGTGGGCCGTGACTGGCAGCTTCCTCTTCCTTGACGTCGAGACTACGGGATTGTCGCCGAAGGATCGCGCGGCCTTCCGCTCCGGCTTCGTTGGAGTGCGATCGCTCGGCTTCTCGACGCTTGTTGTCGTGAGCGAGGCGACCGCCTCCGAGCATGCAGAGGCGGTCGAGGACCTTGCCGGTCACATTCATGAGCGCTTCGGCGCACCTGATCGGGAGTCTGCCCGCGCCGCAGCGAGGGAGGAACTCGATGTTTCCGCGTCCCTCTGCAACCTTCCGGTTGGCACCGTCGTGGCGATGCACCGCGCCGAAAGGGACGGGAGCATACGCGAGGAATTTCGGTCGCTGCATCGGCGGCCGGGCTCGGACGTGCTGCACGGACGCGCCTTCCACTTCGCCGAGGTCGATGAGGACGCGCCCGAGGAGCGGGTTCATCTCGTCGGCCTGATCCACGACACCCGCTCGGGAGGCTGAACGGATGACCGAATTCTGGGTGTCCAGCGGCCATCACCTGACGCGCCGGACGGAGGGTGGCGGCCTCGCCGTCACGGACGAGTTGATCCTCGCCTACCTGGCTAGGCCGGAGCTTGTGCCTCCGCCGGAAGCTTGTGCGGCAGAGCTCGCGCTCCATGCCGCACTGCTCTCGCGCCCGCGCCGAGAGGTCCTGCCGACGGAAATCTCATCCATCGCGGACCCCGATGCACGTGAGAACTGGGAGGTGATCCTCGCCTTTCGCGACCGCTTGCTTGGGGCCCGCTCCGTCGAGGCCGCCTACCTCTCGCTCGTGCGCGGTGATCTCCAGGGGGTGCCCTCCCTGTTCCTGGACCAACTCGTGCACCTAATCCTGCGCAACGCCCTCGACGGCTGCGACGATCCCTTCGTCCTGCGCGCGGCCGAGCTGTTCTTCCGGTCCCAGCGGGTCAGCTTCCACGAAGGGACTGCGCTCCTGGCCGATGCCGAGGTTATCGCTGCCCGCGAAGGGGGTATGCCCCCCTCGCCGCTCGTCGCGATGTTCGGCCTCGAAGCCGCGAGCGAGTTGGACGTGATGACCGCGGAGAACACCTGGACGTACTGGAGCCGGTCGGATGCGTACACGATGGTGCTCAACATCAGCTCCGATCCGCGTGCTCGCGCCGGACTGGCGCGCGTCATCCAGACCTTCGTGCGACACCTCCTGAACGTGCACGTGACGGTGACGCCGCTCGAACGACTGGAGGATCCGGACTGGCGCTGGTTCGTCGGGCTCAGTCAGGAGGGGACACGTATCGGCAACGCGCTGTGGCGCGGCGAGGCGGTCGACGCGGCGATGCGCGAGCGCCTGCTCGGCGTATTCGGCCTCGTCTTCGACAATCCGGCCCAGGCGATGTCGCGCGTGGGCGGCCACACCGTGTACCTTCTGCTCGCGTCTGCCGCGGACAGGAGCCTGCATCTCAAGCCGCACAATCTCGTTGTCGGTTTACCGCTCGCTGATGGCCGGCGGGCCGCCTGAGGTGAACGCAATGACCGAAAGCCGCTTCGAGGTGGGCATCATCGTCGCGCGACGTCGGCTCAAGGGGCCCTGGGCGAGCCATGCTTGGCTGCCCGTGGCCGCCCTGCCTGCGGCGGCTGGCGCGCCTGCCGGCACCGTACTCTCGGACAGCGAGGACGAGACGAGGGTCTATGCCGGGGCGTTCGAGGTCACGCTGCACCCTGGCGAGACCGCTCATTATCGCGACAACTTGGTTTCCGGGCGCCCCTGCCTGTGGGTCGCGCTCCGGGCCAACGGACCAGACGCTTACGAGGTCGCGTCCGTGACGGCCGACCCGTACGAAGGGGAGTCGATGGCCGAGGGCATCGGCGAGATCGTCGAGGCGGTACCGATGCCGTCGGAGGTGCAGGCCAAGCTCCTGGCGTTCTTCGAGGCTTTCCACGTCGAACGCAGGTTCGAAAAGCGCAAGCGCGACCGCGCCGACCCCGAGGCTCTCGCCCGTCGCGCCCGTGTGCCCGGGGAGACGCGCGAATGAGCGAAAGCTTTCTCTCGCGATGGACCCGGCGAAAGCTTTCGGTCCGCGCCGCCGAACTGGCAAACAAGAAGGCCGTTCCCGCCTCTGTCGTGGCCCCCGTTCACGTCGGGCTTGGCGAGGAACCGGCGGCCGCCAGCGGCTCGCGCCCCGAAACCGATCCGACGCTGCCCCAGGCGACGGGCTCCGGCGATCCTTGGGCACATCTGCCGGCTCCCGACGAGGTAACCCCGGAAACAGACCTTGCGCCTTTCCTGCGCGCCGGTGTTCCAGCCTTGCTGCGAAACGCGGCGCTACGCCGGATGTGGTCGATGGATCCCACCATTCGCGACTTCGTCAGCGAGGCTCGTGAATACGCCTATGACTGGAACAGCCCCGGTGGGGTGCCCGGGCTGGGCCCCCTCCTCCCAAGCGATGACGTCGAGGCGATGCTGGCCCGTCTCCTTCGCGCGGCACCGGAGACGGACCGTGTCGCCACGCATGAGCCTTTGATCGATGCCGAGGCCCCCTTCGAGCAGGATGCGGACACGGCGCTGGCCTCGACGCCGACTCTTGGCATGGACGGCCCGATGACGCCGTCGCGCGAGCCGATTCCCGCACTGTCGGCCCCGGCAGTCAAGGTCTCGGAATGTCAGACGATACCAGGCGTTCCAGCCCATAGGCCGGAAACCCATGACGCCATAGCGCCGACTTGCGACCAGAAGCCCCGCCTGCGACGGCATGGCGGGGCGATCCCTGTTCCTCGCGATGAAAATGCGATTGCGGCGGATAAGAACCCTTCTTAGTATCGCTCCAAGGTATGGGCTTCTACGAGCCCGAGGGTGACGATGGGTTCGGCAGCGTCGGCGTCTGAGTATCCGGCACGGAATGCGGTTGGCGGCATAGCTCAAGCCGACGATGTCGACAGCGTTCGCGCGCGCCATTACGACCTCCTGGCCGTGCTGCTCGGCCGCGCGCCAGACCAGGATCTCCTTGATCTGCTCGCGCTCTCCCCCGCCGGCGTCGGTGTACTTGGGCGACACGTGGCCAACCTTGGTGTTGCGGCTGCCGAGGCGCCGGAAGCGACGGTCGAGCGGGAATTCTTCGCGCTTTTCGTCGGCGTTGGGAGGGGCGAGTTCCTGCCTTACGCTTCCTACTACCTCACTGGCTTTCTGAACGAGCGGCCCCTAGCGCGTGTCCGGAAGGACCTCGTGGCCCTCGGGCTTGCCCGCGACGACGATGCGACCGAGCCCGAAGATCACCTGCCTTTCCTGCTTGAGGTCATGGGCGGGTTGGCTTCCGGCCGGTTCGAGGCGCCGGCTGGCATGCAGGCCCAGTTCTTCATCCGGCACATCGCCCCCTGGGCAGGCCGCTTTTTCGCGGACCTGGAACAGGCCCGATCCGCAAGATTTTATCGTGCCGTGGGTGGGTTGGGCCGCGCCTTCATCGATGTCGAGGCCGAGGCCTTCGCAATGGATCACGGACGAACACGGGCGGGCGCCTCCGTTGCGTTGTGACGGAAGCGCCCGGGCGGACTTTGTTCTTCGGCGCGGGCCGAACTTGGAGATAGATCGATGCGGCAGCATTCAAAGGACCTCGGTCGCCGCCAGTTCTTCCGGACCCTGGGCGGCGGCACCGTTGCCGCCGCGGCTGCGGTTGCATCGCCGATGGGTGCGACCGAGGCCCAGGCCTATGATCCCGGCACCGAGGAGACCAGGAGCCGCTACCGGCTGAGCGACCACGTGAAGGCGTTCTACCGAACCAACGGCTACGAGACGTTGCTGAAGAATTCCGATCCCGCTCCAGGCACGAAGTGAGGCTGTCATGCTGACCAAGCGCAAGGGCGGCGAGGCGAGCCGCAGCAAGCACCAAGCGGTCGCCGCCGGCCTCGCAGCGGGGGTGCTGGATCGGCGCGACTTCCTGCGCAAATCCGGCCTCACCGCCGGTGCGCTGGCTGCGGCGGGTTCCTTGCAACTCGGTTCGGTCCGAAAGGCCGAGGCGGCCGGCTCGTCGGCCGTCGGGCCGGATACGGTGATCAAGAAGAACATCTGCACCCACTGCTCGGTGGGATGTACGGTGACCGCCGAGGTCGTGAACGGGGTCTGGGTCGGACAGGAACCGTCCTGGGCAAGCCCGATCAACCGGGGAACGCACTGCGCCAAGGGCGCGGCGATCCGCGAACTCGTTTCGTCCGATCGCCGCCTGAAGTACCCGATGAAGCTCGAAGGCGGTCAGTGGAAGCGCATCTCCTGGGAACAGGCGATCGGTGAGATCGGCGACAAGCTCACGGCCTTACGCGAGAAGCACGGCGCCGATTCCGTCTACTGGCTCGGTTCGGCGAAATTCACCAACGAGGCCGCCTATCTGATGCGCAAGTTCGGCGCCTTCTGGGGCACGAACTCCGTCGATCACCAGGCACGCATCTGCCACTCGACGACCGTGGCAGGCGTCGCCAATACCTGGGGCTACGGTGCCCAGACGAATTCTTACAACGACATCCGCAACGCCAAGACGATGATCATCATCGGCGGCAATCCCGCCGAGGCCCATCCGATCTCCATGCAGCATGTGCTGTCGGGCAAGGAGATCAACCGGGCCAACATGATCGTCATCGATCCCCGCTTCACCCGCACGGCGGCCCATGCCACCGAATACGTACGCATCCGGTCCGGCACGGATATCCCGGTGGCCTGGGGGATGCTCTGGCACATCTTCGAGAATGGCTGGGAGGATAAGGAATTCATTCGCCAGCGCGTCTACGCCATGGACGACGTCCGCAAGGAGGTCGCCCGATGGACGCCCGACGAAGTCGAACGGGTGACCGGCGTGCCGGGCGCGCAACTCCGCCGTGTGGCCGAGATGTTCGCCAAGGAAAAGCCCGCCACCATGATCTGGTGCATGGGAAATACCCAGCACACGGTGGGGACGGCGAACGTTCGGGCCCTTTGCATCCTGTGCCTCGCCACGGGCAACGTGGGTAAGCCAGGGACCGGCGCCAACATCTTCCGCGGCCATACCAACGTCCAGGGCGCCACGGATCTCGGGCTCGATGTCACCTCGCTGCCCCTCTACTACGGGCTGGTCGAAGGCGGCTGGCGGCACTGGGCCCGCGTCTGGGAGGTCGAGTACGACTGGCTGCAGTCCCGTTTCGACGAGATCCCGGCCGCACCGGGCCGGAAGGGTCGCTCGCGCAAGGAAAACATGGAGGCGCCGGGCATCACCTCCACTCGCTGGTTCGACGCGGTCAACCTGCCCGCGGAGCAGATCGACCAGAGAAGCCCGCTCAAGGCATTCATGGTCTTTGGGCACGGCGGCAACACCGTGACGCGCCTGCCCGAGGCCATCGAGGGCATGAACAAGCTTGAGCTCCTGGTCGTCGCGGACCCGCACCCCACCACCTTCGCGGCGCTCGATGCCCGGCAAGAGAACACCTACCTCCTGCCCATCTGCACCTCACTGGAGATGGATGGCTGCCGCACGGCATCGAACCGGTCCCTGCAATGGGGTGAGCAGATCGTGAAGCCGGCCTTCGAGTCGAAGAACGACTACGAGGTCATGTACCTGCTGGCGAAGAAGCTCGGCTTCGCCGACCGGATGTTCAAGAACATCAAGGTCGAGAGCAACGTCCCTCTGGCCGAGGACATTCTGCGCGAGATCAACCGCGGCGGATGGTCGACGGGCTATTGCGGTCAGTCGCCCGAGCGCCTGAAGGCGCACATGCGCAACCAGCACAAGTTCGACCTTGTCACCCTGCGCGCCCCGAAAGACGATCCGGAGGTCGGCGGCGACTACTACGGCCTGCCGTGGCCTTGCTGGGGCAAGCCCGAGATTCGCCATCCGGGATCGGCCATCCTCTACAACACCGCGCTGCACGTTAAGGATGGCGGCGGCACCTTCAGGGCACGCTTCGGAACCGAGCGGAACGGCGCAACTCTGCTCGCCGAGGATTCCTACTCCAAGGGCTCGGACCTCACCGACGGCTATCCCGAGTTCACGCTGGGCGTGTTCAAGAAGCTCGGCTGGGACAAGGATCTCACGGCCGAGGAGATGGCGACGATCCTGAAGATCGGAGGCGACAAGCCCGATACCGTGAGTTGGGCGACGGACCTGTCCGGGGGCATCCAGCGCGTCTGCCTCGATCACGGGGTCTCCCCCTTCGGGAACGGCAAGGCCAGGGGTAATGCCTGGAACCTCCCGGATCCCGTTCCCGTACATCGTGAGCCGATCTACTCGCCGCGGCCGGATCTCGTCGCCAAGTACCCGACGCGACCCGACGAGCGCCAGTTCCGCGTGCCGAATATCGGCTTCTCGGTTCAGAAGTCCGCCGTCGAGCGGGGGGTCGCCAAGTCGTTTCCGATCATCCTCACCTCGGGGCGCCTCGTCGAGTACGAGGGCGGCGGCGAGGAGACTCGTTCGAACCCGTGGCTCGCCGAGCTTCAGCAGGACATGTTCGTGGAGATCAACACGGGCGACGCCGCCGAACGGGGGATCAAGGACGGCCAGTGGGTCTGGGTGACGGGTGCGGAAAACAATTCGAAGACGAAGGTGAAGGCCCTCGTCACGGACCGCGTCGGCAAGGGCGTGGCGTTCATGCCCTTCCACTTCTCCGGCTGGTACCAGGGCAAGGACATGCGCGACTTCTATCCGAAGGGTGCCGACCCGGTCGTGCTCGGCGAGAGCGTGAACACCGTGACCACCTACGGCTTCGATCCGGTGACGGGCATGCAGGAAACGAAGTGCACCCTGTGCCAGATCGCAGCGGCCTGAGAGGAGCGACCCGACCATGGCCCGCATGAAGTTCCTCTGCGACGCGGATCGCTGCATCGAGTGCAACGCCTGCGTCACGGCCTGCAAGAACGAGCACGAGGTGCCCTGGGGCATCAACCGGCGTCGCGTCGTCACCTTGAACGACGGAAAGCCCGGCGAGCGCTCGGTGTCGATGGCCTGCATGCACTGCACCGACGCGCCCTGCGCAGCGGTATGCCCGGTGAACTGCTTCTACACCACCGCCGACGGCGTGGTGCTGCACTCGAAGGACATCTGCATCGGCTGTGGCTACTGCTTCTATGCCTGCCCCTTCGGCGCGCCGCAGTACCCGCGGGTCGGTAACTTCGGGTCCCGCGGCAAGATGGACAAGTGCACCTATTGCTCCGGCGGCCCCGAGCCCGACCTGTCGACGGCGGAGTACGAGAAGTACGGCTCCAACCGGTTGGCCGAAGGCAAGCTGCCGCTCTGTGCGGAGATGTGCTCGACCAAGGCTTTGCTCGCCGGCGACGGCGAGATGATCGCCGAGATCTACAAGCAGCGCGTGCTCAAGCGCGGTTACGGCTCGGGCGCGTGGGGCTGGAAGACCGCCTATCGCGAGACCGTCGCGATCTGATGGAGGGCCCTCCCCGACGGATGACGGGTTGTCTCCGGTGGGTGGTGTCCAAGGCTTTGGCTGGAAGGCGACGGCGCTGCCGCCGCGTTCCATCGATGGATCGGAAAGGAACGCCGATGCAGCGGGTGGCGACGCTTCTGGGTGCGCTTCTGGTGATGGCGGCCCTGTGGCCGGCGTCGGGCCTCGACATGTCGGCCCGGGCGCAGAGCCCGATCCAGGCCGACGGACAGAACCCCATGGGCGCGCGGCCCACGGCCGATTCGGTCAACGAGGAGTTCCTGTTCAAGCAGAGCCCCAAGATCACCGGCCGGATCAGCATTCCGGACGGCAAGGCGGCGAACCTGATCCAACCTCAGGGCCGCCAGTATCAGATGTTCCGCGAGGGCTGGCTGCCTTGGATCGGCGCGCTCGTTATCCTCGGAATGCTCGCAGCGCTCGCTGCGTTTTTCCTCTATCGCGGTCGGATCCTGACCGATCACAGCCAGGAATCGGGCAAGAAGATCCTTCGCTTCAACGCCTTCGAGCGCTTCACGCACTGGATGACGGCGGTGTGCTTCATCATCCTTTCCCTGTCGGGCCTGAACTACATCTTCGGCAAGCGTCTGCTGATGCCGCTCATCGGTCCCGACGCCTTCGGCGCGCTCGCACAATGGGCGAAGTACAGCCACGTCTACCTCGCATGGCCCTTCATGCTGGGGGTCATTTTCATGGTCGTCGTCTGGGTCCGGGACAACATCCCGAACAGGATCGACTGGGAGTGGATCAAGGCGGGTGGCGGCTTCATCGGGAGCAAGCACCCGCATGCGGGTCGTTTCAACGCGGGCCAGAAGGGCGTGTTCTGGATGGTCGCTGGCTTCGGTGCCGCGATGGGCGCGACCGGACTGATGATGCTGTTTCCGTTCGCCGTCTTTGACGTGAATGGGATGCAGGTCATGCAGGTGATCCACTCCCTGATCGGGGTCGTGTTCATCGCCGGCATCCTTGCCCACATCTACATCGGCACCTTGGGCATGAAAGGGGCTTACGACGCCATGGGCAGCGGCAAGGTCGATCTCGCCTGGGCGCGCACGCACCACGATCTCTGGGTCGAGCAGGAGCAAGCGCGCACCGCGAGCGGGCCGCAGGTCGCGTCTCATCCCGCGCCGGCCGAATGACGGACACCCCCGGCGGCTCGAGGCCAAAGGCAAGCCAGGACGTGAGGTCGAAACGATGAAAGCCTTCGTTGCCGCAGTGATTGCCGCGATCATCCTTGGGATCGGGGCGATGCTGGCGCTCACGAGCAGTCAGCGGTTCGCCTACCAAGCCTTCGCGACGTCGGGCGCCCGGGTCTCCGAGCCCGGAACCAACCTCGTGGGGCCGCGATGGGACGGTGATCCGGCTCCGGACGAATATGACGCCGAACCTCACGGCAAGGTCCGGGGCGCAGCCTCCGAGCCCAAGCGGTCCTGAACGTGGGTCCGTGGCCGCCCCGCGGCAGTGGCATGTACGAAGGAGTGCACGTGATGAGGAATGCGGCGGTCGGCCTGACGACAGCGGCAAGTGTGGTTTTCGGTCTCCTGATGTGCGGCGGCGCCCTCGGCCAGGATGGGGCTCCCCCACCCTCCCCGGCCGGCCAGCCCGCTAACCTCTGCCAGGAACTCCTCGCTTTCGTGAAACAGCCGGAACCAGCGAAACAGGCCGCGACGCCGCCGCCGCAGCAGGCTACGGCCGTCTCCAACGCCTCCAATCAAAGTCAGGGAGTGCCGTCCTCCAAAGGCGACGAAGTTCAGAAAAAAGCTGGCCTCAGCGGTCCAGTGGACGGCAAGGTGACGGAAGACAAGGGCGCGAACGACCCACGCACGCGCGCCAACGCGGACGCGAAAGATCCGGCTGCGGCAGCGAAGCCAGCGCCATCGCCCAGACCAGACGCCGACATGGTGGCAAAAGTGGAGGCCTCCGCGGCTGCAAACGACCAGTCCGCTTGCCGTGGCGCCGCCCGCGCCATGCGGATCGCCGGGGTGGTGCTTCCGGCGCCCCTTCTCGCGTTGGCGGCGCTCGATCCCAGATACCATCCACAATGAACGCAGCCTCGAAGTTCAGACCGACCGCTCCGTGCAATCCCACCGGCCAATGACAACGACCATCGTCCCGATGCCGTCGTTATGAAACAGACGGCCGGGTCGAGTGCTGCGCGGGCGGTAGGGATAGGGCCGAGAGCCATCTCAGCGCATTCAATCTGTCAAAACGAAAATCGGATATTCGTTCTGCCCAAAGCGCTTCCAGCCGCAAAGAAGTAACGGTGAAACCGGTTCTGATCGTTCCCACACACAGTGGTAGACGAGGGTTCGAGACCAGTTTCCATCTGATCGTTCGAGTCCATGGGCGCCATTGACAAGGTCCTCCCGGCATCCTAGATGCACCTTCCCAACGCGGTGCCTGACAGAGGCGGGCCGCGCTGGTTGCCTGAAGGCGGCGAAACAAAAGGCTCCTGCGTAGCTGGGGCTCTCTTGCGCGCTTCCATCATCGGCGTTATGT
>NZ_BJZV01000031.1 GCF_007992215.1 Methylobacterium gnaphalii | reverse complement strand
CCGCCGATCCCTGAACCATCCGTCTGAGCCAGTGCACTAGAGGCGAACCCATGCCCCGCCTCTACACCTCAGCCCCTCGTCTCTCAACGCTCGACACACGGCCCCCTCGGCCGGCATTAAAGGATTCCGATCCGGATCTGCTCACGGCCGAGCACAGGGCTTGAAGCCTCGAACTGATGATGCTCTCGTTGGCGCTGTCCGGGGCCGTGATTGCCCGGCATAAACATGAGCAGGCGAGTTTTGAGAAAGGCCCATGTCGAATCGCAGGTAAGAGCGGCACAGGGGCGTTCACGACCCTCTCACGGCGTGCCGTCGGATCGATCCCCCTTCATTGAAGCCTCCAGAGCCTGGCGCAGAGTGCCGTCGTCGTAGGGTTTCATAAGAAGTCTTGCACCGAGGCGCGCAGCTTCGGCTTGGACGCCGCTGTCACCGGTCGCCAGAACTAGGCGGAGGTGGGGCCACTGGGAGCGGGCGTTCCTGGCGAGTTGCAGACCAGAGATACCGGGCAGGCCGACGTCCGTGAGAAGCAGGTCCACCGGTCCACCATCCAGGATCTTCAAAGCTTCCTCGGCGGTGGCCGCCTCCTTGGCCTGACAGCCAACCTCCTGCAGCATTCCGACCGCTACTGCGCGGATGAGTTCGTCGTCTTCGACCAGAAGGACCGTCGTCCCCTTGAGCACATCGCGCTTCGACGGCTGCCGCTGCGGCGCTCGAACAGCAACCCGCCTTTGCGCCTGATTGGCCAATACGTGTCGGATCTTCCGGGCAAGCGCATCGCGCGTATAGGGCTTGGCAAGCAACTCAACGCCTGGATCGAGCCGCCCGCCGTGCACGATGGCGTTTTGGGTGTAACCGGACGTGAAGAGGACGGCGACATTCGGAAGCCGTTCCCTAGCTTTTCGAGCAAGCTCAGGGCTCCGCAGGGGGCCCGGCATCATCACATCAGTGAAGACCAGGTCTATCGGAATGCCACTGTCGATGACGACGAGGCCGGCCGCTGCATCCTTCGCCTTGACCACCCGGTAGCCAAGCTCCGTCAGCATGCCGATGACCACCTCACGGACTTCGTCGTCATCCTCGACCACAAGGATGGTCTCGTCTCCGCCACGCACCGGGCCGCTGGCAGTAGTGACCACAGCATCTTCGGCCGCGACCTCACGTGGGAAGTAGAGCTTCACCGTCGTCCCAGCGCCGACTTCGCTATAGATTTTCACGTGCCCGCCCGATTGCTTGACGAAGCCGTAGACCATGGCAAGACCGAGCCCCGTGCCCTTGTCCTCGGCCTTGGTCGTGAAGAAGGGCTCATAGACCCGGTCCAGAATTTCCGGTGGGATGCCCGCGCCGGTGTCGGTTACCGCGATCATCACATACTGACCCGCATTCAGATCCTCGTGCTGGCGGACGTACTCGTCGTCGAGCGAGGCGTTGCTGGCCTCGATCGTGAGCCGGCCTGCGCCATTCATGGCATCACGAGCGTTAATCGCGAGGTTCAGGATCGCATTCTCGAGCTGATCAGGATCGATGAGACTGTTCCACAACCCACCAGCGACCACCGTTTCGACCTCGACCTCCCCGCCGAGTGCGCGACGCAGCATCTCGTCCATGCCTTTGATCACGCGCCCAAAGTTCACGACCCTTGGCTCCAAGGGCTGGCGCCTTGCGAAGGCCAGCAACTGAGAGGCGAGTTTTGCCCCGCGTGCAACGCCGGCCAGGGCGTTCTGAACTCGCATCTCGGCCCGGGGATTGCCGGCGACGTCCCTGCCGAGCAGATGCAGGTTGCCGCTGATCACCTGCAGCAGATTGTTGAAGTCGTGAGCGATGCCGCCGGTGAGTTGCCCAATTGCCTCAAGCTTCTGCGACCGGATTATCGTTGTTTGAGCCGCTTGAAGCGCAGCCTCCGCCTCGCGGCGTTCCGAAATATCCCGGGTGACCTTCGCGAAGCCGACTAAGGTGCCGTCATCGTCTCGGATCGCGTCGATGACCACGTGCGCCCAGAAGGGCGTGCCATCCTTGCGAACCCTTTCGCCTTCGTGCTCCCACCGCCCGTTTTGCTTTGCCGTTTCCAGCCCGGTGTGTGGAAGGCCCGCGGCACGATCCGCTTCGGTGTAGAAATTGGAAAAGTGGCGGCCGATGATCTCTTCTGGGGTGTAGCCTTTGATGCGCTGCGCGCCTGCGTTCCAGCTTACAACGTGGCCATTCGCATCCAGCATATAAATCGCGTAGTCGGTGACGCCCTGCACCAGCAGCCGGAATTGCTCCTCACTCTCCCGTAATTTTGCCTCGGCCGCCTTCCGCTCCGTCAGGTCGCGGGTGATCTTGGCAAAGCCCAACAAGTCGCCCTCGGGCGACTTGATCGCGTCAATGATGACATGAGCCCAGAACCGTGCGCCGTCCTTGCGCATGCGCCAGCCCTCGCGCTCGACCCTCCCGGTCCGCGCGGCCTCCTCCAGCGCCAACGCAGGGACGTTCTGCGCCCGCTCGGCTTCAGTATAGAAGGTCGAGAAATGGCGGCCGATGATCTCGTCGGCTTCGTAGCCTTTGAAGCGCTTAGCCCCTGGGTTCCAACTGGTTACGTGCCCGTCGCGATCCAGCATGTAGATGGCGTAGTCGGTGATCGACTCGATGAGAAGCCGGTAGCGAGTTTCGCTAGACTGAGTTGTTTCCAAAAAACTTGAGCTTTCCATTACGCCTCGATCAAGCCCCAGCCAGGTCGCGGACCCTTCTCTAACCCTTGAACGCCACGAATGGTGCCGGCGTCGCCTGCAACGCTCGCTTCGGCCGCAGCACCGTCGTGCCGGCTCGCGCTGACTTGGACTGGGCACGGACCGGCTGCACGCTGATGGTGCAATACCAAGATGGAGGCCCGCCGTCTGCTCACTCAGGAACGCCGCGAGCGACGCAGCGCGAACGGCACGAGGAGCAGCGGCAGGCGACTGACGGCCTGCGGACGCTCAACGACCGGCTGAGGGACGTGCGCATATCGACGTAATGAGCCGTATGCGACGTCTCCTGTCGAACCATGCGATCTTGAGCGCCATAGGGATTTATGGCGCTGAGTCACCACCGGCTCAGGGCCGCTAGCCTCAACCTGATGGTGAGATCAAAACCAACTTTCCACGGAAAGGCTCACTCTGGTTGTTAATGCTTGCACAGCCGTATCCCTGCTCGCCAACCGCAAGTGTCCTCAATTTCAGCACAGCCTTGCCATTCTGCTTGACAGTCCATCCATCTTCGCTGGCGACGTGAGTAAAATCACCTTCATGATGAAGAACCTGACTGTTCTTGAACTGGTTGGGCGATGTGAGAATGACCGGAGAGTCAGACTGGCTGACAATGTTGAGCGTCACGTTTGAGTTCGCGGGCAGGCTGAGCTCCGCAGGTGCACAAACAGCCTTACCTTCTTGCTTGCTGATCCTCAGCTCTATCGGAGACTGCGCGGTGCTCTCGGGCGGGGTACTGGGCTTTCCTTGGGCAGAGGCCCCGCTGACGACGAGGGTAACCATTATCAGGCTCGACCCAAAAGAGGCGTATCGCAGCATCATCGATCTCCGTAGCGGTCTTGCCGAACCCCAGGTCAAGGCCCCGTCTTGCTGCCAAGTTCCTCCGTGCGCGCTACACGGGCGAAGGAGACACCCGAGCAGATCGTGAAGGCGCCCTGTGTGCCAGCGAGGGGCAATCCGGATTGAAATCTTGTGACGCGCCTGGGACAAAGATTCACATAGAGCAGTCCTAGCTTCAGAGCCCGCCCGGTCACACCCGGCGCCGCGGCGCTCTTTGTTGTGTCTGGTGTCGGGCCATTGGTCGTTGATAGAAGGGGCACGATTGAAGCCGCCGAGGCCATTCGATGCCGCGATACTTTTTCAACGTACACGATGGCGTGGACCGTCCCGATCCAGACGGAACTGTGCTGCCGAACAGCGAAGCCGCACCTGAGGACGAGTCAAGGGCGACATCGCGCATTGCCGCAAGGCCGCTGCGTCCTGCGAGCACGACCCCAGAGACGATCTAGTAGGCAAAGTCTGACGCTCGGTACCCACTGACGAGGTCCGCCAAGGATAGATTTCAGCCGTCGAGCAGCTTCGCGTCACTGCCCTGAACCAGCGTCCGCACGCCACGCAGCACGCCCTGGAATGAGCGCAGCGGCTCACCGACCCGCAGGCCGGTGCCGGTAATGCGGTACTCGCGGATCGTGTCCTCGTGCGCCCCGGTGCGCTTCTTCACCACCGAGATCGCCCGGCGTACGTGACCGAACGCCTCGAAGTAGCGCAGCAGCACCACCGTGTCGGCGAGATAGGTCACGTCGACCGGGCTCTTCATGTCGCCGACCAACCCGTGCTGGGCGACCGTCAGGAAGGTCGTGGCGCCTTGGCGATTGAGGTACTGCAGCAACTCGTGGATGTGCAAGATCAGCGCATCCTCGTCGGGCATCGCCGCCTGGTAGCCGTTGAGGCTGTCGATCACCACGGTCTTCGCCTGCGCCTCGTCGGCCTGACGACGCACGCGGTGGGCGAACTCACCCGGCGACAGCTCTGCGGCATCGACCTGCTCGATCGCCAGCAGTCCCTGGTCACGCAGGCCGGCGAGGTCGAAGCCCATCGCCTTCGTGCGCTCCAACAACAGCCCGAGTTCCTCGTCGAACACGAACATCGCCGCCTTCTCGCGACGCGCCGCCGCGGCCACGACGTACTGGACCGCGAGCAGCGACTTGCCGGCGCCAGCCGGTCCGAGCAGCAGGGTGCTTGACCCCGTCTGGATACCGCCGCCGAGCAGGGCGTCGAGTTCCGGGATCCCGCTGCGCAGCGTATCGCGGGCGAACCTGGTCTTGTGCTCCAGGGCGATGAGGCGCGGGAACACCTCCACGCCGCCGGTGGCGATGTTGAAGTCATGGTAGCCGCCGCGAAAGCGTTGGCCACGATACTTCACCACCCGCATCCGCCGCCGCTCGGCGCCGTAGTTGGGCGCCAGCCCCTCCAGGCGGATCACCGCGTGGGCGACGCTGTGCACGGTTTTGTCCAGGGCTTCCGCCGTGAGGTCGTCGAGCAGCAGCATGGTCGTGTCTCGCCGGGCGAAGTAGTGCTTCAGCGCCAGGATCTGCCGTCGGTAACGCAGCGAGCTGCCGGCGAGCAGGCGGATCTCCGACAGGCTGTCGAGCACGACGCGGGTGGGCTTGACCGCATCGACCTGCTCGAAGATCGCCTTCGTCGCCTCGCCGAGTTCGAGATCTGAGGCATACAGCAGGGTCTGTTCTTTCGCGGCGTCGAACAGGCTCTCGGGCGGGATCAGCTCGTAGATCGTGACCGCGTCGGGCAAGCTCCAGCCGTGCGAGCGGGCGGTCTCGTGCAACTCCTCGGTCGTCTCCGACAGACTGATGTACGGGCCGCGCTCGCCCCGGCGGGCGCCCTCCAGCAGGAACTGCAGGGCGGTGGTGGTCTTGCCGGTGCCGGGGTCGCCCTCCAGCAGGTACAGGCGGTTACGCGCGAGGCCGCCCCCGAGCACGTCGTCGAGGCCGGCGATACCGAACCTCGCCGTGTCCAAGGGCGCTGCCTTCGGTTCGGCATCAACGGCCATAGCTGGTCAGTTCCTTCGCGACGGCGGGTGGCAACGCGCGCGGGGATGCGCGGCAGCACGTCGGCGAGGTTCGCCTCGGCATAGGCGAGGTCGTGCGCCTGCTGCAGGTCGAGCCAGAACAGAGTGTGCACGCTGGACAGACGCGCGAGGCGAGCGGCCATGTCTGGAGTGATCGCGGCACGGCCGGCGAGGATTCTGTGCAGGGTTTGGCGGCTAATGTGCAGCTCGCGTGCGGCCTGGATGACCGCAAGCCCGAGGTCCGGCAGCACGCGGTCGCGCAGCACCGTGCCCGGATGGATCGGCTTCGCCTCCGGCGCCTGCATACACTCCGACTTCTTTGTTCTAGCTTCCATCTGTAGCGCTAGGGCTGACAGAGGTGAAGTCCGGCACCGCGCTGGCGAGGCACTCCATCGACATCCTGCCCGGTGAGAAGTTCGAGCCGGTCGGGAAGCTGGCCCGGCTTGTCTTTGAGGAGCTGACCGAGGCCCCTGACGGTCCGTTGATGGGCCTGCGGACTGTTTGGAAAATCACGAGCCTGAACGAGCTGCGGTTCATCACGGCGGTGCCGTTGACCGACTAATGAGCCCCTTCGTCCTTCAGCTTTGGTCCATCGGCAGATCAGGGGGCTGATCGTCCGGCTCTCCGTTGAAGCCTTCCATCCAGGCTATTCGCTCCTCGGATCCAAGTGCATAGGGACGGGCGTCTTTGGGACGTCCTGAAGCCCGCACTTTCGCGCCTTCGAGCAACAATTCGGACTCGCGCTTTGCATCCAGCTTATCCGGCATGGCTTCGTCCACCTTAGCCGAGGCTGCCGTCTACGGCGGACTTCTCTTCGAACACGCCCCGTTCATCACGCACAGTGATCTCAAACCGCGAGGGGTCTTGATGCACGCCAGCTGCCTCGACCATCTCGGTCAACAAGCGAGCCGCCCAAGCCCGAGCCTCCTTGTCGTCGGCGAGGGCGATGTCCTCTTTGTCCGTGGTGGCGCACTCGCCGTCGTCAGCGTGAAGAAGTATAGGGGCATAGCGGCTCCTCGGACCGATAACCGCACTGGGGGTAATCGATCCTCGACGCGTCGCGCCCTCCCGTCTCGATGGTCAAACGCAGCGCCTGCGAGCGGCTTCTTGGTCAACCTCGCGCCTTCTTTGTATGAGATTATACAAAGAGCGTTGCGTCAGGTGCGGCATGTTCGATACCAACTTCTGCCTAGAGACCATTCATCGGCAAATCGCTTCGGCCAACAGGCAGGTGCGAGAGCAGGCGCGTGAACTTGTTCTCTTGAGAGCCGATGGTGCTCAGACTGAAGATGCCGAACGCCGCTTGGAGCAGCTTGAGAGCGCCGTGAGGCGAATGGATGCGCATCGAGCGCTCGTCGAGCGCGCTGCCCGTTCTCTACAGCCCGGCGGGGAAGCGACGCTGGTGGATGCGGCTGTTCCCCTTCAAGGCAATGCCGGTGGATGGCGCGACGGCTCGCCCTTGTAGCGGCTCTCCGAACAGCGGGCAGCCGTCGTACGTCCTACGGTGCTGGATGACGATCTTGCCGCCTTCGGTGTAGGTGCCAGCCGTCGATACCCGTCCATGGCAGACCGGACAGCGCTTGTTAGCGTCACGATGTTCTCGGTGAGCTGCGTCCGCCGGCATTGCGTTCCACGCGCCGTCGATCTGGACTTCTCAGGTCGGCGAGGCGGGTAGGGGCATGATGCCGTTCTAGCGCTGCCGTCACTCTTGAGAAGCGGTGCCGTGTGTCACACCCGTCTTTTCACCGGAAGGATCATCATCACCACGAGCATGCCGACGAGCAACGCGATTGTCAGGATCCCGAGCGCATCGGCGTCGAGTTCAGTCGGAATGCTACTGTGTCTGACAAACGGCCACGCCATAACGACGGCCATCGCGCCAGGAATGGCGAACAGAACGATCAGGAGCGGAGTGAGAGCCCAGCGCGGCATGCGCCATCTTGCATGTCGCCGACCTCCCGACAGTCACCTGCCGGCCACAGGCTTCAGCCGCATCACGGCACTCATTGCTGCTATGTCGCACCCCGGATGAGGGACCCAATCGACGATTAGCCTGCTTTACCGCTGACCGCATTGATGGCGGCTCGGAGTACGCCGTGTTCAACCCCTTCTTTTCGTCGATGATGCTGGCCCTTGAGGCGCAGAAGGTCATCGAGCTGCGCCTCGTCCGACTCGCCTGGGGCGGCCGTGAAGGTCGCGCCGAAATGCAGTCCATGGTGATCGAGAAGGTCCACGCCGCCATTGAGGCGACCAACACGCTGATGTGTGGCGGGTCACCGGAAATGGTCGTCGCCCGATACCGGGAGCACGTCGCCACCAACACCAAGCGACTGCTGGCGGCATAGCCTCTTTCGTTGGAAGGATGCGGTCTAGGTCGCGAACCCATAACGGCTGGCACGGTTGAGGCGTGACGTCGTTAGCCCTCTGGAGACGGAGGGTTCTGAATGGCGCGGTTGACCTGACGGATGCAGAGTGGACGGTGATCGAGCCACTCCTGCCGACGGATGTGCGTAGCAAGGAGCGGGTGGACGACCGGCGGGTGCTCAACGGCATCTTCTGGCGGCTGCGCACGGGTGCGCCCTGGGCTGACATCCCGGCGCGCTATGGCCCGCATACGACCTGTGGCAACCGCTTCCGGCGCTGGCGCAAGCGCGGG
>NZ_BJZV01000030.1 GCF_007992215.1 Methylobacterium gnaphalii | reverse complement strand
CCGAGCAGGGGGCGTGGGCGAATGTGAAGCCGATGCCCAACCGCAAGCGGGTGCCGGCCTTCAGCCCGTTCCTGTACAAGGACCGCAACCTGGTCGAGCGCTTCTTCAACAAGATCAAGCACTTCCGGGCCATCGCCATGCGCTACGACAAGGATCCCGACAACTTCCTGGCCAGCGCCAAGCTCGCAGCCCTGCGGGTCTGGCTAGGAGCTTTATGAGCCCGCGACCTACAGGCCACTCACCCGTTCCGCAGCTTTCTTTGCACGCGCTTTGGCCTGAGCTTCAGCGCGATCAGCCGCGTCCATCGCATCATCGAGGCGCTCCGCCTTTGCGCGTGTCTCACACCGCCGCCGCAACTCGTCCAGCTCCTCCTCAGTCAGATGCTCGACGCCGATGTAGCGATTTTGCGCCGCACTGGCGCGGATTAGCTCATCGAGCATCGCCTGGATCGCGGCGCCGTCCCGGTTTTGAGAGTTCTGGATGAGGAATACCATCAGGAACGTCACGATGGTGGTGCCTGTGTTGATGACCAGCTGCCAGGTTTCAGAGTAACCGAACACCGGACCACAGGCGGCCCAGATGATGACAACGGCCATACCCAAGGCAAATGCTAACGGATGGCCCGCCCATTTGGAGATCTTGCCTGCAAAGGCGGTAAAGGCGCGTGAGGCTGTCATAAAACAGCTACGCCAGAGCCCACCAGACGGTTCCAGATACTGCTGAACCAGGATCAGCCGGAACTGCGTTCGGGAGGCTGCCGTTGTCCGAGTCGTACCGGGAGGATGGCTTCCATGAAGCTGATACCCATTGCCATTGTCAGCACCCTGCTGGGCTCAGCGGCCTTTGCGGCCGAGGGCGTAGGCGCGCCCAGTACCAGCAATTCCTGAACGTCGAACAGCACTGGCCCCAATGACGCCGGCTCCGGTCAGTCACCGGGACCGAAAGCCAGCGGCTCGGCCACGTCCGGCACCAGCGCTTCCGGCACCTCGAACAGCACGGGTGCGAAGGACGCGCGCTCAAGTAAATCTCCCGGCGCCAAACCAAAGCACTGAGCCAGCGGAAGTCCGTCCACAACCATCGTGCCGCCGTTGGAGCCAGACCTCGCCTTGCGGGGTTTCTGGCCTGATCAGCGGCGCTTCAGCCGCCGCCTATCTGCATAGAGGATATTGCCGGTGGCAACGAAGACGAAGTCGCTGAACGACGCGTTCTACGGGACCCTGTAGGACGTCTACTACGCTGAGAAGCAATCGGTGCGCGCCCTTAAAAAGTCCGCCAAGGCGGCCGAGCATGAGGAGTTGCGGCAGGCTTTCGAAACTCACGCCGAGGAAAGCGCAACGCAGGTCGAGCGCCTGCAACAGGTGTTCGAACTCATCGGCAAGTCGGCGCGGGCCAAGACCTGCGAGGCGATGCAGGGCCTGACCTCCGAGATGGAGGAGGACCTGGAGGATTTCGGCGACAGCCCAGCGGCTGATGCCGTGCTGGCGGCCTGTGCCCAAGCGGTCGAGCACTACGAAATCGCGCGCTACGGCACGCTCAAGACCTGAGCGACGCAGCTCGGTTACCAGGATGCCGCCAAGCTACTCGATGAGACCCTGCAGGAAGAGAAACAGACCGACCAGCTGCTTTCCAAGATTGCTGAAAAGATCAACGTCAGCGAGTGATTTTGAATTTCACATTACAGAGGCGCCAATTCGAGGACGCCCCTTACTTTGGGAAAGCAACATCATATCTCTATAGAAGTTAAGTTGTTCAAGTTTCGCGTCATTCCTGCTGCTGTTTAGACTCTGTCCTTGCTGGCCTCTGCGCAGGCGGAAAGCACGTCTGGAGGGCGAGACGACCTTAAGCGGTTCTGTGCAGCCGATTTCTCGACGCATTGTCCCGATGCGGACCTTGGAGGCGCTGAGGCCGAGAAGTGCGCAAGGGCCAGTGAGAAGAGCTTTTCTACGTTGTGCCGCGGGCCATCAAGAGGCACGATGCCACGAACGCCAAGCGGTAGCCGTGCGGGCGGATAATCCGCTTCAGGCCTAAATTTCTGCCAGTGTTGCGCTTTTGACGTAGCCGTTCCACCAGCGACCGGAGACAAGCGAAAGCTTAACCGGGGCGGGAACTGATGCACGTGTTGGAATTAGCGCCCGTACGCATTGCGGCGATCGTCCTGGTTGGTCTCTGCGCGCCCGCGTATGCCGAGGACAAGAGCAGCGAGCAGGACAAGGTCGATACCGAAAACCTGTTTGGCTTCACCGAGGGCACCGATACTGGCAAGAAGGGGGAGCAGGAGGTGATCCTCGACACGATCGGCCGCTTCAGCAAGCGCAGGGCCGGTCCCGGTGGATCGAGCTATACGACGTTCCAACCGCTGCTGAGCTATCAGTACGATCCAACCGACAACTTCACGATCGAGCCGGGCCTGTTCTTCGACACGCACGACGCCCGCAACGTCGCGGGTGTGCCCGACAAGTCGTTCGGCACCTTCAACGGCGGCTCGTTGGAGCTGAAGTACCAGTTTCAGAAGCGCACCAACGACAGCCCCTTCAGCTTCGCCGTGCAGGCCGAGCCGTTCTACGAGCGGGTGCAGCCGATCGAGGGTCAGGGCGCCGACATCTTCAACATGGACACCCGGCTGATCGCCGATGCGCGGCTCATTCCGGACAAGCTTTGGGCGGGAGTGAACCTGATATACGATCCGTCCGTGGCGCGGCTACGCGGCTCAGGCGAGGTGGACCGGTCGTCCACATTGTCCGTGTCTGGCACGCTAATGATGAGGATCACCGACAAGCTCTTCTTCGGTCCGGAGGCCCGCTACATGCGCGCCTATGACGGTGCCTTCCTGAACCGATTTGAGGGGCATGCGGTGTTCCTTGGCCCCGTCCTGAATTATCAGGTTGAGGACAAAGGATTTTTGACGCTGGCCTACTCCACGCAGGTGTTCGGGCACGACCGCGACCCGGATTTCACGGATCATGCATTCGACCTGACCCACTTCGCCCGGCATAACCTACGTATCCGGTTCGGCGCCTCGTTCTGAAGCGCTGTCCCTATCCCTGGCTCAGTCTGCTAAGATGCTTATCCGTCGGAACAATCCAGCTGGTCCGCCCCATTGAAGTGGTCCGCCCTGAGGTATGGCCTGCGAGCCAGGACGAAGACGGACAGATGGGAACGAAGCGGCACAAGCCGGAGGATGTGGTCGCCAAGCTGCGCCAGGCGGACGTGTTGATCGCGCAGGGCCAGCCAGAGTTAGGCGGCAGCGAGCTTGACCGTGCGCTCAAGGTCATCGAGGGCTGCCTCGCCGTGCGCGGGATAGCGGTACATCTCGCCTCTTGATTCATCGGAGCAATTTCGCATTGCCGATGAGTCATATCGTAGCTGCGAAAGGCGACGTAACAATCGACGGAATACGCATGCAACGCTTCCTACGCATTGATGAATCCAACGCTTCGCACCGAGGCGGTTCAGAACAGAACCAGGGGATCATCAATGCGCTCTATTGCTCCCGCCATTCTCGGCATCGCACTTGGCGCCGGAGCGTCCTACGCTCATGCAAACCGCACGGAGGCGGTTGAACAGGTCGTCGGGACGCTCACGTGTGTCACCCGCCCCGAACTCAGCATTGTATTTGGACGCAGTCCGTTCGCCGATTGCGCCTTTATCGCCGAGCGTGGCGACGTCAGGCAGGCGTACCAGGCGGTCCTAAGGGCATCAGACCCGACGCTTCAGGTCGAAGCGGTGCAAAAGATCGTATGGCGGGTCCGGACAAGGGATGGGTCCAGCCGTCCCGCCATGCTGCAAGGTGCTTTCAGGGCAGTCACTGATCCTGCCGATCGCAATCGGTCGATATTTGCCGGCCAATTCGCAGATCTCGAAATCGTCAGTCACTCCAGACGCAGCATCAATGCTTTCGCACGGGGTGCCGCCCGCATCGATCTCGCCGCCGTCGATAATTGACGCCGTGCAGATCAGGGGCAGCGCAAGTGCGTTGGCGCGGCGCGGCGAGACGACCAATTGTCAATGTGGATTGGTGCCTGCCGCGGACCAGCCGCCGCATCTTGGATCCGATGGTCAATCCCGTAGGCGAACGCCCTCGAATAGATGACGACCGAGCGGGTCCATCTGAAAGCCGACGACCTCGCGGCGGGTAGCCATGTAGACTATGCTATGAGCGAGCGGCACCCAGGGCAGTTGGCTGGCGAAGATGGCCTGAGCCTGACGATATAGATCGGTCCGCAAGTCGCGATCGGTCTGACGGCGCGCTTTCTGAACAAGATCGTCGTAGGCGCGGTCGCACCAGCGCGCCAGATTGGCGCCACCGGGTTGCGCAGCCTTGCAGCCGAGCAGCACGTTGAGGAAGTTGTCGGGGTCGCCGTTGTCGCTCGTCCAGCCATAGAGCATCGCGCTCGGTACGCCCTCGTAGATGGCCGTGCGGTAGGCACCCCACTCGCGGGTCGCCAGCCTCACACGCACGCCGATTCTTGCGAGATCGGCCTGGATCATACTCGCCATGCGCTGGCCGTTCGGATTATAGGGACGGCTCACTGGCAGGTACCAGAGTTCAGTCTCGAAGCCATTCGGCAGACCGGCCTCGGCAAGCAGCGCCAGCGCCTGCGTGCGATTGAAGGGAACGTCTGGCAGCGATCCGTCATAGGACCAGAGATCCGGCGGAAGCGGGCCCTTGGCCGTCGTGCCGTCCGGCCCGTAGATCGCCCGGATCAGGACCTGCTTATCAATGGCCATGTTAATGGCCCGTCTTACCCGCGGATCGTCGAACGGCGGCCGGGACGTATTGAAGGCGAGGTAGGCGACGTTCAGCTCGGCGCGCGACAATACGGCCAGATCCGGGTCGCCGGATATCGCCGGGAGATTCGCTGTGGCTGGAAACGCCATGACGTGGCACTCGCCAGACCGCAGCTTGGCCAGTCGCACGGCGGCGTTCGGTGTAATCGAGAAAACCAGGCCATCGACGCCAGCTCGCGCCTCGTGCCGACGCCAGTAACTCAAGAACGGACGATAGCGCAGCGCAATGTTCGGCTGGTGATCGACGAATTCGAACGGCCCCGTCCCGATCGGCGCGGTCGTGAACTCGTCATATGCATTCGCGGAGGCGAGCCGTTCGGCATATTCCGCAGACTCGATACTGGCGAAGGCCTGGGCCAGATTGGCCAGAAAGGTCGTGTCGGCTGCCTTTAGCCGGAACCGGACCCGACGCGCGTCAAGCTTGTCGATCCCCTCCAGGGCGTCAGCGAGGCCGAGATCGTGGAAGTAAGCGAAGCGCGCGCCACGATGAAATGGATGGTCCGGCCTCCACTGCCGAATAAACGAGAAGACCACATCCTCAGCCTCAAGCGCCCGGCTCGGTTCGAAGCGTGAATTGCTGTGAAACTGCACGTCGTCGCGCAGAGTGAAGACATAGGTCCGCCCGTCCTCGGAGACCGTCCAGGATTCGGCGAGCGCCGGACGGATCACCGTCGTGCCGGCTTCGAACTCGACGAGCGTATTGAACATCTGCCACGTCGCGTTCATCGTCGTGGTCGTCGTCGCCAGCGCAGGATCGAGTGTTTCCGGCGCCCCTTCGGAGCAGAAGACGAGCGTGCGGGCCGAGGCCGGCCAAGCCGCAAGCAGGGCCGTCGCGAACAGTGCGGTCAAGGCCGGAATGTGCAGGCGCATCGTCAATCTCATCGTAGCTCAGGCCGAATCCGCGCGCAGCCGTGTCTGATGCGGCGGCTCGCCCACCACGCCCGCTGGAAACTCGATGCGAATCTTAGTGCCCCGGTCGGGCTCGCTTTCGACGCCGATGCGTCCTTTCAGCGTCGCAGTGACGAGGTTGTGCACGATATGCATGCCGAGCCCCGTGCTGCCGCCACCTCGCGCGGTGGTGTAGAACGGGTCGAAGATCCGACCCAGATCAGCGGCAACGATGCCGCGGCCATTGTCCTCGACATCGAGGAGGATGCTGTCGTCCGTTCTTGCGACGACCACGCGGATCAGGCCGGGCCGGCCCACTGCAAACGCGTGGACGACAGCGTTGTTGATTAGGTTCGTCACGACCTGCGCCAGGGCGCCTGGATTGGTCTCGACGCTGAGGTCGAGAGGACAGATCCGCTCGATCCGGTGGCCGCCCCGCCGCAGAAGGGGCTGCAGGCTCGCGAGCAGGTCGTCGAGCCACGTGGAGAGGTTGACACTGCGTCGTTCGTCGCTGACGCGGTCTACGGCCACTTGTTTGAAACCATGGACGAGATCGGCGGCGCGGGCGAGATTGGCGCAGAGCAGTCCGACACCCTCCTCGACCCGTCCGAGAAAGCCTGTGAGGCGCGCCTTTGACAAGGTTCCGCCCAACAGCTGCGAACGGAAACTCCGCGTGTCGTCGCGCACGGACGTGGCGGTGGTGAGCGCAATGCCCAACGGGGTGTTGATCTCGTGCGCGACGCCGGCCACGAGCTGACCGAGCGAGGCGAGCTTCTCCGCGCGCACAAGGTCGTCCTGGGTTCGGCGCAGGTCGTCGAGCGCGGAGTCGGCGCGGTCCTTGGCGCGGCGCAGGGCCGCCTCGCGCCGGGCGATCTCAGACACGAAATGCGCAGTCGCCCGCGCGATGTCGCCGAGTTCGTCACGGCGTCGGGTGCCCGCAACCGGAGCGCCAGCTGGATCGGCAGCGAGCGTCATCATGTCGTCCTGGAGCGCTCGCAGCGGCACGAGGATCGACCGCGCCACGAGGGCTGCAAGGAGAACGCCGACGGTCAGACCGATCGCCGCGCCGGCGAGCAGGAGCCGTTGGAGAAATACGCCCAATCGCTCCGCGTCACCGATGAAGGCGTCGTTGAGCGACCGGGCGCTGTCACGCATTTCGCCAGCGAGCCGGTCCATGGCCTCGATCATTGTGTTCTGGCGGCGCAGGCCGAGGATCGTTGTGGATAACCGCTCGCGCCACCCGACGATGGCCTGCACCATCTCGCTCTGGATGAGGGGCGAGATGGGCAATGCGCGTGCCTCCATGGCAAGACGGTCGCCTTCGCCGAGCATGCCGTTGGCGAGGTCGGGATTCCGATGCTGGAGGGCACCGGTCGTGCGCTGCCCGAGCTTGAGCGTACTGACCGCCACGTTCTGCGTTGCCTGCTCGGCTTCGTTGGCCTGCACTGAATAGGTTAGGAGTTGAGCCATCTCGTCGTGAATCGTCTGCTGGTTCGAGGCGTCGACCTTGAGAAGGCGCTCGGTCCAGTCGGCGAGCCGCTCACCGTAGTTGCTGCCCGTAGCCTCTCGGCCCGTTTCCATCTCCTTGGACAGAACTTCGAGCTCATCGGCATCGCCGCCTCGGCCCTCGGTTCGCAGAACCTCGGCCAAACCGCGGCTCGCCTCGCGAAACTGTCCGAGCTGCAGCGTTTGAGCCTGCGCCCTGTCGCCTCCGCGCGCCCTTTCCAACGCGACCTCGATGGCGCTGCTCCGCACTGCTTGAATGCCGGAGACGATGTCCCGGCTCCTGCGCAGCGACTCGATCTTCTCCGTCAGCGAGTGCACGAGATCGGCATTGGACCCCTGCTGCCGGAGCCTTGCCCGATTGACGAGATCGATTAACGTGCCGGCGCGCCGACCCATATCGGTCGTGCGTGCGTCCGTCGCGCGCGTGATCTTGACGAAGACGTCCATCTGTTCGCCGTAGCGCGCGAGAGCCTCACGCGCCGTGCCGATGCGAGCCGTCTGCTCAGTCGTGCGGGTATACTGCCGCAACCGCTCCAACCCTGCCTCCGCGCGACGGGTCAGGTTGGAGAACTCGTCGGCGAATGTGCCACGTTCTCCTGCCGGAGCTGCGATATATTGGTCGCGCACGCGGCCGATCAGGTCGAGGTCGTGATAGACCTCACTGGCCATGATCGCACCGCCGCGGGCCTTTTCTTCCTGCGACAGCAGTGTCCAGGCCGCCGTGGCGATCGCGGCGGCGATCAGGAAGGGGATGCCACCGACCAGGGCAATCTTAGGACCGACCCGCATCCCCGTTCCACCGAAGCGTCGCGTTCGCGAAATCCGACCCAATGAACGTCGATGCGAGCGCGGTCCAAGCGTCTCGCCCCGACGGATTGCTTCGACGCGAACCGGACGCCACCTGTTTCAGACAGCTCGAAGGGCATGATTGCTCGACTTCGGCCGAGCCGTGCAACGGAAACGCGGCGGCATCAAGTCAGGGCCCAGTCCGATACAGTCGGATGAACCCCGACTTCAAGTGTCAATCCGTGAATAACCTGGGGCGAGCCTCGATCGGTGCGGCTGGACGTGGCCGTGGCAAGCGGTCGGCATTGGCGGTACCGGTGAAGCGATATTCGCGCCTCCAAACAGGTCGCTGGGGGAAACCGCCCGCTGGCCCATGCAGGACCGCGCTCAACTTGGCGAGGTCTTCCGAATGCTCGGCGAGGATGCGTTCGGCATCTTCGGGGAAAGCAGCCATGTTTAGCGTCCCTGCCCAGCGGCCAGAATACGTACCGGCCGTACGACTCCGTGGGCGCCGCACTCGGCAGGGACATAGGGCCAGACGGCATCGCTGCAGGCCGAACGTCCGATGGTGGCCGTGACCGCCTCCCGCGTGGTGACCCCGGCGGGACGCCCGGGATCGACACCATGCATCGTTGCAATGCCGATGATGAGCAGCGCGTTCGCCGCGATGATCGATGCCTTCATGGCGACCCCCTGTCCGGTTTCTGCTGTGTCCGTCGCGGGCAGGTTTAGGGGCCACCGATGTTGCGAAGATTGCTTCGCGGGGTGCTCAGTCGGAGTTTGTGTTGCGTCTGCGTGGGTCGACGCAACAGACCACTTGTCATGCCGGTGGATTTGCCGCCGTGGCCGCCAAGTCGTTCACCAGACAAGCGCGGTTTAAAACTCTTCCGTCGGTGAAACGGATCGACGGCCGCCCGTATCAGTCGCCCTCTGGACGGAAGATGTAGCCGAGGCCGCGGACGGTGCGGATGAAGCGCGGATTGGCAGGATCGGATTCGATCTTCTTGCGGATGCGATTGATTCGCACGTCGATCGCCCGGTCGAAGGCGTCCGGGTCGCGTGCGTCTGCGAGGTCCAGCAGCCGCTCGCGAGACAGCGCGCGTTTCGGATGGTCGACGAACGCCTTCAGTAGGTCGAACTCTGAGCGGGTCAGAACCTGCTCGGCGCCGTCGTCGTCTCGCAGCCGCAGCGCATCGAGCTCGAGCCATTTGGTCCCGAAGCGGATTCGCCGTCCCGTACCGTCGCCAGCAGGCTTCGTCTCTGGTGGCGCAGCCGGTCCGCTTCCAGAACGCCGCAGGACCGACCGGACCCGCGCCACCAATTCGCGGAGTTCGCAGGGTTTGGGCAGGTAATCATCGGCACCGAGTTCGAGCCCGACCACGCGATCGATGGCGCTCGCGGTCGCCGTCAGCATGATGACCGGGATCGCGGTGCGCGCCTTTAGATCGCGCACGATCGAGAGTCCGTCCTCCTCGGGCATGTTGAGGTCGAGGACGATCAAGTCGGGCGTGCTCTCCGCAAGAAGTGCACGAAGGGATCGCCCGCCATCGCACAGCATCACGGCAAAGCCGTGCATGCGCAGGTAGTCGCCAACCATGGCGCGTGCATCGGCCTCGTCGTCGACGACGATGATTGAAGGAAGCGTAGTCATCGGCGGGTGGACAGGAACACGCAGTCGCGGATCGTCTCAAGCATGCTGGCGGAGTCCTATCGACGTCAGAGTCGCGCCGAAACGCCTGTAGTCAATGACGGGACACCGTTTCACCATGATTGCTCAAGAATCAGATTCTACACCCTGTGTCGAGCGTCCGCGCAGGTTTCCGGAGACGTACGCGACATGTGCTTTGGGGCGACACACATTGGGCCGGTCGATGGACGATGATCTGATCACACTCGTCGCCGATGACATCGAAGATGTTCCGGCGCCAAGCAGCGCGTGGGTCGTAGCCGTCATCGACGACGATCCCGCCGTGCATGAGGGCACAAGATACGCCCTTTCCAACTTCATGCTCGACGGACGAGGTCTCGAGATCCTATCGGCGTACTCGGCACGGGAGGCACGCGCCCTCCTTGCGGACCGGCGCGACGTCGCGGTTATCATGCTCGACGTGGTGATGGAAACGGACGACGCCGGTCTCCTGCTCGTCGACTACATTCGCAGAGAGCTCTGCGAGGAAACGGCGCGCATTATTCTGCGCACTGGTCAGCCGGGACAGGCGCCGGAGCGCCGCATCATCGTTGATTACGATATCAACGACTACAAAGCGAAGACCGAGCTAACGGCTGACAAATTATTTACCAGCCTGACCGCATCGTTGCGCGCATTTCAGCAGCTTAAGCGCCTCGACGAGACCCGGCGCGGCCTAGAGATCATCATCGACGCCGCGCCGATGCTGCTCGATCACAAGTCGATGCAGCGGCTGGCAGAGGGAGTCCTGACGCAGGTAGCCTCGCTTCTTAACGTGGCAGTCGCCGGCATCCTCGTCCTGCGTGAGAGCGAGGAGGCGGAGGCGCGCTTCTGTGTACTGGCGGGATCGGGCTGCTACGGCCACTACGTTTCCCGGCAGCCGGCATGGCCGCTTGGGCAGGAAGTCCATCCGCTGGTCGAGAAAGCCTTCGCCGAGCGAAGCCACACCTTCGGCGATCATTGGTCGACCTTGTATGTCCATACGTCCAGCGGAAGCGAGATCGTCGCGCTCATCGAAGCCGACCGCGCCCTGTCCGAGACCGATCGCGCCCTAATCGCCCTGTTCACGAGCCGTCTGTCGATCGCGTTCGACAATGTGATCCTCTATGAGAAGCTCCAACGCGCCAACACCGATCTGGAGCAGCGGGTCATCGAACGGACAGCCGAGCTCATCCGCGCCAACCGCCGGCTGGCGATGCAGCGCTCGGATCTCCGCAGGGCCAACAGCTTCAAAACGGAGATCCTTGGCACCGTCGCCCACGATCTCAAGAATCCGCTCTCGGTCATTCTCGGCCGGGCCGAGATGCTCGCCGACATCATCGAGATCGATGCCACGGCGCCTGAGAAGAGACCGCAGATGCGGGCGCAGGTCGAGCACATCCGTACCAGCACCAAACGGCTAACGGCGATGATCGACAGCCTCATGGCGGACGCCATGAACGACGCCCACGACATCACTCTACGCCGCGAGCCGGTCGACCTTGCTGCGCTCGCCCGCGAGGTCTGCGACGCCAACCGCCCGCTGGCCGGATCAAAGGGTCAGAGCCTAGTGTACGAGGGGCCGGACAATCTCTATCTCTGCGGTGATACCGAGCGCCTGCGGGAGGCACTCGACAACCTCGTCTCTAACGCCGTCAAATACAGCGCGCTCGGGGGTGAAATCCGGATGCGCGTCTCCCGAGAGACGGGCGGACCCGGCGCCGCACAGGGTCCGGAGCTAGTCTGTGCAGTAGCCGACAATGGCCCCGGCCTGTCGCCGGAAGATGCGACCCGCGTGTTCGGGCGCTTCCAGCGCCTCTCCGCGAAGCCTACCGCCGGCGAAGGCTCGACCGGCCTCGGCCTATCGATCGTCCGCCGCATCGCGGAACTTCATGGGGGCCGCGCCACGGCCGAGAGCGACGGGCCAGGACAGGGTGCTGTCTTCGCAGTGCGTTTCCCGGAGGAATCGGTCGCATTGCTCTGAATGCCCGGCGGCGCTGCTCGCATCACACCGCTTCGAGGAGGCTTTGGCCCAGATACCGGCCGGCATCTGGAATTCCAGGAAGAGCGAAGAAATAACCTCCGCCGACCGGCCGGATATATTCCTCAAGCTGCTCACCTGAGAGCCGGTTCTGAACCGTAACGAAGCCTGCGACCAGATCGGCTTGGTAGCAGACGAACAGCAGGCCCATGTCGAGCTGGCCCGAGGCGCTGATACCTTGGGAATAGTTGTAGCTGCGCCGGAGGATCAGATTGTCACGGGTTTCCGGCAGACGTGGATTGGCCAGCCGGATGTGGGCAGCAAGCGAGATGCGTTGGCCGTCCGGGTCTGCCTCATAGCCGGGATCCTCTCGGTCATGTGTCTGACCAAGCGGAGCCCCGCTGCCTTTGTGCCGGCCAATGATTGCCTCCTGCTCGGCGAGGGGGGTGCGGTCCCAGCGCTCGACCATAGTGCGGATGATCCGCACGACTTGATAGGAGCCGCCCACCGTCCAGGCCGGCTCGCCCCGCTCGGGGCCGACCCAGACGTAGCGGTCCATCAATGCGGCATTGCGCGCATCGAGGTTCGCGGTGCCGTCTTTGAAGCCCAACATATTGCGGACGGTGTCGGCACCCATCGTCTTAACGATGTGAGGCGGCAGGAAACCCTCTATCTTCCAGCGCACCGCAGCGAGGCCGGCGGTGTTCTTTATGACGTCGCGGAGAGCATGGATGTTAGTTTCCGCCGTGTTCGAGCAGAGCTGAAGCATCAGATCGCCGTGGCAGCGGGAGGGGTCGAGGGCGTCGTTCTGGAAGCGCTCCATCGCGCCGAGATGGAGGGGACGCCGCGTGGCGAGGCCGAAACGGTAGTCGAACAGACTCGCGCCGACCGATAGCGTTGCAGTGAGATTGTCGGGAAAGACCACCGGCCCAAGAATGCCGGAGCCGCGCGGGGGCAATTGCGGATTCGTCGCTGGCGGCTCGCCACCCTTGGTGAGGAAGCCTAGGCGTTCGGTGACGATGCGCAGAAGCCGCTCGAGTTCGATCGGTCGCTCGGCGAGGACGTCGAAGGCGCAATACAGCGCGGCGGCCGGCTGTGCCGTGACGATGCCTGACTGATGCAGGCCGAAGAACGGCTGCGCCTCAAGCGTCCCGTCGCTGCCCGCGCTCGGCGTTCTGTCGTCCGCCCCGGCGTAGCCGGCGAAGCTCGTCGCGCCGAGTACTCCGAGGACATGGCGGCGTGACAGCTTGATCTGGCCTGGTAGGTGGCGAGAGCGGTTGGTCATGGGGCAAATCTGTCGAAGAAGTCGAAACACTCGTCACCATCACCGAGAAAAAAAGGCTCCAGGGCGACAGCGTGACGATATCTCGCGCCGAAAAAGGACTTGAGACATCGCAATCTCAATCCAAGTTCAGCCGTGCGCGCAGGGTAGAGAGATCTTCGGCCAACAGAGTGATCGGCCCCTTAAGCGCGTTCCGGTCGCGGGAGGTCAGGCGGTCGTACGGCGCAAAGTCGCCGGCGGCACGATAGCGGGAGAGCACGTCCTCGACGCGGCGGTAGTTGCGATCCACGCGGGCGACGAACTCCTGATCCTGTTCCAGGAGGGGCCTCAGCAGCACGAAGATCGCCTTCGAGCCCTCGATGTTGCCTTGGAAATCCCACAAGTCCGTGCGGCTGTAGCGCTCCTCTTCACCGCTGATCTTGGTGGCCGCGATGCTCTCGATCAGCGCGGATGCTCCTCCGACCATCCTTGTGGGCGAGATCGGCGTCGCGAGGATCCGCTGCTGCAGTTCCGTGCTGTCGCTGGCCAACCGCTCGGCGATCTCGGCAAGGCCCGCCGTGGTCCCTTCCGCAAACAGGCTCATCTCCAAACGGTGAAAGCCGATGAAGGCGGGGTCGCGCTCACGCAGTTCGAATTCGTCGGCCCGTACATCCATGCGTTTGACAATGTCGCCGAACAGCGCGGCCACCGGTTCAATGCGCTCGTAGGGCTGGCGGGCGTAGGCATAGAGTGACTTGGCCTCGGCTAGGCGTCCAGTCTTTACCGCATCGACGAACGCCCGCGTCCGCCGCACGAACTCGTCCGCCTGGGTCACGACGTAGGTCCTGCAAGCGTCCAGGGCAGCGGAGAGGTCTGGCGAAAGTTGACCCCGCGGATGCGAAGACGTGTCCTTCGCGAGAGGGGCAACAGAATCCGCCGCGGCAGCAATCTGGGCGTGCGACCCCAGGCAGGCGACGAGCCCGGCGAAGATGAGCGTCCGCGACAGCCACGAAGCGCTCATAACTCTCGCCTGTTGCGTAGACCCCCAGGGCAAACCCGTTTTCCGTCGAGACTGAACAGATAGCGGCGCGGAGGGCCGATAGTCCTGACTTACCAGATGACCGAACAGCCATCACCTGCTAAGTGCCACGCTCAACAGTCGATGCAAGTCCCACTCCGGCGTACTTGTTCCGCCTCACCGGATTCGAGAGAGAACACAGCGATGGGCAGCGCGCAGGCTAGCAGGAAATTCGCGACGATGACGAAGGCTACCATGACGTTGCATCACGCTAGGTAGGCATTTGCGGCGTCCACGCCGAGGGTCGGCCGGGAACGGGCCCCATCAACATCGCGCGGCATGTCTAGAAATGCCGGCTGCGGATTGACGAGAGACTGGAACTGAGCCGATCCCACCATCAGGCCACCGGCTACGAACAGGCGAACCAGAAGTTCGAGCATTGTCTTCCCCTCGAGCGATCTTGTTGATGTTGCTGGGGAGGCTTCTAGAAGCGCTGCATTTCGCCGTTGTTGCGAGAAATGTTTCTCGGGCAGCGTCGCGAGGATCAGTTCCGCACGGTCGATGGCATCCCCGACGCCACGGTTGCTCTGGTCTCTGGCCGCGTGCGATTTCTGCGAACGGCGAAAGCCATCCGCGACTGCCAGTTTTTCGAAGTACGCTAGGGCCGTGACATCTCATCGATTATGATGCGAAGAACTTTGATCAAGCTCGGGCTGCGCTTCGAAGATGCCTACGACGAACGCCGGTTCGTGAGGCAGTTCACTCTCGACGATCTGGGCCGGACCCAGGGCGCGATGGTGCTTGGGGCCTTTGTTTATTGCGCCTTCGGCGTCTGGGACTGGATTCTCGATCCGACACATTGGACTACGACGTTTGCCATCCGGCTCACGGTGACCACGGTAGCGTTGCTTCCGCTGACCGCCGTGCTGTCCAATGTGCGGGCACAGACTCATGCAGAGATCATCTATCTCGCCTACTGCATTATTCCGGGCTGCGTCCTCTCGTTCATCTATCTGTTGCTTGTCTCAGGCTTCAACCACGCCGCCGCGGGAACCATTATCGTCATCCTGTTCGTCTCGACTCTGCTGCCGCTGCGCGTCCTGTCACTATTGGCATTTTGCGTATCGACTTGGATCTGCTTCGCCGTCTGCCAGTCCATGTCCGTGGACGATCGTGCCGGCCTACACTTCGTAAATAATTTCGAGATCGGCATGTCGTACGCTCTGGCCCTTTATGCCGTCGGTGCGCGTGAGATTCGAGCGCGCCACCAATTCCAAACGACGCGAGCACTTCAGCGCGAGAAGGAACGGTCCGAGGCCGCGCTAACCGACCTCACGAATGCTCAGACCCATCTCGTACAAGCCGAGAAGCTAGCCTCGCTCGGGCAGCTGGTTGCAGGCGTCGCACACGAGGTGAACACGCCGATCGGTCTCGCGCTTACCACGTCGACGGCGCTTGAAGCGGATATCAAGCATTTTGCACGGATCGTCAAAACGGGCCAAATCCGCCGATCGGATCTCACACAGATCATCGGGCATCTCGAAGAAGGAACGCGCCTACTGTTTTCCAATCTGACGCGCGCGGCCGATCTCGTGCAGAACTTCAAGCAGGTGGCGATCGACCAGACAAACGAAGCGCGGCGGACTTTCGAGCTGCAGAGTTGGTTGCAGGAACTGATGAGTACCCTGGGCCCTCTACTGCGCAGGAAAGGTCATGAAGTCTCGATTTCATGCGAGCCGGGGATAATGCTGGATTCCTATCCTGGGTCTTTAGCCCAAGTCATCAGCAACCTCGCACTGAATGCGATTATACACGGCTTCGCAGACGGTCGAGCCGGAAAGCTTGAACTTTCAGCGGCGCGTGTTGCAGACGACAAATTACGCATCGTTTTCAGTGACAACGGCGACGGCATTTCCGATGAAAATCTATCTAAGGTGTTCGACCCGTTCTTCACTACTCGGCGAGGCGAAGGAAGCACCGGATTGGGCCTGCATATTGTTTTTAACCTCGTTTCAGCAACTCTGAATGGTGAGATCGAAATGAAAAGCAGTGTTGATCAAGGGACGGAATTCATTATATATTTACCGATTTAATAATATAATGACGCAAACAGGTTTAGTATTATACATTTATCATTGCCATAATTGAATTCGCTTTTATGACAATTTGGCTAAGTTATGATACGATTTATGATATTGCCAGAAGATGTTTGTTCATAATAATTTTTCGTCCTCGTTTGAGCCGATCATTTTCATTATTTCATGACGAACATCAAACGACCATTTTTCAGCTCGGGCATGTGAAATCGGTTCGGAAGATATCAGCTCGAACTGGACATCTTCCGTCTGTCATTACGTCCGCTTCTGAGTGGAGGGTCGGCTGCCGAGAACGACCGAGACGGGCGTGAAGCTGCCAGCACCTCGCCGAAACGGACGTCTGCTTTCGGGGACTGCGTCGGCTTACGTAAACGACGTGGTTGAGTCGCGAGCAGCCATTGCGACCGGTAACAAGAGTCAGGTTTTGACCAACAGTGCGCCCTGCATCGCGGCGAGGGGCGATCCGGATTGACCGCCATTCACAAGCTTGCGACAGATCTTGTGTTGACCCCAAAATCAACGAGACCACACCGCCCGCCCGGTTCGTCGCGGCGGGTTTTTTCGGAGCGGCTTAGTCGTCGCGGGACGAGAGGTAATCAAAACCTGGCAGCTGATAAACAATAGATTGCAAATCACCTTTCCAATGCCATGCGAGCGGTGCTCGAAACTTCTCGCAATTGATGACAACACGGTCGCCGCGCCGATGCCGCAGGCGGTGCTTGCACCTCATGGCGACTTTCTTCTTAACAGCACCGTTTATGCGAACTTATAGATAAGACTCTGTTAAAGCGGTGATGAGATCATTACCGTCATTCGTCAGCCTAGAGAAGGTGGGCGATATTCTCACGCCCCTGCGGTACATATCTGATGGCTTGGTTCAACAATCTGCGGCTGCTTGGAAAACTTGCGTTTCCGGCTTTTCTCGTTGCGATAGTGGCCGGCGCGATCGTCATGCTTGCGCGTGACAAGATCGCAGTGCTGGAGAACAACACCCAGCAGGTCGTCGATGTAAATGCTGCTCGGGCAATTCTTGGGCTTCAGATGGCGCTTGCCGTGGACGAAGCTGTCATTGCCGAAAAGAACATCATCATCGAGACCGAGGACGCGGTTCTCGCCGCGCAGAATGCGACCTTCCAGAAGGCTAGACAGAAAGCCTTCACCTCTGTCGATCGCCTCATCGCACTCGCAGACGACGAGGTGCGACGGTCAACCAACGAGGGCGTCAAAGAGGTGCTCACATCCTTCTTCGCCCTCGGTGAGCGCTCCGTCGCGCTCGGCCTGAAGAACCAGAATGAGCAGGCCGCCAGGATCTCGGAGATGGAAGTCCGCCCGGCCCGCCTCAAAGCGCAGGAAGCGATCGAAAAACGCGTCGAATCAAGCTTGCGTAACCTCGAAGCTGCTAAGGACCATGCCCGTGAGGTCGCTGAGACCGCTTCGCTGACGCTCACGAGTGTCGCCACCGTTGGACTTTTGGTTGCCTTCGGCCTCCTCGGCCTGATCGTCGTGACGGGCGTGATCCGTCCGATGGGCCGGCTGGCGTCGGCGCTGCAGCGGATAGCGCGGGGCGCGATCGACGCCGACATCGCCGAGGCCCAGCGCGGGGATGAGATCGGGCAGATCGGCAGGGCCGTCGAGGGCATCAAGGCGATGGTGGCGCAGAAAGCCGCTGAGCAAGCTGAGATCAAGCGCATCGCCGACGCGGCGGCCGCGAGCGAGCGCCGCCACACGATGATCGAGCTCGCCGATGGGTTCGAGCGGGCGGTGGGCGGCATCGTGGGTCTGGTCTCGGCCTCGGCTACGGAGCTGCAGGCCACCGCTGGCGCCATGTCGGCCACTGCGGCCGAGACGGCGAACCAGTCGACAACGGTAGCGGCGGCGGCTGAGGAGGCAGCCTCAAACGTCACAACGGTAGCCGCTGCAGCGGAAGAGCTCGGGGCCTCGGTGGAGGAGATCGGCCGCCAAGTCAGCGCCTCGGCCGGTATGGCACAGGTCGCAGTGAGCGAGGCGGACCAGAGTGCAGCCCTGGTACAGGAGCTCAGCACTGCGGTCGCCAGGATCGGAGACGTGGTCACCCTGATCTCGTCGATCGCAGGCCAGACCAACCTACTGGCGCTCAACGCAACCATAGAGGCGGCGCGCGCCGGCGAGGCGGGGCGGGGCTTCGCGGTGGTCGCTAGCGAGGTCAAGGAGCTCGCCTCCCAAACCGCCAAAGCAACGGAGGAAATTTCCGGCCAGATCACGCAGATCCAGAGCGCCACCGGCCAGACGGTGGCGGCGATCGCCTCAATCGCGGGCCGCATCCGGGAGATCAACGCGGTGGCCACCACAATCGCGGCGGCGGTGGAGGAGCAGGGCGCGGCAACGCAGGAGATCGTGCGCAACGTAACGCAGGCCGCCGTTGGCACGTCCGAGGTGACGAGCAACATCGCGGGCGTGGCGGGCGCCTCCGAGGAAGCGGGCGCGGCCGCCTCCCAGGTGCTGACCTCGGCCTCGGAGCTGTCGCGCCAGTCTGAGCATCTCAATGCTGAGGTTATACGCTTCCTCGCCACTGTGCGGGCAGCCTGACTTCGCTTAAGCGGCGAAAAGCCCCGACCGCCCGGGCAGTCAGGGCTCTGGTCGTCGGGGCCGCTCACCTGGACGGCGGCGCAGCTCCTCGCCGTTCATCTTAAAGACGGGACGCTTCGCATTGATTGCTGCGGCGCCCTGCTGATCAGCGGGCGCAAGGCAACCGCTGCTGAGCCAAAGTGCATCCGCTTCGGGGATCTGACCTTCTATTGGGACGTGCCGGCAAGCTGCGGGGCGTGCCGATCTGGGCGCTGGAGGAGGTGGCTTAGTCCGCGAACGCCGCCACGATGTAGGCGATCGCCCCACGCTCTCTCACGTCTACGATCGCGGTCTCGTTGATGCGGTCGGAGTTCGCGCCCGTCTTAGCCGCGGTACCAGGACATCAGGCCCGCACCGGGCGCGATCAGGATGAACGCCCAGGCCAACGCCGAGGCAACATTCGCGGCCTGGAAAGGCAGGCGGCGCACGCCGAAGAAGCCCGCCACCAGGGGGATGACGGCCCGGATCGGTCCGAAGAAGCGCCCGAGCGCCACCGCGCCCGCACCCCAGCGACCGCAGAAGGCCTCGGCGCGCGCCACCGCTGTGGGGTAGCGCCGCATCGGCCACATCCGCTTGGCGTCGTCCTTGAAATAGTGGCCGAACTCGTAGGAGATCCAGTCGCCCAGCGCCGCACCGAGCGCCGCGCAGAGCACCACCGGCCAGAACGGGACATCGGCGGCCGCGATCATAGGGCCGAGTGCCAGCAGGATGACGGTGGCGGGGACAAGGAAGGACAGGAAGGCCACGGACTCGCAGAAGGCGAGTACTCCCGCTATCAGCGGCGTCCAGGCCTTATGAGCCTCGATGAAGTCTAGCGCCCACTGTCGGATTGCGTCGAAGTCCATGCTCGGGTTCCTGGGCTGACGGAGTAAGGCTCACCGGACCGGCAACGCTCAACGCCGTCGAACGTTACCGGCTCCTTGGCCGTTGAGGACGGCCCTTCGTGGGTGACGTCGGACCGCCCGGAGAAGAGTGCCCATGCCGTCCAGTACCGCGACTGAGCTCCCCCCCACGCAGGCGCCTCTGCCTGCCGCAGCGGAGCACGGCTCGAAGACGGGTTTCTGGGCGCTGACTCTCGGCTCCGTCGGCGTGGTCTACGGCGACATCGGAACCAGCCCGCTCTATGCGCTGAAGGAATCGCTGCACGCCGCTGCCGGCGGCGGACACGCGCCAACACGCGACATGGTGTTCGGCGTCGTCTCGCTGATCCTCTGGGCGCTCATCCTCATCGTCACGCTCAAGTACGTGCTCATCGTCATGCGTGCCGACAACGGCGGCGAGGGCGGCACCCCCTCCCTGGTAGCCCTGGCCCAACGTGCGCTTGGCCATTCCGGCGGCTTCGTCATCGCCCTCGGCATGGTGGGCGTCGCCCTGTTCTACGGCGACGCCATCATCACGCCTGCCATCTCGGTGCTGTCCGCCGTCGAGGGGCTGAAGCTCGTCACACCCGCCCTCGAGCCCTACGTCCTGCCCGTCAGCCTCGCTATTTTGGTCGGGCTGTTCGCGGTCCAGAGCCACGGCACGGCGCGGGTGGCGTTCTTCTTCGGGCCGATCACGGCCTTCTGGTTCAGCGTCATGGCGCTGGGCGGCCTCAGCCACCTCGTCGAGGACTTGAGCATCCTGGCGGCCCTCAACCCGGCCCACGGTATCGGCTTCCTGTTGAGCCACGGCACAGCCGGCCTGCTCGCACTCGGCGCCGTGTTCCTGGCAGTGACCGGGGCCGAGGCGCTCTACGCCGACATGGGCCACTTCGGCCGTTCGCCAATCCGCACAGCCTGGTTCGGCCTCGTGTTGCCGGCGCTCGCCCTGAACTACCTGGGTCAGGGCGCCATGCTACTCGCCCACCCCGAGCGCATTGAGAACCCCTTCTTCCTGCTCTATCCGTCCTGGGCGCTGCTGCCGATGGTACTGCTGGCGACCGTGGCGACGGTTATCGCCAGCCAGGCGGTTATCACTGGTACCTTCTCAATCACGCAGCAAGCCATGCAGCTCGGCCTCCTGCCGCGCATGCGAGTGCTGCGTACCTCCGAGACCGAGAAGGGCCAGATCTACATCCCGAGGGTCAACTGGTGGCTGCTGGCCGCCGTCGTGCTCCTGGCGGTGCTGTTCAAGTCGTCGAGCGCGTTGGCGGCGGCGTACGGCATCGCGGTCACCGGCGACATGGTCATCACCGCAAGCCTCGTCTTCGTTGTGGCTTGGCGGTTCTGGCGGTGGCCGGTGGCCGTCGCTGCACTCGTCATCGCGCCTTTCCTGCTCATCGAGTTGGTGTTCCTCTCGGCCAATGCCCTCAAGCTGCTCCACGGCGGCTGGGTGCCCTTGACCATCGGTGCCGCCCTGGTGATGGCGATGTGGACATGGCGGCGCGGCTCGGCCCTCGTCGCCGAGGAGATCCACCGGCAGCGCGTGCCGCTGCCCGACTTCGAGCGGATGGCCGAGGCCGGCTCGCTCCTGCGAGCGCCGGGGACCGCCCTGTTCCTGACGGGCTCGCCCGGCGACACGCCCGGAGCCTTGATGCACAACGTAAAGCACAACCACGTGCTGCACGCCCGAAACGTCATCCTGCACGTGGTCACCGACGACATGCCGCGTGTTCGGCAGGCAGAACAGGTCACGGTGAAACCGCTGTCAGACGTCTTCACCTGCGTGACGGTGCGTTTTGGGTTCATGGACCTGCCCGACTTGCCCCGCGCGCTCGCCGGCGCGGGCTTCGACGCGGCAGGGCTGTCCTACTTCCTGACGCGACGGGTCCTGGTGGCTTCACCGGAGACAGGCATGCCCGTCTGGCAGGACCGTCTCTACATCGCCATGGCGCGGGCGGCGACCGATGCGTCGCGCTACTTCCGCATTCCTGTCGACAGGGCCGTTGAGATCGGCGCCAGGATCGATATCTGAGGGCGCTGTTCTCATCCGGGAAACATCCACCGCCGCTAAATGCCGGATACATCAACGAGGCGCCTGCTGTGTGTCGGCGAGAGGCGACCGCAGTCCACAACCCAGAATCATCAGGCTCGGGCACGTTCCTTCCGAATGAAACGCTCGACCTCAGAGCCTGCCCCGTCTGTCTGACGTAACCCGTCCGGTTCGCCTAGGGGGTTTTCTTCGTCTCGCGCCACCGCGCTTCTCGAGGTAATTGCGATCTCCAAACCGGCAACCATGGGAACCCATTGCCCTTTGTGTCATCATCGACGCACTCACTGGCGACGTCGTTGGGCGCGCTGTCGAAGCCGCTTCGCCCGTCGACGCCGCGTGTCGGATCTACAGCGACCTGGGAATGGCCCGTCATGGCTACGGTCATGTGAGCCGTTGCAGCAACAACGCGACGTTCGACGTCTACGATATCTGTGACGAGGTGGATGCTTCGAGCGCTGAGGCGGTAACTACCGCAGGCACCTACGTCACTTCGCTGATCGCCTACGTGGCTTAGTTAGGCTCTGCCTCGCCGAGATGTGCCCGCCCGGTTCGCCGCGAAGGTTTTACTTTTGTCTCGCGTTTCGGTTTGCCGGGAACTCCTACCATCTCCGCCCAATACCCTCCGGCCAACAAAAAAGCGGAGGAATTCCATGAAATCTGCATTCGCTGCGAGCGCAGTCGCGCTGCTCATGTCCGCGTCGCTTGGTGTTGCGGCTCCCTGCAATATCGGCGCAGCGAAAGGTAATGCTCCCCAGGACGCAGCGTCCGAACAGAAGAGTTCGGCGACGGACCAGTCCAACAAGAACACAGCGAGAGGGTAGCAGCCGGCATCGCCGGGCACGGTCGGCGCGATGAACAACGCCGGAGCAATCAAGGCATTGGGCAACAGGCGTCTACAGGCGAAGGCAAGGAAGATCCGGCGGCGACGAACCTGGCGGGCGGCAATCAGCCTGCGTCACCCGGCACAGTCGGTGCCATGAACAATGCCGGTTCCGCTCAGGGCGTTGGCAAGGATGATGGTTGCTGATCTACTAGGCTCAACCCGTCCATAGCACCAGACCGTAGATCGCTACGCCGGTTGCTACGAGCGTAAGGATGATGGATGGCGCGTCCCAGAAGAAGCCCAGCGGCCTCCGTCGGTCCTTCGGCAGGCCTATCTCCAACAGCAAAAACTGATCGTATGCCTCACAAGGAGTCGGCATCGGCGCCGTCGCGCAATCGCCTTTCAACGCATTCCCCAAGATGCGTCTGGCGCGCGAATTAGGCATCCTACGAAGTTAGCTGGTTTCTGGCCCCGCTGATAGGATCGCTGTCCGTATCATCGTGCGGCGAAAGGCTTCGGTGGCGTTCTTGTCGGCGAGCGCCTTCCGGGTCGGTGTGCTGACATCGCCTGCGCGAGGTCGAGCGTCAGGCCGTCGGCAACCTTAAAGGCCTGGGCGTCCGACGCGTTCAGGTAGGCCTTCACCGCAGCGTCGATCTGGTCGTCAGTGACGGCCGCGACCTTGCGCAACTCGCCGATGGCGGGTTGATCTGCCATGCTGGAGCTTAGGCGGGATTGGGCGGAGAGGGGAGATGCACGATTACTGGCCGCACGCGAGAGGCGCGCTGCCTTGAGACGCTCTTCGGCTGCTCGCCCCAGAAGAACTCGCCACTGCTAACGATGTAGGCGTTAATCCAGCCCTCGTTGTTTTCGTAATCGGTCTTGAGGCACAACGTGCCGTTGTCGCTGAGGAAGGGTCCGATCGGGCATACCTCAAGCGACATCGGATCGCCGATCTCTCCTGCCAGCGGCAGCGCCTCATAGACAACGTCGTCTTCGCCCTCAGCCATGATGCAATCCTGTGCCGAATGAGGGAGTCTTCCGCAGCCCTCTGAACGACCTTACCACGTGCTCGCCGCTCTCGTGCTCGATCAGCACTTTCCGCATCCCTTTGTCGGCCCAGCGGATCAGCACGACGGCCGGCTTGCCGCGTTCGAGGTAGGTGCGGCCGATCACGGCTCCCTCTCCTCGATCCCAGCGGCTTTGGCGCGGCGGCGCTGATCTCAAGAACTTTGTCCCAGACTTCGATCGCGCCGATGCTTCGCGCAGTACTGACGGACAACACACCGAAGTGAGCGACGAGCCACCCCACGACAAACGCTGGCGGGCTCGTGTTGAGCACCCTAGCGAGAAGTGCCAGGGCGACGACGCAGAACCCATAGAGTTGGTGCCGCCGCGCCATACCCCCTTCGCCTGCTCTTGCGTGCGGGGCGGGGAGGGGCAGCCTCCACTCTAGTTGTCAAAATCTTACGGATGGACCCCATGATCTGGGTCCGCTCCCCCCCGTTGCAGGCCTTGATCGGTCGCACGGTCGCAGCCGGAATGAATGGAAAGCGGACCGTGCGCTTTCTAAGATCCTGCTTAGCTGTGGCTGCACAACCCGCACAAAACCCTCATATTCCAAAGCAATCTGGCAGCCTTTTCTATGCCGCCTGTTCAGCGATACCCGCGCTGGGCAGCAGCGCCATAAGGGCTTGCAACGGTGCACTGGCGCAATCGGACCAGACGAGATGCGTGCGGTTGACGCGGAAGCGAGGCGGCAACGGATGGCGCTCAACGGCTGTGCTCAGCACGGCATGGTCGAGTACTTCGGCCGGGACGATGGCGGCCCCGGTGCCGGCAGCCACGCAGGCGACGATGGCGTAATACGAACTCATCTCCAAGACCCGCTCCGGTAATACGTTTCCCTCGGCCAGCCACTCAATGAGGCGCTGGCGGTAGGAGCAGCCATGCGGGAAGGCCACCAGCGTGCGCCCGCCTAACTCGCTGGCCTGGCGGATCGTCGGCACACCCCGGCCAGTGATCAGCACCAGTTCTTCGTCAAAGGCCGGCACCGACGACAGGTTTCCCCGCTCGAACGGCTCGGACACAAAGGCGGCTTCGACCTCGTACCGCTCCAACTGGCGCAGCATCGCGCGGGTCGTGCCGGTTTGAAGTTCGATCGTGACGTGGGGGTTCTGCGCATGGAAAGCCGACAGGATCGGCGGCAGTCGCGCCCCGGCCGCGCTTTCCAGAGACCCGAGCCGCAGCACGCCACGCACGATGCCGCTGCGCAGTTCCTCTTCGGCCAAGTCGGCCATCTGCAGCAACTTCTCGGCATGGCCGAGTAGGGTGCGCCCGGCCTCGGTCAGGGTCAGGCTGCGGCCCTCGCGCCGGAACAGCGCCATCCCAAGCCGTTCCTCAAGCTGCTTGATCCGGGTGGTGACGTTGGATGGTACACGGTGCAGGTGGTGTGCAGCCCGCGTCACACCGCCCTCACGCACGACGCAGCGAAAGATATGCAGGTCGTCCAAATCCATCGTTCTCATAAAGAGAACCATAGATCACGATAATTCAGTTTCCAAGACGTCGAGATGGGTGTTCAATCCAACCCTCCGATGAGCACTACATTCTCACCTTCCGCCCGACCTAGCCGCTCGACCTCGCCCGTCGTCGTCAGCGGACTTGTCACGCTCGCGATAGCGATGGGGGTGGGCCGCTTCGCCTTCACGCCGCTGATGCCGCTGATGATCCGCGACGGCACCCTCGACGCTGCCACCGGCACGGAGTGGGCGGCAGCCAACTATGTCGGCTATTTGATCGGCGCTCTGACCGCCTCATGGTTCAGTGGCAACCCGCGTCGTGGTCTGCTTCTGAGCCTGATTGGCGTCGCACTCACGACACTGGCAATGGTGGCGGTTGATGCCGTTCGCACCCCCCTGCTTGGGGCCATGCTGCGCGGGGCGGCCGGCGTGTTCAGTGCCTGGGCGCTGGTTTGCGCAAGCAGCTGGTGCCTGGCTGAACTTGCGCGACGTGGAGCCGGGCAGTCGGGGGCATGGATCTACACGGGCGTCGGTCTCGGTATCGCCTTGGCCGGCGTGCTGACCTGGCTTGGCGGGCGCCAGCGGGCGGACTGGCTGTGGCTTGAGCTGGGGCTGATCGCCAGTGCCGGAGCGGTGCTGGTCTGGGCACAGTCATGGGGACAGAACACGGCCCCGGCCGAGATCACGGAACGCGAGGCCACAGCCGTTGCAGCAAGGCGAAAAAGTGGGCGGCTGGCTCTGGTGCTCTGCTACGGGAGCTTTGGGTTCGGCTACATCGTGCCCGCGACATTCCTGCCAGCCATGGCGCGCGAGCTGGCTCCCGATCCTCTGCTATTCGGGCTGACCTGGCCACTGTTCGGTCTAGCCGCTGCCCTGTCGGTTGCCGCCGTGGCCCGCTGGCTGCCGAGCACACCACGCCAACGCCTGTGGGCGCTGTCGCAGGGCGTCATGGCGCTTGGCACTGCCCTACCCCTGTTTGTCCAAGCCCTCTGGGCCGTGGCCGCATCAGCAGTCTTTGTCGGCGGCACGTTCATGGTTGCCACCATGGCTGGCTTGCAGCTGGCGCGCGAGGCGCGGCCAGACGATCCGACCCCGCTCCTCGCCCGGATGACCGCTGCCTTCGCCGCCGGGCAAATCGCGGGCCCGCTGCTGGTGCGCGCCCTCGGCTCCGGCCGCTGGGCCGGCTGGGACGCACTGGGCTGGACCGGCGCAATCGCGACGCTGGTGCTGGTGCTGACGGCCCTGTGGCTATGGCGCGGCGCCAAACCGCCTCCCAAGAGCCTAAGGCCCGTCTGATGCGTCCCAACCGGTCCGCCTCCGCAACGCCGCCCTTTCCGGAGTTCGGGCTTTCCGAACGCCTCGGACCGCCGGCCACATTCGATGCGGAGCAGCAGGCAGCCGCTGATGAACTGACCAACGGCCCCCGCCAAGGGGTCTACGGTCCGTTCCGGCCGCTGCTGCACCGCCCCTCGTTGCTTCAAGCGGTCGCCAAAGTTGGGGAGACACTGCGCTATGCCGGGATGCTCGACGCAGCATTGCGCGAGTGGGCGATCTGCGTGGTGTCGCGGGAGCTGTCCAACGTGTTCGAATGGGACATGCATTTGCCGCTGGCAGAAGCTGCGGGCGTGCCGCCTGCTGCCTTGGCTGCAGTCGAACGGGGTGTGCCGCTACCGACCGATCTCCACGCCGATCTGGTCTTGGCGCATGCCATAGCCGGCGAACTCATCCACCAGCATCGCCTAAGTGACGAAACCTATGCCGCTGCTCTGCGCACTTGGGGTGAAGCAGTAACAGTCGAGTTGCTAACGCTGGTCGGCTACTTCGTGATGGTGTGCTGGTTGATGAACGTCGCTCGCACTCCGGGGCCTTAATAATCCAAGTCTGCTTCGTCGGCTGCGGCCTTGACTCCGGACGTTTGCCTAGCGGTTATCGAGCCGGCGCTACCCACCCTTCTCGGACGTTTCGGGCAGGTACCATCCGTCAGGTTTTTACCACTAGTGGCTCAATTCCGACGCTTGCTACGTACGAAGACCGGCTGCTTCCGACCCAACCGAGACGTACGGTTTTAGCGAGGCGCCGCCGAGAACCAGACATCCCGGCATATCGCTACAGCCGTGTCATCAGGTTCTCGATCCTTTGTCAGCCATGCCGCGTCGATTGAGCGTGCCTGCCAAGGACTGGGAGCCTTCAGGCAATCCGCTGGGTCCGAAGCACCAACGCAGGGTATGAACCATGACGGCCCCAGAGGCCGAACTCCAAAACCGTCTGCCCCTCGTGTCAACATCAGCGCGATCCCCACGTAGCTCGACGGTCTCCAAGGGAAGATGATCCTGCCCCCAGGTCGCAGCGCCTCCAACCATCGGCCCGGCGGCGAAACAACACCAGCATTGACGTAGATCACGTCACAATCGGGCAGAACAAGTGTCGTGGCATCGCCATGAACGACAGTCACACCATCAAAATGTTTAAGATTTTCCGTTGCACGGCGAGCTAGAATTGGCTCAATCTCATAGGCATGGACTTTGCCGTTTGGGAGAACGAGCAGGGACAAAAACGCAGTATAGTAACCTGTTCCCGCGCCGATATGAACAATGGTTTCGCCACCTTGGGGCGCAGCAAAACCGATCCAAGCTGCATGGAGAAACGGCTCGCCATTATTGATGCCTTGATCGGCATTCAACGCCACAAGAATATTTTGATATAAGAAGATTGGGTCATCGCTCGGCGTTTCGACGTATCGATTATTGACCATGACCTTCCAAGGCCCAGGTCCCAGGAATGCTTCTCTTGGAACGAGCCCGAATACGCGCTCAAGCCGAGGGTCGACAGAACCGCTGGCGACTGTCATCAGCCTCGCATGGAATGCGCGCACATCGTCAGTCTGTCTATGGTTTGGCAAGGTAAAAATCCAAGCTGCTTTTCTCGTACCATGCTCGCAAAGCAACAGGCAGAAAATCGATCTGACTAGCGTAGCCGCTTCCGACCCACGCCAGTCGTTACGTTGACCGTCGGCGCTTCCCCGAAGCGGTCATTGATCTGCGGCCCTGCAGTTGTGGACTGAGGTCGTATCGGGAGTCGTTACCACGGCTGACCATCACCGAACGACCAGTCCTCCTTGTCGACAAAGACCATGTTGATCATGATGTCGTCGGGTCGGATCTCCAACGTCGATTTCAGTTCGTCGGCAACGAAACGATAGAAGGCGAACTTGGTGTCCTTCTTGTTGCCGACGGTGCTCGTCACCTGGATCAAGATGAAGTCTGGCGACCGGCTGAACCCAAGAAATTGCGGATCGTATACAAGGTTATCCGCTTTGTGCTCGCCGATCACGACGAGGCGGTCGCCATCAGGCGCTTCGAGGATGTCGACGATGCCTCGATAGACAATGTCTGCCACGGCAGCGCGGTACTCGGGGCTTTTCCCCCTGGATCAAATCGATACCTGCAAAAGGCATGATGACCTCCTCGGGCAGGATTGCGGTCGGACCCGGGCTGGGACCGACCGCTGGGCGCTCACGTCCGGTTGTCGATCTCCGGCACACCGCTGCTCCTGTCCGCATAGGCAGCGATGAAGGTCGGCCGAGACTGCCAGCGCTGCCAGAAGGCATCGAGATGCTCGAAGCGCTCATCGAGCGGAGTAGCGTTCACCGGGAACTTGGAGAACGCGATGGCCGTCGCCAACGTGATGTCCGAGAACGTCGGCTGATCGCCTCCCAGCAGCCACGCACGGCCGTCTGAGAGGTGCCGGTCGGCCAAGCCGGCATGCGCCAGTGCCACCTTGCGGGAGTGCTCGCCCCAAGCTGGATTGCTGGTCAGCTCGAGCTTCGGGCCCAGACCCTGATGCAGCACATGGAATGCGGTGACGATGGGATAGAGGATGTGGACCCAGACCCGGTTGTCCCACATCTGATCTAGGCCACGCTCGTGCGCCGTCTCCCCCATGATCTTGCGGCCTTCGAACGCGTCGTCGAGGTAGCGGGCGATGGCAGAGGTCTCACTGAGGTAAGAGCCGTCGGCGAGCGCAAGGGTCGGGGTCTCGCCCCATGCGTTCATCTTCAGGTGCTTCCAGCCTCGCTGCTCACCCGCCGGTGACATGTCGTAGATCGTCTCGTCGAAGTGATTGCCGATGCCCTTCTCGTGCATGAAGATCCGCAGGCGCTGCGGGTTGGGGAAGGCCGACGGTGAGGTGAAGAGCTTGAGCTTGTCGGACATCGTCGTCTCACTTTCCTAAGAATTTTGCCTGTCTGTCATATGACAGGTAGCAAGCTAAGGCCGGCGCCTTGTACAGTCAACACCTGTCTGCCATATGACAGGTGGAGGTTGAAATGGCAGCGACATTGAAGAGGGATGTGCGTGAGGCGATCCTCGTGGCCGCGAGGGAAGCAGCGATGGCCTATGGATACGGCGGCATCAATTTCCGCGACCTCGCGGAGGCTGTTGGCATCAAGGCTGCAAGCATCAACTACTACTTCGCTAATAAGGCCATCCTCGGCGAGGCAGTCGCGCGCCGATATTGGGAAGACATTGCCCGCGATCTTGAAGCTATTTCAACCGATGCGCAAAACCCGATGGAAGCGCTACGGCAATACCCTAGCATTTTTCGCCTCTCTCTGGAACGCAACAATCGCATGTGCCTCAGCAGCTTCATGGCGACAGAATATGACGCGTTGCCGGAGCAGGTTCTGAAAGAGGTCCAGTCTTTTGCCGACGTTAATACGACTTGGTTACGCGAGCAGCTAGTTGGTGCAAAGCTTGTTGAGCCGAAGGACGGGGAGACGAGAGCCCGTGCCATCTATGCTGCTGTGGCCGGAGCTCAGATCATCGCTCGAAGCCGGTCGGACATAAACCTGTTCGACTCGTTAATCAGGAGCTATCAAGAGTCAGGCCTCCTGCCGAACTGATCAAAAGCGCGCACGAAGACAAGGTCCGCTTCCATGCTTTGCCGACCGTAAGCAGACCGGCGGAAAACCACCCTGTTCGGCCACGCCGCTTGCGACCCAATGCGGTCGCCGATCATCCGTTGAAGGGACCTCGAAAGCAGACACCCGCGGCCCGCGAGCTCCAGCGCATCTAGTGGTGCGAGTCTAACACTTGATGCCCGCGCTTTGCGGCTTCGATGATGCGATCCGGGTCAGCGGTCCAGGTAAAGGGCTTCGGGTCGCCGTTGCTCTCGGCGATGAAGCGTTTGATGGCCGCCTGCACCTCGATCAGCGATTTGAACACGCCGCGCCGCAGGCTGCGTTTTGCGAGCTTGGCGAAGAACCCCTCGACGGCGTTGAGCTACGAGGCTGAGGTCGGCGTGAAGGGACACGTCCAGCGCGGGTGGCGGTCGAGCCAGGCACGGACCTTGGGGTGCTTGTGGACGGCATCGTTGTCCAGGATCGCGTGGACGATCTTGCCCGCTGGTACTGCAGCCTCGACCGCGTTGAGGAAGCGGATGAACTCCTGATGCCGGTGGCGCTGCATACAGCGGCCGATCACCTTGCCCTCCAAGACGTCCAGGGCGGCAAACAGGGTCGTCGTGCCGTGGCGCTTGTCGTCGTGAGTGCGCGTCGTCGGCTGACCCGGCTTCATCGGCAATGAGGCCTGCGTGCGGGCAAGCGCCTGGATCTGGCTCTTCTCATCGACCGAGAGCACGACGGCATGGGCGGGCGGGTCGACGTAGAGCCCGACGACGTCGCGCAACTTGGCAGCGAAGGCCGGGTCGGTGGAGAGCTTGAACTGCCGGATCCGATGCGGCTGCAGACCGTGCCCGCGCCAGATCCGCTGCGCCGACGAGATGCTGATGGCCGCGACCTTGCTCATGGCGGCGGCCGTCCAATGCGTGGTTTCGCCGGGCGGATCTCCTTGCGTCAGAGCCACCACGCGCGCCGCCACCTCCGGCCCCAGCGGCGGGATGCGCGCTGGTCGCGTCTTATCCCGCAGGAGCCCGTCGACGCCCTCCTGCGCGAAGCGGTCCTGCCAGCGCCAGACCACTGTCTTGGATACGCCCGCCTCACGCATGATCGCGTGCGTCCCGAGCCCATCGGCGCTCAGCAGCACGATACGGGCGCGCCAGACGTGCTTCTGCGGAGTGTTTCGATCCGCGACCGGGGCCTCCAGCCGAAGGCGATCCGAGGCGGAGAGCTTGAAAGAGATACCACTGCGCATCCCGCCAGACTCGCAGGGCGGGACCCAAACCGAAACCCCGAACGGACTCAACCGTCAGCGCTCAACCACTAGATCAGCGCGTACCCCGCATCAGCGCGCTCGATCCTTCCGCTCGTGGCGAGGTGCATCCCGGTCACCCTCAAGTTCTCCGCCGCCGCGCGGTCGAGGATGCTCCGTCGGGTCGTGATCGCCTCCGCTGGATCGGTGTCCCAGATCACCGTCCAATCCGGGTGTGGCATCTGCAAGACCCGCGAGTGAACTATATCGCCCCAAATCAGCAGCCGATCGGAGCCGTCGGTGATCAGGACGCCCATATGTCCCGGTGTATGGCCGGGCAGTGGCAGCGCATGGATACCCGGTGCGAGTTCCGCTTCGCCGGAGACGCGCCGGATCCGGTCGGGATAGGCCGCCAGCACCGCCTGCGCCGTATCGAACATCGGGCTCAACGCGGCCGGAGCGGAGGCTCTAGCCGCCGCATCCGACCAGTAGGTCACCTCGCGCTCCTGCAGCACGAGTTCTGCGTTCGCGAACCGTGCGAGGCGGTTAGGCGTCAGGAGACCGCCAGCATGGTCGGCGTGCAGATGGCTCAGCCAGATGGTCTCGACCTGGTCCGGCCGCACGCCCTCCGCCGCCAATGCCGCGGTCACACGGTTGAACCCCGGCCCGAGTACAGTGCCGCAGCCCGCATCGAGCAGCCAGTGCCGCTCCCCGCGGCGGATCAGGAACGCGTTGACCGGCTCCGGCGACGGACCCTTCGCGGGGAGACCAGCCCCCTCCAACAAGGTCTCTCCGGCCTGGCTTTCGGCGGCCGGGATCATGCTCGGTTCCAGCGGAAAGAGGCCATCGCGCAACGGCGTCACCGTGAACGCGCCGACCCGGTACGGACCGCTCAGAGGCGCGGCCAACGCAGGGAGGTGTAACCCGAGCGGGAGCAGAGGGGCGGCGGCCAGCAGGTTGCGGCGGGAGAGGAGAAGCGACATGGCCGGCTCCGTGGAGAGGGGACAGCGCCATCCTCCGGATCGTGCCGCGATTAAACCAGGGAAGTGCTCCCGCCGAAGCCCGGGCATTCTTCCCGTCTGAGTGAGCCATGGCTTGCGCATCCCGACGGTCCCAGTGCCAAATCACAGCCTCGCTTCGAGCTCAGCCGTTTGATCCATGAGCCTGCCCGCGCATCTCGGTCTACGCCTTCTCGTGGTCGCCGTGCTCTGCTTGGCGGGGGCGATCGCATGGGCTGCCTGGGACGCCCATACGAGCCTCCGTTGGGAGGCTGCAATGTCGGCGGATCGGATCGCCGCGCAACTGGCGCGTCAGCCAGGCCTCGGAAGCGCCGGGCCGGCTGCAATGCCCGTCAGCGTGCCGCAGGCCGCACCGGCTGTCGTCACGCTCCTGCCGGGCATCTGCGCCGACATTCATCTCGGCGTGGAACTGCCCCGCCGCTTCTGCGGTGACTGGGACGGCCTCGATGCCGCCCCCACTTGGTTCCGAAAGGCGCTTGCCTGGGAAGCCGATGCCACGCCAACGGTTCGAGCGATCGCGTATCGCGAGCGCACAATCGGCAGTGTCACGACATGGCCCGATCCGATGGCATCGGCGGCTCGTCTCTGGCGGCGGACGCGCCTTGCAGGCGGACTGGCCCTCGGTTTGGCTGCGGCGACGGTGCTTCTCAACTGGCTCGCCGTGATGCGCCTCGTCGCACCGGCAAGCCGGATCGTCCAAGAGCTGGAGACCCTCAAAGCGGCCGGGACCCGACCGTTGCTGCCATGTTTCGCTGCCACTGAGTTCGACCGGATCGCCCGCGCTTGCAACGCTCTCGCAGACCGGCTCGCGCATACCGAAGCCGAGCGCGCTGGCCTGATGCAGAGGCTTGTCACGGCTCAGGAAGAGGAGCGTCAGGCGCTCGCGCGCGACCTGCACGACGCCTTCGGCCAGTGCCTAGCGGCCGTTGGAGCGCGTGCTGCCGCGATCGAAGGTGCTGCGCCCCCGGAGCGCGAGGATCTTCGTGAGGACGCCCAGGGCATCGAGGCGCTGATCGCCACGATGCGGGAGAGCTTGCGGGGAGCACTGGCCCGCCTCGAACTGCCCGATCTCGCCGAAGCCGGATTGGAGGAAGCACTGCGTAGCCTCGTTGCCGATTGGCGAGGGCAACTCAGGTCCGGCCCGGCCCTACATCTCGATGTGACGGGCAATCTTACCGATATGCCCGGGACCGTGGCAGCGAGCCTCTACCGGATTGCGCAGGAACTCCTGACAAACGCCTTGCGCCACGGCAGGCCGAGCCGGATCTTCTTGCGGCTCGATCGGTCGGAGGCCGGGTCACGAACAGTGACGCTCACGCTGGACGATGACGGCGGTGGCGATGTGTCTCAAGCCGCGTCCCATACGGGTCGTGGGCTCGTCGGCATCCGAGCGCGGCTGGCCGCCCTCGGCGGGAGCTTCACGCTCATCAGCACTGGCGCCGGTATCCGTGCTTCCGCATCCGTGCCAACCGTCGACGACTGAGATCGCCTCATGGCCTCGTCCATCCTTCTTGTCGATGACCATCCTGTCGTGCGGGAAGGCTATCGCCGCCTGATCGAGCGACAGCCAGGCTTGGTCGTGATCGCGGAAGCCGAAAGCGCTGCGGCGGCTTATTACCAATACAAGGCTCACGAGCCCGATCTCGTGATTCTCGACCTGTCACTGCCCGGCCCAAGCGGCATTGAAGTCCTCCGTCACATCCGCCAGTGGGACAGGGCCGCCCGCATCGTCGTGTTTAGCATGCGCACCGGGGCGGTGATCGCGCGCCAAGCCTTCGCCGCGGGGGCGAGCGGGTATGTCAGCAAGGCGAGCCCACCCCGTGAGCTGCTGGCGGCGGTCGCCGCGGTGCTCCGCGGCGAGCAGGCGATGAGCACCGACATCGCACGCACGATCGCCCAGGATGAGGTAGCCGGGGGGCGCACGGCGCTTGATGACCTCAGCCCTCGGGAACTCGAAATTCTGAACCTGACCGTCAGCGGGATGACCGCCCAGACCATAGCCGAGGCGCTGTGTCTGAGCCTCAAGACGGTGCACAACAACCTGTCGGTGATCCGCGCCACGCTCGGGGCCCGCACCGATGCGCATCTTGTCTGGATCGCGATCGGGGCTGGGCTTGTATCGGCGTCCGAGGAACTACCTATGAGTGAGCCCTAGAATTTTGTCCGCTCTTACGACCTCTCGACCAAAAGCCGACAGGCCGGAAT
>NZ_BJZV01000029.1 GCF_007992215.1 Methylobacterium gnaphalii | reverse complement strand
GCTCACATTCCTCACCGGCCTCGATCCGGCAAACCGGTGCAACGATCAGGAGCGCTCCTCAGAGGTCGCCGAAGGCCGAGCGGAGCAGGCCCTGCTGAGCGGCAACGGGACTCTCGATCGGACGAGGTGTCGGCCTGTCCTCGGCGATAAGGCCGTCGAGATGCAGGATGCGAGCGTGTAGCCGGCGGGAGCGCTCGACGAGATCCCGGAGCTGCTCGGGAAGCAAAGCGAAGCCGTCGCCCTCCTCCACCATTCGCGTCTCCGACGCAGTCAACTTCACGCGGCGCTTCTCTTCCTGGGCCTGACTGTGCGTGATCTCGCCCTCGGCCACCGCACGCTGCACGAGAAGCCAGGAGGCGATCTGCATCAGCCGCGTGGTCAGGCGCATGCTCTCGCCGGCATAGGCCAACGTCGCCTCCCGTGAGGCGCCCCGCGACTCGTCGCGGCCGTTGCCGTCGAGATAGGCTGCGGTCTCCTCGACGAGGGTCATGCCGTCGCGAAACAAGGTCTTGAAGCTCTCAGAGGCGACGTAGGTCTCCCCGAAGCTCACCCAGTCGTTCTCGTCGCGAAACATGACATCTAAGCCGGTCATCGTGCCTCCTGCGGCCCATCCAGGGGGAGTCGCTCGAACGAGCGAATCCGCGGGCTGACGAGACGAACCTAGCGCATTGCGCAGCCGTCGCATCGTTTACCGAGGCTTAACGTTAATACGGCGCGGCTGTGCCGCAATGCCTCCCCGGACAAGGGCGATCGCGTGAGGCGGAAGGCCCAAGAAAAAAAGCCGCCCCAAGGGACGGCTATCACGAAGTCGAAAAGAGAGGCATCAAACAGAGTGGACAGGACCCACTCGACATCCAGCAGGCTGGACATGTGGTGATCATCGTCTGGAAAGGTTAATCAATCGTTTCAGCGTGCCTGTCCGCTTCGTTTCCCGGTCTTGTCATCCTGACTGGCCACCGCACTATGAGATACGGGGCCGCCCTGGTCCCGGCAGCGGCACCGGAGATGGCGTGGACAAGAGCGAGAAGCAGAAGATGCTAGCCGGCGAACTCTACCGGCCCAGCGACCCCGAGATTCAGGCGGACATCGCAGCCAACAAGGAATGGATGGCCCGCTACAACGCGGCCTCAGCGGCTCCGCCCGCGGAACGCCGCGCATTGCTCGTCAAACGCCTCGCCCATGTCGGTGCACACGCGGTGATCCGGCCGCCGTTCTTCTGCGATTACGGCTTTAACATCAGCATCGGCGCCAATGCGTTCATGAACTTCAACTGCGTGATTCTCGACGTCTGCTCGGTCAGCATCGGCGATGGCACCCAAATCGGCCCCGCCGTGCAGATCTATGCAGCGGATCATCCGCGTGATCCCGAGCCGCGCCGGGCGGGGCTGGAGTTTGGTCGCCCGGTCGTGATCGGACGTAACGTCTGGATCGGCGGCGGTGCCATCATCGTACCGGGCGTCACCGTAGGTGACGACGCGGTGATCGGCGCGGGCTCGGTGGTGACGCGGGACGTTGCCCCCGGAACGATTGTTGCCGGCAATCCAGCGAGGCTGCTCAGGAAGCAGAGCCAGGACTAGATTGCACTCCCGCGAATTGACTCGGAGAAGGCCATCCGCCATAAGCCCGCGCCAAGTGATGCGGCGCCCTCGTGGGCGCTCTTTGCGCTTGCCGACACATCGTTAATGGACGGACCTGTCCTCAGCGCGCCTAGGCGCCGCTTGGACCGCCGTCCCGTCGCCCGGAGTTCACGTCATGAAGAGAACCTATCAGCCGAGCAAGCTCGTCCGGAAGCGCCGTCACGGCTTCCGTGCGCGCATGGCGACCGCTGGCGGCCGTAAGGTCATCGCTGCCCGCCGCGCCCACGGCCGCAAGAAGCTCTCCGCCTAAGACGGCGCATCGCGCGTACCGGTCCAACAGGGCCGGACGCCGGAGACCGGCGCCCGTGCCAAGCATCAAACGCCTGAGGCGGCGACCGGACTTCCTAGCCGCCGCATCCGGCCGACGTTTTCACACCGAGCGCATGACCGCGCAGGGACGACTGCGCGAGCCTGACGAGATGCGTGACGGCGCCCCCGCCGAGGGGATCCATCTCGGCTTCACCATCACCAAGCGGGTTGGCCACGCCACCGAGCGCAACCGTATCCGGCGGCGCCTGCGCGGGGCAATCGCCGCGCTCGGTGATGATGCTCCCATTTCTCCGGCCGATGTCGTGCTCGTCGCGCGCCGCCCTGCCCTCTCGATACCCTTCGAGACGCTCGTCGATGACCTGCGCCGGGCGCTCAAGGTCGTGACCAAGCCGCGCGGCGCGAAGGACACGCCCCACACGCGGAGTGACGGCCCCGGCGTCGCGGCCCCTGGCGCTCGCGTGCGATCGGGGGCACATGTCGCCCGCCGGACGAGTCCCGGCGAGGCGAAGCCCGATACAGCTTCAAGAACACAGACCGCTAACGGATCGACCGATGGGTAACGACAAGACGAACATGTTCGTCGCGATCGCCTTGTCTTTGGCGGTGCTGCTCGGCTGGAACTACTTCGTCGCCGCTCCGATGAACGAGCGTCAGAAGCAGGCCGCCGCTCAGAATCAGGCTGCTCAGGCTCCCGGCAGCGCGCCCGTCGCGACGCCGAGCCCGCAGGAAGGCGGCCCGTCGGCACCGGCTGCCGGCACTATACCAGGGGCGGCTCAGGCGCCGGCCCCACGCGAGGAGGCGGTGGCTCGCTCGGCGCGCCTGCGCATCGACACCCCTGCCCTGTTCGGCTCGGTTGCGCTCAAGGGCGGGCGCATCGACGACGTGCTGCTGAAGAACTACCACGAGACCGTCAGTGACGAGAGCCCGCGCATCGTGCTGCTGTCGCCGGCCGGCAGCCAGAACCCGTATTATGCGGAGTTCGGCTGGGTGAGTTCCGATGCCGGCAAGCTGCCGAACGCAGACACGGTCTGGAAGGCCGATGCCGAAGTCCTTTCCCCTGGCAAGCCGGTGACGCTGAGCTGGGACAACGGTGAGGGCCTGACCTTCAAGCGCATTCTCGCCGTCGACGACAAGTTCATGTTTACGGTGCGCGATGAGGTCGACAACACTGGTTCGAAGGCCGTCACGCTCTACCCGTACAGCCTGGTGTCGCGCTGGGGTAAGCCGCAGACCCAGGGTTACTACGTGCTGCACGAGGGCCTGATCGGCGCCCTCGGCGCGGACGGCCTGCAGGAATACACCTACGACAAGATCGGCAAGGAGCCGTCCTTCGGCGGCCCGAACACCCGCGGCAAGTCGTGGGATGGCGTGACCGGCGGCTTCGTCGGCATCACGGACAAGTACTGGGCCGCCGCCGTCATCCCCGACCAGGACAAGCCTTTCAACGGCGCCTTTACCGAGCGCAGCGAAGGCGCTGCCAAGGTCTACCAGACCAGCGTGCGGGGTGAGGCCGTGACGGTCGCGCCGGGCACCTCCTCCTCCGCGACGCAGCGCCTGTTCGCAGGCGCCAAGGAGGTCAACCAGATCAATGGCTATCAGAAGGATCTCGGCATCAAGCAGTTCGATCTGATGATCGACTGGGGCTGGTTCTGGTTCCTGACCAAGCCGATGTTCAAGGCGCTGGACTTCTTCTTCCATCTCCTTGGCAATTTCGGTGTCGCGATCCTGCTCGTTACGCTGATCCTGAAGATCTTCTTCCTGCCGATCGCCAACCGCTCCTACGTCTCCATGGCCAAGATGAAGGCCGTGCAGCCCGAGATGACCTCCATCCGGGAGCGGTACAAAGACGATAAGATGAAGCAACAGCAGGCCATGATGGAGCTGTACAAGAAGGAGAAGATCAATCCGGTTGCCGGCTGCTGGCCGGTGCTGATCCAGATCCCGGTCTTCTTCGCGCTCTACAAGGTCCTGTTCATTACCATCGAGATGCGGCACGCACCGTTCTTCGGCTGGATTCAGGACCTTGCGGCGCCGGATCCGACCAGCCTTCTGAACCTATTCGGTCTGTTGCCGTTCGCAGCGCCTGACTTCATCCATCTCGGTGTCTGGCCGCTGATCATGGGTGTGACGATGTTCATCCAGATGAAGATGAACCCTGCGCCGCCGGACCCGGTCCAGGCGCAGATCTTCACCTTCATGCCGATCATCTTCACCTTCATGCTCGGCTCGTTCCCGGCCGGCTTGGTGATCTACTGGGCCTGGAACAATACCCTCTCGGTGCTCCAGCAATACGTCATCATGCGCCGCAACGGCGTGAAGGTGGAATTGTGGGACAACCTCAAGGGCACGTTCAGCAAGAAACCGCCCGAAAAGGGTGCCGCAGCCAAGGGCTGATGGATAAGAACTGACGTGAGCAACACCGATACGGAACAGGCCGGCCTCATCGAGGCCGGCCGCCTGCTTTTTGCTGGCAGCGCCGACTTCTTCGCGGCCGCGCCCTCGCTGGGCGTGCTGCCGCCGATGGACGGCGTCGAGATCGCCTTCGCCGGCCGCTCGAATGTCGGCAAATCGAGCCTGATCAACGCTCTGACCGGACGCAATACGCTGGCACGCACCTCGCACACGCCTGGCCGCACCCAGCAGCTCAACTTCTTCAAGATCGCCGAGCGCCTGACCCTCGTCGACATGCCGGGCTATGGCTACGCGGCGGTGGAGAAGGCCAAGGTCGAGGCGTGGACCGAGTTGATTCACGCCTACCTGAAGGGCCGGGCCAACCTCGCCCGTGTCTTCATGCTGATCGACTCGCGCCACGGCCTAAAGAGCATCGACACCGACGTGCTCGACGGCCTCGACAAGGCTGCGGTGTCCTACCAGATCGTGCTGACCAAGGGTGACGCGCTGAAGAAGAGCGAGATGGAAGCACGCATCGCAGGAATTCAGGCGGCCATCGCGAAACGGCCGGCTGCCTATCCGGAGGTGCTGCTCACTTCGAGCCGGGATGACCGCGGTGTAGCGGAGTTGCGTGCAAGCGTCGCGCGCTTGCTCGCTGAACGCGGTGCCTGAGCCGATACGATCGGCCGGTATGTTGTCGATCATCGGAAGCGCTGCAAGCACTGCGTCGTACAGGCACCGAGGGTTCGGAGCCTTCGGCGTGCAGAATCTCAACAGTGCGGCCGCCAAGATGGGTCAGGTCGGAACGGCGATCACCGCCATCGCCAGTTCAATCGACCTATTCGCCCTCGTCATGACGATCGAGACAGGGTGCTCGGGCGACGCGGGCTGCGCTTCGTCCTCGCCGCAGCCGTAGCGAAGGCCCCATCCGACGATGTGCGGCATTTCCTCTGCAGCGCGGGGGCGGCATAGCCGCGACTGTTCAGGTAGGGCATGTGCCGCTGCGGAGATGTCCATGACCGTGATCGATCGTATCCTGCTGGCGCTTGCGGCCTTGGCCGGCCTGCTTGGTGTGGCCGCGAGCGCGGCGGCCGCGCACAGAGATGGTGGCGAGACGCTGAAAACGTCCGCGCAGTTCCTGCTTTTCCACGCGCCACTCATCGTCGGCCTCGTCGCGCTGGCCGGCTCCGGCGCAACGCACGGCCGGCTCACGCGGCTCGCGGGCGCCGCCATACTCGCAGGCCTCGCGCTGTTTTCCGGCGATCTCGCGATGCGTGCACTCTCCGGCGCACCGCTCTTTCCGATGGCCGCGCCGGCAGGTGGATTCGTGCTGATGGCCGGCTGGCTTCTGATCGTGGCCGCGGCGCTCGTCCCGGCGCGAGACTGATGGGAGAGCTCGAATCGCACCGGATTCGTCGGTACTTAACTCGCATCATCCACGATCTCGAACGATCGGGAACGGAGTTCACGCGATCGCGTGTCATCCCAGATGCAGCGGGCCTTACGCACGTCTGACGGCAGCGGACCGGCGCTCGGCCTCGACAGAAAGGCTCGCAAGCGGGCGGTGCGCTACGGCTACGCGCCGAATGCCGACGATCCTATTGAGATCGGGCGCTTCAAGGTCTTCCGAACGGACAACTTCCCCCTCTGCGGCACCTCGAATGCGTCGGGCGCGAAGCGCAAGATATTGGCTTGATCCGCTTGGCCTTCATTTTACGAGCGCCGGCAGCGGCGGCGCGACGCCTGGGGGCAGCGCCGTGCGGGCCATGTTCAAGGTCATCGCAAGCAGCGTGTAGTAGCCGTTGATCCCGGCGAGATCGATCGCGCCCTGCTCCCCGAATTTCTGGACGACACGCGCATAGGTCGTGTCGCTCACGGCCTTGTTGCGGTGGATTTCGGTAGCGAAGGCGTAAACGAGCGCCTCGTCCTCGCCCATCGCGTCGGGCCGCCTTCCCTCTTTCACCGCCTCCACAATCGCAGCATCGAGCCCGGCCTTGAGCGCGATCGGCTCGTGGATCTGCCATTCCAGCTGCTGGCTCCACTCGCGCGCCGTCAGTAGGATCGTGAATTCGCTGAGCTTGAGCGAGATCACACTGTTGTAGCGCAGGTAGAGCCCCATGTTGCTCGCATTGAGCATCAGTTGAGGGCTGCGCAGCAGGGGCACGAAGGGACCGAAGACCGGCACCTTCCGCGCAGCGAGAAACTCCTCCGAGGCCTTCTTCTGGGCCTCTGTCTGCTTGTCGGCCGGAATCTCGGGCAGGCGATCCTGCGCGGAAGCGGTCGCCGTCATGAGCAGTCCGAGAGCGAGAGTGAGAACCAAACGCATGGACGTGTTTCCCCTTTTCCTCAGCTCGGCATGACCGGCGGGTGATAGTCCAGCGTGAAGGCAAGCGCCCATAACAGGAACAGCACGACGGGCAGGTGGAAGATCAGCTGCAGGAAGCTAAACCCGACGATGTCTCGCGCTTTCAATCCGAGGATGCCCAGCAGTGGCAGCATGAAGAACGGGTTGATCAGATTCGGCAGCGCTTCGGCCGCGTTATAGACCTGCACCGCCCATCCGAGATGCACCTTCAACTCGTTCGCTGCCTGCATCACGTAGGGCGCCTCGAGCAGCCACTTGCCCCCGCCCGACGGGATGAAGAAGCCGAGCACGGCCGAGTACACGCCCATCGCCAGTGGGAAGCTCCCTTGCGTGTTCAGGGCCACGAAGGTGTGCGCGATGACGTCTGAAAGGCTGTGGCTAGCGGCATTCTTGGCGCCGGTGAGGATCGCTGCGATGGCTGCGTAGAAGGGGAACTGGATCAGGATGCCCGCGGTCGCCGGCACGGCCTTGCCGAGGGACAGCAGGAAGCGCTTCGGCCGCCAGTGCAGCACGAAGCCGAGGAGCAGGAACAGGAAGTTGTAGGTGTTGAGGTTGGAGATCGCGACGATCCAGTTCTGACGCGCGAATTCCTGGATCAGCCAACCGGCGGCTAGGAAGCCGATGATGATGGTGAGCAGCGGCGCGTGTTCCAGCCACTCGCCGGGTTGCCGAGGGCCGCTGATCTCCTCCTCTTCCCGCTTGGGATCGATGCCGAGATCCTGTGCGGTGACGGCGCTGTCGCGACCCGGCGCCGAGGCCAGTGCGATCACCGTAGACATGATGACCAACATGGCGGCGATCACCATGGACTGCCAAAGGAAGATCGTCTCGCTGAACGGGATCACGCCGGTAATCGGCAGCAGGCTCGGCGGCAGGCTTTTCGGATTGGCCTGAAGCTGTGCGGCCGAAGAGGACAGCCCCATCGCCCAGGTTGCCCCAAGGCCGAGATAGGCGGCGGCGCCGGCGGCGCGGTAATCCATGCGCAGGTCCTCGCGCCGTGCCAGCGCGCGGGTGAGCAAGCCGCCGAAGATCAGGCTCAGGCCCCAGCTCAGCAGCGAGGACAGCATCGTCGCGATGGCGACGAGGCCGACCGCGCCGCGGCCGGTCTTCGGCACCAGGGCGAGCCGGTCGATCAGGGCCTGGACTGGCGGCGAGGTGGCGACGACGTAGCCACCGATGGTTACGAAGACCATCTGCATCGTGAAGGGGATCAGGCTCCAGAAGCCATCACCGAAGCTCTTGGTCACGCTCTGGACCGGCGCGCCGTTCAGGAGCGCCGCGCCCGCGACGATGACCACGGCGACGGCGACGAACACGAAGGCATCGGGAAACCACTTCTCTGCCCAATCGGTGAACCTGAGGGCGAGACGCGCCAGCGACCCCTCCCCGGCCGTCGATCCCGATGCCCGCTGATTGTGCTCGGCCATTCACGCGCTCCCTTTTACCGGCATAGGCGCCGAAACTGCGCCAAGGCTCAAGCGGCCAAGCCTGTCACCGCGCGCGAACCTGCAGGAAGTCCACCGCCTTCGCCGCACTGAGGCCGAACACGGCGGCCGTCAGCGCGCCGCCATAGACCGCGCCTGTATCGAGATTGGTCCGGAAGGCACGCACATCCGGCTGCCCCCTGGAGAGCGGCGTATGGCCGTGCACGACGTGGCGGCCGTAGTCGCGCTCCTCCGAAAGGAACGGCTCCCGAATCCAGAGGCGGGCATCCTCATCCGGATCCGGCACCTCCGCCTCGGGCCGGAAGCCGGCATGGACGTACCAGCGCTGCGTATCCTGGTGGAGGGTCGGCAGCGCCTCGATCCAGTCGAGCACGTCGCCGGGCAGATACTCCGGCCCGTCGACGTCGAACGAATGCAGCGTGTCGCAGCCTCCGTTCCGCAGCCAGAGATCCAGTGCGCCGCGCTCGTGCAGGGTCTTCAGGAGCATCGCCTCGTGGTTGCCCATGAGACAGGTGACGCCGCCCTCATCGCGCCACTGAAGCCTGCGCAGGGTCTCGATCACCCGAGCGCTGTCAGCACCGCGATCGATATAATCGCCAAGAAAGACCAGCCGCCGCGGCCTTCCGGCCGCATGGGCTTCGATCTTGTCCAGTAGAGCGTCGAGCAGATCGGCGCAGCCGTGAATGTCGCCGACGGCGTAGGTGAGCGTATCGGCGTCCATGGCACAGTTGTCGGGGGAATTGCGCGCCGGAGCAAGACGTGCGTGGATCTGGATCGCGCCGCGTTCGGATAGGTACTTTTCGCGGCGAGATCTGTGGCTCAGGCCGCTGTTTGACCTGACCACCAATCCCTTAGACCGAGCCGGATACCGATCGACGGCGGCGGAGACTTGATCGGGATCGGATATTGGCTGGCCCGCCAATCCGTCGACCAAAAGGTTTGGCCTTTGCCGGCAATCACGGCAAGTCCGACCTGCAGATGTGACAGCTTTGACGGGATTTGCGCTGCAAGCCAGACTCGTTGCCAGGCTCCACGATAAGCAAGGTCTGCATCTCGGTGACCGAGCCGATGATAGGTATCTCCGATTTTTATAAATCCGAAGAGCCTGCTTCCGTCGAAGTTGGAAGGAATCCAGACCCACGTGGAAAAGACGTTGATCTCACCAGGCATAAAAGCTGGCGCAGCGACCCGTGATCCGAACGACGATAGCCCAGTCTGTGTTTTGCGGGATGTGTGTCTCAGGATCTTGTCAGCGGCTTGGATGGGAAAAGACTGCTGATCCGATGAACGTGTCTGCTGTGAGACCCCGGTCACAAGACTGAGCGCGTTCTCGCAGAGCGTAACCCAGGGCTCTAGATCGATATCCATTCCCCCTTGGTAGGGGGAGAACCGGCTGACATACCCGACCATGATGCCCGGCGAATGCCAGTGCACCATCCCAATCTTCTCTGGAATTGGCGCAACTTCCACCCGCATGACATTGCCGGGCCCATATCGTCGAATGGCATGTGCCAAGCTGAGAAACTCGTCGAACGATTCCTCAGGCCGCCCTTTCCGAACGAAGATTTTATCACCAGAAGCCAAGCTTTGCCGAAACTTGTTTTTCAGGTGAGCAACCTTTTGGTATTCGCTTTTTAGCAAATCTTCTGGATCGATTTCTCCGATTTTTTTGGAAGTACGATAAGAAAAACCATGCTTTCTGCTGGCGCAACAGTAGAACGGCTCGCCCTCATAGATCTCGAGATCATCGGCCGCTCCATACGTTTCCAGGTTATATGATAGAGCTGAAACTATTTCATTAACATCGCTCATTGTGAACCGGAACAAACTCGTCGGCTCACATCCGCAGTACCTTTGAACAATGCCGAATTCGCAGTTGTCGCCCAAGCTTTGAAACTGCGTCATGAGACGCGATATTGACGAACCGCCCTGATCGGCGCTTGCGATTTCGTGCATGTGTCCGATGGCCGTGATGACAGCTTGAGTCGACGCATTAGCCCAAGCAGACCGGACTGGCTACGTCGCGGCGCGCGCCAGCCGGCTCAGCCCGCCCATCGACCACGGCGCAGCAGCGAGGCGATTGACCTTAAGCAGCGGCCGAGCGTTCGGCGGACGCTCTCGGCTCGGCCGGCGAGCGAGCGCGCCCTGCGATCCCGAGCCTCGTCCTCCGCACTGTCGCGCGCATCGATGGTAGCGAAGTCGTGCGCGCGCTCCATCAATTCGACTGCCGCCGCTGCAGGACGTTCGATCGTCCAGCGCAGCAGGTAGTCACCGCCCTTCACGTACTGCGTCGTGCTAGGGACATAGTAGAACGCCGCGTTCCCGTTGAGCCGATCGATCACTGGGAAGTTGGCGTTGATTTTCTCCCAGTAGTTCAGGGCAATGATCCGCCGCCCCGGCGCCGAGAAGAGCGAGGTGTGCAAGGCAGAGCCGGCGATGCCCATAATCGTTCGCCGGCGCGCCAAAAGCGCGACCTGATCGGGAAAGCTGAGTTCCTCGGGGAACACGATCTCGACGCCACGGCGTTTGAGCTCTTCAACCAACGCTTCCTCGTCGGCAGGCTTGTGCATGGAGCCGGCCGACAGCTTGAGCTTCGACAGGAAGATCGGCCGGTCCTCGGTATCGACCTCGTCGTCCCGCCAAAATGGTCGCCCGACATGCCGGCACAGGGTCGCGTATTCCTGGTGGGCTCGGCCGTGGCGAAAGCAGGGTTCGGGCACCACAAGGTTCGGAATCCTGTGCGGCGCGTCGTGGCAGACGAGGTCGTCGATCTCGAGGCCGAACCGGGCGAGGATCAGCGAGATGAAGCCGTGAACGCGCCACTGATTGAGCCCCGATGGCCCGTGGTACAGCAGTTTCGGGCGCTCGCCGTGCCATGTCACGAGAGGCCACAGCCGTGCGATGACGTCGGTCACGAAGTGCCCGAAATGCGCGCTCATCGGACCCAGATAGAGATGGGTCCGTTCGTCCGTCGCGGGAAGCCGTTCGCCGAAGGCGGCTTCATCGAGGCCTCCTCCGGCGTTGGCATTCGCCCCGCCAATCTCACGGCCGCCGTCATAGACGCCCCAATGACCAGGGCCGCCTAGGGGGACATAGATGGCATCCGTGACGCGGCGGATGCCGGGTTGCCCACCGATCACCTCGACCGTTCCATCTGTCGCGCGGCAGCGCCGGATAACCGGCTGGCCCCTCGATGCCGAGCGAAGCGGCGTCATCACACTCCCCGATACGCGCACAGGCGTCGATGCGTTCGGACTCGGTCGCCGGCCTCGAATGAGATGCTTAGTGGCCGCATCGCGCGACGGGAAGATAAGCGAAGGGCGCATCGGGATCGTTCCGATGCGCCCTTCGTATCAGTTCAGCGTCGCGCCGGCCGGTCTGTGCGGCGTGCCGACGGTAACGTCGCCGATCATGAGTCCGAGCGGTCCGAGCCGCACCGGCACTGCCTCACCGTCATGGATCTGCCCCGAGAGCAGCAGTTCGGCGAGCGGATCCTGCACGTTCTTCTGGATCACGCGCTTGAGCGGCCGCGCCCCGTAGGCTGGGTCGTAGCCCTTGTCGGCGAGCCAGCCTTCCGCCTCCTCGTCGAGGTCCAGCGTGATCTTGCGCTCGTCGAGCAGCTTCTGGAGCCGGGCGAGCTGGATCTTGACGATGGCCCCCATCTCCGACCGCGCGAGGCGGTGGAACAGGATGATCTCGTCGATCCGGTTCAGGAATTCCGGCCGGAAGTGACTGCGCACGACGCCCATCACCTCATCGCGCACCGCGTCCGTATCCTGGCCCGCGGGCTGGTTGACCAGATACTCGGAGCCGAGATTCGAGGTCATGATCAGCAGCGTGTTGCGGAAATCGACCGTGCGCCCCTGTCCGTCGGTCAGCCGGCCGTCGTCGAGCACCTGGAGCAGGACGTTGAACACGTCCGGATGCGCTTTCTCGACCTCGTCGAACAGCACGACCTGGTAGGGCCGGCGCCGCACGGCTTCCGTCAGCGCCCCGCCCTCTTCGTAGCCGACATAGCCGGGAGGTGCGCCGATGAGCCGGGCGACCGCGTGCTTCTCCATGTACTCGGACATGTCGATGCGCACGAGCGCCGTGTCGTCGTCGAACAGGAAGCCGGCAAGCGCCTTGGTCAGCTCGGTCTTGCCGACACCGGTCGGACCGAGGAACATGAACGAGCCGATCGGCCGGTTCGGGTCCTGCAGGCCGGCACGGGCGCGGCGCACGGCCGTCGAGACGGCTTCCACCGCCTCACGCTGACCGACGACGCGGTTGCCCAGCGCCTGCTCCATGGCGAGCAGTTTTTCGCGCTCGCCCTCGAGCATCTTGTCGACAGGCACGCCCGTCCAGCGCGAGACGACGGCTGCAATATGAGCTGGCGTCACCGCCTCCTCGACCATGCCGTCGCGCGCCACGGCGCTCTCCGCGGCAGCCTCGATCTCGGCGAGCTGCTTCTCAAGACCGGGGATCACGCCATAGGCCAGCTCGCCCGCGCGCTGGTACTGGCCCTGGCGCTGGGCGTTCGCGAGTTCGGTCCGCGCCTCGTCGAGCTTCTTCTTCAGCTCCGCGGCCGCGCCGAGCTTGTCCTTCTCGGCCTTCCAGCGCGCCGTGATCGCGGCGGACTGCTCTTCGAGATCACCGAGTTCCTTCTCCAACCGCTGCAGCCGATCACGCGAGGCGGAATCGGTCTCTTTCTTGAGCGCCTCGCCCTCGATCTTCAGCCGCACGATCTCGCGGTCGATGTTGTCGAGCTCTTCCGGCTTCGAATCGACCTGCATGCGCAGCCGCGAGCCGGCCTCGTCGACGAGGTCGATGGCTTTGTCGGGGAGGAAGCGGTCGGTGATGTAGCGGTTCGACAGCGTCGCAGCCGCGACCAGGGCGGAATCCTGGATGCGCACGCCGTGATGCTGTTCGTACTTTTCCTTGATACCGCGCAGGATCGAGACCGTGTCTTCGACGGTCGGCTCGGACACGAAGACTGGCTGGAAGCGACGGGCGAGCGCCGCGTCTTTCTCGACATGCTTGCGATACTCGTCGAGCGTGGTCGCGCCGACGCAGTGCAGCTCACCGCGGGCGAGTGCGGGCTTCAGCAGGTTCGACGCGTCCATGGCGCCGTCGGCCTTTCCGGCGCCAACGAGCGTATGCATCTCGTCGATGAACAGGATGACCTGACCGGCCGCCGACTGCACCTCGGAGAGCACGCCTTTCAGCCGCTCTTCGAACTCGCCGCGATATTTCGCGCCGGCGATCAGCGCGCCGAGATCGAGAGAGAGCAGGCTCTTCTCCTTGAGGCTCTCCGGCACGTCTCCGTTGACGATGCGCAGCGCCAATCCTTCGACGATGGCGGTTTTGCCGACGCCGGGCTCGCCTATGAGGACGGGATTGTTCTTGGTCCGCCGGGACAGCACCTGGATCGTGCGCCGGATCTCCTCGTCACGGCCGATCACCGGGTCGAGCTTGCCCTCTCGGGCTTCCGCGGTGAGGTCGCGGGCGTATTTCTTGAGCGCGTCGTAGGCATTCTCGGCGCTCGCGTTGTCGGCCGTGCGGCCCTTGCGCAGGGCGTTGATCGCGGCGTTCAGCGAAGCCGCGGTGACGCCGGCGGCTGCCAGGATCCTGCCAGCCTCGGTGTCCTTCTCGACGGCGAAGGCGAGCAGGAGCCGTTCTACCGTGACGTAGCTGTCGCCGGCCTTCTCGGCTGCCTTCTCGGCTGTGTCGAACAGGCGCACGAGATCGCGCGTCGCCTGGGGCTGCGCGGCGGAACTGCCGGAGACCTTCGGCTGCTTGGCAAGCCACTGCTCGACCTGCGCCAGCGCGACCCGCGACTGGCCGCCGGCCCGGTCGATGAGACCGGCGCAGAGCCCTTCCGGATCGTCGAGCAGCACCTTGAGGAGGTGCCCCGGTGCAAGCTGGGGATGGCCCTCGCGCGTCGCGAGAGACTGCGCGGCCTGAACGAAGCCGCGGGCGCGTTCCGTGTATTTTTCGAAGTTCATGCGTCGTTGCCCTTTCCCGGATCGAACGCCCTGCCCGGTCTATCGGCACAGCCCGTTCGATGCGACATCCCGCGGGGTCTGCCCCGCCGGGATACCGGCGCTCCAAAGCCGCCGGCCTAGCTGATTTGGTGTTGTAATTTCGCGACACAAGAGGCTCAGAGCCGATGCGTTGCGATGGTGCGGTCCCTTGCGTGACAGGCGCGGCAAGGCTAGCCGAAACCCATGACCTCACACCCAGCGATCCGCGTCGAGCAGCTCTACCGCTACCCCGTCAAAGGCCTGTCGCCGGAACGGGTTGCTGAGGCGAGCTTGGAAACCAGCGGCTATTTCCCTGGCGACCGCCTCTACGCCATCGAGAACGGCCCTTCAGGCTTCGACGAGGTGACCCCGCGACACCTGCCCAAGGTCGTCTACCTCGTGCTGATGCGCAACGAGGCGCTGGCCCGGCTGCGTACCCGATACGACGACGCCTCGGGCCGTCTCAGCGTCGCGTATGAGGATCGCCCAGCGGTCTCATGCGACCTCGCGAGCCGTGAGGGACGCAACGCACTCGCCGGCTTCATGAAGGCTTATCTGCCGCAGGAGTTACGGGGCGAGCCGAGGGTGCTGAAGTCTTCGCCGGGCTACCGCTTCACGGATTCGCCCACGGGCTACGTCTCGCTCATCAACCTTGCGAGCGTCCGGGCCGTCGAGGACTATGTCGGCGCGCCCGTGGACCCGCTGCGCTTCCGCGGCAACGTCTTCGTCGACGGATTGGAGCCCTGGGCCGAGCTCGACCTCGTTGGACGGATCGTCGAGGCGCCGGGCGGCCTGCGCCTGAAGGTCACCTCGCGAACGGTGCGCTGCGCGGCAACCAACGTCGATCCGCAGACCGGCATTCGCGATCTCCAGATCCCGCGCGTGCTCAGCCAACACCTCGGCCACGCCGATTGCGGCGTCTATGCCGAGGTGATCGCAGGCGGCGCGCTCCGCGAAGGCGACGCGCTCACGCTCGAAGGATGATCGCGCGCTGCGGAATCAGTGCTCGGCCGGCTCCATGACGGAGGCGACTTTGGTGCGGCGCTCGCAGGAGATCTTGAGGTAGCGCCCATCTCCGCCCGGAAGGCCGGCCGCAGCGGCTGAGGCCTGGGCGTGCATCATGCACTCCATGGCCGAGTGGGCCGGCGCGACGATGATGTCGAGGGCGGTGTCGCGTGAGCACTCTACCGAGGAGAGTGTGGTCGCGCAGACAAGGGCGACGGCGAGAAGTTCAGGCATGACGGACCCCGTTTTCGTGTTGCGAAAAGGTCCGCGGAGTTGCTCTGGCGTGTGAGCCACCGCGTGGTCGTTGCCTGGGCGTCCCCTCTTATAGTGTTATCGGGAATGTAAGCAGCGAGCGTGCCAGATTGGTCCTGCTACTTCCGGTTAGGTGTGCTGCGAGTGCTGCATGCCACAGGGATCAATCGCGAGCCTTGAGCCACGCTGGCTCGGGCTCACTGCGCGGCATCAGAGACGCAACGGCATCGAGGTCGACGGCGAAGTTGCGGGTCAGGCGATCCCAGATCTCGGCTTGCGAGGGAGCATTCTGGCCAAGCGCGTTGAGGGCACGCGCCAGAAGACTCGGGCTGGTCAACGTCGGACGAGGCGTGAAGAGATCGTTATCGAGCATGGCCGTGTTCCCGGACGACGGGAACACTATTGGCTCACATGGTTAATTGCGCATTAACCGTGAGCCGCAGTGTGGGCTTACCGGTTAAGCAGTCCAGAGAAGGTCTCGACGTCGCTGGTGATCGCGTCGTCCGTGAAGCGCGGGCACCTGATCGACTCGGCTACCGTCCCCGGTTGAACCACACCACAGGCATCGGCGGGCAAATGGGAAGCGATGCCGATGATCCCCAGGCTGCTCCTAGACAACCGCTTTTCTCGCTGGACAATGCTTCGCAGGCGCGCGCGCCTGCGTTAGAAGCCCGGCCGCGAGAGTCCTCCGCGACGGAGACCCAGGACCGCGATGACCGATCCGCTGCCGAACGTGCATGTGCGCGCCGAAGTCCTGACCCAGGCGCTGCCGCACATGCAGCGCTACGATCAGGAGATCGTGGTCATCAAGTATGGCGGACACGCCATGGGCGACCCGGCCGCGGCCGAGGATTTCGCCGAGGACATCGTTCTCCTCGAGCAATCCGGCGTGAAGCCGATCGTCGTGCACGGCGGCGGCCCTCAGATCGGCAAGATGCTGAACCGGCTCGGCATCGAATCCGAATTCAAGGGCGGCCTGCGCGTTACCGACGAGGCCACCGTCGAGGTGGTCGAGATGGTTCTCGCCGGCTCCATCAACAAGCAGATCGTCGGCTGGATCTCGGCCGAGGGCGGCCGTGCCATCGGCCTTTGCGGCAAGGACGGCAATATGGTGCGCGCCAAGCGGGCGCTGCGCACCATGAAGGATCCTGAGACCAACGCCGAGACCGAGCTCGATCTCGGCCTCGTCGGCGAGCCTGACCATGTCGAGCGCGGCGTGCTCGATGCGGTGCTCAAGGCCGAGTTGATCCCGGTCCTCGCCCCGGTCGCCTACGGGCCGGATGGACGGACCTACAACGTCAACGCCGACACCTTTGCCGGTGCCATCGCCGGAGCGCTCCGGGCGAAGCGCCTGCTGCTGCTCACCGACGTTCCGGGCGTCCTCGACAAGGACAAGAAGCTGATCCCGGAGTTGACCGTTGACCGCTGCCGCGAGTTGATCGCCGACGGCACCATAACGGCGGGCATGATCCCGAAGGTCGAGACCTGCATCTACGCGCTGGAGCAGGGCGTCGAGGCGGTAGTCATCCTCGACGGGAAGGTGGCGCACGCGGCACTGCTGGAGCTATTCACCGATTACGGCGCCGGCACCCTGATCCGTCGAACCTGACCTGGCTCCCCACCGCTAGGTGGCCACCCCGACGGTGTCCGCCATGCGCGCCTCTCGGGCTCCGAGCGGCTTCGGAGCGCCAACCGTCGTATCCTCGGCAGTCTGGTGCTCCGTCTCAGCGTTGAGCTGGGCTCCGAGCAGGACGATGGTGGTCGACAGCCAGATCCAGGTCATGAAGCCGATCGCGGCGCCGAGCGATCCGTAGGTCTGGTTGTACTTGCCGAAATTGGCGACGTACCAGGAAAAGCCCAGCGAACCGGCCAGCCAGAGCAGGGCTGCGATCAGGCTGCCCGGCGTGACCCAACGCCAGCGCGGCGCATCGCGGCTCGGCCCGTAGCGGTAGATCAGCGCGAGGCCACCCACCACTGCGACGAGTAAAGCCGGCCAGCGCAGCAGCGCGAGCCACCACGCATTCTTGCCGAAGCCGAGGGTCTGGAGGGCGACCGGCACTGCCACAACGGCGACCAGAGCCAGGACGATGAACAGCAGCGCGCCAGCCGTGAAGCCCAACGAGACGAGGTTGAGCACGAAGAAGTTCCGTTTCTCACGTTCGTTGTAGACGATGTTGAGCGCGTCGAAGATGTGCTTCATGCCGCTGTTGGCGCTCCATACCGAGAGCACGATGCCGATGATCAGCGAGAAGCCGAGCGTGGCATCACCCTTCTCGTTGAGCCGCTTGACCTGCTCGCCGACGATGTCGAGGGCTCCGGATGGCACGATGCCCTGCAGGGCAGCGAGATTCTCGTTGATGGTGGCGGCGTCGGCCACAAGACCGTAGATCGAGACCAGGGCGGCAATGGCTGGAAAGATCGCGAGCAACGCGAAGAAGGTCACACCTGCCGAGACCAGGGTGAGGCGATTCTCTCCGACGTCGCGATAGGTCCGCATCGCAACATCCTTCCAGCCCTTGGCCGGGATCTCCTTGGGACTGGCGGCGCGGCGGCCGCGATCGGCCTCGGTGCTGGCGACGGCTCGCGCTTCCTCCGGCTCATGCGACGGCGAGGGTCGCTGCGCGATGTCGCCCTCGTCCTGCCGAGGCTGCGATTGGACGGAGCGACGGGGCATTGCAACGAGGCCGATCAGCGCCGCCGCCGTAGCCATCGTCCAAATCGCCGGATAAGCGACCTCCGTGGCTTGCGCCGATGGGATGTCCTGCTTCGTCGTCATCGCGTGTCGCTCTTCGGTCGTGCTGTCCCGCCCGGTTAACTTCTCCCGTGCGATTTGGTTTTGCGGATGCGCGACCAAACCTTCGCAGTCCTCGCATTCAACGCGCCTGCCGGCGGCATTCCAGGCCCACGGCGTTTCCCTTCGCGCCGCAATCGCCTATCTGAGAGGTTGGGCCAACGCGCCCCCTCCTTCGGCTCAGCACGCGGTTCCGCTTGTTCCACCCCGGCGAAAGCCACTTCACCACACGCAAGGCCCGCGACTTCTCGGGGATCGACACCTGGGTGTTCGACCTCGACAACACGCTCTACCCGAGCGATGCCCGGGTCTGGCCGCAGGTTGACGAACGCATCACGCTCTATGTCATGCAGCTCTACGGGCTGGACGGGATCTCGGCGCGGGCGCTTCAGAAGTATTTTTACCACCGCTACGGCACTACGCTGAAGGCGTTGATGGTCGAGGACCGAGTCGACCCGCACGACTTCCTCGACTTCGCCCACGATATCGATCACTCGACGATCAAGCTCGACGAGGCGCTTGGCGCTGCCATCGAGCGCCTGCCTGGCCGCAAGCTGATCCTCACCAACGGCTCGCGTCGCCACGCCGAGCGGGTCGCCGACAAGCTCGGCATCCTCGACCATTTCGAGGACGTGTTCGACATCGCCGCCGCCGATTTCGTGCCGAAGCCCGAGCGCGTGACCTACGAGCGTTTCCTGGACCGCCACGGCGTCGATCCGCAGCGCTCGGCCCTGTTCGAGGACATTTCCCGCAACCTCGTGGTGCCTCACGATCTCGGCATGGCGACGGTGCTCGTGGTGCCGCCCATTCCAGACCCGTTTCGCGAGCGCTTCGAGCAGGAAGCGGTGCAGGAGCCGCATATCGACCACATCACGAGCGACCTCGCGGGTTTCCTTCAGACCTGCGTGTTGGCGGACGCCGCGACGAAGACGGGATGAGCGACCGCTCCCACGAACGCGCGCCGAGCCTCGCCGAGATCGAGGCCATCGCAGAGGAGGCCTTCGCGAGCCTGCCGCACGCCTTCCGTCGGCTGTGTGCGGGGGTACGCATCCAGGTCGATGACTTCCCCGACGACGCAACCCTCGACGAGATGAACTGCGAGAGCGAGTTCGATCTGCTCGGCCTGTTCCGCGGCGTGGGCCTCGCACAATCCGGCGAGACCACCACGGGCCAGATGCCCAACGCCGTCTGGCTCTATCGCCGGCCGCTGCTCGACTACTGGGCCGAGCACGATGAAACACTCGGCCATCTCGTGACGCACGTTCTCATCCACGAGATCGGGCACCATTTCGGCCTGTCGGATGACGACATGGCACGTATCGAGGCGCAGGCGGATGCCTAGCGCGCGGATCTAGCACTAGGTGTCATCCTTCGTGCCAGCAAAGTTAGGCCAAACCTCAAACTCCAGGCAGCTGCTGACTTCGTGACAAGCGGACGTCTGCGGCGGGGGCCAGGACCGGGAATCGTTGCGGCGGCAGCCTGACGAGAGCCGAGCTTGCCGCGCCCGTCGCGAAGCATGCCGCCCGGAAGCTGATGATCAGCGGCTGCCGCGGCTCCCTGCCCACCTCATGCGGTTCATTCCGGGTTCGGGTCCTCGCGCTCGTACGTCGCTACGCGATGGCCGCGACTTCGTTCTCATCAGGCGCCTAGCAAGGACGCAAAGCGTCGGGGTTCACCCCGACGCGCTCAGCCCGGCAGCTTCGGCAACAGGCTTGCCTTCGGGCGACTCGCACGAAATTGGCCTTGCTCGATCGCCACGAAGGCGAGGACCGCGATGGCGAGTGAGGTGAGCCACCAGATCGCAGTGAGGCCGACACCGATGCAGCCGATCGTGAAGGCTGTGGCGAAGGCAGCAATGGCGCCGGGTGCCAGTAGGGAGACCTGACGGCCCGTCCTATGGATCGAGACGTAAAGCGCGAAGGCGGCGGCGAGCGCGCCGACAATGCCGAGTTCGAACCAGAGTTCGAACAGCATCGTCGTCGGTGCATTTATCGGCAATAGGTTCACGAAACGGCCACGCAGGGACGTCTCGAAGCCGTGGCCCGTGATGAGCCGGAGGGGCTCGGAGGTCACCAGCTTCTGCCAGATCTTGAGCGAGATTGAGCTCGGCGCCGTCGACCCGAGGATGAGCGAAGCGATCGGCCGGAGCAGGAAGGGCAGCAGCGGCGCCAGCGCCAGCAGCAGCGCCGCAGCGAGCGCGGTGATCCGCACGCCGAGGTTCTGGCGATAGGTCGTCAGGCCGAAGGTCAGCGCGCCGACACCGAGCGCCAGGAGCGGCGTCAGACCGGGTGCCAACAGGAGGGCGCCGGCGACGAGCAAGGCGGTCGCCAGGGCGCCGGTGTCGCGGCGGCGCGAGCGCAGCCAAGCGACGGCCGGCCACGCCAGGACTGCAAGAAGGACCGCGCCGCGTTCAAGCGCGCCGTCCGCGTCGCCGGCCTCGCGTCTCATCGCGTCCCCGAACAGCCCGATCAGAATCGCGACGATCGCAGCAGCCCCCACGCCGAGCGGCAGGAGATAGAGGTTGGCCGAACGCATTCGGTCCGGTAGCGCGAGATAGCCGGCAAGCGTCAGCCCAAGCGTCGCGATGAGGTTCGCGAGGCGCTCCGTCGCAGGTCCGGGAAAAGGGGTCCAGGCCAGCGACAGCGCCGACCAGCCGATCACCAGCATGCCGGCGGCGAAGGCCGGCGAACGTATGAGGCGGCCGACGCTCGCGCCCGGAGCCCGATTCTTGCGGTCGATCGCGCTGGCAATGATGAGCAGAACGATGGTGATCGGCGCGAGCACGACAGTCGCACGGCGCGAGACCTGGGCCGCGACAGGCACGACTACGAACAGCGTGAAGAAGCCAATGCGGCGCAGGAGGGCTGCCGCATCGAGCGCCGGGTCGGCGGTGGAAGTAGGCGTGCGCGCCATGTTTAGACCAAGCCCGGCGCGGCCAGCGGATGCTGGCACGGTCATGTCCGTCCTAGATAACTCGCCGCCTCGATGCTGTAGGGCTCCTGCAACACCCATACCCCGACGGACACCCGTTCATGACCGCTCAGACGGCGCGCGTTGCCGGCGTCGGTCTGCATGCACGGCGGCTCATGCTGCGGCCGAGATCTGCGACGATCCGCCAGCCGCCCCAGGCAGCCAGGAAACCGAGGAGGCCGGCAACTAGGCCATCCGTCGTCGTCGGCACGGCCGGCTGGTAGTCGCGGTAGGTGGCACGGGCGACCGCCATGTCAGGATTTCGAGCAACCGCGACCGTTCTGCCAAGGGGAGACGCAGCGGAGTCGATTGCCTGTTTCTGCGCGTCGAGGGCCTTGAAACGCTCGACGTCGCCGCGCACCGCCTCACCACGCCGGGCGACGAGGGCGTCTGCGTTCTTGCGCAGGTTCTCGATGGCGCTTTCGCGGGTGTTGCCCGTAGCCTGAGCATCAGCATCCAGCGTCGCGATCTGCCGCCGCAGCTCCTCGATCGCGCCGCCGAGGCGCTGCGCATATTGCTGTGAAAATTCAGGCGCTTGCGCCGCGATGGCGGCTCCGATGAGGCCGAGTGCGAGGCCGAATGTGCGGATGACCCGGAACACGAATGTCTCCTCGATTGCCCGAGGACAAAAGCATGACCGGCATGCCTGTTCCAACCGCTCCGATCACGAAGCTGCAGAGATCGCGGTGATCACGTCCTCATGGGTCACGTCGGTCAGCGGCTTCGCGATCTTGCTGGCCACAGTGCGCGCGCCGGGTGCCATCACCAAAATAATCGTCTCGAAGCCCGGGCAGGCCGGATCGGCGCAGACGATCTCATTGACCTTCACCACTACAGCTCCGCCATAGCCGCCGGTCTCCCGCACCCAGTCCACGATCCTGTGCCGCTCGGCCTCGCCGGGGCGCGGTCTCCTGAAGCCGAACAGAGCCAACCGGCGGCCTCAGCGCGGAAGCGTGAGGATGCCGGCTTGCCCGTCGGCGCAGCCGAAGGCAAGGCGGCCGCCGGAGGTGTCCCAGGCGAGCGCCGAGATGGCGCTGTCCTTCACGGCCGGACGGACGAGCAGTTCGGCGGCGTCGGTGAAGCGCACGAGCAGGATGCAGCCATCCTCGTAACCGATGGCGAGGACCAGGGCCTTGGGATGGAAGGTGACACGGGAGACGCGGGCAGGCCGCACGCCGCATTCTCGCGGTGCCTTTCCAGTCGGCCCCTCCTTCGAGTCGAAGGGCCAGACGATGGCGGCTTCCGCGCCGCTCGTCGCCAGCCAGTCGCCGTCGTGGGACCAAGCCGTGGAGCGAACCTTGGCAGGATAGCCGGACATCCGCATGTGGCCGCGGTCGGGCTGGAGGCGCCAACCGTGCAGCGCATTCTCCTGCATCGTCGAGATGACGAAGCGGCCGTCCAGCGACCAGGTCACATCGAGATGCGAGCCCTTCCACTCAACGAATTCGGCCGGCGTCTCGAGATTCGGGTACCAGAGGCTGACCCCATTGTAGTGCGCGACCGCCAAACGATAGCCCTTCGGCGCAAAGGCGAGCCCGCGCGCGCTGGAGGGGGCGCTGAACGTCCGCTCGCGCCCCTTGGCGTCGCGCGCCGTGACATTGCGCCCGACCGAGTAGGCCACACCGCCATCGGGGTGCAGTGCCAGCGCATCAATCCAGGCGCCACCCTTCGCGGCCGCGATCTCGGCGATCGATCCATCGGTGGCGACTGCCATCACCCGGCCGTCGTCGCCTCCGGTGACGAGCCGGCGAGCGTCACCGGCCGCTACCAAAATCCCGCCATCGCCATGAGGTGCCACGATCTGCTGCTCGTCCCCGCGCACCAGGACGACGCCGCCCTCGGCCAACGCCAGGGCGAGCGTGTCCTTCAGCCAATGCGCGAGCGTGACGTGCGCACCGGTAGCAAGCGGCGTGACGTGATCGGTCAGGGAGGGAAGGCTGGAACTCATTCACGCGGGCCTAATCGAGACGGGGAAGAGGTCAAGGGGACGTATTCATGATCGTTCTGCCGGTCAGGAGCGTGGCGACCGCTGCCCATATCGCGAGAACCCCCATGATCACGGCCGGGATTGCCAGGGCATCGATGTCGTAATGCACATGGGCCACGGTGCCCCCGACAGCCCCCACCATGAGCGCCAGCCAGACGAGCCCGTCGCCCAGCCAGCCGAAGCGCGCTCCGCGTCCGGCAAGTGCCAGGGCGAGCTTCTGACCAAACGCGAACAGCGCGCCGGTCACGAAGGTCGTGCCGGCGCGAAAACCCTGGATATGGGCGAGCACAGCGTTCTGGGTGCCCATGGCGAGCGACAGGAACAGGGCCGCCGTGCCGAGCCGCAACTGCCCGTGCGCGCTCAAGAAGGCCGAGGCCACGGCGAGGGTCTCGAAGGCCAGAATAGCTGGTGTCGCCCAGCGCTCTGGCGCCAGGGCTGCAATGGCGCCGCCCATCACGGCGCCGACCAGGAATGCCAGAATCAGGAGAAACGGCAGCAGAGCATGGTGTCCCTCGCCATGGCCAATGGCGACAGCGAGCTGGGTCGTGTTTCCGCTCATCAACGACGTGTATAGGCCACTGAGGCGGATGAAGCCGATGGCGTCGATGAAGCCGGCAAGCGCCGTGAGCATGAGCCCGAAGGCGATCAGGATCGGTCGGCTCACCGTGCGGTCTCTCCGGCATAACAGTTCTTAACGCCAAGGCCCGATTGGTTAACGGTTCGGTTACCAGTTCGGCGCAAATCGAGGGAATCACGGTGAACGACGGCCTTAGCGGAGCCGTTGGTCCGGCGATCCGAAAGCTTTGCCGTTGCAAGGTTTCGGGTGAGTTGGAGTACCCTCATGCTTCCCTTCGCCTGTGTTCCCGCCGCTCCCGCCTTCCGCGTCGAAGGCATGGCCGATCGCGTCGTGCTCGTCGTTGAGGATGAGTTCATGGTCTGCGAGCTCGCTGCCGAGGCCCTCCATGACGAGGGCTACCGCGTGCTCACCGCCGCGGATGCGCTCGAGGCAGAGCAAATCCTCTCGCACGAGCGGGTCGATCTGCTCTTCACTGATATCGACTTGGCCCGCAACACCAACGGCTTGACGCTCGCCCACCGCGCGCGCTGCCAGCGTCCGGACCTCCCGGTGGTCTACACGTCGGGCGGCTGCGGCGGCCTCTCGGAGAGCGAGGCGGTCTGCGACTCAGTCTTTGTGCCCAAGCCTTACCTACCCAGTGACATCGTCGCATTGACCAACGACATCCTGCGCCGCGCGCCGAGTCCTCACCACGTCTGAGCGCCCGCGCAACCACGGAACAGCTCAGCGGTTTTATCAGCGCGCACCCACCCCTCTGCTTCCAAGCTGAACGAAGGATCGCATTCCATGCGCTCTGTCCTGCCGACGGCCGTCGCGATCTTACTGGCGAGTGCCGGCGCAGCCGCTGCAGCCTGTGACGTGAAAGGGCTGAAGCTCGAAGAGGAGATTGCCGGTAAGAAGGAACTCCAGCTTTCGGCCAACGAGCAGACGGTGCGCGATCTGCGCACGCTGCGCGATGCGGCGATCATCCTGGACAGCTTCAAGTTCGAGCCAGAATGCGAGCGCCTCGTCGCGATCGTTCGGCAACTGACGGCTCAACCCACCAAGGCAATCGAGCGCGGCAGCGATACGGACGAAGAGAAGGCAGAAGAGATTGAGCAGGTGCGCGAACCAAAGGCGCCCGCGAAGCCCAAATAAGCGGGCCGGCGATCTCAGGGCTCCGCGCCCGATCTCAGCGGCGGGCTTTCGGCGGGGGCCCCGCGTTTGACGAGGCGCGCGACCTTCTCGGCGAGCCGGTTGCGCAGCGTTTCCGACAGCTCCACATCAATCAAGCGCCAAGACCAATTATGCAGGCGCAAGCGGAGCTTGAACTGCTCCGGCCCTTTGCGGTTCGGCGGCACGGCGACGACGACTGTACGGAAGCCCCGCATTTCTGAGACCGTGTAGAAGGCACCGAGCCGGCTGAGCCGGTCAGCGCGTAGTCCGCTGGAGGCGAAGAGCTGGGGTGGATTCGGCAGGTCGAGGCTCTGGGGCCATCCGTCATTCAACAGATCGATCGTGGTTTGCGGCGTAACCAGCGCCTCAGCGAGCGGAAGCGCCAGGGCCGCGGCGAGATCGTTGATCCGCTGGCGCTCGCGCTGCTCCAGTTCCGAGCTACCGATCTTGATTGCGGTGGTGAGCTGACGCGTCAGCGAAAGGCGCAGCGCACGGAAATTGACGTGTTTTTCGACGTAGGCGGTGTCGTTCGACTGAACCGCGCGCGCGAGGTCGTACAACGCCCAGAGGGGGGTCAGCGTGAACGCGAACCAGCTGAGCGCAGCCAAGATCGGGATAAGCCACCAACGCATGACGCGGCTCGTGTCACGTACCGGGCAAGCGGTCGGACGGCGTGGTCACGCCCCTGCCCGCCACGTCTCATGACCAGCGAACTCCGCCACTACAATCTCGTAGACAGAGCGCTTGAAGGGGATGATCAGACTTGCCGTCGCGGCGAGCCGCTCCCAACGCCAGGCGTCAAATTCCGGCTTGTGAGCGCCGCCTGCCGGATGGTCGATGTCGATCTCGTCGTCCGATCCCGTGAAGCCGAAAGCGAACCATTTCTGCGCCTGCCCGCGATAGCGGCCCTGCCAGGATCGCTTCAGCAACTCTGGAGGCAGGTCGTAGGTCAGCCAGCCCTCGGTCTGTCCGAGCAGAATGACCGAGCCGGCAGCGACGTTGGTCTCTTCATAGAGTTCGCGAAGGGCTGCGTCGTGCGGTGCCTCCCCCTCGTCGATCCCGCCCTGCGGCATCTGCCAAGCATGGGCCTGCGCCATAGAATCACCGATGCCCTGCCGCCGTCCGAGAAAGACCAGCCCATTGCGGTTGAACAGCGCGATTCCAACGCAGGGACGATAGGCAGCGTCGTGCCGGTCTTGGGGCTCGGGCGGGGACACGCTCATCACGTGACGACCATAGGCTGAGCCGTTGGCCCACCGCAATGACCGGTAGCCGCCTCAATCAATGCTCGGCCGCTGAGAGCTTGGTGGCTTGCGGGGCGCCGCGTAGCGCTGTGCTCACCGGGACCAGGCGTACGCCGCGGCTTTCGAGGTCGCGCGCCCAGCGGGCAATGCGGTCAATGGAAAGCTGCTGCGCGCTCGCGGATGCAAGGGCGAAGCCGTTCTTCTTGGCCTGCGCTTCGACGCGCGCCAGTTCGCGATCGATCGCGTCGGGTCGCGCGACGGCATCGAGCACGATCTCGGCGCGCGCGTTCGGCGTCTTGAACTTGGCTGCGCTCGATGCAGCCTTCGATCCCTGAACGGCGCCGTCGTCGATGAAGCCGAGGCCGCGGGCGCCGACCTCCTTCATGACCGGCTCTAGGGCATTGGCATCGCTCATGAGCTTGCCCCCCATGAAATTGACGAGGCCGACGAAGCCGGAGAAGCGGCTCATCGCCCAGGTCAGACGATCGAGGTTCTCGGCCGGGCGCGACGAGGCCAGGAGTGTCTGCGGGCCCGGATCGCTGTCGGGGTAGTCGAAAGGCTCCATCGGTGTCTGGAGTAGTAGCTCGTGCCCGGCCTCACGGGCGCGGGCGGCTGTCTTATCGAGGTCCGACCCATAGGGTGAAAGGGCAAGGCTGATTGCTGGCGGCAGGCGTGCGATCGCCGAGGCCGTGGCGGCCTGGCCGATGCCGATGCCCGAGACAAGCACCGCGACGCGGGCTGAACCCGCGCCGCTGTCGGGACGGGCATAGACGTCGAGCGGACGCAGCCGCCCCTCGCCGATCCGCGGCATCATGCCGTGACGGCCTCGCTCGGTCAGGCGCGGATCGGGTGCAGCCGCAAGCCGGATCGGATCGGGCGTCGGAACCCGGATGATGACAGCCTCTTCCGGCGCCGCGGTACCGGAGGGTCGGGTCACCGTCACCCCGGAGGCTTTTTCGACCTCCTGTGCAGAGCTGTGAGACGACGATTGGACGCCCTTCGGATCAGTTTGCGTCTCCGCCGACGCAACCGGACCATGATCCCGTGCCGGAGCCTCACGGACAGCAATGGTCGCGACCGCACGCGGCTGGCCGCCATGAGGGTCGCCAGTCCATGCGAGCAGGCCGACACCGAGTGCGGCAGCACCGCCAAGCGCGGGCGTTACATAGCGCGCATAGGGCATCAACACCGCGAGACGGCTCGACTTCGGCGCGTCGACGCCGAGCGGACGAGTCATAATATCGTCGGAAGGCTCGCTCACCGCTGATCCAGGCCCAGGCGCAGCAGCGGGACAGCCTCAACGCAAGACGGCCCGCAGCATCGGTATCCACCGACATTGCGGGCCGTCATGGTTAACGCATCGCTAAACTGCAGCGCTAAAGCCGCGAATGACAGCGATCCGGCTCAGTTCTGCGTCGGAGACTTGGCGATATTGGCAGCACCCTTCTGGATGCCGTGCAGGAAGTCGACGGCGGCGATGAGCTGCTTGTCCTTCGCAGGATCCGGCGGGATGTAAGCCGACGAACCGCCGCGCTCCTCGACGTCCTTCTGCTTGAGGTGGCCCTTCAGGCCGGCCTCGCCCTTGGTCTCGTCCTTGCCCTTCAGATCGTCCGGGACGTCCTGGAGGATCTCCTGATCCGGCTCGATTCCCTTGGCCTGGATCGAGCGGCCCGACGGCGTGTAGTAGCGCGCCGTTGTAAGGCGTAGGGCTCCCTGGCCGCCGAGCGGAATGATCGACTGCACGGAGCCCTTGCCGAAGGAGCGCGTGCCCATGATCGTCGCGCGCTTGTGATCCTGCAGGGCGCCGGCGACAATCTCGGAGGCCGAGGCCGCGCCGCCATTGACCAGCACCACAATCGGCTTGCCCTTAGCAAGGTCGCCGGCCTTCGCGGAGAACCGCTGCGTCTCGTCGGGGTTGCGGCCACGGGTCGAGACGATCTCGCCGCGATCAAGGAAGGCATCGGAGACCATCACGGCCTGATCGAGCAGGCCGCCCGGGTTGTTACGCAGATCAAGGACGTAGCCCTTGATCTTGTCTGCGCCGATATCGGTGTTGAGCTTGTCGATCGCCGTCTTGAGGCCCTCGAAGGTCTGCTCGTTGAACTGGGTCAGACGGATATAGCCGACGTCGTTGCCCTCGACCTTCGAGCGCACGGGGCGAATCTTAATGATGTCGCGGTTGAGGGTAACCTCGATCGGCTCCTTGGCCTCCTTGCGGGAGATCTTGAGCTTGACCGGAGAGTTCACCGGGCCACGCATTTTGTCGACGGCCTGATTGAGGGTCATGCCCTGGACCTGATCCTCGTCGATCTGCGTGATGATATCGTTGGCGAGCAGGCCTGCCTTGGAAGCGGGCGTGTCGTCGATCGGCGAGACGACCTTGATCAGGCCGTCCTCCATCGTGACCTCTATGCCGAGACCACCGAATTCACCGCGGGTGGTGGTCTGCATGTCGCGGAAGGCCTTGGCATCCATATAGCTCGAATGCGGGTCGAGCGACGTCAGCATGCCATTGACGGCGGTCTCGATGAGCTTCGACTCTTCGGGCTTCTCGACGTAGTCGGTGCGCACCTTCTCGAAGACGTCGCCGAACAGACTGAGCTGACGGTAGGTTTCCGCAGAGGCCGCCACGGCACTTGTGCCGGACAGTAGGTGGGTCTGCGTCGACACCGCGGTCACGCCGGCACCGAGGAACGCGCCGAACAGGACGAGGGATACCTTGCGCATTATCCGCGAACCTTCTCGCTGGGGCTCTTCGCCCACCAAGGCTCCGGATCAATGGAGCCGCCGTCTTTTCTGAACTCGACGTATAGGACTGGATCGCCCCGATCATCGTCCTTCGATGACGCAGTTTGCGACGTATTTACGGCCGAGCCGCCCGTGCCACCCTCGCCCATGGCCCCGACCGGTTCGCCCGCAAGCACGAACTGACCGACCTCGACGTCGATCCGCTCCATGCCCGCCAGCAAGAGATAGTAGCCGTCGCCCGCATTGATGATCAAGAGTCGGCCATAGGAGCGGAACGGCCCCGCGAACGAAACCCAGCCATCCGCTGGAGACGAAACAGCAGCCTTCGGGCGGGTCGTGAACGATACGCCGCGCATGATGCCGCCGTTACCGTCGGGTTGGTTGAAGCCACTCACCAGACTGCCGCTAACGGGCCTCGGCACGTCGCCCCTGAGATCTGCAAACTTTACCTTCGGGGCAAGCCGGGCTGGGTCCCGGAAACCGGCAGCCGCGAAGCGCTCCTGCGTCGCTTTGGCCTCGCGCTCTTGGGCGGCCTTGGCCTCGTCGGCCGCGCGCCTCGCCGAAGAGACCTCGCCCTCCATCCGGTCGATGAGATCCTTCAGAGACTTTGCCTGTAAGCCGAGCTCGGCCGTGCGCTGACGCTCTGCCGTGAGATTGCCCTCGACCTCGGCCATCCGCTTGCGCCGGGCCTCGACGAGCGCGTCGAGCCGCTGCTTCTCTTTGGCCCAACCGGCGAGGTCGGTTTTCAAGCTTTCGCGATCGGAGGCGATCAGGCCGCGCACGCGGACAAGCTCTGTGAGATCGGCAGCGAGCGTTTCAGCCTCGCCGCGCAGCTCCGGCACCACGGCGCCGAGCAGCATCGATGTCCTGATCACCGCGAGCACGTCCTCAGGCCGCACCAGCACGGCAGGAGGCGGCCGGCGGCCCATGCGCTGGAGCGCAGCCAGGATCTCAGCGATGACGTTGCGGCGCGCATCGAGCGACTTGCGGATGGCGCCTTCACTGTTGCTCAGGTTCTTCAGGCGCTCCTCGAGCCGGCTCAACCGATCTTCCGTCGCCTGGGCCTGACGTCCCGCATCGACCAGCGCGTGATTCAGCTTCGCGCGGTCATTGCCGATCGAGGCGATCTCGGCATCGAGAGCGCTACGATTCGCCGCGCTGGCGTTGAGCGCGTCCTGAATCTGTTTGAGGCTCTCGGCGCGACGATTCTTCTCCTCAATCGTGCGCTGGATCGCCTCCGGATCTTTGGGCTCCTGCGCGAGCGACGGCGACGCCAGCCCCAGAAGAGTGGCGGTCCACAAGCCCGCAATCCCGCGCCCCCGTCGCGCCATCGTATCCGTCAGCCGCATTCAGCCCTCAGGCCTCTCCGCGATGATACGGATGGCCGGCCAGGATGGTTAGGGTTCGGTACATCTGCTCGAAGACGAGCACACGCACCAGACCATGCGGCAGTGTCGCTGCTCCGAAGGCGAGAATAAGGTCGGCGCGGGAACGGACCGAATCGTGGAGCCCGTCCGGCCCTCCGATCACCATGGCGAGCGTCGATCGGCCCTCATCGCGCCAGCGACCGATCCGTGCTGCGATGGACTCGCTCGCGAGATCGGCACGACCACGTTCGTCGAAGACGATGACTGCCGCCTCGTTCGGCACCTTCGCGAGGATGGCGCCCCCCTCCTCTGCGTGCCGGTCGTTGGCGCGACGGGCGCGACTCTCGGGCAGCTCGACCAGATCCAGGACCGGAAGCCCCTGACTGCGCCCGAGCGCCACACTGCGATCGAAGTACCGCGCTGCGTGATCGCGTTCGATGCCGGGTTTGAGCCGGCCGACGGCGATGGCTTGAATGTTCACGGGGCGGCGACTTATCGACGGGTGCGGCTACCGAAGACACCTGCACGATCGTCCGCGAAAAGGACAGCCGTCAGCGCGGTGTGTAGGCCGCTGCGAAGACGTGGGGAAAGGCCGGGTGCCCGTCCACGAACGCGATGAGCGACAGAATGAGACCAAGAGCCGCAGCGTAGCCGATGCAGAAGATGTCGCGGTTCGACGCTCCCGACATCAGGAACAGCAACGCGAATGGGATACTCTGCAGGGCCAAAGCGGCTGCGATATTCATCGAGCGACCCGCGTTTGATCGATCCGCTATGATCGACATCGGCAACCCGTCGGGCCGCCGATGTCTTGGATGCCACCGTCCTGTGCGGCGCGATGGTGTTAGTGTGATGCCGCCGGCATTGTAGAACCATTGGCTGCGTGGTGACGCACGAGCATCGGACGCAGCACCATGACCGCCAGGAATGCCGCCAGGAGATCTAGGCCCGCGACAGTGTAGAGCACAGTCGCCCAGGTTCCGGTCGCCTGCATGATGAGGTTACCGACTGGCACGAACAAAGCCGCGAGGCCTTTCGCGCAGTAGAGCACACCGTAGATCTTGCCGATGTGTTTCGAGCCGAAGGTGTCGGCGGCCGTCGCGCTGAACAGCGAGTAGACCTCACCCCAGGCCAGGAACACGATGCCGGACAGGATCACGAAGGCCCAAGGATTCGAGCCGAAGTAGCCCAGGGCCACAATGCCGATGCCCTCGAGGGAGAAGGCAATGAACATCGTGTATTCGCGGCCAATTCGATCGGACACCCAGCCGAAGAGCGGGCGGGAGATTCCGTTCATGATGCGGTCGAGCATCAGCGCGAAAGGAAGCGCTGCCATGGCGAAGAAATACAGGTTCACCTGGAAGTTCTTCACGCCCAGATCCTGCGCGATCACGCCGAGCTGCGCGACAGCCATCAGACCGCCCGTGACGGTGCAGGTGAACATCAGGAGCATGACCCAGAAGACCCGCTGGCTCAGCGCCTCGCGCAGAGTGTAGTCGCGTCGGCTCTGCAGCACCTTGGTCGAGAAGGTCACCTCACCCTTCGCTGGACCGCGCAGGAACAGGGCCGCGAACATGATCACTGCGCCCTGAATCAGGCCGAACGTGAAGAAGGCCTGCTGATAGCTGCCGCTCGCGATCATGTTGGCGATCGGCAGGATCGTCAGGGCCGAACCCGCACCGTAACCGCCCGCTGTGAGACCGACGGCCAATCCGCGCTTGTCGGGAAACCACTTCAGCGCATTGTTGATGCAAGTCGCGTAGACGCAGCCCACGCCGATGCCGCCGACGACGGCGCCGAGATAGAAGCCTGTGAGTGAAACTGCGTAGGAATTGATGATCCAGGCGAGGCCAGTCATCAGGCCGCCGAACAGTACGACGCGGCTCGGGCCGTATTTATCGATGAAGTATCCTTCGATCGGCGTCAGCCAAGTTTGAACGATGACGAAGATCGTGAACGCCACCTGGATGGCGGCGCGATCCCACCCGAACGTCTTTTGAATTTCCGGTACGAACAGTGTCCAAGCGTATTGGATGTTCGCGGCAGCCACCATGCAGGCGACGCCGAAGCCCAGTTGCAGCCATCGGTTCGCGCTTGCGCGCTCCGCGATCGGCGCGGCGGCCGTGATTTCCATGTCTGACCTCCCTCGTCGATGCACTGACGTTCGACAGTCACTGCTGACCTGTCGTTAATCCTCGCCAGTGTGCCGCCTTCACTGTGGCTACTTCCCGCAGGCCACTCGCGACGGGTATACAATATTTTGCATATCGCGACGGATGCAAATGCATTATTGCGCATTCGCACGATTAAAGTGATGGAATAAAACGGTTTAATGAACGTGCTCCCACGCTCTGGCGTTATATTAGGACAATGAGCTCAGAATGTGCGCGATATAAGCCAATCAATATTTATTATACACAGCGCGGATTACCGACCATCAATAAACGTAGCAACGTACTGTGTCGTGACTCAGACCGCCGCGCGCTTCAAAGCATGCGGCCAGGCCGGTTGCCCTGAGCCCAATCGAGCGCCTGCTCAAGTCGGTCGTTGCCCCAGAACAACTCGCCGTCTTCCGTCAGGAAACTCGGCGCACCATAGATGCCGCGAGAGCGGGCCTCCTCCCCAGCGAGCTTGAGCCGGCCTTTGTTGGCCTCCGACGCTGCCGCTTTCAGGATCGCGCCCCCGTCAAGTCCGAGCCTGTCGAGGATCGCCGCGACGGCCTGCGGCTCGGCGATGGAGCCTCCATTAGCGAAGGCTGTCTCGAATACGGCCTTGGTGAAAGGGACCAGCCAGTCCTGGTCCGTCGCGTAGATCGCCACGCGAGTGGCACTGAGCGAGTTTTGCGGGAAAGGGTTCGGCCGCGTGATCGGCGGCAGCGACAGCCTGGCCGCCTCACGGTCGAGGTCGCGCCACATGTTGCGCCCTTTCGCCGGGTAAATGTTGAAGGGCGAGTTGTTCCAACCTTGCGCAGCGAAGATAGGCCCAAGCAGGAAGGGGCGCCAACGAAGACTTACTCCGGCCGCCTCGGCCTGAGCCTCAATCCGCATGACGGCGAGATAGGAATAAGTGGAAGCGAACTCGTACCAGAATTCGAGGGTCGGCCGGCGCGCCATTCGTCGAATCTCCGGGGAGTCTGTTCGTGGATGAGTGTCTTGCGACGGCGTGGCCGCTGCAAGGCCGTTTTGCGTCGCAACCGGAAGAAGACGCCAGTCTGCCGACCTGCCGGTGAACGCTGGCCGGCCGCCAAGGTTGCGCCGCGCGCGACTCCGCTGTTAATCCGCCAATTCCCGGCCGCCCGATACGATTGCCAGCCTCATGACCGACGCCACGCCCGCCCCGCATCCCGTGAAAAAGGTCGTGCTCGCCTATTCCGGCGGTCTCGACACGTCGATCATCCTGAAGTGGTTGCAGACCACTTATGGCTGCGAGGTTGTAACCTTCACCGCCGATCTCGGTCAGGGCGAGGAGTTGGAGCCGGCCCGCAAGAAGGCGGAGCTGCTCGGCATCAAACCTGAGAACATCTTCATTGAAGATCTGCGCGAGGAATTTGTGCGGGACTACGTCTTCCCGATGTTCCGGGCGAATGCCGTCTATGAAGGCGTTTACCTGCTTGGCACCTCTATCGCGCGGCCACTCATCGCCAAGAAGCAGATCGAGATCGCAGAGAAAGTTGGCGCGGATGCCGTCTGTCACGGCGCCACCGGCAAGGGCAACGACCAGGTCCGGTTCGAGCTCGGCTACTATGCGCTCAAGCCCGACGTGACCGTGATCGCTCCCTGGCGCGAATGGGACCTGAAGAGCCGCGAACAGCTCATCGCCTTCGCCGAGGCCCACCAGATCCCGATTGCGAAGGACAAACGTGGCGAGAGCCCATTCTCGGTCGATGCCAACCTTCTGCACGCCTCCTCGGAGGGCAAGGTGCTGGAAGATCCTGCCGACGAGGTGCCGGACTACGTCTTCTCTCGCACGATCTCGCCGGAAGAGGCGCCCGATACGCCCACGGTCATCACCATTGGCTTCGAGAAAGGCGACGCGGTGTCGATCGACGGCGAACGCCTGTCGCCCGCCACGCTGCTCGCCAAGCTGAACCAGCTCGGTCACGACAACGGCATCGGCCGGCTCGACCTCGTCGAGAACCGCTTCGTCGGCATGAAGAGCCGCGGCATGTACGAGACGCCCGGCGGGACCATCCTGCTCCCGGCCCACCGCGCCATCGAGTCGATCACGCTGGACCGCGGCGCGGCCCACCTCAAGGACCAGCTGATGCCGCAATATGCGGAGCTGATCTATAACGGCTTCTGGTTCTCGCCCGAGCGCGAGATGCTCCAGGCCCTCATCGACAAGAGCCAGGAGAAGGTCACCGGCGAGGTTCGGCTCAAGCTCTACAAGGGCGGCGTCCACGTCATCGGCCGCACTAGCCCGCACTCGCTCTATGACCAGGACCTCGTCACCTTCGAAGAAGGCGCCGTCGCCTATGACCACCGCGACGCGGCAGGCTTCATAAAGCTCAATGCTCTGCGGCTGCGCACGCTCGCTCAGCGGAAGAAGCGCGAGGGATAGTGCTCGGAGGCGCGTCCGTGATGACGGATCGGACGCGCCTCATTGCCTCTTAATTGGCCGGCTGCCAGCGCCCCTGCGATATCCGGAAAAACCCAGGCGCCAAATCTCCGTATCGCAGGAAGATCTGCAGCGCCGGTTGCATCTCGTGATGCTGAGGCGGTGTCTCGGCACCCGAACCGTACGGGCTGTTTAGGTCGATCGCCGGGACATTGCGGGCATCGTCCCAACTGACGGACATCCGCCGTATCAAGGCCGTGTGCTCCGGCGTGACGTCGAACGTCACGTGCTCCGGCGTTTCGCCGCTAGCCTCGTCACGGAAGACGTCTCCCACATCGTCGGAAGCGAGCTTCGCCAGAGTGTTGTGGTACTGATAGCGACCGGGCTTGAGGATGGCGTTTTGCACGAAGACCGCCAACGCATCGCCCAAGGCTCTGTGCTCTTCCTCTGCGCCGTCATCGTCCCCTGTCACATTGAAAATATCGCCGTCCCGGTCGGTGCTGCCATAGGGTGCGTCGGGATGGACGATTGGCGCGCCCGCGCCTTCGCTGTTCCACGCGACCACCATCCGGCGGATTAGCGCGATCCGCTCCAGGGTGAGCTCAAAGGTCTTTTCGTCGGCCATCCGGTTCCGCTCGGGCATCTTGGTTATCGGAGCCAGTACAGGATGAATGTGCCCTCCGCTATCGCGGCTTGAGGCAGCCGATGTAGTCGTCCATCGCGCCGGAGGCGGCCTTGATACGGGCCGCCTTGGCCCGCATCTCGGCGGTGGGTTTGCGCGGATTGCGCTGGATCGGATTCGGCAAAGCCGTCGCGAGCAGGACCGCCTCGGAGGGCCTGAGATCGTGGGCATTCTTATTGAACCAATGGCGCGCCGCCGCCTCGGCACCGAAGATGCCCTCGCCCCATTCGGCAACGTTCAGATAGATTTCCATCGTCCGCCGCTTGCCCCAGACAGTATCGACGACGACTGAAAGCGGAATCTCGATTGCCTTGCGGATGTAGGAGCGGCCGGGCCAGAGGAAGACGTTCTTGACCGTCTGCATCGTGATGGTCGAGGCGCCGCGGGTCGGGCCACCCTCATCCTCGACGACGTCGGTCAGCGCCTTCCAGTCGACGCCATTATGCATGCAGAACTTTTGGTCTTCTGCCGTGAAAACGGCACGGACGAGAGCCGGCGAGATGCGCTCCAGCGGCACAGCCTCCCGCGTTACCGATTGACCCGTCAACCATCTGACCAGCATCGGGGTTGAGACAGGCATCACCACGCTATAGACGAGCGTCAGCACAAGCGTGAGGGCGACGAGTCCGAGGGCGAGCCGCGTGGCCAGACTGGCGATGCGCCGTGCCATCGTCCTTCGCCGCGCAGGCTCGATCCGCCGCAGGCTACGCTCTTGCGGATGCCGCCGGCGGATCTCCTCCTCGCGTTCCACCCTCAGCACGCAGCTAGCGCCCATCCCCGAACCAGGCCTCTACCGATGACCTCAACGCAGGGTTCCGACGCCTCGGTCAAGGCGCACTCTCCCGACGAGCCGTTTACCCACAGGCTCGCTACCGTGGCGGACGACGTGGAGCGCTTTCTGGTAGCGCTTCTCGACGAGAATCTGCGCGCCGGGGAAATCGCCCGGCCGTCACGCCTGATGGAGGCGATGCGCCATGCCGTTCTTGGCGGTGGCAAGCGGCTGCGCCCCTTCCTGGCCATCGAAACGGCCCGCATGCTTGGCGGTTCCGAGGAAAGCGCCATGGCGGCAGGCGCCGGCGTTGAGCTGATCCACTGCTACTCCCTCGTCCACGACGACCTACCGGCAATGGATGACGACGACATGCGTCGCGGCAAGCCCACGGTGCACAAGGCCTATGACGAGGCCACCGCCATCTTGGTCGGTGACGCGCTGCAGACACTTGCCTTCGAAATCACGGCCGATGCCCAATGGCAGCCCGATCCGGCAATCAGGGCCGATCTCGTGCTCGGCCTCGCCAAGGCTTCAGGCCTAGGCGGTATGGTCGGCGGTCAGTTGCTCGATCTGACGGCAGAGGGCCGCTTCGGCGAGGTTTCCCTCGACGTCGATGATACGCTGCGCATGCAAGCAATGAAGACCGGCGCGATTCTCGCCTACTCGGTGGAGGCAGGCGCCATCGTGGGCCATGCCGACCTTGAGCAGCGCACCGCGCTGCTGCGCTACGGCAAGGCGCTCGGACAAGCCTTCCAGGTCGCAGACGACATCCTCGACCGTGAAGCCTCGCCGGAAGCCATGGGCAAGGCCACTGGCAAGGACAAGGATGCCGGCAAGGCGACCCTCGTCGACCGCCTCGGCCTCGACGGCGCTCGCGCGGAATGCGACCGCCTCGTCGGTGTCTGCGAGGAGGCCGTGGCGCCCTGGGGTGAGCGCGCGCGCATCCTGCGCGAGGCGGCGCGCTTCACGGTCGCCCGCAAGACCTGACGCAGGCCTGCGCAGCTTTTTTCCCGCGCCGTAGACTAGCCCGCGGATGTTCTTCTGCGCGGCGTCGATCTCCCCTACTTGCTGGTCTGAAGCTTTGAGTTGAGCGTGTTGCACGTCGCGGCGTCGGAGGCGTGCAGCGTGCTGCCGGTGACCCTAACGCTGGTCCAGTGTGAACCCGAGTATCACCTTGCTCCGCTTTCGTCGCAGATTCGATGGCCCGCGACAGGTGGCTCGCAATGCTATCGCCGAAACATCTTCACGGGTGACAGCGTGCCGTCGCGATAGACGATACGGGCGGACGCCGAGCGCGTGCCGGGTGGCGCCTTCAGATAGGGAGTAAAGTTCCCAGGGATCGCAAACGGGTTGGCCTCGTCGCAAGGTGGCAGCGGGATGACGCGGTCCGGTTCAGCCTTGTCGAGGCCGATGCGCAATTCCTTGATTGCGCAGCGGTAGGAAACCAAAGCCGTGTAGTAGAGCAGCACTCCATTGAAGTCGCGGAACGACAACCAACTGCCGCCCACCATCTCGATGATCTTTTGCTGGTCCCTAATCAACTCTGCCCGAGGATCGAATGGGACCGGGAACGGACCGACGGTTACACCAGCGGCATCGACATAGCGCAGGTTTATAGTGCCCGCAGGCGTGTCGGGATCAAGCGGGATCGAAGAACTTGGCATCCGCCTCCCGATGCGCTGGTCGATCACGTCGAGATAACCAGTCTCCCGATAGTCGCCCTCGTTGCCGAAACGCCACGACACTGAGATGGCCGGCTCAGGCAGCGAGACTGTCGCTTGCCAGCCGGCATTGCTGCGCGAGAAACCGACGAGCGGTGCGTTCACCGGGCCATTGCGCTGCTCCACCTGCGGTTGCCACAACGGCGGCGGCAGATCCTGCGCCGGCGGCAGCGCAGCGACCTGCTGCGGCAGCTTCTGTGCGACGGGCGGTATCGGTGTCGGCGCCGTACTCGGAAGCTTTGCCGGCAGGTCCGTGCCCGCAACGGGCGGCATTGTGGCGAGGCTGTTGCCGACGAAGAAGAAGTCCTCGCCCGGCAGCGAGCCGTAAACGAAGGGCTCCTGGCGGCGGCCAGTGGCGGCCATGACATCGTCGCGCACGAGGCGGAACAACTTGTTGATCTCGACGCCCGGCGTCACGATCCGCCGCGCCAGCGCCTCGGCGAAGGGACTGTTCGCGCCATCGCCATCAAGGGCGGTCTGGCCGTGCTTGGCTGCGAAGGCGACGAGCGTGCCGCCCTCAGGCTCGACCTGGGCGAGGCCTCGCCCAACCGAGCGCGTTGCGATAGTCCGGCGCATGGCGCCTGCGAAGGGATTGTCTCGGCAGGCATCGAGCACGACGACGCGGAGCTTGTGCGCCGGCTCGATCGACTCGAGGACGCGGTCGAGCGAGATTGCCTCATCAGTAATGTCGCGGTCGCTCTTCAGCCGCGCATCGACAGGAATCAGATAGTTGGCGCCGCCGATCTCGATGCCGTGGCCCGCATAGTAGACGATCGCCCAATCAGCCCGCTCTGCGGCGTCCGAGAAACGATTCAGCGCAGTGATCAGGTCGGCACGGCTGGCATCGTCCACCACCGTCACGCTCTGGAAGCCGGCGGAACCCAGTGAGGCCGCAACCCGGCCAGCATCGCGACGGGGATTGGGCAATGCCGGCACGGACCGATAGGCGGAGTTACCGATGACAAGGGCGACCCGCGTCTCCGCCAGCGCTGCGTCGCCGAATGCCAATGCGGCAAAGAAAGCCGCACCGAGCGCCAGACACCACCTCATCGGTCCCTCCCCTGTGTCGGGATCGGACTCGTCTTAAGGCATCGCTTCGTCGCGAGAAATGCATGGCGGAGCTATCGCGTGCTGTCTTGCACGGAGACGAGCCTGTATACGTTTCGGCAGGCGCGCAGCATTAGGTGATCATCGCGGGATCCCGGATCTTTCCGTAATCCCTTGCTGCCCGCCAAGATCCTCCGGTTCCACGAGGCCGGCATGAACGACCATATCGGCGAACCGTTCAAGATCCGGTCCGACGAAGATTAAGTGCGGATTAACGCGTCCTCGTTCAGTCTCCGAAATTTGATCAACCGGACAGATCGTCCGACGTGACGGAGAACACTTGCGAATGTCGATTGTTAAATGAGCAACGGCAGCGCACCCGATCCGCTGACATCGTTGCTGGAGCGCATCCGCTGCAGTTTCTTCGTTCGCGCGGCGCTGATCCAGCTCATCGACGAAGAGGACGGCCCGATCGAACTCTGCGCCGGCGCGCCCATTCGTGCTACCAACGATCCAGCGTTCCGTCGCCTCCAGAGTCTCGCTGCCAGCGATACTGTCATCTTTCCAGATCTCGACCTTGAGGCGGGGTTGCCACGTGCGCCGCTTGATAGGCCGCGAGTCTGCTTCTTCGCTGGCACGCCGTTGCTATCCGACGCAGGGCACGCCTTTGGCATCCTCTATTTGCTCCACTCGCACCCCCGCTGGCTCTCGCCCCTGCATATCCGCGCCTTCGAGGATTTTGCCGCGGAGATTGCTCCCCTCGCCCAGCGCAGGCGCGACGCCGCGACGATTGCCCGCCTCAGGAGCCGGATCGAGGCGCAGGCCGAGCATTTCGCGCGCAGCCGCGACACCTTCGAGCGGGCTGCGGCTGAAGTGCGCGTCGGCCTCTGGACCTGTGCACTGCGTGACGAGAGTCTGAACTGGAGCCATCAGGTCTACGACATGTTCGGCATCGCTCGCGGCTCGCGCCTCGACCGCCAGCGGGCGCTTGAATGCTACAATGACAGGGCACTCGGCCTTTTGGAGCGCGTCCGCAGCGAAGCCCTCCGGCAGCGGCGCGGCTTCCAGCTCGAGGCGGAGATCGTCACGCAAAAGGGCGCGCAGCGCTGGATTCGAATCAACGCTGAGGTGGACTGCTCGAACGGCGAGCCGGTGCGCCTTTTCGGAATGAAGCAGGATATCACCGAGCAAAAGCTCCTGCTCGACCGGACGCGCTTCCTCGCAGAGCGGGATGCGATGACTGGGCTCGCCAACCGGGCACAGTTCGAGAAGCAACTATCGACGCTCGCAAGCGCTACACCCAGACAATCGTCCATCACTGCGCTGATGCTGGTCGATCTCGACGATTTCAAGCAGGTCAACGACAGCTACGGCCACGCGGTTGGCGATGACTGCTTGAAGGAGGCTACACGCCGCCTGAGCGAGATCTGCGTACAGGCGAATTTGGTGGCACGGATTGGCGGCGACGAGTTCGCGATCCTGCTCGGCCCATCGTTCGAGCGGGAGGCGATCGAGGCGCTGGGCGAGGATGTCGTTACCGCCCTGGCTCGGCCCATGGCCTGCGCGCGCCATCTCCTGCGGATCGGGGCCTCAATCGGCATCGCGCATGTCGCCGGATCTTGCTCACCCTCTGATCTCTTCGACCAAGCCGACATGGCGCTCTACGCAGCCAAAGCAGCCGGGCGGCGGACCGTGCGCAGCTTCGTCCCGGAAATCGGCGGCACGTCCGAGCGGCGCATCCCCTGGCCGCTTGCGCCTAACCGCGAGCGCGCGGGCCTCCCTCAGCCAACAACGCACTGATCCGCGGCCAGCGGGCTTGCCAGCACGGGGATGTGAACTTTACAGCCGCCGAAGCAACGGCCCAGCACGACGCAGCCCGGACACCAGAAGGCCACGGCGACCATGACCAGCTACAAACTCCTGCTCCTCCCCGGCGACGGAATCGGTCCCGAGGTGATGGCCGAAGTCGAGAAGGTTGTGGCCTGGCTCGGCAATGCCGGCCTCGCCACGTTCGAGACCGAGATCGACCTCGTGGGCGGCGCGGCCATCGACGTGCACGGCAAACCCCTTGCCGATGCGACACTCGCCAAAGCCGATGCGGCCGACGCGATCCTGCTCGGCGCCGTGGGCGGCCCGAAGTGGAACGGCGTAGCCTACGACATCCGCCCCGAGGCCGGCCTGCTGCGGCTGCGCAAGGAACTCGGCCTATTCGCCAATCTCCGCCCGGCGATCTGCTATCCGGCGCTTGCGGAAGCCTCGGCGCTGAAGCCCGAACTGGTCGAAGGCCTCGACATGATGATCGTGCGCGAGCTGACCGGCGGTGTATATTTCGGCGAGCCGAAGGAAATCACGACGCTGCCGGACGGCTCTAAGCGCGCCGTCGATACGCAGGTCTACACGACCGCCGAGATCGAGCGTATCGCTCATGTCGCCTTCGACCTCGCCCGTAAGCGCTTGGGGCGTGTCGCATCTGCCGAAAAGAATAACGTCATGAAGACCGGCGTTCTCTGGAAGGAGGTCGTCACCCGGGTCCACCAAGAGCACTATGCCGACGTCGAACTGGAGCACGTGCTCGCCGATAATTGCGCCATGCAGCTCGTGCGCCGGCCCAAGCAATTCGACGTGCTCGTGACCGACAACCTGTTCGGCGACGTGCTCTCCGACGTCGCGGCCATGCTGACGGGCTCGCTGGGCATGCTGCCCTCGGCCTCGCTCGGTGCGATCGACGCGAAGGGCACACGCAAGGCGCTCTACGAGCCGGTCCACGGCTCGGCGCCCGACATCGCCGGCAAGGGTTTTGCCAACCCGATCGCAATGATCGGCTCGCTCGCCATGTGCCTGCGCTACTCCTTCGGCCTAGGCGTCGCCGCTGACCGCGTCGAAGCCGCGATCACACGCACTCTCGCTTCGGGCGCTCGCACCCGCGATATCGCCAGCGAAGGCACCAAGGTCATCAGCACCGCTGAGATGGGCGACGCAATCGTCCGCGAGTTGGCGGCCTGAAACCTCTCCTCGCGCCGCCGTTCCGGTTTCCGCCCGTGGCCCTGGAACGGCAAAGGTAAGCGCAAAAGAAAACGGGCCCTGCGTGGGCCCGTTTTCGTTTTAGGATGCCGCCCGGTCCTAGTAGGGCGACATGCCCGTGCGCGAGCGGTAGGAGGTCGGGTCGATAACGTCGATCGCGGAGAAGTCGACGTTGCGGATCGCGGTGCTGCGAGCGCCTATGAACGGGCCGTTGGTGATGGGGTCAGGCAGGTTTGAGCCGCCGTACAGATCGTTGCGGCCGTAGACCGGCGATAGCAAGTTGCTGGCCTGGATGAGGTAGGGGCTGGTCGCTGGGTTCGAGACGGAGCCGTTATACGCCTCGGTGGTGCGGCCGGCATCGAGCCAGCTGCGCGGACGGATGCGAATCGGAAGCGGACGGCTGACACGAACGTAGCCCGGACCGCCATAGGGACCCTGCGCCTCGGCAGCGGAGCCGAACCCAACGGCGGTCAGCGAAAGGGCGCCCAGAAGGGCAAGCTTGGTGAAGCGCATGGCGAGACCCTGGTTTGCGTGGGCTGAAGCTACGGTGGGCTCGTTAATAAATAGCCCGTTGTGGAGAAGACGCCCGAGCTGAGCCGTTGTTCCCTCCTTACAGCCGCGCTTCCGCATTTCGCCGCAGTTCTGCCTCATTTTTTCGTGAGCGGCGCGTATTCCGCGTGCCTGTTGCAGTTTTGCGTTCGGTGATCGACCCGGTCTGATCTGAGGCGCGGTCGCCTGCAATGACGCTTGCGGGAGCGCTGCAACCAGCGACGCGGCGCAGTTCCGCTTCGCCGAAGGCGATTTCGATAGCCGGCGTCGCCGAGATCGCCAACCTGACTGCATCGATGGCGCAGGCAACCGCCTGAGGCTCGGGCGGTTGGCCGAGCACGCCGCAGAGCCAACCGTCGATCCGCATGGCTTTTGTCCTGATGCTGGAGAAGCCAGTACAGAGGCGCGTCCCCTGGCCGCTCAGCGTGGTCTCGACGGTCTCGAAAGCTCCGAATTTGGTCTCGATCGTGCCGCGCATGCCGGTGCGAACGACGGCAAGCCCCTGAATCTCCGCCGCACGCCGCGCGAGCGTGACGAATAGGCTCGTAGCCGGTTCGGGTCCTTGGGTTGCCTCGGTCAAGGTCAGCCGCAGAAACGGAGCCTCGATCGCGTCGAAGCTACCCTGGGTCAGCGCATCCTCGCGTAGCCCGGTCGCCGAGTTCCAGCGCGGCGGTTCAGCCCGAGCCGGAGGATCGGCCAGGTCCATGGCGAGCAGCGGGCCGGCCGTGCTCGCCGGCATCGCAGCGCGCGCAGAGGGCGCGGACAGAGAGCGCGGCGGCTCGGTCCAGGCGCGAGGCGTCGGATCCGAGGTAGCTCGATCGCGCGCGAACAATGTCAGGCCGGCGACCACTGCAGCTGCCAAGGCGAGTTGCACGGCGGGCCGAATACGACTGAGCGGTTTCGGCGAAGCAAGCGAGCTGACCTCGCCATTGATATCGTCGAGATCCAGCTCTTCGAAGGTAGGTTCGCGCCGCATTGGGAACGCCTCGCATCCGATCGGCCGCAGCGGTGCTGCGCCTATCCCGCTGCTGTGACGCGCAGGTTCGAAGAATCTGGTTTCTGCGAGCGCGGCCGAGACGCAATTATCCCCTGCAACTTCCTTCGAAGGTAAATTTGAGGTCGGCCCAGGACGCCTTGGGCATCCGATGCGGGCATGACCCTGCGCCGGGCCAGGACGGCGGCTGGCCCCTATCTCGGTGCCGTCACCCAGAGCCGCAGGGCATCGAAGGTCGCGATACCTGCCTCCAAAGCCTCGTCGCCATCCATCGCGTCGAGCCGAGCGCGAAAGGCGTTCCACATGCGGCCGGTATCGCGGCCATGTCCGCGATAATAGCTGCAGGCCGCCTCGACTGCGGGTCCGTGCCGCTCGATGATAGAGCGGCCGATCACCTGTCCGCCCAGAGTCGAGCCTTCGAGCACGTAGAGTGCACCGTAGGCCGAGGCCGGGCTCGTGAGGGTGATAGGCGTAATCGCCGACAGCGCTGCGATCGCAGCCGGATCGAGGCCGAGGCAAGTTAGGTCGGCATCCAGGCTGTGGAGCCTGCGACGTGGTGCGAAGAAGGCCTCGTCATTGAGCGCCCGCCCGATCGCCGGCTCGAAGCCAGCATGGAAGCCGCGCATCAGCGCCAGCAAGGAGCAGTACCCGTCGAGCGTAGCGGTCCGCGCTTCCCACTGGAGCTCGTCTTCGAGTGCCTGATGCGCGTCCGCAGTCGCCGCGCGCAGGCGAGCGTGGAGGCCGGTGGTCACGCGTGCACGGTAAAGCAGGCGCCCGGCACGTTCTCGACTTCGATCCGCGCGCCGATCTGTTCAAGCATGGCACGCACTAGCTTCATGCCGAGACCGGTACCCTTGGCCTGGGTGTCCCAGCCTTCGGGCAGACCGCCGCCATCGTCGCAGACCTTGAGCGTGACGCCGTTCTTCAGGCCTGAGACGCTAACCTTGACCTGGGCGCCGCGATCCTCGCTGCCACCATACTTGAAGGCATTCGTGACGAGCTCGGTGGCGATCAGCGAGAGCGAGACTGCCTTCTGATAGGGCACCATCAGCCCCGGTTCAGCGGTCAACTCGACGGTGTGCTGATTGCCGGCGAGGCCGGTGAGATCATTGCATAGGTTCTCAATGGTCTGGCCGAGATCGACTTCCTCCACGCTGCCGGCTTGGTAGAGACTGTCGTGAACCCGGGCCACGCTCATGACGCGTCCCGCAGTTTCGGCGAAGGCCTGCCGTGCCTCCGGATCGGTGACTTGGCGGCGCTGCATGTGCAGGAAGGCCGAGACGATCTGCAGCGAGTTCTTCACGCGGTGGTCGATCTCGCGCGTGAGCAGATCCTTCTGCGTAAGCAGGCGCTCCTTGTCGACCAGAAGCTGTGTCAGCTCCTGGATCTTGCGCCGCTGGCGCAGGACGACACCCTCAACCGCCTGCGCGAGTTGCTCGGCGAGCGATACCTGCCAATGCAGGAAGGGTGTGGAGACGCCACGGCGCTCCTCCACCCAGCGCTCGAAGGAGCGCCGCGGCAGAACCGCCACGGAGCCTGAGCCCGCGATCACCGGCTTCCGAGGATCGCCGCCCCACGTCACTGAGCTCGGAACTTCAGGTCTGAACCAGAGCAGCAGGTGCATCCGCTCGGCATCGACGAAGGCGGCGAGTAGGCCGCTAGCCGTCTGCGTGTAGGCGCCAGCGCGCGGGTGCGCACTGGCGAGAGCGTCGGTGGTGTAGCTGGGCTGTCCTGGCGGCAGATTGTCCCTCAGCCATGCTGCTAGCGCCAGCACTTCCTGCTCGCTCGGGCAGGACCCGATCAGGCTGACGTGGCCCTCCGAGACAATGCCCGCGCCGCCGGCCTCAAAGAGATCAAGCAGCGTCGTCGACCCGACGGTCAGCGCCTGCACGAAGTCGTCCGACTGAGCGAGGCTGCGCACCAGCCGCCCCTCGGTGTCGAGATGCGCCTGCTGCTCGGCCCACTGGGCGTGCGCTTCGATCTCCTGCACACGCATGGCGAAGGCATCTGTGAGCACAGTCGAAGCCGCCCGGGTCTCCGGCGCTACGTAGTGCGGCTGCCGATGATGGCCGATCATCAGGCCCCAGAGCCGTCCCTCGATCATGATCGAGATCGACATCGAGCCGTTCACGCCGAGATTGCGCTGATACTCTAGATGGATCGGCGAGAGTGTGCGGTTCTGGGCGAAAGTCAGGTCGATCGGGCCGTTTCCGGCATCCTTCCCTGTGACCAGTGGCACCGGCACGCAGTCGCGATCGATCACGAACCGGCTCTTGGCCTTGTGGTACAGCGCGCGCGCCTGTGCAGGAATGTCCGAGGAGGGAAATCGCAGCCCAATCAGGGACCGGTTCCAGTCAGGGATCATGTCCTCGGCGATGGCTTCGCCGTTCCATTCCTCGTCGAACCGGTAGACGAGGACCGATTCGAAATTCGTAAGAAGCCGGATTTCGTTCGCGGCGATCCGCGCGGCCTCGTCGAGAGTCTTGGCTGCGCGCAATCGGACTACTGCCAGCTCCGTCTCGAGCGGGCTGGCGGACCCGAAATCGTCGGGCCGCTCCGGCGCGCGCTCAAGCTCGACGATAACCCGGTCGCTCTGGACATGCGCCACGGCGTAGAAACGCTCTTCCGGCCGCCCGGCCAAAGCGATGGCCTGACGTAGCAGCCGGCCGTCCTCCAGGCTGCGTGCCGCGATGCCTGCCTCGATCGAAGCCATGAAGGCCGGCGGTAGAATCTCGCCAAGGTGGCGCCCGTCCATCGGCACCCCGTCAGAGAAGATGTCAGCGATATTGGCGCTGTGCGCGAGAATCCTGAGATTCGCCGCGTTGGCCGCGACCATGACGGCGTTCGGCTGGATCGAGCCTGGAATGTGGATCGGCTCGCGCTCGCACAGGCCCGGATCGACTGGTTCCGCCCTGACCCGCTGGCCCACGGCGGCCATCACCGCCTCGCGTGACCGGCCGACCCCAACTTGCTCCAGGGGCGTAATTATCACCCAGTAGCGGCCAGGACTAGCGGAGTCGCGCATCTGAATGCGGGCTCGGAGCGGCTGCGGCGTAAGGCCGAAAACAAATTCGAATGCGTCGTCGAGCCGTCCGCGGCGCACGCCGCTTAGGAAGCGGCCGTAAAAACCGGGTACGTTCGTACTGGGTGCGACCTCGCGGAAATAATGCCGCCCGACAACGGCTTCGGCCGAGAGGCCAAACCGGCTCGCGGCTCCCTCGCTGTAAAACAGGATGCGTCCGCCAGCGTCCAGTGCGATGACGCCCTGGTCGAGACGGTCGAGATCCTCGGAAGACAGGCCATCGAGGTCGACGGACCCAGTGAGGATGTCCTGGGTCCTGTGTTGGAACAGGTGACTCATTCGGGCTCGGTATGACCCTGCCCAGCCTTCGGCGCAATGCTCAGAACGCCACGGTTCGCCATCCGCAGTGGAGACGCCGCAGGAAAATATGCTGATCAGTCCGTGACTTGGCGTATGATATCAGACAATGCCGATCGTAGGCTCTCTTCGGGGGGGGTGTTAGAAGGGCCGGTCTGACAAGGCCCGCGCCGCGTACCCATCTTGAATTAGGAAGGTGAGGATGTGCGCGAGATGCTCCGTCTGCGGAACGAGCATCTCGGCTCGCAGGAAACGTCTGCCGCGATCCACCTAGTAGCGAAAGTGGCCTCGGTTGTGGCCCCTTATAGGCGCACCCCGCTCATCGCACCGGTTGGCTTACTAACCGATGCCGTCTTCGATGGATGCGCCAATCAAGCCGGTCCGGGGATTGGCGAAGCACATAGCGAGACTAACCCAGGCTCGCCGGCGCATGATGATAGTGTCGTCGGATCGATCAAACGCTGCCGCGCTGCGTCCTGCAATACGATCTTCCAGCTGGCTTCGCGGAGGACCGGTGTACTCTGTTCGCGTCGCCTGCGATCAAAGTCAGGGCGCCTTCACAAAGTAGTGAGGCAGCCTCGAATGTCAGCATTCCGTCCTTGTTGGGGACGGATCGGCTTGATCGAGGCCGATTAAGTTTAAATCCGAGGTCCAGATTCGGCTCGCCGCCGAACGA
>NZ_BJZV01000028.1 GCF_007992215.1 Methylobacterium gnaphalii | reverse complement strand
CCGCCCACTACGTCATCGAAAAGGCCTTCGTTGAAAAGTGAACCAGATCGCCCAATCCCTCAAGCCGAACGCGCGGTAGTGGCTTCGCCCGGTGCGCGGGACGATTGCGGGACAGCGAGAACGCCGGTCACGATACCGACGTTGAGGAAGAAGGTTGTCTCATCAAGTAAACGAGATCGAATAGTAGATTAACGCGCTCTCATGTATCTTGGCGACATGGGTATAGTCGCGGATTCAAACCTATGATCACCTCGTACTTGACGTTGGCGAGATCAGAACGGCAAATTAAGTGGCTCTCGAAAAACGCCGTTCCCTACTAGAAGGAGGGCAGCCGGCGGTGATAGCCGGGATGGGCTGCCCACGTGCCGCGCGTGCGGTAGGGCGAGTAGCTTCCCATGTGCTCGCCGGCATAGCCGCGCTCGATACTGTAAGCGTTGTGGCCCGGTCCGATCAGCGACGGATTCTGAAGCTCGGCCCGAAGACCAGAATCTCCCGACCCATTTGCCAAGGCGGTTGAAATCCCTAGCGCCGCAAATAGCAGAGTAGCAGGAATGGTAATGTGTTTCATGATCGGCTCCTGTCTCAGGCAAAGATTGCTGGTAGCCATTGCCTCAATGAAACCGAGTATTTTCCCGAATAATGCTGAGTACAAGTGGAGTTTTCTGAATAATATTTCAGATTATAAAAATAGTCCTCTTTAAAATCAACCTAATCGCAGATTTAGAAATGAAATCGGAATTTAATTGTCTCTCATTATTCCAGAGGCTAATAAGAAGAACAATCCGATCCCGCCGGATTGTTGAATACCCAATGGAGCAACTCCGAAGTCCATTGGTCGAGCGGTACCCACCGCTTTTTCGAGACCTGACGCGACTCGGGTCAGTCGGTGTTCCGGCTGGCCCATTTTGTTTGCGAGGAAAGGGGGCGGGTGAGTTGGAAGCAAGCGGTGCCGATCGGCGTAAAGTATCGGCAAGCGGATTTCCTGGATCTGCGGCACGGAAGCGTGGCTTGGGCGATCCGCGAGATTGAGCGCAAGATGTCGTCGACGAGCACCTCCGCAATGGGAGGCGGACGAAGGCTAGGCTCGCCGATGTTCCGAGAAGCGCCTGGGACACTCGAGTAGTCCAGAGCGCAACTACGACATCCGCAATAGACGTCATGTTCGTCGTCGGCAGAACGCTACTCTACAGATTCGACGCGATTGTCTCTCACTTCGAACACAGGTTCGAAGTGAGAGACTGGATGTGTTCAGACGAATTGGAAGGAAGCTGCTAGTGCCTCAAAACGGGTAGTAGCGAAGGGAGGCGAGGCCGACGACCATGTGGGTCGAGGGGTCGAGGCCGGCCACGCTGCGGAAAGCGTCTCGGGTGGTGTAGGACACCTGTCCGCCCGCGGCGACGCGCCCAAAGCTGCCCTTGTAGAGATCGTGCCAGAAGCCTCCGGTGATCTGCTTCACATCGCGGCTCTCGGCCTGACAGGTCGATGCAGTCGCTCCTTCGAGGTCGCAGCCGGAATTATCGAGCGTCGGCGATCCATAGCCCGAGAGACTGAGCGCTCCGGTGCGTTCGGCATGCTCCCAGCCGGCATAGGCATAGACGTCGAAGCCCGGGTAGACGTGACCGATGACGCCGGCGAGGGTCTGGAACATCGGGATCGCCACCACCGATCCGTCGGCGCGAAGGGCGACATCCGGCAATTGAGACGAACCGTACCGGCCGATGCCGCGCCCGAACAGGCCGCTGAGCTGCAGATCCAGCGTGTCGCGGATAATCGGCATGGTTGCCGATGCGCCGACCCCAAAGCCCATGTCGTCGTAGGACCGGCCGATGGTGCGATCGTTGAACCACCGGGCGATACCCTTGATCTCGTAGTGGCCCCAGCCCGGCTCGAAGGCGAGCTTGGCCGAAATGTCGGGCGCTTTGTTGACAGAGTAGGTGGTGGTCGAATTGTTCAGACCGGCCGGATCGCCGGCATTGGTCAGATTGACGTTGGCCGGGATCACAAACGCACCGCCGGGTACGAGCGTCTGGGAAGCTTCAAGCGCTGCGGCTGCCCAGATGCCGGGCGCGACGTTATCAACGACCCGCACCTGAGGCATGCGGGCCCAGTTGAAGCCCGGCACGAACTGAGCGTCGATCGTCAGGGGAGTCTGCTCTTTCGTCGCCGTGATGCCCGAGAGGTTGGTGGTCAGGAGCGTGTAGGCCTGACCCGCCAGGACCTGGATGCCGAGATCTTTGTCGTCGAAGGCTGCCCATAGCTGGCGGATGCGGGGGACATAGCTGTTGGTTTCACGATTGTTCGATGTGACCGCGGCTCCGAGGAAGTCCGCCTCGCCATAGGCAGACACCTTCAGACTCGGATCGATCATGGCCGTGACGAGGCCGGAGATGCGGCTTTGCCGGGCGCTGAAGCGGAATTCGCCCTCATGGGCCAACGGAGAATTCCGGAAGGGGATACCGCCGAAATTGCTGCCGATATCCGCTGATTCGTTTGGGTTGCGGTAGAAGCCGGCCAGTTCGATGAAGCCGCCTGGCGTGAAGCAGGCATGCCCAACGGGGATCGCTGGACCCTCGCAGAGAGCCTCAGCTTGCAAGAAGGCGGGTGACCGGCCCTCTGAGCCTGGAATACCTTGCACGGCCTCTTCCCGCCGCGCCATGCGCGACTGATGGTCGGGGCCGATCGCGGTGTTCACGATGGGCCTAGCCGGCCGATGCTTAAGCACCGAGATCTCGTGCTGCATGGCGGCGATCTGCTTCTGGAGCGCCTCCAATCTCGCATCCGTCGTGTCACCCGCCGCAGAGGCGGGCCCTGTTAGCAGGCCGCAGAAGATCGTTGCCCCGACGCATGATCGGAGCATCCAGGAAAGACGGTTCATGGCGAAATCAGCCCCAGCCCAAGTTGTTGTAATGTCGTTTCAATGGGTCGATCGACATTTACAGTTAAGCTTTAAGAGATGATGCTCGTAATCATCAATTAAAACATATTTTATTTTCGAAATCCTGATTTTATTTGTGGACTTTGTATTGCAATCGATACTTGTGCGGGCCGATCTCTGACTACGGAAAGAGGTGGCGTTCAACGGTGCCCCATATGCGAGAGCAGCCTGTGGCGGCGCGCGGCGCAGTCGGCATCGAAGATGTCGCAGGCCCGCGGATAGCCGGGCGGCTCCGCCAGCATCACCTGGCCGCCGATATCGCCCCTCGAATGCTCCTGGGACCAGACCGATTTCGGATCGAAATACGGATCCGAGGTGTAGCTGTTCATGAAGGCGCCGCCCGCCGGAATGCGGCTTTCGGCAAGTGCTGGGCCGGCGCAGCCGAGGAGAGCGGCTGCCAGAGCGGCCGGGAGCGCGATGCGCATGGTCTGACATCCAAATCACGAGAGGATGGCCGCCTCGGCGAGCGGGCTCGCGGCAACGCGGAGACATCTTGAATCGGAAGACCCCGTCCGAACCGACCGCGGGCGGGGTCTGCTGACGGGGTGGAGTGGGCTTATTCGCCGCCGATCAGCATCCGGGCCGGGCCACCGGTCTCGCCGCCACGGCCGCGCTCGTACCAGGGCAGTGCCGGGTTCTTGGCATTCGCACTGTCATCGTCGCGCTCGCCGCCGATCCAGGCACGGCGCGAAGCACCTTCGTATTCGCGAGGCGTCTCGGCGAAGCCGGTATTCACGTAGGAGCTTGGCTGCTCCTCGCGCACGGCCTGCGCTTGCTCGCTGGTGTGATGGATGGCGTGATGCAGCAGGGGCTGGGCATTGGCGCCGATCGAAAGCGCGCAGAGGGATCCGAAGGCGAAGGCCGCCGTCAGCACGGAGCGAGAAGAAAAGGACATTCGATATTCTCCGGAAATCTATACTCTGTTTGTGTCAGCGGCCGGTGTGAGAATACTCGTTGCCGATCGCTTGAGACAACAATGCGGGTGATTTTCAAAACGATCAAATGAATAGCGATTTATTTAATTTATAAATATTCGGTCTTTGAAATCGGTTTTATTTTTGCAAGCATATTCAAAATACCTGGAATGGTTTTTCCCTTGTTTCCGATGGAGATGGAGCGCCGATCTCGCCTCCGAGAGGGGGATGCGTTCTTAAAACCAAAATCCATTTTCAACATTGAAGCCGAATTCATTGGTGACGGCCGAGCCTTCGACTTACTCGAATGGTGTCACTGCGATCGATCGGGTGCCGGCGATGAGCCTTCGGCCCCGGATCGTGGTTGTGCGGACGCCTTCGGGCGGCCGCAGCCCCCACAGTCAGAGTCGGCGTATCGCGATGGGTGTCGTTCGGTTTGCCCTGAAGTTTCGCAACAGCTTCTTCGTGCTGGCCGTGCTGATGCTGCTCGCCGGTGCGGGCTCGATCGTCGTCGCACCCAAGGATGTACTCCCGGCCGTCGACATCCCCGTCGTGGTGGTGGTTTGGACCTATAACGGCCTCGACACGACCGACATCGTTCAGCGCATCACCAATTACAGCGAGTTCTCGCTCTCCTCGAACGTCAACAACATCAAGCGGATCGACTCCACCTCGATCCAGGGTACCGTTACCGAGCGGATCTACTTCGATCCGAGCGTCAGCATCGATCTCGCGATCACGCAGGTGGACTCGGCGATGAACGCCGCGCGCTCGCGCATGCCGCCTGGCGTGCAGCCCCCGGTGATCATGCGCTTCTCGGCCTCATCCGTGCCGGTGATCCAGCTTGCTCTGTCCTCCACCAAGGACACGCTGACCAAGGTCTTCGACTACGCCCAGTACCGCACTCGCCAGCGGCTCGCCGAGGTGCCGGGCTCGACGCTGCCATCGCCCTATGGCGGCGCGCCCCGCCAGGTCATGGTCGATCTCGACCTTGCGGCGCTGCGTGCCGTCGGCATGACGCCACTCGACGTCACCAATGCGGTACTGAAGCAGAACCTCGCGGTGCCCTCGGGCCTCGCCAAGATCGGCGAGCAGCAATACGCGATCCGCCTCAACGCCTCGCCCGAGCTCGTCGACCAACTCAACCGCATCCCGGTGAAGGTCGTCGACGGTCAGCCGGTGCTGCTGCGCGACGTCGCCCATGTCCGCGACGGTGCCCCGCCCCAGCTCAACATCGTGCGAGCCGATGGCCATCACTCGGTGCTCTTGCAGATCCTCAAGAACGGGTCCGCCTCGACGCTCGAGGTCGTGAATAATGTCAAGAAATCGCTCGCCGACATCCGCGCCGCGGCGCCGGCCGGCATGTCGATCACACCGCTCTTCGATCAGTCGGTCTTCGTCTCCGACGCGATCCAGGACGTGGTGCGTGAGGCGGTGATTGCGGCCGGGCTCACTGGCCTGACCATCCTGCTCTTTCTCGGGTCGTGGCGCTCGACGCTCGTCGTGCTGATCACCATTCCATTGGCGATCCTCACTTCGCTCAGCGTGATGACGGCGATGGGCGAGACCATCAACATCATGACGCTCGGCGGCCTGGCGCTCTCAGTCGGCATCCTCGTCGATCACGCGACGGTGGCCATCGAGAATACCTACCGGATGTTTGAGGAGGGCCAGCCCTTCCGGAAGTCGGTGGTGATGGGCGTCTCCGGCATCGCCAAGCCGGCTTTGATCTCGACGCTCGCCATCTGCGCGGCCTTCGTCGCAGTGTTCTTCCTGACCGACGCGCCGAAGTACCTGTTCACGCCGCAGGCCGAGGCGGTCGTGTTCGCAATGCTCGCCTCCTACGTGTTGTCGCTGACGCTTGTGCCGATCCTGATCGACGTGTTCGTGGCGCGCGAGTACGAATTGCACCATGCCGGCGCTCACGCCGCCGAGACGGTGGAGGTGGACAAGCCGCGCTCGATCCTGAGCCGGGTTTTCAGGGCAGTCCTAGCCGTGATTGCCTTCCCGTTCCGGCCGATCGGCCGCGCGGCGAGCCGATTCTGCACCGCTTTCGAGTGTGGCTTCACGCACTTCCATACCGGCTATGTTGGGCTGCTGCGGGTAGTGATTGCCCATCGCGTAGCAACGCTCGCCTGTGTGGCCGGCGTCTTTGTTCTCGCGGGCACGCTGCTGCCTTTCGTCGGACAGGATTACTTCCCGCAGATCGAGTCGAGCCAGATGACGCTGCACGTCCGCACCCGGCCGGGCATGCGGATCGAGACGACCGAGAAGGTTTTTGCGCGAGTCGAGGACGTGGTCAGAGAGACCGTGCCTAAGAGCGAGCTCGGGCTGATCCTCGACAATATCGGCCTGCCGGCCTCGAACTATAACTTCGCGTTCATGGACGCATCCTTCGTCGCCTATAACGACGGCCAGACGCTCATCAACCTCAAGGGCGAGCACAAGCCGATCTCGTTCTACGAGAAGGTGCTGCGCAAAGAGCTGCGCAAGGACTTCCCCGACGTCGTTTTCTACTTCCAGCCCTCGGACATCATCACGCAGATCCTGAACTTCGGCACGATCGCGCAAATCGACGTCCAGGTGATCGGCCGCCACGACGAGAAGGACCTTGCCACGGCGCAGGATCTCGTCCGGCGGATCTCGAAGGTGCGCGGCGCGGTCGACGTCCATCTCCACCAGATCGTCGACGCGCCTCAGTTCTACGTGAATGTCGATCGCAAGCTCGCCTCCGAGATGGGGCTCAGCGAGCAGGATATCGCGCAGAACCTGAACATCTCGCTCTCCGGCTCCTTCCAGGTCAGCCCGAATTTCTGGGCCGATCCGAAATCCGGCACACCCTACCAGCTCTGGGTGCAGACGCCGGAGTACCGCAACGCCAGCATGACGAGCCTGATGAACACGCCGCTCGCCGTGCGCGACGCCGATCATGGCGATGCGGGCATCCCGATCCTGCTCTCCAGCGTCGCCTCCATGGAGCGCAAGCCCGAGCAGACCGTCGTCAGCCACGTCAACACGCAGCCGACCTACGACGTGCTTGCGAGTGTCCAGAACTCCGATCTCGGCTCCGTGCGCAACGCGATCGAGCAGATCGTCGAGCAGGAGCAGGCGGGCCTGCAGGCCCCCGACAAGATCCGCATCCGCGGCCAGATCGAGAGCATGGAGAGTGCCTTCTTCCACCTCGAGATCGGCCTCGGGATCGCGCTTGTCGCCGTCTACCTGCTGCTCGTCCTCAACTACCAGACCTGGGGCGACCCCTTCGTGGTGCTCGCGGCGCTGCCGGTGGCCTTCTGCGGCATCGTGATGAGCCTGTTCATCACTGGCACGACCTTTTCGATCCCGGCCCTGTTCGGCGCGATCATGTCGGTGGGTGTCGCCTCGGCCAACTCTATCCTGCTCGTGACCTTCGCCAAGGAGCACCGCGAGGCGACCGGCTGTACGGCAATCGAGGCCGCTCTGATGGCTGGCCAGACCCGCCTGCGGCCGGTGCTGATGACCGCCGCGGCCATGTTCCTCGGCCTGATCCCGATGGCGATCGGCTCGGGCGAAGGCTCGGAGCAGAACGCTGCGCTGGCCCGCGCCGTGCTCGGCGGCATCGCCATGGGCACCTGCTCGACCCTGATTTTCGTCCCCTTCCTCTACGCCCTTCTCCGGCGCGGCGCGGTCAAGCCCCTCAAGGACTACGCATGAGTGACATGATGGACTGCAACGTCCACGGCCCGACCGAGGCCGCACGGCGAGCGATCGAAACCGACCCTTTGGGGACGGATCATGCCAATGCGGCCCAGGCACATCAGGACGTTCCGCCGCCGCGCAAGCTCCCCTTCGCGGTCGCCGTCCTCGCGCTGGGCGGGCTGATGGGCCTTGGCGGCTGGCATCACTGGGGCGAGGTCAGGGCGGCCGAGGAGACGCAGGCCGAAGCCGTCGAATTCATCCCGCAGGTCCGCACTATCGCTGCCAGCCGCGACGACACGCCGATGCAGCTGACTCTGCCGGGGCAGACCGAGGCTTTCGACAAGGCCGACATCTTCGCCCGTGCCACTGGCTACATCGCCGAGCGCAAGGTCGATATCGGCTCGCGGGTGAAGAAGGGTGACCTGCTCGTGCGGATCGCCGCGCCCGATCTCGATGAGCAACTCCACCAGTCGCAGGCGCAGCTCGGCCAGATGAAGGCGCAGGTCGTCGAGGCGAAGGCGAACGTCGACCAGGCCAAGGCCGACGTGACGCTCGCCAGTGTCACGGATACGCGAACCTCGACTCTGGCTGGCCAGGGCTGGGCTTCGAAGCAGACCGCCGATACGAGCCGCGCCAAGGTACTGACCGCGAACGCGACCCTCAACGCAGCGGAGGCGCGCGTGAAGGTGGCGGAAGCTAACCTCGCCGCCCAGCAGGCTACCGTGGACAGGCTCACTGCCCTGACCGGCTTCGAGAACGTCACCGCGCCTTTTGACGGGATCATCACCGAGCGCAAGGTCGATGTCGGCGACCTGGTCCATGCCGATACCGGCTCGAGCACGTCGCTCTTCTCGATCGAGAGCGAAGCGGTGCTGCGTGTTGCCGTCCAGATCCCGCAATACGCTGCGATCGGCATCCACGATGGCGTAGCCGCCAGCATCGCCGTGCCGCAGATGCCCGGAAAAACGTTTTCCGGGACCGTCTCGCGCAGCTCCGTTGCCCTCAAGTCGTCGGCCCGCACGCTGACGACAGAAGTGGATGTATCAAATCCTAACGGCGTCCTGCGCCCGGGCCTGTATGTGGCTGTGAGATTCGACATCCCGCGCAACCAGCCCAGCGTCGTTATTCCGTCGGAGGCCTTGGTGTTCGATGCGAACGGCACACGAGTTGCAGTCGTCGAGCCCGGGGACACGGTGAAGCTCGAACCGGTGGAGATCGCACGCGACCTCGGCACGACCCTCGAACTGCGCAAGGGGCTCAATGGCGGCGAGACGCTGGTGCTCAGCCCGCCGGCCGATTTGCAGGACGGAAGCAGGGTTGCCGTGGCTCACCCGGCCGCGATCCGGCCCGTGGCCGCGGTGGAGGCCAAGGCGGAATGACTGACCGACATTGGACGCCGAACTGGTCTGCGCCGTGGACACGGCAACCGCGTACTTCGCGGCATGGCTTCGTTAGACGACTGCCTATCTAAGCCCATGCGCAATAAGCCTGACGGCAACAGGAGACGTGCTATGGCGCGCGTACTGATCATTGAGGATGACAAGCGTGTCGCTGCCGAGATCGGGTCGGCCTTGTCGGACCACGGCTTTCGCGTCGACGACGCGCCCACCGGCTCGACGGGCCTGAAGAAGGCGATGGAGGGCGAATTCGATGTAATCGTCCTCGATCGCATGCTGCCCGAGATCGACGGCCTCTCGGTCCTCGGCCACCTGCGCGAGGCGAAGATAGCAACGCCCGTGCTGATCCTCAGCGCGCTGTCGGCGGTGAACGAGCGCGTCGACGGCCTGCGCGCCGGAGGCGACGACTACCTCGCCAAACCCTTCGAGTTCATCGAGCTGACGGCGCGTGTCGATGCCCTGGCACGCCGGCGGGTGGCAGCGGAGGCCGTCAGCGAGTTGAAGGTCGGCGACCTCCGGCTTGACCTGATCGACCGCATCCTGTTCCGCGGCGATAGGGAGATCGAGTTGCTGCCTAAGGAATTCGCCATCGTCGAGTTTCTGATGCGGAACCCGAACACGCTGGTCAGCCGGACGATGATCTTCGAATCCGTATGGGGCTACAGCTTCAACCACCAATCGAGCGTGATCGACGTGCACATCGGGAAGATCCGAAAGAAGCTCGATCCGGATGGATTGAATCCCTGCATCCACACGGTGCGCAACACGGGCTTCATCCTCCGTGCGGCTGCGTGACCTGCACCGCACCAGCGGGTTTCATGTCGCGCTGTTGTTCTTCGCTACGTTCGGGGCGGCCTCGCTCGCGCTGTTCGGCTTTCTGTACCTCGAAACCCGGAGTTACGGGCGCACCTCCGCCTATGAATGGGTGCAATGGGAATCCGCACGTCTGAGCCGCCTGACGAGCGCACAGCTGCGCGAGCGCACGGATACCTGGGAGGCGTTCGAACGGGGCGGACGGCCGCTGACGGTGTTCAATTCTCAGGGGCAGCGGATCGCCGGCGCCGACCTCCCGTTTCCCCAGTCCGCGCCAATCGACAAGCCCTTCGAGCTGACGCAGACGGTGAATGGGGAGACGCTCCCTTTCTACAGCATGCTCAGCCGGCTGCCAGACGGCAACCTACTTCTGGTTAGCCGATCCGCCAAAGTACTCGAAGCCCTGGAGACGGCGCTCGTCGACACCTTCGCGTGGGGCACCGGCGGCACGGTCGCTATCGGGATTGTTGGCGCCATCATCTTTGGCGTTGGCTCCCTGCGCCAGATTGAGGCCATTACCTTCTCCGCCGAGCAAATCATGCGCGGCGACCTTTCGGAGCGGCTGCCGCAACGCGGATTGTCGGCCGATTTTGGGCACCTGACGAACGTCGTCAACGAGATGCTCGACCAGCTCGAACGGCTGATGCAAGAGGTCAAGGGCGTCAACGAGAACATCGCTCACGACCTGCGCACGCCACTCACGCGGGTGATGGCGAGCCTCGAGCGGTCGCTGCGCAACGCCGAGACAGCGGACGACTTCCGGGTCGTGAACGAGGACGTACTGGGAGAGCTCCGGCAGATCGTAGTTCGGTTCTCGGCGCTCCTTCGAATCTCGGAGCTGGAGGACCGGGTCAGGCGATCGGGCTTCGGCAGCGTGGACCTCGTTCGCATCCTCGACGACGCCTTCGAATATTATGCGCCGATCGCAGCCGACAAAGGTGTATCGTTGATCTGGACCAAGCCGGCGGCGGCGGTGATTGTTGACGGCGATGCGAGCCTGCTGTTCGAGGCCGTTAGCAACCTCGTCGACAACGGCATCAAGTTCACACCGCGCGGCGGATGGGTGCAACTGGCAGCGACGGCCGAGCCGTTGGGGCTCAGCGTTGCGGACAATGGCTGCGGGATTGCGCCAGAGGAAGTCGATCGGGTCAAGCAACGCTATCAGCGAAGCAACCGAGTCTGCTCCTATTCCGGATTTGGGATCGGGCTAAGCCTCGTCGAATCGATTGCTCGACTTCATAATCTCAATTTTATCCTTGAAGATAATGCGCCAGGTTGCCGCGCAAGCATTCAATGCTCATCAGAAAATTCTGCTCCTATTTAGTATATGCGTTGAGGTAACAGCGACTGGCTTTGTACCTAGGAGCAAAAGTCGGCACTCGCTGCTGCCACGCCTTCGAGCTCACTGAAAACTTTAGGTCACATGCCAGATTTCCGTGAAAGCGAAGTGCCGTGAAATTAGCACCGGTGCTGTTTTGGTTGCGAACCCTGGCCAACCGGTTTGCAGATCCGCGGACTTGCGATCCGCAGGTAGCGGCGGTGATTGCTTTGTCGGTGCCGCTTCCGTTGCGCGGGTTCAGCCGAGATCCTGAAGGTGGTGCGTGGCGATGAATGAAGCCGCCGTGCGATTCTCGACGCCGAGCTTGGCGTAGATGCCTTCGAGATGCTTGGTGATTGTGCGGGGGCTGAGCGTTAGGATTTCGCCGATATCCCGGCTCGACTTGCCGCGTGAGAGCCAGAACAGCACTTCCGCCTCTCGCGCGGTGATCGGCAGGCGTTCGTGCAGGATCCCGATCCCGGCCGCGGTGACGTCTCGTGACAGGCGCAGCAACACCTCGTTTCCGCTGCGGCCGACGAAGCTGATCGTGTGCATCGCGCCCGAGGGACTCGCTAGGGCGTAGGGCTCCGTCTTTCCGGATTCGACGCAGGCGCGCAGCCAGGCCCGCGCTGCGGCCGGCAAGGAGGTGGCAGCGCCATTTTCCGAGACACAGGCCGCCAGGACCTGCGACGCCTGTGGCGTCGCCCAGAGCAGGCTGCCGGACGGGTCGACGGCAAAGAGGCTGCGGCCCGTGGTGTTGAGTGCCGCCCGAAGGCTCTGCGCAGCCCGCGCGCCCGCGATGTGCACTCGGACGCGGGCGAGGATCTCGTCGGGAGCAATGGGCTTCGTCACGTAATCGACGCCGCCTGCCTCCAGCCCCTTCACGATGTGCTCGGTCTCGGCAAGCCCCGTCATGAAGATGATCGGCACGCTCGCCACTGCCGGTTTCGCCTTGAGGCGCCGGCAGGTCTCGAATCCATCCATGCTTGGCATGACGGCGTCGAGCAGGATGACGTCGGGGGTGATTTCGTCGACGAGCGCAAGGGCGGCCTGACCCGACACCGCCACGAGGACAGTCGCTCCCGAGCGCTCGATCGCCTCGGTCAGGAAGCTCAGCGTGTCGGGTGAATCGTCCACGACGAGGACGGTGTCGCGATGCACCGGAAGTGTCGCCTCAGGCATCGGCGACCTCCTCGAGGACGCGCATGTAGGTCGGCAGGTCGTAAGCGGCGACGAGGCCCTGGAGACGTGCGGCGAAGGCGGCCGACGCCGTATCCTCGCGTGCGATGTCGGCGAGCTTGGCCTCGATGGCGCGTACATGGCCGATGCGGCCGAGCCGCAGCAGTTCCTCCACCGCCTGCCGGGGCGGCGGCGTCCCAGCCGGCGGAGGCGCCTCTGGTGGCGCGGTGGGTGCCGCTTCCATCCAGTCGAGGTCAAGCATCCGGGTGAGCTGATCGATGAAGTCGCGCAGGTCGAATGGCTTGGCGATGATGGCGTCGTGGGGTGCGTCGGCGCCGCGCGTCGGGCTGATCTCGTGGACATTCGCCGACATCATGGCGATGCGGGTCGACGGCGCGAGGGCGCGCAGGCGCTCGGCGACGGCCCAGCCGCTCATGCCGGGCATGGAGATATCGAGGAGGACAAGGTCCGGTGGCTCTGCCGCGCAGCGCGTGAGGCAGGTCGCCCCGTCAGGTGCCTCGGTGACCTCGATTCCCAAGGGCTCCATGACATCGCGCATCAGGACGCGATGGGCCTCGTCGTCGTCGACGATCATCACCTTGCGCCGGCGGCCCGCATAGTTGCGCGCGGCCTCCTTCGAGACTGGCGAGGCCGCGATGGCGGCGGGGGCCGCGGCAGGCCGTGAGACCGAGGACAGCATCAGGCGCACCTGGAAGCGCGTGCCCGTCCCGACCTCGCTCTTCACGGTGATCTCGCCGCCCATCACCTGCGCCAGGAGATGGGCGATCGTCAGCCCAAGGCCCGTCCCCGGCGTGTTGCGCGCGGCGGCGATCGAACCGCGCTCGAAGGGCTCGAAGATCCGCTGCAGGTCGTCCGGATGGATGCCGAGCCCGGTATCGCTAATGGTGAACACCATGACCTGATTGCGGTATCGCAGGTCGAGGGCAACTTCGCCGGACGGCGTGAACTTGATCGCGTTGGAGAGCAAGTTGAGCAGGATCTGGCGCAGGCGCTTCTCATCGGTGGCGACCACGGCGGGAAGGCTCTCGGGCCGCGTGAAGCGGAAGGCAAGGCCGGCAGCCTCGGCCTGAAGCCGCACCATGTCTACAATCTGGTCGAGGAAGTCGTTCAGCCTGATCTCGTTGCGATAGACTTGTAGCCGGCCGGCCTCCATCCGCGAGATGTCAAGAAGCCCGTCGATGAGGCCCGATAGGTGCTGCGCGCTGCGCCGGATCACCTGGACTCCGCGTCGCCGCTGCGCGGGGATCTCCGGGTCGGCTTCCAGGAGCTGTGCGTAGCCGAGGACGGCGTTCAGGGGTGTGCGTAACTCGTGGCTGATGCCCACGACGTAGCGGCTCTTGGCGAGGTTGGCGGCCTCCGCGGTGTCCTTGGCCTCCTGCAGCTTGGCGTCAGTGATCCTGTGAGCGGCAATCTCGCCTTCGTAGAGCGCGGTCTGCCGGGCGGTCTCCTCCTGCGCGACGCGGCGGCTCTCCTGGGCCAGAACAAACAGCCAGGCGACCACGCCGAGGATCACGATGAGGATGAAGAACACGCTGGTCAGCGCGGCCCGCAGGCTGTCCCGGTGCTCCGGATGGGTGGCGGCCGCGCCGGCATGGACGACGCCGAGGATCAGCCCGACCACCGTGACGAGGGCGAGCATCAGCGCGACGTAGCGCCCGAGCGGCGCGCCGATCCAGGCGGCTGCGGCGGCCGGGGCGACCTGCTCGATCGCCTCGCGGGCCTGGGCTTCCAGCCGGCCGTGCGGCTTGCACATGTCCCGGCAGCGGGCGTCGAGCGAGCAGCACAGCGAGCAGATCGGCCCCGAATAGGCCGGGCAGCGCGCCATGTCCTCGGCCTCGAACGGGTGATCGCAGACCCGGCAGACGATCTCCGAGGTCGGCCAGTGGGTCTCGGGCTGTCGGGCGAGGTAGTGTCGTCCGCCCGTGGTCCGGGCGATGGCGGGCGCCGCGGTGAAAGCGACCGCCAGTGCGAGCATCGGTGCGAAGGGCTGCAGGGTGCCGCCGAGCAGCCCGGCATGAGCGAGGCAGCCGGCAAGCAGCGAGAGCGCCATCGCCCCCGCCCCGACCGGGTTGATGGCGTAGAGATGCGCGCGCCTGAACTCGATTCCCGGCGGCGAAAGCCCGAGCGGCTTGTTGACGGCGAGATCGGCGGCGAGCGCCCCGACCCAGCCCGAGACCACGCAGGCATAGAGCGGCAGCGTGCTCTCGATGGTCTTGTCGATGCCGAGCTCCATCAGCAGGAGCGCGATGGCCACGTTGAAGACGAGCCAGACCACGCGGCCCGGATGGCTGTGCGTCAGCCGCGAGAAGAAGTTCGACCAGGCAATCGAGCCGGCATAGGCGTTGGTGACGTTGATCTTCAGCTGCGAGACCACGACGAACAGCCCGGTCAACGCCAGGGCGACGCCCGGCGAGGCGGAGACATAACCGAAGGCCACAGCGTACATCTGTGTCGGCTCGGCGGCGCGGTCCGGTGGCACGCCGTGATGCAGCGCCAGCACCGTCAGGAAAGCGCCGAGCAGGATCTTGAGCATTCCCGGCACGATCCAGCCCGCGCCAGCCAGCAGCACCGCGGTCCACCAGCGCCAGTCGTTCTTCTCCTTGGGGGGCGGCACGAACCGCAGGAAGTCGACCTGCTCCCCGACCTGGGCAAGGAGAGCCAGCAGGATGCCCGAGGCCAGTCCGAACAGCGTCGGATCGAAGCCCGTGCCCTTCATCTGCGCGCCGGAAAAGCTCAGAAGCGTCTCCAGCGGCGGCGGACCGGAGGCCGCGATGTAGACGAGCGGCAGCAGGTTGAGGCCGATCCAGAGCGGCTGCGTCCAGAGCTGGAAGCGGCTGATCAGGCGGATCCCGTAGATCACTAGCGGAATCACCACGCCGGCGCTGACCACATATCCGATCCACAGCGGTAGGCCGAGGCAGAGCTGCAGGGCGAGCGCCATGATTCCCGCCTCGATGGCGAAGAACAGGAAGGTGAAGCCGGCATAGATCAGCGAGGTGATCGTCGAGCCGAGATAGCCAAAACCCGCCCCACGCGTGAGCAGGTCGATGTCGACGCCATGGCGCGCCGCGTAGACCGAGATCGGCACGGCGGTGGCAAAGATGATCAGCCCGACGACGAGCACTGCGGCGAGCGTATTGGTGAAGCCCGTGGCCAGAACCAGGGTGCCGCCGATCGCCTCCAGGGCCAGGAACGAGATTGAGCCGAGGGCCGTCTGCGCGATACGGAAGGGCGACCAGAGCCGCGCCGACTTGGCGGTGAAGCGGAGCGCGTAATCCTCGAGGGTCTCGTCGGCGACGAAACGATTGTAGGCGCGCCGGTTCGGCAGAATCGGCCGGGCGTTCACGCTCCCATCCTCCGGGCTGCCCGTTGAGCCTGTTGCGTCATCGAGATCGGTTGCGTGGGTAGAGCCGACCGGGGTCGATCGTGGGTGTGGGGTGCCTGAGGCCTGGACCGGCGTGCAATGAGCGTGCCGCCCGCGCGCGACAAGAGCGACCGCCGTCGGCCCAGCCGATCGCCCGCCGCATAATGCTTTATCCAGTCGTATCGCAGGGCGCACCCTAGGAGGAGAGCCCCGCGCTCAACATACGCAAAACAGCGTATATGCCGCGACGCAACATCAAGCCTAGCCTTCGTGAATTCGAGCACGGCCGCCGAGCGGCAGAGCCTTGCCGATCCGAAGACAGGGGTTGAGGCACGATGGCGGACGATCACGAGAAGGGTCTGGAATCAGCCCTGCGGCGCAGGCTTCTTATGGGCCTGGCTGGACTTCCCGCCCTCGCGGTGATGCCGCGCATGGCCTTCGCGGCGGCACCGCCGACCTCGGCTGTCAACACGACGGGTCTCGCGGTGACCGATACCGAGGTCACGGTCGGCATCCTGCACTCCGCCACCGGCACGATGGCGATCTCGGAGACGGGCTCCATCCAGGCCGAGAAGCTCGCCATCGCCCAGATCAACGAGGCCGGCGGCGTTCTTGGCCGTAAGATTAAGGTGATCCAGGAAGACGGCGCCTCGGACTGGCCGACCTTTGCCGAAAAGGCCAAGAAGCTCCTCGTCAACGACCACTGCGCCGCGGTGATGGGCTGCTGGACCTCGGCCTCGCGCAAGGCCGCCTTGCCGGTTTTCGAGCAGTATAACGGCCTGCTCTACTACCCGACCTTCTACGAGGGTCTCGAGCAGTCCAAGAACGTCATCTACACCGGCCAGGAAGCCACTCAGCAGATCCTCGAGTCGCTGAACTGGGTCGCAAAGGAGAAGGGCGCGAAGACTTTCTTCATGATCGGTTCGGACTACATCTGGCCGCGCACCTCGAATAAGATCGCCCGCAAGCACATCGAGAACGTCCTGAAGACGAAGGTCGTCGGCGAGGAATACTTCCCGCTCGGCCACACCCAGTTCAACTCGGTGATCAACAAGCTCAAGCTGACCAAGCCGGACGTGATCTTTGCCGACGTCGTCGGTGGCTCGAACGTGGCCTTCTACAAGCAGCTCAAGGCCGCGGGCATCGATCTCAGCAAGCAGACCCTGCTGACGATCTCCGTCACCGAGGACGAGATCGACGGCATCGGCGGCGACAACATCGCCGGCGCCTATTCCTGCATGAAGTACTTCCAGTCGCTCAAGAACCCGAACAACGAGAAGTTCGTCCCGGCCTTCAAGAAGATGTGGGGCGAGAAGACCGTCATCGGTGACGTGACCCAGGCCGCCTATCTCGGTCCGTTCCTGTGGAAGATGGCGGTCGAGAAGGCCGGCTCCTTCGACGTCGACAAGGTCGTCGCCGCCTCCCCGGACATCGAGTTCAAGGAGGCTCCGGAAGGCTACGTCAAGATCCACCCGAACCATCACCTCTGGTCGAAGACCCGCGTCGCGCGGGCCAAGCTCGATGGTCAGTTCGAGGTTGTCTACGAGAGCCCGAGCCTGATCGAGCCGAACCCCTTCCCGAAGGGCTACCAGTAGACCCGAGTCCTTCGGCCCGGCGGATTTTCCGCCGGGCCGAAACTGGTCCGAAGCTTGCTGCGCCGCAAAACGAGCGCACACCGGAGAGCGGTCATGTTCGGTGACTATTCGATCGCGGATCTCAGTTCGATCTTCGTGATGCAGGGCTTCGCGGGCCTGATCCTGTTCTCGGTCTACGTGCTGATGGCCCTCGGGCTGGCGATCATCTTCGGCCAGATGGGCGTGATCAACATGGCCCATGGCGAGTTCATGATCCTGGGTGCCTACGTCACCTATCTGTGCTCGACCTTCTTCCAGGCGCACCTGCCCACGCTGTTCCCGGCCTACTTCTTCGTGGCCATGGCCCTGGCCTTCCTGGCCTCGGGCGCCTTGGGGATGCTCGTGGAATGGGCGCTGATCCGCCACCTCTACAAGCGCCCGCTCGACACGCTGCTCGCGACCTGGGGCCTCTCGCTGATCCTGCAGCAGGCCTACCGCTCCATCATCGGCCCGCGCGAAGTCGGCGTGGAGCTGCCATCCTGGATGATGGGCTCGATCCCGGTCACCAGCACCATCGACGTGCAGATCAACGGCCTCTTCGTGATGGCGGTCACCGTCGTCATCACCGTCGCCGTCGCCCTGCTGATCTATCGTTCGCGCTTCGGGGCCCAGGTCCGCGCGGTCATGCAGAACCGGTCCATGGCGGGCGCCGTCGGCATCGATACCGAGAAGGTCGACCGCTACACCTTCGGCCTCGGCTGCGGCATCGCCGGCATCGCCGGCTCCGCCTTCACCATGATCGGCTCCACCGGGCCGACCTCGGGCCAGCTCTACATCGTCGACACCTTCCTGATCGTGGTCTTCGGCGGCGCGGCGAGCCTGCTCGGCACCATCGCCTCGGCCTTCTCGATCTCGCAGACCCAGTCGACGCTGGAATTCTTTCTCTCCGGCTCCATGGCCAAGGTGCTCACGCTGCTCGCGGTGGTGGCGATCCTGATGCTGCGGCCGCAGGGGCTCTTCACCCTCAAAGTGCGTCGCTGAGGAGGCTTTCGAGCGATGACAAGCCCCGTCCAGAGCCTCTCGAAGGCCGTCACCGTGAACGACAATCCCTTCATGAAGCCGGTGGAGTGGCTCAGCCTCGCGCTGCTCGCCGGCGTGATCCTGGTGGTCCTGCCGTTCGCCCTTGACGGCTTCCGCCTCAACCTCGTCGGCAAGTACCTGACCTACGCCTTCGTGGCGCTCGGCCTGGTGATCTGCTGGGGCTATGCCGGCATCCTCTCGCTCGGCCAGGGCGTGTTCTTCGGCCTGGGCGGCTACTGCATGGCGATGTACTTGAAGCTCGAGGCGTCGAGCATCGAGAACACGAAGATCCAGTCTACGCCGGGCATCCCCGACTTCATGGACTGGAACCAGATCACGTCGCTGCCCTGGTTCTGGCAGCCCTTCCACTCCTTCCCCGCGACGGTGCTCCTCGTGGTGGCGGTGCCGGTGGCCTTCGCCTTCCTGATCTCCTTCGCGATGTTCAAGCGCCGGGTCGGCGGCACCTACTTCGCGATCATCACCCAGGCGATCGCCGCGATCCTGACCATCCTGATCGTCGGCCAGCAGGGCTATACCGGCGGCATCAACGGCATCACCGACCTGCGCACCCTCCACGGCTGGGACATCCGCACCGACAGCGCGAAGTTCATCCTCTACTTCGTCAATGGCGGCCTGCTCATCGCCTGCATCCTGATGGCGCAGTACGTGAAGAAGTCGAAGCTCGGCCGCATCCTCGTCGCCATGCGCGAGAAGGAGGACCGGGTCCGCTTCTCGGGCTACTCGGTCGCTGGCTTCAAGGTCTTCGCCTTCTGTCTGGCAGCGGTCTTCGCGGCGATTGGCGGCGCGATGTTCACGCTCCAGGTCGGGTTCATGTCGCCCTCCTTCGTCGGCATCGTGCCCTCGATCGAGATGGTGATCTATGCAGCCGTCGGCGGACGCATGTCCCTCTTCGGCGCGGTCTGGGGCACGCTGCTCGTCAACTGGGCCAAGACGAGCTTCTCGGAATCCTTCCCCGACCTCTGGCTCTTCGGCCTCGGCGGCCTGTTCATCGCCGTGGTGCTCGCCTTCCCGAACGGCCTCGCCGGCCTCTGGCGCGAGCATGTCGAGCCTCGCCTGTTCCGCAAGGCCAAGGGCCTCGCCCCGATGCCCGCGCCCGTCCTGCCCCAAAGCGCTCCCGCCGAGTGAGGATCCCACGATGAATGCCGGCATCCTCCCCTCGTCATTGATCGGCGCCGCACCGGACGAGAAGAACTTCCTGCTCTCGGTTGAAGCGCTGACGGTCTCGTTCGACGGCTTCAAGGCAGTCAACGACGTCTCGTTCTATGTCGACCCGGACGAGATCCGGGTCATCATCGGCCCGAACGGCGCCGGCAAGACCACGGTGCTCGACCTGATCTGCGGACGCACCAAGGCCAGCGGCGGCTCGATCAAGTACAAGGGCCAGGAGCTCACCAAGCTCTCCGAGAGCGCCATCGTCCAGGCCGGGGTTGGCCGCAAGTTCCAGACCCCGTCGATCTACGACGATTTGACGGTGTTCGAGAACTTGGAGATCTCGTTCCCTCGCGGCCGCTCGGTCTTCGGCGCGCTAACCTTCAAGCGCGATGCCGAGGTGCGCGACCGCATCCACGAGATCGCGCAGACCATCTTTCTCAAGGACCAGCTCGATGAGCGCGCCGAGTTCCTGAGCCACGGGCAGAAGCAGTGGCTGGAAATCGGCATGCTGCTGATCCAGGACCCGGAATTGCTGATGCTCGACGAGCCGGTCGCCGGCATGAGCGTCGGCGAGCGCATCAAGACCGCAGAGTTGCTCAACCAGATCATCAAGGGCCGCTCGGTGCTCGTGATCGAGCACGACATGAAGTTCGTCGAGGACATCGCTCACCGGGTCACCGTGCTCCATCAGGGCAAGGTGCTCTCTGAAGGATCGATGGATCGGGTCAAGAACGACCCCAAGGTCATCGAAGTCTATCTGGGCCACTGAGGGCGAACCGATCATGCTCCAGACAGCCGCCTCCCCCTCCCCGCTTGTTCCGCCGATTGTGGCCGGCGCGCAGCCGATGCTCGCAATCTCCGATCTGCACGCCGCCTACGGCCAGAGCGAGGTGCTGCATGGCATCAACATCTCCGTGGCGCCCGGCGAGATCGTTGCCGTGATGGGACGCAACGGCATGGGCAAGTCGACGCTCATGAAGACGCTCATGGGCATCGTGCCGACGAAGTCGGGCACCATCTCCGTGGACGGCACTGACGTTACGACGATGAAGAGCCACGCCCGTGTGGCCGCCGGGCTCGCCTACGTGCCGCAGGGCCGGATGATCTTCTCGACCATGACGGCCCAGGAGAACATCGAGACGGGGCTGACGGTCACCGGCTCACGTCGGGTGCCGCAGGACCTCTACACGATGTTCCCGGTGCTCCTGGAGATGAAGGGACGGCGCGGCGGCAACCTCTCGGGCGGCCAGCAGCAGCAGCTCGCCATCGCCCGGGCGCTCGCCAGCAAGCCGAAGGTGCTGCTCCTCGACGAGCCGACCGAGGGCATCCAACCCTCCATCATCCGCGAGATGGGCCGCACCCTGAAGAAGATCCGCGACGAGCGGGGATTGTCGATCGTCGTCTCGGAGCAGGTGCTGAGCTTCGCTCTCGACGTCGCCGACCGCGTCCTGGTGATCGAGAACGGCTCGATCGTCCACGAAGCCCTGCGTGCGGATGTCGACGAGGCGAAAGTCTCGCGCTTCCTGTCGGTCTGAGGATGGCGATCGTGGCGGATTACGAGATCTTCGAGCTCGGCAACATCGTCCTGCAGTCAGGGCTGACGATCCGGGATGCCCGGCTCGCCTACAAGACCTACGGCACGCTGAACGCGGCCAAGGACAACGTGATTGTCTACCCGACCTGGTATTCGGCCAACCACAAGGATAACGAGTGGCTGATCGGCGAGGGCATGGCCCTCGACCCGACCAAATACTTCATCATCATCCCGAACATGCTCGGCAACGGCGTCTCGTCGTCGCCGAGCAACACGCCGGAGCCGTATGATCGCGGCCGCTTCCCGCGGGTCACGGTCTACGACCAGGTCCGGCTCCAGCATCGGCTGGTCACGGAAAAGTTCGGCATCGAGAAGATCAGGCTCGTCACCGGCTGGTCGATGGGCTCGGCCCAGTCCTTCCAGTGGGGCGCGTCCTATCCCGACATGGTCGAGCGCATCCTGCCCTTCATGGGCGCAGCGCGCTGCTCGCGGCACAACTTCGTCTTCCTCGAAGGCGTCAAGGCGGCGCTGACCGCGGATGCCGCCTTCAAGGACGGCTTCTACGACGAGCCGCCGCGCCGGGGCCTGCGCGCCATGGCCCGCGTCTATGCCGGCTGGGGTTTCTCGCAGACCTTCTACCGCAAGGAGCTCGACCTGAAGCTGCCCGAGCGGCCCTTCGGCGGACGGCCGGCGGACGTGCCCTGGAATTACTCGTCGCTCGAAGACTTCCTCGTCTACTTCTGGGAAGGCTTCTTCCTGCCCAAGGACGCGAACGACCTGCTCTCGCTACTCTGGACCTGGCAGCACGCCGACATTTCAGGCGACCCGCAATATGGCGGGGACTTCGAGAAAGCGCTGGCCGGCATCAAGGCCAAGGCGATCGTGATGCCGGGCTCGACCGATCTCTACTTCCCGCCGGAAGACAGCGAATACGAGGTCGCCCACATGCCGAACGCCGAGTTGCGCGTCTGCGTGAGCGACTGGGGCCATTTCGCGGGCGACCCGCGCGGAACCAGCCCCGACATCGCCTTCGTCGACGCCGCGCTCAAGGAACTGCTTGCCAGCTAGCCGGCCCGGCCGCGCGCCACGTCCGACCACACCTCACGCGCGAAGGGAAGCCACCCTTCGCGTGAACGGCAAAACACGTCTTCGTCCAAGTAAAGGGAGCCAGAACGATGCCCGAGACGCTGATCAAGGTCGATCTCACGCAGTCGGCCTACGACAACGACATGGTGCACAACCGCTGGCACCCCGACATCCCGATGGTCGCCTATGTGAAGCCGGGGTCCGACTTCATCGTCGAGACCTATGACTGGACAGGCGGCTTTATCAAGAACAACGATTCCGCCGACGACGTGCGCGACATCGACCTGTCGATCGTGCACTTCCTGTCGGGCCCGATCGGCGTCGAGGGCGCCGAGCCGGGCGACCTGCTCTTGGTCGACCTCCTCGACATCGGCGCCAAGGCCGAGAGCCAGTGGGGCTTCAACGGCTTCTTCTCGAAGAAGAACGGCGGCGGCTTCCTCGACGAGCACTTCCCCCTGGCCCAGAAGTCGATCTGGGACTTCGAGGGCATGTTCACCAAGTCGCGCCACGTCCCCGGCGTGCGCTTCCCCGGCCTGATCCATCCCGGCCTAATCGGCTGCCTGCCCGATCCGAAGATGCTGGAGACCTGGAACACCCGCGAGAAGGCGCTCTACGACACCAATCCGTCCCGCGTGCCGGCGCTCGCCACCCTGCCCTTCGGCCCGACGGCGCATATGGGCCGGCTCAAGGGCGATGCGAAGGACGCGGCGGCTGCCACGGGCGCCCGCACGGTGCCGGGCCGCGAGCACGGCGGCAATTGCGACATCAAGGATCTGTCGCGCGGTTCGAAGATTTACTTCCCAGTCTACGTGCCGGGCGGCGGCCTCTCCATGGGCGACCTGCATTTCAGCCAGGGCGACGGCGAGATCACCTTCTGCGGCGCCATCGAGATGGCCGGCTGGGTGCACCTCAAGGTCGAGGTCATCAAGGACGGCATGGCGAAGTACGGGATCAAGAATCCGATCTTCAAGCCGTCGCCGATCACGCCGAAATACGACGATCATCTGATCTTCGAGGGCGTCTCGGTCGACGAGTACGGCAAGCAGCATTATCTCGACGTTACCGTCGCCTACCGGCAGGCCTGCCTCAACGCGATCGAGTACCTGAAGAAGTTCGGCTATTCGGGCGCACAGGCCTACACGATTCTCGGCACGGCACCCGTGCAGGGCCACATCTCGGGCGTCGTCGACATCCCGAACGCCTGTGCAACGCTCTGGATTCCGACCGGGATCTTCGACTTCGACATCAACCCGTCAGCGGCCGGCCCGACGAAATTCCTGGACGGCTCCGTCCAGATGCCGCTCTCGCCGGATCTCTGACCATGCCGGTCTACGATTACTCCTGCGAGTCCTGTGGTCCGTTCACGGTGTTGCGCCCGATGGCGCAGTTCGCCGACCCGCACGATTGCCCCAGTTGCGGCGGCACCTGCCGCCGCGCCTTCCTTACCGCGCCGCGCATCGCGGGGATGGATGCCGGCCTGAAGGCGGCCCACGCCACCAACGAGCGCAGCCGGCACGAGCCGCGGCGCTCCGGCGGCCACGGTGCCGGCTGCGGGTGCTGCTCGCCCGGCAAGACGGTGGCCGGAACGGGTGGCGCGGCTGCCGCGGCCAAAAGTTTCCCGAACGCGCGTCCCTGGATGATCAGCCACTGACGCGCGGCGCAAACGGGGACGGCCAGGCGATCCGGCCGTCCTCCAACGACGGGCTCACGAATGTCCGTCGATCTCGATCGGGAGGGGCAATCCGAAGACATCGCTCCGCGAGGGAGCCGTCGACCGCCACAGAACAAGGGGCAAGCAGCCCATGGCGAGCCGACGCAGAGAACGAGGTTGGGGGCTGACGATGATGGTGAGCAGACGATGTGGCGAGGCCGGTGAGCGTGCCGGCATGAAGGCGGAGACGAGCCGAGGTAACAAGGCCGGCTCGGCGCTGCTGGCAGTCGGCCTCGTTCTGGGTGCGACCAGCGCTCAGGCGCAGACGGCATCCCCCGTGGGAGAATTCAACGAGCAGACCCAGCCGCGCACCGATCCCAAGATCGCGGCCAAGCCGCTAAGCCCTGTCCGAACCGGACCGCTCGCGGCCTGGGCCACCGAGATGGCCGCGCGCGGACTGACCTTCGACGTGAACATCTACGACTTTTACCAGGCAAACCCGAGCATGGGCCTTCGGCCCGGCAATCAATCCAACTCCACCTATTTCGTGCTCAGCATGACGGCCGACATGCAGAAGCTCGCCAACATTTCGGGCGGCTCGATCAACTTCACCGAGACCTTCTTCGGCCTAGTGCGGAACACCAACCTCGCCGCTGACATAGGCGACACCACTGTCGGCTACCAGCCGCCCTTCACGCCGAACGATAACCGTCTGTCGCTGCTGACCTACCAGCAGAAGCTGCTCGACGATCGGCTGGTCGTCGAATTCGGGCGGACGCATCCGAACCGTTACTACGGGCTGCCGCCGTGCAACTCGATCAATTCCTGTTTCCAGGACATGTTCTATTTCAATGCTGGCTTCACCTCGCCGCTTTTCGGCGTCTGGGGCGGCAATGTCGCCTACCAGATGTCGCCGACGACCTACATCCAGGCTGGCGCCTTCACAGTGAACCCGGCGACGAACTATCTCTCCGGCTACGATTGGGGCTACGAGAAGATCGCCGGTGCGCTGATTATGACCGAGATCGGTACAAAGACCGATTACGGCATGACCGCGTATCCGGGTCGCGTCTCGCTCACCGGCTTCGTCAATACGGCCGATCACGACGACAACTTCCGCACCATCACTGGCGCGTCGAAGGGGCTCAATCCCGGGCTACCGGTCCAGCAGCGCTCGGGCACCTCGGGCGTCGTACTCACGGCGAAGCAGACCGTCTGGCGCGCGGATGACGGTGGCGCAGGTTTGACCTCGCCGAACCTGCATCCCACGGCGATCTCGCTCTACACCGGAACCGGCTACGCCTTCGATTCGACCATCCCGATCCGGTTCGACTCGTTCTTCGGCGTCCTGCTGGAAGCGCCCGATCAGAGCCGCCCGAACGACACCTTCGGGCTCAAGGTCAACTGGCAGAGGCTCAACGACAGCTTCACGCAGTTCCTCGCGGACGCGAACCGCTTCTCGGGCGGGTCGGGTGCACCCTATTCGCGCGACAAGTTCATTTTCGAGGCCAACGCTCATCTCGACGTCGGCGCGGGCGTAATCCTGGAGCCTGTCGTCCAGTACGTCGTGAACCCCAACTCGTTCTGGAACCCCTACACGGCCCGCCGCGCGAAGGATGGCGTCTATGGCGGCTTCACCCTCGTCGTGCCCCTCGGCACGCTGCTCGGTCTCGCGCCGGGCTGAGGACAACAGGCAAGGCACCAGAGGCGGGCCGCGGACGCTCCGCGGCCCGCTCCCATCGATAGGACTCAGGGAGAAATGCCATGATGCACGGTGACATCTCGTCGAGTAACGACAGCGTCGGCGTGGCGGTGGTCAACTACAAGATGCCCCGCCTGCACACGAAGGCCGAAGTCTTGGAGAACGCCAAGAAGATCGGCGACATGATCATCGGCATGAAGGCCGGCTTGCCAGGGCTCGACCTGGTGATCTTCCCAGAATACTCGACGCACGGCATCATGTACGACACCGCGGAGATGTACGAGACGGCTTCCGCCATTCCCGGCGCCGAGACCGAGATCTTCGCCGAGGCCTGCCGCAAGGCCGGAGTCTGGGGCGTGTTCTCGCTCACCGGCGAGCGGCACGAGGATCACCCGCGCAAGGCTCCCTACAACACGCTCATCCTGATGAACGACCAGGGCGAGATCGTACAGAAATACCGCAAGATCATGCCGTGGACGCCGATTGAGGGCTGGTATCCGGGTGACCGCACCTACGTCTCGGACGGCCCGAAGGGTCTCAAGATCAGCCTGATCATTTGCGATGACGGCAACTATCCCGAGATCTGGCGAGACTGCGCCATGCGGGGCGCCGAGCTCATCATCCGCTGTCAGGGTTACATGTATCCGGCCAAGGAGCAGCAGATCGTCATCTCGAAGGCGATGGCCTTCGCTAACAACACCTACGTCGCGGTGGCGAATGCTGCTGGGTTCGATGGCGTCTACACCTACTTCGGTCACTCCGCGATCATCGGCTTCGATGGGCGCACGCTTGGCGAATGCGGCGAGGAGGAGATGGGCATCCAGTATGCTGCCCTTTCAAAATTCCTGATCCGCGACTTCCGTGCCCATGGCCAGTCTGAGAACCACCTCTTCAAGCTGCTGCACCGCGGCTACACGGGCATGATCAACTCGAAGGAGAACCGGCACGGCAAGGCGGAATGCCCCTACGACTTCTATCGTCGCTGGATCGAGGATCCCGATGCCGTGCAACAGCAGGTCCGTGAGATCACCCGCACGAGCGTCGGGACGGCGGAATGCCCGATCGAGGGCATTCCCAACGTCTCAGTGGACTGAGCGTGCCGGTTAAGTCGTCATTTCCGGCGCCGGCCGGGCACAACACCCGCTAGCGCCGCATACGCCACCACGAAGGCCGCCTCAAGTCCCCTTGCGAGGCGGCCACCATCGGAAGCGAGAAGCCGCAGCGAGAGGCCGACACCGTTCGGCAATCGGCTGGCACCGCCGAGACATTCCGCCACGCTCGTTGCCTCGTGAAGGGCGTTGATGTCTGGCAAAACATCCTCGGGTGCCAAGATCAGCATCGATCCGTAGGCACGATAGGCCCCAAGGGGCGAAAATGGCCCGGCGAATTTCTCGCCGCTCAGGAATGCGTTCTCAGTCATCAGCCGCTGGCCCAAACGGTCGGTGATATCGAGCGCGATCGAGACACTCTCAAAGGGTCGTCCTTCGGCGCGGGGATCATGGCTCGCGAAGCTTTCCGTGACGACCGCACGGGCTCCGTGGTCCAGCACGATCCGCGTGTCGAGTTCGAGAGCAGCACCCGGAAACAGAACAAGAGGATCGGGCTGGAGGGCCAGAAGGCTCCCCGATGCGAGGTCGAGCCGCGTCTCTTGCCGCGCCGGTGATGCGCCGGTGTCGTGGACGACGGTGGCCGACTGGGTGGTGACGTGTGCACGGGCCTCGCCTCGCATTTCGATGTCGAGGCCGAGCCGATCCGCGCGATAGAGGCCGCCCGAAGCCGATTGCAGGAAAAGCGTCGCCAGATCCGGCTTCTGTGGATGCAACTGGAAAAGCCGTGTGATGTGAAACGGATATGGCACGACCTGGCCCGTTAGCACTGTCTTGCCGCCGCCCTTCGCGAAGACGAGGCTCGCCTGCGAGCGTCGACCCGTTCCCGCCACAGCCGGTGAGGTATGAAGCATCTCAGGGCGCGAAGAGCACAGCGCGGCAGATCGCGTCCACGACGGCCTCGACGCCTTGTCCGGATCGCGCGTTCGTGGCGAGCACCGGCTTATCGCCTCGCACGCTCCTCGCCTCAAAGAGCATGGAGTCCAGATCAACGCCGACATGCGGCGCGAGGTCGGTTTTGTTCACGACGAGCAGATCGCAGCGCAGAACGCCGGGGCCGCGCTTGCGCGGGATGTCGTCGCCGCCAGCGACGTCAATGACGAACATCCACCAATCGACGAGGTCGAGGGAGAAGGTCGAGGCGAGGTTGTCGCCGCCGGATTCTAAGATCAGCAATTCGAGGCCTGGGAAGCGGCTCTCAAGTACATCCCCGGCGGCGATATTGAGCGTCGGATCCTCGCGGATTACGGTGTGCGGGCAGGCTCCGGCCTCGACGGCAGAGACGCGCTCGGGGTCGATCAGACCGGACCGGCGCAGACGCTCGGCATCCTCCTTGGTAACGAGATCGTTCGTCACCACGGCGAGATCGACGCCGCGTCCGGCGAGCACTGGGATGAGGCGCTCGATCAACGCGGTCTTGCCCGAGCCGACCGGGCCACCGATGCCGATGCGGGCGGCCGTGGCCGTCCCCTTCGAGGACGGCACGGCTTCGATTGTCCGGATCTGATTCATCGCAACATGTAGCGCTGGGCGAGAGGAAGCTCTCGGGCCGGCTCGCAGGTCGCGAGTTGCCCATCGACGAAGACATCGAAGGTCTGTGGGTCCACCCGGATGTCGGGGCAGAGATCGTTCCAGAGCATGTCGGCCTTGGTCAGCGTGCGGGTGCCGCGCGCCGGAAGCAGCGCCTTGCGCAGGCCGAGCCTGCCGTTCAGGCCACCCTCGACCGCCAGGGGATGCACGAAACAGGCGGACAGGCCCTGCTTGGCGAGTCCAAAGGCGCCCCATTGCGGGCGCATCAGAATCGGCTCGCAGGTCATCAGGGAGGCGGCCGAATCGCCCATCGCGCCCCACGCGATGAAGCCGCCCTTGATCACCAACTCCGGCTTGATGCCAAAGAAGGCAGGCTGCCACACGACGATGTCGGCCATCTTGCCATCTTCCAGCGAGCCGATGTGGTCGGCGATGCCGAAGGTCCGAGCGGCGTTGATCGTGTATTTCGCGATGTATCGCTTGATCCGGGCATTGTCGCCGAAGCCGGGCTTGTCTTCGGGCAGCTGGCCGCGCTGGTCCTTCATCTTGGAGGCGAGCTGCCAGGTCCGGCAGATCACCTCATGGATCCGTCCCATGCCTTGGCTGTCCGAGCCGAGCATCGCGATAGCGCCGATATCGTGGAGGACATCCTCGGCTGCGATCGTCTGCGCGCGGATCCGACTCTCGGCGAAGGCCACGTCCTCCGGTAGGGCCGGATTGAGGTGGTGGCACACCATCGTCATGTCGAGGTGCTCGTCGAAGGTGTTGACCGTGTAGGGATTGGTCGGATTCGTCGACGAGGGCAGGCAGTGCGGCAGGCCCGCGACCCGGATGATGTCCGGCGCGTGCCCTCCTCCGGCGCCCTCCGTATGGTACATGTGAATGGTGCGGCCGCCGATGGCCGCTAGCGTGTCCTCGACGAAGCCGGACTCGTTCAGAGTGTCGGTGTGCAGCTGGACCTGGAAGTCGTACTCGTCGGCAAAGCCGAGGCAGGCATCGATTGCCGCGGGCATCGCGCCCCAGTCCTCGTGGATTTTCAGGCCGAGCACGCCGGTTTCGAGCTGCTCCTTCAGCGCGACCGGCCGGTGCGTATTGCCACGCCCCAGGAAGCCGAAATTCACGGGCCAGGCCTCGGCCGCCTGAAGCATCTTGCCAGTGTTGAAGGGGCCGCCGGAATCGATGCCGACGGTGATCGGGCCCAGCGAGCCGCCGAGCAGCGTCGTGATGCCCGAGGCGATGGCGTGGTCCGGCAGGCCGGCGGAGTCGAAATGGACGTGGACGTCGATGGCGCCGGCGGTGGCGATCAGTCCCTCGCAGTCCCGGACCGTGGTGCCTGCGGACACGATCAGGCGCGGATCGACGCCATCCATGATCGCCGGATTGCCGGCCTTGCCGATGCCGACGATTTTCCCGTCCTTGATGCCGAGATCGCCCTTCACGATACCGATGACGGGGTCGATCACCATGACGTTGCAGAGCAGGAAATCGAGCGCGCCTTCGGCGCTCGTCACGCCGGGCGCCAGCCCGATCCCGTCGCGCAATGTCTTGCCGCCGCCGTGGAGGCATTCGTCGCCGTACACCGCGTAGTCCTTCTCCACGACGGCGACGAGCGAGGTGTCGCCGAGGCGGACGCCGTCGCCGGTGGTCGGGCCGTAGAGGGCCGCGTAGTCGCGCCGTGGGATCGAAACCATCGCGTCCTCCTCAGGCGCCTTTGAAGCCGCGGGCCTTCGCGCGCGCCAGAGCGGCGGCGCGTGCTGGATCGCCGTCGACACGACCCTGCGTCAGGTTGTTGAGCCCGGTGAGCTCCCTCTCCCCGCCGAAGCCGACGAGCGGAACGGTCTTTCGCTGTCCCGGCTCGAAGCGCACGGCGGTGCCGGCCGGAATATCGAGGCGAAAGCCGAGCGCCTTCGCGCGGTCGAAATCGAGCGCGCGATTCACCTCGAAGAAATGGTAATGCGAGCCGATCTGGACCGGCCGGTCCCCCGTATTGACGACCTCGATCTCCGTACGGGGCCGGCCCGCGGCGAGCTCGATGTCGCCGTCCATCGGCAGGATCTCGCCCGGATGCAGGCTGTCCGCTTCGGCGCCCTCCGAAGCCCGGATCGGCTCGTGCACGGTTACGAGCTTGGTGCCGTCGGGAAAAACGCACTCGACCTGCAGGATGTGCATCATCGCAGCGATGCCGGGCATGACATCGTCGGTCGTCAGGATGGTCGAGCCCCAGCCAATCAGGTCGGCGACGCTGCGGCCGTCCCTTGCGCCTTCGAGGATCTCGTCAGTGATGATTGCCACGGCCTCGGGGTAGTTGAGCTTCAGGCCACGTGCGCGGCGTTTCCGCGCGAGTTCGGCCGCCGTGAAGATGGTCAGGCGTTCCAATTCGGTCGGCGTGAGCAGCATCGCTGACGGTGCTCCTAGTTTGCGAACAGGCGCAGATCGGCCCGCGCATGACGTGCGGCTGCGATCTCGACGAGGGGCGTGAAGGATTCTAGCCGGATTGCATCCGGCCTAGTCGGGCTTTCGACGGGCTCGGCAAGTGTTTCGGCGAGCACGGGTAATACGGCACCGACGATGCGCTGCGCTTCGATGGCTCCGACCCCGCCGAGGCGGATCGCGGCAGTCACCAGCCCTGCCACGGTCTGGTAGCCGGACATCTGAGCTGCCGCGACCTCGTCGAGCCCCAACCCGCGCCAAAGGACGCCTTGGACCACCGGCAGATGACCGAGGACCGTGCCGGCCGTTAGGGCTGAACGTAGTTCGGCGGCACCCGGTGTCCCGAGACGCACATGCGTGACGAGGAGTGAGGCCCCGTTTCGCCGGCTGCCCTGGCGCATCGTCTCCGCCAGGGTAGCGGCTTCAATGGCGTGATCGATCTCTGCGAGCTGGGCGAGGTCGCCGGCGGCACGGTGAGCGAGAGTCAGGGCGACGCGCTCGCTGCCCGCCCATCGATGGTGCAGAATTGCGGAGACGGCCCGGATCAGCCCGTCCGCGCCGAAATTCGGGTCGACGGCGGCGAGCCCTTCGATGCCGTTCGAGAACGCGAAGCTCCCACTCGGAAAAGCCGAATCCGCATGCTGAAGTGCGAGCAAACCTGCCAGCATCAATGCGCCTGAACTGGATCGACAATGGAATGGCTCACCCGGCCCTCCGTCGCGAGCGCCCCCAGTCTGACAAGGTAGTCATCAACTGGGCCGTCGAGGGCGACGAGCAGCGCCTCTCCGTCGAAACGCACGCGCCAGTGGAGGTTGCCCGCGTGGTATCCGAGTTCTAGCGCATCGGCTTTGTCGCGTGCGACCAGACGAAGCCAGTGCTGTTCTCCGACCCGGACCACCAGGGCATGGGCCTCATCGAGGACGAGGACGGCCCCGTCGAATAGCGTTTGATCTCGCGGAAGAGCGACTGCGACCTCCTCGCCACCGAGTGTCGTTGCCCGTAGCCGTCGACGGGCGACATCGCCGCTCGGGATCGTGAGGATATCGACCGCATGGTGGTGTTCAAGATGATGCAGTCGGTGGGCAATTTCGGTGTCGTCCCGCCTTCCCAAGATCCGGTCGATCAACCGCATCGATAGCCTCTTCTTCGCTTGATCGAGTGGGATGCGGCGTTGTCCGCAAAGCGAGCCCAAAGGCACGCACCTCGTAGAATGCTTGTCAAGATTCTGCGCTGCGCCGCTTGAATAGATAGATTTCGGGGCCCGAAGCGTCGGCGGAGACATTCGCAACCCCGTGGCGATCGACCAGCCACGAACGGATCATGGCGGCGGCTGCCGGCGTGAGCGCCGGCTTCCAGAGCCAGACGTCGCCAGTTTCATCGACGCCGTTCTCGACGAAGAGTGCCCGACGGGCATCGTCCGCGACGCCGACAGACCACTCGCGAAAATCGGCGCCGAACTCTTTGACATAGCTGACGAACTCGAACTTGATCTGTTGGACGCTGTAGACCATCGGCTCAGCCCGGGATTGGATTGATGCGGGCATCGACCGGACCGATGCGGCGGCTTTGTGCACGCGTCATGCCAGCGCGCTTCTCATCCGCCGACATCTCCTTGATGATGGCCTCGAGGGCGTTGAGCGCCGTGCCGACACCGTGCTGCGCAGCCAGCCAAAGCCAAGCGAAGGCCTCGACCCTGTCCTTCTCGACACCGATGCCGTTTGCATAGAGATGCCCGAGACGTGCCTGAGCGGGATAGTGCCCGGCCTCGGCCGCGGACCGATAGAGCGCGGCAGCGCGCACCGGGTCAGCCGGGAGGCCGTCGCCCTTCGCCAGCATCGTCGCGAGGTTGTACTGAGCCATCACATCCCCGCCTGAGGCGGCGCGATCGAGCCAGCGCGCGCCCTCTCCGCGATCCTGCGAGACCCCCTGCCCCATCGCCAGCATGGCACCGACATTGGTCGCAGCCGCCACGTTGCCTTGCTCTGCAGCGCGCCGATACCAGGTGAACGCCTCGGTTAGGGACGACTCGACGCCGAAGCCATTGGCGTAATGCGCTCCGAGCCATGCCTGCGCTTCGGCGACACCGGCCTCGGCGAGAGGCCGCAATCGCGCGATGGACTCGGCGTAGGAGCCGGCGCGAAAGGCTTCGATGGCGGCCGCGAGTTCTTCGACGGCGGATCGTGCCGGACCTGCCCGTACGGGTGACATGCTCATGGAATTAGCGTCTCCTGCCTAAAGCTGTCGCGTAGAGGGGTTCGGTTATCTCGACCTGCGGCCGTGCTCGGACCGCGGCGGCGAGCCGCTTGTACAGCCAGCGCTCGGCCGCATTCGGAGGCGTGTGATGGGGTGCCACGCTCGTGTCCCAAGCCTCCGATATGTCTCGTTGCAGCTCGGTCGCGCGACGAGAACGCGCATCGAGTTCGGCAAGCCAGTCGACCGCGCTGCGCGTCCGGTTTCCGAACAGGGCGATCCGGCACAGAGTCTCGCCGAGAGCGGTCGGCTGGACGATGACGGCGCAGGTCTCGCCGCGCGCTGAAAACAGAATCAGATTGGGAAACAGGATCCGGGCCTCGGCCGCCGTGCCATCCTTCAGCTTCGTCGTAAGCCAGAGGCTGTCGCTGGTCGGCAACGCGACCTCGCCAGCTGCCAGCGCTCCCAGCAGCAGTTTCCAGTTGGCCGCATAATCACGGCGAAAGGTCTGGGTCGTGCCGACGGGGCCGGACGTCTCGTCCTCGAAGGCGAGGTTTTGGATCGGTTCGAAGGTCGCGCCGACGTCCAGATTGACGAAGATCATCGAGCCCGAGGTTCGCACCGCGACCGGCAATAGCCGCTCCGGTCGCAAACCGAGATACTGATGCATGGCGGGTGTCGGGCCGCCATCCGGCGTGGCCGGGATGGGCAGGCCGTCGCGGCTGTAGCCGCAGGCGGTAAAGGAGCACCGCGTCTTGGTGCCCGTCTGGCATTGAAGCGGTACGGCTCGGCAACCTCCATGCTGAGCCTTGTTGAACCGTCCGACGAGGCCGCCGTCAGCGCGCCGCTGAACGTGGACACCGTGATGCCCGACCGTGAAGGGCAGAAGGTCGTTCGTCTTCGGGATTTCTTCCAGCGTCCCGATGCACACCCAGTTGCGTGTCCAGACAGCATCGTCCTCGAGGTTGGCGAAGGCGAGGGAGCGATAGGCCGTCGGCGGAAGATAGCGTGGCTCTAAAGGATCCAGCGCCTCGGCGAAGAAGGAAGCATCGGAGAGATCCCGTCCATCCGCGGCGTGGCCGAGATCGGGGCGATCCGTGATGAAGCCTGCCGCGGGCATAGCGTGAGAGACAGCGGGGTATGATCTGACAGACATCGGCGATCCTGGAGGAGCTATCCGGAGGACATCGCTGGCGCATGGAATTGGACGAGAGGCGTGCGGGGCTTGCACACCCCTCGTCCTCACTCCGGGCCCTCCAAAGAGGGTCCGGAGATCGATCGTGAGGGGGTCAGGCCGGGAGAGGCTCGCCGCGGGCCCTACGGCTCTGGTGCTCGATCGGGTTCGGATCGTAATCCGCCCGGCCACGATGCTTGATGGCGCCTGCCGGTGGAGCGGGCAGCGGCCCGTCCATAGAGAAGCGGTCGAGCACGTTCTTCACGAGCCGCGAGATGTTGTTGTCGCAATTGTTCCAGGGCAGCGAACCGCAGAACGCGATCGACGAGAAGGCGAAGCAGCCACCGCCGTTCGGGGTCTCGTGGAAGGCAATGTCGCCCCGCACACGCGGATGCGTGGTGCCATCGAGACCCTGCTGGTTGAAGCCGAAATCCTCCATGACGAGGAGGTAGGCTTCGGTGTGCCGGCCGGCCGAGGTCGCCACCGCCAGAGTGTGGGGCGGCGAGCCGAGCATGGTGTCGACGATGTCCAACTCGAGGCCAGCAGCGCCGCCGCCGACGAGACCGAAATTGCCGAGCTTCTCATCGTAGCCGATGCCCTCGAAGGCCCAGGCCACTCGCTCGTCGAGGCTGTCCGGCGTCCGCGAGAAGTAGGACGAGACGTCGAAGCCTTCCGAGGACATGCCAACACCCGCGACGGAATGCAGGTAGCGGCCGCGGAAGCGCCACATGCCACCGAGTTCACCGGTGCCTTGGTGATAGTACTCGCCGGGATCGGCCCGCCAGGTCCGGATGCCGGATTCGCAGCGGCGCATCTCGGTGACGACGCCGCGGCCCTTGTCGGCATAGCCGGGGTGGTAGGAGTGGACCCAGTACCAGGCGTCCGCGCCCATATACATCAGGCGACCGCCGCGCTGCGTATAGTTGTGGAGCGCATCGAGCTGTGCGCCGGAGTTGTGCTCCGGATGCGAGCCCGTGATGATGACGTTGTAATTCTCGATCCGAGCAAGCCCGTCATAGGTGATGTCTTCGTCAGTGAAGACATCATAATCGTAGCCCATCGTCTCGAGCCAGTAGATGAGGTGTAGATCGGCAGGGTATTGCCACGGCGCCTGTGCGAGGAAGTGATCGTATTTCGGCCGGATCGACAGGATCGGCCGCAGGCGCGACGAGATCGAGATGCCGGTGCCGTCGGTGTGGGTGTCGTAGATCGAGCCGCCGTATTCGCGGTGCTCAGACAGGAACATGTTTTGCTCCTGCATGATCGGCACGCGATAGACGAACAGTTCTGCGCCACCGGCGTTGCAGGCCACGTGTTCGTTCGCATAGGCCATGTAGCTGATGGTCGGGACCATGACGGCGATCTTGGCCGTCTCCTGGCCGACGCGCGGGACCACCCAAAACGGGATGAAGTCCTCGTCACCCTCAGCGGTGGTCAACTTGGCACCGTAGAAGCGACTCTTCACGCCGGTCTCGGGCACCGTCCATTCGAAGTCGGACACCCAGCGCGCGTCGTCGACATCGTCGTCGTGGAAGCTGATCGCGCCGTATTCCTGCGGAGCGTGCTTCCAATCGAAATTCTGGCCCGACCAGTTGTAGCCGGTCATGGCCCGGTTCGGGCAGTTCACCAGGGTCGCGTCGAAGCGGTATGGACCCTCGTCCTTGCAGAACAGCGTGTCGATGCCGACGGAGAAGTTCCAGGCGGCGACGATGCACTCGGAGAGCTTGCCTGTCGGGCCGCAGTTACGGCGCTCGGTCAGGCCCGGCTGGGCACCGGCCTTCATCATCTCGATCTCGGCACGCGAAAGTGCACGATTACAGATGCGAGGGCTGTCGATCTTGCCATTGTATTTGCCCGCGAAGACCACGCCGGCGGGCTTCGAAGACTGCGTAAGCGGATCGTCCGGCGCCAGCTTTTCGACATATGCCGCGAGGGCGACGGGGACCGGCGCATGAGCTATGGCGAGCTTCAGGTTCGTCTTGACCGGCGCAATCTCCGGGTCGAGCGCATAGACGACCTGCGCCTCGTGATAGAGAACGACGTCGCCGGTCTCGGCATCGAAGGTGGCCGCACAGAAGTGCCAGGCGTGATCGCGGATCGGGACGCCAGTGGTGATCCGGTGCTCGTTGATGCGAAGCTCGAGGCAGCCATCCTCGTTGATGAACAGGCCGTAGCCGCAATCGTCCGACCACTTGGTAACAAGGCCCTGGGCACCGTGCTTCCAGTAGCGCGGGTGGGTCTTGGGTGCAGTCGGCCAGATCCAGCACTGGAGCGTGAAGCTCTCGACGTGAAAGGCCTTGGCATCCGGCACATAGCCGTACGAGCCACCGTGGATGATCTGCTTCCGGCCCTTGTAGGTGCCATTCACCGACGCCTCGATCGGCTTGTCGATGTAGCCTGGGCCACGTGGGTTGGTGTCGCCATTGATGATCTGGACGATTTCGACCTTGTACTCGGCCGGGCCATCGCAGTTGACGTAGAACTTGATCGTATCACCGGGATGGACGCCGAATTTGTCAGCGTATCCGGTCAACCTCATGTAACTCATCTGACCAATCCTCGATGAAGCGCGGACTTGCCTCGCGGGCGCGCCTTCGCCGGCCTTGAGCGCGGCCGAATTCGGTTAAGGTGGCGGAGGTGAAGACGGGCGGCGGATCAGGTGACCGGCCAGTTGTCGTCCTTGCGTTTCCAGCCTTCGTGGAAATCTTCCGGAAAGCCGTAGCTGTCCGAGAGTTCATCCAGACGCATCAGGAAGATGTCGTGCTGAATCTCCTGCTCATCGGTATAGATCTTGTCGTTGACGAATTCGGGCGGAACACCCCGAATTCCCGACAACCGACCGATCCGCCATTCCGCATCGATCTTCGTGCAGATCACGATTAGTTTGCCCTTCGGGTTCTCGCCCCGCATGCGGAGCAGAACCCGCTTGAGGACAGGGTCGGCGTGCACGCCACCGGTCACTACTGTGGTGTCGCCGGGCGTTTCGCAGAGCAGGACAGAGTTTCCGGCCACCCCCTTCATGGAATCCATGCACGCCTTGTGCTCGTCGATCAGACGCTGGCGCTCCGGGGTGCCCTTCTTCGGAATCGGTTCCATTACAATCCTCTTGGCTGAGGCGCCCCCCAATACGAGGCGCAATCATCGGACGACTTGGCAAAGCGCGGCCGTTGCTTGCAGAGGAGATGATTCCTTCTGTTTATCTCTGCGACGTAAAAGCTACGCTCCGTTCCGATTGGGCGTCAATACGTCTAGATGTTTCGTCTAGACCTATTTGTCGGCACATCATGCTTAGAATGTGTGCAGCAGGCTCGATGCGCGAGCAGCTTCGCTGCGTGACATGATATCGACCGGTTGGCCGAGCTTCCTGCGACGGCTTCGATCCGATCTGATACGCGGTGATGCCACCTATATCCGGCTTTCTCTTGGTGAGATCAGTCGGCGCGGGTGCGCGCAAAACAAGGATCCTGCTCTACGCCGATACGTCTAACAAATATGACTAGACGCATTGGTAATCTGGCTCGCATATTGCGACCCAATTCATCCGGATAGCGCTCAGCGCCCCTTGGCAGCTTACCGTCATGACGGGTAAGGCTGTTGGATTGGCGGTTCCGGGGAGGTGCCGTCGTCACATTGGGCGCAGCGCATGACAGGGGCGGTCCTGCTCGCATGAAGATCCTCATCGCCGACGATCACTGGGTCGTGCGAGAATCCCTCAAGCAAGTATTGCGAGGCTTGCGGCAATCTCTCGATTTGTTTGAGGCGGAGACGTTCGACGAGGCTCAAGCAATCCTCGAAGGTCATCCCGATGTCGACTTGATGCTCGTCGATCTCGTCATGCCCGGTTTCTCGGATTTCGACGGCCTTCGTCGTCTTCGCGCCTCTTTTCCCGACGTTCCAGTCGTCGTAATCTCGGTTCACGAAGACGTCGACCACGTCATGCGATCGCTCGGACATGGGGTGATCGGCTACATCCCGAAATCATCCGGCGGTCAGGAGATCGAGCGCGCGCTCGAACGCGTGCTGGAGGGCGAGGTTTCATTTCCTCGTCGCATCATCGAGCGGTCGGGCGGTGCCGTCGCACCGTCCGTGCCGCTGCAGAACGGCCAGCATCTGAACGAAGGGGCGGCAGCCGAACGCGACGTCGGCGTGCTGACGGAGCGTCAGAGGGACATCCTCCTGTTGCTGGGCCAGGGCTACTCCGTGAAGCGGATCGCATCGGAACTCGATCTCAGCAGCCATACGGTCCGTGTCCACCTCGGCAACGTCATGAAGAGCTTGAACATGCGCGATCGTGCCGAAGCCGTGCATTATGCGATCAAGTATTTCGGCCCGCTGGCGGCGACGGAACGTGGCTGACGAGCCAGATCTCACAGCGGAAATCCGGCCTGCCCTAGATCCGACGGTTCTGGCGGGACTGGATGCGCTGCCGAGCGGAATCGCGATCTGGCGCTCCGATCGCCGCCTCGCCTATGCCAACGAAACCCTACGGCGCACGCTTGGCGTCACACCGACGGCAGGCGAACTCTTCGACGATTTTGTAGGTCGCCTCGCCCATTCCCGGGAAGTCGTGCTTGCAGATCCGGATCTCTGGGTTCGGGAGGAAATCGCGAATTTCGGGCTCGAGAAGTCGGCCGACTACATCCTCGCCGCCGGCCTCGTCATGAACGTGACGCAGCGTCCGACGCGCGACGGCGGCCTATCGGCGACTTACTCCGACGTCACCGCGATGAAGCGCAACGAGCAGGCTCTGCGCGAGGCGAAGGAAGCCGCGGAGGCGACCGACGAGGCGAAGTCGCGCTTCCTGAGAGCTGCCAACCACGATCTGCGCCAGCCGCTCGCCTCTCTCAAGATTCTTATCTACAGTTGCCTCCGCGAAACCGACCAGGATGCGCGCGCCGAAATGTTGCACGCGATGAGCGTGGCGGCGCTGATCATGGAGGACCTGCTCGGCGCGCTCCTCCAGATCGGGCAGCTCGATGCGGGTCGGATCAAGCCGCGCATTACGAGTTTCCAGCTCTCCCAACTTTTCGAGCGGCTCGACATCCAGTTCCGGCACCAGGCTGAGGCGAAAGGCCTGCGGCTGCGCTTCGTCACTCCGCGCGACACGATTGCCACCGATCGGGCTTTGCTTGAGCGTATCCTGAGCAACTTCGTCGCCAACGCCATCCGATTCACCGAGGTCGGAGGGGTCTTGATCGGCTGCCGCAAGGAGGGAAAATTCCTGCGCATCGAGGTCGTCGATACCGGTCGCGGCATTAAAGACGCGGATCACGAGCGTGTCTTCGATGAGTTCTATCGTGTCACAGACGAGCGGCGCAGCGAGAAGAACGGGCTTGGCCTCGGCCTGAACATCGTCAAACGGCTCGCCGATCTGCTCGAACTTCCCGTGAGGTTGAGATCCTGGCCGAAGCGCGGCTCGATCTTTTCCGTGACGGTCCCGTTCGGCAACATCTGGCACAGTGAAGGCGGGGACGCTGAGATCAGCGAGACCGTCGCCGGTGAGTTTGTCGGGATTCCGGTTCTGCTCGTGGAAGATGACGACATCCTGCGCCGGAGCATGACGCAGCTCCTTCAACGATGGGGCATCGAGGTTCACGCCGCCGCCAACGAGGAAGAGGCCTTGCGACTGGCGCGCTCCGGAACGCAGGTCCGCCTGATCGTGGCCGACTACAACCTGACCAGCCGGACCGGCGTCGACGTGGTGCGCGAGTTGCGAAAGGCGTTTGGCGCGGAGACGCCCGCCTTCATCGTCACCGCCGATGCCGAGCCTAAGGTTCTCCAGGGTATCCGCGAGGCGGGTCTGCCGGTCCTGATCAAGCCGGCGAGCCCGCCGCGTCTGCGCGTCTTGATGCACAATCTCCTGTTCGAGCCGGGGCAAGTGCGCCGGCCGGAATGAATAATCAAGGTAGGTTTAAGCGAGTGTCCGTCGAACTGCCGCCGATTCCGATCGGGAGCATGATCCCGCTGACAGGGCCCTCCGCCGCCGACGGCGCAGAGTTCCGCAATGGGATGATCCTCGCGGTCGAGGAACTGAACGCCCAAGGCGGCTTGCTCGGTCGCAGGTTCCGGCCGATCTTCGCCGATACCTGCCGGCAGACGGCCGAAGAGGTCGTAGCCGCGGCACGCATGCTGATCGAGAAGCATCAGGTCCATGCGATTGTCTGCGGCTACAACATTGGTCCGCAGAATTCCGAATACGAGCCGATCGCCGATGCGGGGATAATTTACGTCCACGCCAACACGCTGCTGCAGCACCACGACACCGTGATGAGCGATCCGGAGCGCTACTTCGGGTGTTTCATGGCCGACCCGGCGGATTATTGGTACGGGCCGGGCTTCATCAAGTTCCTCTCCTGGCTGCGCGATACCGGGCAATGGACGCCGAGTTCAGACCGGCTGGCCATCATCGCCGGGTCGAAGCCGTACAGCATCGTCATTGCCCAATCGATGGCGGCCGCAGCAGCCGATTACGGCTGGCGCCTCTGCTTCGGCCCGAGGATCGTGCAGACGCCGACGACGCAGTGGCGCGAGGTCATCGAAGAGGTTCGCGCAACAAATCCGGCTGTCGTTGCCAACACGCATTTCTACGCGGCAGATCTCGCTTATTTCCAGCGGCAGTTCATGGAGAACCCGATCGACTGCCTCGTCTACCTGCAATACGGCGCGATGCACCGCACCTTCGCCGACATTGCCCAGGAATCGAGCGTCGGCATCATCGTCTCCTCCGTCATTGGCCTCTTGCGCGACGAGGTCGGGAAGAGCTTCGAGGCTCGCTACAATGCCCGCTTCGGTGAGGGCGCCAGCGCGACGATCGGATGCCAATCGTACAGCAACATGCACCACTACGCCGTAGCCGCCGCCATGGCCGGGGGATCTGGGCCGCCCGGCGATTTCGAACAGAACCGCAAGGTCGCAAAGGCACTCAAGGGCATGATCTATAGGAGCGTGCACGGCACGATCCGCTATCATCCCGACTGGCAGGCCGCCGTTCCATACCCGGTCGTGACCCACGACCCGTCGCTCGGCATGCCGCACATCTTCTATCAGATCCACGATCACCGGAAACCGCTCTCGATGATCGCGCCGGAACCCTACAACACCGAGCGGTTCATCCTGCCGCCTTGGATGAGCCGACGCCGCGGCCCACAAAAGCCCGCTCCTGCGAGTAGCCCCAAGACGGGAAGACCGACCAGCAGCGCGTGATCGACGCCGCTGGTCCCTGGCACTCGCCGTCCCGACAGGACGGCAACCCCGCTCAAATCGTCATGTGTCGATCGATCAGCTCGTCCGTCATGTCTCCGATGGGACCACGCGCGACGATGCGACCGTTCTCCATCATCAGGAAGGCATCGCCGAGCTTTCGCGCAACCTTGATGTGCTGCTCGGTCAGGATCAGCGTGATGCCGAATTCTTTGTTCAGGCGCCCGAGCGTATGGCCGATTTCGGCAACAATGTTCGGCTGAATGCCTTCCGTTGGCTCATCCAGCAGAAGGATGCGTGGGTTCGTCGCGAGGGCACGCGCAATCGCAAGTTGCTGCTGCTGGCCGCCCGACAGTAGACCTGCCTTCCGATGCAGGTTCTGGGCGAGATAGGGGAAGAGGCTCAGGCAGAGCTCCGGCACTTCCTCCTTGCCGTCGGTGCGCGCGAACGTGCCGAGCAGGATGTTCTCCTTCACCGTGAAGTGCGGCAGGATCTGGCGGCCCTGCGGGATGTAGCCGAGGCCGTATTTCGCGCGCTTGTAAGTCGGCGCGTCGCCGATCGCATCGCCGGAGATTCTAATCTCGCCGTTCGAGCGGTCCGTGAGGCCCATAATGGTGCGCAACAGAGTCGTCTTGCCGACGCCGTTGCGACCGAGCACACACAGGCACTGGCCTTCCGGCAGATCGAAGCCGATATCCTTCAGGATGGGCGTCTTGCCGTAATAGGAGGTGACGTTTCCGAGAGAGAGCAGCACGGTCAGATCTCCGGTTCGCCAAGATAGACTTCCCGCACCTTCGGGTTGTTCTCGATTTCACTGAGCTTCCCCTGGGCGAGGAAGCTTCCCATGTGCATCACCGTCACGACGTCGGCGATTTCGCGCACGAAACCCATGTCGTGCTCGACGACGATGAGGGTGTGGTTCTTCTTGAGCTGGTTGAGGAAGACGATCGTCTTCTCGATCTCGGACTCGGTCATCCCGGCAACGGGTTCGTCCAGCAGCAGGATGGCTGGGTTCTGCATCAGCACCATGCCGATCTCGAGCCATTGCGTTTCGCCGTGGGAAAGAAAGCCTGCCTCCACGTCGAGTCGGTCCTTCAACCCGGTCAACGTCGCGACCTCGTCGAGCCGCGACTTAAAGCCCGCCGGCTGGCGGCGGAGCATGTTTCGGAAGGGATTGACCTCCTGCGAATACGAGACCTCGAAGTTCTGGCGCACGCTCAGCTCACGGAACACGGCCGGAACCTGGAACTTCCTCCCGATTCCGCGCTGGGCGATTTCGTGTTCGCCCAGACCTGTGATGTCGTCGTTGCGCAGGACAATCTTCCCCGAGGTGGGCTTCTGGCGCCCGGTAATCAGGTCCATCGTCGTCGTCTTGCCGGCACCGTTCGGACCGACGAGGCAGCACAGGGTCAATTCCGTCACGTCGAGGCTGAAGTCGTTGATGACGTGCGTGCCACCGAAACTCTTGTGCAGATTGTGGATTTCGAGAACGCCCATTGTCTTGTCCTCACTTGGCTGGAGCGCCGACGGCGTGGGGGGGCGCAATGGGATCGGAGGCCCTGAGTTGGCGGTTGGCCACCATGCCGAGAACCTTTTCGAGCAACCCGGCCAGCCCGCGCGGCAGGAAGCGGACGACCAGGATGAAGAAGCCGCCGAGCAGCAGGAGCCAGGTATTGAGGAACTGGTCGCCCAGATAACTTTGGCCGCCCTGGATCATCAGCGCACCGAAGATGGAGCCGAGCAGCGACAGCCGTCCGCCGATCCCGGCCCAGATCACCATGGTGATGCTGAAGGTGACGTCGAGCTGCGCAGGCGACACGTACTGGACCAGCATCACCCAGAGGCAGCCCGCAATCGCCGCGATCAATCCGGAGATGGTGTAGATGACCGTCTCGTAGAGGGCGACGTTGTAGCCGAGGAAGCGCACGCGCTCCGGGTCTCCTCGCAGGGCCTGGACGACGAGCCCGAACTTGCTGTGCGTCAGCAGTTTCGAGGCGACGGTCGTCAGGATGAGCAGGATGAGGACGATCCAATATGCCTTGGGGCTATACGGATCGATCTCGGTGCCGAAGATCTGCAGGGCGGCCGGCGGCGAGATGCCGTTCACACCGTTGGTGTAGGGCTGCATGTCGAGGATCAGCGTATTGAGAGCGCTGAGCATCGCGAGCGTCATGATCGCGATGAACGGGCCCGAGACGCGGGCGCGAAACATCAAGCTTCCGAAGATCACGTAGAACAGCGTCGGCACGAACAACGCCAGGAAGATACCGAAGCCCGTGCTCCAGAACGGCTCCCAGAAGAACGGCAGATGTTCGAGGCTGTTGTTCGCCATGAAGGGAGGCAGCGGGTTCGAAGCATCCTGAGATTGCATCTGCATGGTCATCGCCATGCCGTAGGCGGCCAAGCCGAAGGCGATGCCTTGACCGAGGTTCAGGATGCCGCCGAAGCCCCAGCACAGGCTGATCGAGAGGGCCAGCATCGCGTAGACGCCGTAGGTCGCGAACTGATTGAGCAGGAAGCCATCGCTGACGAAGGTCGGGATGATGGCGAGGCCGAGGAAGAAGACGGCGTAGACCGTCCACTGAGCCGACCTGTTGTGGAAGAGGTTCTTTGTCATCGATCTATACTGATCTTTCCGAGAACTCAGCGACGCGCTTTGGCGACGGCGAAGAGGCCGCGCGGACGAAACCGCAGGAAGACGACGATGAGCACGTAGAGGAGGAAGCGCGCGAAGGTGTCGTTCGAGACCATCGCGAAGATGGACTGCAATTCACCGGTCAAGCCAGAGGCCGCGACACTTCCGATCAGGGTTCCGCCGCCGACGACAACTACGAGGAAGGCTTGAACCACATAGGCTGTGCCCATCGTCGGGAGGACGATTGCCAGTACGCCGAACAGGCAACCGGCCATGCCTGCGAGGCCAGCCCCGATGGCGAAGGTTGTCATGTAGACGCGATCCGCGTTGATGCCGAAGGAGGCTGCCATCTCCTTGTTCTGCATCACGGCACGCACCTGCATGCCGAACCGGGTACGGTAGAAGAGATAGACGGTGCCGGCGACGACCGTCGCAGTGAAACCGAAGACGAAGATCCGGAACACTGACAGGCTCACGAAGCCGATCTCGACATTGCTCTGGAAGATGTCGGGAACGGAGACGTATTTCGGATCGCTGCCGAAGAGGATGCGCACGCCCTGCATCAGGATGAGCGACACGCCCCAGGTCGCCAGAAGCGTATCGAGTGGGCGGTTGTAGAGGTATCGGATCAGGCCCCTTTCGATCACCAGTCCGACTGCCGCCACGACGAAGAACGAGGCCGGGATGCAGAGCAGAAACGGCAATCCGAAGAAGCTTTGCAGCACGTACGATGTGTAGGCGCCGAGCATGAGGAACTCGCCGTGGGCCATGTTAATGACACCTACGGTTCCGTAAATGATCGTCAGTCCGATCGCTGCGATCAGCCAAATACTGGCGATGCTCAGACCGAGGATCAGCGCATTCACGACGGACGCGAATTCGATGTGGGGCACGATGCCTCCGCAGTTTCATCTTGAGTTTGGCCGGCAAGAATGATGCCGGTCGGGTCTGCGCCATCCTCGCGGGAGAGCTTCCCGCGAGGCCGTCGGTCTGCGGTCAAATCACGTTCTTGCGTGCTTTACCGTCGGGCGCGACGAGCCCGTCGGCCGTGCACTTCCCGGAATTCGGGTAGATCGAATAGGGGTCTGGAGCGACGTGTTCGGCAGCCTGGTAGACGGTCTTGAAGCTGCCATCGGGTTGGCACTGACCAATCTTGGGCTTCAGCCAGGTGTTGAAGTTGTCGCCGTCGATCCAGATCAGACCTTCCGGCGAGACGTCGTCCTCGACCCGAATGCCGCCGCTAACGTCGCGGATCATCCGAGACGTGACCTCTTCGATGTTGCCGGTCTTCTTGAGAGCCTTTTCCAGGCCGTACTTGAAGACGTAGGCGGAGAGATACGTCTCTTCCATGTTGTAGTGCGTGCTGCCGTTCTTCCCGTATTTGCTCTTGAGGAAGTTCTCGACGAACGTCGCGTTCGTCGCGTTTTCAAGCGTCTGGAAGTACGGCGCCGACAGGAAGTGGCCCGCGCCGACATCGGCGCCCATCGCCTTGGTCTCGATCTCGCCGGTGGTCAGCGAAGCGATCGGCATCGAGTCGACCTTGAAGCCTTCCTGCTTGAACTGCTTGTGGAAGGCGATGTCGGAGGCGCCGACGACGGTCGAGAAGATGAAGTTCGGCTTGGCGTCGCGGATCTTGTTGAGGACAGGTCCGAACTCGGAGCTGCCGAGGGGGATGTACTCCTCTCCGAGAAGCTCACCGCCCGCGTTCTGGAGCCAGAGCTTGGCATTCTTGTTTGACTCCTTCGGCCAGACATAGTTCGAGCCGACGAAGAAACACTTCTTGCCGAAGTTCTTGACCATGAACGGGATCAGGTCTTTCGAATGCTGGTTTGCAAGCGGACCTGTGCAGATCGTGTTCTGGGTGCATTCGGCGCCCTCGTAGCAGGTCGGGTAGTAGAGCAGGTTGTTCTGCTGCATGACGATCGGCAGGATCGCCTTGCGGCTCGCCGACGTGTAGCAGCCGAACAGCGCTATCACTTTCTCGCGCAGGATCAGTTCTTTTGCCTTCTCCGAATAGACATTGAAGTCTGACTTCGCGTCGATAATGATCGGCTTGATCTCGTGGCCGGCAATGCCGCCGTTCTTGTTAATTTCCTCGATCGCGTATTGCATCACGAGGGTTGAGTCTTCTTCCGGTACGGCAAGTTGACCGGTCAGGGAGAACAGCAGGCCGACTTTGATCGGCTCGCCCTTCTTCAGTGTGGCGCCCCAGGCCTCACGCGATGTCGGCAACCACAAATGCGGTGCCGCAACGGCCGCCGCGGCCAGCGTCGACCCTTTCAATATTCTACGACGCGTGATGTCCATCATGGTCTCCTGCAAGACAGCCGTCCGCTGCTCGCGCAATGCGAGCGACGAAGTTGTTGCGCTTCCGGCACTATTTTGTCCTGACGAGAAAGGCTGACACGGCGGCCTGGGGGCGTCAACGCATCGCCTGGAGAATCTCTATGCTTTCGCTGCGCGAAAAGAAGGCAGCATCAAATAGAGCGTGGCATATTTACAAGAATGACGCCGTGGCCTTTGGAAAGCGAAGGTTGGTAGTTGACCGCTCAAGCTCTGCAAGCAAGCTTTAAAGTCATGCTGGCCGGGTGGCGCATTGCTTGACGCAATGTGTACCTGGGTCTTGCAGCCACAGGTGGAATCAACTCGGATGTGTGTTCACATCTGATTTTGCGCAGCCCGCGAAGTCAGATGTGACGGGGCAGCCATCCAGCGAAGCACCAAGCGACCAATGGGGAGACGGATCGGCCCGATGCTGCGCTGCGCGGCATCGAGGACTGATCACGGCTGTCCGGTGATCTTCTGGAGGGCATGAGACAATGAAGTTTAGTCGAAAAATCGATCATCGCTCGCGGCATTTACTGCGGAAGAAGACTCTGATCTGTTCCGCCGCCTTGCTCCTCAGTGCGCTCGGCGCAAGCAACGCTTCGGCGCAGACGGCGTCTGCGGTGGGTAGGTTCGTGGGCAGGACACAGGCGCGTACGGATCCGGCCATCGCCGAGAAAGCCGTATCGCCGGTGAGGGTCGGCCCGCTAGCCGATTGGGCGAGCGCCATGGCCGCCGCCGGCTTCACCTTCGATATCAACATGTACGACTTTTATCAGGCCAATCCTTCTGCCGGCCTGCGACCCGGAAACCAGTCGAACTCGGCCTATTTCGTGCTGAGCATGACCGCCGACATGCAGAAGCTCGCCGGCATCGCGGGCGGCTCGATCAATTTTACCGAGACCTTCTTTGGATTGGTGCGCAACACCAACCTCGCCGGCGCCATCGGCGACACCACGATGGGCTACCAGCCGCCCTTCACACCGAACGACACCCGCCTATCGCTGTTCACCTATCAGCAGAAGCTGCTCGAGGACCGTCTCGTGGTCGAGGTCGGCCGCACGCATCCGGGCCGCTATTACGGGCTCCCGAACTGCAACTCGATCAATACCTGCTTCCAGGACCTGTTCTACTTCAATGCCGGCTTCACCTCGCCGCTCTTCGGCGTCTGGGGCGGCAACGTCGCTTACAAGCTCTCCGAGAATACATACATCCAGGCCGGCGCCTTCAGCGTGAACCCCGGCACCAACTACCTATCCGGATACGATTGGGGCTACGAGAAGCTTGCCGGCGTGCTGGTCATGTCCGAGATCGGCTACAAGACCGACTACACCCAGGAAGCCTATCCGACCCGGATCTCGCTGACCGGCTTCTACAATAGCGCCGATCACGACGATAACTACCGCACGATCTTCGGCACGGCCAAGGGCCTCAACCCCGGCGCCCCGGTCCTGCAGCGGCAGGGCACCTCGGGCATCGTCCTGACCGCTAGCCAGACGGTCTGGCGGGCCGATGGCGGCCTCGAGCTCAACCCGCACCCCACCGCGCTGGTGCTCTATACCGGCACGGGTGGCGCACTCGACTCGACGATCCCAATCCAGTTCAACTCGTTCTTCGGCGTCATGCTGCAGGCGCCCGACCAGAGCCGGCCGAACGACACCTACGGCCTGAAGATGAACTACCAGCGGATCGCCGACGACTACGCGACCTTCCTGTCCCAGGCAAACCTCACAGCCGGCGGTTCGGGCCGGGGCTTCTCCCGCGACAAGTTCATCTTCGAGGCCAATGCCCACTTCGACTTCGGCCGCGGCATCGCTCTCGAACCGGCCGTCCAGTACCTCGTCAACGGCAACAGCTACTTCGATCCCTATACCGCACGCCGCCCCAAGGACGGCTGGTACGGCGGATTCACACTCATCGTGCCGCTCGGAACACTCCTCGGCCTCGCACCAGGCTGAGTCCGCTTTCGAAGGGCAACCTGGCCCCTACCCTGAGACATTCGGCATCGAGACGGTTTGCCCGATCGATGCCGTTTCCATCGCCTTCATCCCGATGGAAGCGATCATTCCGCAGGACGCAATCGACGTATCAATGAGCATGACGTTGAAGCTCGGCGGCTTGGTCTCATCTCCTCCCGGCAATTCTTCTTGCGGGGTCTCGGATATGGGATAGCTCCTTTGGCTTCGGCGTGGTGTCTCTGTCTGCGGCACCGCATGAAGGGGCCGGGCCTCGTTCTCATCGCCGAGCCGTCAAGCGCTCGAGCCTGACGAGGCCTGCGTGCGAACGATATACTTCCCAAAATTTGCCCATCAGGGCGGGCTCGGGAATAGGCGCGAGAGCAACACACGGATCATGGTCAATGGCTGAACAAACTCGGCAATCTGAGTGAGGTCAGGAGACCATAGGTCACGCTCCCAAAGACCAGTTCTCTCATTCTCGAATGTCCGTAGGCTCCGGCCACGACGAGGTCTGCGCCTTCCTTGCGGGCGAACTCGGATATCGTAGCAGCGATGTGCGGAGAGGTTCTAAGTCTGATCGCGTCGTGGTTGATGCCGTGACTATGAAGATGCGCACTAACAGCCTCGAAGTCGGAAGCGGTCCCGGCTAGATCGACCGAGACGAGCAGCACCCGCTCGCTGCACTTCAATAGCGGTATTGCGTCCGTCACGGCTCGGCGCGCTTCGCGTGTGTCCTTCCAGGCGACGACAGTGCATCGCAGTGGGAGATCGTCGACATGCGGAGGCGTCACTAGGACGGGCCGTCCCGATCGCAGGATCAACTCCGCCAGATCCAGGGGCGCGCACGTCTCTTGGGGGTCGTCGCCTTCCTGGCTGCGCATGACCAGAAGGTCGAACGCCGCGCTCTCGGCCAGCAACCACGAAAGCGGATCCTTCTGCGCCGAACGCCAGTGCACTCTTGCTCGGTCGCATGTGATCGCGTGAAAGACCGACCGCAACTTTTCGAGTTCGGCCAACGCGTTGTTCGACGCCAGCGCTGCAATCCGTCCGTCGAGATGGGAGCCTCTGCCATATAGCGCTATCGGCAAAGGGTCATGTGCTGCCAACCCGGTAAGGTTGGCATCGAATCGATCGGCGAGCTTTCTCGCTAGGCGTACCCGATCGGGAGTACCGGCGCTGGGGTCCAGGCCGACTGCAATGTTGGCCAACGTCATTCGGGCGATCTGCCTTTTATAAGCGTGCCATTGTCCGCAATGGCGGTGTTCATGCGTTCCTGACCCTCTCTCGATCGGAGAAGTCACGGACACGTTGTCAATATAGTTCGATTTTCCG
>NZ_BJZV01000027.1 GCF_007992215.1 Methylobacterium gnaphalii | reverse complement strand
CTCTGTTAGGCGCTCTAAGGCCTTCCCAGGCGTATGGCCTCACGACCTCCGTCGGACCTATGCGACCGCTTGTGCGGAGGCCGGTGTCGACCCCTACACAATCAAGCTGCTGTTAAATCACGCCATGGACAAGACAGATGTGACTTCCCGTTATGTTCGCCCCTCCCCTGCTCATGTCGCTTCGAGTGCGCAGCGTGTTGCCAATTTTTTGGAGAGGAAGTTAAACGCAAAGACCGCTGATGGACCCGGGGATATCTTAGCAGACACTATTGTCCGGGTGCCCGGGTATGGTTCTGAACAGACACTAGACGACCCCAATGTCACCGTTGGGCCTTCCGCTCAGAGCCTAGTGGTCCGATCGGAGCTGAGCTGCTCTTCGACCAGCGAACACCTGAGCTGATTGGTCGTGAACTGACCGACAGCTAACGGCGGCTCTCGGCCTCATTATGCGGAAGCAAACATAGACCTACCGGCAGCTGGCGACCCAACCTAGTCGTTCATGCAGGTCTGTGCAGTTCCCGAAAGCGGACGCAGTTTCTGCCACCGTTCTGGCTGCAGCGCGCCCATACCAGCCGTTCAGCGCGCGCAATCGCTGTCGATAAAGCAGGCGTCGAATCTTGCTGCTCTAATGAGCCCCTGAGCCGAACGTGCCTACGCTTCACTTCCTATCGCTTGATTGGCAACGAGCGGCGCCTCCCACCGAAATTGCGCCGAGATTCGCTTGACTTGCAAATTTATGTACGCAATGTAGTTACATTATGTAGCTAAATGGGGAAGTCGTTAGATGACTGCTCACGCCTCCGTAGCCTTGAACGAAAACACTACGCTTCCCGGCACCACTATGCGTTTCGGCGACGAGTATCTGAGATCCCTCGATGACGGGCGGGCCGTATTCGTCGACGGCGAACGCATTGCGAGCGTCACGAAGCACCCCGCGTTCGCTGGCGCTGCTCGGTCCTGCGCGCGCCTCTTCGATATCGCGGCGGATCCCGCGATGGCCGAGAGGATGACGTACGTGACGGACGAGGGCACGAGAGCTCTGCGCGCCTACCAGATCCCGCGCTCGCATGCGGATCTTCGCGCCAAGCGTCTCGCCAGCGAGACCTGGTCGGAATCGACGTTCGGTATGATCGGGCGTACCCCGGATCACGTGGCTGGCTTCTTCGCAGGTTATGCGGCGGTTCCGGAGGTCTTTGCAGCCGGCGGCCAGGGCTTCGCCGACAACGTCACCTCCTTCTACAAGCATCTGCGCGACAACCACTTATGGGCGACCTACGCGATCGTGCCTCCGCAGATCGACCGGTCGAAGCCCGCCCACCAGCAGAGCGACCCGACGCTCTATGCGGGTGTGGTCAAGGAGCGCGACGGTGGCATCGTTCTCGCCGGAGCCCAGCAGCTCGCGACCGCCGGCCTTTACTCGGACTATCTCTATCTCAGCTGCATCCACCCGCTGCGTCCCGGCGATGAGAACTACGCGATCGGCGTCGCGATCCCGATGAATGCCGAAGGGCTGCGTCTCTATCCGCGCCGTCCTTTCGCGAAGATGGCCGAGAACAGCTTCGATCACCCCCTGTCGAGTCGGTTCGACGAGTCGGACTGCTTCGTCGTCCTCGACAACGTCTTCGTGCCCTGGGAGCATGTCTTCATCTACCGGAACCTCGAGGTCTGCCGCGACCAGTGGTGGAAGACGCCTTCCCACGCCTACGGCAACCTGCAGGCCCAGGCCCGCTACATCACGAAGCTGCGCTTCATGATCGGGCTCGCCAAGCGCATGAACGAGATGACCGGCAACGACGCCGCGCCACCCGTCATGATCGAAATGGGAGAACTCGCCGCCCTGGTCTCGATCGTCGAGACCATGCTCGAGGCGCAGGAGCTGAAAGCGACGATCGACGACAAGGGCGTCGTCTGGCCGTCGAAACAGGCGCTCTACGCCGTGATGTCGCTCCAGTCCGAGCTGAACCCGCGCATGATCGAGATCATCCGCGAGATCACCGGCGCAGCAATGATCACCATGCCGTCCTCGCTGAAGGACTTCGACAGCCCGGTGACGGCACCGGACATCGAACGCTTCATGCAGAGCGGCACTGCCAGCGCCCGCGATCGTGCGGCCCTGATGCGGATGGCCTGGGACTTCATCGGATCCGAATTCGGCAACCGCCACCAGCAATACGAGAAGTTCTACGGCGGTGCCTCGTTCCTGGTAAAGCAGAACATGTACCGCTCGTTCGACTTCAAACGGGCCACCGGATTGGTCGACAGCGCGCTCGCTCTCGGCATCTGACCTTCAGGCTCTCCACCGTAGAGGTATCGCCATGTCTGAAGGTCTCGGCCCTACGTTCTCGAGCCGCGAGTTGCGCGATCAGTTCGGCCTGTTTCCGACCGGCGTGGCGATCATCACGGCGGATACCCGGGAGGGTATCCGCCTCGGCGCGACCGTCAGCTCCTTCACCTCCGTGTCTCTCGAGCCGCCGTTGATCTCGTTCAACGTCGCCAACAGCTCGAAGGCGTTCGAACTCTGGTCGTCGGTCGAGGAGTTCGCGGTGAATATCCTTGCGGAATCCCAGAGCGAGCTGTCGACGCGGTTCGCTCGCGCCCAGTCCGACAAATGGAGCGGCATCTCGCCCCTGGATGGAGAGGTACTGCGCGTTCCGCTCGTACCCGGCGCGCTCGCGTGGTTCGAGTGTGCGAGATTCTCGACCATCCCAGCCGGCGACCACCTGATCCTTCTGGGAGAAGTGAAGGCCATCCGGCGTTCTCCGGCCAAGGATCCTCGCCCGCTCCTGTTCTTCTCGAGCCGCTACCGGCGCCTCGACTACGAACATCCCATCGATACGCCCTACGACGAGAACCTCTGGCTGCACGGTTGGTGAGGGGTCTGTCGCGAAAATGACCGTCGTTTCAAGCTGGCGCCAAAAGCCGGCTGCCGCCGTCGATGCGATCCGATACGGTGAACGCGAATTGATGCAGCACCCGAGAGCGATGACGCCCGACGCCGCCTACACGCCGCCGACAACGATCTCGCGAGGGGATTTTCTACGAAACGGCACCGACGCGCATTTCCGCGAGATCATCTACGCGATGGTCGAGAGCGTCGGCAGGCTTCTTTCGTTCCGAGACGCGTTCGGCAAGGAGCTGCAGCTTACGCCGAGCCAATTCGCCGTTCTGATGGGGGTGGCGCATTGCCAAGGCCATGACGGGGTCACCATCGGCGACCTCGCAGGCTTCGTGTCTCTCGCGTCCACTCACGCTACGACCGAAGTCGGGCGTCTCGAGCGCGTGGGCCTCCTGGTCAAACGACCCAGTCCGACCGATCGGCGCAGCGTGCTCGTCTCGCTGTCCGAAATGGGGGAGCGCGAGATCTCGCGGGTGGCACCGCTCGTCCGACTGGTGAACGACGCGCTCTTTCGAGACATCCAGCCGGCCGACTTCGAGATCGTCCACAAGGTGGCTCGCCAGCTGATCCTCAACTACGAGACCGCCATGGCGGAGGTTCGTACGCATTATCTGCGGCAGACCTCGGCGCCGGTCGACTGAGAGGTCTGCGTCGCGCGATATCGGCGTCACGCAACGATCGCCTTCACCTCCAGATACTCTTCGAGGCCGAATACGCCCTGTTCACGCCCGTTGCCCGACTGCTTGTAGCCTCCGAAGGGAACGTCCGGCGTGGCCGTCGCGCCGTTCAGGTAGATCCGGCCGGCGCGAAGCCGCTTCGCCACGCGGCGCGCCGCGGCCGCATCACGTGACTGTACATAGCCGGCGAGGCCGTACTCGCTGTCGTTGGCGAGATCGATCGCCTCTTCCAGCTCGTCGTAGAACTGGATGACCAGGACAGGTCCAAAGATCTCTTTTCGCGCGATCGACATCGAAGGTCCGACATCCGCGAAGACGGTGGGACGCACGTAGCTGCCTCCCTCGAGGCCGTCCGGCCGGCCGAGGCCGCCGGCGACAAGCGTGGCTCCTTCCTCGATCCCGCTTTCGATCAGGGCTTGGACACGTTCGTACTGCGCGGCATTCGCCAGTGGACCCATCGTCGTCTTCGGATCGAAGGGATCGCCGACGACGACCGACGCAGCTGCCTGTGCCGCAAGCCGCACCACCGTGTCGCGCTGCGAGCGCGGCGCGATCATGCGCGTCGGCGCCTGGCAGGACTGTCCGGCGTTGAAGTAGCAGCGCAGTACCCCAGCGGGGACGGCTCTCTCCAAATCGGCGTCGGGCAGCAGGATGTTGGCGGACTTGCCGCCGAGCTCCTGGGTGACCCGCTTCACCGTCGGAGCTGCCGCCTGTGCGACGAGGATGCCTGCCCGTGTCGACCCGGTGAACGAGACCATGTCGATCCCGGGATGCCTGGAGATCGCGTCGCCGACGATCTCGCCGGTGCCATTGACGAGATTGACGACACCGGGCGGCACTCCGGCCTCGTGCAGGATTTCCATGAGGATCATAGGGCTCACGGGAGCGAATTCGCTCGGCTTCACGACCATCGTGCAACCCGCGGCGAGAGCGGGGGCGAGTTTCGAGGTGATCTGATTGATCGGCCAGTTCCAGGGCGTGATCAGTCCGCAGACGCCGATCGGTTCGCGTCGGATGGTCGAACCCTTCCGATCGCGCTCGAACGGATACTCGACCAGCACGCGCCGCATCTCCTCGAGATGCGACAGGCCCATCTTCGTCTGGATCTCGCGCGAGAAGGTGATGGGCGTTCCCATCTCCAGCGTCATGGCCTCGGCGAGATCGTCCCATCGCCGTTCGTAGGCCGTCACGATGCGGTCGAAGAGGGCGATGCGCTCCTCCACGCTCGTATCCGCGTACCGATCGAAGGCGCGACGTGCCGCTTCCACCGCATGGTCGACGTCGCTACGGGATCCCAAAGCGATTGTGGCGACGATGCCTCCAGTTGCAGGGTGCAGGACGGAGCAGGTGTCCCCCGTGTCGGACTGCACCCAACGGCCGTCGATGTAGAAGAGGTCGTTGCGTCGCATGTCGGCTTCCACCTGATCGTCGGGACTCGGATGCTGTCGTCCGGCACGGCTTTGATCGCGGTGCCGGACGACCACGGCCGGCCGCCACCGCGAAAAGGCGCGATCAGTCAGTGCTTGCGGACCAGCGGCACCAGAGCGACCGAACAGCCTATGCAGCACACCACCATGACCATGAGGCCGGCGAAGTAGTTGCCGTCCTTGCCGATCAGCAGACCCATCACGAAGGGCGCCGTCGCTCCGACGATGTTCGCGATGCCGGCATAGATGCCGAAGCCCATCGCCGTGACCTTCGGAGGGATGATCTCGGTTCCTGTCGCGAACAGGGTCGGAACCGTCATGCCCCAGGCGCCGGCTGCAAATGCCAGTAGAAGAGCGGCATGGACTGCGCTTTCGACGAGGCCGGCTCCCAGGATGAACAGGCCGGCCGCCATCAGTCCGAGCACGCAGATGAGCGCCTTCTTCCGGAACCGGTCTCCCAGCCAACCACCGAGCAGAAAGCCGCCCACCATGAGCGCGAACGGCAAGGCGGAGAATAGGCTCGAGTGCTTGACGTCGAAATGGCGTGCTTCCTGGAGGTAGGCCGGGAGCCAGCTGTTGAAGCCCCACAAGAAGATCATGGCGCCGCAGTCGTAGAGGGACAGGAGCCAGAAATACCGGTTCCGGACCAGGATCTTGAACGCTTCCGTGTAGGTCACGGCGTCGGAGCCGGTCTCGACCTTCTTCAGTGGACCCCGGGCGGCGGTGTTGCGATCCTTGAGGAAGAACCAGACGATCGGAAGGACGAGCAGACCGTTCAGGGCCCCGAGGATGTAGAACGAAGCGCGCCATTCGTAGGTGGCGACCAGCCAGATGACGAGCGGAAACCCGATCATCGACCCGATCGGCGCTCCGACGCTCCACAGTGCCGTCGCGAAACCGCGCTGCTCGGGCGGAAACCACTGCTTCACGGCGACATTCGCGGTTCCGAACATGGGTCCCTCCGCGATGCCGAGGACGATGCGTCCCGCGAGCATCGCCGCATAGGAAACGGCGCCGCCCATCGCGGCCATGACGACGGCAAGGACCAGGGCGATCACCGAAAGTGTTCTGCGCGGCCCCATCATGTCCGAGACGACGCTGAGGAATACGGCCGACAAGCCATAGGCGAAGACGAAGGCCGTCATCAGGAGGCCGAGCAGCGCCGGATTGTTTCCGATGCCGATGGTGTTCTTGAAATCCGCGTTGGTGAAGAGGACTGCGATGTTGATCCTGTCGAAATAGGCCGTCGTGACCGCGAACAGTAGCAGCGCCACGATCACCCATCGATAGCGGCTGTCGACCGCGGCGGGCGCGGCCGTCGATCTCACGTCTGTTGGTGTGGTTGCGGACGCGTAGGCCTCGGGCATGTCTGGGTCTTTCTTCGCGTTCTTATGAATGAACCGGATCGAAGATCGACGTCCCACGCCCGTTTGGTGGGCAGGTACGGGAATGATCTTCGCAACCTCCCTGCCGCTGCGGCTGAGGAGATCGGCTTCCTGACTCCCGGCCGCCTCCCGTTGGAGGCGCAGCCACCCATGAAGCCCGGATATCCGATCCTGCCAACTGCAAGCGATATGCCAATCAGAATGTATGACAATCTGACCAGATGCGCAAGAATGCCCATATCTTGGGAGCATCCTGCCTCTGCGGGGAGCGTTTTGGCTAAAGCTGCATCGGCCGCAACTCGGATGTTGCCGCAATAGAAAAGGGCCCCGATCAGAACTTGATAGAGGCATGCCAAGATAACCGAATGAATAATTGGCATAGCCGGAATCGAGAGCGGATGCGCTTCAATCGACCCATTATGTCTTGGCGAACGACGTTCGCCCGATATTATTCGGGCGCCGAGTCCGCGCGGCAATACGACTGAAAAAATGCTCCGGCACGAACAGGGCGAGCTTGCCTAGGTTTGATTGACGGCAAATTGCCCTGCAATCGCGATCGTGTCGGAATCTTCCAAGACGGGGCGAGCCCGTTGGAAACGCGCCCGGGTTTCCGTCAGCTGGTCGCTTCATTCTTCTCGTAGGCCAGCATGGCGGCCTCGCAGGCTTTCTTGACATGACGCACTGCCGCAGTCCGCGCCGCGGCTGGATTGCCGGCCGAGATGTGCTTCAGGATCGCCCACATTTCCTGCGAGCTCTTCTCGGCACGCCCGGCCAGGGACATCGACTTCATTCGGAGAAAGGTCACACGGGCGAGGAGCGTGTTCAGCATCTCCTCGATCAACCGATGCCCGCAGCTGGACAGGATCTGGTCGTAGAACGAGCGCGTCGCCTTGATCTGGCTGGCGGCGTCCTCGCTCTTCACCGCGACGTCGAACGCGCGCAACGCTTCGCGCATGGCGTTGATGGCCGCCTCCGAGGCGCGCGAGGCGGAGAGCGCGCATGCCTCAGGCTCCAACATCATGCGGACATCGTAGAGCTCGCGCGCCTCCTCCGCAGTCAGGATCGGGATGATCGGGCCTCTGTTCGGAACGATGGTGATGAGCTTTTCGGCCTCGAGGCTTCGCAGTGCTTCCCTCAAAGAGGGTCTCGAAATGCCCAGCATCGTGCACATCTCGGTCTCGACCAGCCGATCCCCCGGCCGGAAGAACCCCGAGGTTATCGCCTCCCGCATGTTGCGGACGGCGACGGCCTGGACGGATTGGGTGGAGACTCTGAGATCCATTACAGCTCTGGAAACCGTCCAACCTGCCGAGGCCGGAAGGCCTCGAACACCGCATAGTCGCCCTTGAACCAGGACCGCTTGGCCAGCCGCTTCCGCCAGTCTGTATCGCGTGCCGCCGCGCGTTCGGGCGACTCCAATGCGGACTTGTCGCGGAGGTAATGCAAGGTCAAACGCGTGTAGGTCCCGGGCTCTCCACTGATCACTTCGAAACGCCGAACTTGGAGCCAGTCGCCGCAACGCATGAGAAGCGGAACGTGCTCCTCCTCGTTCCAGGCGTCGAATTCGGCCATACCGTCTTTGGGAACCGTGAAGCTGACAGCATATAGCACCGGCGCAGTCGCGAATGCATCTGGATGCTCCGCCTTTTCGGCGATCCCGATGGAGCGCGCGGTGTAGCGCGTGAAACCGGTCACGTTGTCCAACATGAAGCGGGTGCGGGTACTCGGCTGCTTCTTGATCACATCGTATGAAGGCGTGCGCAGAGCCTCGTCAGACGCAAGTTCGTAGACGGCGAGATAGCCCGGCCCGCCGTCGCGCTTGTAGCGCTGCGCACTGCGGAATCCGGGGGCGTCCATCCTGATCGGGATGTGCTCGTTGTCGTACCAATCGTGAAAATCCGCTTCGAAGGACGCATCGGGCGTCATCTCCGAAAACAGGACGGCATCGCCACGCATGGCCACTCCTTCATCTTGACAGGTTGTCTTACAATATGAAAATAGCGTGGCTGTCAACGCCACAACCGGTAATCACATGGCCTTCAAGGTTAGACGAACTTCGACAATCATCGACAAGCAATTCCAAGATTTTGGCCAGGTTTCCGAAGAGCCGTTGATCAAGATCGCCGAAATTCTCGTCGTCGAGAATCCATTGGTCGGCCGCTATGTTGAGGACCTTGGTCCCTACATCGAAGCCAGCCCCGAGCTTGGTCGCGAAATGGGCGACAGGCTTCGCCGTACACTGGAGTTCCACGGCGCGACCGCGCAGAGCTACGGAAAGGCTGGTCTCGTAGGCCTCGCGGGCGAGAAGGAGCACGCCAACATGCTCCTCAGCACAGCCTTCGCGAACCCGATCCGGGAACTGATCGGCGGCGAAGCCTGGATCTCTTCGGTCACGAAGGTCGCCTCTCCAGGGACCCCCGTCGATGTTCCGATGAACTCCATGGACGACGTCTACGTCCGGTCGCACTACGACACGATGAGTCTGTTCATTCCGGACTCGCCGCTGCCCGACGAGGTCGCTCTGATCTTCTGCGTAGCGACGCGCGGTCGGTTGAACGCCCGTGTCGGCGGCATGACGCGCGAGGAGGCGCAGTCCAGCCGATCGAGATAGTCGTGTTCGATCGCGCGACTGTATCCTGCCGATCATTCTTCGCGGCGAAAGCGGCCGCCGCGAAGGATGCCTAATCGAACGTCCGGGCATAGCGGCAACCGCAAGCGTCGGACGGCTCGCCGTAAGGCCGCGTCTTCTGCGCACGCGATGCCGCGTAGAGGCAAGTCGAAGGCACAGGCATGTCTGGACCTGGAAGTCCGACGCTCGACCAACTGCGGGTCTTTCTCTGCGTGGTCGAGACCGGCAGTTTCGCCGCCGCGGGCCGAAAGCTGAATCGCGCTACGTCCGTGATCAGCTATGCGATCGCAAATCTCGAACAACAGCTCGGTCTGCCCCTGTTCGACAGAGAGACGACTCGGCGGGCCCAGTTGACCGAAGCTGGCGCCGCGGTTCTTGCCGAAGCAAGGACCGTTTCACACAGCCTCGACGCGCTACGGGCCAAGGTCGGCAGCATGTTGAGCGGCCTCGAGGCCGAAATCAGCATAGCCGTGAGCGTTCTCATGCCGGGCGACAGGCTCGTGGACGTCTTGACGGGCTTCCAGGCGCGGTTTTCGACCGTCGCGCTACGCCTTGAATGTCGAGGCGTTGGGCGCAGTCCAACAATCCGTCATCAGCGGACGATCGGTCATCGGGATCGCGGTCGAGGTCTGGGACGATACGGGCCAGCCATCGAGCAGATATCGGTTGGCGATGTCGAGATGTTGCCAGTTGCGGCGCCCGAGCATCCCCTGGTGACAGCCGACGCCGAGACACCTGGCTCAGCCCGAGACCACGTTCAGCTCGTCATCGCCGATCGCACACCTCTTTCGGAAGGCCAGGAATTCGGCATCGTCGCGACGCGGACGTGGCGCCTCTCCGATCTCAGCTCGAAGCGTACCTTGCTGCTTGCGGGCATCGGCTGGGGAACCATGCCGACCCACCTCGTCCAGGCGGATATCGATGCTGGACGCCTGGTCGAGCTGCACATGCCTGAAGCGACGCATCGGCGTCTCCCGTTCACTGCAATCTACCGGGCAGACAAGCCGCCTGGACCGGCCGGCTGTTGGTTGATCCAGCGGTTCGTCGAACAAAGTTCGGTTGGCACCGGGACGGGCTCGTCTGCGTCGATCTAGCTGCGATCAAGCCGGCCTTGGCAGCTGGAGGCAGATCCGTTGCAGCGCCTGTTCGGGCGCGATCCTGCCGAGAAATGCCGAATACATGCGCAGGTAGTTTTCAGCGCTTTGCCGAAGGGGATCGCTTCGGCGGCGATCGATCGAAGCCAGCGACTCGAACGCCAAAGTTTCAGCCTCGATTTCCATGGTCTTGATCCTGTCTCGATAGGGCCCGAGCGAGACTCCCGGCAGCAGATCGGCTGTCTTCAGCAGCCTTCGAACCGACCGTAACGGTTCGATCACCTGCCGCCGCCAGTCCGACAGTCGCCGATCGGCTGCGACGACATCGTCCAAGGTCAGGACATAGCCTGCCTCGGCGCACCACACGAGGTAGAGGACGAGGATCACGTCGAAGCCCGCCTCCTGGAACTCCAGGCAGGACGAGCCCACTCCCGGCTCCTGGTATCTCTCGAACGCGAAGCGCTGCAAGTCGCTCGAAACGTCCTTCATGAAGTCCGCCTGGATGGGGTCTCGCTGCAACTAGGAGCGTTCGCGCATCCCCTGCCAGCGCACCAATGGTTCGTGGAACTCGCCGAACTGATCGAGGATGCGTGAAACGCTGTGATCAACGAGTTCCTCGACGGTCTTCGGCAAGGCGTAGAAGGTCGGCACCGGAGGAAAGATCGTAGCGCCCATCCGGGACAACTTGAGCATGTTCTCCAGGTGGATGTCGTTCAGAGGCGTTTCGCGGACGGCGAGGACCAAGCGCCGACGCTCCTTGAGGACGACATCGGCGGCCCTGTGGATCAGCCCGGACCCGGTCCCGTTGGCGATGCAGGCCAAAGTCTTCATCGAGCACGGAAGCACGACCATGCCGATCGTTCGGAAGGAGCCGCTGGAGATCGCCGCCCCGAGATCCTGATCCGAATAGCTGACTTCGGCGAATGCCTGCAGGTCGGACAACCCGAGCCCGCATTCGTGCTGGAGGGTCTGGATCCCCCATTTGCTCGCGACGAGGTGTGCGCGGAGCGGGGTCGCCCTCAGCCGCTGCAGGAGCCTGACGCAGAGAACCGATCCGCTGGCTCCCGTCATCGCGACGATCAGATCCGCCGTCTTTTCGACCATCGATCTTCTGCCTGTTCGGGAGATTCGGCCGACCCCTTGCCGATCTTACTACTTCTGGAGAAACCGGCCCCACTTGGCGAAGGTCGCCTGGGCGTCTTTGATCGAGAGCGCGGTGGTTTTCGGATAGCTTTCGAGCTGATCGAAGGGGCGGCAGGCGTCGATGATCATCTTGGAATGCGAGGTCAGGCCGACCTGCTTCGAAGCCAGCGGGATCCGCGGATCCAGAGCCGAGCTCCACGCATTCCGGACGATGTCGACCTGCTCCGACGGCTCGGCCCGGGTCGTGACCGCCCACATCACGTCGGCAAGGTTCGACGGATCGATGTCGTCGTCGACCACGACGACGATGCGGCCCATGTAGCTGTTCGCCGCTGCGATCAGAGCCGCGCGCTTGGCATGGCCCGCGTAGCGCTGCTTCAAGGATACGACGGTCATCAGCTGGGAGACATGCTGCCAGACGCCCGTCACGTCGGTGACGCCAAGCTGCTCGAGGCCGCTCCAGAGCGTGGCCGCCCGGAACGGCAGACCGAAATGGAAGCGGGGCGGCTTGAGAGGCGGCGAGCCGAACAGGATGGGGTCCGTCCGGTGGTAGGATGCCTGCACGACCATCACGGGAGCGGGTTTCGCATCGGCCGCGTAGTAGCCGGTGAACTCGCCGAACGGTCCCTCGGACAGGCTCTCCATGGAAAGGGGTAGAAGCTCGCCCTCGAGTACGATCTCCGCGCCGGCGGGAATCGGCAGCCCCGTCACGGGCCCGTCGACAACGTCGATCGGGAAGCCTTTGATCGAGCCTGCGAAATCGTACTCCGACTGCTCGGCGGGAAGGTACTCGAAGCCGGCGATGAAGAGAGCCGGATCCTGACCGTTCACGATCGCGACGGGACAGCTCTTGCCCTTCTCCCAGTACTTTCGTGCGATCATCGAGCCGTGGCGGCCGGTGTGGTCGAACTGGATCGTCACCTTGTTGTGGCCATGGACCTGGACCCGATAGATCGCCGCGTTGATCCAGCCGCTGTCCGGATCCCGCGTGATGATCAGGCTGCCCGACCCGATGTACGGACCGCCGTCGAGCTTGTGCCAATGGGGTGCCGGGTACTGTCGGAGATCGACGTCGGCACCCCAGCTCGTGTGCTCGAGAAAAGGAGCATCCTTCACGACGCGTGGCGGGATCGGCTTGAGTTCGTTCCTTCGGGACTTCCACGCCTTGAGCGCCTCGAGTGGCGTGGTCTCCGCGTCGAAGCCGAGAGCCAAGGCCGCGCGCTGCAGGCTCGTCGTAGCGTTGCTGAACACCCTGAAGCCGTGCGCGAACCCGGGAATCTTGTCGAACAGGAGCGCCGGCGGGTCGGGCATCCCGGCAGCCACCTCGGTGATGGCACCGATCTCATGGAGCGCGCTCGCACCTGCGATCCGCCTGAGGCTTCCGGCTTCCTCTACGAGCGCGATGAACTCGCGAAGATCCTTGTAGGCGACTGTGTGCATCGAAGGCTCCTGAGGGCTTCGTAGTCCGTGGGCGGGAAGCCGGCGAATTGGCCTATGGACTTCCGGGATGGGCTCAATCAGGGCCGATCGCGCCACACGGTCTGAGCGTTGACGAATTCCGTGATGCCGTAATGGGAGAGCTCGCGACCGTAGCCGCTCTGTTTGACTCCCCCGATGGGAATACGCGGATCCGAGGTGGGAAACCCGTTGAGAAATACGCCTCCGCATTCGAAGCGGTCAGCAAACGCCGCACCAGTCGAGCTGTCTTCCGTCCAGAGACTGGCGCTCAGGCCGTAGGAGCTCAGGTTGGCCAGGGCGATCGCATGATCCGTGTCGCGCGCCTCCGTGATGGCCGCGCAAGGTCCGAAGGTCTCCTCGTCGAAGGCGGCCATCCCCGGCAACACGCCTGCCAGGATGGTCGGCTCGTGAAAATTACCGGCACCTTCGACTTCGTGGCCCCCAAGCAACGGACGAGCTCCGGCGGCGATCGAGCGTTCGATCTGACCCTGGAGTTCGGTGCGGAGATCCCTGCGCGCCATCGGACCGAGATCCGTCGACGAAACCGTCGGGTCTCCGACGTTCAGGGCACGGGTCGCGTCGATCAGGTGCTCCGTGAAGGCATCCGCGATCGACGCCTCTACAATGAACCGTTTTGCGGCGATGCAGACCTGTCCTGCATTCTGGAAGCGCGCCTTCGCACCTGCTGCCGCAGCCTTCTTCAGGTCGGCGCCCTCAAGCACGACGAAAGGATCGGATCCGCCGAGCTCGAGCACCGACTTCTTCAAGTTCGCACCGGCGAGTGACGCGACCGCAGCTCCAGCCCGCGCGCTGCCGGTCAAGGTCACGGCCGCGATCCGCGCGTCAGCCAAAATCTTCGCCGTCATGCCCTGGTCGACGTTGACGACGGTGAAGACGCCGGAAGGCAAGCCGCTCTCCGTCCAGGCCACCTCCAGTTCGAAGGCGCAGCGCATGACGTTGCGGGCGTGCTTCAGGACATAGCCGTTGCCCGACAGGATGATGGGGATGGCTGCCCGAAGAACCTGCCAGAACGGGAAATTCCACGGCATGACGCCGAGGATGACGCCGATCGGCCGCTGCGCGACCATCGCCCGCCCTTGATCGACGGGCGCGACGCGATCCCGCAGCATCGCCGGCCCGTGCTCCGCATACCATCGGCATGTGGCAGCGCATTTGTCGATCTCGGCCGTCGCCTCCTTGATCGTCTTGCCCATTTCGGCGGTGATGTGGGCCGCGAGACGGTCGCGATGCCGCTCCAGGAACGCTCCCAACGCAGCGACGACGTCCGCTCGCTCTTCGACGGACCGCCGACGCCAAGCATCGAAGCCACCCTGGGCAGCAGATAGCCGACGCTCCACCTCGCTCGGGGAGTGATCGTCGAACGTCTCGATCAAAGTCCCGTCCACAGGGCTGATCGATTGCGCCTTGGCGTCGTTGTGCTCGGGTATCGCCACTGTCGTCTCGGGATGTCGGTCTGCGAGGCTGAAGGCAGGATTGCCGCCTAGCCATCCATATTGTCAAACAATTTGTCAATGCGACGGTCAAGATGGCTCATTTGTGCGCTGCCGTCCGCTCTCGGATCCGATGATGCGATGCATCCTGAAAGCGCCGACTGCAAAGTTTTTGCGCTGTCCGTGATCGACTTTGAGGCTTGACCTTTCGAAACCTCAGCGGAATCTTTGCGCCAGATTGTCAGATAATCTGGCGATCAAATGAACTGCGGCAATGTCCGTATCGGGCTGGGGGCCTGGCGACGATGAAGAGATTTGATGTACTCGCGATCGGCCTAACCGCCTCCTTGGCGGCCCAACCCGCGCATGCGGTCGAAGACGTGCCGGCGTATCTGCCCGGCGTTACCCTCGGCCTACCGCTCGGGTTGCTGCCGGCGCCCGGTCTCTACGCGTCCGCCTTCGCATCGCACTTCTCGTTTCGCGGCCATAACAGCCGAGGCGACGAGACCGCGGCTCGCATCGGATCGACCCCGGCCGCCCTGACGTTTCTCTACGTGACGAACCTAAATATCTTCGGGGCGTCCTACGCGTTCGGCGTCACGCAGCCGATCCGCTACCAGACCCTCGATACACCAGCCCTCTCGAGCGACCAGTTGGGGGTCGTGAACACGGTCGTCAATTTCGGAACGCTCTCTTGGAAGCTCGGCAACGGCTTCAACGTGAGCGTTGGACACGACCTGTATCTCAAGGACGGATCGTACCGGATCAACCGCTTGTCGCCGACCCCGGCGACGGCACCGGTCAGCGTGGGCCGAAACTACTGGACCTACCAGCCTCGCGTCGCATTGACCTATCTCAACAACGGTTGGTCGTTCACCGACAATATGATGTTGAACATCAACACCGAGAACAATTACACGCACTATCAGTCCGGAACGTTCTTCATCAACGAGGCGACGTTGACGCGCAGGTTCGGCATTTTCGACATCGGCGTCACATCGGTCTACATCAATCAATTCGAAGCTGATCGCCAGTACGGGCGGATCGTCAGCGCGATTCCAAATGGTCGCGGCTACGGCAACAAGCTCGAGTATGCTTCGATCGGCCCGATGATCAGCTACAATCCGGGGCCGTTCGCGGTGCAGCTCTACTACCAGCAGAACTTCGTGGCCAAGAACACGGGCGGAGGTAGCCAGATCTGGGGGCGCGTATCCTTCCCCTTGTACACTGATCGACCCAACTCTCCGGCGGAGATCGAATCCGCAGGCCCGCGTTGACGCGCCAGCCACGGGGTTTTTCGGTCGGCAGTTTGGTGAAAGGCACGACGTGAAGGTAGCACTCGTCAACATCGGACGCATCGTCTCCGGCGACTTCCGGCACCCGGATCGAGCCGGAGACGGCATCCTTACCGACGGCGGCAAGATCGTCGCGATCGGAAGCGCGGACGACTTCGATCTGTCGTCCTGCGACGTGGTCATTGATGCCGACGGCACGACTGCGATCCCGGGGCTCATCGACAGCCACGTGCACATCACGTTCGGAGACTATACGCCTCGCCAGAAGACCGTCGGATATCTCGAAAGTTACGTCCACGGGGGCGTGACGACGGCGATCAGTGCGTCGGAGGTCCACGTTCCGGGACGGCCTCGCGATCCAGAGGGCGTCATGGCGCTTGCAGTCGCGGCGCGGCGTTGCTTCGACACCTATCGGCCGGGCGGCATGCGGGTCCACGCCGGCGCCTTGATCCTCGAGCCGGGCCTCACGCGTGAGAACCTCGTCGAGGTCAAGCGTCTGGGCGTCTGGCTGGTGAAGGCCGGCTTCGGTGCGTTCGCGACTCCCTACGGCTATGCGGAACTCATCGGCTGGGCGCACGAACTCGGTATGACCTCGCTGGTTCATACTGGCGGCTCCTCGATTCCCGGTTCTTCGGGGATCTGGGCCGAGCACCTTCTGCATCTGCGCCCGAAGGTGTCGTTCCACGTGAACGGTGGTCCGGTGGCGATGCCTGAAGAGGGTTTCGCAAGGCTGGTCGACGAGTCCGACATCGCACTGCAGGTCTGCACGGCAGGCAATCTCAGGACGACGCTTCTGACGGCCAATCTCCTTCGGGACGCTGGCCAGTTCGAGCGACTTCTCATCGCCACGGATACGCCGACGGGTAGCGGGATCATGCCGCTCGGCATGCTCTACACGATCTCGCACATCGCAAGTCTCACAGAGATCCCCCCAGAGTGGGCAATCGCCGCCGCGACCGGAAACAACGCGGCTGTCTATGGTCTGAACAGCGGCATTCTGGATGTCGGTCGCGATGCCGATATCGTCCTCGTCGACGCCTGCGCGGGCGGCTCGAAGAACGACGCGATCTCCGCGCTCCGCAACGGAGACGTGCCGGCCGTCGGCGCGGTCGTGACCGATGGGATACCTCGGTTCGTCGGCCGTAGTCGCAATACTCCGGCGACGACGCGCCACGTTCGTGTCGCAAGCAGCAAGGTCGTGCAGCAGTTCACCGCGGAGCACGGCTAGGAACGGCCCTGCCGCGGCCGATGGGCCGGGGATCGAGGACTGCATTTCATGACCGACTTGTGGGGCCTCCGCGCGCACCAGATCGCCGATCTGATCCGCAGCCGCGACCTTTCCTGCGTCGAGGTCGTCGAGGCCGCCTTGCGGCGTGTCGACGAGACCAATCCGGCGGTCAATGCCATCGTGGATCGGCTCGACGATGCTGCGTTGGCACAGGCGAAACTGGTCGACTCTACCGTGTCGCGCGGGGAAGCCCCGAAGGGCTCGTTGGTAGGCGTGCCCTTCACCGCCAAGCTCAATTCCGACTACGAAGGTCTTGCCACGACGAATGGCGTGCGCGGCTTCGCGGATCGTATCGCCGCCCGCGACAACCCCTGCATCGGCAACCTGAAGCGAGCAGGTGCGATCTGCATCGGACGCACCAACGTACCAGCCTTTTCGGCGCGCTACTTCACGGACAACGATCTCTATGGGCGCACGCTGAATCCTTGGAATCCGGCGATCACGCCGGGGGGATCGAGCGGTGGCGCGGCAGTCTCGGTCGCTGCCGGCATGGTCCCGATCGCTCACGGAAACGACCGCGCCGGCTCCATCCGCTATCCCGCGCATGTCGCGGGCGTGTTCGGTATCCGCCCCACGGTCGGCCGCGTGCCGAGCCATGACGCGACACTGGGCTTCGAGCCGACGCTGGGAACCCAGATCACGAACGTCCAGGGATGCTTCGCTCGATCGATCCCCGAGCTGAGGGTGGCCTTCGAGGCGATGTCGGCCGGCGATGCGGCAGACCCCAATTGGATTCCGGCCGCATCGTCGCATCGGATGAAACCGCGGATCGGGGTCTTGACCCGCTGGCCGACGGGACGGATCGATCCCTTCAATCTCGATGCGGTCGAAGCTGCGGCCGCAGCGCTCAGCGGCCAGGGCTTCGATGTCGTCGATGTCGAGATACCGTGGCTCGAGGAAGCCGGACGGCTGTTCTGGACGCTTACGACGTCCGAAGACGCCGGGCACCTGCATTCGCTCGTGGAACGGTTCGGCGATCGGGCGATCATTCAGGCGAGGCGGGCGGCCCTGACCTACGTTGCTAGGGTCGATACGGCAGCTGCGTACGTCGCTCTGCTTCAGAGGCGATCCGCCCTCATCCGGGACTTCGTGGAACGGACGCAAAATACACCTGTCCTGGTCATGCCTGTTGCGCTGGAACGACCTCCTGCCGTGGACGTCGACCAGCAGGGCGATGCGGCCGTTCATGCCATGCTACGCGGCTTCGGCCCGCTAACCGCCATCTCGCTGCTCGGTCTGCCGAGCCTGGCCGTGCCGATCGGTTTCGAGGACGGTCTGCCCAGGGGCGTCCAAGTCGTATCGGGGCGCTTTCAGGAAGAGCTCTGCTTCGCAGTGGGCGACGCCATTGCGCTGCATGACCCCGTCGTCTGGCCATCGCCCCAGCACGGCTAATTCGGAGAGACGAGAGCGATGGCCACCACAACCAGTGCGGGACCGCCAGAAATCGTTCGGCACCGTGCGTCAGCTATCGGAGGGAATGTCCTTAGAAGCTGTCATTCCGCTTTCGGGCTCCAAGCGGCCATTCCAGTGGTTTCAAACTAAGGTCCGCTGATGGCGCACACCGGAACAGCGAAGGCGCATCTGATAGTCGCGTTGGCGGCCACGTGTTGCCCAGGGCCTAGCTCCAGCTCTTATCGCTTAGTTGGCATCTAGACCCGTGGCGCGCGCGCTACGAAGCTGCTACGTACGATCTCGCTTTCGCGCGGCGAACGTTGACGTAAGGCACCTAAGCGCCTCATAGCGCATAGGTTCGCGGGCGTAGTTCAGTGGTAGAACGTCAGCTTCCCAAGCAGAGCTCGCCATTTTTTTTGAGTATCTCTGAGCTAGACGGCGCTGACCAAGCTGTTCGCCCGTATTCGCTTCCCCATCTGTACGCTGTACGTCGCTAGCTGGAGCTGGAAGCGCCACGCTCCATAACTGCTACAATGGAGCGACGCAGGTGAGAAGGTTCAAGTTCTCTACCACAACGCTATCCCGTTACTTGACGCTACCCGCCGAAGGAAGCGCCCAACTCGTGGTGTGGGATACCGAGACGCGGGGCCTGGGGGCATACCGCGGCAAGACCACATCTGGCAGTTTCTTCGTCCATTACCGAGTTGGTCGTCGTCAGCGAAAATTGACTCTCGGCCGGGTGAACGAACTTTCAGTAGCGGACGCCCGCGCCAGGACCGTCGAGATCGTTGCCGCTGCACATCAGGGGCGCGACCTCGTTGATGAGCGGCAGCTCGCCGAGCGAACCCGACTCACGCTCTCCAACGCCTTTTCAGAGTACACAGCGTCTCTAACGCGCAAGGCGGCGTCGCCCAAGACCCTCGCGCTCAACGCGCATAATTGGCGGAAGATGCTCTCGCCCCACGGGGGTCGGGAACTCCGTACTCTCACGAGGCGTGACATAAGGTCCTGGCACGAGGGTTGGGGATCTATCGGTCCGACGGCGGCAAATCAGGGCGCTCGGCTTCTTCGTGCCGTGTACAACTTTGCAGACAAGAGGCTCGTAGACGACTTACCCGCAAATCCGTGCGTCGCCGTCGAGTTCTTTCCCGAGCGAGGGACACGACGCGTGCTGTCCTGGGAGGATCTGCCTGAGTGGTGGGGCCAGGTGCTGACCCTAAGCAATCCAGTCAGGCGGTCGTACTGGAAGCTGCTCCTTTTCTCTGGTCTGCGCATGACAGATGCTGCGACCGTTCGTTGGGAGGATCTACGGGACGGCGTATTGCACCGTCCGAACCCGAAGGGCGGCCGCACCCGTGCCTATGATCTGCCTCTCACAAGGCAAGCCCAAATCATTTTCGAAGAGGCTCGCGCGGCTGCGCTACAGCTGGATCCGAAGAGCCCATGGGTCTTCCCAGCCGACAGCAGCTTCGGTCACGTTCAGAACATGCGTGAGTTGAAAGCTTTCCCAGGAGTCTGGCCGCATGATCTGCGCCGTACATACGCTACCGCCTGCGCGGAGGCGGGGGTTGACCCCTACACGATCAAGTTGCTGCTCAACCATGCAATGGACAAGACGGATGTAACTTCTCGCTACGTGCAGCCGTCGGCTGGGCATGTCGCCAACGCTGCCCAACGCGTCGCTGATTTTCTGGATGGCAAGCTCGAATTCGTCGGCAATGCAGGGTTGACGCGGAGGTTGCGTCGGAGCCTGCCCCAGTTGCGCTTAGAACCGTGTCGCTCGGAGGATCGTCGTGGACTGAGTTGAGCGGCTGACCGAATTCAGGGAGACGCTAAGGCAGTTCGAGTTCTCCCTCCGCACAATCGAAGAATGAAGTCACAAGTTTATCTTACGCTTCGTTCTATTCGGCCGCCTTCATCTGGCCTTGAAACCATACTTCTGGGCAGGACAGTTCAATGGGGCGCAGTATTTATTTGAAGGGTGCCTCAAGCACACGTACACCCAACATATTGCGCAATGGGATAAGTCGAGCCGGTAGTTGACCTTCCAGCACGAGGAATACTTGCACAACGCGCGTGCCGCCGCAAACACGCTCCATCGCCTCTAGCACCGCGCTGTATTTGATGCATTGAAAGAGCCCTCGCACAAGGTCGGGCTCGGGAGCGGTGGATGGCTTGACCTCAGCTCCGACCCATATGCCTTGCCGGTCGAACGATACGTCAAGGCGGTCTCCCGAAGGAAGTGGTACCTCGGTCCGTCCAACCGGCGTGCCCTTCGGCAACCCGAACAAGTCGGGTTGCTTCGCCACGCGCTCCTTAAACGCGCGATGCCGCTCTCCTTCGCCACCGCCAAACGCAGCTGCCGCATAGACATCGTCAGCCGCGTTTGGAGTCGGGTAGTCGAGAGACAACAGGTCAAGTGTCTCCCGCCATCGCGGAAAAGCGTAGATCTTCGCGTGCGCACCGGCGATGACGGCCCGCTTCTTGTCGATCGGAAGTTCGACGAATTTGTCAGCGCGAAAAAACCATGAAATGCCCTCGCCGGGCAGGCCCGTTTGCCGATTGACGACCAAAGCCTGCAGCGGTGGGATATCGACCTTCCACGACTTAGCCAGTCTCTCAATAGTGTTGCCGATGCTGCCTAAGACATAGTTGAGGTTGCGGGCATTCGGCATGGCCAGTTCAGCTGCAAGATCGCCGTAAATAATCGGGCGCTGAAGCTCGGCTTGACGCACCAGAAGAGGGAGAGCACGGCGAGCGCGCTGCTGAAACAGCTGGTCGCCCGAGATCGGGTCAGCGATCTGTGCAGTGTTGCGCGGCAATCAAACCTCCCCAGTCCCGATCTTTTGCGTTTGCAGGTATTTGCATCGCACCGGTCAGCTCCCGTGCTCTGCCGCCCAGCAGAACAGGTTGGCCAGCCGCATCTCCTCGACGCTTTTAGCCACGATATCGAGGAGCCCCGGCGACGCGACGAGGACGGCCAGGCACCGTGCCCGGCTGATGGCGACGTTGAAGCGGTTGCGCGACAACAGAAATGCGGCGTCGCGTGGCATGTCCTCGGCACCCGACGTCGCCATCGACACGAGCACCACTTCCGCCTCTTGCCCCTGGTATTTATCGACCGTGCCGACGCGCGCGCCCGCCGGCAGGCGACTCCTCAGTAGGTTCACTTGCATGTTGTAGGGGGCGACCACCAGCACATCGTCGAGCGACATCGCGCGCTCGTGTCCCTTTCGGTCGACCACGCGCTGCCGAAGCAAGCTATTCAAAATAGCAAGCACCTCGTCGGCTTCCTCCTGCGATCGCTGCCGACAGCCGGAGTGCGCCACGGGACGAAAGGCGAGACCTGCGGGTTTGAGTGCCGGATGGGCGTCGGTGGCCAGCACGAGCCGCTGTTGGGTGCAGCCGACCTCAGCCTGAAGCTGCCCATCGTAGACCGCAGCCGAAACAAAGCCGCAGAGATCCGGATGCATCCGCCAGGTGCGCGAGAGGAAGATGCCGCGCTCGGGCGGCACCACCGCGTGATCCTCGAGCAGGTGATCGAGTGCCGAGGCGCCGCTCGAACGAGGGTGCGCCCCCTGGATTGGCTGGGCAAGCTGCATCTGGTCGCCCACGAGCACTAGGGAGCGCGCGCCGTGTGCCATTGCCACAAGGTTGCCCAGTGAAACCTGACCTGCTTCATCCACGAAGAGCACGTCGCGGCTCGCGCGCAGCTCCTCGCGTGCGAACAGCCACGCAGTACCGGCTAGGATCGGCAGATCCGGGTCAATTTGCTTGTTGTCCGCAATGCTCGCGATGTAGCCGCGACCCGCGAAGCCGCCCTCGTTCCCGCTGTCCTTCTTCTGCCCAAGCGTCGTGACAGGCCGCCCTGCCGCGTGGAGGCGCTCCTCGACGGCGTGCAGCACGTTGTCGATCGCCTTGTGGCTGTTCGAGGCGATGCCCACCGTCCTACCGTCGGCGATCAACGCCGCGATGATATGGGAGGTCGTATAGGTTTTGCCGGCGCCGGGCGGCCCCTGGATCACGAGCCATGAGCGGTCCAGTGCGCGCACCGCCGCGATCGCGGACGTGAGCAGCCGAGCGGGGTCCTCGCGGTCTTCCATCGCGATAATTGGGCTTCCGGCGGCGCGTCCCGTTAGCCGGGGCGGCATCCGGGCCAGCAGCGCGGTGATGTGCGGGAAGCCCGAGCCGCCTGCTGTCATGTCCGCCGCGACCGTCCACACGGCTTGACGCAGGACGTCGACCGACAGCGGCATGCCAGGCATGAGGCTGACCGCCTCCGGCAGCGGACCGCTTCGTTGGGCGCGCTTCAGCGTAACGAGGCGGCGCGACTCGTCGAGGGCGACGATGTTCCCGACTGACGCACCGTCCTGCGTAAGGCAGACCGCGCTGCCCGTACGCAACTTCGTCTCCTGCTCGAGATAGCGGAAGCGGTAGGTAAAGCTCCGGTTCTCGGTCCCAATCCAGTCATCGCCGTCCCGCTCGCAGCCAGCAAGGCACTCCTCGTCCTCCTGCAGCTCTTCGAGTCCGCGCTCTTGACGATCGAAGTACGCCCACCAGGCGGGCTTTTGCTCGCGCCGATGAAACCCCACGAGGTCCGCCATGAGCTGGCGAACCTCGGCCCCTGGCAGGCTCGGATCACCCACTACCCGCGCCTCGAGCTCGGCTTGCGCGCGCTCGCGCTCTTCCCGTTTCTCGCGCCCCTCATCCAAGTCGGGCGGTAATCCGTCAGCCAAGCCGCGCGCGGCTACGATGCCGGCCGCCTTTGCCAGCCCAATCAGCCAGTCGCGCAGCAACAGGGTCGAGAGGCAATCGTCGCGGTTATACTCTTGGATCGCCGCTAGCGCGCTTGCATCGCCGGTCGTTCGCCAGCGGTCATAGAGCACGAGGCTGTCGCCACCCGAGACCACCTCAGTCGTGCGAGGCGGCATGTAGAATCGCTCTAGGCTCTTGATCGAGTAACTCGCCTCGCCGACACGTACGCCTTCGCGCACGACGCGATAGAGATCGACCATGCGGCCTTCTCGAAGAAGGTTGTCGACTGCGGTTTCGGCCACCGCGTGCATCGAGGCAAGCCGGCGCAAGGCTGTCTTCTCGTAGGGCGCGTAGTGGTAGAGATGGGCTCTGGGCGCTTCCAAGAGGCGGCGCATGAGGAACGCCATCACATCAGTGAATGCGCGCTTCTCCTGTGCCCGATCATGCGCCCAGATGGCTAGGAAGCGCATTTCAGGATGGCCGGGCACCGGCGTTCCGTCCGGGTCATTGGACTTCGCTCGCCAGAGAACGCCGCACAGGTACTCGAGGCCGCCCGGGTGCATCGGGTCGCCCTCGAAGTCGAAGAACAGGTCGCCCGGATCGGACGGCGGCAGGCGATCGAACCCAAGGCCAGAAGCGTGCGCTAGCAATTCGTACACGCCGCGCCCTTCGCTCGCGCTCTGATGCTGCAACCGCGCCTGCTGGACAAGCCGGGCAAGCGTCTCGGCGCCGATACCGGGCACGCGCTGCGCGTCGAGGGCGCCGAGCAGGGCCGCTGTCGAGACGTTGGCCTCCATCAAACGCAGGCGCTGACGCCGAGAGATATCTGCAACCCGGCACAGATGATCGGCCTTCGCCCACGCCTCGTCGCAGGTCACCATCCACTCGCACTTGCCGCAATGGCCGCACGGCTCGCCCTCAAGGCCGACCGGGATGTCAGCCGCGAACCGCTCGAGACGCTGGGCGGCACGGCGGACGTAGTGCCGAACTTCGGCGAGGCGGAACCGCTCGATTACGTGCGGTTTGGCCGGGTCGCCGCTACCGAGCATTAGCGCGCCGTGCTCAGCCACCTGTCCCTGCACGCGAGCCAGGAGATCACCGTAGAGGGCGATCTGCAGCACGTGTGCGGGTTGGGCCGTATGGGCTAGCTTGGCGTCCCACGGCTCGTACGACCATGCCCAGCTCGGGCAGGCTGTCTCGACCCGCACAAGGAAATCGGCGTAACCGATCCAGGGCCCGTCCACGAGGGCCGCCTGCGCGATTAGCGGTGCGCCGCGGTCCATTGCAGTGCGAGTCGCCCTCATGGCTTGCTCGGGGCTGTCCCGGCCGATCAAGACCGGCGCGCCGTGCTGCGCGCATAGCGTGGCTAGGCAGCGATCTTCGTGCTCCTGCCCCTTACGTTGAATCAGCCCGGCCTGAGCATCCGCGACGACCTCGGGTGCAGAGCGCAGGCCGCGCCGCTTCTCCAGCGTCCAAGCCGCCGAGGTCGTACAGCCGAGAAACGTCGCGAGGAAGGTCGGCGAGAGGCGACCGATCTCGGGCGTCGAGGCCTGCATGTCCGACTTCCCTTTCCTTCCGGCCGTTGTGGACGCCGGATAGCGTTAAGGGCACCTACCATAGGTTGATCGGTTAGCGTCGCAACAGTTGACCGGCTGCCGACTGCAACCAATCGATCGGGATGAAAAAGGGCGATGGCCGCGTTTCCCGTGCTGGGTATTGCGGTCGCATCCGCCGCCAGCATCGCCACAGACGCCCCTCGATCGTGGTTTCCGAGCCGGCGTTTGCCGCTCGAGCAAGAGAAATTGGGTTTGCAGCCCCTCCCCTCGCGTTGCGACCGACAGGCCTGCGAACCGAGGATTAGCCTAGCCTGGCGAGGTTTCCACGGACCGCATCGCGGCCAGCGTTGAGAGCCGGTTTGCGATGGTCGACCTCTGCCCGAGCTGTATGGTCGCGATCGTCAGCCGATCATCGCCACCCTCGATGCGGTGCCGGCCGATGACGCCCTCGGGTTGAATCAAGCCGGCGTGATGCGGGTAAAGCAGCATCAATTGCTGGCAGCCGTATAGACGTCCGTATGCCATCAGCTGATAGACGTCCCCTTGCGCGACGCCCCGCTTGGGGTCATCGATCTGCGACGCGAGGCGCTTCCACTTCGTGTCGATGATCAACTTAGGTGCATCTCGCTGGCTGACGATGATATCGGGCCGAGTGAGGAAGCGTTTGGAGCCACTTGTTCCGATTTCGTCGAGCTCGATTAGGCAGTAACGGCCGCCTCCCTGCAGACGAACTGCGAACCCTTCTTTGGCGAGTGCGCGCGCCAGAAGGCGTCCCACATATTCCTCGAACAGCACGTTCATCTCGAAGAGGAGCGCAAAGCCCGGCGCGTGGCCGCGCGAGGTCGTTTGGAACTGGTTGCCGAGGAGCAGACGCGCCAACCGTTTCAGCTCGCCCCAGCGCGCGTTGGTCCGATCGATGACCGCATCGTCCCAGCACAAGGCCGAAACCGGGATGTCGGTGATATCGGCGAACGCGAATGCAAGCTCGCGCAGGCTGCGCACATTGTCAGACGCACGCGCCACAGACGCGAGGCGTGACACCACCGCCTTCAAGATTTGGTTGAGGGCGTTGTCGGGCGAAAGCTCGTCATAGCGGCAGGCCAGACGCTGCGGTGACGCAGCAAGCGCCGAGAACTGCCGCACAACGTCAAGGCGACCGCGCAAAGCTCGCAGATCGTCTGCCTGGGAAATGTACCGACGCGGCAAGCCCCGGCGAACCGCTTCGAAAAGCTTGGTACAGAAGAGGCGAATCAGCACCTCGAGGAGCGTCTCGTGCTGCGTGCCGAGCGCCGTTATGGACCCGATGGCGATATCGAGATCGAGGGCGACCGCGAGCATGTGGATCAGCTCGCGCCTGAGCGCCGCCGGCCTATCTGCGTGACCCGCTCCGAAGCCAATCAGATCGATCTTCGGCAGAATTTCCAGAGCGCAGCCCTCGGCCGCGAGGACGCCGACGATCTGGCCAGCTCGAATCGCGTCGCGTCCGTGCTGCAGGATGCGGCCGCCATCCTCCCCGCCGAGTGCGGTACGCCGTGCCACTGCCGCGAGCCGGTCGGCCATAGCCATGGGGATGGTATCGCGTTGGGAGAGGTCCTCGCCGTAAGGTAGGCGACTCCACTCCAGCATCGTGCGCTCGATCATGCGAAGCTTGCATAGGCGTCGGGCAGGAACGGGTCGCGGAGTGCCCACCGGACGCGCGGCAGCGCGTGATCGTCGGAGGTCATCCCGGGCGGCGGTTTGAGTTCCGTGCGCACGAGGAACCGACCCTCTCCGGACTTTGCGTCAGCATCCCCCAGGACGATCGCCACCCGGGTCCAGTCCTCGAAGAAGTACTCGACCAGCAGAGGGATCACCTTGGTCCTCATCACGACGTCGATCTCAGCGCGCGTGTCGCGGCCGATGAAGTACGCGTGCCCGATCTGATGGTCGCGATCGAAAAGGTACTCGATGCGCTCGTTGAGGACGCGCAGCATGTTGCGGAGCGGGACGCCGTCTACGAATTCCGGAAGACGGCTCGGATCGGGCATCAGCTCGCGAAACGTGAAACGACGACGCAGCGCCGTATCGAGCAGCGCGATCGAGCGATCGGCGGTGTTCATTGTTCCGATGATGTGCAGATTGGCTGGCACTACGAATGAGCTGCGCGAGTAAGGAAGCTGCACCTCGAGCGCATTTAGCCCACCGAAGCGCTTGTCTGGCTCGATAAGCGTGATCAGTTCGCCGAACACCTTCGAGATGTTGGCACGGTTAATCTCGTCGATGATGAGTACGAAGGGAACGGGCGGATGAGCGTCTGCGCTCTCGCGGTTCGACAGGATATAGCGTTCGAGAACGGGCCTGTTGATGCTGCTCGCGGCGAGCTCGTAGATCGCCGCCATAGCAAAGGCACGGTCGAAGATGTCACTGACCGGGGCGCCTTCCCGGTTCACCCAGAGCCATCGCACCGGTCGCTGGTTGACATAACCGTCCGCCTCGCGGGGCACATACCGGTAGGGTCCGACGACTTCGCCGATTGCGCGGAAGAGGCTGTTGCCCCTCGACACAATGATGATGTCGCCGGTGCGGACCTCGTTGCGTAGGATGTATGGGAAGCGAACATAGCCGACATTGGCGTGCGCCTCTTCGTGATCAGGGTGATGTGGCCGCCAAGCCTCAATCATCGCCTCCCGACTGGCGAAAGCCTCGTCCGACCAATCGACTTGGTCGCCCCAGCCGAGCAGTACGGAATTGGTTTCGATCGCGTCCTCGAAAATATGCTCGTCGGTCGAGTTATTGGCTCGCCCGATCGACATCTTAAAGAATTTTTTGTTCGCTAGATCGTAGTTGGCGTCACTTTGGCCGCCGCCGGTCAACGCGCTACGTGCCAGCCGGACGAATGCACCGGGTTCTGGCTCCAGGGTAAATCCTGCACCCGCTTCACCCGTTTCCGAGTGAATAGGCTTCGGACGCAGGCCCTCAATGAACTCCTCGTACGAATAAGATTGATGGAAGGTCACGAAGGCGATCTGCTTAAGTCCGCAGAGTTCGCGATACTTCGCCATAACGGCAGACCGATCGTCGAAATCGAAGTCGTCGTAACCGCACAGCCTCACAGCTTCGGCGGCCGTTCTGAAGGTCTTCCCTGTTCCCGGTGGGCCGTACAGAATCAGGTTCGTGGGCTCTGGTGTAAGTGCGGACACTGCAGACTCCGGGATCGAAGCTGATGAGAGCGCGGCCGCGCGGTCGCGACATGTGACCCAGATGAAGCTTTGGACGTCGAAGAGGTCGCGCGGGCGCCAATCCCAGGCATCGCGCATGATGGCGAAGATCGCGCGGCTGAGTTCGAGCACGGTGGCGTACTCGGTGCGGGTCAGCGGGCCATTCGCGAAGAGGGAACGGCCGAGCAGCATCATGCCAGCGTTATAAAACGGCTGGTAGCGTACAAGGATAGCCTCGTCCGGCCGCACGAGAGCGAGAACGAGGGTCGGGAGTACGCGGCTTTCGGCGTAGGGCATGTTCGCCTCCCGCCCCGCGGAAAGGGCTGGCCAGACGGTCTCGACAAAGTGGGCCGCGGCCTCGTCCGGTCCAGCAGTATCGCGCGCCAGACGCCCAGTTGCCGCCTCCAGGACCCCGGGATGACTTTCTCGCACGGCGCGCAGCAACTCATTCGTGCGAAAATTGCCCAGCAAGTTATGGTCGCGACCGAGCAGCACCTCAAGAATCGCGCTACCGAGGGCCGCGTCGTCACCTGTTGCGCCGTCGACCAGTGCCGAGACTCGGGCAATCAACGCGCGCTTGTCGGTATCCTCGTCGGCATGAAATTTCCCGCCTTCGGCCTGGAAGGCGCTCGGCAGGAAGTCTGGGAATGCCGCTAGGAAGACCTGCTTTAACCGCTCCAACACCGCTCGATTTAGTACAGGGCGATGCGCATCGTACCAGTCGAGCAATTGAGCAACGGCGGCGGCTTCGGCGAGTTTTACGCTCGCTACCGCGCGCGGAAACCCTTGCGCCCTTAACGACGCGCCTGGATCGTGTTTCAAGCGGGGTGGCAAGTTCGAATGGCGACCTTGGTCCGCCGTGTATGTGGTCATATCGCCGATGGGCAGGGGGCTCTGGAGCCCGTCGGCTTCAATCCAAATGGTGATCGTACCGACGTCCCGCTGAAGCCCGATCTGGCGTCCATCCGGGAGTTGAAACCCAACCGCCTTTCCGCTCGGCTTGTCGCCGCAAATGGGCGTGCCATATCGAGCGCGCAACGCTGCTTCAGTAAAGGCGACACCAGATGATGACGCACTGGCGGCTTGCGTTGATGTTTCACTGCCTGCAGGTGCCGTTCCGATCTGATTCGACCCATCATCGGCCATTGACGCTCATGTTCCTAGTAACGGCCGCAGTTGACATGCCTTCGACAGCAAGGATGTCTGCGCGAGTGAGGCAGCAAATCGCAGTTGCATTTCCAGCTGCCTTTTCCCTCTTTTTCCTGGGTTAAAGATTGATGCACTGCGCTTGTCCAGGGCGATGGAGGCTTATGTCGAGGATGTGAACGCATACGAGCGGCTTCGTGCAACCTGGGATGAGTCCCCTAAAGTGAAATAAAGCAGATCAGCCTAGAATACGGAAAGTGAAACCACCTTCGTGTTGATCGTCCCAATCGCGGTGATCTGGGTTCAAAATTAGTGCAGGGTCGAAGTAAATGGACCTGGGAAAAGACCGGCATACACTATTGCCTGGGTGCCCGGATCTGGCTCTAGAATGTCACCAGAATACCACAATTTTGCCATTGTGCCTTTTGCTCAAAGTCCGGTGGACCGGTCGAAGTTGAACTATTTTTCGACGAGCGAACAACCAGTTTGATTGATCGCAAACTGGCCGACATCTGACTGACAGCTTTCGGCCTCATTACTCCGAAGCAGACTTAGATGGAGCGGCAGATGTCGACCCAATTTTGTTATTCACAGCGCGCGGTGCAGTGCCGGAAAGCGGACTTTTGCTCTGTCGAGGTTCCGGCCGCTTCGCGCTCATTCCGGAAGCGGACGTCACCTCAGATCTGATGAAAGTCTCAGGTGCGCCATAAGCAGAAGCCGGGTGGCTGTCCTGAAGCGGACGCGAGCACGACAAGGTGGCTGACGCCGCCGATTATGGATCGCCTGGGACGGGCATTGGCAAAATGCGATCTGCAGCAGACCGTCGTTATTCTCGATGCCCGTAGCCTCTTATTCGCTCGAAGACCTCCCGCGCCAGGTGTTCCTGAGCAGCCGACCGAAACTGCTTGTCGCTCATCACTCGGCTAAAAATCTCGTCATTGCCCTCCATCCTCTGAATGAATAGATCGTCCAATACGCGGCTGAAGTACGCTGCAAAATTCGCCTCATTATTGGCTTTGGCGGCCTCGATCACCTGCTCGTTGTTCTCAGCTGTGGCACGGACCTGATCGAAGAACAGCTGGTCCGCTTCCGTGAAGTCAGTACCGAACCTCTCATTGAGTTGCCCGACCAAGGTGGACAAGGCCACTTCGGTGTCCATTTGGCGGCTAGTGCCAACGTCGGTTGGCCCCTTAAGCGGGTCAATCTCACCGGTTTGGAGGTCGATCGCCCCCTCACTTACCTGCTGCAGTCGAAAGAATTTCAGGGCGACCTCATCGTCGAGCGTGAAACGGACCCCGCCCCCGGGCGGCGGCAGCTTCGGACCCAAGTTCCGCACGAATGCGTAGAGCCGTTCCAGCTCCTCGTCGAAGTAAGGCAGGATTTGCGACAGAAAGCCGTATAGATTGCGGTAGGCGGTCAGTACGCCGCGGAACGCTTCCTGCGCTTCCTCGTCGCGCTCCTTGAAGCGTGCGACGCAGCGGTCGAGAACCGCGTTCATCTGCTTGTGGTCTTGGCCGCTCGGGTCGCGGATCGCTTTGAACCAGACCGCCGCGAAGTCCGTCACGTCCTGAGGCGTGAAAATGGCTGCCTGCAGCAGCTTGTGGTGCAACTCATTGAGCTTCTGCGGATCGGCGTTCTCCCCGACGGGCGTCGTCTCGTAGTAAGGCTTGAACGCCTTGAAGATATCCTCCTCCTCATTGCGGAAGTCGAGGACGAAGGTGCGGGTCTTGCCCACAGCGGTACGGTTCAAGCGCGAGAGCGTCTGCACGGCTTGCACGCCAGCCAGCTTCTTGACCACGTACATGGTCTGCAGGAGCGGTTGATCGAAGCCGGTCTGATACTTCTCGGCCACGATCAGGATGCGGTACTCCTCGCCCGCGAAGCGTTCGGGCAGCTCGCGTTCGGGCAGGCCGTTGTTCATGCTCACTTCGGTGAAGGATGATCCTGGAATGTCCGGGTCCTCCACGGTGCCGGAAAAGGCGACGAGAGCGCGAATGCCGCTATAACCTTTGTCCTTGATATAGCGATCGAAGGCCTGCTTGTACTTGACTGCCGACAGACGGGAGGCGGTCACCACCATTGCCTTCGCTCGCCCGCCCAGCTCGTGCATCACCTTCAGGCGGAAGTGTTCGATGACTACCTGGACGACCTGCTCCACGTTTACGGGGTGAAGCTCCAGGAACTGCCCTAACGCTTTCGCGGCCGCCTTCTTGGGAACTTCGCGGTCGCCTTCGGCCTGCTTCACCAGGCCGAAGAAGCGTTTGTAGGTCGTGTAGTTCTGCAACACGTCGAGGATGAAGCCTTCCTCGATCGCCTGCCGCATCGTGTACTCGTGGAAGGGTGCTGCGCCGCTCGGCCCAGGCTCGTCGAATACCGCCTTGGTTTTGAACTTGGGCGTGGCGGTGAAGGCGAAGAAGCTGAGGTTCGGCTGCCGTGCCCGACTCATCACCTCTTTCAGGATCGCGGCACGCGCCTCCTCCGAGAGGGCATCGTCCTCTTCTTCGCCGAGCTGCGCGGCGATCGCGTCGGCAATGCCGTCCTTGTTCAGGATGCCCTTGAGCGCCGCGACCGTCTCGCCGGATTGCGAGCTGTGGGCCTCATCAACGATCACGGCGAAGCGCTTGCCCGCGGTGTCGAGCGCAAGCCCCTCGCCCTTCTTCTCCAGCGTACGGATCGCCTGGCTGATGAACGGAAACTTCTGGAGCGTCGTGATGATGATCGGCGTGCCGCCGGCCAGCGCCTTGGCGAGCTGCTGCGTGTTCTCGTCGATCTTCTCGACCACGCCTGTCTTGTGCTCGAACTGGTAGATCGTGTTCTGCAACTGCTGGTCGAGCACGCGGCGGTCGGTGATGACGATCACCGAATCGAACACTTTGGCATCGTTCCCGTCGTGCAGGCTCGCCAACCGGTGAGCCAACCACGCGATGCTGTTCGACTTGCCCGACCCCGCCGAGTGCTGGACGAGGTAGTTGCGCCCAGGCCCGTGCGCGCGTGCGTGGCCGACGAGCTTTCGCACCGCATCGAGCTGATGGTAGCGCGGGAAGATCATTGCCTCGCGCCGCACAGTGCGCTTGCCCGTCGGCGTGTCGATCGTCCGCTCACTCACGTCGAGGTGCATGAAGCGCTGCAGGATATCGAGCAGGCTGTCGGCGCGTAGGACCTCATCCCAGAGGTAATGCGTTTTCCAGTTCCCCGCGACCGGCGGGTTTCCGGCCCCGAAGCCGTGACCGCGGTTGAACGGCAGAAACAGCGTCTCCGCACCCTTCAGCTCGGTCGTCATCCAAGCTTCATCGGGATCGACCGCGAAATGCACCAGTGCTCGCTCCTTGAAGCGAAACAGCAGGTCGCGGCCGTCGCGGTCGATCTGATACTGCTTGCAGGCATCCGCGGCACGCTGGCCTGTAAGCGGGTTCTTGAGCTCCACAGTGACGACCGGCAGCCCGTTGAGGCTCAGCACCACATCGACGATGCAGGTGCGCGGACTTCCGTCCGGGCGCTTTAGCACCTGCGAAGGGAAGGCAACCTGCCGCGTGATCGTCAGCCGGTTCGTGGCATAGCGCGCCGCGCTCTCCGGGTTCATGCCCGAGTTCGGCTGGAACCAGGCGAGCCGGAGCTCCTTGCCATAGCACTTGAAGCCATGCCGCAGCACGCCGAGCGCTCCCTTGCTCGCCAGCTCTTTAGCCAGGCTGTCGAGCACCATGGCGGATGTGCGATCCTTCAGCATCGCCTCGAGCTGGCCCCAGCGCGCGGGCTGGCTGTCGCGGATGAAGGCAATCACGTCCTCGGAGAACAGCGCGGAAGACACGTCGAAGTCTGCCGGCGCGCGCTTCTGGTACCGGTCGCGCGTGATCAGGCCGTGCTCGATCGCGTGCTCGAAATCGGCTTCCGTATGGCCAGGCACGTTCAAATCTCCACGACCGAAGCATTATCAATGTCGGATAGTGTTCGGCCATTGACCTCGTCGAAGTGAAAGTAGCGGATCGAAGGGTCGGCGTTGAGCTGCCCGTTACCGTTCAAGTAAGCGCCGGGGTTATCGTTAGTGCCAAATACGAACTTGCGGACGCGGATACGCCTCGCGTCGCCGGTGTAATGCTCTATTGTGCGCTTCAGGCTGCGGCACCAGCACACCCCCGCTCGCAGTTGCGGCACGATTTTTTCGGCTGTCAGGCTTTTGCTCTTAAATTCAATGCAGTCGGCAACGAAGCTGCGGCCTTCGGTGCGAAAAACAACGAAGTCGCACCGCTTTGACCAAGGCTTGGCATTATCGTCGAGGAAGTGGAACAACGCGGGCTTCGCCTTCTTGCGCTGCAACTCGACCTGATCGTGGTCTAGCTTGAACGCCATGCCCAGCCCGTTGAGGCCGAGCGAGATACGTCGGGTCCGCGCCCGCGTCGCGCCTTCGGGATAGTACTTCTCGGTAAGTATCACATGCCCGCCTTCGCCGTCGTGGACGACGTAGCGATGGTTCACATAAGCCTTCAGGTGCTGGAAATAAGTTGCCGCGTCGAGGCTCATTGTAGCCCCTCAACTTGGCCGGTGACGGCGGCTGTAATGAGGGCGGAGCGGTACTCCAGCAATTGGCTGACGCTGCTCTCAACAAGCTCCGATTGTCTGTCGTGCGCGGCGATCTCGGAATCAATATGAGCACTTATGGCGCGTTGCTCGTCGGGAGAGGGTAGACAAACGAGCGTTGCCTTAGATGTTTCCACATTGAAGTGCTGCTGAAGGGCACCCTCGGAGCCTAATGTGTACTGCGTAGCAGCCACATCGCTGTTAAGAAACCAGCCGAGATAGCGCGGATCGGCATTCAAGGGCTTACGGATAATGACGAGGTCAATGCAGTTGGAGCCTGCGAGGTCCTCGCTGATGATTGCCGTGGTGCCCGGAGCTCCCGTACGGACCGCGACCAAATCTCCTTGCCGAAGCTCGGACTTCCGGTTCAGCTCGTGACCGTCTTCGGTAATGTTGCGCGTGTCAGACAGGTCGAAACCCATGATGCGGACGTTCAAGCCTCGCAATGCGAGCACGCCCTCGTCGGCATAGTATGCAGCCGGCGTGACGACGATGCCGACAGTTACGCGCGGCGATATACGCTTGAGTGGTTTCACCTCCCAATGCGCGGGGATTTGGCCGAGCCAGTCGATACCGCTGTCCTTCATAGGGGCGGCGGGGTTGAGGCCCTTGGTTACGGCCTGGGTGATGATCGCCTGGCGCTTCTCCGCCAACCGTTCCAGCAGCGCCCGCTTCTTCTCGATCAGCCCGTCAATCTGCGCCGTCTTCTTGTCGAGGAAGGCAGCGATGCGCTGCTGGGTTTCGAGCGGCGGCCACTTCCAGGGAAGTTTTAGAATGTCAGCTGGATTTACGCGCTGGTGGCTGCGAGTAGCGGACTGAACAATGGCCGAGAGGCGGTCCGTCACTTTCTCGCTTGCCCAGAGATAATACCCGTACCGCTGCTGGAACTGATCCGATTGAATCGGCACAAACTCCCCCGAAGCCAGCGTCGGCATCTCCTCTTGTGGCTCGGCGATGCAAATCGTCCGCTTGCGAGGGTTTAGCTTGGAGACAAGTAAGGTCGGCTTGGTGATCAGCAGCTTGGAGCTGTCAATATCCTCGGCAGGTTGCACCAACGGTCCGCCCGTCTCCTGCACCTGCGGGATTGAATAATGGGCCACCATCTCGCCGTCGTAGAGGTCAGGTGACACGGTTAGGCGATATGGATTGCAGAGGAAGTCGGCGCGCAGCTCTTTCCAATCAGCGGGAAACTCGGCCAGCCAGTCGTGCTCGTTCACCCGACCAGCCCCTTCAAAAGCCCCGCAATCTCACCTTCGAGCGCCTGAATGTCCGCCTCGATCTCCGACAGCCGCCGCGGCGGCTTGTAGACGTAGAAGTGCCGATTGATCGGGATCTCGTAGCCGACCTTCGTTTTGGCGTAGTCGACCCATGCGTCCGGCACGTGCGGTAGCACCTCGGCCGCCACATAGGCGTCAATGGCAGGGCGCATCGCCGTCACCAGCTTCTCGTTGAGCTGATCCGGGCCGAATCCGATCGGCAGCGGCAGGGCCGTGCCGGGCGGCAAGGGCACGTTCTCGGTGTCGCGCAGCTCGGCGTCGGGCTCGGGCCGCCCCTTGCCGTCACGGCAGATTTCCGCCTTCGGATCGCGCTCCCCCAACGCGGCGAAGATCGCCTTCTTTAGCGGCGCCGGCAGCTTCACGCCCGCCCGCTTCGCGGCCGCCTCCAGGTCCGCCTCGAACACCTCCCGGCCCATGTAGCGGCCCTTGCCTGCGAGCCGGCCCAGCATCGCGCGGATCGCATCTTGCGCCTGCCGTCCGGCCTCCTCCTCGGCCTCGACGGCCTTTACGTCCTTGCGTTTCTTCGACGTGGCGAGCGCGGCGAAGGCGGATTGCTCGTCCAGCCGCGCGATGCGTTCCGGCGTCGCCTCGAAGTTGAGGCGCAACGGCCGCTCGACCGTCACCTTGAGGAACCCGAACTCGCGGTTTTCGAAGATGCGGCTCACGACCCGGCTTTCCGGCTTGCCGTCGATCAGCAACGTCTCGCGCTCGCCGTCCTGGAAGTTGCCGTAGATCTCCGTCAGGCGGGCGATCTGCGCCTCGGTCAGCTCGTTGCGCTTGTTGTTGAGGCTCTTCTTCATCTTGGCGAAGAAGCGGGTCCCGTCGATCAGCTGGACCTTGCCGCGCCGCTCGGCCGCCTTCCGGTTGGTGACGAGCCAAACGTAGGTGAAGATGCCGGTGTTGTAGAAGAGCTGGTCCGGTAGGGCCACGATGGCGTCGAGCCAGTCATTCTCGATGATCCAGCGGCGGATGTTCGATGGGCCGGAGCCCGCGTCACCGCTGAACAGGGGCGAGCCGTTGAAGACGATGGCGATCTTGGAGCCTTCGCCGCCCTTCTCCGGCGGGTCCTTCATCTTCGAGATCATGTGCTGCAGGAACAGCAAGGACCCGTCATTGATCGCCGGCAGCCCGGCGCCGAAACGGCCAGAGAAGCCGAGCTCCTTCGCCTCCTTCTCGACGACCTTCTGCTGGTCCTTCCACTCCACACCGAACGGCGGGTTGGCGAGCAGGTAGTGGAACTGGCGGCCCGGGAAGCCGTCGCTGGTCTTGCCGTCGCCAAGTGTGTCACCGAGGACGATGTGATCGGTCTCCTCGTCCTTGATCAGCATGTCCGAGCAGCAGATTGCCCAGCTCTCGTCGTTGTACTCCTGGCCGTAGAGGGCGAGGTTGGCTCGGGCATTGCCGGCGCGAACCGTCTCCTCGGATATCGACAGCATGCCGCCCGTGCCGCAGGCCGGGTCATAGATTTCCCGGAAGACGCCTGGCTTATAGACGTCCTCCTCGCCCGTGTAGACGAGGTGGGTCATCAGCCGGATCACCTCGCGCGGCGTGAAGTGATCGCCAGCCTCTTCGTTCGCCTGCTCATTGAAGCGCATGACGAGATGTTCGAAGATGTAGCCCATCTCGATGTTGCCGATCCGGTCCGGATGCAGGTCCACGCCGGCCATCGCCTGAACGATCGCGTAAAGTCGATTGCTGGAATCCAGCTTCTCGATTTGATCGCTGAACTTGAATTTCTCGAAGATGCGCCGCGCCGTATCGGAAAACCCGTTGATGTAGGCGACGAGGTTCGGCGCGATGTTCTCGCTGTCCGCGAGCAGCTTCTCGAACGTGTATGGGCTGACGTTGTAAAGCGGCTGGGTCCGCTCCTTGTCGACAATCTTGGTCAGGAGCCGCGGGACGGCGCTCGCGGGCGTGCCGGCCGCCTTGAGCCGTGTGTGCTCCTTGATTACCGCGTCTTTACTGGGCGCGAGCAGGCAGTCTAGCCGGCGGAGCACGATCATCGGCAGCATCACGAGCCGATATTGTGGTGGTCGATAAGGCCCTCGTAGTCGGTTCGCGATTACCCAGATCTGGCCGGCGATCTCGCGGTGGCGTTCGGTTAGCAACTCGTTCCCCCAACCCGACGGGCATCAAGCACGAATCGTTTTCCTGCTCACCCGCATGCACCATTTGAAGTAGCATAACCATGCTCCCGTCTAGAGGGAGCTGCAGCCGCAACAGGCGAGCCCGATGCGTGGGAATGACTGCCAAGCCGCGAGTGCTTGAGCGGCTCAAGCTTTTCAGGCGCGGTTGGGTGATGCTTCACCTGCAGCTGTCGAACGCTGTCGCAGAAAGGCTGAACGCCTCAGACATCTGTGTTTAGACAGTCTCTTTAGGCGAGACGCGCCATTGATTGCACAGAAAGCGGACTTTCTCAACTTCAGCTATGGGTCAGGCGGAACCACGCCGAACGTCCGCTTTTTCCAAGCTGCGATCGAAAGCCGACAGGCAAAACCCACCCTTAGCCGTCATCCTGTCAGTGCATATGTCCGCTCCGCGGCAGTTGCTGGTCGAGTAAGAAGGCCGAGGCAGGCGCAAAGCGAACGATATCGCCCTCCCTCGCCGGAGAGGCAAAAGAACGTCTCTCGTTGGTTTGAGGGGGTTCGGCAGCATATAAATTAGCCTAACGCTACAATATTGCTACAATAGGCCGTATTGTATCTCAATTTCATTTGCCAAAAATTGATAAGCTTTTGCGGCTAATTCGAAAATTTCCCTTCAATATCGCTCAAGACGTTAGCTTTCCGAGCAGAGCATTAAGAGAGTTAGCTGCTGGTATCATCCTAAGTTACAAGGTTAGGAGATCACATCCGAACTTGTTGCTCTTGATGGCCTGGCTATTACTGTAACCGCTCTTGCCGGATATCGGCGCATTGTCCGGTATGAGAGCGGCTCGATTGCTGTCGGTAGGGATGGCGTCCGCGAACCTGTCGCCATGCCTACCTTGCGTAAAATTGCGGCCGATCAAGGCATTAGTCCACCCAACAGCGCTGAAAACATGATGAACACAAGACAGCTTAACGCCGCGATGATATCGGCCGTAAGTCTGATTTCTGTCTAAAAGCTAGCTTAATGAAGCGGATGCGAATATAATGTCCAACTTTTACATATATGATTATTAATCTTGTAAAGTACAGCAGCTTATCAGGGTATCTAGGTTTTACTCGAATGTACACCGCCGGTGGTATCCGATTGGCCGCATTATTTATCACTGATAAGTCTTAAAAATACTCACAAAACATTATAAAATATCTAAAACTTACATATAGCAATCAATTTCAATCTCAAACATAAATTCATTGATTTAGTTCAGAAAACTAGCGTCTCCCTCGAATGGATGCACCTCATCCGGACGAGGTTTCGTTACTTGGAACAGTTTCACCGAGCGCGTGATAGTGCTTTTGCTGGTGTTTTTAGTCTGAGGGTCAGTACAACGGTTTAACATTTCAACGATAAATTTCATAGATTTATGGCTAGGCTGATCACCGTTGAAGCTATTAACTACATCTCGTGGCCCATCATATCCTTCCAGGCGTATAGTATGGTACCAAAACGCCATAAGATACATAACGGATATTGTCTGCAAGCTATGACTACGGCGCGGCAAATTGCTTCGAAGGTAATCTAGTTTCCGTATAATATGTCTTATTTCTGCTATTGAGGTGGCAAGTAAAGAACTGTTCATATTGTTGTTTAACTTATCGAGGCATTCACATTCGTATTCTAATTTGCGCGCTATTACCTTTATAGAATTCGCCGATTTCTCGTAAATTTTAAAAGGATTGTTGTGAAAGGTCCAAGAGAACGTTTCAAGATCGTGCCGCGCCGCCGTTATGTCGTCTGAGTAGAATCTATACCTATCGGCCATTTCGGCATCGCGTAACAGCTCTTTCTCTTCGTCGACGGCCCACTCCGGCTCGCGTCGTGCTTTCCGGCTCATAAGATGCCTCAAATCGTGTGGCCCTTTTGAGCCGAGATTCGGCAGGCCAATCTAAGTCAATCTCCTCGTCAAGCCGGCAGCTCAGCACGGCCCACAGACGGACGGAGAAAAATTGTGACATGCGACAGCCCCTTTGGAAAAAAGAGCGAAGACCTTGCCTGCATCCAATCAATGATCCGCACCGAACTAAGCAGTGCTTTAAGTCTTCAGCGCGCAGAGTGGCTGACGACAGATCAGACTGCAATGCTTCTGCAGATCTGCGCGACCTCGCTTGAGAAGGCCCGCAGTACAGGTCGCGGCCCGCTCGCATCGATCCCTTACGCCAAAATCGGTCGCTCAGTCCGATATGCCCGCGCCGATGTCGTCGCTGCGGTGGCGCGGCTGCGCGTGCCGGGAAGCGTAAGCAAAATCTGACCCGAACCAAACCCTGACAATCCAGAAATCAGAGGCCCTCGCGAGGGGGATGGCGAAGCTATGCCAAAAGGAATTGAGCATAAGCGCTTGAGACAGGAAACTCTCGATCGCGCGAGGCAATTGCTGCAGCATATGTACCCTGACGGAGTTATTTTCGGGGACGAGTTCTGCATCGGAAGCATAGACGGAAAGAAGGGGCAGAGTCTCAAAGTAAATCTGAAGACCGGAGTGTGGGCCGACTTCAATGTACCGAGGCACAAGGGCGGCGACCTGATCAGTCTCCGCGCGGCCAGAGATAATGTCTCTTATGCTGAAGCGGCGCGGCGCATCATCGCAGAAATCAGCGGTGATAGCGATCCACCTCCTCAAGGTAGCCTCTCCGCCCGAAGGGCGGATATCGAGGCGACAGTTCCAGTCCCGGCGGGCGCGCCTAGCGCTCATTTGCCCCTCGGGTTGCCCCACCCCAGACATGACAAACCGGGGTACGTGCTGACAGCCAAGTGGGCCTACCGCGACGGCAGCGGCCAACTAATCAACTACGTAGCTCGGTTTGAGAATGCGGATCAGACGAGCCCGAAGGGCAAGATCGCGAAGGAGGTCCTGCCGCACTCTTTCTTCGCCATCGCCGGCTGGCGTTGGAAGGGGCTCGGCGGTCGAAAGAAGCCGCTCTACGGGCTCGACAGGCTCACCCAGCGTCCCGATGCTCCCGTTTTGCTTGTTGAGGGCGAGAAGACGGCCGACGCTGCGACCGACCTTTTTCCCGACATCATAGCAGTCACGTGGCCTGGCGGTGTCGGTCAGGTCTCGAAAGCCGACTTCACACCGCTACGTGGCCGGTCCGTCACATATTGCCCCGACGCCGACGCCGCCGGATTGAGGTCGGTCGAGGAGGTCGCTCGGATCTTGATGGAGGCCGGCGTGGCCGAATTCAAGGTTGTTTCATTGCCCTCCGACCTACCTCGTGGGTGGGACATGGCGGACGATCCGCCACCAGGATTAGATCTTCGAGAGCTGCTGCGGAATGCTGCGGCGACTGCAGCAATCCAAAGGGCTTTACTGCGTGATTTGGGCTTTGAAGAGTTGTTGGAACGGTTGGTTTACAACGTCGAGACGGACCAGTTCGTAGATCTTCGTAGTGGCTACCGTCTGCGAAGCGCGCAACTCAACAACATGTTTCGACATACTGGTTCTAAAGGTATGGCGCTAAGGTTGCTCGAAGATATACGGCTGCGCAAGGTGCAGCGCTTCGCGTATATACCTGGCAATGAAGACCGGATCGTAAGGGTGGACGACGACCTTCTGGTTCTGAACCTCTGGCGGCCGTCCAACGCGGTACCGCAGGCCGGCGATGCTGCCCCATACGAAAGGCATCTGCGCTACCTCTGCCCGACTGATGAAGAGTTTGAGCATCTCGCAAATATGCTGGCATTCATGGCGCAGCATCCAGGTAGCAAGCTCAAGAGTGCCATCGTGCTCATTGGACCACCTGGGACCGGCAAAAGCTTTGTCGGCCATGTCATGCGTAGGATCTTGGGCGCGCATAACACATCGAACGTTGAGTCGACAGACATCAAATCCGACTACAATGGATACATGGAGGCCAAGCAGCTCGTTATCGTCGAGGAAGTCATGGCTCTTGGCCGGCTTGAGATTATGAACAGGCTCAAGCCCTTGATCACTCAGCCGACAGTCAGGGTCAACGAGAAGTATCTCGTTGCATACGAGATCGAAAACCGTGCTAACTTCATTTTCCTGTCAAACCACGAAGATGCGCTAAAGCTCGAAGACGGGGATCGCAGGTACTTCATCGTCATCAGTGATAGGGCGCCCGAAGCGCCGGACTACTACGACCGCTTATGGGCCTGGGAGGCGCAGCACCTAGGGGTCATTCTTGATTGGCTGCTGTCTCGAGATCTGACCGGCTTTAAGCCGGACGCAAGACCGCCGGCCACGGAGGGCAGGCGTCGTATGATCGATGCTGGCCGGAGTGACGCTGAGGTTCTAGTGGCGGATCTGGTGGCGGATTGTGCGGCGCCGTTCCAACACGATCTTGTCGAGCTCGCCGAGGTCAGGCGGGTCATTTCCGACATTCTTTCGGATGGTCGAGGGACGACTATTACGCGGCCAGCTCTGACGAGAGCGATGCGGGCGATCGGAGCGGTTGACCTAGGTCAGAAGAAGGGGACGGTGAGTGGCGTTGAGGTGCGGAAATCGTTATGGGCGGTCCGCAACATCGATCGTTATCGGAGCATGTCCCCCCAAGCTCTCATCGAGCAGTACATCAGGTCTCTCAGAGACCTCGATGGAAAGTCTAAACCCGGCGATGCGGAAATCCTGCTCTGAGGCTTGAGGACTAACAAGCTAAGTACGTATAGGTTGTTCCGGGAAAGCTAATGGGGCTTCGTTAGCGCGGTGATGAGATGCTCGCATTGCCGCGCTTTATTATTTGCGCGACAGTTGTTATCAATTATTTCAATGCGTACTTAGTCCTAATTAGGCTCTTAGTCTTGAGGCCTTTAGTTCAAAAACGCAAGCTGACCTGCCTCCCTAATTTTTGCCTGGATGACGACCATTCCCTTCCACTCTACGGCGGAAAAGAACAGGTGGCGCTTGCATCCATAGATCAAATAGGGTGGGCAGGGCATTTCCGGGCTTGCAATGTGCTGCACGATCTAGGCGAGCCCGGATGCTTCCTACGAAGTTCCGAGACATAGGAGCCGATGTCATCTCCCGGCCTTAAGCCTGAGCTCATACCTTCCCATATGGTACGACCGTCGCCTCGAAATCCCCGAAGACCCAGCCGATCCGCCGCACAATCTGCACAGTGCGGTCCCGAGGTTTTCGACTCATCCGCGCGCGGCTCACTGCTTCAACGTCAGCCACCGGCGGCAGCGGCGGCGCCCAAACCAGCCGGTCGTACTTGGGAGGCCGCTCCGGCTCGGCCAAGCCCGCAGGAACCCAGCCGTAGAGGTCGAAGGTGCGATACCTTAGTAGGCTACGAACGTACGGGTCTGTGTCGGTCAGTTTAGCGATAAACGAAGGCGTAACGCACAAGTTGGCCAAAGAGGTATAACTCTCCGGGTCGGCACTGTCGGCGTATACGTGATTGAACTGCGCCTCCCGTGGCCGTCGCAGAGCATTGCACCACAAGAAGGCGTCAGTCGGGCTCTTGTTATCGTCGAGACCAACGAGGACCCCTCCCCGCTCCTCGATCTGACCGCGGCGCGCGGCATCCCTCACGGTTTTGACGAAGGGGCGACAGCCGGTCTGTCGAACAGTGTCTGGGTGGCTAAAGACCACCAACGAGGCCACCGCCTGATCGATCGTGCGATATGGCGTGGCCGCTATGACAGCCCGAAGTGCCTCCAGGCCGTCGAGGCCGAAATCGGCAAAACTGTTGAACACGACCCCGCACAGGCATGAGGCAAGCGACTTGACTCATAGTCTGTGGTCGGCGTCGGGTCGACCCCCTGTCGTCCGACGATGGACGTGCGAAAAAGGGTGGGCCTGAATGTGCAGGCGCTTCGCCGCGAGCGTGGCTACTCCCAGGAGGAGCTGGCTCACCGCGCGGGTGTCCATCCGACGTATTTAAGTGGCGTCGAGCGAGGGCGCCGCAACCCGACAATCGTGGTGCTCCAGCGCATCGCCGAGGCGCTAGGCAGCGACATCGAACAGATCGTCAGCCGGGACGATTGAACTGCCGCGGGGCTTCTGGGTGAGCCGGTGGTGGGGTTTTTCGACTTCTCGGAGGAGAGTGACCCATTGGCGACGTTCGGAAGGTCCGCTCGCGGGCGCGAACCTTTAGCGGCCTGGGGCCGAAAGACCTGCTAGGCTCGCAAAGGTGGAGCTAGTTCAGGGGACGGGTCGTGCGGATCGTCCGCGTTCACATCGCGAATTTCCGAGGCGTTCGGCAGGCTGACATCGAGCTGGATGGCACGGTTGTCTTCCTGGGCGACAACAACACCGGGAAGTCGACGGTGCTCGAGGCCATTGAGCTTGCCGTCGGCGCAGATCGCTTGTCTCGCACGCAGGCGATCGACGAGCACGATTTCTTCGGCGGCGACTACCAGGCGCGCGATGGCGAAGCGGGCAAAAAGATCGTCGTTGAGGTCGTGATTTCCGAGCTCGACGACCAGCTCTGCACCAAGTTCCGCAACAATCTCGAATTTTGGCGGCCAGCTAGTAAGGACGTGGCCGCCGACCTCGTCGCGGCCGCGGCACCGGGCACGAAGCCCGCGGTCCGCGTCCGCTTCGAGGGCGCCTACGATGCCGACGCCGACGAGTTCACCGCCAAAACCTGGTTCGCTGTACCCCGAAACGACCAGGGCGTGCCGCAGGCTGAATGCCGGTCCGGCGACAAGCGGGAGTTTGGCTTCCTTCACCTGCGCGCCCTGCGCACGGGAAGTCGGGCGCTCTCGATGGAGCGCGGCTCGCTGCTCGACGTGATCTTGCGCACCTATGAGGTGCGCACGCGCATGTGGGAGGGCCTGCTCGACGGGCTGCGCGACCTCGATGTCGTCGGGGCCAAGGACCCGGAGTTCGGCAAGATCCTCACCGACATCCGCGACGCGATGCGCGAGATCGTCCCCGGGGAATGGGCCGACGCTCCGCACCTTCGGGTCTCGGAGCTGACCCGCGAAGACCTCCGCCGAGTGTTGAAGTCCTTTCTGGCGACGGGGGTTCCTGGCTATGCCGCGCCATTCCAGCACCAGGGTTCCGGCACGATCAACGCTCTGGTCCTGGCCATGCTCGGTCTGATCGCCCAGCGGCGGCAGGGTCGGGTTATCTTTGCCATGGAGGAGCCGGAACTGTCGTTGCCGCCGCACGTCCAGAAGCGCGTGGTCGATAAGGTGCGCGACCTGGCGGCTCAAGCGCTTTTCACTTCGCACTCGCCGTACGTCATCGAGCAATTTGCGCCCGAGCAGATGACGGTGATGACGCGCGACGGCACGGGCTTACTCAACGCCGCGCGGGTCGTCCTGCCGGACAACTTAAAGCTCAAGGTCTTCCGCGACGGGTTCAGGACTCGTTTCTGTGAGGCCTTGTTGGCCCGCCGCGTCCTGGTGGTGGAAGGTAAGACCGAATTGGTCGCCTACAGCGCGGCCGCCCGACGGGCCGCCAGCTTCGAGCCCCAGACGTACGACCGGCTTGACACCCTCGGCTGGGTGCCTTTCGACGCTGGCAGCCAAACCGCGGTCGCCGACTTCGCCCGCTTCTTCCGGGGTCTCGGTAAGATGACCGCCACGATCTTCGACCAGCAGACTCCCGCCGACAAGGCGGTGATCGTGGCCGCCTGCGACCAAGCCTTTGAGCAGCCCTATGCCGGGTTCGAGAACCTTCTGAACGCGGAGGTCCCCGCTAACATGCAGTCCTGGTTTGTCGACTGGTTCAACGGCCAGGGCGAGTGGCCGCCTGCCCTGACCAACGTTCTGCCGCCGGCAGGCACGCACGATGCCGCGTTCAATGCGCTGTTCCTCCATAAGAAGGGCGCGGATTACATCACCGTCTTCTTTGAGCAATGCACGGGTGCCGCGCACGTGCCGCAAACCATGCGGACCATCCTCGCGGCCCTGAAGACCATGGCGGCGCCACCTGCACCGCCACCCCCGCCGACTCCGATCCTTCCTGACCAGTTCAAGTAACCGCATGGCCCTTGTCCTCACCGATGACAAGCGGCGACTCCTGGCGACCACAGGGCACGTGCTCGTTCGTGGCGGCGCAGGCTCTGGGAAGACGACCATCGCACTGGCCAAGGCCTGCGTCGACTTCGACGCAGGACGCCTAGGCGCGGCGGGCAAGGCCCTGTTTCTAAGCTTTGCCCGCGCCACCGTCGCCCGCGTTGCCGAGCAGGCGACAGCGACCATTGGCTCCGATCAGCTCTCGCGGATCGAGATCAGCACCTACCACGGGTTCGCCTGGACCATCCTGAAGAGCCACGGCTACTTGCTGTGCGCCAAGCCAGGGGTTCGGCTGCTCCTGCCGACCCAGGCGCGGGACCGGCTGGCCGGCCTCGACGGTGCCGCCCGTTTTGCCCGGCAGCGACAGCTATTCGACGAAGAGGGCCTCGTCGCCTTCGACCTCTTCCCGACTCTTCTTGTGGAGCTGTTCACCCGGTTGGAGGTCTTGGCTGAGGCCTATGCTTTCGCCTACCCGCTGATCATCGTCGATGAGTTCCAGGACACGAACGCCGAGGAGTGGAAGATGATTTTCACACTCGGCCAACGCAGCCGGCTGATCGCCCTCGGCGATCCGAAGCAGCGCATCTACGACTTCAAGGGCGCCGACCCCCGTCGGTTTGATGATTTCCTCGCTGCGTTCCAGCCGGAGCCGTTCGATTTTGGCGGCGAGAACAACCGTAGCGCGGGGACAGACATCATCCGGTTCGCCGACGCCATTCTGGATGGCGCTTTCCGGCCTGAGCCCTATTCCGGCGTTACCATTGACCGCTACCGTGGACAGAGCCTGCGGCCGTTGAAGCAGGCTATGCTGCAGGCTGTGAACCGTTATCGCCGTTCGCCGGAGTGGTCCGTCGCGATCCTTGTCCCCACCAACGCCCTTGCGATCGCCGCCTTCGACTACATGCGTGGCTCTGACCACGGACTGCCCGCCTACCCGGCCGAGATCCTGGTCGCCGCTGAGGGGCCAATTTTGGCATCGGCTTTGATCGCGCTCCTACTCGAGCCGCACAACGACCCCCATCAGCTGGCCGCCTTGGTGCTCGAAGCTCTAGCCTCCTTTGAGGTGGGCCGCACCGAGGCCGCTGGATCGACAGCACTGACTAAGGCGGGACGCCTGAGGCGGGCGGCCGGCCAAGTCCGGCAGCGCGGCGATGCAGGCTATGGAGCCCGAGGCATTCCGACGGACGTCCGCGATCTCGTCGGCAATGTTCGGCAGATCGTGCTCACAGGCGATCCGATGTCGGACTGGCGCCTGGTCCGCGCTGCCCTTGCGGACAGCCCGCGTGAAGAGCTGCAGCATGTCGCTCGTGAGGCGCGTCATCTACGTCTGCTTCAGCGCGGTGCCCAGATCGAGGGACGACTCGCCGAGGCCTGGCGCGCAAACGGTGCATATCGCGACGCCCGTGAACACCTGGCGGCCGCAGTTGTCGAGGATCAGTTCGCCGCCACGACCCGCCCGCATCGCGGGGTGACGGTGATGACGATCCACAAGTCCAAGGGAAAGGAGTTCGACGAGGTCATCGTCTTCGAGGGTGTCTACCAGCGCTACCTGTCAGCGAGAGGCGGCGACCGCGAGCGCTCCGCCCGATCCAATCTCCATGTGGCGGCCACGCGCGCGAAGCGCAGCGTTGTTCTAATGACGCCACTCCAGGACCCTTGTTCGTTACTTCCCTAATCCAAGCTCTGCCAGCCCGACAGGCGAGTTCCGGCCGAGCCAATGTGACGAACAATCGGCAAGCGTGGGCGCGGGTCGACGAGCATTGGTCGGGTAAGAAGATCGCTGCCATAGCAGGCTCCATCCCCGGCGGCCGCGCGCAGGTAGACGTCAGAGCCAAGGCCTGATCATAGACGCCAGTGCGTCAAGATCGCCTTCGTTGTGCCCTGGCGCGACATTGGGGTGGGAGCCGATCCCGTAGGCTTCAAGGAATTTCCGCGTCTCGGGCGTGATCCAAGCCGTCGTCAGGAGCGCCGCGCGCGGATAGCCGAAGCGTTCGACATAGGTGTCGGAAGCCTTGGCGCGGAATTCGATCTTCACGCTCTTGACGACCGCGCCGGGGTGGAGGTCGACGACGGTGCCTAGCAAGGCGCGCGCGATCGCCTTGTCCAGCGTAGTCGCAACGTCATAAGCCTTCAATTCCAGGCCGAGGGCACACGGGCCCTCGTAGGGTCCCCCCTTTGCAGACTTCCGCAGGCCCGAGGTGTACCGCTTCGAGATCGCCGACACGTCGAACTCGTGCGTCTCGTCGCTGAGGCCGACGTGCTCGACGCTGTTGTGAAGTTCGAGCGGCTCTCTCGCCTGGGGCGACCCGAGCTCGAAGTGGCAGGGTAGTTTGCCGGGGGGCTCGCTCGCCGACTTGATGTGCCCGGGCCCGCCGCGCACCCGGAAGGTGGTGGTCGACTTGCCTGCGCTATTGCGGGCCTTGACCTTGTGGCTTATCGCGAGCCGTGCGGCGATTTCGAACATGACCCAGGTCTCGTAGGTCTTACCCTTCGTTGAGGCGAGGCTCGGCGCGGCGACCGCTAGGTCGGCCGCGGCCTTGCTGATCCTAGCTTCCATCGCCGCCTTCTCGGCCGCAGTTTTCGCTAGGGTGGCGGCACTGGGCTTGGCCATTAGAGCTCATGCTCCAGCCGCTGGCGCGTCTCGCGGACGGCGTCGGCCCAAACCTCCAGGAAGGTCTTGATTGCCGTAGCGCGCGCAGGATTGAGGAGCTCATCGACCGGGCCCGGGCTGGAAACCGCTTCGGCCGTCGCCTCGCCGGTGCCGGCCGGAAGGACGCCGATTGAGCGAATCTTGAGCCGTTCGGCCAGACCCTGAAGGCGATCGGTAAGCGCGAGCTCGCGGATCAGCGCGTTCTGGACGACGGCGTCGATTGCCATGATCTGCCGCTCAGCGCGCATCCGGCGACGCTGGCGCTGCGCAGCCCGCCTGCCTGCGCGAAGGTCGAAGCGCTCGTCGCGGAATCCTTCGTTCTCCTCGAGCCGCACCGTGGCCGCGCGGCCATAGTCCGCCATCGGGCTGTTCAGCAGCCCAGTCAGGAGCGGTTCAACAATCGGGTCGATCTCGGCCAAGCGCGGTCAATCTCGGGTTGCCGGGATGACCCTTGTAGCGTTCGGGTGTCGTACAGCCCAGATGTTCGGTGGACCGCAGGTGTCGGCCACACTATCCATTCAGCATCACCGTGGGCTTGCCCCGAGGAAGGCCATGACCCCGTGATCACCCAACGCGAACCGCCGACCTGGGAGGCCTTGGAAGAGGCGGTGCGCCAGATCCTCGCTGAGTGTGGGATGGACGCCGTGCGCCAGGCCGCCATCGCCCTGCCCCGGGGCGGCGAGGCCGCAGTTGACGTGATGGCGACGGAGACGGTCAACGGGATCAAGACGGTCACGCTCTGCGAGTGCAAGAATTGGAAGAGCAATGTCCCACAGGACGTGGTCTTCAGCTTCCGGACTGTGATGGCCGAGGCGGGCGCGCATCGCGGTTACATCATCTCGAAAGTGGGCTTCCAGCCGGGCGCGCTCCTCGCCGCCCACAACACTAACATCGAACTCCTCACCTTCGCGCAGTTTCAGCAGCGGCATTTCGAGAAGTGGGTCGGCGCCCGGACGTGGTCACTCGCGCGCGCTGTCGACAGCATTGAGACCTATTACGAGCCGTTCGGCATCCCGGGCATGAACCTGATCGAGGATGAGGCGGAGCGCGAGGCGTACTATCGCGTCTGGCGAAAGTACCTCTTCATCGGCGCGATCCTGCCGGCCTTTTCGCCGTACCTGCGCCAACTTGGCCAGGCAACGCCACTACCAGGGCTGCCGATTGATCTCCGGGGCGTGGTCCGAGACGAGTTCAAGGTCGAGGTGCCCGCGGACCTCGCGGCCGCGACCGGTTACCAAGAATTCCTGGAGCTCCTCGAAGCCTATGCCCGCGAGGGCCTAGCGGTGCTGCGCGCACTTAATCCGATCACGCGTGACAAGGTACCGGGCGCAGTTGAACGCGACGACTGAGCTTATGTGGCCAAGCGCGTCAGTGCCCTCCAACTCTATGCCCGAATGTCCGGAATGTGGAGCAGATTCAACGTCTCCTCGTGGCGCAAACCGGAACAGCGAAGGCGAATCCGATCGGCGCGTGGGCGGCCACATGGTGCCCAAGGCCTATCTCTATCTCTTATCGCTTAGATGGCATCTGCACCCGTGGCGCGGGCGCTACGAAGCTGCTACGTACGACCTCGCCTTCGCGCAACGAACGTTGACGTAGGGCACCTAAGCGTCTCATAGCGCATAGGTTCGCGGGCGTAGTTCAGTGGTAGAACGTCAGCTTCCCAAGCTGAATGTCGTCGGTTCGATCCCGATCGCCCGCTCCACTAAGTGTCTCGTATCACTGATCTTTTCGCTCTCGATTATGGTCTAGGTGTTCCCCATGTTCCCCATGGTGTTCCCCATCGGCCTCCTGTTTCGTTCAGGATCCGTTCTTCGCAGCCCTGTGTGCGATCCGAAGCTCGGCGACGTGGCGTGATTTCCCGAGCGCACCTCGCGAGTAGCGTTGGGTTGTAGCCGTCTGAGAATGTGCTGCAGCTGACCGGATATGGTCGAGGTCGGCGCCGGCATCCTCGGCTTCAGTGATGGCGCCAGCTCTAGCGTCCATGTTCCAAACGTTATCCGGCACGCCGGCTGCCCGTGCCACGACACGCCATTCACGCCCATACGCTGACTCGGCGTAGGGGCGTCCGGCCAACTCATCCACGATGACGGGTCCGATCCGAGCTTCGGGGGGAATGAGCGCGATGAGTTCGCTTACCAACGGGCAGAGCTTGAGGTCGTGAGCCGCGAAGGCTCCGGTTTTCGTCGTCGCTTTTCGGATCACCAGATTCGGATCGATGTCCTGCCACGTAAGGCCATTGGTCTATCGGCGTCCCCTTAGGACGAACGAACCTCCACCCTCCCCTGCCGAGATCGGCTCCCATTCGCCGATGACGTCCTTTTGTCGCAGGGCAGTTTCAAATTGAATGGCGGTGCCGAGCGCCAGAGAGAGGCGGTCCAGGCGCAAGGCCGTCGCGATGAACGCCTGGACGTGAGACAGGTCCATTGAGATGCGTCGACGAGCAGGCTGCTTGAAGCGCGCATGTCGCAGGATCGCATAGAGCCGAGCGCAGTCCGGCAATTCGGCCATGACGCCATAGGCGAAGAGCTCGCGCAGCTTCTTGATGATGCCGTACGCGCGACGCAGGCGCTCCGGATCTCCGGGTGCTTTTGGTTCCTTGGCCTTGTCGTACCAGCGATAGAAGTCCCCTACCCTTAGGGCGGCGAGCGACCTGTTGCCGAAGGCCGCTTCGATCAGCTTCAGCGTGTAGAGGTCTTTGCGGCGGCTATTGTGCTTCAGCCGCTGGAACGGGCTCGCTGGACCAGTCTGATAACGCCGCGAGAGCGAGAGGATGGTCCCATCGAAGCGATCGGATTTACGGGCGTGTCCAGCGGCAAATGCCAACGCTTCGGCCTGAAGCCGTTGGTGACCTGCCCCCATGCGGTGGTCCGAGTTCAAAGTTAGTGCAGGGTCGGCC
>NZ_BJZV01000026.1 GCF_007992215.1 Methylobacterium gnaphalii | reverse complement strand
AAAGCAGCCATTGTTCATGCGCCGAGTGGACGACTGCTTCGCGATCAAACCGGACGCCGCTCCCTACGAAACTCAAGAATTTTGGAACGACCAAGCCGCAGCGAAACGGCCTCGCATGGTGAGCGAGGCTGTCCGGAGACGTATGGATTAGAAAATTAGAGCAATGGCCTACTAGTGCCCCTCCGGCCGTCCAGACTGAATACGATCCCCTGCGCTTCAAATGCGGCACGCAGCAGACTTATCCTGTCAGTCCGAACGCCCCCCTACCTCGAACTTGACGAGCGTACTGTTAGAGACCGTAGAGGCTCTATAGGTATCTAGGACAGTCCACCTTAGCGCGGCACGAGGCGCCCGGCATTGCTCCGGACTGAGTAGGTTTCTCTTCACGACAAATCGCGTGTGTTCGCTTGCCAGCTAGCTGTGCTGATGAAAAAGCTTGGCGATGACCTTCCACTGCCCGTCTTGCTTTAGGAGAGTGTGAAAGTCGGTATAGTCGGCACCGTTCGCATCGTTTTCCATATCGACGCGCACAGCCGCCGTGGTTGGCGTGATCGCCAGCACGTCAATGCGTGTCTGCATGTTCGGCGCCTTGCCGCTCTTCTCGACGTAATCATAAAGGTTGCTGATCGGACCGCCGAGCAGGCTGCCGCCCGCGAACCCGTACATCACGGCTTCATCGTGGAAGGCTTTGGCTGTCACCTTGGCGTCGCCGGTCTTCATGCCATCGACGTAGCTTTGCACTGCCGCCACCACGTCCTCGAAATCGCGGGTTGTCACAGCCTTTGAGCTGCTTGGCATCGTCTAACTCCCTGTCATGGGCATCAGGCCCGGCCTGGTGCCTGCTACTGGTGGCACGTGCGGCTTGACGAGGCGAACCGCCGGCCGACCGGTTTCGCAGGAATGGAATGGCATTCCGCAGGTTTGGATGCAGACACCCGGCTTACGGTAGGCCAGCGTGTCCCTAATCAGAAAAGCATCTGGGAGAACCGCCATGGCTTCGTTGTACTACGATGAGCACCGCCACTTGCAGCAGGAGTTCGGCACAGTCGGGCTGGCCGAGCGCCTCGATACTGGTTGGGTCCGCGATGAGATCGGCAAGGACGAGCGTGCTTTCATCGAGGGCCGGGACTTCTTCTTTCTCTCCACCGTAGATCCGGACGGCATGCCGACCGTCTCCTACAAAGGCGGCCCGGTTGGCCTGGTGCGCGTGCTCGACGCCAACACGCTCGTGTTCCCCGGCTTCGACGGCAATGGCATGTTCTACTCGGTCGGCAACATCGAGGGGCAGAACAAGGTCGGCCTGCTGTTCATCGACTTCGAGACGCCTCACCGCGTGCGCGTGCAGGGGCACGCAACGATGCTGCGCGATGATCCGATTATGGAAAGCTGGACCGAGGCGCAGTACGCCGTGAAGGTCGAAGTCACGAAGGCCTGGGTGAACTGCCCCCGCTACATCCACCGGTTCAACCGGCTCGATGAAAGCAAGTACGTGCCGCGCCCCGGCAAGAAGACGCCGCTGGCCCTCTGGAAGCGGCTCGACATCGTGCAGGACGTGATCACCGACGAGGATCGTGCCCGCGCCGAGAAGGAGGGCGTGATCGACCTCCCCGCCTATGAAGCCAAGGTATCGAAGGGCGACAACTGACAGCGACGCTACTGCACCCCTTCAAGGCCGAGCTCCCGATACTCGGCAGGTGTGTAGCCGGTCGCCTGTTTGAAGGCGCGGGCGAAGTTCGAGGCGTTCGAGAACCCCGCTGCGGTGGCTACCGCAGCGAGATCGTGCGCCCGGCCGCTAAGGAGCTTCCGCGCAAGGTCGAGCCGTTGTGCGCTGACGTAGGCGTGGGGTGCCACGCCGAACGTTTGCTTGAAGCTGCGGGCGAAATGCGCGGGGCTCATACAAGCTACGGCTGCCAGCTCGGCGACCGTGAAGGGTTGCGCCACGTGCGCCTCGATAAAGGCCAGCACGCGCTGCTTCCGGCGTTCGTCAAGCGGCCTCTCACACAGCGGCGGTTTGAGCCGCACTGCGGTTTCGGCGCAGTGGTTGACCAGGTAGGCGGATAGTGCCTGCCCAAGCCCTTCGATCAGGAGCGCTCCCGCTGCCGTCTGACGGTCAAGCTCGCGGGCGATCTGAACGGCGACCTGCTCGATGAAGGGGTCGCGAGCGATGACATCGTAGCGCAGCGCCACCCTGGCCGGGTCGACCCCGAAATCCTGCTCGACCGCATGGGCGAAGGGCTGGGCGGGCAGGAAGATGTGCAGGCAGTCGCGGAGCGGCTGCTTGAAGTCGATGTATTCCTCGCGGATGCCTGCCGGGCACAGCCAGGCCGTGCCGCGCCGCCCATGGGTTCGCTGTTTCAGGCCTGCCCCTTCCCGATCAACAAGCGTGGCGTCGCTCAACAAAACCGCCAGTTCGGTATCGCGGGGCAGCACCGAAGGCAGCTCACCACGCGCGTGGCTCCACCGCTCGGCCAGCACGTTCGTCCAGCCCCGGCCGCGTGACGAGCCGAGGCAGTGGCCGGTGACATATTTTTCGTTGGCGTGGCACTCGATGGGCATGGGTGCGGGTCCGAGCTATCGAACTAAAATCCTAGCCCGGCTCGCCTCCGCAGGCCACCACACGGTGATCGCCGCCGCTTTGGCCATCTCCCCGAAACTCAGGAGTTTCGCAGGTTACTTTTGCTCAATGAATTCAGGCGTTCACGCCGCACCAAAGCCATGAACGAAATGCGCAGCGCGTGACTGCTTTGTCGAGGCATTCGGACATGCACGGTCATCGCCGCCAGGGTCCGAGTTGGGTCGCCAGCGGCGGTTCACGCTGCCGGCAGGGGGCGCCCCGGACTGCCATGCCCACCGGGGCACCCCACGATGCCGTCAGATGCCCTGACCGCCCGAGACCTCAATGCGCTGCGCGTTGACCCAGCGGTTCTCCTCAGAGAGCAGGCTCGCGACCATCGGCCCGATGTCGTCCGGTACGCCGACGCGACCGAGTGCCGTCAGGCCCGCGAAGAGCTCGTTGATCTCCGCGTTGTCGCGCACCGCGCCCCCGCCGAAGTCGGTCTCGATGGCGCCGGGCGCCACCGTATTGACCGCGATCCCGCGGCTCCCGAGTTCCTTGGCCATGTACCGGGTCAACACCTCGACCGCGCCCTTGACCGCCGCGTAAGCCCCGTAGCCGGGAAAGCAGACCCGAGTCAGGCCGGAGGACAGGTTCACGATGCGACCGCCATCCGCGAGGAGGGGTAGCAGGGTCTGGGTCAGGAAGTAGACGCCCTTGAAGTGAACATCGACCAGCCGGTCGAACTGTTCCTCGGTCGTCTGACCAATCAGGGCATAGTCCCCGTGGCCAGCGTTGTTCACGAGGTGGTCGAAGGTCTCGCGGTTCCAGATCTCGCGCAGCTTTGCCTGCAGGCACTCGGCAAAGCCGGTGAACGCACCGACATCGCCGGTGTCGAGCTGCAGCGCGACCGCCTTGCGGCCCATTGCCTGGATCTCCGCGGCCAGCGCCTCGGCCTGGTCGGAGCGGCTGTGGTAGGTCAGGACGACGTCGCCGCCGCGGCGGGCGACGCTGAGCGCGGTGTTGCGGCCGAGGCCGCGGCTGGCTCCGGTGACAAGGGCGATCTTGGTCATGGGATTGGCTCCGTTCGAGTGGCTGGCCCGGTATGCCGCCCCGGAGCCGGCCCTTGTTGCCGGAAGCTCGGAAGTTCTTGCCTAATCCTACGACCAGCGATGCATTCGCGCGGGCGCTGGGCTACACCTTCCGTCCATGATCACCCTCCTCGCAGCCGTCCGCCGCCACGCGGAGACCCACCACAACGCCGCCGGCATCGCGACAACCCCGATTCCGGGTCTCTCAACCGTGCGGGCGACCGCCCCCAGCGGCCTGCTGCATGACATTTCGCGGCCGCTGGTCTGCCTGGTCCTGCAGGGGAGCAAGCATGTGACCATGGGGACGCGGGACTTCGCCTTCGGGGCCGGCGACTCGCTCCTGATCACCGCAGACGTGCCGACGGTGAGCCAGATCACTCAGGCCAGTGTCGCAGCGCCTTATTACTCGCTCGTGCTCGAACTCGACCCGGCGGTCATTGCCGACCTTGGCGCGCAGATGCCAGCCGAGCCGCAGGCTGACCACATGCCGGTCCGGGTCGACCCGACCGAGGCGGAGACCGCCGACGCGGCCCTGCGCCTGATGCGGCTCCTCGACCGGCCAGCAGCCATACCGGTGCTGGGCAAGCAACTCGTGCGCGAGATGCACTACTGGCTATTGGCAGGACGTCACGGGGCAGCCATCCGACGTCTGGGTTGGCCGGACGGCCACGTGGAGCGGATCACCCGCGCAGTCGCTTTGCTCCGGGCCGGGTTCGCTGAACACCTTCCGGTCGAGCGGCTGGCAGCTGCGGCCGGGATGAGCCCGTCGTCGTTCCACCAACACTTCCGGGCCGTGACCTCGCTGTCGCCGTTGCAGTTCCAGAAGCACCTGCGCCTCATTGAGGCGCGCCGGCTGCTGGTCTCGGAGGGTCTGTCGGCGAGCGGTGCCGCCTTCGCGGTCGGCTACGAGAGCGTTCCCCAGTTCACGCGCGAGTACGGCCGAATGTTCGGGTTGTCGCCCGTCCGCGATGCCAAGGCGACACGGAACCCGACTGCAGCCGCTGCCTGACCACGCTACCAAGCCGATCCGTGGGAAGCCCGCCACGAACGAGGCCGTGCAGTCCACTCCGCAGCAGCCAGAGATGCATCAACCCAGCGGCAGGCGAAGTTCCGACCCCAAGCGGTCATTCGAGGTGCCGCCGAAAGTCCGAATGGGGTCGCAAGCAGACCCAGACCTTGGGTCGCCGCCCATCAGATCTCAACCGCCAAGACGGATCGAAGGGCACGGGCGAGCCATTCTTATCGGCTCCCCCGCCGATCAATGACGCGCTCATCCTCGTCTATGACCCGACCGAAGGCGCTTCCGGCTGGGACATCTGGATAATGCGGGCCCTGATCGGTGAGGTGGATTCCGCCCACTGTCCCGGCCTCGCGCACGGTGCCGTAGAGGGTCGGTCATCGCGTTGCCGGCAGGGCCGTCTCATCGTCCGGGCCTTCAGGTCGGGCGTCCACGCTCACTCGAGGAAAGCGCGTCCCGCCATCATTCCACGCGTACCGCTGAACGCGAGACAAGGTCGACCGGACCGAACTCGTAACCGATCCACTAGCGGCGAGCGCCCGGCCCGTCAGCCTGCGCCGATCCCGTCGGGCTCCACGGTGGCAAGCCACAGGACATGGCGGCGGCCGTTGTCGATGTTCGAGCGGATGCGGATTTCGTCCACGGCGAAGCCCATCCGCTTGAGGCGGGCCTTGAACTTGCGGTCAGGGTGGCCGGACCAGACCGCCAGGATGCCGCCCGGCCGCAGGGCCCAGCGGGCGCGCTTCAGGCCCCATTCGTCGTAGAGGCGGCTATTCTGCCGCCGGGTCGCGCCCTCGGGGCCATTATCGACGTCGAGCAGGATGGCATCGTAGGCGCCCGGCGCCTCCTGGATGATGCGGTTGACGTCGTCGAGCCTGAGCTCGACCCGTGGATCGTCGAGCGCACCCTCGAAGAGATGCGCCAGCGGGCCGCGCGCCCAGGCTGCAACGGCGGGGACGAGCTCGGCGACCGCCACGCTCGCCTGCGGCCCGAGGCCGTCCAGGGCTGCGCGCAGCGTGAAGCCCATGCCGAGCCCGCCGATGAGGATGCGGGCCGCCGGCCGGTCGCGCAGGCGCTCGCAGGTGAGGGTCGCCAGCGCCCGCTCGGAGGCGCAGAGCTGGTCGCTCATCAGCTCGACCTTGCCCACCATGATGGTGAAGCCGTCGCTGCGCTGCATCAGCCGCATCGTGTCGGGTGTGCCCGGCACCGCGCCGACGTCGCGTTGGATCCAGTCGTTCACGTCGGATGGCTTCGCTGTGGGGGATCGAAGGGTGGCAGCCGGCGCTTAGCAGACGCGACACCGGGCGGGGTAGGCGGCAATGCCGGACGGAGCTATGCAGAGGCCTGAAACGGAGTTTTTCAGGCTCCGCCGTCTCGTCCTGTCGGACGCCCCCGAATCGCCGGCCTCGTGATCGAGGCCGCGATCGATCGAAAGAGCTGCTTTCCCATGGCCAAGCGCGTGAAGTCGAAGCCGCAGGAGCGCGGGTTCGTTCTGTTCGACGTGGTTTTCGAGGATGGCAGCCTCGCCTCGAACCGCCGCATCCCGATGGAGATCCTCGGCGGCCTCGACGGCGACGAGCCCGCCCGGACGATGATCGAGGAGCAGGAGGCCGAGATCGCCGAGAAGGCGAGCCGTCCGCCGCGCGTGATCCAGACGCTGGCCCGCACGCCGACGCGCCGGTTCGAGGCGAAGGTCGACTGACCCGCCGCGCATGGGCGGCTAGCCCAGCGCCTCCCGGAAGGCGCGCAGGTTCGCGCGCATCATCTCGATATAGCCCGGTGCCGGCCCATCGGCCGCGCTCAGCGCGTCCGAATAGATCCTGCCCCCCACCCGCGCGCCGCTCTCGCGGGCGATCTGCTCCATCAGGCGCGGGTCGGCGATGGATTCCAAGAACACCGCCGGGATCTTCTGCTGCCGGATCTGCCGGATGATGCGGGCCACGTCCCGCGGGCCGGCCTCGCTGTCGGTCGAGAGCCCCTGCGGCGCGACGAAGCGCAATCCGTAGGCCTGCGTGTAGTAGCCGAAGGAATCGTGCGTGGTGATGATCCGCCGGCGCGCCTCGGGGATCTCGGAGATGGTCGCGCGGATCTCGGCATCGAGCGCATCGAGCTTCTCGGAATAGGCCCTGGCGTTCTCGGCGTAGCCGGCCGCGTGGGCCGCATCGATCCGCGAGAGCCCGTCGCGGATCGCGGCGACGTAGAGCTTGGCATTCGCGACGCTCTGCCACGCATGCGGATCGTCATGGCTGTCGGCAAGACTGCCGGGAACATGATCGTGGCCATGATCAGCGTGATCACGAGACCCGGCGATGGTTTTCGCTCCGCTCGACGCGACGACGACCGGCGCCCGGGTGCCGGAGGCGCGGATCAACCGCTCTATCCAGCCCTCGAAGCCGAGGCCGTTGACGAAGACGATGTCGGCCCCGGCAAGCCTGCGGGCATCATCCGGAGAGGGGCTGAAGCTGTGCGTGTCCGCATCCGGCCCGACTAGGTTGGTGACAGCGACCCGTTCCCCGCCGACCTGACGCACGAGGTCGCCGAGGATGGAGAAGGTCGCCACCGCCTTGATCCGCTCCTCGGCCGAGGCTGTGGCCGGCGCGATCACGGCCACGATGAGGAGCAGCCACGCCGCCGTTCGCCGGAGTTCCATCGGCCACTCACCCGTCATCGATCTGCCCGCCTCTCTTCGTGCCCGAGCAGATAATGTAACGTTATCACATCGCCAAGCCTCACCGCGAACATGACAAAGCGGCAATGCGCCGGACATACGGCGGATACACAGGCTTGGGCATTCTGGCGCCCTGGGGTGAGTTCGTTCTGTTGGATCGAGGTAGCGCCATGTCGAGACGTGTGATCGTTGCGGTCATGCTGGCCGGATTGGCCGGCGCGGGGGCCGTCGCTTCGGTGAGTGCCGGCGAGCGGCATGGCTGGGATGGTCCCGGCCATAGGCATGGGCGCTGGAGCGCATTGACGCCGGAGGATCGCGCGGCCTTCGCCGATGCGCGCATCGCCGCTCTGCACGCGGGTATGAAGCTCAATGCCGACCAGGAAAAGCTGTGGCCACCGGTCGAGGCCGCCCTGCGCGATCTCTCCAAGCAGCGCCAGGCCCGCATGCAGGCCTGGCGCGAGCGGCGCGATCAACCGCAAGACGCGCCAACACGGCTGCGCGCCATGGCGGATGCGGCCACCGCTCGCGGCGAGGCGCTGCGCAAGCTCGCCGATGCCACGGGACCGCTCTATGCCACCCTCGACGACGGTCAGAAGCGCCGTGCCGCAATCCTGGCGCACCCGCTTCGCGGACATGGCGGTCAGGGTGGCTGGCGCCACCACGGCGGCGACCGAGATGGTTCAGGCGACAAGCGCGACAACTGATCGTTTCGCGGGTTTCGCTTGATCCCGAGGGGCAGCGGCGGCAAACACCGCTGTCCCTTCACCCGGCGAGGGCGGATCACGGAAGACGCGAACGCATGGCGCGGCGCCCGCTCCTGAGGGGCGATACCCTCCCTCTGCTCGGACGGCTCTGGCGCGAGTGGCTTTCGCCGCATCGGGGAACGCTTGCGGTCGTGCTGATGCTGATCGCCATCGTGGGGGCTGCGACCGGGCTCTACCCGACGCTGATCAAGGCGGCCTTCGACGCCTTCGACGCCAAGGACCAGCGGGCGCTCATCTATGGGCCTTTCGTCGTCATCGCGGTGACGACCGTGCGAGGCTTCGCGCTCTACGGCCAGACCGTCCTCACGAACCGCGTCGTCACCCAGGTCGAGGCCGACATGCAGGCGGCGCTCTACGCGCACCTGATCGAAGCTGACATGGCGCAGCTCGGCCGCGAGAGCGCCGCCTCATTCACGCAGCGCTTCACCACCGATTTCGCCTTCATCAAGGAGGCGCTGACTCGCATCTCGACCGTGATGCTGCGCGACCTTGCGATGTTGATCGCACTGGTGGGCGCGCTGCTCTGGATCGACCCGATCATGACTCTCGCGGCCGGTGTAACCGCTCCGTTCGTCGCCGGGCCGATTGGCCGGGTCGGCAAGAAGCTGCGGCGCGTCTCCACCAATACGCAGGAGCAGATGGGCCTGATGGCGAGTCTGATCAGTGAGAGCCTGCAGGGTGCGCGCGTTGCCAAGACCTACGCGCTGGAAGGCTATCTCAAAGGCCGCGCCGCAGACGCACTGCAGCACGTGCGCCGGCTTAAGATGAAGGCGGCCAACACCCGTGGCCGGCTCGACCCGCTGCTCGAAATTGGCGGAGGCTTCGCGGTTGCCGCCGTGCTGGTGCTGGTCGGCCAAAGGGTGATGTCGGGCGAGAAGACGGTCGGCGACTTCACCGGTTTCGTCGCCGCCCTGCTGCTCGCCTCGCAGCCCGCACGCGCGCTCGGCACCCTCAACGCCATCCTGCAGGAGGCCTCCGCCGCGCTGACTCGCTATTACGCGCTGCTCGACGAACCCCCGACCATTCGCGAGCAGGCCAACGCCGTGCCGCTGGTCGTTACGAAGGGTGAGATCCGCTTCGAGGACGTGCATTTCCGCTACCGCGAGGATGCGCCGGCCATCGAGGGGATCAACCTGACGGTGCCAGCGGGAACCACGACGGCTTTGGTTGGCCGCTCGGGCTCGGGGAAATCCTCGCTGCTCAACCTCGTGCCGCGTCTCTACGATGTCACGCAGGGCCGATTGCTGATCGATGGTCAGGACATCCGCAGCGTGACCCTTGCCTCGCTGCGTGAGGCCGTCGCCGTGGTCTCCCAGGATGTGGTGCTGTTCGATGATACCATCGCCGCCAACATCGCTTTCGGCCGCCCCGGCGCGAGCCGTGCCGAGATCGTGGCCGCAGCCGAGGCGGCAGCGGCACACGGTTTCATTTCGCGGCTCGCGGACGGCTACGATTTTCAGGTGGGGCCGTCGGGCGGACGTCTCTCGGGCGGCGAGCGTCAGCGCGTCTCGCTCGCGCGTGCCTTCCTCAAGAACGCGCCGATCCTGCTTCTCGACGAGGCCACCAGCGCGCTGGACTCCGAGTCCGAGCAACTTGTTCAGGCCGCGCTCGAGCGACTGATGGAGGGGCGCACTACCCTTGTGATCGCTCATCGTCTGTCCACCGTGCGCGATGCCGGCCTCATCGCGGTGCTCGACGCCGGACGAGTGGTCGAGACCGGGACTCACGAGAGCCTGGTCGCAGCGGGCGGCGCCTACGCGCGCCTCCATCGCCTGCAATTGTCGGACTCGGCCACGCAGGAGATCCTCGCGCAGTAGCCTCGGTGCGGTCCATGGACGAACCGGCCCGCACGCAATCCTTCCTCAGCGGCCGACTTGGCGGTGCGTGCCGGTCATGTCGACGACGAATCCGTTTTCGGTGGGGTTAGTGGCCGCGTCCGGGTACTTGCACGCCATTCGCTGACTGCGCGACGGCCGCACCCTCCGCCTTCGTTGAGATCGCGGCCTCGGAGGCCTATGCAGGCCCCATGGAACTCCAAGTATCCGCCCCGCGACCCGTCGCACCTCTCGCCTGCAAAGGGCCGCCTGCCGGGAAGGCGGCGCCGTTCCTGCCGATGAGCCGCGCCGAGATGGCCGCGCTCGGCTGGGATGCCTGCGACATCGTGCTGGTGACGGGTGACGCCTATGTCGATCACCCGAGTTTTGGCATGGCCATCATCGGCCGGTTGCTCGAGGCGCAGGGGTTCCGGGTCGGCATCATCGCACAACCGGACTGGCAATCGGCGGAGCCGTTCAAGGCGCTCGGCAAGCCGAGACTGTTCTTTGGCGTCACTGGCGGCAATCTCGATTCGATGGTGAACCGCTACACGGCGGATCGCCGTCTGCGCCATGACGATGCCTACACGGCCGGCGGTGAAGGCGGCCGGCGCCCGGACCGCTGCACCATCGTCTACACGCAGCGCTGCCGCGAGGCGTTCAAGGACGTGCCGATCGTGCTCGGTGGCATCGAGGCCTCGCTGCGCCGCATCGCGCATTACGATTACTGGTCTGACAAGGTGCGCCGCTCGATCCTGGCGGACGCGAAGGCGGATCTGCTGATCTACGGCAATGCCGAGCGTGCCGTGGTCGAGGTGGCGCACCGCATGGCCGCAGGCGAAACGCCGCGCGAGCTCGATTCCATCCGTGGCGTCGCCCTGTTCCGCCGCGTGCCGGAAACCTACACCGAGCTGCCCGCCGACGATCTCGATTCCGCGGACGAAGCCGCTACCCGCCGCCCCGGCGACACGGTGATCCGGCTTCCCGCCTACGACGAGGTGTTGAACGACAAGGAAGCCTATGCCCGCGCTTCGCGCGTGCTGCACCGGGAGGCCAATCCCGGCAACGCCCGTCCGCTCGTCCAGCGCCACGGCGACCGCGACCTCTGGCTGAACCCTCCGCCGATCCCGCTCACCAGCGACGAGATGGATGCGGTCTACGACCTGCCCTACGCGCGTGCGCCCCACCCGTCCTACGGCGACGCGAAGATTCCCGCCTGGGACATGATCAAGTTCTCGGTGACGATCATGCGCGGCTGCTTCGGCGGCTGCACCTTCTGCTCCATCACCGAGCACGAGGGCCGCGTCATCCAGAACCGCTCGGAGGGTTCGATCCTGCGCGAGATCGAGCGGATCCGCGACAAGACGCCGGGCTTCACTGGCGTGATCTCCGATGTCGGCGGGCCGACCGCCAACATGTACCGGATGGCCTGCAAGGACCCGAAGATCGAGGCGGCCTGCCGGCTGCCGTCCTGCGTCTTCCCGGACATCTGCCCGAACCTGAACACCTCGCACGACGACTTGATCCGGCTCTATCGCAAGGTCCGCGAGGCGAAGGGCGTCAAGAAGGTGATGGTCGCCTCCGGCGTGCGCTACGACCTCGCGGTGAGGAGCCCCGAATATGTCGAGGAACTCGTCACCCACCATGTCGGCGGCCGGCTGAAGATCGCTCCCGAGCATACCGAGCGCGGGCCCCTCGACCTGATGATGAAGCCGGGCATTGGTACCTATGACCGCTTCAAGGAGATGTTCGAGGCGGCCGCAAAGAAGGCCGGGAAGAAATACTACCTGATCCCGTATTTCATCGCGGCGCATCCGGGCACGACCGACGAGGACATGATGAACCTCGCCCTCTGGCTCAAGAAGAACGACTACCGCGCCGACCAGGTGCAGACCTTTCTGCCCTCGCCCATGGCGACCGCCACGGCGATGTATCACACCGAGCTCAACACGCTGCGAGGCGTGCGGCGCGGCGGCAGCGAGCAGGTTGGAGCGATCAAGGGCCTGCGACAGCGCCGGCTGCACAAAGCCTTCCTGCGCTACCATGACCCTGAGAACTGGCCTGTGCTGCGCGAGGCGCTGAAGGCAATGGGACGCGCGGATCTCATCGGGCCGAGGCCGGACCAACTCGTGCCGTTGTCGCAGCCGCCGGGGATGAGTGCCGGTACGGGCAAGGTGGGAGGCCAGCCGCGCCCCGGGCGTCATGCGGGCGCTCCGCGTTTCACCACGAAGGGCGTGCCGATTAGGAAGTGACGCTCTCGCGTCCGAGCCATGTGTCTCGCGCTAGGTTTCGGACCACCCGAAAGGCCTTCGTGAAGCCCAACACCGGTTGACGGCTTGATCGAATCGGTCTCTAATTTCTGTTATGACAGAAAATACAGACCAACAGAAGAAGCTTCCCGCCGCCGTCGAGGGCTTCGTCATGCACTGGGGCAACCTGGGCAGCCAATGGGGCGTGAACCGTTCTGTGGCGCAGATTCATGCCCTTCTCTACCTCTCCGAGAAGCCCATCACGGCGGAGGAGATCGCTGAGACACTCGGCATCGCCCGCTCCAACGTCTCGAACTCGCTGCGTGAGCTGACCGGATGGAACCTGATCCGGAGGGTGCCGGTCTTTGGCGACCGGCGCGATCACTTTGTCGCCGAGACCGATCTCTGGGAGATGGCAACGCGGATCGCTGCCGGTCGCAAGGAGCGCGAGATCGATCCGGCCATCGCGGCGCTCCGTGCGTGCGCCGCCGAGGCCGAGGAAGATCCTGCCGTCGGCGCAGTCGCACGGCGGCGGCTCGGCGCCATGCTCGATTTCACGCAGACGATGGAGGGATGGTACGCGCAGATGCTGCATGTGCCGCACGGGACCCTGGCCAAGCTGATCAAGCTCGGCAGCCGCATCGTCCGTTTCCTGCCCGCCAAACCGGAGGGATGAGTCGATGTCCGCCCTCGCACGCTGTCGATCGGGGCAGGCCGCTCCCGCGCCAGCCAAGACCGATCTGCTCGACTTCCGCTTCCGGGCGCTGATCCCGGAGGCGCAATGGGCCTCGCTGCCCGAGGCTGTGCGCCGCCGCTTCTCGAAGCGCCTGCCGCAGGGCGCGAGTGCTGTCTACGTCGGGCAGGTCGTGTCCACGCGAATGAGCTTGGCAGGATGGCTTCTCGCCCAGGCCACGCGCATCATAGGCTCGCCGCTGCCGCTCTCTCGGGCTGCTGGCATGGCGAGTGTCGTCTCGGTCACCGAGGACCCGCAGGGCGGCGGCCAAATCTGGACTCGGCTCTACGCGCGGCCGAGCGGTTTTCCGCAGATGATCCACTCGGCCAAGCGCTTCACCGGGCCGACAGGTCTCGAAGAACATATCGGTGCAGGCATCGGCATGCGGCTGAGCGTCGGCGTCGAGGACAGAGCGCTGGTGTTTCGCAGCCGAGGTTATTTTTTCGACGTTTTTGGCCCGCGGCTTGTGCTGCCGGCATGGCTGTCGCCCGGAGCGCTAAGCGTCACCCACGCGGCGACGTCAGCGGACGCGTTCCGCTTCACCCTCGATCTGCGCCACCCGCTGCTTGGCCCGTTGATTCGACAGGAGGCGGAGTTTCGGGACAGCAAGCCCCTGAAATCAGAACTCTGACGTCTTGGCTAAGCGCTGCCGACGCAATCCGCGGTGGAGATATTGAACCTGCGGATGCTGCCTCGGATTGCTTCACTGCACCTGCAATAACGGAGTGATCAGCCACCGAGATGGGCGGACGGGCGGTCGTCGCCCCAGATCTTCTCGAGATTGTAGAAGCCTCGCACTTCTGGGCGGAAGATGTGGACGAGCAGGTCACCCGCGTCAATCAGCACCCAATCGCAGGCAGGCATGCCCTCGACGCGTGGATTGCCGTACCCGCCGCTCTTGAGACCCTGCAGGATCTTATCGGCGATGGCGCCCACGTGGCGCTGGTTGCGGCCGGAGGCGATGATCATTGTGTCGGCTAGAGAAGTCTTACCGGCGAGATCGATCGCGATCGTCTCTTCGGCCTGCATGTCGTCGAGACAGCCGAGCGCGAGGGCCTTCAGAGCCTCGGTGGCCTGCGCGTCTTGAGAAAGTTGGTCGTTCAGCGGATCGATTCCCCGTTCGGTCGCGGCCTCGTCCGAGGCGGCTATTGTCGATTATCAAAACTTGGATGCTTTGGGCGCCGACTGCAATGCTGCCGGGCGCAAAGCCTTCATACACGGTTCCGCAGCGCCGTCGATGACAGCGATGAGCGTGGGCCATGCAGGAAGATCCAGGCAGGGGGCTGCAGGCTGGCAAGACGAGATGCGTCGGGTTCGTCGATCCGCCATCGCGCCAGCGCTCTCGCGCCGGGCGCGTTCGGCCCTGACAGTGTGGATCCGGGCCGGTCGATCACCGCGATGGGCATCAGCGATGCGATCTCCCGGAAACGTTCCCAGCGGTGGAAGCTCACCAGCGAGTCGGCGCCCATCATCCAGACAAAACGCAGGGATGGGCGATGCCGGCGCAGCCAGCGCAGGGTCTCGATCGTGTACCGTGCGCCGATCGCCGCCTCTATGCCGGTCACTGCGATGCGCGGATCCCGGGCGACTCCGCGCGCCGTCGCAATGCGCTCCGACAGCGGCGCCAGTTCCCGGTGATCCTTCAATGGATTGCCCGGCGTGACCAGCCACCAGATCCGGTCGAGCCGAAGGCGCTTGAGGGCCAGGCGGCTGACATGAAAATGGCCGGCATGGGCCGGGTTGAACGAGCCGCCATAGAGCCCGATCCGCAGGCCGGGCGCCGCCGGCGGTAGGCGCGCCGCGTCGAGCCCGTGAGTCATTCGACGCCCGGTTGCGGCGTGAACGTCTCAACCGTCATCGCGCGCCGAAGCCATCTAGCCAACGTTCCAACGTTGAGGATGCGGCCCCAGCTTGCTTCGTTGCACGCGCAAATAGTTTCGAGAGGTTCATACGCTGGTCCGTCGTCAGACCGGCCGCGTCTGCCCGTTGCCGTGAACACGGTACTTGAAGGTCGTCAACTGCTCGACGCCGACGGGGCCCCGCGCGTGCATCCGGCCCGTGGCGATGCCGATCTCGGCGCCGAAGCCGAACTCGCCGCCATCGGCGAACTGCGTGGAGGCGTTGTGCGTGACAATCGCGGAATCGACCTCGTTGAGGAAGCGGGTCGCGGCCTCCGCATTCTCGGTCACGATGCAGTCGGTGTGATGCGAGCCGTGCGTCTCGATATGCTCGATGGCCGCGTCGAGGCCATCGACGACGCGGGCGGAGATGATCGCGTCGAGATATTCCGTATTCCAATCGGCCTCGACCGCGGGTGTCACCCGGGGATCGGCCGCACAAACGGCCTCGTCGCCGCGCACGGCGCAGCCGGCCTCGATGAGCGCCGCGACAAGCGGCTTCAGGTGGGTCTCGGCCACGGCCTCGTCGACGAGCAGCGTCTCGGCCGCACCGCAGACGCCGGTGCGGCGCATCTTGCTGTTCAGGAGCAACGTGCGGGCCATGTCGAGATCGGCGCCGGCCGCAACGTAGACGTGATTGATACCGTCGAGATGGGCAAAGACTGGGACACGCGCCTCGTCCTGGACCCGCTCGACGAGGCTGCGACCGCCGCGGGGCACGATCACGTCGATCGAACCGTCGAGGCCCGACAGCATCAGGCCGACGGCGGCGCGGTCGCGGGTCGGCACCAGCTGGATCGCGTCCGCCGGCAGGCCGGCCTGGGCCAGCCCCTCGCTCATGGCGCGGGCGATGACCGTGGCGGTACGGTGCGCATCAGAGCCCGCGCGTAGGATCGCTGCGTTGCCGGCCTTCAGGCAGAGCGCACCGGCATCGGCCGTGACATTAGGACGGCTCTCGAAGATCACGCCGACTACGCCGAGGGGCACGGCGACGCGTTCGATCAAGAGGCCGTTCGGCCGCTCGAAGGCCGCGAGCTGACGCCCGACCGGATCGGGCAGGGCGCCGACCTGCGCGACAGCCTCGGCGATGCCGGCGACGCGGCGCTCGTCGAGTGTGAGCCGGTCGATGATCGCGTTCGACTGCCCGGCGGCCTTGGCGGCGCTGACGTCCCGCGCGTTCTCGCGAAGAATGTCGGCGGCGTGGGCGCGGATGCGCTCGGCGATCGCGCGCAGCGCGATGTCCTTGGTCTGCGCGGTGGCCAGCGCCATGCCCCGCGTGGCTGCGCGCGCCCGGCGGCCAATCTCGGCCATCTGGGTGGGTAGGTCATCGGCGTCCGCGAGTTCGGAGCGCAGGTTCAGAACAGGCACTGTTCCGTTTCCATCATCGGTGGCGCGTGCGGTACGCAGGATATTTCGCTGTCTCATCGCACGTGGGGTGTTTTCCCAACAAGTCCAAGTGCCCTCAGCTCCGCGACGCCACCCCTGCACCCAGCGCGGAGCGTCAGACCGGATCGATCGGGCCGACGGTCGCCATGTCGTCCCGGTGGACGATCTCGCTACGGCCCGAATAGCCGAGCAGCTCGGCGATCTCGCGACTTGGCCGGCCGATGATCAGCTGTGCCTCGGTGCTGTCGAAGGAGACGAGGCCGCGGGCCAGCACCCGGCCTGCCTTGTCGCGGATCAGCACCGCGTCTCCCTTGCCGAAAGCACCCTCGACGGCGGTGACGCCGACCGGCAGCAGGCTGGCGCCGCTCTGCAAGGCACGCGCGGCGCCGTCGTCGATGACGAGCGCGCCACTCGGCTCCAGCGCCCCGGCGATCCACGTTTTCCGAGCCGCCGTCGGAGTAGAGGCTGACAGGAACCAAGAGGAGCGCTTACCCTCGCGGATGGCGCGCAGTGGATTCTTCCCGCGCCCGTCCGCGATGACCATGTGCGTGCCGCCGGCCACCGCGATCTTGGCGGCCTCGACCTTCGTGCGCATGCCGCCGCGCGACAGTTCTGAGGCTGGGCCCCCAGCCATAGCCTCGATCTCCGGTGTGATCCGATCAATCACCGGCAGATGCTGAGCATTCGGGTCGGTATGAGGCGGGGCCGTGTAGAGCCCATCGACGTCGGAGAACAGCACCAACACGTCGGCGCCGATCATGGTGGCGACACGGGCGGCGAGGCGGTCGTTGTCGCCGTAGCGGATCTCGACCGTGGCGACGGTGTCGTTCTCGTTGACGACGGGCACGGCGCGCACGTCGAGCAGCTTCTGAACCGTGGCACGGGCGTTGAGGTACCGGCGGCGCTCCTCGGTGTCGCGCGGCGTCACCAGGATCTGGCCGGCGACGATATCATGATGACCGAGCGCCTCCGTCCAGTGTCGGGCGAGCGCGATCTGCCCGACGGCGGCCGAGGCTTGACTCTCCTCCAGCCGCAGAAGGCCTGGCGGCAGGCCGAGCACCGTGCGCCCGAGCGCGACGGCACCCGAGGAAACCACGGCGACATCGACGCCGCTCGCATGGAGTTCCGCGATATCCTCGGCCAGCGCTGCGAGCCAAGCATGGCGCAGCCGGCCGCGGGTGCTGTCGACGAGCAGGGCCGAGCCGACCTTGATGACGATGCGGCGAAAATCTTCGAGGGCGGGAGTCGACACGGGATGATGCAAGCGATGGGACGAAAGATATCTCGTTTGCACGAACTCGCCGGGCTTGAACAGCGAGGAAGGATTGGGGTGGCGGCGTCATCCCTTCGTTTGGGCACCAGGGACACAGGATGTTGTGAACTGATTTTGTTCGGCTTGGCCCAGCGACCCTGCAGCATCTTAAGCTGCAGGCAGGCCGACGTTGTCATGTCCACTCGTGTCCGTAAACGGACCGAAAATTACAGGTATTTTGTATTCATTGAGCGTTCGTCTGCATCTAGGCCGCTCTTACGTCGATTGCCGTCTATCCTTGGCCTTTAGGACCCCTTGGACACCTTCAGTAACGTCGCTATAGCGACGCGAAACGTCGTACCGGAGGAGTGCCAAGATGGCATCGAGCGCAGCGGTGACCCCAGCCTGGACGGGTGGGACCACCGAGAAGAAAGACCTCTACGAACTCGGCGAGGTCCCGCCGCTCGGCCACGTGCCGAAAAACATGTACGCCTGGGTGGTCCGCAAGGAGCGCCATGGACCGCCGGAGAGCGCCAACGAGGTCGAGGTTGTCCCGACCTGGGAGATCGGCGACGACGACGTGCTCGTTTACGTCATGGCGGCCGGCATCAACTACAATCACGTTTGGGGCTCGCTCGGCGAGCCGGTCTCGCCGATGGATTCGCATAAAAGCGACATCCATATCGGCGGCTCCGATGCCTCGGGCATCGTTTGGGCGGTCGGCCGCAAGGTTAAGCTGTGGAAGGTCGGCGACGAGGTTGTCATCCACTGCAACCAGGACGACGGCGACGACGAGGAGTGCAACGGCGGCGATCCGATGTTCTCGAACTCCCAGCGCATCTGGGGCTACGAGACGCCGGACGGCTCTTTCGCGCAGTTCTGCCGCGTTCAGTCGCGCCAGCTCATGCCGCGGCCGAAGCACCTCACCTGGGAAGAGGCGGCCTGCTATACGCTGACGCTGGCGACTGCCTACCGCATGCTGTTCGGCCACACGCCGCACCAGCTCAAGCCCTCCGACAACGTCCTTGTCTGGGGCGCTTCCGGTGGCCTCGGTGTGTTCGCGGTGCAGCTCATCGCGGCGTCCGGCGCTAACGCGATCGGTGTGATCTCGGACGAGTCGAAGCGCGACTACGTCATGAGCCTCGGCGCCAAGGGCGTGATCAATCGCAAGGACTTCGATTGCTGGGGCCAGATGCCCAAGGTGAACAGCCCCGAGTACACCGCTTGGCTCAAGGAAGCCCGCAAGTTTGGCAAGGCGATCTGGGAGATTACCGGCAAGGGCAAGGACGTCGACATGGTGTTCGAGCACCCGGGCGAGTCGACCTTCCCTGTTTCCTGCCTCGTGGTGAAGCGCGGCGGCATGGTCGTGTTCTGTGCCGGCACCACCGGCTACAACATCACCTTTGACGCCCGCTACGTCTGGATGCGCCAGAAGCGCATCCAGGGCTCGCACTTCGCTCACCTGAAGCAGGCCTCGGCTGCCAACCGCTTCGTGATCGACCGCCGCGTCGATCCGTGCATGAGCGAGGTCTATCCCTGGGAGAAGATCCCAGAGGCTCACACCAAGATGTGGAAGAACCAGCACCCGCCGGGCAACATGGCCTGCCTCGTGAACGCCACGAAGGCCGGTCTGCGCACCGTCGAGGACGTGATCGAGGCCGGGCCGAAGAAGGCGATCTGAAGCGGTCGCGACGCCCATCCCGTCCGCGAGGCGATCAGCCTTTGCGGACGGGCCTTGGGGCTCCGAAGAGGCTGGTCCACGTCACGCCCATCGCGTGTGCGCTGGGCGAGCACTGTTTGCGCGGTGATCACGCTGAATGAGGTGAAGCAACCATGATCGGCGCGCGGCACGCTCAGCGTTTTCCGGATTCGTTTTGCGGTAGGTGGCGCTTGTACGTCTCCTCTTCCTCCCCACGCTTGGTAATGAGGTCGGCATAAGCCTGCTTCATCTCCGGCGAAAGCGTGACGCGGCGGCCTTTGTCGCCCTTGCGCTTTGGGGCCTTCTTGAAGGTGTTGGACGAGTCGGACATTCGGTCCTCGGCAGTTCGATCGGTCGCGGGTGTTCATCCCGCCGACCCCTGTACACTTCCGAATACCGTTCGTGAGACCGAAACATGACGGGCAGCGCTCCACTTACGGATTTTCCCGACGGACGTTCGCCTTGAACACCGGCTAGCGTGCGTTGGCGCGCGTGCATGGTCATCGCCACGCTCGCGGGCGCTGCCGACCCCGCAGGGCGTGTGGCTCGTCGCCACGGATTTCCGGCTAATGATCCTCACCGACGAAGAGAATGCGGCCATCTTCGGCAAGCGCGCATGACCCGGGTGCGGCTTCCGACCAGTCCGGCGCGCTGCTAGAAGGCCCGTTCAGCGCGGCGCGAGCCCACGACAGTCAAGACGGCGACGAGCATGGAAAAGTTCACTACCCTGGAAGGCGTTGCCGCCCCGATGCGGATCATCAACGTCGACACCGATCGCATCATCCCGAAGCAGTATCTTAAGACCATCAAGCGTTCCGGGCTGGGCAAGGGGCTCTTTTCGGAAATGCGCTACAGGGACGACGGCTCGGAGAACTCAGACTTCATCCTGAACAAGCCGGCTTACCGGCAGGCCAAGATCCTGGTGGCGGGCGACAATTTCGGCTGCGGCTCGTCGCGTGAGCATGCGCCCTGGGCGCTCGCCGATTTCGGCATCCGCTGCGTGATCTCGACGAGCTTCGCCGATATCTTCTTCAACAACTGCGCTAAGAACGGCATCCTGGCGATCGTCGTCTCACCTGAAGATCTCGAGAAGCTGTTTCAGGATGCCGAGCGCGGTTCAAACGCGACGCTGACCATCGATCTCGCGGCCCAGACCATCAAGGGACCGGACGGCGGCACACTGCATTTTGACATCGACGAGGCCCGCAAGCACAGCTTGCTCAACGGCCTCGACGAGATCGGGCTGACACTTCAACGCAACGCGGCCATCGACAGCTACGAGGCGAAGCTCGCCGAGCGCGGTTGGGCTTGAAGCACAACAGCGGAAGACTTCGTTACGAAGTCTTTACCATCAGGGCGCCTTAAATCTGCGGGATAGCCAGCGCACGTTCCGACGAAGCGAATTCCGGTTCGTCGTCGGACTGTGCGGCGACTACAGAGCCGGCAGGAGACGCTCCGATGACCTCGCGCGCCACGATTACCGCCCTCATCTGTCTCGCCGGCTTGGCGGCGAGCCCGGCTCGCGCCGATTTCGATTCCTGCCTCGCCGGCATTCAGAGCCAGGCTGCCGCAGCCGGTGTCTCGGCGCAGACCTTCCGCACCGCGACGCGGGGCATCGCGTACGACGACAAGGTCATCGCGCTCTCGCAGAAGCAGCCCGAGTTCAAGACGCCAATCTGGGATTACATGGCCGCTCTTGTCGACGACGAGCGCGTCGAGGACGGCAAAGCTGCCATGCGCCGCAACGCACAGGCGCTTGCCACCGCGGAGCACCGCTATGGCGTCGACCGTCACGTCATCGCCGCCGTCTGGGGCGTCGAGTCGAATTTTGGCAAGAACCTCGGCACCATGCCGCTGGTGCAGTCCCTCGCCACGCTCGCCTGCTCCGGCAGCCGCCGCCGAGACTATTTTCGCGGCGAGCTGATCGCGACCCTGAAGATTATCGAGCGCGGCGACATTGAGCCATCGCGCTTGACTGGCTCCTGGGCCGGTGCCTTCGGCCAGACCCAGTTCATGCCCTCGACCTACCAGCGCCTCGCGGTCGACCTCGACGGTGACGGACGCCGCGACGTGGTGGATTCGACGGCCGATGCCGTCGGCTCCACCGCGAATTTCCTGCGGGCCGCCAAATGGTCGAACGGCATGGGCTGGGGCTACGAAGTACGACTGCCGCGCGGTTTCAACACCGCTGCTGCGGGCCGCACCCGCAAGCATCCCGTCGGTCATTGGACGGCCATGGGAGTTACGAAGGCAGATGGCAGCCCGCTGACCGCCTCTGGCCCCGTCGGCATCCTGGCACCGGCTGGAGCCAACGGCCCGGCTTTCCTCGTGACCAAGAACTTCGATGCGATCTATTCCTACAACGCCGCCGAGTCCTACGGACTCGCCATCGCCGTGCTGTCGGATCGCCTCCGCGGCCGTCCTGGCGTCCAGGCCGACTGGCCGACCGACGATCCGCCGCTGTCGCGCGCCGAGCGCCGTGACCTTCAGGTCCGCCTGACCCAGCGCGGCTTCGACGTCGGCGAGCCTGATGGCAAGGTCGGTGAGAAGACTCGTGAGGCCATCAAGGCCGTCGAGCGCAGCCTAGGCATGCCGCTCACTGGCCGCCCGGGTGGGAAGGTGCTTCAGGCGCTGAGGGGCTGACTTCGGTCGGCCTCTTTCAACTGCACCACGCATCCGGTCGCAGCAAAAAGCCCGCTCCGAGACATCGGAGCGGGCTTTTGTGATTCTAGCGGCTCCAAGTCGGAGCCCGAGGTAATTACTCGGCAGCGGCAGGAGTCTTGGCAGCCTTCGCCGTGCGGTCGGTGCGCTCGACGATACGGGCCGACTTACCGCGGCGGTCGCGCAGGTAGTACAGCTTGGCACGGCGTACCTTACCGCGGCGGACGACCTTGATCGAGTCGATCAGCGGACCGTGTACGGGGAACACGCGCTCGACGCCCTCGCCGTAGGAGATCTTGCGGACGGTGAAGCTCTCATTGAGGCCGCCGCCGGAGCGCGCGATGCAGACGCCTTCATAGGCCTGCACACGGATGCGCTCGCCTTCCTTGACCTTGACGTTCACGATGAGCGTGTCGCCGGCCTGGAAGTCGGGAATGGTCTTGGCGAGGCGAGCAACTTCTTCCTGCTCGATCTGCTGGATGATGTTCATGGCAAAGCTCCGGCCGTCGCGCCTCGCCATCCCTCATGGACAGCGGGCGTCAGGATTTCGGCATCCTGTTGTGAGTTGGCGTGCGCCATACAGGAGACCGGAGCTTTTGTCACGCCGCGGTCGTGAGGCTGAGAAAAGTTCGCGGCTCAGCCTTGCAGGTGTGCCGCGCGTCCCACCCTCCCATGTTGAGAAAATCACCATTCGGGTCCACATGGATAGCGGCGACGGGCCAGTCCGGCGCCGTTCCCGGCCGGCCTTGAACCGGCGCCAGTGGACGAGGATTTCCAGCAGCCATGTTTATCCAGACCGAAGCCACGCCGAACCCTGCCACGCTGAAGTTCCTGCCCGGACGCGTCGTGCTGCCCGAATCGACCTTCGAGGCCAAGGATAAGGAGGGCGCCGCCCGCTCGCCGCTGGCCAAGGCGCTGTTCGAGGTGCCCGGCGTCTCAGGCGTTTATTTCGGTCACGACTTCATCTCGGTGACGAAGGCTGAGGGCGTGAGTGAGTGGGCACAGGTGAAGCCGGCCGTGCTCGGCGCAATCATGGAGCATTTCCAGTCCGGCGCTCCGATTCTATCCGAAGGCGTGGTGCTCGAAGAGGGCAGCTCCGAAGAGTTCTACGAGGAGGCTGACCACGACATCGTCGTCACCATCAAGGACCTACTGGAGACCCGTGTGCGCCCGGCCGTGGCAAGCGACGGCGGCGACATCACCTTCCGCGGCTACAAGGAAGGCGTGGTCTATCTGGAGATGAAGGGCGCCTGTTCAGGCTGCCCGTCCTCCACCGCGACCTTACGCCAGGGTGTGCAGAACCTGTTCCGCCACTTCCTGCCGAGCGTGCGCGAAGTCCAGGCGATTTAATCTTTCTGTTCAGTGGTCTTCGAGGCCATGGCCATGGCCTCGAAGGCGGCCCACAGCGCGGGCGGCTGCGCGCAGACACGCTTGCGGAGCGCTGTGAGCCTCGGTCTTTATCGGGCAGACTGGCAACACCCGCCCGGCAATGCACCTGAAATCGACCACCTCGCGCTGACGGGGCGGCCGTTCTTGTCTTAAACGTGGTGCCAGAGTGGCGATGAACGCGAGCACCGCCACCTGCTACGGAGAGAGTGTGCGCATCCTCGCCATCGATACGGCGCTCGACGCCTGTTCCGCCTGCGTCGCCACCGACGAGAGCGAAGCGTTGCTCGGCGAAGAGTCGATGACGCTCGCGCGCGGCCATGCCGAAGCGCTGCTGCCGCTGGTCGAGCGCGTGATGGCGCGGGTCGAAGGTGGCTTCGAGAGCCTCGACCGTGTCGCCGTCACGGTCGGCCCTGGCAGCTATACCGGTCTGCGGGTTGGCCTCTCGGCTGCGCGCGCCATTGGCCTTGCCGCTAAGATTCCCGTGGTCGGAGTGACGACGCTGTCGGCCCTGCTCGCGCCGCAGCTTGCTCTGCAGACCGAAGGCCTCGTGGTCGCCGCCATCGATGCGCGCCACGGCGCGGTCTACCTGCAGGCGATCAGCGCCACGGCCGGTGTCGCCGTGCCGCCCGTTCGGCTCTCCGTCGAAGAGGCTCTGGAGCGTATCGCCGGTGACCGAATCACCCTGGTCGGCTCGGGGGCGCAGGCACTTGCGGCCGCCGCACAGGATCGCGGTGTCGCCGTCACGGTCGCCGAGACCGGCGTGCCGCAGATTGGCTGGGTCGCCCAACTCGGCCTTGTCGCCGATCCCGAACAGGCGCTGCCGAGGCCGCTCTACCTCCGCGGCGCCGATGCCCAACCCCAGGAGCATGCGAGGATTGCGCTTCGATGACGCGCGGCCTGTCTCCCTTCTGGGCTCTCGATTGGTGGTCCGCCTGGTGGGACGCCTGGGGCTCCACACCCTACATTGCTCCCCTGCGCGATCCGGGGCAGGCCTCGACGCTTTCGCGCCTTCACGCCACCGCCTTCGCCCGTCCCTGGGACGCTCATGAATTCGAGCGCATGCTCTGCGAACGCTCCACCGAGGCGCACGGCCTCTGGCGCGGAAACAGCGTCCACGGCTTCGCCCTGTCGCGCAAGGTTGAGGACGAGGCCGAGATCCTGACCATCGTGATCTCACCGTCGCTGCGTGGCGGCGGCCACAGCCACCGACTGCTGCGCGAACACCTCGCCGCGCTGAGCTTTGCGGGCGTGCGCAGCGTCCATCTCGAGGTGGACGAGGGCAACGATCCGGCCCTACGGCTCTACGCGCGCCACGGCTTCATCAAAACCGGCGAGCGCACCGGCTATTATCCGCGCCCCGACGGCAGCCGCGCCACGGCGCTCACCATGCGCGCGACGCTCGCGTGAGAGTCGACACCGGGGTCGCGCCCCGATGCATGTCATGACTCGCATCGCGACGGCTGCGCGGCTGGTGCTCTATGCGCTGTTTTTCGGGCTCATCGTGGGCCCGCACGTGCTGAGCCTGCGTTACGGGCGTGGGGGCCTCGCTGGCCGGCTGCCAATGCTGCTGCACCGCGTCTTCCTCCGCCTGTTCTCGGTGCGGGTGATCCAGAGCGGCACGCCGCCGAGGGCGGGGGAGGGGGCGCTGGTGCTCGCCAACCACGTCTCCTGGCTCGACATCATCGTGCTCGGCGGTCTGCGACCGCTCTCCTTCGTCGCGAAATCGGAGATCGCCGGCTGGCCGGTAATCGGTACGCTCGCGCGTCTGCAGCGTACGGTGTTCATCGATCGCGCCCGACGTGGGGCCACCGCCACCGTAAACTCGATGATCGGCGAGCGCCTCGCCGCGGGCGAACTCGTCGTGCTATTTGCCGAGGGCACCACTGGCGACGGCCTGCGCCTGCTGCCCTTCCGTTCCTCGCTCGTCGGCGCCGCCCGGGAGGCACTCACCGACGGCACGGGAGGCCTCGCCCGCATTCGGCTGCAGCCCGTGGCGCTCGCCTATACCGGGCGCAGCGGATTGCCGCTGACCCGTGTGGAGCGCCCCGAAATCGCCTGGTATGGCGACATGGAACTCGCTCCTCATCTTGATCTCTTCGCGCGACGCGGCCCAATCGACCTGCACGTGGTCTGGGGCGCCCCGATCGCTTTCGAGCCCGGTACCGACCGCAAGGTAGCGACCGCGCAGGCCGAGGCGGCGGTCAGGCAATCACTGCGCGATGCGCTCGCTGGCCGCGTGACAGGGGTGCAGGGTGCCCGCGCCGCGGAAGCCACCGACCGCCAGACCGGCCGCGAGGGCGCCGATGTCTCCGCGCCGGGCATCGCAGCGGTTTAACCCCTCTCCCCGCATGCGGGGAGAGGGGATCTGCTCATGCAGACGGAGCTGTTCGGATGCCGTCTGAGCCGATCAGTCCTTCGGCAGCCGATAGGTTGCCGCCTGTCCGTGCGTGACACCTGCCTCGTCGATCAACTGCCACACCACGACATCGACAATAGGGAAACGCCGACCCGACTTCGCGATGCGGATCCCAGAATAGCCGGCGACGTAGCCATCACGCGCAACAGCCGCCAAGAGGCGGTCGCGCTCGGCGCGATCAGGCGCCTCTGCCGAGAGCCGCGAAGGCATGCCGATCATCTCGTCCAGCGCGTAGCCGAAACTCTCCTGCGCCGTGCGGTTGGCGTAGACGAAACGCGGATCGGCATCGGTGTCGTGAGCCAGGAGCGCGAATGGGGCCTGCTCGTAGGCCCATCTTGCATCCGCCCCCTCCGGCAGCAGTGGCCGGCCGATGAGGCGCTGATAGCTGCCGGCCAGGAGCGCGAAGAAGTCGGGGTCTTTCGTCAGGTCCGGGATGATGGTCTCCTGGGTTCGGCCTCGGCGACGTGCGCCTGAAACCGTGCTAAGGCCGCCTCCGATCCCTTGGAACGGCCGTCGGCGGAGCCGACGGCGCAGAACATGAACACGGCCGGGCCACTTTGAAGAAAGCCTTCGTCAAATCCTACGGCTGCCAGATGAACGCCTACGACGCGGGGCGCATGGCGGACCTGCTCGCGGCTGAGGGCTATGCTGCGACGGAGACAGTGGAGGAGGCGGATGTCGTCGTCCTCAACACCTGCCACATCCGCGAAAAGGCTGCCGAGAAGGTTTTTTCCGAGGTCGGACGCCTGCGTGTGCTCAAGGCTGAACGCGCTCAGGCAGGCCTCGATACGCGAATCGTGGTGGCGGGCTGCGTCGCGCAGGCCGAGGGGCGCGAAATCCTGGCCCGCACGCCGGCCGTTGACGTGGTGGTCGGCCCGCAGAGCTATCACCGGCTGCCGGAGCTGCTGTCGGAATCGAAGAGCCGCCGCGTCGTCGACACCGAGTTTCCGATCGAGGACAAGTTCGCGAAGCTGCCGGCACGCCGCAACCGAGGTGTCACCGGCTTCCTGACCATCCAGGAGGGCTGCGACAAGTTCTGCGCCTTCTGCGTGGTGCCTTACACCCGTGGTGCCGAGGTCTCGCGCCCTGTCGCAGCCATCCGCGCCGAGGCCGAGGCGATGCTCGCTGACGGCGTCCGCGAGATCACGCTGATCGGCCAGAACGTGAATGCCTATCACGGCGAGGCGCTGGGCGGCGGCACCGCCTCGCTCGCCGACCTGATGCGAGCGCTCTCCGACCTGCCGGGACTGGCACGGCTGCGCTACACTACGAGCCACCCCAACGACATGGGCGACGATCTGATCGCCGCCCACGGCGCCAATCCCTTGGTGATGCCCTACCTGCACCTCCCGGTGCAGTCGGGTTCGACCCGGGTGCTGCAGGCGATGAACCGCAAGCATACGGCCGATGCTTACCGCCGGCTGATCGAACGCGTGCGTGACGCGCGGCCCGATATAGCCCTGTCCTCGGACTTCATCGTCGGATTTCCCGGGGAGACCGATGCGGAATTCGAGGAGACTATGCGGCTCGTCGCGGACATCGGTTTCGCAAGCGCTTTCTCGTTCAAGTACAGCCCCCGCGCCGGCACGCCTGCTGCCGATCGCGAGGACGCGATCCCCGAGAGCGTAAAATCCGAGCGCCTCGCCCGGCTCCAGCAATTGCTCGACGGGCAGCGCCACGCCTTCAACGAGAGCATGGTCTGCGAGACCGTCGAGGTGCTGGTGGAGAAGGCCGGACGCCATCCGGGACAGGTCGCCGGCAAGACGCCGCATCTGCTGATGGTGCAGATCGAGGCGCCGGCTTCGACCATCGGCACGCTGCTGACCGTGCGGATCACGCGCAGCGGATCGAACAGCTTGTTCGGCGAGTTGCTGCCTGACGCGGTAGCCGCCTGATTGCAGAAGGATCTCGCCAGTGCCGAATGACGCCGCCGGGCGCACCCTGAAGGGGAGAGGGCCGGCCGCGCAAGGCGGCCTCGCCGAGACCGTGGAGGTCTCGCTGACCTTCGAGGATAACCGGCTCGCGAGCCTCGTCTTCGGTCAGTACGATCAGAACGTCGCCCATATCGAGCGGCGCATCGATGTGAAGGCGACGGCGCTCGGCAACCATCTCGTCATCAAGGGCACGCCGGACGCCGCCGAGAAGGGCCGGCGGGTCTTCGAGCGGCTCTATGGCCGCGTCCGCAACGGCGACACGACGGTGACGCTGGGCGACGTCGACGGGGTGATCCAGGAGGTCACCGTCCAGGGCAACCTGTTTCCCTCGGCCGAGATTGCAGCCGAGCCCGATCGCGAACATTTTGAGCAGATCGCCACTCGCCGCCGCGGCGCCGTGCGCGCCCGCAACGCCGCTCAGAGCGACTACATCAAGCTGCTGCGCACCAAGGAACTCGTCTTCGCCGAAGGCCCTGCTGGCACCGGTAAAACCTGGCTCGCGGTCGGTCACGCGGTCTCGCTTCTGGAGCAGGGCCACGCCGAGCGCCTGATTCTCTCGCGGCCTGCGGTGGAAGCGGGCGAGCGCCTCGGCTTTCTGCCGGGCGACATGCGCGAAAAGGTCGATCCGTATCTGCGGCCGATCTACGATGCGCTGTACGACTTCATGGAGGCGCGCCACGTCGACCGTGGCTTGCAGACCGGCATCATCGAGATCGCGCCGCTTGCCTTCATGCGCGGGCGCACGCTCACCAATGCGGTGGTGCTGCTCGACGAAGCGCAGAACACCACCTCTATGCAGATGAAGATGTTCCTTACCCGGCTCGGTGAGAACTCGCGGATGATCGTGACCGGCGATCCGAGCCAGATCGACCTCCCGCCGGGCCAGAAATCCGGGCTCGTCGAGGCGGTGAACGTGCTCGACGGCGTTGAGGGCATCGGCCGCGTGCGGTTCCGCGACATCGATGTGGTCCGCCACGATCTCGTCCGGCGGATCGTCACGGCCTACGAAGCGGCGAGCCACGGCGAGGCGGAAGCCGATCGCAATCCCAATCTGCGGCGACGCCCACTGGCATAGCGGCCCCATGCGCGCTACCCTGGCCGATAGGCTGACGGCACTTCGCCGCGGCGATCTCGCAGGAGCGAGCGAGCTCTCCCTGGTGGGCGGTCTCACCGAGTTTCCGACGGAAATCTTCGGGCTCGCCGACAGTCTCGAGGTGCTCGATATTAGCGGCGGCAGCCTCACGAGCCTACCCGCCGAGATCGGCAGGCTGACGAAGCTGCGCGTGCTGTTCCTGTCCGGCAACCGCTTTGAACGGATGCCGCCGGCGCTGGGCAATTGCCCGTCCCTGAGCCAGATCGGCATGCGCAATGCCGGCCTGCGCGAAGTCCCAAGCGAGGCACTGCCGGCGACCCTGCGCTGGCTGACGCTGACCGACAACGCCATCGAGATCCTGCCCGACGCCCTTGGCGAACGACCGCATCTCCAGAAGTTGCTACTCGCCGGCAACCGGCTTCGCACGCTGCCGGAGGGGTTGGCCGCCGCGAAGAGGCTCGAGCTGATCCGGCTTGCCGCTAACCGCTTCGAGGCGCTGCCCCCGTGGCTTGTAACGCTGCCCAGCCTCGCCTGGCTGTCCTATGCCGGCAATCCGCTGGAGCGCGAGATGCCACTCGCAGGCGTCGCCTCCGTGGCATGGCGCGACCTAACCCTCGGTGAGCGGCTGGGGGAGGGCGCGTCCGGCATCACGCACCGGGCCTCCTGGCGCACGGAGGGTGAGATCCGCCCCATTGCGCTCAAATTGTTCAAGGGCGCCATGACCAGCGACGGGTTGCCCGATCGCGAGATGGCGGCTTGCCTCGCGGCCGGCGCGCATCCGAACCTCACGAGCGGCCTCGGCCGGCTGACGGGACATCCTGAGGGCGCGGAAGGGTTGGCAATGCGCCTGTTGCCGTCGCACTGGCGCGCGCTGGCCGGGCCGCCGAGCCTGTCGAGTTGCAGCCGCGACGTCTACGATCCCGCCATGCGGATCGAAGCCGAGGTGGCCCTGCGCCTTGCCCGCGCCGCTGCCTCTGCCGCCGCGCACCTACACACACGCGGTCTGCTGCATGGTGATCTCTACGCGCACAACCTGATCTGGGATGGTACGAGCGGCGAATGTGTCCTCAGCGATTTTGGTGCGGCCTCGTTGCTTCCAAGTAGCGAGGTCGACCGTTGCTACGAGAGGGTCGAGGTACGGGCTTGGGGGCTCCTGCTCGGTGAACTCCTCGACCTCTGTCCTGCTGTGCCCGACACATTGCGCACCCTTCAGCACGCCTGCACGCAGCCTGATACCGCGGCGCGCCCTCTGATGGACGAGGTCTTGGCGACCCTCGGCGAGCCGTAAGCTCGTCCGATCCCTCAAGCGCTGGCCGACCACCGGCAGGTTCAAGCCGGTTGCATCTTCCGAGTCGCGCTTCGGCGCACGAGCCTAAATAGGATCAGCCAGGCGGCGGCGACCGTACAGGCTTCGATGACGTAGAGAGCGGCGAGCGTGCCATTCGGAGGCAGCCACCACGACCACCATGCGATCAGCAACGAGCCGCCGAGATTGGTTGCATTGACGATCACCGCACGCTCTGCCTGATGGCTCGAGGCGCCGAGCACGTCCATGGCCACCGAGGAGGCGGCGATGAAGAGCGGCAGCCAAGCGAGGATGCCGACGAAGCGCGTGAGCGACGTGTAGTCCCGCCCAAAGATCAGGGGCAGGTAGCCGGAGATCACGAAGAGCCCGGCCGAGGTCGCGAGGCCAAGCGCCAGTGCGAGGGGCAGCAGCCGCCGAGCGCCCGGCATCGTGGCGTGGATGCCGTCGAGGCTGGTTTTTGCAAAACGGGGAAAAGCGATGCGGTTCAGCGCGTCGATCGTCAGGTAGCTGCTGTCCAGAATGCGGCGGGCGACGCCGTAGCTGCCAACCACCTCGATCGAGGCCACCAGGCCGAGCATAAACAGGTCGGCGTTCTGCCGCACCGAGCGCGCAACGAATTGCGAGCAGAAATAAAGGCCCAGTCGGATCTCCTCGCGCACGATGGCGAGGCGTGGCCGGCCAAGACGGCGCAGCCACCACGCATAGGCGACAACCACTAGGAGGTTTCCGGCGAATTGCCAGGCTGCCCATTGTGCGAGGCTCGCCGTCGAAAAGACCAGACAGGCGACGATCGCCGTCAAGGTTCGCGCCACAGCGTAGCCGACGACAGCGCGGTTGGCCGAGGCGAAGCGCGAATGGCCGAGGAAAATCAGCTCGGCCAGCAGAATGAGCCGCACCAGCACGATGTTCGTGACCAGGAAGAGTGCCGTCGCGCCTAAATTGGTCGCTGGATCTGGGCTGATCGTGATCCAGTAGGGCACGGCCACGAGGCCTAGCGCGACGAGCAGCACGCCCGTCGCTCCGGTGAGAATGAGGTTGTGGCCCAGCATGGCCGGGTACATGGCTCGGTTCTGGGAGACCCGGCGCAGCAGGCAGTCGGAAGCGCCGATGCCGCAGACATGCACGGCGACGTTGGTAAGCGCGGCAAGCTGCACGAACCGGCCGAACTCGCTGGACCCGAGTGCACGGGCCAGGATTGCGAAGGTGACGAGCTGAGCCGCGCTCGCCGCCACGAGGCTGCCGCTGGATGCGATGTAGGACAGCCCCAACGGCAGGTGCCGTCGCAGGGCGGCCAGCCGTAGCGGGACGGAGCGGATCAAGAGTCTAGGGTCTCCGGGACGAGAGAGCTACGCAGATTCACATCTTGTCGCAGCGCGGCAACTATCGTTTGACCGGGTGGGGAGATTGCCGTCGCATGCGGTTGCGTCCGACGGGCTGGAGGCGTCATGGGGGCGCAAGACATCCTGAGATTGGAACCTAGTCAATCCGCACGATCGACGGAGGCCGCGAGCGGCGAGACCGAGGTGATCATGCTCGGCGCCGGCATTGCTGGCAGCGCCGCTGCCTCGGCTCTGGCTCGCCAGGGTCGGCGTGTCGTCCTGATCGCCCAGCACGAGCGCCACCCCCCGGAGTTCCGCGCGGAGAAGCTCGGCGAGCCGCAGATGCGGCTTCGCGACCGGATGGGACTCGGAGAGGCGGGGCGAGCTGCGGCGACCGCGTTCGACGGTGTCTGGCTGCACCGCTTCGGTCGGATCGCTGCCCGCAGTGCGCGGCGGGAATACGGCTGCGATTATGGACGCTTGGTTGATGCCCTGCGCGCTGCCCTGCCGCCCACTGTTCAGCTCGTGGTCGGGCGTACGGACGCCATCGAGACCGGCCCGAGTCGGCAAACGGTCAGGCTGCGCGATGGTCAATCGCTGACCGCGCGGCTTCTCGTCGTCGCCACCGGCCTCGGCGAGGAAGTGCGCCGCGTCCTCGGCCTCCGCAAGGAGATGGTGAGCCCTGCGCACACGCTGGCGGCAGGGTTCACCTTGACGCGCGTGCCGAGCGAGTTTCCGTTTCCCTCGCTGGTTTGGACGGGCGAGCGGTTCGGTGACCGCGTCTCTTACCTGACGCTGTTCCCGGTCGGCGACACGATGCGCGCCAACCTCTACGTTTACCGGACGCCCTCGGAGGCCTGGGTGCAGGATTTCCGGCTCAGCCCCAATGCCACGCTGCGCGCCTTGATGCCGCGGCTGGAAGAAACCTTCGGCGAGGTTCGCGTAAATGGGCCCGTGGTGCTGCGCGCGATCGACCTGTACCGCGTGCGGGAGCACGAGCGGGACGGCTTCGTGGTGGTAGGCGACGCCTTCGCGACGAGTTGCCCGATCACCGGAACTGGTATCGACAAGGCGCTCACCGACGTCGACCGGCTGCGCCACTTTCACCTGCCACGCTGGTTCGAGACTCTGGGAATGGGGGCCGAGAAACTCGCGAGCTTCTATGCCGACCCCGTGAAGCAGGCGCGCGACCGCTCGGCGCTGCGCGTGAGCCTCGACGCCCGCTCGATCAAGGTCGAAACCTCGCTTCGCTGGCGGCTGAAGCGGGCGAAGAGCGAGACGCTGGTGCGGATGCTCTACCGGCTTCCGTCCAACCGTTTCATGGAGCGGCACTAGACTGCGCTGCGGAGCAGCCTTGTCCCGGCCCCGGTTGCCGGACGGGGTGCCCGCCCGCTAACAGCGCTACTTGCCCCGTCGGACCAGCCTCGCCCGTGAGCCATCCCGAGATCGACATCGCCATTGAGGATGCGCGCTGGGAAACGGCCGTGCCGGAGCTCGAGGCCTTGGTCGAGCGCGCCGTCGCAGCGGGCCTCTCGGCCTTGCCCGATTCGCAAGCTGGGCCCGTCTCGGTGAGCATCCTGCTCGCCGACGACGCGACCGTGCAGGACCTCAACCGGACCTGGCGCGACAAGGACAAGCCTACCAACGTGCTCTCGTTTCCGGCCGCGGACCAGCCCATGCCGCCGGGCGAGCCGGAGCCGCTCGGCGACGTGGTTCTTGCTTATGACACGGTGCTGCGCGAGAGTGTGGAGCAGTCGAAGCCGTTCAGCCACCATCTCGCGCATCTCCTCGTCCATGGCACTCTTCACCTGCTCGGGCAGGATCACGAGACCGGCGAGGCCGAGGCCGACGCGATGGAAGCCATCGAAGTCGCGGCCCTCGCGACGTTGGGCATCCCGGACCCTTACGCCGACTGACCCGCCTCGACCCCGGCACTTCCGCCTCGGACATTCAAGAGAGACATGACCAACGACCGAAGTCGCGGCGCGGCCCTGGCCGCGCCCCATGCAGATGCCGACCCCCAGCCCCGCGAGGCTTGGTACGATCGCCTGCTCAATGTGTTCAACCTGCGCTCACGCGACAGCCTGCGCACCGGCATCGAGGATGCGCTGGCCGAGCCCGACACGGGCGAGGACTCGTTCTCCCCGCTGGAGCGGGCGATGCTCAAAAACGTGCTGGGTCTTCACAAGGTGCGCGTTGACGACGTGATGGTGCCCCGCGCCGACATCGTCGCCGTGCCCGTCGAAAGCAGTCTCGGCGATCTGCTCAAGCTGTTCCGCACCGCCGGCCATTCACGTTTGCCCGTCTACGGCGAGACGCTCGACGACCCGCGCGGCATGGTCCACATCCGCGATTTTGTCGAATACTTCGCCAGCAAGGCTGAGGCGTCGCCCCGTCGCGCGCCAGCGAACTCAGGCGCAACGGCCACCAACGAGGAGAACAAGCCCGCCCGCGTGCGCCGGCTGCCGGCCCGCGCCGTCCGCGAGCTCGATCTCGGCAAGGTCGACCTCTCGGTGACGCTGGCCTCGACCCGCATCCAGCGCCCGGTCCTGTTCGTGCCACCATCCATGCCGGCCATCGACCTGCTCGTGCGGATGCAGGCGACCCGCACTCACATGGCGCTGGTGATCGACGAGTATGGCGGCACCGACGGGCTGATCTCCATCGAGGATTTGATCGAAGTGGTGCTCGGCGACATCGAGGACGAGCACGACGTAGCTGAGGGTCAACTCATTAACCGCGTCGAGGGCGAGACCGACGCCTACGTCGCGGATGCCCGCGCCGGCCTCGCGGAGGTCTCGGAGGCCACCGGCGTCGATCTCGTGGCCTCGGCCGGCGAGATGGCGGAGGAGATCGACACGATCGGCGGCCTCATCGTGACGCTGGCCGGCCGCGTGCCCTCGCGCGGCGAGATCATCGCCGGCCCGAGCGAGCTCGAATTCGAGGTGCTCGACGCCGACCCGCGCCGCGTGAAGCGGCTGCGCCTGCAGCGAGGCCCTAGCCGGATTGGGCAGGTGGTCCCGCTGGCACTGCCAGCGCCAACGAAGGACCTGCCGCCGCAGGCCCAGGCGGCCGGGCGTTGATTATCGGCGAGCCCGTGCGATAGCGGAGGGCTTGCCGTTTTCGGTCCACCTCATGGGGAGGCGCCGCTGGAACGCGGAATTCATGTAAAGCCTGCCATCCGCACCCGGCTGCCCGATGATCCTCACCGCATGACCCTCGCGCGCAACAGCGACGCACATATTGGGCTGCCCATCGTCGGCTGGCTCGAGTCGATCGCCCATCGCATCATCCTGAGCCATGGTTGGACCAGGTTCGGGCTCGCGGTCGCAGCGGGCGCAATTGGCGCGCTGGCGATGCCGCCCTACGGCATGCTGCCGGCTTTGGCCCTGTCGCTCACCGTGGCGGTCTGGCTCATCGATGGCGCGAGTGCCGGTCCCCGCGGCTGGTGCACGCTCCGGGATTGCGCCCTGATCGGCTGGGCCTGGGGCTTCGGCTACTTCGTCGCCGGCCTGTGGTGGCTCGGCGCAGCCTTTCTGGTGGAGGCCGACCAGTTCGCCTGGGCGATGCCACTCGGCGTAGTCGGGCTGCCGGCGGTGCTCGCCGTGTTCTATGCCCTCGGCTTTGCTGCGGCCCGACTGGTCTGGTCGCGTGGGATCGGGCGACTTTTCGCGCTGGCCTTTGGTCTTGCTGGCAGCGAATGGCTGCGCGGGCATCTGTTTACCGGCTTTCCCTGGAACAACGTCGGCATGGCGCTCGGCGGCAATCTCTGGCTGATGCAGGGCGCCTCACTCGTGGGGCTCTATGGCCTCAGCCTGATCGTCGTGCCGATCGCGGCCGCTCCCGCAGCACTTGTCACCGGCGCCAGCCCACGCGCGCGGTTCGGCCCCGTCGTCGCGGGCGGGTTGGTGCTGGCTGTGCTCGCGCTGTTCGGAGCCTGGCGCGTCCCGAGCGGGCCCGATGCGACCATCGCCGGCGTGCGGCTGCGCCTGATCCAGCCGAATATCCAGCAGGACGAGAAATTCGGGCCCGAGGCCCGCGACAGCGTCGTCGACAAATATCTCGAGCTCAGCGACCGGGCGACATCGCCGGAGCGCAGCGGCATTGCCGACGTCACCCACATCGTCTGGCCGGAATCCGCCTTTCCCTTCCTGATCCAGCGCGACCCCCAGACCCTCGGACGCATCGGTGCGGTGCTGCCCAAGGACAAGCATCTCATCACCGGCGCGGCGCGGGCACAGGAGCCGCTCACCCGCGAACACGCAGTGTTCTTCAACTCGATCCTGACGATCGAGCATGGCGGCACACTCGGCCAGACCTACGACAAGGTGCATCTGGTGCCCTTCGGCGAGTACCTGCCGGGCCCGTTTGACGCGATCCTCAGGGCGCTGGGACTCCGGCAATTCGTCTCGGTGCCGGGCGGCTTCACCCCGGGCTCGCGCGCGGGCCAGCGCATCCTCCCCATCCCGGGCCTGCCGCCGGTGGCGGCGACGATCTGCTACGAGTCGATCTTTCCCGGAGCCATCGTGCCGGCCGACGCTGCAGATGCCGCAGCCGTCGTGCCCGGCCTGATTCTGAATCTGACCAACGACGCCTGGTTTGGAGACACGCCGGGCCCGCATCAGCACTTCGCCCAGGCGCGGCTGCGCGCCGTCGAGGAGGGCCTGCCGCTGGTGCGCGACGCCAACAGCGGCATCTCAGCCGTGGTCGACGCGCATGGGCGTATCGTCGCCGCGCTGCCTCTCGGCCAGGAAGGCGTGCTCGATGCGGAACTGCCCGCGCGCATCCCTGGTCGCACCGTCTATGCGCACCTGGGCGACGTACCCTTCGCAGCGATGCTGCTTTGCGCCGTCCTCATCGCGTTCGCCGGCCGTCGGCGTGACGCCCAAGGTGCAGCATGACCACGAGGACGGACGCAAGACCTCACAACCCGCTTCTCGTTGGTCTCGCGGTGACGCTGGTGGCATTCAACCTGCGGCCGGCGCTGACGAGCGTCGGGCCCCTGCTGACGCAGATCGTCGCCGAGACCGGATGCAGCGCCACCACGGCGACCGCGCTCACTACGCTGCCGGTGCTCTGCCTCGGCATCGGCGGCGCGTTCGGGCCGCCGGCGATCCGACGGCTCGGCGTCGATGCGGGCATCCTGGCGGGGCTCGTCGCAGTCCTTGCAGGCCTGTTGCTCCGCGGGCTCGGCGGCCTACCTGCCTTGTTCGCCGGAGCGGCGTTGTCGGGGCTTGGAATCGGCCTCTCGGGCGTCCTGCTGCCGGCACTCGTGAAGCGCGACTTCTCTCGCCGGGCCGGCCGGGCCACCGGGCTTTATACCATGGCGCTCTGCATCGGCGCAGGCGCTGCGGCTGGGTTGACCGTCCCGTTGGAGCACTGGCTCGGCCAGGGCTGGGCCGCCGCACTCGCCTTCTGGGCGCTGCCGGCGCTCATTGCAGTGGTTGCCTGGATTCCGTTCGCGCGCCCACGCCCTGCAGCGGCGGCCGTCCCGAGTGCCCGGCCCACGCTCCGGCTCTGGCAGGAACCGCTCGCCTGGCAGGTGGCCGGCTTCATGGGCTTGCAGTCCTCACTGGCCTACATCCAGTTCGGTTGGCTACCCGCGATGCTGCAGGGGCGGGGTCTCGATCCCGTCGAGGCCGGTTATCTCACCGCGTTATCGGCCTTCGCGCAAGCGCCGGGCGCTCTCGTGGTGCCGACACTGGCGGCCGGTGCGAGCGATCAGCGGGGCTGGATCGTCGGCAGCCTGTTCGTGACGGTCTCAGTCTTCGCGGCGTTGGGTTTCGGACCGGCGAGAGGCATGTTGCCGGCGGCGATCGTGCAGGGCTTCGCCCTGGGCGGCTGCTTCGGATTGGGCCTGACGGTGATCGTGCTCAGGGCACGCGATGCGGCGAGTGCCGGCGCGCTCTCCGCCATGGCGCAGGGCTTCGGCTACACGCTCGCCTCGCTCGGCCCGTTCGGCTTCGGGCTCGCCCACGAGATCAGCGGCGGGTGGGGCTTGCCGACGCTGCTCTTCGCCAGTGTGGCGCTCGGCGCAGCGCTCTGCGGCCTCGGTGCTGGGCGCAACCAGCATGTCGGTCAGGCCCCCCGGGGGCCGTAGAGGATCACTGCCATCCCGGCGAGGCAGAGCGCGGCGCCTGAGACGTCCCAGCGGTCCGGATCGACGCCCTCGACGAAGCGCAGCCAGATCAGCGAGGCGACTACATAAATCCCGCCATAGGCCGCGTAGGCCCGCCCGGCCGCGGTGGTGTCGGCGAGGGTGAGTAAACTCGCGAAGGCGATCAGCGACGCGAGGCCGGGCAGAAGCCAGAGCACGGAGGCATTCATCCGCGCCCAGGCCCAAAAGGCGAAGCAGCCTGCGATCTCGGCGAGCGCAGCACCGATGAAGGCGGCGAGGTTCGTCATCGGACTTCTCTCGAATACCGCCAGGCTTCGAGCAAGCCGCGTTGCATCACCTCTCCGAAACAAAAGCGGTTTTGCCGCATGATCCATCAGCGCACGGAAGAGTTTCTCCACCAAGGGACATCTCCCGCAACGTGGTGAAAACGATGAATCGCATCCTTACAGCATCGGCGGCATTGGCCGGCGCACTCCTACTGGTTCCTGCAACTGCGGACGCCCGCGGAGGTTTCCATGGCGGCGGGGGCGGCTTCGGCGGCGGCGGTGGTGGCTTTCGGGGAGGCGGTTTCGGTGGCGGCGGCGCTGGCCTTCGCGCCGGTGGCTTTGGTGGCGGCGCAGCGCTTGGCGCACAACGCGGCTCGTTTGGGGTGGCCGGCGGCGGCTTCCGTAACGGTGGAGTCGGAGTTGGCAACGGCTTCCAACGCGCCGGGCTCGGCGGCGGCCTGAACCGCGCCGGCACTCCCGGCGTGGTTGGCGGCTTCGCAAACAACCGTGGCTTTGCAAACAACCGTGGCTTCGGCAGCAGCCGTGGCTTCAATGGCCGCGGCTACGGGTATCGCCGCGGCCTGGGTTATGGCGCCCTTGGCGCCGGAATCGGCCTGGGTCTCGCAGCAGGCGGTCTCGGTTACGGCTACGGCTATAACGGCTACGGATACGACGATGGCTACTATGGCGGCGGCTATGCTCCAGCTGCCTATGGCTATGATCAGGAAGGCTACGATGTGGGTCAGACCGAGGTGGTCCAACCCGATCGGTCTGTCGCCTACTGCGCCAGCCGCTTCCGCTCCTACGATCGCCGGAGTGGCACCTATCTCGGTTTTGATGGTGTGCGGCACGCCTGCCCGTGATCGATTGATACACGTCTGAGAGAAGCCCCGCGGAGCTGCGGCTCCGCGGGGCTTCGTCGTCTCGGAGCCGACGGCGGGACGTCCTTATCCGCCGCGCAACCGTGACAGCCGGCTGCAGGCAGTGTAGCGGCACCGCAGCGCGGCGCTCCCGCGGCTCTCCTTGAAACCTGCGGCAGCAGCCCTTGTCCGATCTCCGCACGCCCGTTCGCTGGATGGGGCTTTTGGCGGTTTCCGCCGTTCTGGCCATCGCGCTCAGCTTTGCGCGATTTCCGGCGGCGCTGCTGCTTGGGCCGATGCTGGCCGCCATCGCCTTCGGCGTGGGCGGCGCCCGGCTTCTCCTACCGCGTCCGCTCTTCCTCGCGGCACAGGCAATCATCGGCTGCCTCGTGGCACATTCGGTCACGCCCGAGATCGCTCGGACCATCATCGACGACGGTGCCCTGATGGTTGCCGCGGTGCTGGTCACGGTTCTGGCGGGCGTTGTGGTGGGCCTCACGCTGACCCGGCTCCAGGTTTTGCCCGGCGCGACGGCGGCCTGGGGCTCGGCACCGGGCGGTGCGGCGGCGATGGTGGCGATGTCGGAGGCCTACGGCTCCGATCCGCGCCTCGTCGCCTTCATGCAGTACGTGCGCGTCGCCGCGGTGGTGCTCACCGCCTCGCTGGTGGCACGCCTCCTCGTCGATGTCTCCGCCGAACCCGCGAGTGCAGTGGCTCAGCCTTTCCCGCTTACCTCCATCGTCGCAACGCTCGGGATCGCAGCTCTGGGCACGGGCATGGCCCTTGTGCTGCGCATGCCAGCCGGTGCGCTCGTCGGACCGATGCTACTCGGCGCAGCTCTGCACGCCACCGGCATCGCCAGCGTCGCGGTGCCCGGACCGCTGCTCGACGCAGCCTATGCGGCCATCGGCTGGTATGTCGGCCTGCGCTTCACGCGCGAGACGCTGCTGACAACCCTGCACGCGCTGCCCGGTATCCTCGTCGCCACCGGCGCGATCATCCTGCTCTGCGGCGCCTGGGCCTACGGCCTGACCTTCCTGCTGCCGATCGATTTCCTCACCGCCTTCCTGGCGACCAGCCCAGGCGGCCTAGATTCCGTGGCAATCATCGCCGTGGGCTCGAAGGCGGACGTGTCCTTCGTGCTCGGCGTGCAGACGCTGCGCCTCTTCACTGTCCTGCTGACCGGGCCGATCCTGGCACGCTGGATCGCTCGATCGGCACCGGATGCCAGCGCATGAGGGCGCTCTACCTCGCCTTTCTCAATTCCTGGCGCGGCCTCGTCTACGGCGCGCGCACGGAACGCGCGATCCGGCTGGAACTCGTGCTGCTGGCGTTCGGGCTGCCCGTGGCGCTGCTGCTCGGCACGGGCCTGTGGATCCGCGTCGCACTGCTTGCAAGCCTGCTGCTGATGCTCTGCGCCGAATTCCTCAACACCGCGATCGAGAAGCTCTGCGATCACCTTCATCCCGACCGTCACACGCGTATCGGTGTGGTCAAGGATCTCGCTTCGGCCGGCGCCTTCGCGGCGCAGGGGATCGCGGCCCTGGTTTGGATCGCGGCCGTCATCGACCGGCTTTGAAGGTCAGACCTGCGCTACGGCGCTCGCGTCCGAAGGCCGGAGGGACTAGATCGGGCGTTTCGGAGTCGTCTGCTCCGCCGCGAAGTCTCCTGCCGTGACCGATTACATCAAGAAGATCCTCTCCGCCCGCGTCTACGACGTGGCCAAGGAGAGCCCTCTCGACCCGATGCCGCGTCTGACAAAGCGCCTCGGCCGTCCCGTGCTGCTCAAGCGCGAAGACCTGCAGCCGGTCTTCTCGTTCAAGCTGCGCGGCGCCTACAACAAGATGGCGGGTCTCGATCCGGAGCAACTCGCGCGCGGCGTGATCTGCGCCTCGGCAGGCAACCACGCCCAAGGTGTCGCACTCGGGGCGGCACAGCTCGGCGTGCGGGCGGTGATCGTGATGCCGAACACGACGCCTGCCATCAAGGTCGATGCCTGTCGGGCGCGCGGCGCCGAGGTCGTCCTGTACGGTGACGCCTTCGATGAGGCGCTCGGAGAAGCCCGCCGTCTTGAGGCCGAGCAGGGGCTGACCTTCCTGCACCCCTTCGACGATCCCGACGTGATCGCCGGTCAGGGCACCATCGGCATGGAGATCCTGCACCAGCATTCCGGGCCGATCGAGGCGATCTTCGTGCCGATCGGCGGCGGCGGACTCGCGGCCGGCATCGCCACCTTCGTGAAGTACCTACGGCCCGAAACGAAGGTGATCGGCGTCGAGCCGGACGATGCTGCGAGCATGAAGGCGGCGTTCGATGCGGGCGGCCTCGTCACTCTGCCGAGCGTCGGCCTCTTCGCAGACGGTACCGCTGTGCGCCAGGTCGGCGAGGAGACTTTCCGCCTCTGCCGGGAGCATCTTGACGAAGTGATCACCGTCGATACCGACGCCATGTGCGCGGCGGTGAAGGACATCTTCGACGACACCCGCGCCGTCTCCGAGCCCTCGGGGGCGCTGAGCCTCGCCGGCGCCAAGGCCTGGGCAGCCGAGCACGGCGGAGGAGGTACGCTCGTCGCGATCTCGTCGGGCGCCAACCTCAATTTCGACCGCCTGCGCCACATCGCGGAGCGCGCCGAGATCGGCGAGGAGCGTGAGGTCCTGATCGGGGTCACCATCCCCGAGCGGCCGGGCGCCTATCGTGCCTTCATCGCTGCGCTGGGACCGCGCGCCATCACCGAGTTCAACTACCGCTACGCCCGCGACGCGGAGGCGCAGATCTTCGTCGGCATCAACCTGCCCGGCGGCAAGCCGGAGAAGCGCGAGCTGATCGCCTCATTGACGGCGGCGGGCTATCGCGTCCTCGACATGAGCGACAACGAGATGGCCAAGGTTCATGTGCGTTACATGGTCGGCGGCCGCGCGCAGGGCCTGCCTGACGAGCGGCTCTACCGCTTCCAGTTCCCGGAGCGCCCCGGCGCGCTGATGAAGTTTCTCGAGGCTTTGGGCGACGGCTTCAACATCACGCTGTTCCACTACCGCAATCACGGCGCGGATTACGGCCGGGTGCTGGCGGGGATCGACGTGCCGCCGGCCGAGCGCGCCCGCTTCGACGCCGCACTTGATGTCCTGGCCTACCCCTACGTCGATGAGACCGAGAACCCGGCCTACCGGCTGTTTCTCGACAACGCGACATCGTCGGCCGGATAGGGAGCATCGCCGCCTGCGGGCTGATCCATGATTCTCAAATCGCCGGCTCGATGATGCTCGTCTGAATGGCGCTTTCCTCTCGCCAGAGACCTTGCGGGCTTAAGGGGGACTGCGCCGATGTCGCCGGCCGCCGTAGACGAAAATTCTATTCATTCGTTCGTTTGACATCGATGACGGCCGGGTTGTCCCGAAGCCGCTTGGCGATGTTGTCGACGCTTGTCTGCGATAGCCGCACAAAGGAGATCGTCACCTCGTCCTCACCCTCGTTTGCGCCCGGCTTCACCATGAAATGGCGTACGCGCGAGGCCCGCTCGCCAGTGACCTCGTGCAGGGTTTCGATCGACATCGCGCCGCGTTTCACGATTAGGAGCAGGGAGCGCGTCTGCATGCGACCCCGCCACTGCTCCTCGATCGGCTTCACACCAGCGAGGATGCCGACGACGATGATGGTCGTCGCGATGCCCGCCACGTAGAGGCCGCCACCGATCGCGAGGCCGATGGCCGCGACGGCCCAAAGGCTCGCAGCGGTGGTCAGCCCTTTCACAACCTCGCCGCGCAAGAGGATCGTGCCCGCGCCGAGGAAGCCGATGCCCGAGACGACCTGAGCGGCGACGCGGGAGGGATCGAGCACGACCTTGTCCGCGCTCAACACGTCGGCGAAGCCGAAGGCCGAGACCAGCATGATCAGGCAGGCGCCGACGCAGACCAGCATGTGCGTGCGCAAGCCCGCTGCCCAGAGCAGCCGCTCGCGCTCGAACCCGATCACACTGCCGAGCGCCCCCGCCAGCACCAGCCGCGCCACCATCTCCGTATTGCCCAACACGCCAGTCTTCCCCAGACTCGTCCGCTGGGGGCGAGCTTCCTGCGACACAGGCCTCGAGGCAAGCGCTGGCGACCCAGGCTTGACGCTTCCGCAACCCCGGGTGCAAGGCCAGCGCGACCGATCGCATTGCCCGACGCACCGGGACCTCAGCCGATGCCGCCCCTCTTCGCCATTCCGTTCCCGGCCATCGATCCCGTAGCGATATCTATAAGCGGGGTACCGATCGTCAAATGGTACGCGCTCTCCTACATCGCGGGCCTAGTCGGCGGCTGGTTTTACGCGCGCCGGCTGGTGGCTGCCGATTCGCTCTGGGGCGTGGTCAAGCGGCCGAAGCTCGGCGATGTGGACGACCTGATCGTCTGGGTGGCGCTCGGCGTCGTGCTCGGCGGCCGCATCGGCTACGTGCTGTTCTACAATCTGCCGATGTATCTCGACGACCCGGCCGAGATCCTGGCGATCCGCAACGGTGGCATGTCGTTCCACGGCGGCTTCCTGGGCTCGATCTTCGCGCTCCTGCTTTTCGCTCGCACGCGCGGGCTCAACGGCTACACCATGCTCGATCTTGCCGCCGTCGTGGTGCCGATCGGCTTGTTCTTCGGCCGCATCGCCAATTTCGTGAACGGCGAGCTCTGGGGTCGCGCAGCGCCCGACTTCCCCTACGCGATCGTCTTCCCGACGGGCGGGGACGTGCCGCGCTATCCGAGCCAGCTCTTCGAGGCGGTGGCGGAAGGCCTGCTGCTCTTCATAGTCATGGCAATCTGCGTGCGCCGCTTCGGCTTTCGCAAGCCGGGACTGCTCGGCGGCATCTTCGTGCTCGGCTACGCCATCACCCGGACGTTCTGCGAATTCTTCCGTGAGCCCGACCCGCAACTCGGCTTCCTGTTCGGGCGTGAGGTTGGCGCGCTCGGTGGCGGCATCACCATGGGCATGTTGCTCTGCGTGCCCATGGCGATCATAGGCGCAACGTACATCGTCCTCGCAGCGCGTGGCGTGACCCGGCCCCGGCATCCCGAGGTCGAGGTCCAGGCCGAAGCAGGCCAGATCTGACCGGTCCCATGCCAGGGCCGACGCCGCTTTTCAGGGAGATCGCGGCCGAGATCCGCGAGAACGGGCCGATCGGCCTCGACCGGTACATGGCCTTGTGCCTCGGGCATCCGGTGCACGGCTATTACCCGACGCGCGACCCGCTCGGACGCAGCGGCGACTTCGTCACGGCGCCCGAGATCAGCCAGATGTTCGGCGAACTGATCGGCGTTTGGATCGCCGCGGCTTACGCAGCGATGGGCGCGCCCGAAAGGCTCGTTCTCGTCGAGCTTGGTCCGGGCCGCGGCACGCTGATGGCGGACGCCCTGCGGGCACTGCGCTCCACCGCCCCTGGTTCCGCGATCGATCTCCATCTCGTCGAGACGAGCCCAGTGCTGCGCGCGCTCCAGCAGGAGCAGCTCTCCGCCGCCTCCCCGCATTGGCACGAGACCGTCGATACGCTCCCCGACGGCCCGATGATCGTCGTTGCGAACGAGTTCTTCGACGCGCTGCCCGTGCGGCAATTCGAGCGCCGGGAGAACGGTTGGTGCGAGCGTCAGGTCGGGCTGTCGGCCGACGGAGCGCGGCTTGTGCGCGGCCTCTCCCCGGAGCCTGACGCGACCATCACTCGCTATGCCGCTGTCGGTGTCGTGCTAACTGTGCCGAGCGCGTCGCTTGCGATCACGCGCGCGCTCGCGACGCGTCTCGTGCGGCAGGGCGGTGCGTTGCTCACCATTGATTACGGTCATGTCCGGCCAGGCTTCGGCGACACGTTGCAGGCGCTCGCCCATCACCGCTTCGTCGATCCGCTCGAGACGCCGGGCGAGGCTGACCTCACGACCCATGTCGATTTCGCCGCGCTCGTCTCCGCCGCCTCTGCCGAGGGTGCACGCATCCACGGTCCCGTGGATCAGCGCGATTTTCTGGGCGCGCTCGGCCTGCGTCTGCGTGCCGATCGGTTGAAGCAGCGCGCGACGCCGGCTCAGGCTGCCGCGATCGAGGCAGCCCATGCGCGGCTGACCGACCCTTCGCGGCGAGGCATGGGCTCCCTGTTCAAGGTACTCTGCTTCAGCCATCCCTCTCTCGCTGTGCTGCCCGGATTTCCGGTCCCGGCGTGATCACGGCCCCGCAATGATTGATTGCCTGGATCCGCCATGTTCATCGAAGCACCCGAACTTTCCTCGCACTCGTATGTGCGGCACGCATTCTTCACCCGGCAGGGCGGTGTCTCGGATGGGCTCTACGCCTCGCTCAACGGCGGCATTGGCTCGCGCGACGAGACGGCCCTCGTCGCTGAGAACCGAGCAAGGATGTGCGCGCAACTCGCGCTTCCGCCGAGCGCCCTGGTCAGTCTCTATCAGGTGCACTCAAACCGGGTAGTCACCGTCGAGGCGCCGTTCCCGCTCGAAGAGCGCCCACAGGCCGACGCCATGGTCACGCGGGTTCCGGGTCTCGCGCTCGGCATCGCCACCGCCGATTGTGGACCGATCCTCTTCGCCGATCCCGAGAACTGTGTCGTCGGCGCTGCCCATGCCGGCTGGAAGGGCGCACTCACTGGCGTAATCGCGAACACGGTCGCCGCCATGGAGGATCTCGGCGCCGTTCGCAGCTACATCGTCGCTGTCCTCGGGCCTACCATCTCGCAGGCCGCCTACGAGGTCAGCGCGGATTTCGTGGAGCGCTTCCGCGCCGAGGCGCCGGGCTCGGAGCGGTTCTTCGCAGAGGGCAAACGGGGCGGGCACGCGCAGTTCGACCTGCCCGGCTTCATTGTGTCTCGGCTCGAAGAGGCTGGGATCGGAGAAGCCGTCGCCCTTGGCCTGTGCACCTATGCCGACGAAGAGCGCTTCTTTAGCTATCGACGCACGACGCACCGCGCAGAAGCCGATTACGGCCGATTGATCTCAGCGATCGCCCTAACACCGTGATCAACGCTCGTTCCGCGACCAAAATCGCGTGCGGCACCGCACATCGCCCCCCCTTGAACGCTTGGTATCTCGGCGATGGAACTTGGCCGTACGGGTTCCGCTCCTGCGACAACTTGTCCGAAAAAACAGGGGAAAAAAGCTCGGCGGTAAGGCAACCTTGACCGTTTGGTGGCGTTTTAGCCTCAAGTGACCAAGGGATCGGCAACCATCGCCACAAAGGGGCCGCCTTCGGGACGGCTGGCGTGGTTGCAGCGCAACAGCATCCCCTCGGTTGCTGGAATAGATACGGGGAACCGCGCCGGACCTGCCCTCAGGCGGATCGGCGCAGAGTAAAAGGGACCAGTACGATGAAATCTTTCCTCCGGGCCACGACTGCCCTCGCTGCTATCGCTCTCGCCGGCTCGGCGTTCGCTGCCGACCTGCCGCGCCGTGCTGCACCTCCGCCGGTCTTCACGCCGGTTCCGGTCTTCACCTGGACGGGCTTCTACGCCGGTTTCAACGCTGGTTACGGCTTCGGCACCTCTGACAACAACAACCCGACTGTTCTCGGCGTCAACAGCGCTAGCACTCTGGTTCTGCCGGGCACGACGGCGGTCATCGCCTTCCCGGGCCAGCGCAGCAGCGACGGCTTCGTCGGCGGTGGTCAGATCGGCTACAACTATCAGTTCACGCCTGGTTCGGGCTTCGTGATCGGCGTTGAGGCCGACGCCCAGTACGCCGATTTCGGTCGCGATCGTAACCGCTTCGTCTCCACCGGCCCGCTCGCTGCGCAGGCTGTGTTCAACCCGAACGGCCTCTCGGGCCTCGACTACTTCGGCACCGTTCGCGGCCGTCTCGGCTACGCCTTTGACCGCACCCTCGTGTACGGCACCGGCGGTTTCGCTTACGGCAGCGGCGGCGGCAGCCAGTTCGGGACCGGTGTCTCCTCGGACGACTTCCAGACCGGTTGGGTCGCAGGCGGTGGCGTCGAGTACGCTCTCCCGACCGACTCCTTCCTGAACTTCTTCCGCTCTTCGGCGGTGACGCTGAAGGTCGAAGGTCTGTACGTGAACCTCGATCGCAACAACAACAACAGCGCAGGCGCCTTCGCCGTCAACAACGCGGGCGCGCTTGTCACGACCAGCAGCCCGGGCGTCATCGTCGCCTCTGGCAACCAGCGCATCCGCGACACCGAGTTCGCTGTCGTCCGCGCCGGCATCAACTACAAGTTCGGCTCGTACTAAGACCGAACTTGGGGGCGATCCTCGCGGTCGTGCCCGATCAAGCTCTACCGCTTCGGTATCGCTCAGGAAGCCCGGCCTCACGGCCGGGCTTCCCTCGTTTCGAGCTTGTGTAGGTCACGGCCGTTGTCGTGACTTCCATCCCGCGGCTCCTGCGCGCAGCGCAAAGTTTGCAGCGACCCCTGACAAAGCTCTCGCAGCCCCCCATCTCTGAGATGTCATGCGGTGGCGATGCTGCCGCCCGCCCTCAGGAGGACGGCCTATGAACAGCGAAGAACGCGACATCATCAATGGGATCTTCCAACGGCTCGAGCAGGCCTCCGGCCAGCAGCGGGACGCGGATGCCGAGCGCTTCATTGCCGACAAGCTGCGCAGCCAGCCTTACGCGCCCTACGCGATGGCGCAGCTGATCTACGTGCAGGAAGAGGCGATCAAGAGCCTCAACCAGCAACTCGAACAGGCTAGGCAGCAGTCACAGCAGCAGTCCCAGGGCGGCGGCTTCCTCTCAAGCATTTTCGGCGGTGGTGGGCGCCAGGATCCGCAGTCCCAGCCACGTCCGGGCGGGCAGGCCTGGGGCAATCAGGGTGGCTATGGCGGTCCGCAGCAGGGTTATCCCCCGCAGGGCGGGCAGCCGGGCTATGGTGGTCCGCAGCAGGGTGGTCCGTGGGGTGGGCAGCCCCAACAGTCTCCGGCGCGCGGTGGTGGCTTCCTTGCTACCGCCCTCCCAATGGCGGCTGGTGCTGCCGGCGGCATGCTGCTCGGTAGCGCGCTCTCGAACGCCTTCGCCGGCGGCCACTCGCATCTCGGCAGCGCTGCGGCGGCTGGCCTCGGAGGCGGCGACTCGTTCACCGAGAACAATTTCTCTGGCAGCGGCGGCGACAACCAGGATCTCGGCTCTGCCCTCGGTGGCGGCAGCGATACCGCAGGCTTCGACGATGCGTCGTTTGACAACGATCCTGGTGGTGATTTCGGCGGTGGCGACGACGACTGGGTCTGACCTCTGTCGGTCTCGCAGGATGCAAGTGTAAGAAGGCCCCGGTGCGGTTCGATCCACACCGGGGCCTTTTTCTGGATTGTGCCTGTCAGATCACCTCGACGCGTGTCCCGACCGGGATGCGCTCGTAGAGGTCGATAACGTCCTCATTCATCATTCGAATGCAGCCGGACGAGACGGCCTGACCGATGGTGTGCGGCTCGTTGGTGCCGTGGATACGGTAGAGCGAGGAGCCGAGATACATCGCGCGGGCACCGAGCGGGTTGGCCGGGCCGCCCTCCATGTGGCGCGGCAGGTCGGGGCGGCGCAGCAGCATCTCCGCCGGCGGCGTCCAATCCGGCCATTCGCGCTTGGCGCTGATGGTCTTGGTGCCGTGCCAAAGGAAGCCGGGTCTACCGACGCCGATGCCGTAGCGAATGGCGCGGCCACCGGCTTGCACGAGATAGAGGTACTTGGCGTTCGTATCGATAACGATCGAGCCTGGGCGCTGGCCACCCGAAAACGCGACGACCTGGCGCTCGTAGCGGGGGTCCATCGTACGTCCGATCGCGGCATCCTGGGGCCCTGCCTGCGAGGGTAGGGCGGCCATGCGGGTGCGCGGTAGCGGTGTCGTGGGCACGGGGCTACTGCCAGAATAGGGGTTCTCGTCGGGATAGCGCATCGCGCCGGGCCCTCCATAGCCGTAGGCTGCAGGATGCTGAGGCAGTACGCCGTCGTCGCGCAGAGCAGGGCCTGGTGCGCGAGCCGGCGTAGGGCTGCCACCTGTTACCAAATACTCGATGAAGCCGCCGCCATACTGGCCGGAGCGCGACTGAGCTTGCGCCGTTGTCGCCGAGATGACCGCGGCGGCCCCAACCGCGCAAAGGGCTATCGTCAAACGCATTGCATTTCGTCCCTGTCGCGTGCGGAAAAACTGGCAGTGCTCGCGCAAGGCTCGTTTCGCGCAGTACTCACGCATCGAGCATTGCTGTCCGCGACAAGAAACCGGTGAAAGAACGTGGTGAATCGTTCACGACGTTCCGGGCCGCTGCGTTAAGGACGTTGAATGAATGTGGTTTGATCTCAGTAAGTTACTGGAGAAGCAGGAGCCCTGGCTTGTCGTCGAGAGCCTCTGGCTGATCGGAATCGTCGTAAGCAAAGCGTAAATACCGGGACTGACCTGAATCCTTTCAGCAATTGGAAACCGTTTTGCGGGATTTTCACGGGCCACCGCCGCTATGGGCCGAAGCCGAACGATGACCGCAAAACGCTACCGCATCGAGGATACCCTCGGCCTAAGCCTCGACATACAGGCCGAGACGGCGGGAGCGTCACCGGCACGAGCTGCCCAGCTCGACGAGATACTCTCCGCGATCCAAGATCTGAAGCGCCTCACGCAGGCCAGCGCCGGCGAGACGATCGAAGCCTGCCGGCGTGAGCTGAGCGAGGCCTTCGCCATGCGCTCCGAACTCGATCTGATGAAGGACGCGATCACGCGAACCAAGCAGGAGATCGCGAACCTCCACCGGTCCGACAGTGCCGGCAAGGGCATGCGCCGCGTCGCGGGCGAACTCGATGCCGTGGTAGAGTCGACCGAAGCTGCCACCTCGACGATCCTCGGTGCCATCGAAGAGATCGAGACTAATGCCAACATGCTGCGCGGCCAGCGACTGCCGAGGGCGACGCAGGCGCATGTCGATGCGATCCTCGAACGCGTCATCGTCGCCTACGAGGCCTGCAACTTTCAGGACCTGACCGGTCAGCGGATCAGCAAGATCGTCGGCGTGCTGAAATTCGTCGAAGAGCATCTCGATCGGATGATCGAGGCCTGGAGCGGTCTCGACAGCTTCCGCGAGCTGATCACAGTCGACGCGCCCGCCGTGAGCATCGACGACGAGAAGTCTCTCCTGAACGGACCGAAGCTCGACGAGGATCCCGGTCACGTTGACCAGTCCGACATCGACGCGCTGTTCGACTGAACCAGCGCGCCGGCCCTTCCAAGCGGAATCGCCGGGCCTTACATCGGGGGCATGAGCCGGCACGGATTTCGATCGAACCAAGGCGACGTTCCCCCGGACGGGTTTGACGCTCCAGAGGACGAGGAGCTGGAGGCACCCGCCCTCGACGATGCCACGGAGATCGATTTTGATTTCGAGCCCGGCGTGGTCGCTGCCGGCACCGAGGTCATTCGCCGGTTCTGGTCGACCTTGCCGAGCTCGCCCGGCGTCTACCGGATGTTCGATTACAAGGGCGACGTCCTTTACGTCGGCAAGGCGAAGAACCTGAAAGCCCGCGTCGGTTCGTACGCGCGAGGCCAAGCCCATTCCAATCGCATAGCCCGCATGATCTCGCAGACGGCGGCGATGGAATTTGTTACCACGGCCACCGAAACCGAGGCGCTGCTGCTTGAGGCCAACCTCATCAAGCAGTTGAAGCCCCGCTTCAACGTGCTGATGCGGGACGATAAATCGTTTCCCTACATCCTGCTGACCTCGGACGGACCGGCTCCGCAGATCGTCAAGCACCGCGGCGCACGGCGCCGGAAGGGCAACTATTACGGACCCTTCGCCAGTGTCTGGGCGGTCAACCGCACGGTGAACGCGCTGCAACGCGCCTTCCTGCTGCGTACTTGCACGGACAGCTACTACGAGAACCGCAGCCGACCCTGTCTGCTCTTCCAGATCAAGCGCTGCTCCGGCCCCTGCACTGGCGAGATTTCCCAGACGGATTATGCGGCGCTCGCCGAAAACGCGAAGGCGTTTCTGTCCGGCAGGTCGAGTGCCGTGAAGGATCGCATGCGCGAGTCGATGCAAGAGGCCTCGGACGCTATGGAGTTCGAGCGGGCTGCACGCTTTCGCGATCGTATCGCGGCCCTCTCGGCCATTCAGGGAACGCAGGGCGTGAACACGCAGGGCGTCGAGGAAGCCGATGTTTTCGCCCTCGACGAGCAGGCCGGCCAATTTTGCATCGAGGTGTTCTTCTTCCGGAACCACCAGAACTGGGGCAATCGCGCCTATTTTCCGAAGGCCGACAAGACCATGAGCCCCGACGAGGTGCTCTCTTCCTTCATCGGGCAGTTCTACGATGACAAGCCGGCGCCGCGGGCGGTGCTCGTCAGCCACGCCATTGAGGATGCCGAACTCGTAGCCGCTGCCCTCTCGAGCCGGGTCGACTACCGCGTCGAGATCCACCAGCCACAACGTGGTGAGCGCAAGGCGCTGGTGGAATACGCCCAGCGCAATGCGCGCGAGGCGCTCGGTCGCCGGCTCGCGGACACCGCCTCGCAGGGCAAGCTGCTCGCCGCACTCGGTCAGGTTTTCGGTCTCGGCAAAGCGCCGCGCCGGATCGAGGTCTACGACAACTCCCACATCTCCGGGACGAACGCGGTCGGCGCGATGATCGTCGCTGGCCCGACAGGCTTCATGAAGACGAACTACCGCACCTTCACCATTAAGTCGGAAGAGCTCACCCCGGGCGACGATTTTGGAATGATGCGCGAGGTGCTGCACCGGCGCTTCAAGCGCCTCGTCAAGGAGGCGCCCCGTACGCCGAAAGAGGCGGCGCTCGCGGCTTCTGACGGGGGCGTTGCCGAACCCATTCCAGAGCCGGACACTGACGGCGATGCCTTCCCCGCTTGGCCCGATCTCGTTCTGATCGACGGAGGTAAGGGTCAGCTGGAGGCGGCCCGCTCGACGTTGGAGGAGGTGGGTGTCACGGACGTTGCCTTGGTGGGCATCGCCAAGGGGCGCGATCGCGACGCTGGCCGCGAAACCTTCTTCATCCCAGGCAAGCCGCCATTCAAGCTGCCGCCGCGCGACCCGACGCTCTACTTCGTGCAGCGACTGCGCGACGAGGCCCACCGCTTCGCTATCGGCACCCACCGCGCCAAGCGCAAGCGCGAGATGGTACGCAATCCGCTTGATGAGATCGCCGGCATCGGGCCGACGCGTAAGCGGGCGCTGCTGCATCATTTCGGGACCGTGAAAGCGATTCAGCGCGCCGCTTTGGAGGATCTCGCACAGGCACCGGGTGTCAACGCCGCGACGGCAAGGGCTGTCTACGACTTCTTCCATGCGAATGCCTGAGCTCAAATGCCTGAGCCTATGTCTCAAACGCCGCGGTTGACGCCCTCGCGAGCGCGTGATTTCACCGCGCCGATGAACGCGGTCTTTCCTCAGAGGCGCTCGCAAGCGTGGACGCTCGCGAACTGCCTGACCTATGGTCGCCTCGTCGCGGTGCCGGTGCTGGTGGCGCTTTTGTTCTGGCCCGAGGAGCACAAGGCCCGCTTCGCTGCGCTCGCGGTATTCATTGCAGCCGGCATCACCGACTATCTCGACGGCTACGTTGCTCGCACCTACGCGCAGAGCTCGGCGCTCGGGCGCATGCTCGACCCGATCGCCGACAAGCTGCTGGTCGCAGCATGTCTGCTGATGCTGGTGGCCGATCACACAGTCGCAGGCGCCTCCGTCTGGGCCGCGATCGTCATCCTTTGCCGCGAGGTTCTGGTCTCGGGACTGCGGGAGTATCTCGCCGAGTTGAAGGTTGGCGTGCCAGTCAGCAAGGTCGCAAAGTACAAGACCACCGTGCAGCTTATGTCGCTCGGCTTCCTTGTCGCAGGGCCGGCTGGCGAGACTGTCTTGCCCGGCACGATCACTATCGGCCTCGTCCTGCTCTGGATCGCCGCGGCCCTGACACTTTACACCGGTTGGGACTACATGAGGGCCGGTATCCGGCACGTAATCGACGAGCCTTGAAGCGTCCCCGACGGGGCGGTGGCGGGCTTGTCGTGATGGGACATCCCGGGACAGGGACTTGGAGCAGCCATGAAGCTCGTCTATTTCGCCTGGGTCCGAGAACGAATAGGTAAGGCCGAGGAGACTGTCGCGCCTCCTGTCGAGACTAGGACGGTCGCCGACCTCGTGACCTGGCTCAAGGGCCGCGGTGAGGAGTATGCCTACGCCTTCGAAAATGAGGACGTGGTGCGCGCCGCCATTGATCGCGTCCATGCCCGCACCGACAGCGCAATCGCGGGGGCCCAGGAAATCGCCTTCTTCCCCCCGATGACTGGTGGCTGACGCGGTTGTGTCGTCCGCTGCACGATGCGGCTCGATCGTTTCAGCAGAGCGCAGTACGATCCGGCAGACCAAGCAAGCTAGTGACCGCGGTATATCGGGCAACAGATCAAGCACCGAAGACCATGCTAAGCCTCAGCGCTCGGCCACATGGGGATGACTGATGGCAGAAGTGCCCGAAGAAGATCTGGCAAAATTGATCTATGCGGCGACCTTCGCTGAGGAAGCCCTAAAAGCCGTGTACGAGCGGCACGGTATCATCGTGGCTCGAGACGCCATGGGTGAGCTTGCGACGGCGATCAGACTGCTTGAAAGTTACGTTGCCTCGTCGAACGCTACCAGCAAGGCCGGTAGCCGGTAGCCTGTGGCGATCACGATGCACGGGGCTTCTCCTGATTGCCCCTGGTAAGCGGGTTGCCTTCTTCGTGCAGCAGGCCCCGCCGACCGCTCGTGATCACCAGAAATGTCACGACGGATGTCTGCGCCCGACGAGGGGATCGGACGGCTCTTGCTTGCAGGCTCGTATGGAGTGGTGCCGGTTGCGGGACTTGAACTCG
>NZ_BJZV01000025.1 GCF_007992215.1 Methylobacterium gnaphalii | reverse complement strand
GGGTGAGGCGGCCCGAACTCAAGATCCTGTTCATCACTGGCTATGCCGAGAACGCCATCGTCGGCAACGGCCATCTCGAACCGGGCATGCAGGTTCTGACCAAGCCTTTCGTGATGGAGGCTTTGGCCAGCCGGATCAGGGATCTGATCGCGAAGCCCTGAGAAGCAAGCTTAGTGTAGGGCGCGCTCGACCGGTTCTCTACTTCACGGTTTCGAAACCCGGACGCGGTTTTATCCGGAGACGTCCGGAAAGGCTCATGGCACCAGGTCTCGCCGAAAACATCGATGCGGAGCTCGGCAAGCGGTGGTACTCCCGGCGCTCGCCGGCCTTGGCGAAGCTTTACGAAGAGCGCAGCGAGTGCACGCATTGGCAGGACGCGCGCATCTCCTCGCGTATCGCCGGAATCGTCTACATCGCATTCTTCTTCACGGATCTGATCATGATCCGCGATGTGGCGCTCTACAACATTGCCGCACGTTTCATCATCGGCCTGCTATTCATCTTCGACATCGAGGCACAAATCCGACGCGGCGTCCGCTCGCGATGGGTCGACTACCAATGCGCCTTCGGGATCGTCGCCGCCTACGCGACCTGGATGTGGTTCTCGAGCTGCAGCGTCTACCAGGTCAGCGCCTCCTACTACCTGACCTATGGGATCATCTTCATCATCGGTCAGAACGTTTTCTTCAACTTCCGGTTTGGTCTGGCGGTGATGTCGTCGAGCGTGATGCTCGGGATCTTCATCGTGTTTCTCGTCTCCAGTTTCTTCAGCTCTATCGAGTACGTGGTCGGCATCGGCACGCTCTACGTCTCGACTTATACTCTCACGCTGTTCGTAAACTGGAAGTTGAATGAGGAGCGCTACCGCGTCTTCCTGAACTCCCTGCGCGCTGAGATCCGGCAGGAGGAGGCGACGGAGCGAGGCGCGGCGCTGCTGCGGCTCTCGACGACCGACGCGTTGACGGGGCTCGCCAACCGCCGGGCCATCGATGAGGAACTGCGCGCCTATTGGAGCAACTGGCAGACAGCCGAGAAGAGCTTCGCTGTCATCCTGATCGATGTCGACTACTTCAAGCGCTACAACGACCAGTACGGCCACCAGCGCGGCGACCGCTGTCTGATTGCCGTCGCCGAGGCTATGAAGACCTCCGCGACGCAGAGCCAGTACGCGCTCGGCCGCTTCGGCGGTGAGGAATTCATCCTGCTCGTGCGCTGCCAGACGCGCGAGCACATGGCGCTCGTGGCTGAGAGCGTGCGCCAAGCGGTCGAAGATCTCGCGATTCCGCACGAGCAGCGGCCCGATCCGTGCTTCGTTGTCACCGTCAGCATCGGTGCTGCCTTCAGCCGGGACATCACCAGCACCAAGGTCGAACGCTTGGTCACCGAAGCGGACCGCGCGCTCTATGCGGCCAAGAAGACCGGTCGAAACTGCGTCAAACTGTTCGACCGGGACGATCCGATGGAGATTAATCTCGACGACAGCGTGACGGATCTCCTCAGGGGCGCCATCGCCGGCGGCCATGTCGCAATGGTCTATCAGCCGATCCGCGATGCGAGGTCCGGCCAGATCGTGGGCGCCGAGGCGCTCATGCGTCTGACCGGTTTCAACGGCGAATCCATTTCCCCGGCCGTGTTCATCCCGATTGCCGAGCGCACCGGGATGATCATCGAACTCGGGCGGTGGGCGATCCGTACGGCGTGCCGGGAGCTGATCGCGAAGAATTGCGTCGGAATGGTCAGCGTCAACGTCTCTGTCGTGCAACTCAGTACGCCGAGCTTCGCCCTGTCGGTGGCCGCGATCCTCCGAGAGACCGACGTGCCACCCCACTGCCTCGTGGTGGAGGTGACGGAAGGCCTGCAGATCGAGGGCAATCTGGACGTTCTGCGCACCCTTCGCGAGCTGCGCACGCTCGGCGTGAAGATCTGGCTCGACGATTTCGGCACCGGCTTCGCCGGCCTGTCTTGCGTGCGCGAGGTTGCCTTCGATGCGGTCAAGATCGACCGCTCCTTCCTCCAGGCCACAGAGACGGAGCGGGGTGCGCAGATGTTCCGCAACATCGTCGGTCTCGTCCGCAACGTTGGCTGTCTCACCATCGTGGAAGGTATCGAGACCCACGATCAGCAGCGGCTCTCCGCAGACCTGAAGGTGGACCTGCTCCAGGGTTACCATCTCGGCAAGCCCATGGCCGCCGAGGTTCTACGCGCGCTTGTCGCCGCTGAGACGGTTGTCCCGCGCGTTGGCACCACCGCGTCGGCCTAACGCGTTCCAGACGAACTTCCTCTGAAAGCGCGCGCGAACCCCGCCCAGCATGAGCAGGGTAAACTGTTCTGCACGTCGGCATACAAAACCGTAAAATGGAAAATATAATTCCATTAACGTTAACAAATCAGCGAGAGAGTGCTGCACAAGCCGATTTATGGTAAACAGTTTTAGCTTGGCTGTGGGAAACTCGACGTCGAAGGTTGATAACCCCGCGGGCAGATGCCTCGCATCAGGTGCAATTTGTTTAGGAGTTGTTAATCTCAACATCCCTGGAGCGATGTGGCGCGGTCACGTGGTAGCCCAGCATGACCTCGAGTTCTTTGATGCAGCACCTTCATTCGGTTTTGTCCGAGGCTCAGACCCGGCTGATTGCAAACCCAAGTCCAGACATCATCGATTGGTTGGCAAAAGAGCTAGGAGCGTCTTACGATCAGGCGTCTTCTACCGGGCAGCTCTCAGAGTTCCGCGAATCCTGCCAGGCTCATCCGCTTTCCGAAGTCTTCCTGCTCGACCCTTATTCCCGTCGAGCCTACGACAAGCCTCGCGGCTATGCCGGCGATGCGGTCATGCTCGACTACATCTACCGACCGAACCTCGGTGAGCTGGACGGTCTCGCTTCGGTGGTACACCGAGCCACAACCTCCCTACCCAACGCCAAGAGCATCCTGTGGCGCCGGGATTATCTGGCCGGTCTGATCCACGACTACATGGGCTCCCGTGAATGTGCCGAGGTGCTCTCTGTGGCCTCGGGCCATATGCGTGAACTCGACGCCCTTCGGGAGACGACGACCGACACCAACGTCCGCTTTTCCGTGCTCGACCAGGACGAGACCTCGATCGCCGAAGCGAAGGGCGAGTACAGCGAGTTCGCCATCGAGGGCCGCGTCGCGAGCTTTGCCGCCCTGATCAAGGAGCGCCGCCCGACGGCAAGCTACGATTTGATCTACTCGGCTGGCCTGTTCGATTACCTGCCGAAGGCGCCGGCCGTGACGCTGATCAAGGCGATGTTTGCTCGCCTCAAGTCCGGCGGCATGCTCTCGGTTGGCAACTTCACCCGCGATAGCCATGGCCGCGGCTTCATGGCTGGCTTCATGGATTGGTGCCTGATCTACCGCGACGAGGATGACATGCGGGCGCTCGCTGAGGCGGCCTGCCCCAAGGCCTCCTACAAGATCTTCCGTGATCAGCCCCGCAACGTGGTCTATCTCGAGATCTACGCTGACTGAGACAACCGAGGCCGGCTGCCCACACGGCATCGGCCGGGTCTGGAAGAAACACCTCTCCCGTTCACACGGGAGTGGTCTGGCCGAGTTCGATTGTGCACTGGCTTCTTGGGCGGTCTGACGAGGCGGCCAAAACAATCGACTTCAGGAAACGTTCAATGCTCAAGATCGTCTCGGTCGTGGACTAGACACGGCCGCCGTTGCGCTTGCCATGGCTCTGTAGGTCACCAAGACCGCGAGCTTCGCGGGTTCCTCCTGCCGCGGTTTGGAAGTCCATCGATGGCGTTTGCGACGCCGGCTTCAAGGGGCTCTCCGAGAACGCCAATTAGGCCGCGCGCACTGGCAGGGACGGCTTGTTCTGCCCTGCCGCTCCCGAAGTGGCACGCGCGGCCACGGTCTTGATCCCCCCCTCCATTCGGTCCATCCCGCTGGCATCACTGCCCCGCTCGCGCGAGACCCGATGTCCGATTTGCCTCCCATCGCTGTGTTCGACCTCGACGGCACCCTCGCCGACACGGCGGGAGACCTCGTCGGCACGCTGAACGTGATTCTGGAGCGCGAAGGGCTGGTGGCCCTGCCACTGGAGCAAGCCCGTGATCTGCTTGGAGCTGGCGCGCGTGCGCTGATCACACGCGGCTTCTCCGCTGCCGGACAAACGTTGGAGCCGGCGCGGCTCGAGCAGCTGTTCGATGACTTTCTCGACTATTATGGCGCCCACCTCACCGACCATTCGCGGCTCTATCCGGGCGTCGTCGCGGCGCTCGACGCCCTGGAAGCACGGGGCTTCCGGCTCGCCGTCTGTACCAACAAGGTCGAAGGTCACGCCGTCGACCTGCTGGAGGCGCTGGGGCTCGCGCCGCGCTTCGCAGCGATCGTCGGCAAGGACACCTTCGCCTGGTCAAAGCCCGATCCGCGCCACATCACGCTGACGGTCGAACGGGCGGGAGGTGATCCGGCACGCGCCGTGATGGTCGGTGATTCCCGCGCTGACATCGACGCGGCCAAGGCAGCCGGCATTCCGGTGGTTGGCGTCAGCTTCGGCTACACGGCGGTGCCGATGCGCGACCTTGCCCCCAACACGCTGATCGACCACTTCGATGAATTGCCGGCGGCGGTCGCGGCCCTGGTGCCGGTCTGACCGTTCGACGTCACTCCGCTTTCGTCCGGTTTCCTTGGCGATCGGGTAACAGTTCTCGTCGCGCCGGTTCGCTGCGCTGCAACCATCGTGGCTCTAACCCGTTGAGCCAGCATGAAATCGGAACAGATGGTCGAGTCCTGCAGGCGTCGCGCTGATCATTGGCGGCGGGCTCAGAGGCTCTGGAATCAAGCCGGCAACAAGCTTGCGGCGAAGGAATGTGCCAAGGAGGCCGAGCGCTGCGAGCGTCGTGCCGAAACTCTCGCGCACTAGCGCTGCCGAAGACCAGCGCACCGGTCGATTTCCTGAGAGGCGAATGGTGGACGGTGCAGGGATCGAACCTGCGACCTCTCCCGTGTGAAGGGAACGCACTACCGCTGTGCTAACCGTCCATGCCGGTCGTGGGGCAACCGAAGTCGGCACCCCGCGGAGCCGCGCTTCTAGGGCCGGAGCGCGATCCGCGTCAAGGCAGGCTCTTCGCAGGCGCTGTCAAACCGTCTAGGCGTGCGTGCATGACTACGCCCCTCGTCCGTTTCGCACCTTCGCCAACGGGTTATCTGCACATCGGCAACGCCCGGCCAGCGTTGCTGAATTATCTCTTTGCGCGCCGCCAAGGCGGACGCTTCCTGCTGCGCCTCGACGATACCGACCGCGAGCGCTCTACCGAGGAATTCGCGGGCGCGATCCATGAGGATCTCGCCTGGCTCGGCATCACGCCCGATCTGTTCGCGCGGCAGAGCGAGCGCACCGCGCGCTACGAAGTCGCGAAGGAAGCGCTGAGCGCCCAGGGCCGCCTCTACCCCTGCTACGAGACGCCGGAAGAGCTCGATCGCCGCCGCAAGCGCCAACTCGGCCGCGGCCTGCCGCCAATCTACGATCGTGCTGCCCTCAACCTCACGGTTGAGGAGAAGGCTGCTTTCGCGGCGCAGGGCCGGCGCCCGCATTGGCGGTTCAAGCTCGACCACAAGGTCGTCACCTGGAACGACCTCGTGCGTGGCGACAGTCATGTTGACTGCGCCTCGCTCTCCGATCCCGTGCTGATCCGTGAGGACGGTACGGCGCTCTACACGCTGCCCTCGGTGGTGGACGATGGCGAGATGGGTGTGACCCACGTCATCCGCGGCGAGGACCACGTTACCAATACCGGCGTGCAGGTGCAGATCTTCGAGGCGCTGGGCTTTCCCGTGCCGATCTTCGCGCATCACAACCTGCTGATCACGGCGGATGGTGAGGGTCTCTCGAAACGCCTCGGCCATCTTTCCCTGCGCAGCCTTCGCGAGGCCGGTTATGAACCGGCGGCCGTGGACTCGCTGGCGGTCTTGACCGGGACGTCAGAGGCTGTGCGAGCAGTGGCGTCGCTCGACGAGCTGGCAGACCTCGTAGATCTCGGCCGGATCTCGCGTGCGCCGGCCCGGTTCGACCCGGCCGAACTCGACGTCGTCAACGCGCAACTCGTCCACGCCATGCCCTTCACCGAGGCACGCGAGCGCCTGCTGGCACTGGGCGTTGCCGAGGAGACAGCGGAGGTTTTCTGGACTGTGGTGCGCGCCAATCTCGGCAAGGTCGCCGAGGCGTCCGAGTGGTGGCGCATTGTTGCCGGGCCGGTTAGCCCGGTAATCCAGGATGCAGGGTTTGCGGAGAGGGCTCTCAGTCTGCTGCCGGATCGCCCTTTCGATGCTGCGACCTGGAAGAGTTGGACCGAAGCGGTGAAGCAGCAGACCGGAGCCAAGGGCCGCGCCTTGTTCATGCCGCTGCGCCTCGCACTGACCGGGCTCGACCACGGACCGGACCTAGCAGGGCTGCTGCCGCTGATCGGCCGCGAGCGAGCCATACGACGGTTGGCGGGTGAGAGTGCCTAAGGCAGGCTATTAGAAGATCGTTCTTTTTACGGAACTATGTGTCGAAAGCTGTTCTCGTTCCAGGCATCTGAAGAGATGACGCTTTCGTCTGTGCTACTCTTAAAATTCGTCCGTATTTTCAAAAATAAAAATTCGTTCATCGATAGCTGATTGGAAAAGCAGGGTACTTTACGGCCTACTGCTTCGTTCTCTATAAAGAACGAGAGCGCGGCGTTGTCGGAAGCAGCACCATGCGCATCTCGTTTGGAGCATTCCGCCATGAGCGCGCGTCCCTCTGCGCTCCCCATTGCTGTGATCGGCGCCGGCTTCAGCGGCACCATGGCTGCGATCCGGCTTTTGGATTCGCTGCCGCATGATCGGCCGGTGCTGCTCTGCGAGCGCTCCGCCAGCTTTGGCCGCGGACTGGCCTACGGCACCGGCGATATGGGGCACTTTCTCAATCTGCGCGCCTCAAACATGAGCGCTTTCCCGGATCGGCCTCGGCATTTCGAGCAATGGCTCGCGCGCAATGCCCTCGATCTGCCGCCGGAAATGGCGTCCGGCATCCGGGTCACGCCGGCCGGCACCTTCGCCTCGCGGGCGCTCTATGGCCGCTACCTCTCGGAGATCCTGACCGAGACCGTCACCGGCTCCGGACCGCCGAGGCTGCAACTGGTCAACGATGCGGTCACCGATCTCGCGCCCGGTCCGGGCAGCTTCTCGCTGCGTACCGAGGGAGGTTTGCGCCTGCCGGTCGCGGGCGCAGTACTCGCCATGGGCAACCTCGCCGGCACTGGCGAGCCCCACAGCAGCCATCGGGCCGATCTCTGGTCGCCTGAAACAATCGGCCGGCTGCAGCCGGAGCTGCCTGTGCTGATCGTCGGCACCGGGCTGACCATGATCGATGCAGTTGTCAGCCTACGCCGCCGAGGTTTTGCCGGGCCGGTCGTCGCCCTGTCGCGGCGCGGCCTCTTGCCGAGTCCGCATACGCCGACCGAGGCGCTGCCCATGCCGAACCTCTCGGCGGCCGATCTGCGCTCGCTCAGTGCCCTGACGCGGCGCATCCGCGCGGCGACCCGTGCGTCCGGCGAGGATTGGCGCAGTGTCATCGACTCGCTCCGGCCGATCACGGATTATATCTGGCGCAGCCTCACGGTGGCGGAACGTGGGCGCTTCCTGCGCCATTTGCGTCCGTTCTGGGATGTCCACCGCCACCGCTCGGCGCCTCCCGCCGCTGCAGCGATCGCGGAGGACATCGCCGCGGGCACCTTGAGCGTGCGAGCCGGCCGGATCCTGTCGATCAAGGACGAGCCGAGCCGGGCCGTAGTGACGCTGAGACCTCGCGGCGCTTCCGAGCCGGAACGCCTGACGGTCCAGTGCATCCTCGACGCCACCGGAATCGGTCGCGTCAGTGAGACGTCGGACCCTTTGCTGCGCCGCCTGATCGACCGCGGCCTCGTCCGCCCCGGACCCTTCGGCCTCGGGCTCGACGTAGACACGGATTTCCGGGCGCGTGGCCAATCCCTCGGCGGACCACTCTGGACAATCGGGCCGTTGATGCGAGGCGCGCTGTGGGAATGCATCGCAGTGCCCGATATCCGCAATCAGGCAGCCGATCTCGCCGCCGGCATCGCGGCTGAGCTAGCGCGGGCGCAGGCAGCTTAGAACCCTGCGTCAGCGACTGGCCGAGCCGCCGCGTCGTAGGAGGAACACCCCCTGCGCACCGACGAGGTTCCAGAACCACCAGGGCATCGCATAGCGCATCGGCTTGCCGCGTCCGTCGAGGGCGGTGGCCTTCTCGATGCTCGCGCCCACCATGCGACACAGGCCGACGAAGTCGCGGATCGTGCAGTGATGAATGTTCGGCGTCTCGTACCAGGTCTCGGGCATGATTTCCGTCACCGGCATGCGGCCGCGGAAGGCGAGCTCCGCCCGCACGCGCCAATGCCCGAAATTCGGGAAGGAGATGATGACCTGCTGGCCGATCCGCAGCAGGTGCTCGAGCACGATGCGCGGGTTGCGCGTCGCCTGGATGGTTTGGGACAGCACCACGACATCGAAGGCGTCGTCGGGGTAGTTGGCGAGGTCGGTATCGGCGTCGCCCTGGATCACTGGTAGGCCGCGGGCGAGGCAGGCATTGACGCCCTCGCGTGACAGCTCGATGCCGCGGCCGTCGATGCCGCGACGGTCGCGAAGCAGGGCCAGAAGCGAGCCGTCGCCGCAGCCGATATCGAGTACGCGGGCGCCGTCCGGCACGAGGCCGAGCACGACGAGGTGGTCGACGCGGGCCTCCGCGCTGCGCGGCAACTGCTCGGCCGCCTCCCAGGGGGCGTCGGTCGTGGATGAGGTCACGCTCACTCCGCTCACAGGCCGCGCGCCCGCGCCGCCGCATCGATGAAGCCGCGCGCCGCGGAGAACAAGGCCGGTTCGTCGAGCAGGAAGGCGTCGTGGCCCTTGTCGCTCTCGACCTCGACGAAGGCGACCGGCGCTGCGACCGCGTTCAGTGCGTGGACAATGGCGCGGGAATCGGCCGTCGGAAACAGCCAGTCCGACGTGAAGGAGATCACACAGAACCGGGTCTTCGAGCCGCGGAAGGCCTCGGCCAGTACACCGCCATGGTCCTCGGCGAGGTCGAAATAGTCCATCGCCCGGGTGAGGTAGAGATAGGCGTTGGCGTCGAACCGCTCGACGAAGGACAGCCCCTGGTAGCGCAGGTAACTCTCAATCTGGAAATCGGCGTTGAACGAGAAGGTCGGCGCTGCCCGGTTCTGCAGGCGGCGGCCGAACTTGCGGTGCAGGGCCGGCTCCGAGAGGTAGGTGATGTGCGCGCCCATGCGCGCCACGCCGAGTCCCTTGGCCGGCCGCGTGCCCTCTTCGAGATAGCGCCCATCCGCCCAGGCTGGGTCGGCCATGATCGCCTGCCGCCCGACCTCGTGAAAGGCGATGTTCTGGGCCGAATGGCGCGCGCCTGTGGCAATCGGCATCGCCGCGAAGACGCGTTCGGGGAAGAGGGAAGCCCATTGCAGGACCTGCATCCCGCCCATCGAGCCGCCAATGCAGAGGAACAGGTCGCGGATGCCGAGCCGGTCGAGCAGCATTGCCTGGGCCCGGACCATGTCACGGATGGTCACGAGCGGGAAGCCGAGCCCGTAGGGTCGGCCCGTTGCCGGATCGAGCGAGGCTGGGCCGGTCGAGCCCATGCAGCTGCCGATTACATTCGAGCAGATGACGAAGTAGCGGTCGGTGTCGATCGGCTTGCCGGGACCGACCAGCGTCTCCCACCAGCCCGGCTTCTTGGTCACTGGATGGGTGTGAGCGAAGTGTTGGTCGCCGGTCAGGGCGTGGCAGATCAGGACAGCATTGGAGCGCTCGGCGTTGAGCGTGCCAGCGGTCTGATAGGCGATCTGGAACGGCGCGAGGGTGAGGCCGGAATCCATCGCCAGCGGTTCGTCGGTGCCGAACAGCGCGACGGGACTCTTCGGGTCGGAGGCCGGAAGGGCGTCATAGTCGCGGCGTGATGGCTTCGCCTCATCGCGAAGGCCGCTCTCGGCATCTGGCGTCAGGGTCGTGTCCATCGCGCGCTCGGGTGCTGCCCCGGGGCCATCCCGGCCGTCGGTCGAAGCTCTCGCGTTGTCATGAGGCGACGCGGGGGCCGGCCACTCAGACTTAGCCGGGTCGACAGGAGGTAATGTGCTCATACCCATGCGTCAACGAAAGGAGGAAGCGACTGTTCGCGGCGGATTATCGGCAGTTCTGCAACCAAACGGCTCGCCTTGGTTTATGCGTGCGCTGCAACAGGCGAAGGAGCGGGAATGACGGGCGAGATCGCGGGCGCACAGGAGTATCCGCGGCTGGACCGCAAAGCCGTGGGGGCTGTGGTGCTCGGCAACGCCCTCGAATTCTATGATTTCACCATCTACGCGTTCTTCGCCGTTCCAATCGGCGCCGCCTTCTTTCCGTCGCAGAATGCCACCGACAGCCTGCTCGCCTCGCTGGCACTTTTCGGGATCGGCTATGTGATGCGCCCGATCGGCGGCATCCTGATCGGCGCCTTCGCCGACCGGGCGGGGCGAAAGCCTGCCATGCTCATCACCATCGCGCTGATGGCCGTCGGCATGCTGATGCTAGCCCTGACGCCGGGCTACGATGTCCTCGGCGGTTGGGCGCAGACCATCGTCATCGTCGGGCGGCTGATTCAGGGGCTGGCGCTCGGTGGCGAGGTCGGTCCATCCACCGCCTATCTGCTGGAGGCAGCCCCGCCCAACCATCGCGGCTTCGTTGCGAGCTGGCAGATCGCGAGCCAGGGCTGCGCCGCTCTGATCGCCGGCATCGTCGCCTCCATCCTGACGCTCGCCGTCGGCGATCACGCCATGGCGGAATGGGGCTGGCGCGGAATGTTCCTGCTCGGCCTTACGGTGGTTCCGGTTGGTCTTGTCATCCGCAGCCACCTGCCCGAGACGGCTGGCGAGGAGAAGGATCCGGCCGCCGCGGATTCGACGCTTGCTGTGGTGTCACGACTGGTGCGCGAGCACGGACGGCTCTTGCTCCTCACCTTCCTGATCATTGCGGCCTCGACCGTCTCGAACTCCATCGGCACCAACATGCCGGTCTATGCTCAGGCGACGTTGGGCCTCACCGAGCAGATCTCGACGGCCGTGCCGATCGCGTTAGGACTGGCCTCGATCGCGTTTCCGCTGCTCGGCGGCTGGATTGCCGATCGAACGGGCCGCAAGCCGATCATGATTTTTCCGCGCGCCGTGATTGTGATCTTGGCAATCCCGGCCTTCGCCTGGCTGGCGCAGAAGCCGACGGCACTCTCGGTCTATGCCGTCACCTTCCTGATGTCGGCGCTCTCCTCGATCAACGCGGCGGCGATCATCGTTGGCATCCCGGAATCGCTGCCGCGGGCGGTGCGCAGCGCGGGCCTGTCGATCGTCTACGCCTTCTCCGTCTCGATCTTCGGCGGCAGCACCAACTGGGTGGTGAACAAGCTAATCGCGGTGAGCGGCGACCGGCTGGCGCCGGCCTATTACCTCGTCGCCTTCAGCGTGATCGGCACCATCGCGGCGATGCTCATGCCCGAGACGAAGGGCAGGGATCTCGACGCCAACGCCGAGGCGTGACCCAGCGGACTCCACGGCAGCGCGAAATGCTGTAGACGATCCGGATTCGATCGCATCCGACAGTTCGCCGAAGCCATGTCCGCCGCCGCCTCTAGCCTCCTCCGCCCGGTGCCCAAGCCCGGCGTGCTCGCCATCGATGCCTATGTGCCCGGCAAGAGCACGGCGCCGGGTGTCGCCAAGGTGTACAAGCTCTCTTCGAACGAGACGCCGCTGGGCCCGAGCCCGCATGCCGTGGCGGCCCTCCAGGAGGCATCGGCCAAACTCGCGGCCTATCCGGATGGGACCGCGTCGAAGCTGCGCACGGCCATCGCGGCCCGCTTCGGGCTCGATCCGGCCCGCATCGTCTGCGGCGCGGGCTCGGACGAATTGCTGTTCCTGCTCTCCCACGCCTTCGTCGGCCCGGGCGACGAGGGCATCTATTGCGAGCACGGCTTCCTGATCTACCGGATCGCGATGCTGTCGGCTGGCGGTACGCCGGTGGTGGTTCCGGAGACGAACCTGACTACGGATGTCGACGCCATCCTCGCTGCGGTCACGCCGCGCACGAAGATCGTCTACATCGCCAACCCCAACAACCCGACGGGCACCTACCTGCCCTTCGACGAGGTCCGCCGTCTGCATGCCGGGCTGCCGGGCAACGTGCTGCTGGTGCTCGACGGCGCCTATGCCGAGTACGTCCGCGCGAACGATTACGGCGCCGGGCTGGAACTGGCGCTCGAAGCCCAGAACGTCGTCATGACGCGCACCTTCTCGAAGATCCATGGGCTCGCCGCCCAGCGGATCGGTTGGATGGTCGGACCGGAGGGTGTCGTCGATGCGCTCAACCGCATCCGCGGGCCGTTCAACCTGTCGAGCGGATCCATTGCCGCGGGCGCCGCCGCGATTGCCGACGAGGCGCATCTCGCGGCGGCCGTCGCGCACAACACCGAGTGGCTCGATTGGCTCACGAATGAGATCCGGGCGCTCGGCTATGCGGTGACGCCGAGCGTCGCGAACTTCCTATTGGCGCACTTTCCAGACGAGCCCGGCCGCACGGCGGCCGATGCCGACGCACACCTGACCCGGCACGGCGTCATCGTCCGCCAGGTCGCGTCCTACGGATTGCCGAATGCGCTACGCGTCAGCGTCGGCAGCGAAGAGGCGAACCGGGCCTTCATCGATGCGCTGAAGAGCTTTGGCCGGGGCTAGGATGGGTAGCGTCCTGCACACTGTCGCCATCGTCGGGCTCGGCCTGATCGGTTCCTCGATCGCCCGGGGCGCGCGCACCTATGGGCTCGCCGAGCGGGTGGTCGCGGTGGACCGCGACGAGGCCGTGCTCGAGCGTGTCCGTGCGCTCGGAATCGCCGATCTTGTCACGGCAGGTTTCGCTGAGGGCGTGGCCGAGGCCGATCTCGTGATCCTCTGCGTGCCGGTGGGCGCCATCGGCGCGGTGGCGGCCGAACTCGCGCCGCATCTCAAACCCGGCGCGATCCTGTCCGACGTCGGCTCGGTAAAGGGCTCGGTGGTCGCGGCGGCAACGCCGTATCTGAAGCCCGAAAACCCCTTCGTGCCGGCCCATCCCGTGGCGGGCACCGAGTATTCCGGCCCCGATTCCGGCTTCGCGACGCTGTTTCAGAACCGCTGGTGCATCCTCACACCGCCCGAGGGCGTGGACCCGCAGGCGGTCTCCACGGTCACGGCCTTCTGGGAGGGCCTCGGCGCCATCGTCGAGACGATGACGTCCGAGCACCATGACCTCGTGCTCGCCATCACCAGCCACGTGCCGCACCTCATCGCCTACAACATCGTCGGCACCGCCGCCGATCTGGAGACGGTGACGCAATCCGAAGTCATCAAATTCTCGGCTGGCGGCTTTCGCGATTTCACGCGCATCGCCGCCTCCGACCCGACCATGTGGCGCGACGTCTTCCTGGCGAACAAGGACGCCGTGCTGGAGATGCTCGGCCGCTTCAACGAGGACCTCTCGGCGCTGACCAAGGCGATCCGCTGGGGCGACGGCGACACCCTGTTCAACCTGTTCACCCGCACTCGCGCGATCCGCAAAGGCATCGTCGCGATGGGCCAGGAAACGGCCGAGCCGGATTTCGGGCGCTCGCGATCGGATACGAAGACGAATTAAAGTGCGAAGTCGCGCTTCAAGAACTCAATCAGTACGCCGTCCGGCCCGGTGATGAAGATCGTGCGAAGGCCGGGCTTCACGTCGTTGATGCCGGAGACGATGTCGAGTTTCTTTTTCTGAAGCTCGGCGAAGGTCGCCTCGATGTCGTCGACCGCCAACCCGATATGCTCGAGGCCGAGATGCGGTGGCCGGGCGGCCGGTGCGATATCCTCGGGCGCCTGCTCGATGAACAGATAGAGGCCGCCGAGATCGATTACGACACGGGTGACGGGAGAGCCGTCTCGGCGGATTTCACGCGCGCCCAGCATCTCGACGTAGAACGAACCGGCGGCGACCGCGTCGCGGCTGCGCAAGTGAACGTGGTCGATGCGGTAGGGCATTTGCGGGTTTTCCTCGTGCTATCGGCTTCGTGCGGATTGTGCGGCACTCGCTCAGAACGCGCGTGATGCCAATGGTGATGGTCAGCGCGCTTCCCATCGCGGTCATTCCGGGGCGCCTAAGGTGAGCCCGGAGCGCACGACTGGCCTCGAGAGCATGTTTTAGCCGGACATTACGGTTGGATTCTGAGCTGTCGCCTGCGGCATACCCCAGAATGATGATGCGGGACGTGGGAGCGGCGCCTGCTCGGCCGGTTCGCGCATCGCCGTGATCAGGTCCGGTTGTGCCGCTCGCTCGATAGCCGCGATCACGTCGCGGATGCGCTCTGCGGCTGCCCGGAAGGCGAGGAAGCATCTGCCCACGCCGGGCAGCGGCGAACTTCGGCTGGCAGGCGTGGTTGTCTGCGGCATCATCCTCTTTGCCAGCAGATACGGAGCGATCCAGTGGCGTCCTTTCCCAGACCTCCCCAGCCCGAGCAGCAGCAGCCGATGCCCGGCTCGACAGTTGCGATGGATCCCCGGCCCGACCACGGCGAGACCAGCTACAAGGGCTCAGGCCGCCTCGCTGGCAAGAAGGCGGTTATCACCGGCGGGGATTCCGGCATCGGTCGCGCGGTGGCCATCGCCTTCGCCCGTGAGGGCGCCGACGTGCTGATCTCCTATCTCAATGAGGAGGAGGATGCGCAGTCAACACGAAGCCTGATCGAAGAAGCAGGCCGCAAGGCCGTGCTTGTGCCAGGCGACATCAAGAGCGCCGCGCATTGTCGAGCCATTATCGAGAGGGCGGTCTCGGAATTCGGCCGCGTCGACGTGCTCGTCAACAACGCCGCGCATCAGGCGACGTTTTCGGGTCCGGAGGAGATCAGCGACGAGGAATGGGAAATCACCTTCGCCACCAACGTCCATGCCATGTTCTACCTGACCAAAGCGGCGCTGCCGCACATGGGCGAGGGCTCCTCAATCATCAACACGACCTCGATCAATGCCGACCAGCCGAGCCCGCAACTTCTCGCCTACGCGACCACGAAGGGTGCGATCCACAACTACACGGCCGGGCTTGCCCAGACCCTCGCGAGCAAGGGAATCCGCGTAAATTGCGTCGCGCCAGGCCCTATCTGGACACCGCTGATTCCCTCGACCATGCCGCCGGAGAAGGTGAAGAGCTTCGGTGACAACACGCCCATGGGTCGGGCCGGCCAGCCCGTCGAACTGGCTCCTGCCTATGTCATGTTGGCCTCCGACGAGGCGAGCTACATTACCGGGGCGACGGTGCCGGTGACCGGTGGGCGGCCCTTTATCTGAGCGGGGTGGGATGTCCGACGGCCGCACGATCACGGCGCACGAGCCGCGGACCGTTCCCTGGCTGAGTGTCGTGTTCGGCTACGGACCGATGCTGCCGATCGTCGGCGGAGCGGCTTTGGCCTGGTGGTTCCAGGGCGAGACCCGCGAGGCCCTCGTCACGCTGACGATCCTTTGGGCCGGCGCGATCCTCACCTTTTTGTCCGGCGTGCGCCGTGGCCTCAGCTTCCGCACAGAGGGCGGGCCGCGGCTCGCGCAGATCGTGACGATGCTCGGGCTGTTCTGCCTCGGCTTCCTCGCGCTAGTCGCCGCAGCGCTCGACGACGGAAGCGTGGCGCTGGCTCTGCTGATCCTTGGTTATGCGGCCATCGCGGTGCTCGACCCGATCGCGGCGAAACGGGGCGAGGCGCCGCTGTATTTTGCGCGCCTGCGTCCGTTCCAAATGCCGATCGCGCTGGTCGGGCTCTGCGCGCTTCTGACGCTGACCTTACGCGGCTAATCGCGCGGCGTGGAACTTTGCTGCCCCCGCACGGATGTCGCGCTGAGCCCCTCTGGGGTACTGAGAATTCTGGAGACGCGACATGAAGGCACTGTGCTGGCACGGCAGGGGCGATATCCGCTGCGACACGGTGCCGGATCCACGAATCGAGGATGCCCGCGACGTCATCATCAAGGTCACGTCTTGCGCGATCTGCGGCTCGGACCTTCATCTCATGGACGGCCAGATGCCGGGCATGGAATCGGGCGACGTCCTGGGCCACGAATTCATGGGGGAGGTCGTCGAGACGGGTGCGGGCTTCACCAAATTCAAGAAGGGCGACCGCATCGTCGTGCCCTTCAACATCAATTGCGGCGAGTGCCGCCAGTGCAAGCTCGGCAATTACTCGGTCTGCCAACGCTCGAACCGCAACGCCGAGGTGGCTGCAGGCCTATTCGGCTACACCACCGCTGGCCTGTTCGGCTACTCGCACATCACCGGCGGCTACGCGGGCGGCCAAGCCGAGTATGTGCGCGTGCCGATGGCCGACGTCGCGCCGATGAAGGTGCCCGACGGAATGGATGACGAGTCGGTCCTGTTCCTCACCGATATCCTGCCAACCGCCTGGCAGGGCGCCGAGCACTGCGAGATCCAGGGCGGCGAGACCATCGCGATCTGGGGCGCCGGTCCAGTCGGCCTGTTCACGGTGCAGGCCTGCAAGCTCATGGGCGCTGAGCGCATTATCGTCATCGAGACGGTGCCCGAGCGTATCGCGCTGGCTCGCAAGATGGGCGCGACCGACATCATCGACTTCGCGCAAGAAGACGTGTTCGAACGGATCAAGGAGATCAGCACAGGCGAGGGCGCCGACGGCGTCATCGATTGCGTTGGCATGGAAGCCTCGGGCCATGGCGGCATCACCGGAGCGCTCGCTGCCGTTCAGGAGAAGCTGACGGCGACTGAGCGTCCCTATGTGCTGGCCGAGGCGATCAAGGCGGTGCGCCCCTGCGGCATCATCTCGGTGCCCGGTGTCTATGGCGGGCCGGTACCCATCAATATGGGCTCGATCGTCCAGAAGGGCCTGACCATGAAGAGCGGCCAAACGCACGTGAAGCGCTACCTGGAGCCGCTGACCAAGCTGATCCAGGAGGGCAAGCTCGACATGACCTCGATGATCACCCATCGCTCGACGAACCTCGCTGATGGACCGGACCTCTACAAGACCTTCCGCGACAAGAAGGACGGCTGCGTGAAGGTGGTGTTCCACCCGAACTAATCGACAGGGCTGAACAGTCAGGCGGCGCTCACCCGATTGCACTCAAGAGAGTGTCGGGAAACGCGCTGCCTCGGCGCACGATGGCAACCGGTGCATGAGCGTGGCGCGCGATCGCATCCGCGACGACCTCCGGCGGGGTGGGCGCGCCCTCGCTCTCGCTCACCACAATGCCTACGATCGGAACGCCGTGGACACGCAGTGTCTCGATGGCCGTGAGAGCATGGCTGATGGCGCCGAGATAGCTGCCGGACACGAGGAGCGCCGGCAAACTAAGCTGCCTTAGCCAATCGAGGCCTGTAGCATCACCGGTGATCGGGCTCATCAGACCGCCGACGCCTTCAATGAGCACCGTAGGCTCTTCCAAAGCTCCGGCGCTCCCGTCCACCACCTCAGGATGAGAGTGCGAGTAGGAGGACAGGCGGCGCTCGCACCATGCGACGAGTTCGTCCAGTTGGAGCCTCCGCCCTTCTCGGGCCGCCGCCTGGTCGGGTGCCAGGGGGGCTGCGAAACGCCAGGGAGAGCAGGCTTCGACTGTCTCGATGGTCACGGGAAGCCCCTGCGCCGCGAGCAGGATTGCGGTGTCGCTCTCTGCGAAGGCGGGGTTATCGATGGGGGGAACACCGCTCGCCAACGGCTTCAGCGTCAGGACAGAGCGGCCCTCATCGCGCAGCCGGCGGGTCAGCGCGGCGGTGACGTAGGTCTTGCCGATCTCGGTTCCGGCGCCGGCAATGAAGAGGGCGCGGCGCCGGGCGATCTGGTTCACTTTTCGACGAAGGCTTTTTCGATGACGTAGTGGGCTGCCTCGCCGTGGTTGCCCTCCTCGTAGCCGAGACCGGAGAGCAGTTCGCGGGTGTCGCGGATCATCTCCGGCGAGCCGCACAGCATGAAGCGATCGTTCTCGATCGACATGTTCGGCAGGCCGATATCCTCGAACAATTTGCCCGAGATCATCAGGTCGGTGATGCGGCCGCGGTTGCGGAAGGGCTCGCGGGTCACGGTCGGATAGTAGATCAGCCCGGCCGAGATCACCTCGCCGAGGAACTCGTGGTTCGGCAGGTCCTTGGTGATGGTCTCGCCATAGGCGAGTTCCTGCACCTGACGGCAGCCATGGACGAGCACCACCTTCTCGAAGCGCTCGTAGGTCTCCGGGTCCTTGATGATCGACATGAAGGGCGCGAGGCCGGTGCCGGTGCCGAGCAGGTAGAGGTTCTTGCCCGGAAGCAGGTTGTCGAGCACCAGCGTGCCGGTGGGCTTCTTGCCGACCATGATCGGATCGCCGACCTTGAGGTGCTGCAGCTTCGAGGTGAGCGGGCCGTTCGGCACCTTGATCGAGAAGAACTCGAGCTCTTCCTCGTAATTGGCCGAGACCACCGAGTAGGCACGCAGCAGAGGCCGGCCCTCGACCTCGATGCCGATCATCGTGAACTCGCCGTTGCGGAAGCGGAACGAAGGATCGCGGGTCGTCCGGAAAGAGAAAAGCGTGTCGGTCCAATGATGGACGGAGAGAACTCGCTCTTCGTAGTACTTGCTCATAATTCTAAATTGTCCCGAATCCGGTGATTTTTTGCCGCTCTTCTCGCAGGTGCAGCCCGCGCGTCAAGCTGAAGACAATGCCGAGACCCTCCCAACAGCACGGAAGTTCCCTCGCTGCCGAGTAACGCCATGCCAGCGCTTCATGACTGGATCGCGCCGCCGGCAAGCTTGGCGAGGGATAGCCATGTCAGGCCACCCATCAATCGATGTGCTGTGCGGCACAAGAAGGGTGGCAAGCGGCTGCTTTCTCTTCCATCCCGATAGCCTGCCCAGTGCAGTGCGACCGTTAGAGCCGCGCGAGCAGCCTCTCGGCCAGTGGGTTCTCGGCAGCGAAGGCATAGTCGATGCGGCGTACGCTAACCGAGCGGGCGCTCGCGCGGACGAGAGCGTCGCAGAGCCCGAACACGGCCTCAGCTGGGCAGCGCATCACGATCTCTCCATCGAGTCCCTTTGGCGCGCCGTAGGGCAACTCGGCTTCGTGCAAGGCGGCAAGGCTGGCAAGGTCGATTTCGCCGCCTTCCGGCATGCCAGCCCGCACCTCGCGTGTGGTGCGGGCGCGTTCCTCCGCGCTGATGCGGCCGAGTACGGCCCGCAGCGCCTCGCGCTGGTTTGGTCCCCACGGCGCCTTCAAAGAGGCGACGAGGTTTGCCTCGGAGCGCAGAATGATGCCGTCGTCGAGGATTTTCAGGGCGTTGGCCGCGAGCGTCGCTCCGGTTGTGGTGATATCGACGATGATCTCGGCCGAGCCTGCGGCCGGTGCGCCCTCGGTTGCGCCGAGGCTCTCGACGATACGGTAATCGGCGATGCCGTGCCGGGCGAGAAAGCGGCGCGTGAGGTTCACGTATTTGGTGGCGATCCGTAGGCGCCGGCCCTGACGCAGGCGCATCTCGCTGGCAACCTCGTCAAGGTCGCTCATGGCGCGCACGTCGATCCAGGCCTGCGGTACGGCAACGACCACGGTGGCGTTGCCGAAGCCGAGCGGTGTCAGCAGCTCCACCGAGCCCTCAACGTCGGGCAGCGTCTCGCGGATCAGGTCCTCGCCCGTCACGCCGAGATGGGCTGCGCCGCTGGCGAGCTGGCTCGCGATCTCGGAGGCCGAGAGGTAGCGCACCTCGACACCGGGCACGCCGACGAGGGTGCCGCGGTAATCGCGCGCGCCACTGAGTTGGGCGAGCTTCAGGCCGGCCCGGCCGAAGAAAGCGGCGGCGTTCTCCTGGAGGCGTCCCTTCGAGGGGACGGCGAGCACCAACGGCTCGGTGGTGGCTTGAACGGTCATGTCAGTTCCCGCCGCAGCGCGAGAGCCAGAAGGCGCAGCCCACCGCCGGCAGCGGCACGGGGCTGCCGAGATGCTGCAGCAGGCCGTCGTAGCGGCCGCCGCCAACGAGAGTCGGCGTGCCGGGCCTGCCGTCTGTCACCTCGAAAATGAAGCCGGTATAATAGTCGAGGTTACGTGCGAAGCCGCCCGAGAAGACGAAGCGCTCCACGGCCAGACCGCGCGCCGCCATGAAACCGGTGCGTTCTTCGAAGAGCGCGAGCGCGGCGTCCAGGCCGTCATGCCGGAGTCCGGCCTCGCGGGCGAGGGCCCGCACGGCCTCGCAGGCACTGTCCGGGTCTCCCGTGATGGCGCAGTAGCGCTCGACCAGCGCCCGGTTCTCGGCGTTGAGCCCGGCGCCTCCATGAGCCTGGGCCGAGGCCTTGGCGAGAAAGCGTTCGGCGATCTCTCCGGCGCTGCGTCCGCCGACGCGCGAGATGCCGGCGATCGAGAGTACGTCCTCGACGAAGGCGCGCACGCCCCGCGGGTCCTGTCCCTGGATCGCGGCCAGCAGCCCGGCATGCGGATCCTCGACATGGGCAGCGTTGGCGACCTCGTTGAGCGCTCGTCCGGCGGCGATGGCGCGCAACGTCCGACGCTTGGCAACGGGGGGCACCGCGAGCGCATCGAGCAACGCATGAATCAGGCCCATATCGCCGAGGCGCACCGAAACATCCGTACGGCCGAGGCGCTCCAGCCCGTCGAGCGCCATGCCAAGCACCTCGGCATCGGCCGCTGGGGTATCGGTACGGCCGATCGACTCGATACCGGCTTGCGTGAACTCGTCGGGCTCGCCGGCCGCCAACCGGAAGACCGGACCAAGATAGGAGTAGTCGGCCGACTCACTCGGGCGCATAGCCTGGTGGTGGCGGCAGACGGGAATCGTGAATTCTGGACGCAGACAGAGTTCAGTGCCCGCGCCGTCCGTCGTCACAAAGATGCGGCGGCGGATGTCCTCGCCCGACAGCTCAAGGAAAGGCTCGACCGGCTGAAGCACGGGCGGCGCCACCGAGGCATAGCCGGCCTCCGCGAAATGGCCGAGCAGACGCGCATGGGCCTCCGCCTCCGCCGCACCTGCTCCGCTGGCCTCCGGTCTCGTCATGATCCTCGTCCAGGCTCGACCGATCTCACACTATCCATGAACCGGCGATTCATGGAGAAAGTGCTAAGGCCTTGTCGTGGCACTTCTTCTTCTCGCGGGTGGCGATCGCCTTCCTGCGAAGATGCTTACAGCCCGGCTCTCCTACCAACCGCAGCGCCCGTTGGCGACCGTTTCGCCGCTCGGGGAGAGACGCTGATTACGCAGGATTCGGCGGCAAACCCGTTGCACCTCGAAGCGTTGCTTGATCACGGCGCCGTGATCGAATCTGGGGAATGGTCAGGCTCCGGATATGGTTACCTCTTGCCAAACTCCCGTTCTTGGTCTGACTTTGGACTGAGCCAACTCGTGCCAGGGGATGGCGATGGAGGGGGGCATGGCAACACGATCCAAGGTACCAAGTTGGATTCAGAGGCGGAGCAGCGAGCGGCCGGCGGCCCGCTGGATCGCCTGGAACACGAATCGGCCCATCCACACCGAGACGAAGGCCGAGGTTGCCTGCCGCGAATCGCAGCTTCCGGATTTCGGCGACAACGTCGTTTTCCTGTTCCGCAAGCCGACCTGACCTGACCCACTTCAGAGCGCCTCACCCCGCAGCAGGCGCGGTTGCGCACCGCGCGAGGTCGAGGCCTCGCCGATGAAGAACCGCTTTAGGCTGGGCAGACGCTCGACGAGACCGAGGCCGAGATCCCGCGCGAGTCGAACGGGCAGGGCGTCGTTGGAGAACAGCCGGTTGAGCCCGTCGGTGGCCGCAGCCATCGCCACGGTATCGAAGCGGCGAGCACGCTCATAGGCGCGCAGCACTTCAGGCGCGCCCGGATCGGTGCCGAGCCGCAGCGCCTCGGTCACGGCCTCGGCGAGTGCCGCGGCGCCCGCCAGACCGAGATTGAGCCCCTGACCGGCTACCGGATGGATCACGTGGGCGGCGTCGCCCAGAAGCGCGAGCCGATCGCCCCGGAAGGCGCGGGCGATGCCGAAATTCAGCGGGTGCGTGCTCGGGCCGTCCTCCAGCGTGAGGCGGCCGAGCTTCAACCCGAAACGCCGCTCGATCTCCGCCAGCGTGTCCTCGGGCTCGCCGCCGAGCAGGGCTGCCACGTCGGCCTGCCGCTCGGTCCAGACGATCGAGGAGCGGTGCCGGCCGTTCCGGTCTGGCAGCGGCAGGATCGCAAAAGGGCCGCTCGGAAGGAAGTGCTCGTAGGCGCGGCCCTCGTGCTCACGCTCGTGAGCGATCGTCGCGACGATGCCCGCTTGCGGGTAGGACCAGCCGACCCAGCCGATGCCGGCCGCCTCGCGGAGGCGCGAGCGGGCGCCATCGGCTGCGACGATCAGGGAGGCGGCCAGCTCGCGCCCGTCGCCGAGCGTCGCCCGGATGCGGTCACGCTCCGGGATGGCCGTCGCGATGCCCGTCCCCTCGAAAGTTATGCCCGTCTCGCGGGAGGCGGTGAGCAGGGTCTCCACCAGGGGCTCGGCCTCAACCATATGCGCGAAGGGCTCGCCATCCGCCGCCTCGTCACCCTGTGCGAAGGTGAGGAAGGTCGGGCGTACAGGGTCAGCGAGACGGCTATCGGTGATCGCCATATCAAGGATGGCCTCGGCCGCTGGCGCGATCCTCTCCCACAGCCCGAGCTGCCCGAACATTCGACGCGGGCCGGCCGCTACGGCATAGGCGCGGCCGCGATGGCGCGCTGCGCCGGCCGACAGGCCCGGATCGCAGACCGTGATGTCGATGGCCTCGCCATTCGCCTGCTTCAGGGCGAGCGCGAGGGTCAGGCCCGGAATGCCGGCTCCGGCCACGATCAGCCCACGGCTGCCCCTACGGCTCACCGAACCCTTCATCGTCGTCTCCTCAAAGGTCTTCGACCGATGCTGCACCGTTGGTTCAGCTGCCGGAACCCATAACGGTCCTCATGCCGAAGAGCTTGCGTAAGCGAGCCTCACAGCACGGTCGCGGCTGATCCAGAAGGACATCGCCTGTACGAAAGCGCATTGGCCCGCCTTATCCGGCAACCCTTCGCCGGACTCGCAGAATCGTCGGCCGTGCTCTGAGGCTCGCTTGCGCGAACTCCTCAGCATGCCAACGGTTTGGGATGGCAAGATTGGAGCGGTCAACAAACTTGTTGCCGATGGAGGCTTCGATCCGCCTCAGACGCTCTGCCTCTACGAGCGCGGAGCATGGCGACAGGCTCGGCCCGCGCGCTATATCGCCCGCTCGACCGAACCCCGCGAGACCATGTCCGACGCCGTCAGCGAACTCCTCGCCATCCTCGACCTCGAACAGCTCGAGACCGATCTGTTCCGCGGTACCTGCCAGAAGAACGGCTGGCCGCGGGTGTTCGGCGGCCAGGTGGTGGCGCAGGCGCTCGTCGCGGTCTCGCGTACCGTGGAGGCGGCGCGGCCACCGCACTCCCTGCACGCCTATTTCTTGCTCGGCGGCGACCCTGCGGTGCCGATCGTCTACGAGGTCGAGCGCATCCGCGACGGAGGCAGCTTCACCACGAGGCGGGTGAAGGCGATCCAGCACGGCCGCGCGATCTTCGCGATGTCGGCCTCCTTCCACGGCGAGGAGCCGGGCTACGAGCATGCCAGCGCCATGCCCGACGTTCCGATGCCGGAGGAACTCGGGGAGCCGCGCAGCTTCATCGCTACCGGCCCCGACCAAGGCGAGACGATCCTGCCGGCGAAAAAGTTCGCCTATTTCACGCAGCGGTGGCCGATCGAGCTGAAGGTGGTCGAGATCGAGCGCTATCTCAGCCGCGTCGCGCGCCCGCCGCGTTTCCACGTCTGGATGCGCACGGCTGCGCCCCTGCCCGACGATCCGGCTGTCCACCGGGCGGTGCTCGCCTATGCCTCCGATATGACGCTTCTCGACTCGACGCTGATCGCCCATGGCCGCACGGTGTTCGACCCTGAGATCCAGTCGGCGAGCCTCGACCACGCGCTCTGGTTCCATCGTCCGGCGCGAGCCGATGAGTGGCTGCTCTATGCTCAGGAGAGTCCCAACACGTCGGGTGCCCGCGGCTTCGCACGCGGCGCGATTTTTTCGCGCGACGGCCGCCTCGTTGCCTCGGTTGCGCAAGAAGGCTTGATCCGGCCGCGACGCTAGCGGCACCTGCTCGAATTTCAGCCGTTTTCGGCCGGATAAACCCGTTGAACGAGGCCGTGACCGGGTTTTCGCCACCGTTTTCACCGGTTTGGCGCAAAAATAGGCAGCTTGGCCTTTTTGATGTGCCCGCTCGCGCGTCGGGGTCGGCCCAGTTTCTGGGCAGAAGTGCGAAACCTCAAAAAGTTCCGTCTGGCACAGTCCTTGAATGAGGGGTGCGATCCCAGGCTCTAGCCAGAGACCTGCGGAACCGCCGGACCTAAGCCCGTCGACAGCGACGAAGAAGGCGACCGGCGGGACACCACGTGAACCCAGGGGGCGCCGCCCATGAAAATCGTGATGGCGATCATCAAGCCGTTCAAGTTGGAGGAGGTGCGCGACGCCCTGACCGGCATCGGCGTGCACGGCCTCACGGTGACAGAGGTCAAGGGCTACGGCCGTCAGAAGGGCCATACGGAGATCTATCGGGGCGCCGAATACGCCGTCAGCTTCCTGCCGAAGCTGAAGATCGAGGTCGCGGTGGCCGCCGATCTCGTCACCAGCGTCATCGACACCATCGCGGGTGCCGCCCGCACCGGCCAGATCGGCGACGGCAAGATCTTCGTGATGCCGCTCGAGAAGGCCATCCGCATCCGCACCGGCGAGACCGACGCGGACGCCCTCTGAGCCCCGTCGCTCCGCGTGATCCGGTCCAGGCCGATCCTCTTTTTTTCTTTTTCATTACAATCGCATAGCGATCGGGAGCCCCGTGTCCATGAAACTCCGTAACCTCCTCGCGCTCGGCTTGGGAGGGGCCGCCCTCGGCCTCCTCTTCCTCGAGCCGTCCCTGGCGCAGACGCCGACGCCGGAAGCCGCCACGGCCGCTCCCGCCGCTGCCGCTGCGCCGCTGCCGAACAAGGGCGACACCGCCTGGATGCTCGTCTCGGCCGTACTCGTGCTGATGATGACCGTGCCCGGCCTGGCTCTTTTCTACGGCGGCCTCGTGCGCACGAAGAACATGTTGTCCGTGCTCACCCAAGTCTTTGCCATCGCCTGCATCGTCTGCCTGCTGTGGGTTTGCTACGGTTACAGCCTCGCTTTCACCAATGGCGGCGGCCTCAACGACTTCGTGGGCGGCTTCTCCAAGGCCTTCCTCAAGGGCGTCGATCCGAACTCCACGGTCGGCACCTTTTCCAACGGCGTCGTGATCCCCGAATACGTCTACATCTGCTTCCAGATGACGTTCGCGATGATCACCCCGGCCCTTATCGTCGGCGCCTTCGCCGAGCGGATAAAGTTCTCGGCGCTGATCGTGTTCGTCGTCCTCTGGGTGACGCTGATCTACTTCCCGATGGCCCACATGGTTTGGTACTGGCCCGGCCCGGACCTGACCGCCGACGCCGCCAAGGCGCTCGCGGCTGCCGGTGGCGAGGCGAATGCCCAGGCCAAGGCTGCGTATGATGCGGCGATGGCCGATGCGGGCTTCCTGTTCAAGAAGGGCGCGCTCGACTTCGCCGGCGGCACGGTCGTGCACATCAACGCGGGCATCGCCGGTTTCGTCGGCTGCCTGATCCTCGGCAAGCGCATCGGCTACGGCCGCGACCTGCTCGCCCCGCACTCGCTGACCATGACCACGATCGGCGCCTCGCTTCTGTGGGTGGGCTGGTTCGGCTTCAACGCCGGCTCCAACCTCGAGTCGAACGGCTCCACGGCGCTCGCCATGATCAACACCTTCGTCGCCACCGCGGCGGCGGCGGTGGCCTGGCTGCTCGTGGAATGGGCCGCCAAGGGCAAGCCCTCTCTGCTCGGCATGCTCTCGGGCGCCATCGCGGGTCTCGTCGCCGTCACCCCGGCCTCGGGCTTCGCCGGCCCGATGGGTTCGGTCGTCCTCGGCCTCGCCGCCGGTGTGGTCTGCTTCGTGATGTGCTCCACCGTGAAGAACGCGCTGGGCTACGACGACTCGCTGGACGTCTTCGGCGTCCACTGCATCGGCGGTATCCTCGGCGCCCTGGCGACCGGCATCCTGGTCGATCCCAAGCTCGGCGGCGTCGGCATCCCCGACTACACCACCAAGCCCGGTGAGCTCGTGCTCGGCACCTACGACATGATGAGCCAGCTCATCACCCAGGCGGAGGCCGTCGGCCTAACCCTGCTCTGGTCGGGTATCGGCTCGGCGATCCTCTTCAAGCTCGTCGACTTCACCATCGGCCTGCGCGTGAAGGAAGACGAGGAGCGCGAGGGCCTCGACATCACCGATCACGGCGAGCGTGCCTACAATTACTGATAGGATCTATTCGATCCTACCAAGATAAGTTGCTCGAAAAGGAAGACCCCGGTGCCTGGCACCGGGGTCTTCTGCCGTTTCAGCGCAGTGATCGCCGAATCGTGTGATTCGAAAGAGTTCGAGAGTTCGTGCGCGGACGTCGAACGCGCTCCGATCGTTAACGAAAAGTAAATGAAAGCCCCGCGGGAGCTTTGCCGGCACCTTGGAGAGGCCGTCAAAATTGTTGCTCGCGCGCAACACGGGCCCCCGACGAATTTAACATGGGCCAAATTGCCTAAGAAATAGGCAACTGCCTCAAACTTGATTTTGCGGTGCACGGGCCAGTTCGGCAACCTTGACCATACAAAAAACAAAGGGGCTCGACTGATGTCTTCCAAACTCGTGCTGCGGGGCTCCGCGGCGACGCTTGCAATCCTCGCTGCCGGTTCCGCTTTCGCCGCCGACCTTCCGGTCAAGTCTGCGCCGCCGATCGTGGTCGAGGAGCATTGCAAGGCGACGCTGTCCACGCCGGCCTACGGTCCCACCATCAAAGCCCCGACGGACAACAATTGCTGGGCTTCGCCGATCGGCGACCTGTATCTCGGCGGTGCCTTCACGGGCTATGCCTACAGCTTCCAGGATCCCTTCTCCGCGGTGGCGCCCCCGCCCGGCACGGATCCCGATCGGAACTCCCGCCTCGACGTCAGCAACGCGCTGCTCTGGGTCCAGAAGGCCGACGGCCCGTTCCAGTTCTTCGCACTGGCCGGTCTCTACTCGATCCCGGCGCTCGGCGCCCCGGTCTATTACTCGTATGACCAGAACAGCCTGCTGTTCGGACCCGTGCCGATCGTTTTCGGCAAGTACCAGGTCAACGAAGAGTGGTCGATCCAGGGCGGCCGCATGCCGACGAACATCGGCTCCGAGGCGCCCTTCACCTTCCAGAACATCAACATCTCGCGCGGCCTGGTCTTCAACCAGGAGAACCTGATCAACCAGGGCGCTCAGGTGAACTATTCGAGCGGCCCGTGGAACGCCTCGCTCGCGGTGACCGACGGCTTCTACTCGGGTGAGCTGAACTGGATCACCGGCCTCATCACCTACAAGATCGACGACGCGAACACGATCGGCGTCAACGGCGGCACGCACTTCAGCAAGTTCAACTCGGGCCTGCGCGGCCCCGGCTTCCAGTTCGCCACGCCGCTGGCGCTGCAGAACAGCAGCATCATCAGCGCGAACTACACCTACTCCAACGGTCCGCTGACGATCGCGCCGTACATCCAGTACACCAGCGTCGATCGCGACGCTGCGCTCGGCCTGGCCGGTGCAGAGACCTTCGGCGCGGCGATCCTCGCCGCCTACAACTTCAGCGACTGGTTCTCGCTCGGCGGCCGCTTCGAGTACATCACGCAGAGCGGCAACCGTAACGATCCGCTCGGGCGCACCAACGTGCTCTACGGACCGGGCAGCGAGGCCTTCTCCTACACGATCACCCCGACCTTCACCTACGGCCGCTACTTCCTCCGCGGCGAGTACTCGCATGTCGATCTCGCCAACTTCCAGCGCGGCGATGCCTTCGCCGGTGGCCCGAACCTGGGCTTCGGTTTCGGCCGCCTCGGCAACAAGAGCGGCCAGGACCGCTACATGGTCGAGACGGGCTTCACCTTCTGATCCGTCCTTCACGACCGAGACAGAAAGCCCCGGAGCGATCCGGGGCTTTTTTCGTTTCCGAGGGGACCGAAGGGGCGGGTTTGGACTTGTCCGTTCGTGGCGCGTGGGACGCGCTGCGATCGACGGGCCAAGCCATGATCCGCACCACGGGACTGTCTGCGCTGTTGCTGGCCGCTCTCGCCTCGACGGCGGCGGCGCGGCCCTCCACCACCGAGATGACCTGCGCCCAGGCCCAGGCCGTCGTCCAGCGCCAGGGCGGCGTGGTGCTCGGCACCGGCGGCCAGACCTACGACCGCTTCGTGCGCGACAGGAGCTTCTGCGAGCCCACCGAGATCGGCAAGCGGGCCTTCGTGCCGGCCCGCGACACGCCGCAATGCTTCGTCGGCTTCACCTGCTACGAGCCGGGACGCAGCGACCGCTTCGGCGATTTTTGAGGGTTGGGGAATGCCGCCCGCGATGACGGGCACCGACAGGATCCCACCGCCGCCGGCTCCCGCAGAGGAGAGAGGGCGGAACGGCGAGACCCTGTCGGGGCTGCGGAGACCGGCTTACGCGGCGGTCTGGACCGAGCCTTCGATCGTCGGCTGGATCGAGGGCGCACCGGCGGCAATCTCGATCCGGCGAGGCTTCTTGGCCTCGGGGACCTCGCGCACGAGATCGACGTGGAGGAGGCCGTGCTCGAGCGTGGCACCGGTCACCTGCACATGGTCGGCGAGCTGGAAGCGTCGCTCGAAGGCGCGCGCGGCGATGCCCTGGTGGAGAACCTCCGCCTTCTCGCCGTCTTTGGCCTTGCGCTCACCCTTGATAGTCAGCGTGCTCTCGCGGGTCTCGATCGAGAGGTCGGCCTCGGTGAAGCCGGCGACCGCCACGGTGACGCGGTAGGCGTTCTCGCTGGTGCGCTCGATATTGTAGGGCGGGTAGGTGGGAGCCTGCTCGGTGCTCACGAAACCATCGAGGGCTGCGAAGAGCCGGTCGAATCCGACGGTGGAGCGATAGAGCGGGGCGAGATCGTACTGGCGCATGACATATCCTCTCGATGAGCAACATGTAGACTGCATCGGTCCGCCCGAGGGCCGGACCTGCGCGCCGCCGAACCGGCCGGCGCAAGGCTGATATCGGGTCGGTTTTTCACGGCTTCAAGACTCTTTCAGGTGCATTTGCAGCGCAGGTGCAGGCGCAATCGGCGAGGCCCCATCCGACGATGCTGACGCTCAAATCCACGCCCGGAAATCCGGTCCCGCCGGGCGCGACGCTGGTGCCCGTCCAGACCGCCGACGGCCTCACCCTGCGCGCCGCCTACTGGCGTCCGACGGGCCGCACCGAGAAGGGCACCGTCTGCCTGTTGCAGGGCCGGGCGGAATTCATCGAGAAATACTACGAGACGATCGGCGAGCTGCGCGGTCGCGGCTTTCACGTCGTTGGCTTCGATTGGCGCGGCCAGGGCGAGTCCTCGCGACAGGTGCGCGATGCGCACAAGGGCCATGTCGCCCGCTTCGACGATTACCGGCTCGACCTCGCCGCGGTCGCGGAGACCGTGCTGGTGCCCTCGACGCCGGAGCCGCATTTCGGGCTCGCCCATTCCATGGGCGGCGCCATCGCCTTCACCGGTGCGCTGGAGGGCTGGTTGCCCTTCAGGCGGCTGGTCACGGTGGCGCCGATGCTCGGTCTCCGGATGGTGAGGTACCCGCTCGCCGCCTCGCTGCTCTCGCGCGGCCTCCACCGGCTCGGCTTCGGCAAGGCCTACATCCCGTTCGGCAGCGGGGTCTCGATCGCGACGAAGCCGTTTGCCGGCAACCGGCTCTCCGGAGATCCCGTCCGCTATGCCCGCAATGCCGCTGCCGCGACCGAGGTTGGCGCCGGGGCGGTGGGCGACCCGACCATCGCCTGGCTCGCCTCGGCCTTCCGCGCCATGCGGCGCCTGCGCGATCCGCGCGTGCCGCCGCGAATCGCGCTTCCGGTGCTCGTCGTCGGCGCGGGAGCCGACCCGGTCTGCAGCCTGCCGGCGACCGAGCGCTTCGTCGGCAGGCTGCGCGCCGGCCACCTCATTGTCCTGCCCGGCGCCCGCCACGAGATCCTCACGGAGATCGACGCGATCCGCGCGGATTTCTGGGCTGCCTTCGACGCCTTCATTCCGGGCCGTGCGGGCACGGAGAGCGGTGCCTCGTCCCGAGGGGAGCTGCAGCAGGAGCCGGCTTGAGAGGGCTGCGATGAAGCGGCGCGACTTTGCCAAGGCCGCGCTTGCGGCGGCCCTGCTTCCGCGCCCGGCCGCGGCGCTCGCCACGCCCGCGCCCGGCGCATCGGCGAAGGGCATCTCCATCGCGATGCTGCTCTATCCCGGCATGACGGCGCTCGACCTCGTCGGCCCGCAGGAGCTGCTCGCCGGGCTCGCAGATGCCGGCCTATATCTCGTGGCCAAGCAGGCCGGCCCCGTGGAGAGCGATACCGGCCTCTCGCTCCTGGCGACGCACGATTTCGCGGGCTGCCCGCGCGCGGTCACGGTGCTGTTCGTGCCGGGCGGCGACGGTACGCCGGCGCAGATGCGCGATGCCGAGACCCTGGCCTTCCTGCGCGAGCGCGCCGCAGGCGCCGCGTGGATCACGGGCGTCTGCACCGGCTCGCTGATCCTCGGCGCGGCCGGCCTGCTCGACGGCTACCGCGCCACCTCGCACTGGTGCGTGCGCGAGTGCGTGCTGCCGCTCCTCGGCGCGACGCCCGTCGACGAGCGCGTGGTGTTCGACCGCAACCGCGTCACCGCCGCCGGCATCTCGGCCGGGCTCGACTTCGCCATCGCCCTGGCCGCCCGGCTCAAGGGCGAGGCCTATGCCAGGACGGCCCAGCTCGTCGCCGAATACGCCCCGCAGCCGCCGTTCCGGGCCGGCACGCCGGGCGAGGCCGGCCCGGAGATCACGCGTGCGGCCGGCGAGATCCTGAAGGAGCTTGCCGAGGGGGCGGCGAAAGCGGCCTCCGGGCGCTGAGGCATGATCTCTGCAGGCGCGAATTCGTGCAGGGGCGCCGAATTGCAGCAACGTCCTTGCAAGCACAGCGTTTTCAACGCTCAATCACCGCCAACGAGATGAAGAGCGCGAGGGAGCGGACATGGCGTCAGGCATGGCGGGAGATCTGTTTCGCATCAAGAGCCTGGATCGGCTGAATGCCGATGCTGAGGGCGGTGAGCACACCCTGCAGCGGACGCTCGGCCCGTGGAGCCTGATCGGCCTCGGGATCGGCGCGGTGATCGGTGCCGGCCTGTTCTCCCTCACCGGGATCGCGGCGGCCGAGCATGCCGGGCCGGCCGTGACCATCTCCTTCGCCATCGCCGCGATCGGCTGCGCCTTCGCCGGCATGTGCTACTCCGAGCTGGCCGGCATGATCCCGGTGGCCGGCTCGGCCTACACCTACAGCTACGCGACCATGGGCGAGTTCGTCGCCTGGATCATCGGCTGGGATCTGGTGCTCGAATATGCGGTGGGGGCCGCGACCGTCTCCGTGAGCTGGTCGCGCTACGTGACGCGCTTCCTCCACGACACCCTCGGCATCAACCTGCCGGTCAGCCTCGTGACCTCGCCCTTCGGCGACAAGCTGCCCGACGGCACCATGGTCTACGGCTACGTGAACCTGCCGGCGATCTTCATCATCGTCGCGGCCTCCGCGCTCCTGATGATCGGCATCCGGGAATCGGCCCGCGTCAACGCGGTGATCGTGCTGGTCAAGGTCGCGGTGGTGCTCACCGTGATCGGTGTGGGCCTGTTCTACATCAAGACCCAGAACTACGATCCCTTCCTGCCCCCGAACACCGGCACCTTCGGCGAGTACGGCGTCTCTGGCGTGATGCGCGCGGCCGGCGTGGTGTTCTTCGCCTATGTCGGCTTCGACGCGGTCTCGACCGCGGCGCAGGAGGCCAAGAACCCCCAGCGCAACATGATGATCGGCATCCTCGGGTCGCTGGCGATCTGCACGGTGCTCTACATCGCCTTCGCCGGCGTGCTCACCGGCCTCGTCCACTACGACGCGATGAAGGGCGACGCCGCGCCGGTGAACACCGCGATCGCGCAGACGCCGTTCCCGTGGCTGCGCAGCCTCGTCACCTTCGGCGTGATCTGCGGCTTCTCCACCGTGATCCTGGTGCTGCTGCTCGGCCAGAGCCGCGTCTTCTACACGATGGCCCAGGACCGGCTGCTGCCGGGCTTCTTCGCGGCGATCCACCCGAAGTGGAAGACGCCCTACCGCTCGAACATGTTCTTCATGGTGTTCACGAGCGCGCTGGGCGGCTTCCTGCCGATCTCGCAACTCGGCCACATGACCTCGATCGGCACCCTGCTCGCCTTCATCCTGGTCTGCATCGGCGTGATCATCCTGCGCCGCACGCAGCCCGATGCGGAGCGCGCCTACCGCACGCCGATGGTGCCCCTCGTGCCGATCCTCGGCGTCCTGTCCTGCTTCGCCATGATGGTCTCCCTCGACGGCGAGACCTGGCTGCGCCTGATCATCTGGCTCGGCATCGGCCTCGTGATCTATTTCGCCTGGAGCCGCCGCAACAGCCGCATCGGCCGGGAGGAGGGCACCGCGGCGCAGACGGCGATCTGAGCCAGGCGGCGCACCCCGCGCCGCTTCTCCCTCGTCTCGCAGGGCAGGGCGCAAGGGACGCGATCCTGCAGCCGCCCGTCACAGTGACCTGCCCCTGTTTCCCGGATCGCCCCCCGCATCGCTGCGGGCTGCGTCCGGGGAGGGGCTGGCCCTCAAACCGGCGTGGGCAGGGCCTGGCGCGGCGGGGTCGCCGCGGCCCTCTCGGCCTCCGCGGCTGCGGCGGCGGATTTCGTGCCCGCGCTGGTCAGCACCGCCTCGACGGCGTCGCGTAGCGAGCAGACATGCTCGTCGGCATCGATCTCGCGGCGCCCGGCCGCCTCGATGGAATCGTCGTCGATCTGCCAGAGGCCGACGGCGATCGGCTTGCCGGGCAGCTTCTTGCGCAGCCTCCCGACGAGGCGGCGCATATGGCCGGGCTCGCCGCCGATCGCCAGCGAGATCACCACGACCATCTGCACCGGGCCGGCATCGAAATCGTCGATCTTGGCGCGGGCCAGGTCCGAGAAGGCGGCAAGCCGGGTCCCGAGCCCGTGCTTGCGCAGGAGCTGGGCCAGGATCGCGGCGGCCGGCTCGTCGAGGAAGCCACGGCCGGCGACGCAGAGCACCGCGCCCTCCTGTCGCCACGGCTCGGGCAGCTCCTCGGGCGGCGGCGGATCGTCGATGGCGGGGGAGGGGTCGATGACGTTCTCCGCCGCCACCGCCTCGCCGGAGAAGAAGCTCCGCGCCGTCTTGGTGGGCTCGTCCGGCCGCTCGTCCTCGCGCGATTCCAGGTCCTCGATCAGGGCGTTGATCGAGGTGCGGATGTCGTTCTTCTGTTCGAGGGTCAGCACGCCCCGGGTGGCATCGCGCGAGGCGAGTTCGAGCCCCTTCAGCACCACCTCGTCGTAATAGGCCGAGAGCGAGCATTGCCGCAGGATCAGGTCGGCATGCTCCTGCGCCTCCTCCGGATCATCCGCGAGCATGCGCTGATAAAAATTCTCCACCGGCGTCAGCGCCGGCCGGTCGCTGAAGAGCACGTCGAGGAATTCGAGCGATTCGACGTGGCGCCCGAGCACGACGAGGCAGACGGTGAGCGGCGTCGACAGGATCAGCCCGACCGGCCCCCACAGCCAGATCCAGAACAGGGCCGAGACCAGAACCGCGAAGGGTGAGAGTCCGGTGGAGTGCCCGTAGACCAGCGGCTCGATGATCTGGCCGACGATCGGCTCGATCAGCCCGAACAGGGCCAGCGTGGCGATGACCATGCCCCAGCCCGGATCGACCGCGGCGGCCACGGCGACGGGGAAGACCGCCGACAGGAAGGCGCCGATATAGGGCACGAAGCGCATCAGCGCCGAGAAGATGCCCCACAGGACCGGGTTCGGCACGCCGATCGCCCACAGCCCGAAGCCGATCACCAGGCCGAAGCCGGAATTCAGGGCGAGCTGGCCGATGAAGTAGCGGCTGAGACGGCGCGCCGCGTCGTCCATGGCCACGGTGGTCCGGTGCAGGTCGCTCGATCCGAAGAGCCGGATCAGGCGATCGCGCAAATCCTCCCGCTGCATCAGGATGAAGAGCAGCACCACGAGCACGATGCCGGCATTGGCGAGCGGTCCGAGCACCGGTGCGAGCACCGTGTGGGCGAGCTCGAACGGGTTCGGCGGCCGGTCCTTCACCTGGACCAGGACCGGCGCTGGCTCGGGATCGGGCTTGGTCGGGGACGCCTCCGCCTTCTTCTGCTTCTCCGCCTCGTTGCCGGCGTCGTGGATCGCCCGGTTGATATTGGCGAGGTAGTCCATGCCCGTGCCGAGCGGCCCATGCCGCAGGCCCTCGATCTTGCGCTCGATCGTGTGCTGGTAGCGCGGCACATCCTTCGCCAGGTCAGCGACCTGCACGCCGATCACCGTCGACAGCGCGCCGATGATCCCGGCGGAGATCAGCACCGCGATCAGCACGGAGATCAGCCGGCCGAGTTTCAGCCGGCGGATCAGGTTCACGAGCGGCGCGATCACGAAAGACAGCAGCACCGCAATGGCGATCGGGATCAGGATGTCGCGGGCGACATAGAGCCCGGAGACGATGATCGCGGTCACGATCAGCGGAGAGACGATGGCGCCGGTCGGCGTCTCGGCCGCGACGACCCGGGTCGCGCGGAGCGGCATGGCGACGGAACGGTCTTTCGGATCGGCCTTCATACCCGACGCACTCTCTCACGCCACGCGCGCCGACTGGCGCGCCTCAGGAACACAGAAGATCATGAATTCGATCCCGGGTTCTTGCGCTGCGTCAGCCCTGCATCCGGTGCGGGGCGAACGGCGCCAGCGCGAGCCCAGCGGATTCGAGGGCAGCCCGCACCGCTGCAGCGGCTGCGACGGCGCCGGGCGTATCGCCGTGGACGCAGACCGTATCGATCGCCACCGGGATGCGCCGACCCGACAATGTCGTGACTGCGCCATCCTCGACCATGCGGCGCACGCGCTCGGCGATCGCCCCTGGATCGTGCAGCACGGCGCCGTCCAGGGCGCGCGGCGCGAGGGTGCCGTCATCGGCATAGGCACGGTCGGCATAGACCTCGCGGACCGTGCGCAGGCCGGCGCGCTCGGCCGCGCGCTCGGCGGGCAGGCCCGGCATCACCACCAGGGCGAGCCCGCGATCGACGCCGGCCACGGCCCCCGCGATGGCCTGCGCAACGTCATCCTCCACATTGGCGAGGTTGGCGAGCGCCCCGTGCGCCTTGACGTAGGTCACGCGTGCTCCGGCCAGCGCGGCGCAGGCCTGGAGCGCACCGATCTGGTAGGCGACGTCCCGCTCGATTCTCTTCGGTGTGTCCCGGATCACGTTGCGGCCGAAGCCGCGGATGTCGAGGAAGCCGGGATGGGCGCCGATCGCGACGCCGCGCGCCTTCGCGGCCAGGGCTGTCTCGACCATGATGTTCGGATCGCCGGCATGGAATCCGCAGGCGATGTTGGCTGAGGTGACGATGTCGAGGAGGGCGGTATCGTCGCCCATGCGCCAGGAACCGAAACCCTCGCCGAGATCGGCGTTGAGATCGATCGAGCCGCTCATCTCCATCCCTCGTCGCTTCCTCGATGCCGGTCAGGTCTCGGTCACCGGGGCCGTCCGCGCAAGCCGCCGCCGGGCTCGGCAAAGTCTTCCTCCCCGGTGGATGGCCGCCATGCGCGTTGAACCGGCGGACTCCATCGGAGATAATCGCAACCGCACGAGCCCGGCACAGACCGGGCGGGCGGTGCGGAGTAACCGGGTCCTTGGCGTATCGTTTTGTCCACGCGGCGGACATCCATCTCGATTCCCCGCTGCGGTCGCTCGCCTTGCGCAACCCCGACCTCGCCGCTCTGATCGGCGACGCGACGCGGCAGGCGCTCACCGCCATCGTAGATCTCTGCCTCGACGAGCGCGTGGACGCGCTGCTGCTGGCCGGCGACCTCTACGACGGCGAGCAGACCTCGATGAAGACGGCCCGCTTCCTGGCCGACCAGATCAGGCGGCTGCACGAGGGCGGCATCCGCGTCTTCGTGATCCGCGGCAACCACGACGCGCTCTCGAAGATCACCAAGGAGCTGGTGTTTCCCGAGACCGTCACCGTGTTCGGTGGCCGGGCCGAGACCATCGCGATCGACCGGGACGGCAGCCATTTTCCCGTGGCGATCCATGGCCTCAGCTTCTCGCAGGCGCAGGCGCCCGAGAGCCTGCTCGCGAAGTACCGCAGCCCCGTGGAGGGCGCCGTGAATATCGGCATCCTGCACACGAGCCTCTCGGGCGCTCTCGGCCACGATCCCTACGCGCCCTGCAGCCCGGCGGATCTGCGCGCGACGGGTTTCCGCTACTGGGCGCTCGGCCACATTCACCGGCGCTCGGTGACCGAGGGCGACTGCACCATCGTGATGCCGGGCATGCCGCAGGGCCGGGACATCAACGAGGCCGGCGCGAAATCCGTGACCCTCGTGACGATCGGCGACGACCGCGCCATCCGCGTCGAGGAGCGCGCCATCGGCATCGCACAGTTCGAGCGCGTCTCGGTCGACGTCACCGGCATTACTGAGTGGCGCGAGATGATCGGCGCCGTCGGCCGCGCGCTGGAGCGGGCGCGGGCGGCGGTGGCCTCCCGCCACCTCGTGGCGCGCCTGAGGCTCACCGGCGCCACGCTGCTCGCCTGGCGGATGCGCCGCGACGGCGACCTGCTCAAGGCGGAGGCGGAGGCACGCGCCGGCCTCGTCGGCGCCTGCTGGGTCGAGAAGCTCGAGATCGCCTGCGTGCCCATGGAGGAGGGGACGGCCGGCTCGTCCGCCCCGCTGCACGAGCTGCGGCGCCTGATCGACGACGAGGTGCTCGGCTCCGACGCCTTCCGCCGGGAACTCGGCCTCATCGCCGACGAGCTGAAGGCGCAGCTTCCGCCCGAATGCCGCGACAGCTTCGGTACCGACGAAGCGGGGTTCGAGGCCCTCCTCGCCCGCCATGCCCGCGAGGGGACCGACGAGGTGCTGGCCCGTCTCCACGCGCTCGATGAGCAGGGCTAGATGCGTCTGCGCCGCCTCGACCTCACGCGCTACGGCAAGTTCACGGACCACGCGATCGATTTCGGCGAGCGGGTCGAGGGCGTGCCGGACCTGCATATCGTCTACGGCCCCAACGAGGCCGGCAAGTCGACCACGCTGGCAGCCTTTCTCGACCTGATCTTTGGGATTGGGGGCCAGAGCCCCTACAACTTCCTGCACCCCTATCCGACCATGCGGATCGGCGGCGTGCTCGATTTCTCCGACGGCCCGCGCAGCTTCGGCCGGCTCAAGAAGCCCCAGGGCAGCCTGCTCGACGGCAACGACCTCCCGATCGCCGAGAGCGCCATCAAGGCCGATCTCGGCGGGATCGATCGCGAGGCCTACCGGACCATGTTCTCGCTCGACGATGAGACCCTGGAGAAGGGCGGCGAGAGCATCCTGGCCAGCAAGGGCGACCTCGGCGAATTGCTGTTCTCGGCCGGTGCGGGCCTGGCCGACCTCAGCCGCAACCTGCTCGGCCTGCGCGCCGAGGCCGATGCCTTCTACCGGTACCGCGCACGCGGCGGCGCGCTTGCCGACCTCAAGGCCCGCCTCGCCGCGCTGAAGGCCGAGCGCGAGGATTTCGACACCATCGCCTCGGACTATGCCCGCCTGATCGCCACGCGCGACCGGGCGAGCGCGCAGTACGATGCGGCGATCCAGCAGCGCTCGGAGCTGCAGGGCCGGCTCGACGCGGCGCAGCGCTCGCTGAACGCCCTGCCGCGTCTGGCAGCGCTTCGCGCGATCCGCGAACGCCTCGCGCCGCTGGCCAGCCTACCGGAGCCGGCCGGCGACTGGCTTCCGGAGCTTCCGTCGCTGCAGAAACAGGAGATCGAACTCGGCGTCAGGCTGCGGGCGGCCGAGGACGAGATGCGACGCCTGCAGGACGAGATCGACGCCATCGCCGTCGACGAGGCGGCCCTGGGCCATCACGACACCCTCGAACGGCTCGAAGCCCTGAAGGCACGCCATACCACGGCAGAGATCGACCTGCCCGAGCGCCGCGCCCAGGCGCGGGCGGCCGATCTCGCCATCGCCGCCATCCTCGCCCGCCTCGAACGGCCGGACGAGGTGGAACCGCACAGGCTTCTGCTCGGCGCCTCGACCACCGGGCGCCTGCGCGAGCTGATCGAGACCCGTTCCGGGCTCGATGCGGCGAAGGCGGCGGCCCTGGCCGAGCAGGCGCGGGCCGAGAGCCACCTCGCCGAGGCGCGCGACAGGCTCGCGGCGTCCGATGCCGGCGGGACCGCCGCGCCCGCCGCCGCGATGGCCGGACTTGCTGCTGCCCTGTCTGCCCTGCGCAGCTCGGATCACGCCGCCCGCCGCCGGGTGGCCGAGCGCAGCCGCGATGCGGAGCAGGCGCGGCTCGCCGACCGGCTGCGCCTGCTCGCCCCCTGGCAGGGCGATGCGAGCGACCTGCTCGCCCTGCGCTGCCCCGAGCCGGCGACGCTCCGCCAGTGGTCGGCCGATCTGGAGACGCGCCGTGCGACCCTCGCCCGGCATGCCGGTGAGGTCGAGCGCCTGACCGGCGAGGTCGGCCGGCTCACGGCCGAGCGCGAGGCGATGGCGGCGGTCAAAGGCCTCGTCGACGACCGCGAGGCCGCGGACCTGCGCGCCCGCCGCGAACAGGCCTGGGCCGCGCATCGGCGCGACCTCACGGCGGGCTCGGCCGACGCCTTCGAGACCCTGCTCCGCCAGGACGATCTCGCGGCCTCCGCACGGCTCGCCCACGTCGCCGACCTCGCCACCCTCCAGCAGCGCGCACAGGCCCTTGCCGTCACCGAAGCCGAGCTGCGTCGCGCCGAAGGGCTGCACGCCAGGGCAGTCGAGGCCCTGCAGGCGCTGCGCGACGAGATCGCGGCTGCAGTCGCACGCATCGCCCCCTCCCTCGATCCGGCCATGACCCCGGCGGAGCTCGACGGATGGCTGACCCGTCGCGCCCACGCGCTCGCTGCGCGCGAGGCCCTGATTGCCGCCGAATCCGACCTGCGCGCGGCCCTGGCCGGCGAGCGGGACGGCGAGCAGCGCCTGCGCGCCGCGCTGGCGGCAGCCGGCCTGCGGACCGAATCCGAGGCGGATTTCGCCGCGCTCCTCGCCACGGCGCAGGATGCCCTCGACCGCGAATCCGAGATCCGCGGCCTGCATAAGGATGTCGAGGAGCGCGAGCGCGACCTCGCCGCCCGCCGCCGTGCCGTCGCGCAGGCCGAGGTGCGCGCGGCCGAGTGGGAGAGGGCCTGGGCCGAGACCTGCGGCGGCTGCTGGCTCGGCGAGGGCGGCGCGGTGCCGGGACTGCCGGCGGTGCGCGAGATGCTCGCGGCGGTCGAGGAACTGGCGCCGGCGGTGAAGGACAAGACGGGTCTCGCCTACCGGATCGAGGCGATGGTGAAGGACCAGGAGGCGTTTCGCGCCGCCACCGCCCGCATGGCCGGCGAACTCGGTCTCGCGGAGGCCGCCGATCCGCTCGATCTGGCGCGGCGCATCGGCGAGCGCATCCGCGAGGCCGGGGCCGATCGGGAGCGCCGGCAGAAGCTCGTCGAGGCCGCCGCGGAGGCCGGCGCACGCAAGGCCCGTCTCGACGAGGCCCTGGCGATCCATGCCGGCCGCAAGGCCGAGATGACTGCTCTCTTCGCCGTCGAAACCCTCGCCGAGGTTGGTCAGCGGCTGGCGGATGTGAGCCGGCGCAACGAGCTGCGCGAGCAGGCCGAGGCGGCCGAGCGCGAGATCCTGGACGCCCTGCGCCTCGCCAGCATCGCCGAGGCCGAGCAGCGGCTCGACGCTGCCGACCGCGCGGCGCTCGATGCCGAGGTGGCGGAACTCCGGCAGCGCCTCGACGACCAGGACCGGCTCTGCCAGGAGGCCTTCGCCCAGCGCAGCGAGGCGGTGGCGAAGGTCGAGGCCATCGGCGGCGACGACCGGGTCGCCGAGATCGAGAGCCGCCGCCGCACGACGCTCCTGGAGATCGAGGAGGGGGCGGCGCGCTACCTGCAGCTCCGGGCCGGCACGGCCGCCACCGAGCACGGGCTGCGCGTCTATCGCGAGCGGCATCGCAGCTCGATGATGGCCCGCGCCTCGGAGGCCTTCTGCACGATCAGCCGCGGCGCCTATTCGGGCCTCGCGGCGCAACCGGCCAAGGACGGCGAGACCCTGATCGCCCTCTCAGCCAGCGGCGGCTCGAAGGAGGCGGACCAGCTCTCGAAGGGCACGCGCTTCCAGCTCTACCTGGCCCTGCGCGTGGCCGGCTACCACGAGTTCGTGCGGGCGCGGGCGCCGCTGCCCTTCATCGCCGACGACATCATGGAGACCTTCGACGATTTTCGCGCGGAGGAGGCGTTCGGGCTGCTCGCCGGCATGGCCCGCGAGGGTCAGGTCGTCTACCTCACCCACCACGGCCACCTCTGCGACGTGGCCAGGAAGGTCAGCCCCGGCGTGCGCATCCACGAACTGCCGGGGGCCTGATCGAGGAGGCCGCAGGCAGCCTCTTACCGGCGCCGATGGGTCTCCGCCGCGCGGCGAAGAGCATCGGCGAGGGCACCGCCGGGCTGCGCGCCCGGGGCCGGTTTCGGCTCCCTGTGCCGCGGGTCCGGCCGCGCGCCCGGGCGCTGGCCCGCTGGGGCCGCCGCACGGTCGACCGGATCGTCGAGGCGCATGGAGAGACCGATCCGCTTGCGGGCGGGATCGACGGAGAGGACGAGCACGCGCACCACGTCGCCGGTCTTCACCACCTCCGCGGGCGAAGCGATGCGCTTGCGCGCCATCGCCGAGATATGGACCAGGCCGTCCTGGTGCACGCCGATATCGACGAAGGCGCCGAAGGCGGCGACGTTCGTGACGACGCCCTCGAGCTGCATGCCAGGCTTCAGGTCTCCGATCTTCTCGACGCCCTCCTGGAAGGTCGCGGTCTTGAAGGCGGGGCGCGGGTCGCGGCCGGGCTTCTCCAGCTCGGCGATGATGTCGCGCACGGTCGGGATGCCGAAGCGCTCGTCCGCGAAGGCGGCGGGCGACAGGCCCTTCAGCACCGTCTCGTTGCCGATGAGAACACGGATGTCGCTCTTCGTCGCCGCCAGGAAGCGGCGCACCACTGGGTAGGATTCCGGATGGACGCCCGAACTGTCGAGCGGGTCCTCGCCGCCCTGGATGCGCAGGAAGCCGGCTGCCAGCTCGAAGGTCTTGGCGCCGAGCCCCGCTACCTTCTTCAGCCCCGCGCGGGTGCGGAAAGGGCCGTTCGCGTCGCGATGGGCCACGATCTTGCCGGCGACCGTCGTGCTGAGGCCGGAAACCTGCGCCAGCAGCGAGGGTGAGGCGGTGTTCACGTCGACGCCGACGGCGTTCACCGCGTCCTCGACGACGGCCGAGAGGGATTTCGAGAGCTTCGCTTCCCCGACGTCGTGCTGGTACTGGCCCACGCCGATCGACTTCGGGTCGATCTTCACGAGTTCGGCCAGCGGGTCCTGCAGCCGGCGTGCGATCGACACCGCGCCGCGATGCGAGACGTCGAGCCCCGGCAATTCGCGGCTGGCGATCTCGGAGGCCGAGTAGACGGAGGCGCCCGCTTCCGAGACCATGATCTTCGCCATCTTGAGGTCCGGCTGGGCAGCGAGGATCTCGGCGGCGAGCTTGTCGGTCTCGCGCGAGGCCGTGCCGTTGCCGATCGCCAGCAACTCGACCTTGTGCTGGCGGCAGAGCCGGCCCAGCACCTGCACCGTCTCCGCCCAGCGGCGCTGCGGCTCGTGCGGGTAGGTGGTCTCGACGGCGAGAACCTTGCCGGTGGCGTCGACCACCGCAACCTTCACGCCGTTCCGGTAGCCCGGGTCAAGCCCCATCGTCGCGCGTCCGCCAGCGGGTGCTGCGAGGAGCAGGTCCTTGAGGTTGCCGGCGAAAACCTTCACGGCCTCGGTCTCGGCCCTCTCGAAAAGGCGGGTGCGCAGGTCGGCCTTGATCCCGGGGCGGATCTTGGTGCGCCAGGCCGCGCGCACCGTTTCAAGAAGCCAGCGGTCTCCCGGCCGCCCCCTGTCGGAGACGCCGTGGCGCCGGCAGATGGCGAGCTCGAACGGGCCTGGCTGGCCGGCCGGCATGTCCTCGCCCTCGGCGGCGAGTTCGATGCTGAGGATCTCCTCCTTCTCGCCGCGAAACAGCGCGAGGATACGGTGCGAGGGCATCCGCTCCAGGCGCTCGTTCCAGTCGAAATAATCCGCGAACTTGGCGCCGGCTTCTTTCTTGCCCCTGCAGACCTTCGACACGGCACTGCCACCGCGCCAGAAATCCTCGCGCAGGCGGCCGACGAGATCGGCATCCTCGGCGAATTGTTCGATGAGGATGTTCCGGGCGCCCTCCAGCGCTTCGTCGATGCCGGGCACGCCCTTGGCAGGCGAGACGTAGGCTCGCGCCACCGTCTCAGGGGCTCTCGACGGGTCGGCCAGCAGTGCCTCGGCGAGCGGGCCGAGGCCAGCCTCGCGAGCGGCCTGCGCCTTGGTGCGACGCTTCGGCCTGTAAGGAAGGTAGATATCCTCCAGCCGCGCCTTGGTGTCGGCGGCGGCGATGGCCGCGGCGAGCTCCGGTGTCAGCTTGTCCTGGGAGCCGATGCTGTCGAGGATCGCCTTGCGCCGATCCTGCAACTCGCGGAGATAGCCGAGGCGCTCTTCGAGGGTGCGCAGCTGGGCATCGTCGAGCAGACCCGTCGCCTCCTTCCGGTAGCGCGCGATGAACGGCACGGTTGCTCCGCCATCGAGCAACTCGACGGCGGCGGCCACCTGCGCCTCCCTCACTCCGAGTTCCTCGGCGATCAGCAGGGTCACGGACTTCAAGGGTCCCTCCGGCAATGTCACGGGCCTGCGCCCCCGGCACATCACCTATCAGGTCGCCGCGCCGTTGCCGACCGCCGGCGGATGTCCGAGACGCCGGCCTCGCCCCGTTCGGCCTCGGCCGTGCTCATAGCTGAACCGAGTCACGCAGCGGGTTTCAGCCCCCGTTCAAGCGCAATGCCTCAGCTTGGACCGATGCACGAGCCGCGGTGCAATTCCCGTCGGACGTGCTTGGTTCGGACTGCCATGCCTGCCCCTCGGGCCTTCTCCATCGATTTCGTCTCCGGCTTCATCCAGTTCGGCGCCGCCGGCAGCGCCGCTGAGGAAGAGGCGGCTCGCCATACCCTCGTTAGAGCCCTCGGCCCGGCGCTGGACACCGCCTTCGGCCTGGAGCACGTCTCGCTGCTCCCCGACGAGATCCGCAGCCTCGCCGACGCGCTGCTCGCCGGCCCGCTTGGCGCTGGGCCGGCTTCGATCGAGCGGGCCCCGGCCCTGGCCTGATGATGGCGAGGCCGTCATCGCCGCGACACGAGGCCGTGATCCGAAGGGGATAGCACGCGCAAGGCCCTGGACGCGGCTGCGGTTTGGAATACCTCCATGGACGAGAGTGGCGCCCGCGATCGGAGCCGTCCGTTGAGCCAAGCTGCTGCGCCGATCGTCGATACACCTCCCGTCGCGCGCAAGCCCGGGGCGGTGCGCCGTGCAGCGGGTCCGGCCGTGATGCTCGGGGCGCTCGGCGTCGTCTACGGCGACATCGGCACCAGCCCGCTCTACGCCTTCAAGGAGGCGGTGAGGGCGGCCACGGCAGGTGGCGCTCCCGTTCCGCTGGCCGCCACCGGCGCGATCTCGCTGATCCTCTGGGCGCTGATCCTCATCGTCTCGCTGAAATATGCCGTGCTGATCCTGCGCGCCGACAACCGGGGCGAGGGCGGCATCGTCGCGATGCTGGCGCTGCTCGGCGCGCGCCACGCCGCGGCCGGCACACGTCAGGGGCTGTTGCTCGTCGTCGGCCTGATCGGCGCAGCGCTGCTCTACGGCGACGGTGCGATCACACCGGCGATCTCCGTGCTCTCCGCCATTGAGGGCCTGAAGGTCGATGCGCCGGCCCTGGGGCGCTTCGTGGTGCCGATCACCCTCGTGATCCTGCTTGGCGTCTTCTACGTGCAGCGCAAGGGCGTCGCCAGGATCGGGCAGGTGTTCGGGCCGGTGATGCTGATCTGGTTCGTGGTGCTGGCGCTCATGGGTGTCGGCGGCATCGTGCACGCCCCCCAGATCCTGCTGGCGATCAATCCGCTCAAGGCGGTGGAGTTCATCGCCCATGCCGGCTGGCATGTCAGCTTCGCGATGATGGGCGCGGCCTTCCTCGCAGTGACCGGCGGAGAGGCGATGTATGCCGATCTCGGCCATTTCGGTGCCTCGGCAATCCGCAAGGCCTGGTTCTGCCTCGTGCTGCCGGCGCTGGTGATCCACTATTTCGGGCAGGGCGCGCTGCTCATCGTCGAGCCGGACGCGATCGAGAACCCGTTCTACCGCCTCGCGCCGGATTGGGCCCATTATCCGCTGCTCGCCCTCGCGACGCTGGCCGCCGTGATCGCCTCCCAGGCCGTGATCTCCGGCGTCTTCTCGCTCACCCAGCAGGCGATCCAGCTCGGCTTCATGCCGCCCCTGCGCGTGGTCCACACGGCACGTGACGAGCGCGGCCAGATCTACGTGCCGGCGGTGAACTGGCTGCTCGCGCTCGCCACCATCACCGCGGTGCTGATCTTCGGCTCCTCCGACGCGCTGGCCGGTGCCTACGGCATCGCCGTCTCGGCTCTGATGGCGATCACCACCCTGCTCGCGGCGCTCGTCGCGCTCAAATGGGGCTACAACCCGATCGCCGTCTTCGCGCTGAACGGCACCTTCCTGGTCATCGACCTCGTCTTCCTCGCAGCCAACAGCGTGAAGCTGTTCGAGGGCGGCTGGTTTCCGCTCGTGCTCGCCTTCACCGTCGCCTTCCTGATGCTGACCTGGCTGACCGGCAACCGCCTGCTGGAGGAGCAGCGCAAGAGCTTGCGCGAGCCGGTCGAGAGCTTCCTTGCGAAGCTGGCATCGGACCCGCCGGTGACGCTGCCGGGCACCGCGGCCTTCCTCGCGACATCCACCGAGGGCATCCCTCTGGCGCTGAGCCGGCTGGTCGATCGCAGCCGCTGCCTGCACGAGCGCATCCTGCTGATCACCGTGATCTACGAGGAGGAGCCGGTGATCGATGTCAGCGAGCGCGCGACGGTAACCCTCGTCGCCTCCGGCATCCGCAAGGCGATCTCGCATCACACCTGCGGCATGGAGCGCGTCGTGCTGCGCTACGGCTTCATGCAGACCGCCTCGATTCCCGAAGGCCTGAAATGCGCCGTGGCGAGCGGCCTGCTGCCGCCCGAGTTCATCGAGGATCTCACCTACTTCGTCGGGCACGAGGCGGTGATCCCCTCATCGACCCATCCTGGGATGGCCGGTTGGCGAGAGGGCGTGTTCGCGTTCATGAAGCGCAACGCCGAGCGCACCGGCGCGCATTTCGGGCTGCCGACCCGCCAAGTGGTCGAGGTCGGCACCGAGATCGAGATCTGAGTCGAGCGCCGCCCATCGACAGGGCGGCGTCTCGGCACCGTCGGGGAGCCGGCTCCCCGACCTTGTCAGGCCAGCCCGAGCTTCTCGGCGAGGCCGATGCGCTGCAGCTTGCCGGTAGCGCCCTTCGGGATCTCGTCGAGGATCACGATCTTCGACGGCACCTTGAACGCCGCGAGCCGCTCGGAGGCGAAGCCCCGGATCTCCTTCTCGAGCGCCGAGACGCCCTCGCGCAGCACGATGGCCGCACAGATGTCCTCGCCGAGTTTGTCGTGGGGCACTGCGAAGGTCACGCACTGGGACACCGCCGGGTGGTCCATCAGGACCTCATCGACCTCGCGCGGCGAGATCTTCTCACCGCCGCGGTTGATGATCTCCTTGAGGCGCCCGGTGATCGTCAGGTAGCCGTCGGGCGAGATCACGCCCTGGTCGCCGGTGCGGAACCAGCCCTGCCGGGTAAAGGCCTCGGCATTGGCCTTGTCGTTGTTCTCGTAGCCCGACATCACGTTGTCGCCACGGATGACGATCTCGCCGGTCTCGCCCGCGGGCAGCGGCTCGCCGTCGTGATCCACCACGGCGATCTCCGGGCCGGCGGCGAGGCCGACGGAGCCCGGACGATTGGGCTTGGGCGGCAGCGGGTTCGAAGCCATCTGGTGAGCGGCCTCGGTCATGCCGTAGGCCTCGATCACCGGCGCGTTGAAGGTCTCTTCGAGCTCCCGCAGGACCTGCGGCGGCAGCGAGGAGGACGACGAGCGGATGAAGCGCAGGGGCGTCGAGGCAATGATCTCGCGGTTGCGCGCAGCGCGGCCGAGGATCGCCTGATGCATCGTCGGCACGCCCGTGTACCAGGTGGGCTTCACCTCCTCCATCCAACCGAAGAACTTCAGCGCGTTGAAGCCCGGCGAGCAGCAGACCTGGCCACCGGCCGAGAGCGGCGCGAGCACGCCCGCGATCAGCCCATGGATGTGGAACAGCGGCATGATGTTGAGGCCGCGATCCTCCGGCGTGAAGGCGAGCGCGGTGCGGATGTTGCGGGCCGAGGCGCAGACGTTGGACTGCTTGAGCGGCACAATCTTCGGGCGCGAGGTGGTGCCGGAGGTATGCAGCACGAGCGCGATGTCGTCCGGCTCGGCCGGGCCCGGATTCTCGGCAGGAGCGGAGGCCTGTTCCGCGAAGGTCAGCGTGAAGCTGCCGGCACCCTGCTCGGGTGTCGAGATCAGGTGGGCGACGGCGACGCCGAGCTTCGCTGCCACCGCGATCGAGGGCGACTCGCTGCCCTCGGCCACGATGAGCAGCTTCGCCTTGAGGTCGCTCATGTAGAACTCGAACTCGTCCCCCTTGTAGGACGGGTTCAGCGGCGCCGAGGTGGCGCCGGAGGCGACCGAGATGAAGGCCGTGGCCATCTCCGGCCCGTTCGGCAGCACGATCGCCACACGATCGCCGCGGCCGATGCCCTGTGCGTTCAGGGTGGCGACGGTGCGGTCGGCGAGGGCGCGGAGCGCGCCGAAGCTCAGCGGCACGCCGCCGGGGCTCGACAGCGCCGGAGCGTTTTCGGCGCCGTGCTGGATAAGCGCGTGAAGGGTCGTCGCTGACGGGGGAGCAGATGCGGCCACGGTCATTTTCCCTGCGATCGGAATGGTTTGGAAATCAGCTCTTCGCGATGGCGAGGCGGCCGTTGGCCGTCTCGAGGCTGCGCGCCAGGAGCCTCATCAAGGCGTAAACGGTATCGATATGCGGGGTCGGCACGCCGACAAGCTTGCCGAGCTCGATCACGGAGCCGACCAGGGCCTCCAGCTCGATGGGCCGGCCGGCCTCGACGTCCTGCAGCATCGAGGTCTTGTGCGCGCCGACCTTCTCGGCACCGGCGACCCGCTTGTCGATGCCGATGCGGAAGACGACCCCGAGGGCGTTCGCGATCTTCTCGGCTTCCTTCATCATCTCGACGGCAAGCGCCCGGGTGTCGGGGAAGCGGCAGATGTCCTCGAGCGTCGCGTGGCTGAGCGCGGAGATCGGGTTGAAGGAGAGGTTGCCCCAGAGCTTGAGCCAGATCTCGGCGCGGATGTCGTTGGTCACCGGCGCCTTGAAGCCGGCCTTGTTGAGCCGCTGCGAGAGGTTGAGCGCGCGCTCCGACTTCGAGCCGTCGAGCTCGCCGAGGCCGAAGCGGTTGCCCTCGATCACCGTCACGGTGCCGGGATCGGTCAGCACGGCCGCCGGGTAGACCACCGAGCCGATCACCTGGCGCGGGTCGAGATGCTGGGCGATCAGGCCGCCCGGATCGGCGGTCTCGAGCTGCGTGCCCTCGTACTGGCCGCCGTGGCCGCCCATGAAGTACCACCACGGAATGCCGTTCTGCATGGTCACGACGACCGTCTCGGGTCCGATCAGGTGCTTGAGATCGGCCGCGATCGGCCCGACCTGATGCGCCTTCACCGTCAGCAGCACGATGTCGTGCCGGCCGGCCTCCTCCATGGAGCGCGTCGCCTTCACGGACTTGGCGTGGATCGCCCGGCCGTCTTCCTCGATCAGACGCAGGCCATCCTTTGCGATGGCCGCGGCGTTGCTGCGGGCGATGAAGGTGACGTCCTCGCCGGCTTCCGCCAGCCTGACCCCGAGATAGCCGCCGATGGCTCCGGCGCCGACGATCGCGATGCTCATGCCTGTTTCCGTGTCTTGTTTCTCTCGAGCCCCTACCGGAACTGTCGTCCCGTAGAGGCCTGTCGCGTGTCGTTCAAACGTTAGGCTGGCGGTAATATTCCATGCCAGTCCGATGGAGACACCTGTCCCTTAGTCCTGCTCGACTCCTACTCGAAGCGATTGGACAGCGTTCCGACGCCGTCGATCGCGACCTCGACGGTACCGCCCTTCGGGATCGGTCCGACGCCGTTTGAGGTGCCGCAGGCGATGAGATCGCCTGGCTCCAGCGTCATGCCCTGCGAGAGCAGCGAGACGAGGCGGGCCGGCGGGAAGATCATGTCGGCGACAGGGTAGTTCTGGCGCTCGCGTCCGTTCACGAGCGTGCGCACCGTGAGCGTCGCAGGGTCGATGCCGGTGGCGATGACCGGGCCGAAAGGCGAGAAACCGTCGAGGCCCTTGGCACGAACCCACTGCGCGAAGCTCGCATCCGCCTTGAGGATGGAGGGCGCGGTGACATCGTTGGTGCAGGTGTAGCCGAAGATCGCCTCCGCGGCGGTGGCCTCGTCCGCGTCGCGGATGCGCTTGCCGATTACGATGCCGAGCTCACCCTCGTAGACCACGCGGCCGGCAGCCTCGGGGATCGCGATCACGGCGCCGGAGGCGGCGTAGCTGCTTGCAGGCTTCACGAAGAAGAGCGGCGCCTCGGGACGCGTCAGCTCCTGCTTCTCGGCCATGGCGTGGAAGTTGTTCCACAGGGCGATCAGCTTCGAGGGGCGGCAGGGCAGGGCAACCGTAACCTCGGCGAGAGCCAGGGTCTCACCTGTCGCCGTTGCCTCCCCGAACAGATCTCCCGCGAAGACGGCGATGCGGTCGCCGTCGAGCTGGCCGAAGCCCTCGCGACCGTCATGGGTGTAGCGGATCCAGAAGGTCATGCCTCGGCACTCCGGGCGACGACGCGGGCGCGCCAGGGCTTCAGCACGGCAATGGCGAGCTGCCCCCAGCGGCCGAAGGCGGGGACGGTAACGGCCCCGGCATAGGTGGCGTCGCCGGGCAAAGGGTCGGCGGCGTGCGCGGCCATATGAGCGTTCCTCGGCATCCCAGATGGTGTCTTTGAGTTTTTCTTTGCGCTTTTGCTTCTAGGTCGGCGCATTTTGAATACAACAAGCTTCGTCTGTGTGGACCTTCCGGGTCTCCGCAAAATATTTAGCGCACGGCTGCAAAAAATTTGAAGGTCAACGTAAAGATGCACGCGGTCAGAGGCGTGCGCCGGATATCCGGCCGACGGTCAAGCTGCTGGTGTGGCGACGCCTTCTCGGCCCGCTCGGTCGCTTGACAGGCGACAGCCCTCCATGGTCGGAACACCCTGGCTTTTCGCGGTGCATCCGGCGCCCCGCGGGACACACGAGTGTGGTGCGAGGGACGGCGCGTGAGGCTGAGCATGGGGTTGCGACGGGTAGGCTGGCCCCGCACGGTTCGCCATCTGCCGGGCCTTCTCGTGGCGCTGGCATTTGCCCTCGGACTTGCCGTGCCAGGCACGGCGCAGGCCCAGGGCGAGGTCCGCAAGACCTTCGACGATTGGCAGTTGCGCTGCGAGACGCCGGCCGGCGCTAAGGCCGAGCAATGCGCGCTCGTGCAATACGTCGCTGCCGAGGACCGGCCGAACCTCTCGCTGGTGGTCATCGTGCTGAAGACGGCCGACAATCGTGGCTACCTGCTGCGCGTGGTCGCTCCGCTCGGCGTGCTGCTTCCCTCGGGCCTTGGCCTCAAGATCGACGCCAACGACATCGGCCGCGCCGGCTTCGTGCGCTGCCTGACCACGGGCTGCGTCGCCGAGGTCGTCATGGATGACGGCCTGATCCGCACCTTCAAAAGCGGCAAGCAGGCGACCTTCATCGTCTTCCAGACGCCGGAGGAGGGGGTCGGCATCCCCTTGTCGCTCAAGGGCTTCGACACCGGCTTCGAGTCGATGAAATAAAATCGTCCGATTTCGGTGCCAGAGGCGCAGCGGACGAGACGAATCGGAAAACGGTACCATGAGGGGATGGGGTCAGTCGGCGGCGGTTCTCACGCTCTTGCTCGCCGGGATCGGTGCGGCGCAGGCGGAATCGGGCAGCTTCTTCAAGAATATGTTCGGAGGGGGCGGAGGCTCGAGCAGCGGCGGTGACGCGACTCCGCTCCTGAGGGGCCCGAAGCTCCAGGACCCGGACGAGGCGTACTGCCCGCAGATCGACGTGCGTGACGGCGGAGCCGCCATCCAGGCCTTTGCGGGCGCCTCCGGCGATTCCAGCCGCCTACGACACCAGATCATCTTCGGCCAGATGAGCCGCGAATGTGCCCCACTCCCGGATGGCGGGGTTCGTGTGCGCGTCGGCGTTCAGGTGCGGGCGCTGCTCGGCCCGGCCGGCGGGCCGGGCACCTTCCAGGCGCCGCTCACCGTCTCACTCAAGTACAACGACAAGGTCATGGCCACGCATACGCGGCAGGTCGCGGTGTCGGTGCCGGCGGGCGCCGCGCTCGGCCAGACCTCGGTCGTCGAGGACGGGTTGCAGGTGCCGGCCGACATGGCGGTCGGCTACGAGATCGAAGTGGCGCTCGCCGGCTCGGCTGCCAAGCCCAAGGCCAAGAGCGCGGCGCGCCGTTCGCGGAAAGCCCCGGCCGAGGCCGTCGCTGCCCCAGCCGAACCGGCTCCTGACGCCCAGTGAGAGGGGTGACGCGCGCGAGGGCGTCCCGCATAAGCCGCGCACTATGGAGCAGGCTCCCGCGTCCCCCTCGCCGCTGCCAGGCCCGGCTCAGCATCGGGATGCAGTCGCCATCGCGCCGATAGAACCATGCCGCCCGGCCGGTCGCTGGATCGGCCGCGAGACCGCATTCGCACTCGAGCCCGTCGACGACCCGCTCTTCGACCAACGCCTTGTGCCTGCCGGACGGCTTCGCGACCGCTGGATCGTGCTGAGCTACCGGATGGATGTTCTCGCGCCGCCGTCGCGTCCCTTGATCCGGCTCCTACGCGCCGATGGAGCCTCGCAGGATTTCGTGTTGCCGGGCGTCGCGCTCGGCGCCGCTTCCTGGCTCGGGTTCTTGCCAAGGGATCTCGAGGAGATCCGGCTTGCGGCCGGTCCCGGCTTCACTCTGGAGCGGGTCGGTTTACGGGACCATGCGAGCGTCATCGCGGAATGCCTTGGGAAACGCCCGATCCGCGTGGTGCCAGCGCTCTACAACCGGCTGCGCGGCAACGAGCGGCGCTTCCGGGATATCCTGCGCGGCGCCTGCGCGGTCACACCCCAGTCCCGCTATCGGACTTGGCGTGAGGAGCGCTTGCGAGACTCGGCGCCCGCCGGATCGGCCCTGGCGATCCGTGTCGTCGTCTCGGTCAGCCGCTCCGACGCTGCTGCGCTCGGGACGACGCTCGCCAGCCTGGTTGCGCAGAAGCACCGCCTTTGGTCGGCGACGATCGCTCGGAAAGACGACGATCGAGCCGGGCAGCGTCCCGTGCACAACCCGCGGATCGCCGAGACCGTCTGGGATGGCACTGCGTCGGCAGCCACACATCTAGGCGATGCCGACGCCCTGCTCGTGCTTCGGTCCGGCGACCAGCTCCGCTCTGAGGCCCTCGACATCCTGGCCGGCCGCCTCGGCAAGGCCGACGCGCCGGATCTTGTCTATGCGGACGAGGAATCGACAGGCACAGCCCTCCTGCCGAGCCTCAAGCCGGACTGGAGTCCCGACCTTGCCCTCGTCACCGGATATCCGGGCGGGCTCATGTTGCTGTCGCGACGGCTCTGCAACCGCCTGGGAGAAGATGCGATCGAGCAAGGGCTTGCCTTCACTCTGGCCGCGACATCGGCAGCCGAACGGATCGCCCATGTTCCGCGCATCCTGTGCCGAACCGAGCCGGTGCCCGATGACACAGCTGGACGGGCCGCGACGCTCAATCGACACCTCGCCGCCGTCGGCTCGCCGGCCCGGGCAGAGATCCACGGCGGCGTGCTCGACCTGTGCTGGCCGGTTCCGCAACCCGCACCGCTCGCGAGCATTGTCATCCCGTCCCGCGACCGGCTCGACCTGATCGACCGTGTCACCGAGGGGGTGCTGCGCCAGACCGACTATCCCGCAATCGAGCTCGTCATCGTCGACAATGGCTCGACCGATCCGAAGGTGCTGGAACTCTACGAGAGGCTACGCGCTGACCCGCGGGTGCGCATCGAACCCTATCCGCATCCCTTCAACTTCTCGGCCATGACCAACGCCGGCGTGCGCGTCGCCAGCGGACGGGTGCTCGTGCTCCTCAACAACGACATCGCCATACTGGAACCGGGCTGGCTCTCGGCGATGGTGGGCCAGGCCGTGCGACCGGAGGTGGGGGCCGTTGGAGCCAAGCTCCTCTACGAGGACGGCACCTTGCAGCATGCCGGCGTCGTCGTTGGTCTCGGAGGCCGCGCCGGCCACATCCTGCGGCGGCGGCCCGGCGATACGCCCGGCCATCTCGGCCGGCTGACGGTGGCGCATGAGGTCTCGGCAGTGACGGCGGCCTGCCTCGCGGTGGAGCGTCACAAATTCGATGCGGTGGGCGGCTTCGACGAGGAAACCTTCGGCATCGATTTCAACGACGTGGATTTCTGCCTGCGCCTCGGGGCGCGTGGCTTCAAGACGATCTGGACGCCGAAGGCCACTTTGTCGCATCTCGAATCGGTCAGCCGCGGCCGGCCGAAAGGTGAGGAACGGCGCCGCTTCGAGCGCGAGGCCGACGCCTTTGCTGCGCGCTGGCGCAACGTGATCCGCCACGACCCGTACTACCACCCGGCGCTCTCGCTCACGACCTTCGGCGAGGACCTGGAATAGTGGGGGCTTCGACAATCTTCATCGCGATCCGCAGGCGAAGCCATTCAAAGCCGACGGGCTATCGCCCTGTCTGCGGCCCTGGATTGCTTTGCTTCGCTCCCAAGGACGGAACGGGGACCGGCAAGCCCTTCAGTCGAAGGCGCACCGCTGGATGAGCGAACGCGACACGTCTTCCCCCGGTGCTCTGCCTGCTCACTTGCGCTTCGCCACCACACCGAAACGCGGGCTCGTAACAATCGCCGCCGCTCTCCTGCGCCATCCGCGTGAGGCGCGCGCCGTCGCCTGGGCGCGGCTGATGGGAAAGCGCCTGCGGTCGCGGCAGAAGCTTGCGGCGCTCGCGGGCATCGATCACCGACTCTGGCTGGCCGCGAGTGCCCGGCCCGCGCCGGAGACTGCCGCGGCACTCGCGGCCAGCGGGATCGACGCTCGCGAACCCAGTCGGCTTTCGGATACGCCCATCGGCGATGCGCCGCTGATCGTGCTGCTTCCGGCCGGGCACAGCCTCGTCGCAGGTGCAGCCGCAGCCATCGCGCAGGTTTTTTCGGAGAACGAGGCGGTCCAGGCCCTCTATGGCGACGCCCTGGCCGAACGGGAGGACGGCGCCGTGCTGCCGATCCTGCGACCGGCCTTCGATCCGGATTTTCTGCGAGGCCTCGACGTCGTTGGGCCGGTCTTGGCGCTACGCCGCAACAGCCTCGCCGCCTTCGGCAAGAATCTCGTGGTGGGGGCGGAGGCGCTTGATCTGTGTCTGCGCATCGATGCCGCGGGCGGTCTCGTCTGCCATCTCCCGCGCATTCTCTCGTTCTCGCCTCTGGCTGACCTCGCCGATTCCGGTCCCGAGACACGCCTTGCGGCCGTGCGTGCGGATCTCGACCGACGCGGGGAGGGCGGCGAGGTCTCGGTCGAGGACGGGATCGTTGCCATCGCGCATCCGCTGCCCGAGCCGCGCCCGCTCGTCAGCCTCATCGTGCCGACCCGCGATCGGCTCGATCTGCTCCGGCCCTGCATCGCGAGCCTCCTGGAGCGCACCGACTGGCCGGCCAAGGAAATCCTCGTCTGCGACAATGGCAGCCGCGAGCCGGAGACGCTGGCCTATCTGCGCGACCTCGAAACACGCGGGCTCGGCCGCACAATTTCCTGTCCGGGCCCCTTCGACTTCGCCGGCATGAACAACCGGGCGGCCGAGGCAGCGCGGGGCCGCCTGCTCGCCTTCGTGAACAACGATGTCGAGGCGTTCCGGCCGGATTGGCTCGAGCGCCTGGTGCGCGAGGCGCTGCGTCCAGAGGTTGGAGCGGTGGGCGCCCAGCTCCTCGACGGCGAAGGCCGCATTCAGCATGGCGGCATCGTGCTCGGCACCGGTGGCGGCCTCGTCACGCACGGCCACCGGCATTTTCCTGGCGATGCGTCGGGCTATCTCGGGGCGTTGCTGGCGACGCACCGCGTCTCTGCCGTCACGGCCGCCTGTCTCGTGGTGGAGGCTCGCAAATTCCGGGCAGTCGGCGGCTTCGATGCCGAGCGGTTTTCCGTCGATTTCAACGATGTCGACCTGTGCCTGCGCCTGAACGCAGCGGGCTGGCGCACCCTGCTGGTGCCCTCGGCCGTGCTCCATCACCGCGAGGCTGCAAGCCGTGTGCGCAATCCCGAGGCGGAGGCGCGCCACCACCGGGAGGTCGCCAATCTCGAAACGAGATGGGGGCCGCTGCTCGCGCAGGACCCCCATTATCACCCGGGCTTCGACCCGAACCTGTCGACCCACGCCCGGCTCCGGGCGGGCTGGACCGGTCTGGAGCCAGCCGAGCCGCGCTAGCGCTTACTGGACGAGGCGGGGACCGCCACCCTGGACCTTCTCGTTCTCGGACATGATGCCGAGCCGCTTGGCGACCTCCGTATAGGCCTCGATCAGGCCGCCGAGATCCTTGCGGAAGCGGTCCTTGTCGAGCTTGTCGGCGGACTTGATGTCCCAGAGCCGGCAGGAGTCGGGGGAGATCTCGTCGGCGACGACGATGCGCATCAGGTCGCCTTCCCAGAGCCTCCCGGTCTCCATCTTGAAGTCGACGAGACGGATGCCGCAGCCGAGGAAGAGGCCGGACAGGAAGTCGTTGACCCGGATGGCCAGCGCCATGATGTCGTCGATCTCCTGAGGCGTCGCCCAGCCGAAGGCGGTGATGTGCTCCTCGGAGACCATCGGGTCGTTGAGCGCGTCGTTCTTGTAGTAGAACTCGATGATCGAGCGCGGCAGCTGCGTGCCCTCTTCGAGGCCGAGGCGCGTCGCCAGCGAGCCGGCGGCAACGTTACGGACCACCACCTCGAGCGGAATGATCTCGACCTCACGGATGAGCTGCTCGCGCATGTTCAGCCGGCGGATGAAATGCGTCGGCACGCCGATGTCGTTGAGGTGCTGGAAGAGGAACTCGGAGATCCGGTTATTCAGCACGCCCTTGCCGTCGATGACCTCGTGCTTCTTCGCATTGAAGGCCGTCGCGTCGTCCTTGAAATGCTGGATCAGCGTCCCCGGCTCCGGACCCTCATAGAGGACCTTCGCCTTGCCCTCGTAAATGCGACGGCGGCGGTTCATGGGTATGTACCGTGGTTTGAGGAAGTCCATGGGCCGGGGCTCCTTGCGGGATTGGCACCTGATGCGGAATCCGCGGCGCGGCGACCCGGAGCGGGGTCGGGCAGCGGAAGACATCGTTGCCGAAATCTGCCGCAGCCGGCTGCCAAACTACCCGATGAGCCGAGGCAGCACAACGCGTTGGTCGGGCATCGCGCCTGCGTGCAAAGCCGCCGCTGGCTCTTAGTCGGCCGCCCCGATCTCCGTGGTCTTCGAGGGGTAACGACAGAGATCGACGATCGGGCAGCGTGGGCATTCGGGCCGGCGCGCCTTGCAGATGTAGCGCCCGAACAGGATCAGCCAGTGATGGGCATTGAGCAGGAACGGCTCGGGCACGATCCGCTCGAGCGCCGCCTGCACCTTGTCCGTGGTCGCCGCGACGGCGAGCGGAATGCGGTTGGCGACCCGGAAAATATGGGTGTCGACCGCGATGCGCGGGATGCCAAAGGCGACGTTGAGCACGACGCTCGCCGTCTTGGTGCCCACGCCCGGCAGCACTTCGAGTTCTTCGGCGGTGCGCGGCACCTCGCCGCCATGCCGTTCCACCAGGATGCGCGAGAGCGCGATCACGTTCTTCGCCTTGGTGTTGAACAGGCCGATGGTGCGGATGGCATGGCGCACCCGCTCCTCGCCGAGGTCGAGCATCTTCTGCGGCGTATCGGCGATGGCGAAGAGCGGCCGCGTGGCGATGTTCACGCCCTTGTCGGTCGCCTGGGCCGAGAGCACCACGGCCACGAGCAGCGTGTAGGGGTTGATATAATGCAGCTCGGCGCGCGGCTCCGGGTTGGCGTCGCGCAGCCTGGAGAAGATCTCGGAGAGCGTCGCCGCATCGACGGGCTTCGGCGTGGTCTCGACCCGCGCGGCGAGCGGCGTCTCGAGCCGGCCCGCAGGCTTGGCGGCTCGGCCCGCTTTCGCCGTCGGTTTTGTCACGGGCGGCGTCTTCCTGGCGGGCATCCGGGCGTTATATTGCCCCCATGGCGAGCGGCAACCTCCATGCTCATCCCGACGGCCTCGATCCGGACGCGGTCGACCGCCCGATCTACGCGGCGGTGATCAGGCCGCACCAATCGCTGAGCCAGGATGGCTTCCGCCTCGTCATGGCGGCGTGCTGCGTGGTTTCCCTTGTCACCTCGATTGCCTGTCTGACGAAGGGGTTCTGGCCGGTCGCCGGATTCTTCGGTCTCGACATGCTGGCCCTCTACGTCGCGCTCAAGGTGAGCTTCCGGCGTGCGCATTCCTTCGAGGAAGTGGCGATCTCGCCGATCGAGGTGCTGCTGAGGCGGGTGAGCCATCGTGGGGAGCGGCATGAATGGCGCTTCAACCCGCTTTGGACCCGCCTGACCCGCGTCGAGGACGAAGAGTATGGCCTCAGATCTCTCACCTTCGTCTCTCGTCATGAGCATGTCGCAGTCGCGCGCGATGCATCACCCTCGGAGCGTGAAGCCGTTGCACAAGGACTGAGCCGGGCCCTGGCCCAGGCGAAGAAGGGATACTGAGGCAGCCGCTCGTACCGACCGTCGCATTCGCTGCGCCGCCGTTGCGACAGACGTCTCTTTGTTGCGGCGCACTTTCGGGTTGACGCCCGATCGGACCATCCGTATATCTCCGTC
>NZ_BJZV01000024.1 GCF_007992215.1 Methylobacterium gnaphalii | reverse complement strand
ATTCTTGCCGAGGCAGAGCGCCAGCTTGTGCTTCGTGTGGACGAAATCCTCAGAGGCCAGCAACTCACGCAGGTACACAGTCTCGCGCACCGGGTTCGGCAGTTCGATGCCGATCACGTTGCGTCCGGGCACGACGGCGACGCGGGCCGAGACGGCGGACATCGAGCGTGCGATGTCGTCCGACAGACCGATCACGCGGCTGGACTTTGTACCGGGGGCAGGCTCGAGTTCGTACAAGGTGACGACCGGACCAGGGCGCACCGCGAGGATGTCGCCGCGCACGCCGAAATCCTGGACGGTCTGCTGCAGGTTGAGCGCGTTCTGCTCCAGTTCGTCCGCATCGACCTCCTCGCTGTCGGAGAGCATCGGCTCGGCGAGCAATTCGAGGGATGGCAGCTCGTAATCCTCGTTGCCGACGAACGACATCGGCACGTGCCGGTTGGCCGGCACCAGGGTCTGGCGTTCCGGAATGATCGCGCGCGGCGTCGAGACGGGTGCCGGCAGGGCGGCGACCGGCTCGGGAGCGGGCTCCGGCTCCGCCGTCGGGAGTTCGGGCGCCTCGACCTGGGACACAGCCGACTTCGGCGTGCGCAGCAGGACCGGACGCGCCGGGATCGGCAGCGGGCGAGGCGGCGGGGCGACCTCGTTCGGTGCGGGTGCGAGAGGGGAGGGGGCTTCAGCGCCCGACTCGGCCTTGACAGCTGGTCGGATTGCGGCGCGGGCAGCCATCGCCGACAACACGGGGCGTGGCGATTGCAAGGCCGGCGCGGCACGGCCGCCCGGCAGCACGCTCAGCGCCGGCTTCGCGGGCACCGGGCGCGGGGCATGTCCCGCCTCGGCCGGAGCGTTGGCTGGGCGCGGCATCGGCATGGACTCGAAACGGACGAGACGGTCGAGCATGTAGGCCGGTGCCGGCGGCAACGAGCGCAGATGCGAGATGTCGAGGGGCACGGAAACAAAGGCCTCGTCCGGCTGAATCGCCGACATTGGACTCGCGGCCTGCGGCTGCGGCAGGTCCGCGTACCAGAGTTCGGTCGAGGACGGCTCGGCCGCTCCGAACCAGCCCTGTAGATCCGACCAGTCCGGTACATCCGACCACTCGGCATCGGGCAGATCGACCGCTGGCGCAGGCTTGGCGGCCAGGTGGCGCGGCCGGTCGGGGGTACGGAAGAAGCGGACGCCCGGCGGCGGTACGAAGGGGCGACGCCAGGTCGGCACGGCCTCGGCATCGGCCCGCGCGGCCACCTCGGCCTGCTGAACCGCAAGTTCGACGGCGAGCTCTTGCGCGCGGCGCGCCTCGGCTTCAGCTGCCTCGCGCGCCGCTTCGGCGGCAGCAAGGGCAGCAGCCTGCGCTTCGGCCAGGGCCTGAGCCTGACGCTGAGCCTCGCGCTCGGCCTCGACCGCGCGCTGGCGCCGCTCCTGCAGTACTGGATCGGGCGTGCGGGTAAAGCGCACGCTCGGATCCCCTGTCGGAACAGGCATCGCGTGGGGAACGATGGCGTCGGGACGGCGCGGGGTACGCACCAGGACGCCTGCGTTCGATGCGCTCTCGTCGATGCGGCTCTCGTAGGAGGGATCGAAGCTGGCATCCTGGTGGGACGCATGCTCGGTCCATGCCGCCGGGACCTCTGACCGATCGGAGGCCGCGAGCATCGCCTGCGGGGAGGTCAGCCAGCTCATGGGTGCTTCCGGAGCGGGCCGCGCCACAGGCTGGCTCGATCGCTGCGGCGGCCCATAGAGCCGGCGCGCAACGTTGGAGCGGATCTTCATCAGGCGCTGTGTGATGGCGCCGATGGAGAGGTCGAGGCGGTCGCCGCCACGGCCGGGACGAGAGGGATCACGATGGGAATGGGGAGGTCGTCCCGTTGCGCGCATGATCTGTGAAATGACTCGATACAAGGTCCGACTCCCCGCGGAGCGGTTCCCCGCCAGTTAGGCGCAGCGTCGTTAATGAACGCTTGAATGGCACCCTCGCAGGACGTCCCACGGGCTCAGCCGGCGGGCCCAATGCCGCCCAACGCACGCACCAGAGCCGGTTCGAGTTCGCGCAGCTCCTCCAGATGGGCGACCGTCAAGGTACGCAGAAGCTTGGCGGCCTTCGGCGTTAGGGCAAGCTCCGTCCGGCGGCGATCCTCCGCAGCAGCTTCCTTGGTGACGAGACCGCCCTGCTCCATCCGGCCGACGAGTTCAGCCGCCGTGTTCGGCGCAATCAGCAGGTGTCTGGCGAGCATGCCGACGCTCGGCGGCTCGTCCGCGCGATGGCCGGCAATTGCCAGAAGAGCCTGATGCTGCTGCGGCGGGAGGCCGGCTCGCATAGCCGCGCTCTCACTGAAGGCGAGGAAGCGCCTCAGTTGAAAACGGAAATCGGCGATGGCCGCATATTGCTCGCGGGACAGGCCGGTCTCGGTCCGGTGCACGGATGTCATGACCGCATTCATACCATTCCGCAGAAAAAGGGGCCAATTATGTCGTAATACGATATATGAGCGTGAGTGAAGTTGGAGACATCGATGCTAATCGAGACAGGAACGGCTGTGGCGACGAAAAGTAAGGCGCCGGCACGGGCCGCGCCCGCACCTCGGCCGCTCGGTGATTTCACCGCGAGCCCTCGTGTGCTGGTTCTCGTCGCCATGGCTCTGGTGATCGGCAGCGCAGGCAGCGTCGCGGCCTATGCGCTGATCAAGCTCATCGCCCTCGTCACCCAACTCGCCTGGTTCGGACGCTTCGACACGACTCCGGTGTCGCTGGCGGACGCGGCGCGCACGCCCTGGATGGTGGCGGTTCCGGTCATCGGCGGGCTCCTCATCGGCCTGATGGCGCGCTTCGGATCGGAGAAGATCCGCGGCCACGGCATCCCGGAAGCCATCGAGGCGATCCTGATCGGCCAGAGTCGCATGTCGCCGAAAGTGGCGATCCTGAAGCCGCTCTCCTCGGCGATCTCGATCGGCACCGGCGGCCCCTTCGGCGCGGAGGGCCCGATCATCATGACGGGTGGCGCGATCGGTTCGCTGTTCGCCCAGTTCTTCCATCTGAGCTCCGCCGAGCGGAAGACGCTGCTCGTCGCCGGCGCGGCCTCCGGCATGACGGCGATCTTCGGCACGCCGATGGCCGCCGTGCTGCTCGCTGTCGAACTGCTGCTGTTCGAGTGGCGGCCGCGCAGCTTCCTGCCCGTGACCGCCGCGGCGCTAACCGCCACGGCGTGGCGTCCGCTGGTGTTCGAGAGCGGCCCCCTGTTCGCCTTCTCGGGCGTGCCGGCGCTGCCGTGGTGGGGCCTCGCCGCCTGCGCGATGGTCGGGATCCTCGCCGGGCTTCAATCGGCCCTGCTGACCAAATGCCTCTACACATTGGAGGATCTGTTCGAGCGCCTGCCCATCCATTGGATGTGGTGGCCGGCGATCGGCGGCCTCTGCATCGGGCTCGGCGGGTTGATCGAGCCGCGCGCGCTCGGGGTGGGCTACGACGTGATCGGCGATCTGCTGGCCGGGCACCTGCTCGTCCAGGCCGTCCTGGCGATCCTCGTCGTGAAGGCGGCGATCTGGCTGTTGGCACTCTCGTCCGGCACCTCTGGCGGCGTGCTGGCGCCGCTCCTGATCCTCGGCGGCGCGATGGGATGGCTCGTCGGCGGCGTCCTGCCCGGCAATCCCGGGTTCTGGGCCCTGCTCGGCATGGCTGCGATGCTCGGTGGGACCATGCGCGCTCCGCTGACCGGCGCGGTCTTTGCCGCGGAGATCACCGGCGACCTGCACACGCTGCCGGCGCTCTTGGCAGCGACAGCCGCCGCCTACGCGGTGACGGTGCTGATCCTCAAGCGCTCGATCCTCACGGAAAAGATCGCCCGCCGGGGCCAGCACATCACTCGCGAATACGGCATCGATCCCTTCGAGCTGACCCGCGTCCGCGACGTCATGGTCAGCCGCCCCGAGACCCTCTCGGCGAACATGACCGTCACGGCGGCGGTCGAGACCGTCGAGCGGGGGGAACACCGCACCTACCCTGTCATCGACGCCGAGGGCCGTCCGATCGCCGTCGTCTCCGGCAAGGACGCCCTTCACTGGAAGATGAGCCCTGGTGGACCGGAGGAGGCGCTGGCGGAGCGCCTAACGGGTCAGGCCGCTGTGATCGTCCATCCCGGCGACGTGGTCGCGCGCGCCGTCGACCTGATGCTCGGCCGGCACCAGGGCTGCATCGCGGTGACAGAGGTCGAGACCGGCCGACTGACCGGCATCGTAACCCGGCGCGACCTCCTGAAGGTGCGGGCCGAGGTCATCCGCTCTGAGGGCGAGCGCCGCGTGTATTTCGCCCGGCGCAATCCGCTGAGGAGAGGCGCGTGTGAACGGGCTGTCCGCGGCTGAGGTTCAGCGTACACTGCAGCCCTCCCGGCACCGGGCTGGGCGGGAACTGTTGGGACGACAGGCGATCCGGTGGCGCAGGCACAGACATCTGGCGAGTTCCGCTCACTCTACCGCCACGGATTCGCGCGCGTGGCGGCCTGCACCGGGCACAGCCATCCGGGCGATCCAGCGGCCAACGCGGCGGACGTGCTTGCCCTGGTGCAGGAGTGCCACGGGGCCGGCGCCGCGCTCGCCCTATTCCCCGAGCTCTGCATCTCGTCCTACGCGATCGAGGATCTCCTGCTGCAGGAGACGCTGCTCGACGCGGTCGAGACGGCGCTCGGGACGCTGATCGCAGCCTCACAGGCGCTGACCCCCATCCTCGTCGTCGGCGCGCCCCTGCGCTGGCGCCACCGCCTCTACAACTGCGCCGTCGCCATCCAGGGCGGCCGGCTTCTCGGCGTCGTGCCGAAGAGCTACCTGCCGAATTACCGCGAATTCTACGAGAAGCGCCATTTCGCCCAAGGCACCGGCATCGCCGGCGAGACGATCCGGCTGGTTGGCCTCGACGCGCCCTTCGGCACCGACCTCCTATTCGCGGCGGACGACCTGCCCGGCTTCGTTCTCGGCATCGAGATCTGCGAAGACCTCTGGGTGCCATCGACGCCGGGGATGGATGCGGCTCTGGCGGGTGCGACAGTGCTGGCCAATCTCTCGGGCAGCCCGATCACCATCGGGCGGGCGGAATCGCGCGCACTGCTCACCCGTGCCGCCTCGATGCGGGGACTGTGCGCCTACGTCTACGCCGCGGCTGGCCAGGGCGAATCGACGACGGACCTGTCCTGGGATGGCCAGACCAGCATCGACGAGAACGGCGTGCGGCTGGCGGAAGGCCCGCGGTTCTCGCCCAACCCCGTCGCGATCTTCGCCGACATCGACCTCGACCTGATCGCGCAGGAGCGCCTGTCCTCGGGCAGCTTCGACGACAATGCGCGCGCCCGCGCCCAGCCCTACCGGCGCATCGGCTTCCGGCTCGATCCGCCCAGCGACGACCGTGGCCTGAGGCGACGCATCGAGCGCTTCCCGTTCGTGCCGGCCGATCCGAGCCGGCTCGCCCAGGATTGCTACGAGGCCTACAACATCCAGGTCGCCGGTCTCGCCCAGCGGCTTGCCGCCACCGGCACGAAGCGGCTGGTGATCGGCGTCTCGGGCGGCCTCGATTCCACGCAGGCCCTGATCGTGGCCGCGAAGGCATTCGACCGGCTTGGACGGCCGCGCAGCGACATCCTCGGCTACACCCTGCCGGGCTTTGCCACCTCGGACGAAACCAAAGCGAATGCCCTCGCGCTGATGGCCGCGCTCGGGATCACGGGACACGAGATCGACATCCGGCCGACTGCCAGAACGATGCTCGAAGAGATGGACCACCCGTTCGGCCGGGGCGAGGCGGTCTACGATGTGACCTTCGAGAACGTGCAGGCGGGATTGCGCACCGATTACCTGTTCCGCCTTGCCAACCAACATGGCGGCATCGTGCTCGGCACGGGGGACCTGTCGGAGCTCGCCCTCGGCTGGAGCACCTACGGCGTCGGCGATCAGATGAGCCATTACGGCGTCAATGCCGGCGTGCCCAAGACGCTGATCCAGCACCTGATCCGCTGGGTGATCGCCTCGGGCCAGTTCGGCGAGGCCGAGAACCGCACGCTCGCGGCCGTGCTCGACACAGAGATCTCACCGGAGCTCGTGCCGGCGGCGGAAGGCGAGGGGCCCCAGAGCACGGAGGCCAAGATCGGCCCCTACGCGCTGCAGGATTTCAACCTCTACTACACGCTGCGGCACGGCTTCCGGCCGTCGAAGATTGCCTTCCTTGCGCTTCACGCCTGGAGCGACCGCGCGGCCGGCTCCTGGCCGCAGGATCTGCCCGAGGCCAAGCGGGTCGCCTACGACCTGCCGGAGATACGGCGCTGGCTCGGCGTCTTCCTGGACCGCTTCTTCCGATTCAGCCAGTTCAAGCGCTCGGCACTGCCCAATGGCCCGAAGGTCTCTGCCGGCGGCGCGCTCTCGCCGCGTGGCGACTGGCGCGCACCTTCCGATTCCAGCGCCCGCGCCTGGCTCGACGAGTGGGAACGCGCCATCCCGGCGGAATAGCCCGGTCACGCACCGACGCAATGGTGTCTTGGCAACGGGGCCGGACATAAACCTGTCCGATTGTGCAGCTATTGCGCATCGCGCAGGGTGGCGCAGCAGAGGACGATCCGATGCGAAGCTACAACCTATTCCGCCTGAAGAGTGGCGAGGGTCTGTGTTGCGCGGTGCCTGAGAGCCACGTGGTTCCGCGCTTCGTCAACGGCAACCGCTGGAGCTTCAGCGGCAAGATCGAGGAGCATTCGACGCGGACACCGGGATTCGACGGGAGAGTGGCTGCCACCTCAGTCCGATTCAACGGCTTCTATCTGTTTCAGTCCTTTGACCGGCCCCTGCCCTGACGCTGTGCACCCGTCGAAACACCGTCATCTTTCGAGAAGATCAGCGAGCTTTTTTTAAGTCCTTCCATGCAACGTCGTTCGCAGGGCCGTGGGTCGGGGACCGAGATGTCGATGGAGCAGCGCCAGAACGTTCGCATGCGGACTTTTCTGAGAGGACGGATCGTCTATAACGGCGGTGCGTCCAGCATGGACTGCCTGATCCGCGACCTTTCGCCGACCGGCGCGCGCCTGGAATTGAGCGAGACCTCGCCCCTGCCGGAGGTGTTCGACCTCTACATCCAGAACAAGGATCAGACCTTTCGGTCAACGATGCGCTGGCGGCGCGACAACGGCGTCGGCGTCACCTTCGACGACGCCATCGCGAAATTGCCCCCGGTGCACGAGAAACCAGTCGCGGCGCCGACAGCGGCCGACCCGGCGATGAGCATGCTGGTCCGGCGCATCGCGGAACTCGAAGCCGAGAACGCCGCCCTCCGGACCGCCCTCACCAGCCTCAGCCGCTCCCCGGCGAGCAGCGCAGCCTGAAGCGACGCCTTACTCCTGCCTGAGCGCCGCGCGGATGCGTTCCGCGTGCCTGGCCAGCACATCCTTGTCGGCCATGCCACCCTCGTGACGCTTGAGCGGTACGCCCTCGCGGCGCGGCACGAGATGGACGTGCAGGTGGAACACCGTCTGCCCGCCGGCCGGCTCGTTGTACTGGAACACGCTCAGGCCATCGGCCTCGAAGGCTGTCTTGACGGCGCGCCCCACGCGCTGCGCCACCTTGATCAGCCGCGCCAGCACCTCCGGATCGGCATCGAGAAAGCCCCGTGACGGCGACTTCGGGATCACGAGGGTATGTCCCTCGGCCTGGGGCATGACGTCCATGAAGGCGAGAGTGTCGTCGTCCTCGTAGACCTTTTCGGCTGGAATCTCTCCGCGAAGGATCTTCGCGAAGATGTTGCCGGGATCGTAGGCGGTGCTCATTCCGATTGCGTTCCTTGAGCCGGGCCGATGTCGGCCGGCAGGTTGCACAGCGTACCCACGAGCGTCCACAGGAACCCGGTTTCTCACCGCCACCCCGCGAACTCTTCGCGCAGAGAAGCGTTGGGACCAACGGTCACGCTTGCCTCAGCAGGCGACGGGAGGGCGGGCATTGGCCGAGAGTACGGGCGCGATCTATACGGCAGCGGGAGCCAATCTCGCGATCGCCCTCGCGAAATTCGCCGGCGCCTTCCTCACCGGCTCATCGGCCATGCTGGCCGAGGGTGCGCATTCCGTCGTGGACACCGCCAATCAGCTGCTGCTCCTCGTCGGCCTGAAGCGCGGGCAGAAGCCGGCCGATGCCCGCCACCCGTTCGGCTACGGGCGGGAGATCTATTTCTACGCCTTCATCGTCGCGCTGTTCATCTTCCTCGGCGGCGGACTGTTCGCGATCTACGAGGGTGCGCACAAGATCCAACACCCCGAGCCGCCGGCAGATGCCACCGTGTTCGGCTACGCGGTCTCCGGTTTCTGGACCAACGTGGCGATCCTCGGCTTCTCTATCGCCGCGGAAGGCTATTCCTGCCTCGTTGCGGTTCGGTCGTTCCGGGCCGAGAAGGGCAGCCAGTCGGCAATCTCGGCAATCCAGCGGAGCAAAGACCCGGCCCTGTTCACGATCCTGGTCGAGGATGTCGCCGCATTGATCGGCCTAGCGATCGCCCTGGCCGGCGTCGTGGCAGCGCATCTTCTCGAGTGGCCGGCGCTCGACGGCTGGGCATCGGTCGGAATCGGGCTCGTGCTGGTCGGTATGGCAGTCTTCCTGATGGTCGAGACACACGGCCTGCTGATCGGCGAGGCGGCCGATCCGGACGTCGTGAGCGCGATCCACGAGGCCGTGCGCGATGAGCCGGCCGTGCGTCACCTCAACGAGGTGCTGACCCAGCATCTTGGGCCGTCCGACATCCTCGTGAACATCAGCCTCGACATCGACGATTCGCTTCCCGGTGCCGAGATCGAACGGCTGGTCGGGCGGCTGGATGGCCGCCTCAAGGTGATGAACCGCCAGGTGAAGCGGGTCTTCATTGAGATACAGGCGAAGGGGCAGGGCGCTGCACCGTCAGCCCCTCGGCTCAAGCCGTGATGACGCTTCGCCGCTCCACCATTCGCGCCAGGAAGGCGGCACCGAGCGGGATCAGCGTGTCGTCGAAGTCGAAGCTCGCATTGTGCAGGCCAGGCCCCGGTTTGGCACCGAGCCAGGCATAGGCGCCTGGCACCGCCTGGAGCATGTCGGCGAAATCCTCGCTGCCCATATGCGGCGTCGAGCTTCCGTCGACATGTTCGGGACCAAAAAGCTCGGCTGCGGTCTCGGCTGCCGCGGCCGCATGATCCGGGCTGTTCTCGAGCACAGAGAACACGTCGCGTATCTCGACCTCGACGCGAGCCCCGTAGGCCGTGCCAATTCCCGTAGCGATCTCGCGAATGCGCATCGAGACGAGCTCCCGCAGAGCGGGGTCGAAGGTGCGCACGGTCCCGGCGAGATGTGCGGTCTCGGGAATCACGTTGTAGGCCGCGCCGGCATGGATCTGGGTGATTGAGACCACCGCCGCCTTCAGCGGATCGGCGTTGCGACTGACGATCGACTGCATTGCCTGGGTGATCGCCGTCGCCACGAGGACCGGATCAATGCCCTCCTGCGGCCGGGCCGCATGGGCCCCGCGCCCGGCGACCCGGATGTCGAAGAAATCCGCCGCGGCCATGGCCGGGCCGGGCCGTACCAGGATCTTGCCGTGCGGGCCGTTGGGGTTGTTGTGGATCGCAAAAATCTCGTCGACGGGAAACTTTTGGAAGAGCCCATCGGCGATCATCGCGCGGGCTCCGCCAAGACCCTCCTCTGCCGGCTGGAACACGAAGACCGCTGTACCGTCGAAATTCCGGGTCTCGGCGAGATAGCGCGCCGCGCCGAGCAGCATGGTGGTGTGTCCGTCATGACCGCAGGCGTGCATCCTGCCAGGGATCGTTGAGCGGTAGGGAAGGTTGCTCTCCTCCTCGATCGGCAGCGCGTCCATGTCGGCGCGCAGACCGATGCGGCGCGCGCCCGGCCTGCCCTGCAGCACGCCGACCACGCCGGTCTTGCCGAGACCGCGATGCACCTCGATGCCGAGTTTCTCCAGATGGCCGGCGACGATGCCGGAGGTGCGGATCTCCTCGAAGCCGAGTTCAGGATGGGCGTGAAGGTCGCGGCGGATCGCAGTCAACTCGTCCGCGTAGCCTGTGATACGGTCGATCGGGCTCATGGACGATAGGCCTCTCGTTCGGACGTGTGCGTGAGCGGGAGTCAGCCGGCCCAGTTTCGCGCGACGGCGTCTTGCACCGATCGGCTGATTACCTCGTCGAACACGAGGAAGTCGACCGCGGCCTTGATACCCCGGAGCCGCTCGGCGAAAGCCAGGATCTCCGCCGGGATCGGCGAGGGAGACGGCGGCGGAGCCACGATCTCCAGCCGATCGAACACGGTGGCCGCGAAGGCCTCGTAGTAGTTGCGATGGCCGACGATTCCGATGCGGGCTAGCACCTCGACCGCAATGATCGAATTGGCCGGGAAGATGCGGTCATCAGGCAGCCGCGTGGCGAGCACGCGCGTCAGCGGGTTGAACAGCAGGCGATAGGCCTCCTGAGGCAGCATCCGAAAGAAGTGCTTGACGCTCTTGATGTCGTCGTAATCGGTTTCGGCCGCGAACCTCACGGCCTCGATCAGATCGCCGAGGCGCCAACTCTGCGCCTCATCGTCGACCAGAGCCGCTCGGCTGCGCAGCCAGAACATCCGCCTGGCCATCTCCACGAAGGGATCCTCGACAAGCAGGGCAGATATGCAGTTGCCGAAGTCGTATTCGCCCTCGTAGCGCGGAATCAGCAGAGATCCGGCAAAAAGACGAGACTTGATGTATGGATTTCCGAGTATATGCGCAAGTATATCTTCGGGGAATTTATTGATATTGAAGTAGCTCATCTCGAAATGAGGGTACAAACTATCTTGCAAAGCCGGATCTTCATTGATACTTGCGTTGATGAGGAGCAATTTCTTGTCGCAGAACTCGGATCCCACAGCGCGTCGATGAATGAGCACGTTCGTATCGACGTCATGAATGTCTAAATTTCGAATTTCGGAGAGGCCCGGCAGATTGTGTTCGTCGATGACGAACCGGCACAGTCCCGTTGCATGCCAACCGCTTGCACGGATCCCTTCGTCGACGCCCGTGGCCGAAACCTCCAGAACGGAACGGCCCTCGACCGACACCCGCACCCGGCTCACCGCAAGCTGGTTGTCCGGCGCGACATAGCCCGAGATGACATGTCCCTGGTCGGCGTCGATCCCGAACTTCACGGCGTCAAAAGTCTCCAGTTTCGGGCTACGAGACGACCGTGGCCGGCCGCCCGAACGGAATACCGAAGCCCGCCGTCGAGAGGAAGGCGGTGCAAGCCCATCAGCTTGTCGCGCCGCGTCGGTCACCAGGTGCGGTGCCGCCGCGTCGCGCCCCACCTCGTGCGCGAGCGGGGCCCCGTGCATCTAAGCCGCACCGTCCGCGCATCGGAACGGCGTCATCGTCTCGTATTCGTCGATCGCCGCACGTACATATCCGCGCTCGCGCTCGAGATAGTCGGCCACCGCCCGGCGCAGGTGCGGATCGGCGATGTCGTGGGCCGAGTGCATCGCCACCGGGCGGTAGCCGCGAGCAAGCTTGTGCTCCCCCTGTGCCCCGGCCTCGACCCGCTTAAGCCCACGCGCCAGCGCAAACTCGATCGCCTGATAGTAGCAGACCTCGAAATGCAGGAAGGGATGATCCTCGATGCAGCCCCAGTTGCGCCCGTAGAGCGCGACATCACCGATGAAGTTGATCGCCCCGGCGATCAGGCGGCCGTCGCGCCGCGCCATCACCAGCAGGATGCGCTCGGCCATGCGCTCACCGATCAGCCGGAAGAATTTGCGGTTCAGGTAGGGCCGGCCCCACTTTCGGGCGCCGGTGTCGGTATAGAACTCGAAGAATGCATCCCAATGCGTCTCGGTAATGCCGTTGCCGGTGACGTGCTCGATGGTGATGCCGGAGGCCAGCGCCTCGCGGCGCTCGCGCTTGATCGCCTTGCGCTTGCGCGAGGCGAGGTCGGCTAGGAAGCCGTCGAAATTTGGATAGCCCCGGTTCTCCCAGTGGAACTGCTGGTCAATGCGCTGCAGTAGCCCGAGGGCTCCCGCCTGCGCCCACTCCCGCTTCTGCATGAAGGTGACGTGAATCGACGAGGCCTCGGTCTCGGCCCGCAGCGCTCTGAGACCCGCCACAATGGCCGAGGCGGCTGCATCCGGCTCCTCGCCAGGCGCGATCAGGAAGCGCGGCCCAGTCACCGGCGTAAACGGCACGCTGACCTGGAGCTTCGGATAATAGGCTCCGCCAGCTCGCTCGAAGGCGTCCGCCCAGCCCTGGTCGAACACGTATTCGCCCTGGCTGTGCGACTTCAGGTAGCAGGGCGCCGCCCCGATCAGCCGCCCGCCGCGCTCCACGGTGACGTGCAACGGCAGCCAGCCCGTCTTGCGCGATACGCAACCGGATTCCTCCAAAGCCGAGAGGAAGGCGTGGGAAACAAAAGGATTGTAGGTCTCGTCGCCCCCTGAGAGGGTTTCAGGCGATGTCGCGCAAGCATCCCAGTCGGCGGCGGCGATCCCGGCAAGGCCCGGTACAGCGCGAACCTGCAGCTCCGTCGCCGGCTCGCTGTCCTGGTTACGGGAGGAAGGCTCCATTGCGGCCAATCTAGCCGGCCGGCTCATTCCGGCAAGCGGACCGAAGCGCATGCCGGGCGTGTCCGGTTGTCAGGTCGTCAGTCCCCGTTCCCGCCCGCAAACCTGCATGCTAAGGGCGGTCAGCCGGCGAATGGCTAAGCCCATTTAGGGCTATGGTCTTCGTATTAATCGCATTTTGAATACAAACGGGCGCGTCGACACCATGAAGGACATTCTCGAAAAGCTCGAGGAGCGGCGCGCTGCTGCCCGTCTCGGCGGCGGCACCAAGCGCATCGAGGCCCAGCATAATCGCGGCAAGCTCACGGCGCGCGAGCGCATCGAACTCCTGCTCGACCACGGGTCGTTCGAGGAATTCGACATGTTCGTGCAGCACCGCTCCACCGATTTCGGGATGGAGAAGCAGAAGATCCCCGGCGACGGCGTGATCACCGGCTGGGGCACCGTGAACGGCCGCAAGGTTTTCCTGTTCTCCAAGGATTTCACCGTGTTCGGCGGCTCTCTCTCCGAGACGCATGCCGCGAAGATCGTGAAGGTGCAGGACATGGCGCTGCGCATGCGCGCGCCGATCATCGGCATCTTCGATGCCGGCGGCGCCCGCATCCAGGAGGGCGTCGCAGCCCTCGGCGGCTACGGCGAGGTCTTCCGCCGCAACGTCGCTGCCTCGGGTGTGATCCCGCAGATCTCGGTCATCATGGGCCCCTGCGCGGGCGGCGACGTCTACTCGCCAGCCATGACCGACTTTATCTTCATGGTGCGTGACACGAGCTACATGTTCGTCACCGGCCCGGACGTGGTGAAGACCGTTACCAACGAGGTGGTGACCGCCGAGGAACTCGGTGGCGCCAAGGTGCACACCACCAAGTCGTCCATCGCCGACGGCTCCTTCGAGAACGACGTCGAGGCGCTGCTACAAATCCGTCGGCTCCTCGACTTCCTGCCCGCCAGCAACATTGAGGGTGTGCCGGAGATCGAGAGCTTCGACGATGTCAATCGGCTCGATAAGGGCCTCGATACGCTGATCCCCGACAACCCGAACAAGCCCTACGATATGGGCGAGTTGATCCGCCGCGTCGCCGACGAAGAAGACTTCTTCGAGATCCAGGCGACCTACGCCCGCAACATCATCACTGGCTTCGGACGCATCGAGGGACGCACGGTCGGCTTCGTCGCCAACCAGCCGCTGGTTCTGGCCGGTGTTCTCGATTCCGACGCCTCGCGCAAAGCCGCGCGGTTCGTGCGCTTCTGCAACGCGTTCTCGATCCCGATCGTCACCTTCGTCGACGTGCCGGGCTTCCTGCCGGGCACGGCGCAGGAATATGGCGGACTGATCAAGCACGGCGCCAAACTGCTCTTCGCCTATAGCCAGGCGACGGTGCCGCTGGTGACCATCATCACCCGAAAAGCCTTCGGTGGCGCCTACGACGTCATGGCCTCGAAGCACGTCGGCGCCGATCTGAACTATGCCTGGCCGACGGCCCAGATCGCAGTGATGGGCGCCAAGGGCGCGGTCGAGATCATCTACCGGGCAGAGATGGGCGACAAGGACAAGATCGCCGAGCGCACCTCCGAGTACGAGACGCACTTCCTCTCGCCGTTCGTCGCCGCCGAGCGCGGCTACATCGACGAGGTGATCATGCCGCACTCGACCCGCAAGCGGATCGCCCGGGCGCTCGGCATGCTCCGCTCCAAGGAGATGGAGCAGCCCTGGAAGAAGCACGACAACATTCCGTTGTAAGCGCGTCCACCGTCATTCCGGGGCTGCGCAGCGGCACCGGACCCGGAGGAGCGCGCCGGAGGCGTGACCCGTCGGGTCCGGGTTCGCTCTCTGCGAGCCCCGGAGTGACAGGGCGGAAGCGAATGCGGTGGGGAGATCAGCCGTCGTACGGGATGGTGAAGACGGACAGCGCAACTGCCATCATCGAGCCCCCGGCCTCAGCTGCGATCCGCTTTCTCGATGGCAGCGCACATGGTGAGAGGACCCTTGGCAGATCGTGTAAACGAGCAGGTCACGAGCACGCCGCCCGTCGGCACGGTGCTGTGGCGCTTCGTCTCCGCCTCGATTCGGGCCTTGTGGGCAGCGGCGACGAGCGTATCGGCCGCAACGCCGGACACGGCCTGACCGGCCTTGCCAAAAACGCTGTAGTAATCCTCCGGCAGTGGCTCGCCTAGGTATTGCGCGCCGACCGATGAAGGGCCGGTGCCGCCGCAGGAGAGAGAGAGCGTCATGGTGCCCTCCGCCTTGAAGCGCACGAAATCCTCGATCCGTTCACCGACCTCCGCCTTGGTCGCGGCGGCGACCTTTCCAGCGAGATCGCCGCAGGAATCGGCCGCGGCGGGCGTGCCGAAGGCGGGGAGGGCAGTGAGGAGCAGGATGAGGCGGCGCTTGGTCATGCACACAGTCTAGGGCGCAAGGCTCTTACGGACGAGCGCGGCGTCGCGCCGCTCGGGGCCTGCGACCGAAAACGCCTGACCGGCTGACCTTCAGTTCCGGCTTACCGGACGGCAATGTCAGCGCCATTCCTATTGAGCCGCTGCGCAAACCTTCTCTCCTCGATCTCGGACGCGGTGCGCTTCGCTCCAGACGTCCGAGACGATGGGCACTTCACCCGATCAACTCGTCCACAGACAGCGTCAGGCGCTGAACTGCGCCCCAAGCTCCACCAGCACGATTTCCGGGGGCACGCCGAAACGGACGGCGACGTTGCTGACCCCAAGGCCGCCGGAGACGATCATCTGGCGCCGCCCCTCGACGACGTGGCCATAGACGTAACGTGGGTCGTGGCGGCCGGTGACGAAGGGGGAATGGCCGAAGAGGCGCACCTGGCCGCCATGGGTATGGCCGGCCAGTGTCAAAGCGAAGCGGTCGGGAATCTTTGGGAAGATCTCCGGCTCGTGCGCCATCAGGATCGCCGGAGCGTCATCGGCGAGTCTGGCGAGCGTTCCGGGAATGTCGGCGAGGCTACGGCGATCGCGCCGTATCCAGAACGGCTGCTGGTCGGCCAGTCCGGCGAGCCAGAATGGCCTGCCGTCCTTCACGAGGCGGACAGCATCGTTCTCCATCACCGGGATGCCGCGTGCCTCCAGCACCCGGCGCGCCTCGACCGGTCCCTTTTGGGCGTCGAGCGCCGCCTCGTCTTCCCACCAATCGTGATTGCCGAGGATGGCGTGGACGCCGAGCGGGGCGCGCAGACCTTCGGCGATGCGCGCGAAATCGGAAAGGGCGACCGGCTTCCAGGTCACCCTGCGGCCGGCCGGGTAGTCGCCAAGCAGCACAATCAGGTCGGGCTTGAGCGCGTTCGTCGCGTCGACAATCTCCGCCACGCGGTCGAGCGGCATCCAGGGCTCACAGACGTGAACGTCGGCGATGGCCGCGATCCGCAGTGACAGGCCTGGAGTCCAGCCGGCGAGGCTAGGCGCGTATCGCGTCACGGCAAGGCGGTACCGTGGCTCGATGGCAAAGGCGTAGGCGGCCATCGACCCGGCGGCGAGGGTGCTCGCGCCGAGCCCGGTGAGCACCTGCCGGCGGCTCGGCAGGATCAGCACGGACGATCCCTCGCGCCGGCGCGGCGAAGGGTCAGACGACCGGCTCGTCTTCGTAGACGATCCGCACCGTACGGCGCGCCGCGAGCCTAGCGCGAGCGGCTTCAGCGGCTTGGCGGCCGATATGGACGGCGGCGGCGAGCGCGGGCAGAGCTACGGGGCGGAAGCTCTCGCGGGCCTGGGCATCGTCCACCCCGTGAGCAACGGTTCGAGCTGCGCCGTCCTGGTTCCGATGATCGGAATACATAATACTTGGGTCCTGTTCCTCATGATCGGGCCGTTGACCGGCCTTCGCGTGCAGATATCGTCAGTGATCGCGACGACGTTTGGGCTCCAATGGGGCTCGACCTAGGCAAGATCGAAGCTGAGGACTAGTTTTTCGCCCTCATTCTGAACGCGAGCTTAAGAATAGCGCGCCGTCCGTTTTTCGCGCATGCCTTGTAACCAGGCACTGCGAGGACAGGCCGAAACCGGCGCGGGTGGCATCGTCTCCAACGCGGTGACGCAAGCTCAACAGGCACCGTTGCTTTCGGGTCGCCCGTGGCTATAGTCCGCGCGCTTTTCGACAGGCTGAAGCCCACCCCTCGCCCGGACGTTCCGCGGCGTGGGTCGTCGCACCATCAGGAGTTTTCGTGCTGATCACCCCCGCCTTCGCGCAAGCAGCTGGTGCGACCAGTGGCAGCGACATCGCTATCCAGCTGGTGCCGTTCGCGCTGATCTTCGTGATCATGTACTTCTTGATCCTGCGCCCGCAGCAGCGCCGGCTCAAGGACCACCAGTCCCTGATGAAGAACCTGCGCCGCGAGGACACGATCGTCACCAATGGCGGCCTCATCGGCCGCGTGACCAAAGTCACCGACGACGCAGCCGAGGTCGAGGTCGAGATCGCCCCGAACGTGCGCGTGAAGATCGTGCGCAGCATGATCTCCGAGGTTCGGGTCAAGGGCGGTCCCGTCAAGGCAGCCTGAGGGCCGCGCAGCGGGAGCGGGGTCCGAGCCCTGCGCCCTAGAGAAGAAGAAGAGCTGGAACCGGCGGATGCTGCGCTTTTCGAAGTCCAAGATCATCGGAACGCTCGCCGTCATCCTGGTGGGCCTGAGCCTCGCCATCCCGAGCTTCTTCTCGCCCGAGCAGCGCAAGGGCTTCATGGCTTCGCTGCCGAGCTTCATTCCGCACTGGATCATTCCGCAGCGGGCGATCGTGCTCGGCCTCGACCTCCAGGGCGGCTCACAGCTCCTGCTCGAAGTCGACCAGAACGAGCTGACCGGCTCGATGGTGAAGGGCCTGCGCGACGACGTCCGCCGCGTGCTCCAGCAGGAGCAGGTCCGGGCCGATGGCGGCATCCAGATCCAGAGGCGTGGCGTACAGGTACGCATCGGCGATGCGGCTGGGCGTGCCAAGGCACTGCCGAAGCTGCGTGAGCTGTCGCAGCCGATTCAGAGCCTCGCCGCCGCCGGCACAGGCACCCTCGACATCAAAGAGCAGCCCGACGGCCTGATCACGCTCACCTACACCGATGCCGGCATCACCGACCGCACCCGCCGCGCGGTCAGCCAGGGCATCGAGGTCATCCGTCGCCGCCTCGACTCGACAGGCACCACCGAACCCTCGATTCAGCAGCAGGGCGCCGATCGCATCCTGGTCCAGGTTCCGGGCGAGCAGAACCCGGAGCGGCTCGAGAAGCTGCTCGGCTCCACCGCCAAGCTCGAATTCCGCATGCTGGCGGACTCTCCCTCCGGCGACGTCGACCTGATCCCCTCCAAGGAGGAGAAGGGCCAGAAGGTCCCAGTCGAACGCCGCGTCATGGCCGATGGTGGTGACCTCACCGACGCGCAGCCCGCCTTCGACCCGCAGACGCACGAGCCGATGGTGAGCTTCAAGTTCAACCTGCGTGGCGCCCAGCGCTTCGGCCAGGCGACCTCGGAGAATGTCGGTCGCCGCATGGGCATCGTGCTCGACAACGAGGTGGTCTCGGCCCCCGTGATCCGCACGGCGATCACCGGCGGCTCCGGCCAGATCACCGGCAACTTTACCGTCCAGCAGGCCAACGACCTCTCGGTGCTGCTGCGCGCCGGCGCGCTGCCGGCGAAGTTCACCGTGGTCGAGCGCCGCGTGGTCGGCCCGGGTCTCGGAAAGGACTCGATCGAGGCCGGCAAGCACGCCACGCTGTTCGCCGGAATCTTCGTCGTGATCTTCATGTTCGCGACCTACGGCACCTTCGGCTTCTTCGCGAACATCGCGCTTGCCGTCCACGTGGGCCTGATCCTCGGCCTGATGTCGGTGCTGGAGGCCACGATGACACTGCCTGGCATCGCCGGCATCGTCCTCACCATCGGCACGGCAGTGGATTCGAACGTGCTGATCTACGAGCGCATGCGCGAGGAGAGCCGAGCCGGACGCTCGCTGGTATCGGCACTGCAGGCTGGCTTCGACCGGGCCTTCGCGACGATCATCGATTCGAACTCCACCATGGCAATCGCCGCGCTGATCCTGTTCTTCATGGGCTCCGGCCCGGTGAAGGGCTTCGCGGTCGTGTTCATCTTAGGCATCCTCACGACCGTGATCACCGCTGTGACGCTCACGCGGATGATGATCGCGCTGTGGTACAAGTACGCGAAGCCCAAGACCCTACCATTCTAGAAGACGCTGCCGTTCTGAACTGAAGCCGCTCCGAACGCGCCCCGACACGACTGCCGTATCGAGACAGACCATGCGCCTGCTCCGCCTCTGGCCCGATGAATCGCATTTCGACTTCATGCGATTCCGCCGCCTGTCCTTCCCGCTCTCGGCGGTGATGTCGCTCGCGACCGTCGCCCTTTTCCTGACGATCGGCCTGAATTTCGGCATCGACTTCAAGGGCGGCACGCTGGTCGAGCTGCAAGCCAAGTCCGGCCAGGCCGACGTCGCCGCGATCCGCCACGAGGCAAACGGCTTCGGTTTCGGCGAGGCGGAGGTGCAGGAACTCGGCGGACAGGGCAACGTGCTGGTGCGCCTGCCGCTCCAGGCCGGCGAGCAGGGCCAGACCGCCGTGATGCAGAAGGCGCACGCCGCCTTCGACAAGGACTACGACTTCCGCCGCACCGAGACCGTCGGCCCGCGCGTCTCGGGCGAGCTGGTGCAGTCGGGCACGATCGGCGTCGTGCTCTCGGTCGTCGCGGTGCTGCTCTATCTCTGGTTTCGTTTCGAGCGCGAGCTGGCGCTTGGCGCCATCGTCGGCACTCTGCACGACATCGTTCTGACGGTTGGCATCTTCATCATCACCCGCATCGAATTCAACATGACCTCGATCGCGGCCATCCTCACCATCGTGGGCTACTCGCTGAACGAGACGGTCGTGGTGTTCGATCGGACCCGCGAGCTGATGCGCCGCTACAAGACCATTCCTACGGTCGAGCTGCTCAACCTCTCGATCAACTCGACCATGTCGCGCACGGTGATGACCTCGATCTCCTCCTCGCTGGCGCTGCTGTCGCTGGTGCTGTTCGGCGGCGAGGCGATCCACGGCTTCGCGGTGGTGATGCTCGCGGGCGTGGTGATCTGTACCTATTCGGCGATCTTCGTCTCGACGCCGTCGCTGATCTATATCGGCTTGATGCTGTCGGGCGCGAGGTCGGCTCAGCGCGAGAGCGGCCTGCCGCAGCCGGCCGAGTAAGGACCCGCATGGAAGGCCGCCTCCACGACGGTTTTGTTCCCGGCCGCTACGGGATCGATTCCTACGGCAATGGCGGCTTCCGCTTCGCGGATATGTCGCATCGCGGCTCGATCCTGATGCTGCCCTCGGGGATCCGGGCCTGGGACGCGACAGATGCGCGGCAGATCGATCTGGCAGGCCTGCAGCCTGTGCTCGCCGAGGGCGAGCGCATCGAGCTGCTGCTCATCGGCACCGGGCTCGACATCGTTCCCTTGCCCGAAGCCCTGCGTCGGCGCCTGAAGGAGAGCGGCATTGGCCTCGACGTCATGCAGACGGGAGCCGCCGCGCGCACCTACAACATCCTGCTCGGCGAGAACCGCAAGGTGGCCGCCGCCCTGATCGCCGTCCCATGACCGGAATGGAGAGCAGCGTCGAGGCGACCGGCGAGGGGCTATCCTTCGCTTTCCGCCACTGCGAGGAGTTGGTCCGCGAGGGCGATCCCGACCGCTACCTCGCCACGCTCTTCGCACCGGCCACGTGCCGACCGCACCTCTTCGCGCTCGCCGCCTTCAGCCTCACCATTGCGCGGGTGCGCAACGCGGTCTCGAACCCCATGGCCGGCGAGATCCGCCTGCAATGGTGGCGCGATGCGTTGCAGGGCGAGGCGCGGGGGGATGTGAAGGCCAATCCCGTCGCCGCGGCTCTCGACGACGCCATCGTCGCCCGCCGGCTCGGGCGCCAGCCCTTCATCGACTTGATCGATGCCCGCGTCTTCGATCTCTACGACGACCCGATGCCGCGGGTGAACGACCTCGAAGGCTATTGCGGCGAAACCACCTCCGCCTTGATCCGCCTCGGCGGTCTCATCCTCGCCGACGGCGCGGAGCCCGGCGGCGCGGCCGCCGCAGGCCATGCCGGCGTCGCCTACGGCGTCACCGGCCTGCTGCGCGCCCTGCCGTGGCATGCCCGGAACGGCCAGATCTACCTGCCGGCCGATCTGCTCCGGCAGAACGGCGTGACCCGCGAGGACATCGTCACCGGCCGCGGCGGCCCCGGCCTCGTGCGCACCTGCTCCGAGCTGCGCGCGCTCGCCTGTCGCCACCTCGAAGCCTACCGAGCCGCTCGCGACACCATCGCGCCCGCCGCAAGGCCCGCCTTTCTGCCTGTCGCGCTGGTGGAGGGCTACCTCTCAGCGATGGAACGCGCGAGCTACGATCCGCTCAATACGGTGATCGAGCTGCCCCGCTGGCGGAAAATCTGGCGGTTGTGGCGGACCGCGCGGCGGGGTTGAGGCGGCCTTGGCATCGTCCGCCTCGGCGGAACGCCTGTGCAACACTCTATGAATACATGATTACCGCTCGTTGAGTGGCCCCTCGCGCTCTGCTAGCCATAGCCGTCAGGCCGGCAAAAGACCGAGCCGAGGGAGGATTAAAGCGTCATGCAACCCTGGAACCAGGTCTACGATCCCTTTGGGAACGCATGGCTATCGACCATCGCGGCGTCGATCCCGGTGATCGCCCTGCTGGCAATGATTGCCAGCGGTAAGGTCAAGGCCCATATCGCCGCCGTCATCTCTCTGGTCATCGCGCTCGTTGTCGCCATTGTCGGCTTCGGCATGCCAACGGGACTCGCCGGGCGCGCCGCCATCCTTGGCATGGTCACCGGCTTCTTCCCGATCGGCTGGATCATCCTCAACGTCATCTTCCTCTACCGCCTGACGGTCGAGAAGGGCTGGTTCGCGATCCTGCAGCAATCGGTGGCGGGCATCACGGCGGACCGGCGTATCCAGCTCCTGCTCGTGGCCTTTGCCTTCGGTGCCTTCTTCGAGGGTGCCGGCGGCTTCGGCACGCCGGTGGCCGTGACCGGCGCCATCCTGATCGGTCTCGGCTTCTCGCCGCTCGCCGCTTCGGGTCTGTCGCTGATCGCCAACACCGCCCCGGTCGCCTTCGGCGCGCTCGGCGCCCCGATCCAGGGCCTCGCCTCGGTAACGGGCTATGATCCGAACATCCTCGGCGCGATGATCGGCCGTCAGCTGCCGTTCTTCTCGCTGCTGGTGCCGTTCTGGCTGATCTGGGTGTTCGCGGGCTTCCGCGGCATGGTCAAGGTGTGGCCCCCGATCCTGGTCACCGGTGCCTCTTTCGCGATCGCCCAGTTCTTAATCTCGAACTACGTGAACCCGTGGATCGTCGATATCGGGGCCTCTCTGTTCTCGATGGGCTGCCTCGTGCTGTTCCTGAAGTTCTGGAAGCCGGCCGAGATCTGGACGTCACCGGCTCTGCGCGGCCACGATCCCTCGATCGGCTACGGCGAGGCTCGCCCGGTTGCCCTTGGCGCCGGCGTCCCCGGCGACATGCCCAAGGTCCATACCGGCGCCCGCACGGCCTCCCAGGCCGAGCTGATCATGGCCTGGCTGCCGTGGATCATCCTCTCAATCATCGTGGCGGTCTGGGGTACCGGCTGGTTCAAGTCGATCGTGAACCCGATCTTCACCTGGAAATACGAGGTGCCTGGCCTCCACAACATGATCATGAAGGTGCCCCCGGTGGTGGCCAAGCCAATCCCCGAAGGCGCGGTCTTCCTGTTCACCTACATGTCCTACACCGGGACCGGCGTGCTCATCGCCGCGATCATCTCTGGCCTGATCATGCGCTTCTCGCCGTGGCGCCTGGTCACCGCCTACTTCGAGACGATCTGGGTGCTGCGTTACTCGTTGATCACCATCTCGGCGATGCTCGCGCTCGGCGTGCTCACCCGCTACGCCGGCGTCGACGCCACACTCGGCCTGGCATTTGCGGGCACCGGCATCCTCTATCCATTCTTTGGCACGCTGCTCGGCTGGCTCGGCGTGGCGCTGACCGGCTCTGACACGGCCTCGAACGTGCTGTTCGGCGGCTTGCAGAGGATCACCTCGGAACAGCTCGGCCTCTCGGGTGTGCTGATGGCCGCGGCGAACTCGTCGGGCGGCGTGATGGGCAAGATGATCGACGCCCAGTCGATCGTCGTCGCCTCCACGGCCACCGGCTATTTCGGCCAGGAGGGCAAGATCCTGCGCTTCGTGTTCTGGCACTCGATCGCGCTGGCCTGCCTCGTCGGCCTGCTCGTGATGCTCCAGGCCTACGTGCCGCCCTTCACGGACATGGTGATCCACCCGGCCGCCACGGCAGCCGCACCGCACTGACCGAGCGACCCCGCTTGGCCCCCAGGCCGCCCCGGATGATCCGGGGCGGCCTTTTCGTTTACGTTGAGGCGGTCCTTGCGCCGCTCATCCCTTCCCACGCGCCGTGCCGCGCCCACCTTGAGATCATGGGCCTTCTCTCTCGCATGTTGCGCGGCACCCGCTGGGAACGCCTCGCCCTTCCGATCCTCGAAACGGATCGTCTTGCCATCGCGCCGCTGCAGGCAGACATGGCCGAGGAGGTGCGCCGCCTGACCGACGATCCCGCCATCACCGGCGCCGTCGACTTCCTCCCCGAGCGCTTCGAACTCGCCGATGCGCGAGGCCTGATCCGGGCAGCGTCGAGCGGTCGCGACGTCTTTCTCGGCCTCGTCGAGCACGAGGACCGCCGTCTCATCGGCATTGTCGGCGCGCATCTAAGGGCACTGGAGGCAATCGAGATCGGCTACTGGATCGGCGGCTCCGCGCGCGGCCGCGGCTATGGGGCCGAGGGCGTCGAGGCGGTGGTGAGGGCGCTGGCCGAAGGCTATCCGCGCCGGGCCATCGTCGCCGAGTGCCGGCCTGAGAACGTCGCGTCCTGGCGGATGCTGCACAAGCTCGGCTTCCGCCCCACAGGAGATGACGGCAAGCGGCCCGGCCGCCAGCTCATGGTCTGGGATATCCGGGATGCGCCTCAGGGACGCCTGGCGGCACCCGGCACGATCGCTTCCGGGGTGGCAGCACGGCCCGACGGGGCCCGGTAGACGAGAAGCGTCGCCACAAGACCGCAGGCACCGCCGAGCGCCATCCAGAGGCCGGGCGCAGCCTTGTCGCCGAATTCCCTGATCGCCCAGGTCGAGACAATCGGCGTCATGCCACCGAACAGAGCCGTCGCCAGCGAATAGGCCAGCGAGAAACCGGCCGTGCGAACCTCGCCGGGAACGATCTCGGTGAGCGCCACGACCATCGCGCCGTTGTAGCTGCCGTAGAGGAAGGAGAACCACAGCAGCACGCCAAGCAGGGCGGAGAAGCTGGCATGCCCGGTCAGCCACGAGAGCACCGGATAGGCTGTGACCAGCGTCAGCGCCGAGAAGACGAGCAGAATGGGCTGGCGGCCGATCCGGTCGGAGAGGGCGCCCATCACCGGCAGCCAGACGAAGTTGGAGGCGGCGATGAGGAAGGTGACGATCAGGCTGTCGGTATCGCTCAAACCCAGCACGATCCGGCCGAAGGTCGGCGTGTAGACCGTGATTGCGTAGAAGCTGATCGTTGTCATCGCCACGAGCAACATGCCGAGCAGTACGATCCGGCGGTTCTCGAGAAGCTTCCTCAGGCTCTCGCCAAGCTCCGGGTGGTGCTTCCGTTGGGCGAACGCCTGCGTCTCCTGCAGCGAGGCGCGGATGTAGAAGAGGAACGGCACCAACAGGCAGCTCAGCAGGAACGGGATGCGCCAGCCCCACTGCGCCATCTGCTCCGGCAGGAGGGCGCGGTTGAGCACGAAGCCGACCGCCGCCGCGGCCATCACCGCGACCTGCTGGCTGGCCGACTGCCAGGCTACCGTGAACCCTTCGTGGCCTGGCTTGGCCAGCTCCGCCAGATAGACCGAGACGCCACCGAGTTCGGCGCCCGCGGAAAAGCCCTGGAGCAGGCGGCCCGTCAGCACCAGGAGCGGGGCCGTGAGGCCGAGGATGGCATAGGACGGCACGAAGGCGATCAGCACCGTGCCCATCGCCATGATGGCGAGTGTAACGATCAGGCCCCTTCGGCGCCCGACCCGATCGGTGAGAGCACCGAGCACCACTGCACCGAGGGGCCGCATGAGAAAGCCTGCGCCAAAGGTGGCGAAGGCCAGCATCAACGAGGCGAAGGCGCTGTCGGTCGGGAAGAAGGCGGCAGCGATGTGGTTCGCGTAGAAGCCGAACAGGAAGAAATCGAACATCTCCAGGAAATTCCCGGAGGTGACGCGCAGGATCGCCCCGAGCGTTGATCCCGACGCCGTCCCGCTCATTCCGCGGCTGCGCGCGGGACGTCGCCGCCCATCCAGGCGGCGAGATCCTCTCGCGCCCGATCGGTCAGCGCCCGCTTCTTCAATGCCGCCTTCTCGGGTCCGCGCAGGCGCTTGCCCGTCTCGTTGCGCGGCGCACGCTCGAGCGGCGGGAACAGCCCGAAATTCACGTTCATCGGCTGGAAGGAGCGCGGCTTGCCCGCCTCCTCCTCGGCGACGAGATGGCCGTCGGTGATGTGTGCGATCAACGCGCCGAGCGCCGTGGTCTGGGGCAGGGGCGCCAGCGGGTGGCCGCGACGTTCGGCAACGGCGAAGCGGCCGGCCATCAGCCCGACGGCGGCGCTCTCGACATAGCCTTCACAGCCGGTGATCTGGCCGGCGAAGCGGAGGCGCGGCTCGGCCTTCAGCCGCAGGGTGGCGTCAAGCAGGCGCGGGCTGTCGAGATAGGTGTTGCGGTGGAGGCCGCCGAGGCGCGCGAACTCTGCGTTCTCCAGCCCGGGAATCGTTCGAAAAACCCGGACCTGCTCGGCGTGTTTCAGCTTCGTCTGGAACCCGACCATATTGTAGAGGGTGCCGAGCGCGTTGTCCTGGCGTAACTGGACGATGGCGCAGGCCTTCACGGTCGGGTCATGCGGGTTGGTCAGCCCGACCGGTTTCATCGGCCCGTGGCGCAGGGTCTCCGGCCCACGCTCGGCCATGACCTCGATCGGCAGGCAGCCGTCGAAATAGGGTGTCGAGGCCTCCCAATCCTTGAAGCTCGTCTTCTCCCCCTCGATCAACGCGCGGACGAAGGCGTCGTACTGCTCGCGGTTCATCGGGCAGTTGAGATAGTCCGCGCCCGTGCCGCCAGGACCCGCCTTGTCGTAGCGCGACTGAAACCAGGCCTTGCTCATGTCGATCGAGTCGCGGTGCACGATCGGCGCGATGGCATCGAAGAACGCGAGCGATTCCGCGCCGGTCAGCCGGGCAATGGCGTCGGCCAGCGCCGGGGAGGTGAGGGGGCCGGTGGCGATGATCACCTGCCCCCATTCGGCTGGCGGCAGCCCGTCGATTTCCTCGCGCAGAATGGTGACGTTGGGATGGGCTTCCAGCGCTGCGGTGACTGCGGCAGCGAACCCATCCCGGTCGACCGCTAACGCGCCGCCTGCCGGCACCTGATGGGCATCGGCCGCGCGCATGATCAGCGAGCCGAGCGTGCGCATCTCCTGATGCAGAAGGCCGACGGCATTGCCGTTGGCGTCATCCGAGCGGAAGGAGTTCGAGCAGACGAGCTCGGCGAGATCCTGCGACTGATGCGCATCGGTGCGGCGGAGGGGCCGCATCTCGTGGAGGACGACCGGGCGGCCGGCCTCGGCGATCTGCCAGGCCGCCTCCGAGCCCGCGAGCCCGCCGCCGACGATGTGAATGGGGTCCGTTCCGGTCATGCGCCGAAATAGCGGATCGTGCCCCGGAGGATCAACGGGCGTGGCGTCAGTGCAGCATGGGTTGCATGAGATAGCTGTCGCGATCGCCTGACATCACCGACAGCGCAATCTGCCTGCCATCGCGATGCACGCTCAGCGGCACCCGTGCGCCCGCCTCACCCAGCGCCCAGACCTGCCGGAAGAAGCCCGCGAGATCGGCGACGGGCTCGCCCGCCACGGCCGAGAGGATATCGCCGGGGCGCAGGTCCGCCGCCTGCGCCGGGCCATCATCGACCACGCCCATCACCACGACGCCATTATCGGTCTCGGTGGCGTAGAGGCCGAGCCAGGGGCGCGGCGGCGCGGTGGTACGGCCGCGCAGGCGCAGCTCGTCGAGGATCGGCAGCAGCAGGTCGATCGGCACGACCATGTTGATCGCCCGAGCGCGACCCGAGCTGCCCTGCTGCAATTGCAGCGAACCGATCCCGAGAAGGTCACCGTCAGGTCCGATCAGTGCGGTGCCGCCCCAATGCGGGTGGGCTGGCGCCGTGAACAGCGCCTCGTCGAGCACGTATTCCCAGTAGCCGGCGAATTCCTGGCGGGCGACAAGTTCCACCGCGACGCTGTGCCCGCGTCCGCCCGCGCCGGCCACCACCGCCTTGTCGCCGATCTGCAGCTTCGCCGACCGGCCGATCGCGAGGGCGGGAAGGTCGAGCCGGCCGAGTGCCTGAACCAGCCCGAAGCCTGTGACCGCATCGAAGCCGACGACATGCGCGGGCACCGAACGTCCGTCATGCGTGGTGAGCCAGACGGATTCGGCCTCCATGACGAGGTAGCCGACCGTGAGCACGAGCCCGTCCTCGTCGATCACCACGCCGTTGCCGGCCCGCTCGGTGCCGAGCGTGTCGGCCGTGAAGGCCTCGGGGGGCACGCGACTCGACAGGGTGACGACGGAGGTCAGCGCTCGCTCGAGATCATAGCCATAGTCGGACGGCTTGGGCTGGACGGAGGCGGGAATTCTGGAAAGGTCTGGGACGGCCATGGCCTCGCTCCAGTGAAGTCAGCGGGTCGCCGGAGAAATAGGGGCGGCTCTCTCAATCCGACACCCGGGTGCCGCGGCGATCGCGTCGCAGGACGATGCCCCGCGATCCGCAGCGCTGCAGCATGGAGCAACTGCGCCGTCTCTGCTCCGGATATCTGCACCGTCCGTTGAGGGAACCACAGGGCAGGGTGTCGACGGCGCCGGGCGACACCGTCCCAAGGGCGGCGCTGGTCGGCACGAACACCGTGAACGGACTGGCGCTGCTGAGTGTGTCGACGAGGCCGGCGGCCCTCACAGCAACGACGAACGTCGTGTGATCCGTTGGATCGACCGCATTTTCGGAGATCGTCTTCGACGCATCCATCACGCGCAGCCAGCCGTAGGATCTTGGCCAGCGTTGCGGCACGAACCGCCGTCGCGGGCCACCGAGCGCGGCGGTGGCAACGCCGCGGGGAGATGGCCCGTGCGCCTCATCCTCGTGATGGCCGTGCGTAATCGTGACGGCTGCTGGGAGGTTCGGCTGCACGCCGGATTGCACGAGCAAAGAAAAACCGCCCGATCCAGATGGATCGGACGGCTTTTGGTTCGACCGTCGGGGCGCCGTGAAGCGCCCCGGTTCGGATCAGTACTTGCGGACGATCGGGGCCGGAGCAGGCGCCGGGGTCGGCGAGTACAGGGGCACGATCACGCGGAACCAACCTTCGGTGATGTCGCCGTTGCCGTAGGCGCGACGGTCGGACGCCACGTAGTGGGCAACGTAAGCCTGAGCCGTGAACAGGCCGAAGTCGTAGCCGATGAGACCACCGAGGGCGAAGTAGCCACGGTTGTTGAAGGCCAGCGTGGAGGCGCTGGTGTCGAGGTTGACGGTACCGTAACCGATGGCGCCGAACTCGAACTTGGCCTTACCCTCGTTGAAGAGGTCGAACTTCTTCGTCGCGGTCAGGTCGAGGTTGAGGGCGTCCGACGGACGATACAGGAACGTGCGAGCGATCGCGTTCGCGTTCTCGAAGCGGGCCGGCGTGTCGTAGAAGTTGTAGGTCAGGTTGGCGGTGAGGTTCCAGCCGTCGCCGGTGTACGAACCAGCCACACCAATACGGTAGGTGTTGGAGGAGAGCTGGCCGAGAACCGCACCGAGCGGGTTCAGCGGGGTGCCGTTGTTCGCCACGAGGAGACCGCGGTCGCCGTTCAGGTCGTTCAGGTAGGCACCGCCGAGCAGCGACACGCCGAAGTTGCCACCGAGATCGAAGGCCCAGATACCGCCGACGAAGGTACCGACGTTGATCGAGAGATCACGCACGCCGGTTGCACCGCCGCCACGACCGAAGGCGAACACAGTCGGGGGAGCGACGAGGAGCTCGAGGCGGCCGCCGAGCGGAACCCACGGGGTCGACCAGACGATGACCGGGACGTTGACAGCGACGTCGACGCCGGCGCCGGCCGGGTTGAAGTCGTTGCTGCGGTAGACGAACGTGTTGAGGGCATACACGCCCTCGGGCAGCGGAGCACCGGTCGCGAGACCGACCTGCTCACCGGGAACGGTGGTGGTCTGGGCGAAGGCAGCGGTGGTGGTCATGCCGGCGGTGAGCGCGAGCGCCCCCGCAGCGATCCAGTTCTTCAACATTGTTATCATTCCTTCCCAAGGATTTCAGGCGTCCGCCCCGTAGCCCCCGAACGACTTGGTCAGTACCTCGCTTTGCTTCGCGGGTTCTGTACGGTCGTCCCGGGCGCCCCCTTACGGCCCCACCTCAAGTCTCAACGTTGGGAACTATTCTACAGTCCGATCCGGAAGGACAGAGCTTTGCCGTAAGCCTGGGCAGTTGCAGGATCACCGTTGCGCAAAAGCCGCATTTTTACGGCAGAGCAACAAAGGGTTGCGTGCGCGTTGTTTGCGGAGCGCTCCAGACCATTGGCCGGCCGCGCTCGGCAAAATATCACATGCAGATCAAAGCTTTGCTGTCGGCACGCGCTCGGGAGGCTTGAGCAGATCGGCAGGGAGGATTGCGCATCTCGCTGTCGGCCCGGCCTTGGACCTCGCCGCAGCAGGTCGTCGGCCAGGAGCCGCCGGGCCACCCCTCCATGACCTCCAGCAAACACTCCGACACGAATCAAGCGTGGCAGTCCGGCCCAAGCCGGACGCGGATGGATCGCGATTCGACCTATTCGGCAGCCTGACGACGCTTCGAGACGGGGGTCGCGCGCGCCGCCGTCGAGACGGCCGCCGGACGTCGGGCGAGAACGTCGCGCAGGAACCGTCCGGTATGGCTCGCCTTCGATCGGGCGATGTCCTCCGGCGAGCCCTGCGCGACGACCAGACCGCCGCCATCGCCGCCCTCCGGCCCCATATCGATCACCCAGTCCGCGGTCTTGATGACCTCAAGGTTGTGCTCGATCACCACCACCGTGTTGCCCTGGTCAACCAGCTCATGCAGCACCTCCATGAGCTTGGCGACGTCGTGGAAGTGCAGTCCGGTCGTCGGCTCATCGAGGATATAGAGCGTGCGGCCCGTGGCGCGCTTCGAGAGCTCCTTGGAGAGTTTCACGCGCTGGGCCTCGCCGCCCGACAACGTCGTCGCCTGCTGGCCGACATGGACGTAGTCGAGCCCGACGCGCTTCAGGGTTTCCATCTTCTCGCGGATCGAGGGCACCGCCTTGAACAGCTCGGCGGCCTCCTCGACCGTCGAGTCGAGGACGTCGGCGATCGACTTGCCGCGATACTTCACCTCCAGGGTCTCGCGGTCGTAGCGCTTGCCCTTGCAGACGTCGCAGGTGACGTAGACGTCGGGCAGGAAGTGCATCTCGATCTTGATGACGCCATCGCCGGAGCAGGCCTCGCAGCGGCCGCCCTTCACGTTGAAGGAGAAGCGCCCCGGCTGGTAGCCTCGGGCCTTGGCCTCGGGCAGTCCCGCGAACCAGTCGCGGATCGGTGTGAAGGCGCCGGTATAGGTCGCCGGGTTCGAGCGCGGCGTGCGCCCGATCGGCGACTGGTCGATGTCGATCACCTTGTCGAGAAGCTCCAGTCCCTCGATGCGCTCGTGCGGGGCAGGATGCTCCAGTGCGCCGTTCAGCTTCTTCGCTGCAGCCTTGTAGAGCGTATCGACGACGAGGGTCGACTTGCCGCCGCCCGAGACCCCGGCGATGCAGGTGAAGGTGCCAAGCGGGATCGAGACGTCGACGTTCTTCAAGTTGTTGCCCCGTGCGCCAACGACCCGGATGTGCCCCTTCTTGGCCGTGCGGCGCGCCGCCGGCATGCGCACGGCCAGCTCACCGGTGAGGTATTTCGCCGTGAGGGAGGCCGGGTTGTCGAGCACCTGCGCGGGCGTGCCCTGCGCGACGATCTCGCCGCCATGGATTCCGGCGCCCGGGCCGACATCGACGACGTAGTCGGCCTGGAGGATCGCATCCTCGTCGTGCTCGACGACGATCACCGAGTTGCCGAGGTCTCGCAGGCGCTTGAGGGTCCCGAGCAGGCGCTCGTTATCGCGCTGGTGCAGGCCGATCGAGGGCTCGTCGAGCACGTAGAGCACGCCGGTCAGCCCCGATCCGATCTGCGAGGCGAGGCGGATGCGCTGGCTCTCACCACCCGAGAGCGAGCCGGAGCCGCGCGCCAGCGTCAGGTATTCGAGGCCGACATCGACGAGGAAAGTCAGCCGGTCGCGAATTTCTTTCAGGATTCGCACCGCGATCTCGTTCTGCTTGTCCGTGAGCTTGGACGAGATCTCCGAGAACCACCGATGGGCTTCGCGCACCGAGAGTGCGGTGACCTGCCCGATATCCTGCATGTCGATCTTCACCGCCAGCGCCTCTGGCTTGAGCCGCTTGCCGTCGCAGGCCTCGCAGGGGGTGGCGCTCATGAAGCGGCCGATGTCTTCCCGTGCCGCGTCGCTCTCCGTCTCCTTGTAGCGCCGCTCCAGGTTCGGGATGACGCCCTCGAACGGCTTGTTGACCGAGTAGGAGCGCAGACCGTCATTATAGGCGAAGCGCACCGGCTCCTTGCCGGTGCCGTAGAGGATCGCGATCCGCGCCTCCGTCGGCAGCGCCGCCCACGGCACATTGGTCTTGAAGTCGAAATGCTTGGCCAGCGCTTCGAGCGTCTGGTCGTAATAGGGAGAGGTCGACTTCGCCCAGGGCGCGACGGCGCCGCGCTTGAGGCTCAGGGCCTCGTCGGAGATCACGAGTTCCGGGTCGATCCGCATCTCGTGGCCGATGCCGCCGCAGACCGGGCAGGCACCGAACGGGTTGTTGAAGGAGAAGAGCCTGGGCTCGATCTCGGGGATGGTGAAACCCGAGACCGGGCAGGCAAAGCGCGACGAGAACGTGATCTTCTGCGGTGCCTCGCCTTCGGGCGCATCGGCGAATTCGATGTCGGCGATCCCGTCGGCGAGTTCCAGGGCGGTCTCGAACGACTCGGCGAGGCGGCTTGCCATGTCGTCGCGCACCACGATGCGGTCCACCACCACGTCGATGTCGTGCTTGAGCTTCTTGTCGAGCTTCGGCACGTCGTCGATCGGGTAGTACTCGCCGTCGATGCGAAGGCGCTGGAAGCCCTTCTTCTGGAATTCTGCGATCTCTTTGCGGTACTCGCCCTTCCTCCCGCGCACGACGGGCGCGAGCAGATACAGCCGCGTCTTCTCGGGCAGTTCGAGCACGCGGTCGACCATCTGGCTGACGGTCTGGCTTTCGATCGGCAGGCCGGTGACCGGCGAATAGGGAATGCCGACGCGCGCCCAGAGCAGGCGCATGTAGTCGTAGATCTCGGTGACGGTGCCCACCGTCGAGCGCGGGTTTTTCGAGGTCGTCTTCTGCTCGATGGAGATGGCCGGCGAGAGCCCGTCGATCTGGTCGACATCCGGCTTCGACATCATCTCCAGGAACTGCCGGGCATAGGCCGACAGCGACTCGACGTAGCGGCGCTGGCCCTCGGCATAGATCGTATCGAAGGCGAGCGAGGATTTGCCCGAGCCCGAGAGGCCCGTGAACACCACGAGCTTATCGCGCGGGATCGTCAGGTCGACGTTCTTGAGATTGTGCTCGCGCGCGCCGCGCACGGAGATGACGCGCCTGTCGAGAACCGGGCTGCCAGCCGCGTCGAACAGCTTCTCAAGTTCGCTATCTGACTTCTCGACGGGTGCTGCCGTCCGTTTGGCGACAGGCTTGGCAGTCGCCGACTTCGTCGGCTTCGCGGCGGGGGTGGCTCTGGCCATGCAAGGCTCAGTCTCGGATGCGATCGAAGAGGCACGCGGGCTTTTGCGGCACCGCGCAAGACCCATGTCGTGCTCTGCAGAACTTGGACAAGGTCAGTCGAGCGCATCCCTACCGATTGGAACGAAAAGAGTACAGAGCCTCGTCACCCGACATTTCCCGCGGCGAATGAAGAAGATGCATCCACGCAGTCCTTCGAAGGGCCGATCCGATGCGGAACATTCGGCGATCGCCCATATCGCGATTGCCACCATGCCGAACCGAACGACATGTCTGATCATCGCCGTCACGGCCGCACTCGCTGCCGTTCTTCTGGTGCGAACCCGAGAATGCGCAGGCGCGCGGTATATCGGTGGGACGAAATGGGGTGGCTTCGTTTGCCCCAGGCGATGACCGGAGAACGCGGCAGCGGCACTCAAACAGTCTGCCGCTGGCCGGACGACGCCGAGATTTTTGTGGGAACCGCACGATCCCGCACAGGCACCGCACCAATCCGCTCTGCTCCGCCGCCTCAGTCCGGACCACGGCCGAAGAAGCGTGACACTTCCCGTGGCGGCGAATCGCCCCCTGCGTGACGCTTCCGATCAATCCGGCGCGGCTGCCGGACGATCGGAGCTTTATCATGACACCCAGCCTCACCCTCGGCTTGCGAAAGCCGCCGCGCGGCGCCCGGCTCGACCCCCTCGTCCTCGGACTACTCACCCTGTTCGCGATTCCTGGCGCGAGCCGAGCGGCGACGCCTCCCCCGGGCAGCGGCGAGCTCGTCCTGCGCGGTCCCGACGGCACGGCCCCGGTCGACGCCCCGCGGCTGATGACCGACGTCACCGTCGATGTCAGCGGGCCGACCGCTCGTGCCGTTGTCACCCAGGCCTTCCGCAACACCACGAAGGAGTGGGTCGAGGGCACCTATGTCTACCCCCTGCCGGAGGATGCGGCGGTGGACAGCATGAAGCTCGTCATCGGCGAGCGCATCGTCGTCGCCGACATCCGCGAGCGCGCCCAAGCCAAACGGGACTACGAGGCGGCCAAGAGCGAGGGCAAGACGGCGGCGCTCACCGAGCAGGAGCGCCCCAACGTCTTCACCAACGCAGTGGCCAATATCGGCCCCGGCGAGACCGTGCTGGTGCGCATCGAGTACCAGCAGACCGTGCGCCATACCGGCGACCGCTATTCGCTGCGCGTGCCCCTCGTGGTCGCACCGCGCTACAACCCGGCCCCGCCGGTGGTGAACCTCGTCGGCGAGGGCACCACGACGGCAGCCGCCGATCCGGTGCCGGACGGCCAGCGCATCACCCCGCCGGTCCTCGTCTCGGCGAAGCACGCGCCGGTCAATCCGGTCACCGTCAATGTTACCCTGAAAGCCGGCTTCGACATCGGCGCGCTCCGTAGCGACACCCACAAGGTCAAGATCGAGGAGACCGGCCCACAGAGCCGCAGCATCAGCCTCGCCGACGGCCCGGTTCCAGCCGACAGCGACTTCGAGCTGGTCTGGAAGCCTACCCCGAGCGTGACGCCGGCCGTCGGCCTCTTCCGCGAGCATGTCGGCAACGAGGCTTATGTCCTCGTCGCGGTGACCCCGCCCGAGGGCAAGGTCGGCCCGCGCAGCCCACGCGACGTCACCTTCGTCATCGACAATTCCGGCTCGATGGGCGGCACCTCGATCCGCCAGGCCAAGGCCGGCTTGCTCGCCGCGCTCGACCGCCTCGGCCCCGCCGATCGCTTCAACGTCATCCGCTTCGACCACACCATGGACAGCGTGTTTCCGGCCTCCGTGCCTACTGATCAGGCCCACCTCGACCGAGCCAAGGCCTATGTCGCGGCGCTCGAAGCCAGCGGTGGCACCGAGATGCTGGCTCCGCTGCAGGCGGCTCTCAAGGATGCCAGCGCTGAGGATACGAGCACCATTCGCCAAGTCGTTTTCCTGACCGACGGCGCCATCGGCAACGAGGACCAGATCTTTTCCGCCATCGCGGCGGGGAGGGGCCGCTCGCGGCTCTTCATGGTCGGCATCGGCTCGGCGCCGAACGGCCATCTCATGCAGCACGCGGCCGAGCTCGGCCGTGGCAGCTACACCCAGATCAGCACGATCGATCAGGTCGCCGAGCGTACCCGCGAGCTGTTCTCCAAGCTCGAAAGCCCGGTCGTTACCGACCTCACCGCGACTTTCTCCGAAGGCGGCGCGGACGTGACGCCCGACCTGCTGCCCGATCTCTACCGCGGCGAGCCGCTGATACTCTCGGCCAAGCTGCCGCGGGCAGGGGGCACGCTGACGCTCAGCGGGCGCATCGGCGACAAGCCGTGGACCCAGACCCTCGACCTATCCTCCGCCCCCGAAGGCGCCGGCATTTCGAAGGCCTGGGCGCGGGCCAAGATCGGCGATGCCGAGACCGCGCGCATCACTGGCAAGATGAGCCCGGACGCAGCCGATGCGGCAATCCTCAAGCTGGCGCTCGGCCATAAGCTGATGACCCGGCTCACCAGCCTCGTCGCTATCGACGCCACGCCGCGCCGTCCGGCCGGAGCGCGCCTCACCTCGGCCGAGCTGCCGCTGAACCTGCCGGCGGGCTGGGACTTCGAGAAGGTGTTTGGGCCGGCCGGCGAGCGGGCCGGCCCAATCGCACCGCCTAAGGTCCAGCGCCGCACCGAGCTGCGCCGCGCCGCCGCTCCGGCCGTGACCCTGCCTCAGACGGCGACGGATTTCGAGATCCGCCTCTGGCTCGGCCTGACGCTGCTCGGCCTCGGCCTGCTCGTCGCCCGCACCCGCCGATTCGCCTGATGCGCGCCCTGCTACAGGGGAAGACGGGGAGGGCGGCTGCGGCCGCCCTTCTCATCGTCTGCGGCCTCGCGCTGACGGCTCAAGGCGCCTGGATCCCCGCCAAGGCGATCCTGGCGCAGGTGCTCCTGGAGCGCGCCTTTGCCGAGACCCTGGCGAGCGGCCACCCCCAAAAGCCCTGGCCCTGGGCCGATACCGTGCCGGTCGCGCGTCTCACGCTCGGCGGCGAGAGCTACATCGCGCTGGCCGGCAGCAGCGGCCAGGCGCTCGCCTTCGGCCCCGGCCATGTCGAGGGCACTCCGCAGGCCGGCGAACCCGGCACGGCGGTCTACGCCGCGCATCGGGACACGCAATTCGCGGTGCTCCGGTCTCTGATGCCCGGCGATCCCGTCACTGTCACCCGCTCCGACGGCACGACGGTCACCTTCCGCGTCACCGGGCGCCGTGTCGCCCGCTGGGACGCATCCGGCCTCGACCCGCAGGCACCCGGACGCCACCTTGCCCTCTCCACCTGCTGGCCTCTCGATGCGGTGACGCAGGGGCCGTTGCGGCTGATTGTGGAGGCTGAGCGCATGGAACAGCCCTGATGGGTGAAGTCCTCACCGGGCGTCATTCGAGGACTCGGACGGCGCAGCGCGGTCGCGGGGACTTCGCACTCGGGCGCTCATCTCGGCAGCCCGACCGTACCAGAGGGCGGCTTTCTGGCTGTTGCCGACAGCGCGCGACCGGATCGATTTCAGGTGAGCGGGATCGTAGCTCTTCGCCATACCGATCGCGCCAAGGACGTCGCCGGCCTTGAAGGCCTCTTCGTAGATGTAGCGCGCGATGGTGATCTGGCCGCGACCGAGATAGCGGTCGGCCTCCTGGATCTTCTCGCTTGGGACCAGCGAATCCGAGTCGGAATCCTTAGCGTCTTCGCCGGAGCCGATCGTCTCGGGCTTGCCCGGGGCTTGCGCCGCGGCATCTGCCGGTTCGGCGGCCTTCGCGGTGCCGGTTGATTCAGGAGAAGCGGCCTCGGCAGAGGAGGCAGGCGGCTCGGCTTGTGGCTCGAGCGCTGGGGGCGGCAGATCTGCGATTTGTTCGGGGATGGACGCCCCCTCTTCGACCACCCGGCGGGATTCGGCGGCCTTCCAGGGTGTCCATGGATCGCTCTTCGCTGGGACCTGGGCCGGGGGCGGTGAAGGCGCAGGTGGAGATGGGGATGAGGATGGGGGTGCCGCGGGGCCGTTCGTCTTCGGAAGCGCGACCGTCTGGCTCGGCTCGACCGTCGGCCGCTGCCGGCTAGCGAGAAAGATGACCCCACCGAGCCCGAGCAGACCGCAGGCGGCCGTCAGCCAGATCACCCACCCGTAGCGTCGAAAAAAACGGTGCCGCCACGTTTCGGAGATGAAGCTTTCGGGCTTCGACAAAGCGGATTTCGGCGGAGATTGCTGGGACATGGACATCCCTCGACTCAGTCAACGTACACCTTCGACCGCGGAAACACGTTCTCATTCTCCCGTCGGGCGGCAGATACTCACCTCTGTGAGCACAGCGCCAAGATAAACCGAATTGCATGTGGCAGGGATGGGCGCCATTTCTGGTTACCTGACGGTGTCATCGAACGTAAGCGCGCAACGCCGGAGTGATGCGCCGTCGCGGCTGTCCACTTCAACGACGGTTCCGCCGCGCGACGAGCAGGCGTCTGCGAACGAATCTGGCAGCCCGGGCTGAGAGCGAGACCGAGAACCGCCGGCGGTCTTGAGCGCCGTCGTGGTGCTGTCCACGATGGATGCGACACCATTCGTGACATGCGTGCCGTTGGATCGAAGCAGCCAAGCCGCCGCCGCAATCAGAACCGCCGCGACGAAGACGGCACCGGCGCCCAACCGCCGGACGGGCAGCGCCACCGCGCAATGCGGGCAGCAGCGCGAATCGCTGAGGATCGGCTGACGGCATCGTTTGCACCGCAGAAGGCGGCCCGCCATTTGCGCTCCTTCGTCATCCCAGCAGCGCAGGCGGCTCCCACCGAAGAAACCGCCCATACCTCGGACGCGTGAAACACTCTCAGCGCCGACGACCCGCGTCGCGAAATCATCGCAACATTACGGTGCGCCGGATGATGGCGCGAGGCAACTCATGCCAAATGAGATCTACCCAAAGATCTAATTTCGCGGGCAGCCGGTTTGAGCTGATGCCCATGAGCCGAGCGCGTCATCACAGACTGTTCGCGACGGGAGAAGCTTTTGAAAGTGTCGTCCGCAGTTCAGGGCCGCCAGCCCAGGGCCGGGGCGACGTGCTTCAGGACTGCCTCGATCACGTGCGCACAATAGGCGACGCCGAGCTGGTTGGGGATCGTGAGCAGCAGGGTATCCGCCTCGGCAATGGCCTCGTCCTGCCTCAACTGTTCGACCAGTACCGGCGGCTCGGCGGCGTAGGTCCGGCCGAACACCGCGCGGGTCTCGGCGTCGATGTTTCCAATCGAATCCCTGTCCTGTCCGCTGCGCCCGAAATAGGCTCGGTCGGCCTCGTTGACGATCGGGAAGATCGACCGGCTGACCGAGACGCGCGGCTCCCTTTGGTGCCCCGCCTCCCGCCATGCATCGCGAAAACCCCGGATCTGGGCCGCCTGCTGGATGTGCAGCGGCTCGCCGCTCTCGTCCTTCTTCAGGGTCGAGCTCTGCAGGTTCATGCCCCGCTGCGCGGCCCAGACCGCCGTGGCATCCGACGCGGCGCCCCACCAGATCCGGTCGCGCAAGCCGTCCGAATGCGGCTCCAGCCGCAGCAGGCCCGGGGGGTTGGGGAACATCGGATACGGATTTGGCTCGGCAAATCCCCGGCCGCGCAGCAGTTCCAGGAAGGTCTCGCCGTGGCGGCGACCCATCTCGGCATCGCTCTCGCCGTCCTGCGGCTGAAAGCCGAAATGCCGCCAGCCGTCGATCACCTGCTCCGGCGAGCCCCGGCTGATGCCGAGCTGCAGGCGGCCGCCGGAGATCAGGTCGGCCGCGCCGGCATCCTCGACCATGTAGAACGGGTTCTCGTAGCGCATGTCGATGACGCCGGTACCGATCTCGATCCGGCTCGTCCTTGCCCCGACCGCAGCCAGCAGCGGAAACGGCGAGGCCAGTTGCCGGGCAAAATGGTGCACGCGGAAATATGCGCCGTCGGCCCCGAGTTCTTCGGCCGCGACCGCCAGATCAATCGATTGCAGGAGAATGTCCGAGGCCGAGCGCGTCTGCGACTGGGGGCTGGGCGACCAATGCCCGAACGACAGAAAGCCGATCTTTTTCATGATGTCGTCGCTGGTCCCTGCCGGAACATGTCCGGTCTCGATCGCCCCTGCGGCGAAGGTGGGAAGCCCTCCCCGGTTTGTCATCCGGGGGCGGCGCGCGAAGCAATCCGAGCTGTCTTCAATTCGATTGCATTATCGCAAATCTGGCCCTAACCCTTTGGCAGAACACGCGTTCGCTCGATGGTCCGGCTCCGGGCCCGTCGCATCGCCGCGCGCCGCAACTCCCATTTCAGGTGGCCGGATGAGTGTCTCGATCAAGCAGAGCTTGGTGATTGGCGTCGTGGCCCTTCCGTATCTGGGAGGGCCTGCATGGGCCGAGCCCCGGTTCACGGTCGAGGAAGCCAGCATTGCGAGCGTCCATGCGGCGCTAAGGGACGGCTCGCTGACCTGCCGAGGCCTGGTCCAAAGCTATCTCGGCCGCATCGCCGCCTACGACACCAAGGGTCCGGCACTCGCCGCGATCAGAGCCGTGGACGAGGACGCGCTGGCACAGGCCGACGCCGTCGACCGCGACCATGGTCGCCTCGCCGAGCCGCTTGCCTGCGTGCCGGTGGTCCTCAAGGACAACTACAACACTGCCGAGTTGCCGACGACCGGCGGATCGGCGTCGCTCACCGGCGCCCGGCCCGCGAAGGACGCCTTCGTCGTGGCGCGGCTGCGCAAGGCCGGTGCGATCATCCTGGCCAAGGCCAACATGCAGGAATTCGCCCTCGGTGGCGTCTCCGTCAGCTCGATCGGCGGCCAGGTGCGCAATCCCTACGACCCGTCGCGCACCCCTGGCGGCTCCAGCGGCGGCACGGGTGCTGCCGTCGCCGCGAATTTCGCGCTGGCCGGGACCGGCAGCGACACGGTGAACTCGATCCGCTCGCCGGCATCGGCCAACAACCTCGTCGGCCTGCGCGCGACGCAGGGGCTCATCAGCCTCAACGGCATCATGCCGGTCTCGAAGACCCAGGATGCCGTCGGCCCGATCACCCGCAGCGTGGCGGATGCGGCTGCGCTCCTGCAGGCCATGGCCGGCACTGATCCCGACGATCCCGCTTCCGCAGCGGCCTCGGGCAAAGCCGCGAAGGACTACGCAGCTTTCCTGAAGCCTGACGCCCTCAAGGGCGCACGCCTCGGCGTCGTGAAGCCTTTGTTCGGCACGAAGCCCGAGCATGAAGAGGTCAACCGGGTCATGAAGGGGGCGCTGGCCACCCTGGAGAAGGCCGGTGCGACGCTGGTCGACATCGACGATCCCGCCTTCGAGGCCGACCGGCTGAACGCAGAGGACGACGTCCAGACCTACGAGTTCAAAACTCTGTTCAACGCCTATCTCGCGGCGATCCCGAATGCGCCGCAGAAGGATCTTGCCGGCATCATCGCCTCGGGACAGTTCCACAAGGCGGCCCTCGAAAAGTTCATCACTGGCGCCGAGGCTCGCCGCGACGGATTACAGGAGCCGGAATACAAGGCGCGCCTCGAACGGATCGCCGCCTTCCGCGCCCATGTCGCCGAGGTGTTCGACAAAGAGCGTCTCGACGCCCTGGTCTACCCGCTCCAGAAGCGTCTGGTGGTGCCGATCGGAGAGCTGAATCAGTCGGATCGCAATGGCATCATTGCCGGGCTCACCGGCTACCCGGCGCTCGACCTCCCCGCCGGATTCTCCGCACCGACGGAGCAGGCGCCGCTCGGCGTGCCGGTCGGCCTCGACCTGCTCGGCCGGCCCTGGGAGGACGGCAAGCTGCTCGGGCTCGGCTTCGCGTTCGAGCAGGCGAGCCAACAGCGTCGGGCTCCGTTGAGCACACCGCCGCTAGCGGACACGAAGCCGCGCTGACGGATCCTGGGCCAATGTCCGGCGGGCATCCGAGCCAGAACCTTGGTCCTTGCCATTCTGTCCGGATTCGTGCGGATCTGTCCGCATAACCGGAAGGGGACCATGCCAGGATCGGACGCCGAGCTGCCCGAGGCCCAGAGCCGGGCCATCGCGCAGGCCGTCAGGGAGGCGCTCGCGCGTCGGCGCATCTCCCGCCAGACCCTCGCCGACGAGGCGCGCATCAGCATCTCGACCCTGGAGAAGGCGCTGTCGGGCCGCCGCCCCTTCACCTTGGCCACCACCATCCGGCTCGAAGAGGCACTGGGCGTTCCCCTGCGCGAGCCCGCCACACGGGAGGCGGCCGCCCCGTCGCCACGTCATGCGCCGGAAGAGCTCGGCGCCTATTCCCGCGAGGGCGTCTCCTGGCTGGAGGGGCGCTATCTCACCTTGCGGCCGTCCTTCGGCGCGCTGGATGCGATCTTTGCCTATCGCACCGAGATTGCGTGGGAGCCGGAGACGGCGCGGCTCGCCTTTCGCGAGGCAGAGCGGATCGACGCGCCCTTCGCGCAGAGCGGCTTCGTCTCGGTGCCGAACCTCTCCGGGCAGATCTATCTCGTGACCAATTGGCAGGGGCAGTACCGCATCGCGATGCTGTGCCGGCCGACGATCCGCGGCGAGATGTACGGGGTTCTTACGACACTGCATTCGGGCCGCGGCTCCCACCTGACCCCGGCCGCCTGTCCGCTGGCGCTGATCCCCGAGCGAGAATTGGCGGTGCCGCCCGATTCCTACGGCCGCATCGCCCCCGGCCACACCGCCTACGCCACCTGTCGAGAGGCACTCGGCCGCGTGAGCGAGGATGCCTACGCCATGTTCTTCGGGTGTCCGGCGTGAACTCCTGCCCTTGCACCATCATCGCAGGGCCCGAAGGCGAACCGGGATCAGAAGAGGGGGGTCAAAGGCGGGCAATTCACGACTGGCTTCGGCTGAGGCACGGCGAGGCATCACGGGTCGGTTCCGGGCTTCGCTTCGCGGTCCCGGAATGACGGCACGTGCAAACAGGTCGGCCAAGCTCACATTGGCAGCCCTCACGCCGCCGGATATCCTGCTCCCATCCAACCACCGCCGTGCCGGAGCGGAGTTCATGCGCCGTGTCGGCCTGATCGGCCTGCTCACCCTGTTTCTTTGGCCGGCACCTGCGGGGGCAGCGGAACGCCTCGCCTTCGTGGTTGGGGTCGGCAGCTATCAGAACCTCGGACAGGATGCCCAGCTCGCCCGGCCGCCAGCCGATGCACAGGCGGTGGGAGACACGCTGCAGGGCCTCGGCTTCCGCGTAACCTTGCTCTCGCATGCGGTGACGCAGGAAAACTTCCTGCGCCGCTTCAGCATCTTCGCCGATCAGGTTCAGCCGGGGGATACGGCGCTCGTCTATTTCGCTGGCCACGGCATCGCCATTCAGGGCACCAACTACCTGCTCCCCTCGGACATCCCGGCGGTGGAGGCGGGCCAGGAGATGCTCGCGCGGAGCCGGTCGCTGGCCGAAGCCGATCTCAGCGCGGCGCTTCGCCAGCGGGGCGCTCGGGTCGTCGTGATGGTGATCGACGCCTGCCGCAACAACCCGTTTCCAAGGAACGGCACCCGCGCCATCGGGCAGGATGCCGGTCTCGCCCGCACCGAACCCGCCGACGGTGTCTTCTCGCTCTACGCGGCCGGCGCCGGCCAGCAGGCGCTGGAGAAGCTGCCGGGCTCCGATCCGAACCCGAATTCGGTCTTCACCCGGATTTTCGTGCAGCAGATCAGGAAGCCCGGACTGAACCTGATCGATCTCGGCGAGAGCGTGCGCGACGAAGTCGCCCGGCTCGCCGAGACCGTGCCGCACAAGCAGGTCCCAGCCTATTACAACGAGGTGCGCGGCGCTCGCTTCGTCTCGCTGGCGAGCACTGATGCGGCAGCCCCTCCTGCGGTCGCGCCGGCGACCGTGAGCCCGAAGCCGCAGGGAATCTCGTCTGCCGTGGCAGCCCGCCCGCCAGACCCGGCGCCGCCACAGGCAATTCTCCCCTCACCGGCACAGATGCCCTCGTCCCAGGGGCTCAAGACACCGCCATCCTCCATCGTCTATCCGCCGCCGGCGAGCACGCTGATGCGTCCGCCCGCGCCCGTCGCGAACGCGCTGCCGCCGCCCGAGCCGGCGCCGGTGGCACGCTTCGGCATGTTCAGCCATCCGATCCGGCTGGATCCGACCGGCGACAACTGGGTGGCACTTCGCAGCCTGCCGAGTGGTCAGGGAGGGTACCGCATCGCCAAGCTCGGGCCGGAGGCGTTGTTCAGCGTCATTGGCCGGCAGGGGATCTGGGTGAATGTCAGGCTGCGCGGTGGCCCGAGCGGCTGGGTGCACGGCGATTATGTCGGCTGCTGCCGCAGGGCGCCGATCGAGCCATAGACGATCAGCGGATCCCGTCGGGCAGACAGCCCTCGAATCGATCCAGTGCGCGTTTGGGAAGGATCGCGATCACGGCGCCGCGTCCCGACAGCTCCTGGAGGGCGGCGACACGCGGCTCCGGCAGCGCCACACAGCCGGCCGTGCCATTCGCCGGCCCACGCCAGACATGGAGGAAGATGCAGGAGCCCGCGCGCCGGCCGGCATCGCTCGGGTAATCGATGACGAGGCCGCGCCGATACAGCCGCTCCGCGCCCATATCCTCTCCGCGCAGCGTCGCGCCGGGGGCAGGGGACAGAATGGTGTTGTAGGCGGGCGAAGCGGGGTCATCGACGCAGATCGATCGGCCCGGGCGCAGCACGAGATGCCCGGGACGCGCACTCGGTGCGGCACCGAAGCTGCGCCCGATCCGGTAGATGCCGGCCGGCGTGCGCCGATCGCCCTCGGTCTTCACCGCCTCACCGGCCTTCGCCATCCCGCGAAACGTGTCTCCCCAGGCCAGCCCGTTCTCACCGACGACCGCCGGTTCGGCCCTTCCAATGGGCTGCCAGGCGACTGACGGCCCGCTGCGCTCGAACAGCCTGATCCGCGCCCGCGCCGTTTCCATGGTGTCAGCGGTCACGAGGACCAGGCTCCGCGCGCTCGCCAGGAAGGCAGGACACATCGCGCCAGCGCCGTGCGCGTCCGCCGGCACGACGAGCCCGAGGCAAGCAACGACGATTGGAAATATCGCACGAGCGAGCATCGGAGACGGCCTGGCGCCAAGATGCCGGGAGCATTGGGAACCTGCGGGCACTTTCCGCGTCATCAGCTTAACCGCACGGAAATTTCGACCATGCATCGCTTCGTCTTCGTCGTCAGCCTCACCCTGGTCGGCCTGTCGCAGAATTGGCCGAGCTTTGCCGCGGCACTCGGCCAATGACGGAAACGACGCCATGCGCAACGTGAAGGGCTCGACGGAGATATCAGGGCTGCGCACTCCGCCGGACGGCCGAGTGGTCGGTGGAAGATCCGGTCGCAACGGCGGAACGGCAGAACGCTCCCGCACGTTGTCTGGAGCTATGCCCCTCTGCCGCATCAACGTCCCTCAATCCGCGGCCGCTTCGCGGCCGGATAGGGTACGGGTATCGCATTACGTCGTTGGACGTCGTGCCGGCATGCACCCAGCCAATGACAACCGCGGTCCCCGAGGTTCGCAGGCTTGGCAATGGGCGATCGGCATCGCTGTCGCTCCGGCGCTCGGCGCCATTCTGCTGCTCTCCGGCCTGTTCTGACATTCGTTGAAATTGCCCTGGCTCGGGCTTGGCTTTAGCCTTCCCGGATGCCTCTCGTCCCCCCGCCTCAGGCGCGGCACCCGCTCGATGCGGAGACGCCGCCTTCCTCGCACCTCCAGTCCAACGCGCCTGAATGGTCCGTCGGCGATCTCGCTTCGGCCCTCAAGCGAACGCTGGAGGACGCGTTCGGCCATGTCCGGCTGAGAGGCGAGATTTCCGGCTATCGCGGACCGCACGGCTCGGGCCACGCCTATTTCTCCCTCAAGGACGGCACCGCTAAGATCGACGCCGTGGTCTGGAAAGGCGTGCTCGGGCGCCTGCGTCAGAAGCCGAAGGAGGGACTTGAAGTTCTTGTCACCGGCAAGATTACCACCTTCGCCGGCAAGTCCTCCTATCAGATCGTCGTCGACTCGATGGAGCCGGCTGGAATCGGCGCCTGGATGGCATTGCTGGAAGAGCGCAAGCGGCTGCTCGCGGCCGAAGGCCTGTTCGCGCCCGAGCGCAAACGCGCGATCCCGTACCTGCCGCGCGTCATTGGGATCGTTACTTCGCCCACCGGCGCAGTCATCCGCGACATCCTTCACCGGCTACAGGACCGGTTTCCGCGCCCGGTCGTGGTCTGGCCGGTGCGCGTGCAGGGGGAGGGAGCAGCGGACGAGATCGCCGCCGCCATCCGCGGCTTCAACGCGCTGCATCCGCGCGGGAACATTCCACGGCCGGACGTGCTGATCGTCGCCCGGGGCGGGGGCTCCATCGAGGATCTCTGGGCCTTCAACGAGGAGGCGGTGGTGCGTGCCGCCGCCGGGAGCGCCATTCCGCTGATCTCGGCCGTCGGCCATGAGACCGACACCACACTGATCGACTTCGTCGCCGACCGCCGCGCGCCGACGCCGACAGGTGCGGCCGAGATGGCCGTGCCGGTACGCGCCGACCTGCTGGACGAGATCCACGATCTCGGCGCCCGGCAGCGCGGCACCATCCTGCGTCGCGTTGAGCGGGAGCGGTTGGACCTGCGTGCCCTCGTCCGGGCGATGCCGGACCCGGATTCTTTCCTCGCAGCCAAGCGCCAGCGCCTCGACCTCGCCGAGGCGCGGCTCGCGCCGGCGCTCGCCGCGAACGCCCGCGACCACCGCGAGCGCCTGACCCGCCTCACGGATCGCCTTGCCCGGCGCTCGCCCGCCGTCGCGCTGGCGGATGCGCGCGGGCGCCTCGCGCGGATCGATGACCGCCCGCGCACGGCGCTGCATCGGATGATCGAGCGCCGCCGTGACCGGCTCGACGCGCTCGGCGGCCTGCTCGGTGCCTTGAGCTATCGCGGCGTGCTCGCCCGCGGCTACGCGCTGGTGCGCGAGGAGGACGGGTCACCTGTGCGTAGCGCGTCCCTCGCAGGGCTCGCCCCGCGGCTGCAGCTACAATTCGCCGATGGTGCCGTCATGGCTCGGCCCGAGACGGCGGAGGAAGACGACACACCCTCGCTCAGAAAGCGCTCTCCCGGCGGCACCAAGGTCCGTCCCGCCAAGCCATCGACAGCGAAGCAGGGATCTTTGTTCTAAGCCTGCATTTGCAGGCCCGTCCCGCGCGAGTCCGGGTTGACGCTCGCCGTCGCCTTTGCGAACCGCGGCACGGCTCCTGCCTTGCCAGGCGGGATCACACCCGGGGTGCCAGGAGAGACGCGTGACCACTACGATCGACAGTTCGCAGAAACTCCACCTCGTCTTCGGTGGCGAACTGGAGAACCTCGACGGCGTGCGCTTCACCGATGTGAAGGGCCTCGACATCGTCGGCATCTTCCCAGATTTTGCCTCAGCGCAGATCGCCTGGCGCGCCAAGGCGCAGTCCACCGTCGACAATGCGCTGATGCGCTACTTCATCGTGCACCTGCACCGATTGCTGGAACCCTGATTCACGATCCGGGCGGCGATCCCTGTGCAGGAGCGGCGGTCTCGGCGGCCGATCTCAATGAAGGCATTGTGACGCTCCTCCCCCCCTGGTATCAGCGCCGCCGACCCACGGCCCGCCCCACGGGCGCCTCCCGTGACGAGAGACGTCCGACATGAAATCCTCGATCAAGATCATCGCCGGCAATGCGAGCCGGCCCCTGGCCGAGGCCATCGCCGCCTATCTGGAGCTGCCGCTCGCGACGTGCATGGTGCGGCGCTTCGCCGACATGGAGATTTTCGTCGAGCTGCAGGAGAACGTCCGCGGGGAGGACGTCTTCATCGTGCAGTCCACGTCGTTCCCGGCGAACGACCATTTGATGGAACTGCTGATCATGATCGATGCGGCGCGGCGCTCGTCCGCCCGTCGCATCACGGCCGTGATCCCGTATTTCGGCTACGCGCGGCAGGACCGGCGCACCTCGGGCCGCACGCCGATCTCGGCCAAGCTCGTCTGCAACCTGATCACCGAGGCCGGCGCCGACCGTGTGCTCACCCTCGATCTCCATGCCGGCCAGATCCAGGGCTTCTTCGACATCCCGACCGACAATCTCTTTGCCGCCCCGGTGATGGTGCGCGATATCAAGGAGCGGCTGCCCCCCGGCCAGCGCATGGTGGTGTCACCCGACGTCGGCGGCGTGGTGCGCGCCCGCGCCCTCGCCAAGCGCATCGACGCCCAGCTCGCCATCGTCGACAAGCGGCGCGAGCGGGCCGGCGAGTCCGAGGTGATGAACATCATCGGCGACGTCGAGGGCCAGTCCTGTATCCTCGTCGACGACATCGTCGATTCCGGCGGTACCCTGGTAAACGCTGCCGAGGCGCTGCTGAATGCCGGCGCCAAGGAGGTCTCGGCCTACATCACCCATGGCGTGCTGTCGGGCGGTGCGGTCTCGCGCGTCGCGGCCTCGCGCATGAAGGAACTGGTGATCACGGACTCGATCCTGCCGACCCAGGCCGTCAAGCTCGCCAAGAACATTCGGGTGATCTCGATCGCGCCACTCCTCGGCGAGGCCATCGGGCGCACCGCGACGGAATCGAGCGTCTCTAGCCTGTTCACCTGAGTGACGGCGTCGGGCCAAGCCTGCATATTTGTCGCGCCATCGCACAGGCTTTCCGTCGGCCCGGCCGCATCTAGATTGATGAATGTCAGGCTTTGCCGGCCTGACAGCCGATCAGCCGAGACCTGCCGCCATCAATGCATCGCCCGGATGTCATCCTCGGCCTCCACGGACTGGCGAACAAGCCGCCTCGGGAGGAGAAGGAGCGCTGGTGGGGCTTGGCGATCGAGGAAGGCTTGCGCCGTAACTGCTCCTTCGCGCCGGCAGAGCTGCCGTTCGCGTTCGTCTACTGGGCGGATCTTCGCTACGACACCCCGCTCGCGAGCGACGACAACCTCGAACCCTACTATCCTGACGGCGGTGTTGGCCCGTTCCCCACCGCGCATGAGGAACCGGGCGATGCCGAGCGGCTCGGGCTGACAGACCGGATCTACCGCACGATCGAATGGATCCAGGAGAAGACCGGTCTGACCCCTTTCGACGACGTGTTGATCGAATATCGCCTAGATGACCTCTGGGGCTACCTGGAAAACCCGGAGTTTCGAGCAGCGGCACGGCAGCGGTTTCGCGGCGTCTTGGAGGGTTATACCGGCTCTCGCATCCTGCTCGCCGCCCATTCCATGGGCTCGCTCATCGCCTATGACGTCCTGCGCATGATGGAACGCGACGGCATGTCGGTGGACGTCGCCCATTTCGTGACCCTCGGCGCGCCGCTCGGGCTTACCGACGTCCGTCTGAGCATGGAACGCGAGCACGGCGGCCTGACCGTGCCGGAGAGCGTGAGGCGCTGGTCGAACCACGTCGACCGGACGGATATCGCCACCGTCGGCGAAGACATCGCCGATGCCTACGCACCGAACGGAAAAGGCGTGCGCGCCGAGGATGTCTCGGTGGTGAACGGCTACCGCCGGCCCAAGGGTGACCGGAATCCGCACAAATCCTACGGCTACCTGCGCACGCCGCAATTCTCGCAGGCCGTCCATCAATTCCTGACCGGCGCGTCCTCCGTAGGTAGCGTCAGGGCAACGGCAACGGTGGATTGAGCCACACGATCCTGTCGCCCCAGAGACACATTCCCCGACGAACCGTCGCCCCGCATTGACGGCACTCCCCCTCTGCGACAGGCTGACGCTGACGGTTCCCTCCGGGGATCAAAAGGGAACGCGGTGAAGGGCTTTGGCCCCGATGCCGCGGCTGCCCCCGCAACTGTAAGCGGCGAGCCTTCCGCCACCTGTGTCACTGGGTTCCTCGACCCGGGAAGACGGATGGAAGGCAGCGACCCGCGAGCCAGGAGACCTGCCGTCAGTCGTGGTCACACGCGAAACACGCTGGGCGGGGTGCCCTGGCGGGTGTCGAAGGCGCGCGGCTGGGTCCGCGTGGTGAGACCTCGTTCGCGGTGACGTGCCACTGCCGTTGCCCGAGGCTCTCGAACCACTATGCCGATCCATCGCCACCGTTCCCGCGTGAAGCGGGCCGCCTGCGAGACGACTCTCGGATCCCTCGCCGTGCTCGGCACCATGCACGGCGCGGTGGCGCAGCGGGACGCCGCCATTCGCGAGCGCCTCGACGAGATTGCCGTGCAGGGCCAGGCCGCCGCGACGGTCAGTGCTCCGGCCGAAGCCTATGGTATCGGGGAGGGTGTGCAGAGGGTCAGCCTGACCCATTCCTCTCCTGTCGGCCTGAACCTCGACACACCGTCCCGCAGCGGCAGCCGCCTCGGCCTGACACCGCTGGAGACACCGGCGAGCGTCGACATCGTCTCCGGTGAGACCGCGCGCATCCGCGGCCAGAACGCGACCCTGGACGCGGTCTCGCAGAATGCCACCGGCATCACCTCCTACGGCTCGCCGGGCTTCGGCATCGGCAGTTTCACGAGCCGCGGCTTCGCCGGGCCGAACTCGGTGCAGACGCTCTACGACGGCACCCGCATGTATGTCGGGGCCGGCACCGTGACCTTCCCCTACGACACGTGGAACGTCGAGCGCATCGAGGTCTTACGCGGGCCAGCCTCGGTGCTTTACGGCGACGGCGCCATCGGCGGCATCGTCAACGTCGTCTCGAAGCAACCGCTCTTCACGCAGCAGACCGTCATGCGCGTCGGCGGCGGCTCGCAGGGCACGGCCCGCATTGCCCTCGATTCCACCGGGCCGATCGGCGAGTCGGTGGCCTACCGCCTGACCATCAGCGGCAATCGCTCGGATGGCTGGGTCCAGCCGAACGGCGACTTCCAGAACGTGGCGATCTCGGGTGCCCTGCTGTTCCAGGCAACGCCGAACCTCTCCTTCACGCTCTCACACGATTTCGGCTACCAGGAACCGTCGAACTACTGGGGCACGCCGCTCGTCGACGGGCGTATCCTCCCGCGCACGCGCTTCAACAACTACAATGTCCGCGACGCCAGGATCGCCTGGGCCGATAACTGGACTCAGCTGAAGACCGAGTGGACGCCATCCGCCGACGTCACTGTGCGCAACACCAGCTACCGCCTGCAATCGCGGCGGCATTGGCAGGAGACCGAGCAGTACCGATTCAACCCGGCCTCCGGTCTCGTCGACCGCTCGGATTTCCTCGAAATCTTTCATCAGCAGGAGCAGTTCGGGAACCGGCTCGACGCCACCTTCAGGGGCGAGTTGTTCGGTCTCGCCAACCAGTTCTCGGCAGGCTTCGATGTGAACCACATCTCCTTCCGCCACACGAACAACTTCAATGCCGACGCCGCCTCGGGTGACGTGGTTCCGGGCTACAGCATCCCGTTATTCGGCTACGATCCGGGCACCTTCCCTCCGAATTCGCGCGCGGTCCCGGCCTATCAGACCACCACCAATCAAGCCTCGGTCTTCGCGGAGAACCGGCTGCAGCTCACAGACCAGCTCTCGTTCCTCACCGGAGTCCGCTTCGACGCGCCGACGCTGCATCGCCAGAATCTGCAGACCGGAGGTGTCTTCGACAAGTCGTTCCAGGCACTCGGCGACCGCTTCGCGCTTCTCTACAACCCCACCAAGGACACCACGCTCTACGCGCAATATGCCACAGCAACCGATCCGGTCGGCAGCCTGATCACGCTCTCGCAGTCGCTCGCCGGCTTCAGGCTCTCCACCGGGGAGCAGGTCGAGATCGGCGCGAAAGGCTACGCCTTCGACCGCAGCCTCGAATGGACGCTCGCGGGCTACCGCATCACCAAGAACAACCTGATCTCGGCAGTGCCGGGCAACCCGACTGTTGCGACCCAGGTCGGCCAGCAATCCTCGCAGGGCGTCGAGGCGGCAATGTCGCTCAACCTCCCCGCCGGCTGGCGGATCGACGCCAACATCGCGCTGCTCCACGCGCAGTACGACCAATTCATACAGGGAGGCGTGTCCTATGCCGGAAACCAGCCGATCTTCGTGCCGGAGCGTGTCGCCAATGTCTGGGTCACTTACGCCTTCGCGCGCGACTGGGAGGCACGGATCGGCCTGCAGAATGTCGGCCAAGTCTACAGCGACTTCGGCAACACCGCGCGGCTGCCGGCCTACACGCTGGTCAATCTCGGCCTCGACTATCAGGTCACGAAGAGCTCGCGCGCCTCGTTCCGCGTCTACAACCTGTTCGACCGTACCTACGCCATCGACGGCAATGCGGTAGACGGTGTCGGGACGAACTGGCTGCTCGGCCGGCCGCGCTCCTTCGAGGTCGCCTACACGGTGGCTTGGTGAGGACGACGCTGCTCAAGGCGAGTAAACGGTGGCTGATCCTCGCCCACCGCTGGCTGGGGATCGTACTGGGCCTGTTCTTCGCGCTGTGGATCGGCTCTGGGCTGGTGATGCTCTACGTGCCGTTCCCGAGCCTGCCGGAAGCCGAGCGGCTGGCGCGTCTGTCGCCGATCGCCTGGGATTAGGTCGCCGTGTCACCCGACGCGGCCCTCGCCGCCTCCGGGGTCGCGCGCCCGCCCGCCAGCTTCGCGATCGAGATGCGCGGCGGGGAGCCGGTCTATCGGCTGGCCGCGCCATCGGCTGAGCCGGAGACAATCTCCGCCCGCACCGGGAGGTCCGTTGGGCCGGCTCACGCTGCCGAGGCGCTGGCCGCGGCAGGCGGACAGGGCAGCGTTGAGCTGGTCGAGCGCGACCAGTGGACAGTCACGCAGCGCTACAACCGCCTTCGGCCCTTTCATAAGATCATCGTCGGAGATGCCGCCGGGACTGAGCTCTACGTCTCGGAGAAGACCGGCGAACTGGCTCAGCGGACGACCCGGTTCGAGCGTGGCTGGAACTGGATTGGCGCCGTCGTGCATTGGATCTACGTGACGCCGCTGCGGGCGCAGCCGGATCTCTGGCACGACGTCGTCGTTTGGATTTCCGGCACCGCCTGCCTCGGCGCCATGAGCGGCATGGTCCTCGGGATCTGGCGCCTCAGGCTCTCCCGACGCTATCCGCACGGTACCGTCACGCCTTATCGCGGCGCGGCGCGTTGGCATCACCTGTTCGGGATCGCCGGTGGGGCGACGCTCACTACCTTCATCGTGAGCGGCTGGCTCTCGATGAACCCGAACACGTGGTTCAACCCGCGCACGCCACCGCCCGATTGGCTCTCCGCCTATGCGGGGGAGGGCAGCTCCATCGGCCTCGACCCGTCGGCCTTGAGAGAGCGGGCGGCCGCCGATGCCAAGGTCCTGCGTTTCACCCGCCTTGGCGGCCGCTGGCTGATCCAGTCGCTCGGATCGGACTCGGGGGCGGTGACCGGCGCCGACGGCGCCGCTTTGAGCGAGAGCGAGATCCTGCGCGCGGCGGTCCGCGCGGTTCCGGCCCCTACACCGCCCACGGTCGAGCGACTCACCGCCTACGACATGTACTGGTATGCCGTGCACGGTGATCGCCCGCTGCCGGTGCTGCGCCTGCGCTTCGACGACGAGGCCGCGACTTGGCTTCACATCGATCCGGCAACGGGCGGGATCCTGGACCGCCTCGACCGCTCTGGCCGGCTCGACCGGTGGCTGTTCTCGGCCCTGCACCGGTTCGATCTGCCGCTGCTGCTCGAGCATCCACCGGTCCGCGAGGCGCTGCATTGGCTGCTCAACGGATTGGCCGCGGTGATCACCCTGACCGGCCTGATCATCGGCTGGCGGCGGCTCATGAAGTCGAAACCGCGCTCGGTGCGGCGACCCGCGTGATCGCGATTGCACGGCACCCCGGCGAGCCTGTATAGGGATCGCTTCCCTTATTCAGCGTGAGACGGGATTTCCGGACCTGAAGGGTCAGGCCGGAGACAGCGGTTCTTCGTCCGCGACACCGCGTTTCACGCATACGCATCCAAAGCTGGAGCCGACCCGATGTCCCAGGGACCGCTGATGCCGAAAGCCACCGCCGTATGGCTGGTGGAGAACACCTCGCTCGCGTTCGAGCAAATCGCCGATTTCTGCCACCTGCACCCGTTGGAGGTGAAGGGCATCGCGGACGGCGAGGTCGCAGCCGGCATCAAGGGCCTCGACCCGATCACCACAGGTCAGCTCACCCGTGAGGAGATCGAGAAGGCGCAGAAGTCGCCGAACCACAAGCTCAAGATCGCCGTCTCGAAGGTGAAGCTGCCGGAGGTGAAGCGCTCCACAAAAGGCCCGCGCTACACTCCGCTCTCGCGCCGCCAGGACCGCCCGAACGCGATCCTCTGGCTGCTGCGCAACCACCCGGAGTTGAAGGACGCGCAGATCATCCGGCTCGTCGGCACCACCAAGTCGACGATTCAGCAGATCCGCGATCGCACGCACTGGAACTCGGGCTCGCTGCAACCGCTCGACCCCGTCACCCTTGCCCTGTGCTCGCAGATCGATCTCGATTTCGAGGTCAGCAAGGCCGCCAAGGACCGTCCGGCTGTGATGCCGGCCGATAGTGGCCCGACCCTGCTGCCGACCGAGGTCTCGACCGCCCCAGGCAGCGACGAGAACGAGGAGATCGACGAGGGTGCCGTCTTCGCCAAGCTCAAGGGCATGCAGCGCACTCACGAGGACGACGACGACGAGGACTGATCGTCCGGGTCGAGCGATCGGCCGACTCGGCCCGATCGGGTTGATATTTACGAAACGGTCCGCCCGGGGGTCACCCGGCGGACCGTTTCGTTTCCACCATCAGGGCTTTGGCGCTTCCGTCGCGGGGGCGTCGGCCTTGGGTGTTTCCGTCTTCGGCGCTCCAGCCTTGGCAGCCTCGGCCTTCGCGACCTTTTCCTCGGACTTCTTGTCCATGGCGGCGGAGAAGGCCTCCGGGCTCAGTTCGACGAAATCCTTGATCGTGGACTGGACTTCCGCTTCGTCCGTCGCCTTCGGGCAGGCGGGCGCCTGCGATTTCAACTTCTCGCGCAGGACATTCTCGACCACCGCCATTTCCGGCTGCATCGAGGCGACCTTGGCATCGACCGCCGTCCGCTGCTTGCCGGTGGTGGCGAAGTCGCAGCTCTTGAACATGTCCTGCAGCATCAAGCCGAAAGCGTAGGCCTGAATGCGCGTCTCGGCCGGCACCACCGGAGCCTTCGCAGCGGGAGTCGCGGGTTTGGCAGCAGCCGCCTTCGCGGGCGTTGCATCGCAGCGGTGGAGTGCCTCATAGGCCTGCGGGAAGCCGGTGATGTCGAAATCGGCATCGCCATCTTCGAATTTGAGGACGAGCGTCTCGGCCGACAGCAGATCCGGCACGATGCTGTTCGGGAAGCCCGCGGCGAGCACCTGGGCATCCGCGTTCCACGACACCTGCTTCTTCAGGACCTTCTTGCCGGCCAGGAAGTTCGCCTTAACCTTCTCGCCCTTGTCCCACTCCCAGCCCTGATAGACGAGGGCCAAGGCGACATCGGCGCCGTCGAGCGAGAAGACGATGCCGTTGACGAGGTTGTGGTCCTCCCGGTCCTTATAGGTTTTGCTGATCAGGCAGGGATGGGCGCTGGTATCGCCGACGGTCCGCTCGACTTCCCAGTCATTGACCTTTTCGAAGAGCTCCCGCTGGGCCGCTACGGCCGGCAGCGCCGATAAGACAGGGAGCAGGGCAACAGTCAGCACCGCCGCGCGCAGGAACGACACCATACCTAAGTCTCGCGAAGAATTCAGCAGACGCCGGAGCGGGATGCGAAGGCCGTCGTGAACGGCTAAGCTTTATCGCGAAGTGTTCCATTCCGCCAGGACGAGACAGCGCATTTCCGATCACTCGGTAAATCGCGCCAGCCCAGGGGCGAGCGAAGTATCAGCTGATCATGAAGCCGCAGGTTGCAAGGCTGTCAGACATGTGTTCGTGCGGTGCAGCCTCGACCCTGATCGCAGGCTTCTTCGGATAGAGCGGAAGCTCCAAAGCGCGGGCGTGGAGTTGCAGGCCTGGGCCGCCATGGCGCGGCGCGTTGCCATAGATCGTGTCGCCTCGGATCGGCCAGCCCATCTCGGCGCAGTGGACGCGCAACTGATGCGTGCGGCCGGTCTCCGGCGAGAGTTCGAGCCACGCACAGGTTCGCCCGGCGTCACGGCCGAGGACGCGCCAGCGGGTGAGCGAGGGATCGCCGGCCGGGTCTGCCTTCATCCACCAACTGCGCGGATCGTCCGAGCGTCTGCCCAGGGCGAGATCGATCGTGCCACTATCCTCCCTCGGATCGCCCTCGATGATCGCCCAGTAGGTCTTGGTCACGCGGCCGTCGGCAAACAGCGTGTTGAGGCGCGCCAAAGCCTTCGGATGCCGCCCGAGCACGAGGCAGCCGGAGGTGTCGCGATCAAGCCGATGCGCCGCCTGCGGACGCCGCGGGAGACCGAAGCGCAACGCGTCGAGGTGATCGGTGACGGTCGGCCCGCCCTTTGGGCCTGGATGCACCGGCAAACCCGCGGGCTTGTCGATGACGAGCATGAGGGCATCGCGGTAGAGGAGGCACACGCCTATGTCAGTCGGGACCATGGAGCCCGGCTAGAGCCGGACGCCGGCAGGAGCAAGTCCAGATGAGTCGAGACGAGAAGCCGGGCTGGTTCGGGCGCCTGTTCGGGCGCAAGGGCGAGACGGCGGAGCCGGACGCCACGGAGCCGGCACAGGTGCCCGAACCGCTATCGCCGGCATCGGAATCAGAGGGTCAGCCCGATTTCGCCAGCGGCGCAGATGACCTCTCCGCGGTCCCGATGCCGGTGAGCGAGCCCTCGCCCGACAACGCGGACAAGAACCAAATTCCGGATGAGATCGAGGGTGCCGACCTCCAACCGGACGAACCGCCGGATGCCACTCCCCTGGCGGAGAGCGCCCCACGCGACCTTGCGCCGGAGCCAATCCCCGCGCCGGAGCCGGTCGTCGTGGAAGCGGCGCCCCCCGAGGAGAAGCGCGGTTGGTGGAGCCGCCTGACGTCGGGCATGAAGCGGACCTCGTCGGCGCTGTCCGACCGGGTCAGCGGGCTCTTCACCAAGCGCAAGCTCGATGCCGGTACGCTGGAGGAGTTGGAGGACGCGCTGATCCAGGCCGATTTCGGTGTCGAGACCGCCATGCGGATCTCGGAGGCCGTCGGCAAAGGTCGCTACGAGAAGGGCATCTCGCCGGACGAGGTGCGATCGATCCTCGCGAGCGAGGTCGAGACCGCGCTAGCCCCGGTGGCGAAGCCGCTGGTCGTCGACACGACGAAAAAGCCGTACGTGATCCTGATGGTCGGCGTGAACGGTGCCGGCAAGACCACGACGATCGGTAAGCTTTCGCTGAAGCTCAAGGCCGAGGGCCGCAGCGTCATGCTCGCGGCCGGCGACACCTTCCGCGCCGCGGCCATCGAGCAGCTGCGCGTCTGGGGTGAGCGCACGGGCACGCCCGTCATCAGCCGAGAGCAGGGCGCGGACGCGGCCGGACTTGCCTTCGACGCGCTGAAAGAGGCCCGGGCCAATGGCACCGATGTGCTCTTGATCGACACGGCCGGTCGCCTTCAGAACAAGGCCGGACTGATGGCCGAGCTGGAAAAGATCGTGCGCGTCATCCGCAAGCACGATCCGGAAGCCCCGCACGCCGCGCTGCTCGTGCTCGATGCCACCGTCGGCCAGAACGCGCTAAGCCAAGTCGAACTCTTCTCGCAGGCTGCGCCGATCAGCGGGCTGGTCATGACCAAGCTCGACGGCACGGCCCGCGGGGGCATCCTCGTGGCGCTCGCCGCGAAATTCGGCCTGCCAGTGCACTTCATCGGTGTCGGGGAGGGCGTGGAGGACCTGGAGCCGTTCGCGGCGCGGGATTTTGCGCGGGCGATCGCAGGACTGGGGAGGGATTAGGGTAGCGCCGCGATCTTCCTATTCTGAGCGCCTCCCGGATCACGACCTCTCGCCGGCGCGCGGTGCTCTCTTCGCGCTCCGTGAGCGAAGACTCGGTCTCGTCGTGCTCGAAGCGAGCGGTCATGGGCATGTCGCGCGTCGGGGAAACGTTCTGTGCGGCGTGTCGCTAGGAATGCCGGAACTCGTGTCTTACATCCGGCCTGCAACCGCTGCCGAACCCTGATATCGGGGGAGTGGCCCTCCTGCCGGATCATCCATGCACGTTGAATCTGTTCCGCCCCGCCGCCACCTGCCGCCGCTGCTCAAGCTGGTGCTTGAGATCGGCCCGCTGGTGATCTTCTTCCTCGGCAACGCTTATGCCGAGAAGTTCGGTGTCGCGGCCGATCAGAAGCTGTTTGCCGCCACCGGCGTGTTCATTGGGGCGACACTGATCGCGCTCGGCGTGCATTACGCGCTGATCCGCCGGTTGCCGATCATGCCGCTGGTCTCGGGTGTGGTGGTGGTGGTGTTCGGCGGTCTGACCCTGGTGCTGCAGGACAAGACCTTCATCATGATGAAGCCGACCATCGTGAACAGCCTGTTCGGGCTGGTCCTGCTCGGCGGCCTACTCTTCCAGAAGTCGCTGCTCTCGGTGGTGCTCGATTCGGTCTTCGCCCTGACCGAGGAAGGCTGGCGCAAGCTCACCTTCCGCTGGGGTTTGTTCTTCCTGGCGCTCGCCGTGCTGAACGAGGTGGTCTGGCGCACGCAGACCGAGGATTTCTGGGTGAGCTTCAAGGTCTTCGGCATCATGCCGCTGACCGTGGTCTTCGCGCTCGCTCAGGCGCCGCTCTTGATGCGTCACGAGCGGAAGGACGAGGCGCAGCAGGCCTGAGGCTCAGTTCGCCGCCGCGACCTGTCCGGCCGCGCGCAGCTTGGCCAACACGCCCGCATAGTTCTCAGGTGTGACGATGCCGACGAGCTTGTCGCGGATCGTGCCGTCAGGGCCGATGATGAAGCTCTCCGGCACGCCGTAAACGCCGAAATCGATGCCGACACGGCCCGAGATGTCCGATCCAACGGCAGCGTAGGGCACGCCGTTGCGCGCCAGGAAGCGGCGCCCGGCCTCCGGCGTATCCTTGTAGTCGATGCCGACGACGCGGAAGCCCGATTCCCGTGCGAGCCGCATCAGCATCGGGTGCTCAACCTGACAGGGCGCACACCACGACGCGTAGAAATTCAGCAGCGTCACCCGACCCTTGAAGTCGTCGCTGGCCAGGCCCGGCACCGGTTTGCCGTCCGCCGATAACTCGGCGACGGGCGGAAGCTGAAAGCTCGGGGCAGCCTTGCCGATCATCACTGAGGGCACGGAAGCGGGATCAACTCCTGAGCGCAGGCGCAGGAAGAACAAGCCGGCCAGCACGGCGAAGGTGACGACCGGCAGGATCAGGAGAAGCGAGCGGCGCCCCGTCGATGCCTCCGCGCGAGGCTCGCTCACGAACGGCGCTCCCCGGTTTCTCCCTGCAGGGAGGCGAGGGCGCGCTTCTGTGCGCGCTGGTCGAGCAGCGCACCGACGATGAGCGTGCCGATCACCAGTGCGGTGAAAGCGTAGGCGCCGACGATGAAGCCGGCATGCGATCCGAGATTCATGATGCTGTCCTCACGCGCCCTGGCCGACCGGCATGCGAGGGGATGCCACGATGGAGGCCGTGGCAGCGCCCGCATCGAGCCGCTCAGCCTCGCGGATGGTCAGCACGCGTACGCGGCGGCGCAGGATCTCGGTGCGCATCGCGTAGAGGTGCAGCGTCATGCCGAGCAGGGTGAAGGCGAGGATCATCTCCAGCAGCGGGTAGAGCATCGAGGGATCGATGGTCGAGCCACCCATGCGCAGGATCGAGGCCGGCTGGTGCAGCGTCGACCACCAGTTCACCGAGAATTTGATGATCGGCAGGTTCACCGCGCCGACCAGAGTCAGGATCGCGATGGCGCGCGCCGCGCGGTTCGGGTCCTCGATCGTCCGCCACAACGCGATGATCCCGCAATAGATCAGGAGCAGGACTAGCATCGAGGTCAGGCGCGCATCCCAGACCCAGTAGGTGCCCCACATCGGCTTGCCCCAGAGCGAGCCAGTCACGAGGCAGATCAGGGTGAAGGCGGCGCCGATCGGGGCGGCCGCGCGCTGAGCGACGTCGGCAAGGGGATGGCGCCAGACCAGCGTGCCGATCGCGGACACGGTCATCGCGCCGTAGAAGAACACGCCGAGCCAGGCCGCCGGCACGTGGATGTACATGATCCGCACGGTCTCGCCCTGCTGGTAGTCGGGCGGGACCACGAACCAGGTCAGGTACAGGCCAAGCGTCAGGAGCAGCGCCGACAGGCCGGCGAGCCACGGGGTCGCGGCGCCGGACCAGCGCAGAAAATGCCCGGGATGAGCGAGACGGTGCCAGAGAGCGGTCCACATGCGAACGGTTCTATCCCGGGGGGCGTCGGGCCGGCAATGTGGACGATCGGCGCGGATGTGAACACGCGCAACAGCCTGGGCTCACACCCGTCCGTGCACGAGATCGTGGATGAAGCCGAGCTTTGTCATCACCTCTGGCGCGAGCACGAACGGGTAGAGGTCGCGCTCGCCCATGGCGCGGTTGACGCTGTTCATGGCGAAGACGAAGGGCAACCAGGCATCGATGATCTGCTGGATCGATTCTGCGCGGTAGGGATCGAAATCAACGCGCGCAGAGATCTCCCCTTGCGTGTCCAGGCGCGGCGCCACCTGCATGCCAAAGGCAGAGGCCATCTCCAGCGTGTCGACGATGTGGAGGTAATGCGCCCAGGTCTCGGCGAAATCCTCCCAAGGGTGGGTGGTGGCGTAGGCCGAGACGAAGTGCTCCTGCCAATCCGGGGGCGTGCCCTCGTCGTAGTGGCGCTTCAGCGCAGCGCCGTAATCCTGGCTGTCATCGCCGAAGACCGCGCGGCAGGGTTCAAGCTTGCCTGCATCGCGCACCAGCACGTCCCAGTAATGGTGGCCGACCTCGTGGCGGAAATGCCCGAGCAGGGTGCGGTAGGGCTCGCCCATCTGCTTGCGGCGCCTCTCGCGCTCGGCATCGTCCGCCTCGACCAGCGCGATGGTGATCACGCCGTTCTCGTGGCCCGTCATGACCTTCTGCGACGCGTCGGGCGGATCGGCGAGGAAGTTGAAGATCAGGCCGTGCTCCGGGTCCTCGGCGCGCGTGACCAGCGGCAGGTTCCAGCGCTTGAGCGAGTAGATCAGGCGATGCTTGGCCATCTCCATGTCGCGCCAGTGGGCGAGGTTCACTGGGACCGAGAGGTCCGGCACGGTGCCGTTGTGGCGGCAGGCGAGGCAGAAGGCATCGGTCGAGCCCGGCGGCACCAGCCAGTTGCAGGCGTCATTCTCGGCATTGGTGCAGAGGAAGCTCGGTCGGTCGGGCGCCGCGAGCGGCAGCCAGCGCTTGTCGGTGCCCGTCTGCTCCAATGCCGAGAGCGTGCCGACCTCGGGCAGGTAGCCGAGCCGGTGGCCGCAACGCTCGCAGGTTCGGTTCTCGAAATAGACGATGTTGCCGCAGGACTGGCATTGGAAGAGCTTCATGACGAGGATCTCGCAGCACAGCCGAACCGGCCGTCAGTGGTCTTCGCATCAATGCAACACTCCCCCGTCGGTTCATGGAGAAAGACGAGCGAAATCAGCAATCTGATAAAACCGCCCTCACTTTGGCCGGATTGCTCAAATCATCGGCAGTTGGAGGGTGCGGCGCTACTCTGACCAGCGCAGGGCCGCGGCCGAAGCCAGCGTTCCGACCACTGCCGCGATCAGGCTCAGCGCCCCGAGGATCGTCAGGGGCGTGGCGAAGGGTACTGTGCCGCCGAGCGCCGATTCTGCTGCCGAGACGCCGAAGATCAGCGTCGGGATCATCAACGGCAGCACGACGATGGCGAGGATCAGCCCACCGCGGCGGATCGAGGCGGTGAGCGCCGCGCCGACGGCGCCGATGAAGGTGAGGGCGGGCGTCCCGATCAGCAGCGTCAGCGCCGTCGCCCCCATGGCCGTGGGCGAGAGCGCCACGAGCAATCCGAAGAGCGGAGAGGCGAGGGCCAGCGGCAGGCCCGTCGTCAGCCAATGGGCGAGCACCTTGGCGAGCACGACGAGTTCCAGCGGGGCAGGGGAGGCGGTCATGAGGTCGAGGGAGCCGTCCTCTTCGTCCGCCTGAAAGATCCGGTCGAGGCCGATCAGCGTGGCGAGCACGGCCGAGAGCCAGAGGATCGACGGGCCGATCCGCGAGAGCAGGTTCAGGTCGGGCCCGAGCGCGAACGGCACCAGCGCCACGATCATCAGGAAGAACACGAGCGACAGCGCGCCCGAGCCGCCGACACGGGAGGCGAGGCGCACGTCGCGCCGGACGAGGGCGGCAAAGACGCGGATCATGTCCAATCCTCCGCCTGCACCGCATCCTCGGCGGGGGAGGGCAGCCCGATCCGTAGCTCGCGGACATCGTCGAGGCCAATCGGCATGTGCGTCGCGGCAATGACGAGGCCGCCCTCAGCGCGGTGCCGGGCCATCAGGCCGGCGAGCGCTCCTTGCGAGGCCGTATCGAGCGCGGCCGTCGGCTCGTCGAGCAGCCACAGAGGACGGTGGCAGACGAGGAGGCGAGCCAGCGCCACGCGGCGGCGCTGGCCGGCAGAGAGATAGCCTACCGGCAGCCGCAGGGCGTGGACCAGGCCCATCGCTTCGAGGGCGTCTCGCGGGCACGCCGCCGGCGCGCCGAGCAGGTCGCGGGCAAAGAGGAGATTTTCTTCGGCGGTCAGCGCGCTCTTCAGCCCGTCGCGATGGCCGACAACGTGAAGACACTCGGCCAGCGTCGCGTCGCCGACCTCCTCGATCCGGATCGCGCCGGCATCAGGCTTCAGGCGGCCGGCAAGCATAGCGAGCAGGCTCGATTTGCCCGCGCCATTGCGCCCGGTGACCATCAGCGCTTCGCCGGCCCCGAGCGCGAAGCCGAGTCCCGCGAAGATGCGCCGCCCGGAGCGCCGGCAGGCAAGGTTCTCGACGATCAGGCGCACGATTGGCGGGTCTCAAGCTCTGGCTTATCGAAAAACGTCTCGGCGGTGCCCGATCCGGATGACCAGGACGCGCACCGCTTCGCCCTCTCTCGAGGCATCGTCGCCGATACGGTCCATCCAGAGGCTGACGGTGGGCGCGCCCCTTGAGGGCTTGGCCGATGCCGCGCGGATCGGCAAGGGGCGGGATCCGTTCGGGCAGGAACCAGAGGATACGGCGACCCGCTTCGCGATCGAGACCGTCGCGTTTCTTCTCGGCCGATTGCTCAGCCGCAATCCGTCAGACCAGAGCGCCTCATCAGATCGGACAGCGATAGGGCTTTCCACCCCTACGCCAGCGCCGATGACCCCGCCTTGACCAAAGCGGCATCGTCGAGATGCTCGATCCGAGCGAGGTGTGCTGCGCGAACATGATCATTCCGGCTGCGCCCGGTAGGACAGCTCCGGGCGTCGAGGCAGTTCTCAACCTAAGGCAAAACTGCCAGGCCGCGCATCACGGTCGTCATTCACGGCATATGGCCAAGGCTAGCCGGAGGCGACACCTGAGCCCGGCTGTCACCAGCCCCGGTAGCGTGGAGTTTCGAACTGTTCTATACGGCGCGGAGGCTGCGCCGCGCGGCCTCAAGGGCGTCCAAATCGCCCCTCGCGCACCACCCTACCCGGGCACCCCCGGGGCGGCGCGCGCTCCTCAGGAGCGCTTCCAGCCGAACACCGCTCGTGGCGCAGGTTATGCCTGCGCGTGTTCGACAACCGCCAGATAAGGGTTTTCAATCGCCGTGGCATCGCTCGACAGCTTCAAGGCCCGCCAGACGCTCACCGCCGGGGGTAAGACCTACACCTATTACTCGATCCCCGAAGCCCAGAAGAACGGCCTGCGCGACGCGGCCTCTCTGCCCTTCTCGATGAAGGTGATCCTTGAGAATCTGCTGCGCTTCGAGGACGACCGCTCCGTCAGGAAGACTGACATCGAAGCCGCCGTCGCCTGGCTCGACGGCCGCGGCAAGACCGAGGTCGAGATCGCCTTCCGCCCCTCCCGCGTGCTGATGCAGGATTTCACGGGCGTCCCCGCCGTCGTGGACCTCGCCGCGATGCGCGACGCCATGGTCGCGCTCGGCGGCGACCCGCAGAAGATCAACCCGCTGGTGCCGGTCGACCTCGTCATCGACCACTCGGTGATCGTCGACGAGTTCGGCACCCCGAAAGCATTGGGCGACAACGTCGCGCTGGAATATGCCCGCAACGGTGAGCGCTACACCTTCCTGAAATGGGGCCAGAGCGCCTTCGACAACTTCTCGGTCGTCCCGCCCGGCACCGGCATCTGCCACCAGGTCAACCTCGAATACTTGTCGCAGACGGTGTGGACAAAGGCCGAGGACGGCTCCGACCTCGCTTATCCCGACAGCCTCGTCGGCACCGACTCGCACACCACCATGGTCAACGGCCTCGCCGTCCTCGGCTGGGGCGTCGGCGGCATCGAGGCCGAGGCGGCCATGCTCGGCCAGCCGCTGTCGATGCTGATCCCCGAGGTCGTCGGCTTCAGGCTCTCCGGTAAACTGCCGGAGGGCACCACCGCCACCGACCTCGTGCTCACCGTCACCCAGATGCTGCGCAAGAAGGGCGTCGTCGGCAAATTCGTGGAATTCTACGGCCCAGGCCTCGACGACATGCCCGTCGCCGATCGCGCCACGATCTCGAACATGGCGCCGGAATACGGCGCCACCTGCGGGTTCTTCCCCATCGACCAGAAGACCATCGACTTCCTGAAGGTCACGGGCCGCACCGACGACCGCATCGCGCTGGTCGAGGCCTATGCCAAGGCGCAGGGCATGTGGCGCGAGGCGGCCACGCCGGATCCGGTCTTCACCGACACGCTCGAACTCGACATGGGAGAGGTGCGCCCCTCGCTCGCCGGCCCGAAGCGACCCCAGGACCGCGTGCTGCTCGATTCCGCGAAGGCCGGCTTCGCCGAGTCCATGGAGAAGGAATTCCGGCGCGCCGCAGATATCGCCAGCCGCTACAAGGTCGAGGGCACCAATTTCGACATCGGCCATGGCGACGTGGTGATCGCGGCGATCACCTCCTGCACCAACACCTCGAACCCGAGCGTGATGATCGGCGCAGGCCTGCTCGCCCGCAACGCCGTCGCCAAGGGCCTGCGCTCGAAGCCGTGGGTGAAGACCTCGCTCGCCCCCGGCAGTCAGGTCGTCGGCGAGTATCTCGAAAAGGCCGGACTGCAGGAGAGCCTCGACGCGCTGGGCTTCAACCTCGTCGGCTTCGGCTGCACCACCTGCATCGGCAATTCCGGCCCGCTGCCGGCCGCGATCTCGAAGGCGATCAACGACAACGACGTTGTCGCCGCCGCCGTCCTCTCGGGCAACCGCAACTTCGAGGGCCGGGTGAATCCGGATGTGCGGGCGAACTATCTCGCCTCGCCGCCGCTCGTGGTGGCCTATGCGCTCGCCGGCTCGCTGCAAATCGACATCACCACGGAACCGCTCGGGCAGGGCGCTGACGGCAACCCGGTCTACCTCGCCGACATCTGGCCGTCCTCGGCCGAGGTGCAGTCCTTCATCGAGGCGAATATCACCTCGGCCCTGTTCAAGAGCCGCTACGCCGACGTGTTCGGCGGCGATGCGAATTGGAAGGGCGTTCAGGTCACCGAAGCCGAGACCTTCTCCTGGGATTCGACTTCCACCTACGTGCAGAACCCGCCATACTTCGTCGGCATGGAAAAGACCCCGGCGCCCGTCACCGACATCGAGAACGCCCGCATCCTCGGGCTCTTCCTCGACTCGATCACCACCGACCACATCTCGCCGGCTGGCAACATTCGCGCGGCTTCGCCGGCCGGTGCGTATCTGCAGGAACACCAGGTTCGCGTGCAAGACTTCAACCAGTACGGCACGCGGCGCGGCAATCACGAGGTGATGATGCGCGGCACTTTCGCCAACATCCGCATCAAGAACCAGATGGTGAAGGACGAGGCCGGCAACGTCGTCGAGGGCGGCTATACTCTTTACCAGCCGGGCGGCGAACGCATGTTCATCTACGACGCCGCGATGAAGTATGCCGAGGCCGGCACGCCGCTCGTGGTGTTCGCGGGCAAGGAATACGGCACCGGCTCGTCGCGCGACTGGGCGGCCAAGGGCACGAAGCTCCTCGGCGTGCGCGCCGTGATCGCTGAGAGCTTCGAACGCATCCACCGCTCGAACCTCGTCGGTATGGGCATCGTGCCGCTCGTCTTCCAAGGTGAGACCTCTTGGGCCTCGCTCGGCTTGAAGGGCGACGAGACCGTTACCATCAAGGGCATCGCTGGCGAGTTGAAGCCACGTCAGACGTTCATCGCCGAGATCACCGCGGCTGACGGCGCGAAGAAAGAGGTCCCGCTGACCTGCCGGATCGATACACTCGACGAGCTCGAATACTTCCGCAACGGCGGCATCCTGCCTTACGTGTTGCGTTCGCTGGCGGCGTAAACTGCGAACAGGCACGGAATCCATCAAGCCTTCTGCGTCGGGACACGGGAGGCTTTTTCCTGTATTTCGCCACCGACTTCGCAGGCATCACAAGCGTAGAGCGGCAATCCAGGGCATACCCACCGTCAGCCCGCTGGCTTAGCGGGCTGAAGCTCCCCTTGCGATGATGGTTGAAGGTTTGGTGCGAGGAGCCGGACCCGCAATTGAAGCGCCGTCTCTCTTTGTTGACGGAGGGTCCGGACATACGCGGAGGCAGACTTGAGATCTGCCTGTGAGAGCTCGGTGCTGCCCATCGGCGGCATGGCGCCGGCAGCTAATTGGCTTCGGCCCCGTTCGTCACGACCTCCCCAATGGCCTTCAGGCTGCCGTCGTTTCAGAGCCATTGGGCAGTTGTGCGGTCGTTGCCGACCGGCGAGCCGTTGGCATTCGAGTCGTGTCACACGCCGCAGATGGCGTCACTCTGCTAGGGCCTGTTGTCGCCTGAA
>NZ_BJZV01000023.1 GCF_007992215.1 Methylobacterium gnaphalii | reverse complement strand
CGGTTTGGAAATCCTCGCCGTCGAGATCGGCGGGAGAGACGCGGGAACACAGGTGAGCGAAAGCCGCTCGCAGGTCGCCCCCGGAGGCCTCGACGAGCGTCGCCAGGAAGGCGGAGGCCATGAGTTCGCATCTGATCATGGGATGATCACCTCCGGCGTTCGCTGACGAACCGTCCAGAACTGTCCCGTGGCGGCGGTGCGGTACTCGGCAAAGCCGGTGAGCGTCAGGGGCCGGTCGATCAGGCCAGCGGGCAGATCGATGCATTTGCGCGTCCAGTGACCAGAGCCGACCGGACGGCGAGCCAGGCCGTCCTCGACGCCTTGACTGTCCGCCACGGTACGGACCCGCTGGTAGGGATAGATCCGGCCGGCGCCGCGCAAGGTCCAGCCAGCATCCTCGATCGAGGCCTCGCGGACTTTGTCGACCGTGAGGGTGAAGCACAGGAGCCGGCCGTATTCAGGCCGCGTCACGGCCGAGAATTCGTGATTTCGCAGAACGGGCGCGAGCGCAGCCTCGAGGTCGGGGCCGATCCACAGCGTGAGAAAGTAGACCTCGATCAGGAGGCCGATCGCGACGGCGATCCGGAAAAGCCAGACGAAAGGCCTCATCTGAAGCCTCCGACCGCATACTTGCCGAGCGCCGTCAGAACGACGCCGACGATCGCCGTCACGAGGCCGGTGAGGATCAGGCCGCCGATCCGGTCCCATAGCGTGCGGTTGCGCTCCGCATGGGCGATCGTGGTGTTGAACGCCGCAATGCTCTTGTGATCGGAGAGGTCGACGCCGATCCGCTTGAAGGCCTCGCGCAGGGCCTCGTCGACGATCTCCTCGACGGCATCACGATCGAGCGTAGCGCCCGCGCGCTTGCCGACATCCTGCAGGGCGAGTTCGGCCGCCGCCCTGGCGAGCGCTATCGCCATGATGTTCGGCGGCTCCACGGCAGGAGCCGGCAGTGTTTCGGACATGGAATTACACTCGAGGGAACTGGCGGGCCGGGGAGGGGACGGGGAGCCATGGCTCCCCGGCGTCAGTCGGAGGCCTGCGGGTGCGCCATGCGCTCGGCGAGGGCGCCGTAGCGCTCGCCGGATTGCAGGAGACCGGCGGCGTTCGCGTCGCCGTAATCGAGCGCCCTGCGCGCGAAGAGGCGCGCATCCTCGCCTCTGCCGGGAACCGGGCGCGGGGCAGGGGCGGCGATGATGTCAGCGACGGGGGGCAGGCTTCGCGCGCCGGCCGTCGGGCGCGACAAGCCAGTCGTTGACGCGCAGGCGGCGCAGGTCAGCGTTAGACAGGCCGCAAGCCCCGAGAGGGCCGCGCGCCGCGAGTTCGCGAGCATAGGCATCGTTCCGTTTCTCGGCCTTGGCCTGAGCCGCGGCGTTGCGTTGCGCATCGGCCCGCGCCGACGCAGAGGCCGCCCGTTCCGCGTCGAGGTCGACGCGCGCCTCGGCGAGGTCGCGAGCCATGCGGTTGAGGTCCACCGTGCGATCGGCTGCGGCGACGCCAGCGCGGTAGCCGAGCGCCTGTCCCAGCCGCAGGCCGATGAAGCCAGCGGGACCGGCGCCGAGGGCGAGCCCGGCGAGGATGGCGAGCACGGGAAGTGACACGCCGAGGGCAGACGCCCCCGCCGAGCCGATCCGGAGCGCCAGAGAGGCGAGGGCGGCCATCACGCCGCCTCCGCCGCTTGAGGCGAGGCCTCGGCCGGCACGTTGTCGTTGACCGCGACTGGCGTCGCGTCTTCGTCGGCCGTCGGGTCGACCGGCTTCACGTCGTCGCCCTCGCGGGCGCGATCCGCGGCGGCATGGCCGAGCTTGACGATGATGCCGGCAGCGGCCGCCAGGACGGCGAGGCCGCCGAGCACGTAGGGCATCCACGAGAACAGCTCGCGGAAGGCCTCGAACTGCGTCGCGGTCTCCGAGGCGACGGAGGCGACCGAAGCGGCGCCCGTCGTGATCGTGGTCGACGTCGTGCCCAGCAGCGGCCGGCGCATGGTGTCCTCAGACACGACGGCCTTGCGGTGGCCGCCGAGCTGATCGACCGCGACGGGATCGGGGCCGACGGAGCCAGTCGCCCAAGCCTGCCCGATCTTCTGCACGTTCGCGATCCGGGCGGACCATCCCTTGCCGTAGCGGCCCCACGTCTTGAGGCCGCGCAGGGTGCCGAGGCGGCGGGCAAGCATCCGGCCGATCAGCGCATCGTTGTCGGCGTCGTCGTTGACCGCCTGCAGGGTGACGGCGGACAGATTGCCGTCGACGGCGCCGGTGTAGCCCTCGAGCGCGCGCTGCAGCCATCGGCCGGCCTGCCCGGTGCCGGAGTTCACGGCGCTGTCGAACACGATGAAGTCGACGCCGGCCGGCAGCTCGTCGCAGTGGCAGCGATCCCAATAGAGTTCGCGATAGATCCCCTGAATATGGGCGTCCGGCGCCTTCCACACGTCGGCGTCTGGGAGCTTCTGCCGGCGAAGCCACGCGGTATAGACCCGCTGCGTCACACCGCGGGAGGTGCGGCCGCCGGGATCGTGCGGATCGTCGACGTTGCCGCCCTCGTAGACACGCACGCGAGCATAGGCGCGCGCAAACCCGTCCTTCGACATGGTTCGGAACTCCGGAGGTTTGAAGGTTAGGAGGTTCGGACGTCAGAAGCCGACTGAGATCGTCACGCGCACGAGCGCGAAATCGTTCAGCTCCCAGGTGCAGGCACCGGGGCAGCGATCGAGGAGCAAGAGCTGCCGGGGAACCGACGACCCAAGCCTGAGACTCGACAGGGCCGCCGTCGGCACGAAGGGCGGGGCGGGCGGCGGCCGATGAACCAGAGCCGGGACCGGCCGGCGCGCTTGCGCACGCGCCGGCTCGATCGAGAGCACCAGGCAGGCGAGGGCGGCCCGGAGGGCGAGGCGGGCCGAAGCCATGTCAGCCGCCGCGGGCAAGGCTGACATGGCAGACGCCGGCGCAGCCGATCGCGCGCGCCGCGCCCCGCGAGAGGTCGATCGAGCGCCCACGAATGAAGGGGCCGCGGTCATTGATCCGAACGACGACGGATCGGCCGGTGGCGTGGTTGGTGACGCGGAGCCGGGTGCCGAACGGCAGGCTCCGATGCGCCGCGGTCAGGCCACCAGGCGCGAAGCGCTCGCCGTTGGCGGTGCGGCAGTCGCGCTTGCCGCGACAGGTCTCAGCCCCATACCAGGATGCGGTTTCGGCACGAGCGGGCGCGTTCGCGAGCACGAGGCACGCGAAGGCGGCCCGCAGCGCGAGGCGCTGCAGGATGAGCATAAGCTTATGACCTTATGAGGTTAGAAGGTTCTGTGGTTCGGAGGTGCGAACCATCGAGGCTATGAGCCGGCCGAACGCGTATCGCTGCCGGTATCGCCTTGCGGTTGCTTCACTTCGAGGGAGGTTTCGGCGCCCCCATCGCGGTTAATCTTGTCGGTCCAGCTCTCAATCCGATAGGGACCGTCGACGCCGGGACGCACGCCGATGAGCAGACAGGTCCCCTCGACCTCGACGTCGGGATTGTAGGAGATCGTGAGCGAGCCGGAGCCGCCCTCGCGCTCCGAGTTCGTCTTGCGGCCCTTGGCCGACCGTTCAGAGGAGTCCGCGTCAGGCCGATCCTCACCAGTGAGATCGAGGGTTTGCGAGGAGCCCGGCGCGTCGCCAATCTCGACGTCCTTATAGAGCCACTTCGATTGCGCCCGGTCATAGTACCGGGTGCGCGCCTTGGCGTAGCGCTGGCGGCCCTCATAGGGACGCATGCGGCTCTCGATCAGGTTGACGCCGTAAATCGCTTGGATCGTCGGCGTCGAGCCGCCGCCGGGCGCCGCGCCCGATCCGCGCGCGGCAAACACCGCCTGATCGCCCCGGATCTTGAACGTCGCGCCGAGTTCGTCGGCCAGCATTTGCGCGCCGCGCTGGAAATGACGCCCGCGCGTCGACCAATAGGGCCGCTTGATATTGGCGAATTGTGGATCGACCTTGATCCCAGAAAGACCTGATTTCTGCGCCCACTCTTTCAGGAAGTCTTCGAGCGTCGCATCATCTTTATGAAGGTGAACCTTTTGCTTGGTCTTGCCGGTCTTGTCGATCGCCGAGCAGGAGATTTCCAGGGTTCGGCCGCCGCCGCGCGAGGTAACGTGCTCGGGCGCGTCCGTGTAGCCCTTGAAGCGCGTCCGCCCCTCGATCACGATCGTAACCGGCGAGTTCTTTTGCGGGAGGATGAGCTGCCCGCCATTGTCGTTGAAGGTCAGGCGGGCGCTGTCCGACTTGCCGCCGGCATGGCCGCTGCACTCGATCGCTTCCATGTATGGATTCATACGGCTCGTGCAGTCGATCCCGCCGACGCTGATCTGCCACTCGACAGAGAACGGCATCAGGTATCCCCGAACAGGTTGACGGCCGCCCGCTTCGTCGCGGGCTTCGACGTGTCGAGATCAGGCAGGAGGACCGGCGTCAGGAGCGGAAGCACCGTGCCGCGCCTGGCGATGCCACGATTGAGCGCGTAGGCGCTCGACAGCATGGCGGAGGTGTTGCCGCGCCGTCCGTAGGCGCGAAACAACAGGAGATCGAGCGTCGTGCCGACGCGCTGCACGGTCACACGTTGCGGCATGGCTCACCCAAACAGTCCGATGATCGTATCGATGAGGCCGGCGCCGGCATCCGAGCCGGCCTCGCCGCAGCGTTCCAAGCGGATCGTGCATTCGACCTCGAAGCCGACGCCGCTCGGGCCGATGCTCTTGTGACGGCCGCGCACGCTCATGATCTGATGCCAGCCGAACACCTGGCCATCGCCGCGCATTACGAATTGCGGCTCGCCCGACGTGCAGAGGGCCTTGGCCAACTCGAACTCAGCCAATCCGCCGACATGGAAGGGCAGGATCTTGCCCGAGATTTCGAGGGGATCGTCGCCGGGGCCGGCGAACTCGTAATCTTTCCGGGTCGCGATAAGCGGGTGCTTCGCGAAGTCGGCCGACACCTCCTCCTCGACGTCATCCGAGGGGAGGGTGAAGGTATCGAGGGTGAGCGATCCAATCTGCCACAACATGATCGCTCACCCTCTGTTCTAGTGATTGTCGCTCTGCGCCTGGCGCACCCGGCCGGAGCCAAGCGCGGACATAGCCGAGCCGGCCGAGGCGAGCGCCGCCTTGAGCTGCCCCGCCTTCGCGATGGCGGTATCGAGGCCGCTCGTATCGACCTGCGGCGCGACCGTCGTCGAGGAGACCTCCCCGAGCTTTTGCTTGGCCTCGTCCGCCTTGGTGCCGATCTGATCGAGCGAGGAGGCGTCAGCCTTCGGCGCCACGGTCTGATCGGAGAGAGCCCGGAGCTTTTCCTCGGCGCCAGACGTATCGATCTCGACGGGAGATGCTGACTGCCCGGTGCCAGCCTTGTCGCCGCCGAGCCAGGTCGGCGCCGTCCGCTTCCACCAATCGCGCACGTAGGGCCGTTCCGGGGCGAGCCCCGCCATGGGGTTCCCGTCCATGGCGCCGCCCGTGGCATAGTCGAGGCCGGAGGCGCCGTGCTCGGCCGCCATCTTCGGCAGTTGCTTCGTGGTGGCATAAACCGCGAAAGCGCCACCGGCGGCCGTGCCGATCGCCGCGCCGACCACGCCGGCCGCCGCCAGCGCCGGAGCCGCCGAGGCCGCTCCCGGCGCAGCGCTCGCCGCCTTCGAGGCATTGTCGACGACACTGCCGCCCGCGAGCTTCGCTGCCGCCGCCGTAAGGGCCGCCGCCGAGGCGTCGAGCGCCGTGGCCGAGGCCGTGAGCGCGACACCCGAGCCGAAGCCGAGCACGGTCTTGGCAATCTTCCACGTGCCATAGAGGCCCGCCGCCAGGCCGCCGATCGCCGCCAGGCCAGAGGCAGCCATGGTGGCGTTGGGCGACAGCTCGGCGAGCGCCTGCGTGGCCTTGCCAGCCATGTTCGTGAGCGCCGTGAGCGGGCCGCCGGAGCCATTGCTGTCCCAGGCGCGACCGATCGAGGTTTCGAGGTTTTTGACCGCGCCCTCGAACCGGGACACGGCGCCGTCGAAACCGGCCATGCGCTCGGCCGAGATCTTTTCGGAGAAGCCCTCCGAATGGTTTTTCAGCTCGTCGACGATGTGATTGACCGTCGCCGGGTCTCCAAGCGCCGTTGCGATGCGAGAGCCCTGTTTCGAGCCGAACAGGGCGTTCGCGAGCTGCAGGTTGCCCGGCAGCTTTTTCATGAGGTCGGCCATGAGCGCGTTGACGTCGACGCTCTGCATAGAGGCGTCGCGGTAGCGGTTGGCCGCGCCCGCGATCGACTTTTTCGACTTGGCGTCGTCGCCGCCGAGCGTGTCGCTCAGAAGCTTGGTCACCGCCGGGGCGAACTTCGACGGATCACTGATCACGTCCTTATCCGCGAAGATCTTGCCAAGACCTTCGCGCGACGACTTATTGAGTTCGACGCCGTACTGCGCGGCGATGTTCTTCACGAACGGGTCGAGCTTGAGGCTATCAGGGTTGCGCTGATAGTTTTTGTAATCGAGGCCATTCGCGAGCATCGCCTCTTTGCCCTTGCGGGTCGGCGACACGGCGTTGGCGATCAGGGCACGAAAGGCGACGCCGGACTCGTCGCCGCCCATGTTGGCCTTTTTCGAGATGCCCGCGAAAGCGAGCATCATTTCCTCGCTCACGCCAGCCATGCGGGCGGGCGTGGCTGCGTACTTATAGGCCTGCGTGAGATCCTCCGGCGTCATACCGGAGACCTTGGCCGCCTTGACCTGCAGATCCGCCGTCTGGCGGGCCGAATACTTGGCGGCTTCCGTGGTCGAGATATCCTTTTTGAAGCCGAACAGCGCGCCTTCCATTTGCTTGACGGCAGCCGGCAAGCTCAGATCGAGCGATTGGCCGAGATTGGCCGCCGGTTCCATCAGGCCCATGACCTGATCTTTATTCAGGCCGCGCGCCGCAAGCTCACGCTGTGACTCCAAGACTTGAACGTCATTGTATTTCGTCGAGGCGCCCATGTGGATCGCCTGCTTGATGAGAGGCTCTTGCTCCTCATCCGTGAGGCCCATCACGGCCTTGCCGAACCGACGCTCGCGGTCGAACTCCCGATAAGTTTCGAGGGAGGCGTGCGCGCCGTGGCCGACGCCGTGCGCGGCCTTGACGCCGGCGGCGCCGGCAATGAGGCCAAGCGTTTCCTTGCGGGCCTGGCGGCGGGCTTCGAGCAGCTCGGCACGGGCGCTCGCGGCCTCTGCGCGAGCGACGCGGGCCTCTGCGCGGGCGGCGCGTGCCGGCAGGCTCATGCCGTCGACCAGGCGTCGGGAGGCGTCGCGCTGCCGGGTCTGCGCCTCGATCTGGCGGTTCTGCGCGCGGGCAGACTCGCCCATGGCGCGCGTCATGTCGCGATTGGCTTTCGCCAGGGAGGTCGCGTGCGAGGAGACGCGGTCGAGCAGACCGATCTGTTTTGCCAGCTCGGCGTTCGTCTTGGCTGCTGCCGCGCCGATCGCCGTCTCGGCTGCCGATAAGCTCTTGGCCGACACACCGGCCGAGGTCATTTCGGCGCGGGCCGTGCGAAGCGCCTGGCCGCTGGCGCGGAAAGCGTCCTTCGTTGTGTCGACGTTGCTCGTCGCGCGCCGCAAGGCACGATCGAGCCGGCGCACCTCCTCCTCGGCCTTGCCGCGCTCCTCCGCCTTTCCCTTGACACCCTTGAGCGCCTCGGCCGTGGTGCGAGCCTTCGCCAGCTCGCCGGTAAGACGGGTGACGTCCTGGCGCGCCTCTCGATACGCCGCGCCGGAGGCCTTCACGCCGTCGAGGGCCGTGCGGATCTTGCCAATCTTCTCCGCCTCGGCACGGAGCTTTTCGAGCTGTGCGATGAGGCGCGCAGTCTCCGGAGAGGCGGCGCCGAGCTTTTTCAGATCGTTGCCGGAGGCGCCGAGCTTGTGCAGGGCGCCGGCAGCGCGTGCGGCCGGGCCGGAGACGTCGTCGTTGAGCCGAATGCTCAGGGTCGACGTCAGGTTTCCCATGGCTTAGCGCTTCCTTAGTTTTTGGATCTTGAGGGCGAGGAAGTATTCGCGCGCAAAGTCATCCCAGGGCATCACGTCGAGTTCTGCGCGAGAACCGCCGATTTCCTTCATGATGACTGCGCGATATACTCGCCAATGCTCGGGATTGAGTGCGGTTACGGTCAGGCCTTGAGCCGCCGCAACCGGGGCGGCAAAAAATCCTGCGCCTCCTCGATCACGCGCTCGTCATCGCTCGCGTCGAGCCGGTCGAGCACCTTCGGCGGCACCGGGCTTCCGTCCTCGTGATAGAAGATCGGAAACAGGAGCTTGGCACCGGGATCTTTCGCGGCCAGCTCGGCGAGCTGCTCGAAGTACCGGCCGACGTCGCGCGCGGCCATCCGGCGAAGATGGATCGCACGATACTCGCGGCCGGCGAAGCGCATCGGGTGATCGAGTAGAACCACGCGACGGCGCACCTCCTCGTCGAGGAACTGCGGCTCCTCCTCGGGGAGGGCCGCGATCGGCTCGACCGAGACGGGAGCAACGGAAGGGGCGGCGGCAGGCGAGGCGACGGGAGCGACAGCGACGCCGGCGGCGGCAGCCTCCGCCTTCGAGACGGGAGCGAGTTGGGCGAAATCCATGGCGAGACGTGAACCGGGCGCGAGGACATGGGGCAGCGGCCGGAATGCCGGCCGCCGCTGATGACGTATTGGGGAGGGCGATCAGACGCCGAGCGCGGTGCGGTACTGCTCGAACAGGTCGACGCCGTACATGACCAGCTCGCGGCCTCGGGCGCTGAACTTGAACCACTGCTCGCCGTCCACGACGAGTTCGTAATCCGTGACCTCGTGAAAGGCATGGTCGACGTCGAGCAGCTCGCCCGGCGTATGCTCGCCCGGCGTGTACTCGGTCACGACGCCTTTGACCGTGGCGCGCAAGGGGACGATCTTGTTCGTCGAGGTGTTGCGCACCGAAGCCGCGAAGATCCAGCCGCCGGAGACGCCGGGGATGAAGCCGGCCGCCGCGATCGTGCCGACGTCGAGGCCCTTGACGGACATCGTCGGTTCGAGCGCCTCGATCATCGGCAGGCGGTACTTGACCGTGCCGACGCCACCGCCGGCAGTATGCTCGGCGGTCTTGAGCTTGATCGCCGGCAACAGCATCTTGGTGATGGTGCAGACGCGGGAATCCTCGGGATCGTCGAGGCGACGAACGTCGACCTCCTCGACCAACAGCAAATCTTGCATGGGCTAGGCCTCTCAGGCGTGGCGACAGGAGCGAGCGAAAGGGAGCCCGCGCCCGAAGGCGCGGGACAGGGACCAGCGAGGCGGTTAGGAAACCGTGCGGCTCTGCGTGCCGACGTTGGCGACGATCGTATTGACCAGCGCCGTGATCGCCTCTGGATAGTGGCGAACCTCGTTGTTGATCTTCCGGATGATCGGATAGAGTTCCTGATTGGTCCGGATCGAGAAATTGCCCTGCGTAACCTGCGCGATCGTGTTGAGATCGGTCGGATACTTGAGCAGATAACCGACGATGTCCTCGTTATAGACGTGATCGTCGAGCACCTGGCCGAAGCTCTTGAGCAGGCTCTCGGCGCGGCGAGCGGTGTATCGACCGCCGAGGTACTTGCGGGCGAGGAGGCCGAACTCCTCATCGATATAGTCGGCGCCGCGCACCTGATGGATCTGCGTCCATTCGGCGGTTGTGGCGGCCGACTCGAAGCCGATGAACACGAAACCACCATCCGCGATGGCGCCGGCATTCGCGCTCTCGCCCTGCACGACGATCGCGATATCCGAGGCGAGCATGAGCTGCCCCTCGGTCGAGCCGTCGCCGATATCGAACCCGATCGGGCGATTGATGTCCGCAATGCCGAGGATCGGCTTGTTGGCGAAGGAGTCGAACGGCATGCCGTTGCGATAGTTGTTGTCGGTCGCAGCGATCAGGCCGAGGACACGCGGCGCCATCGGGCGCGTGACGAGGGTCGCAGCACCATTGACGGTCTCATAGACCTTGGCGGCAACGCCCATCGGCATCATGCGCTTCGAGGACATCAGCTCGCGCGCGGCGATGGCATTCACCTTAGAGGTCGGATCGACGTCGACGATCGCAATCGCCTTGGCGGCTTCAAGCAAGTGAGCGAGCGCGGCCCGAACCGGATTGTCGGCGCCGTCAACGCCGGCCTCGGCGGTATGGCCGGCATACCACAGGTGACAGGCCGCCTTGACCGTCTGCGGAGCATTGCGGAGCGCCCAAAGGCCGGTGCCGGCGCCGGCGTCGCCGATGATGTTCGCTTGCGTCTGCGCGAGCTTGGTTTCGGCATCGTCAGCCACACCCTCCGCCACGCGCACGACAACGACGTCGGCGCCGGAGCCGCCAAGCTGATCATTGATGCCGGTGAGGGCAGCCGCGAGATCGCCGGTGCCGATCTTTGACAGAAAGGCCGGATCGGTCGAGGTGAAGCGAACCGCCACGTTCAGCGGGAACACGCTGGCGTCGGCGTCGCTCGACGTCGAGCACAGCCCGATCTTGGAATAATCGCCGCCGGTAACGGAGGCGACGTCGTCGTTGGGGTAGGTCGACTGATAACCGAAATACGGTGCGGTCACGGGCTATCCTCACGAAAAAAGGCCGCTCGTGAGGAGCGGCCCGGCCGGAAGTGGAAGGGTGAAGCGAGAGAGCGCTGCAACGCTCAGATCGGGACGTCTGCGGTGCGGAAGGTGCCGCGCGCCACCGTGTCGGGTTCAGCGCCGGGCAGGCTCACGCGGCACGCCCAATGGAACAGCGTGCAGGGCGGCAGGAGCCGGGTTTCCTCGGCAGAGAGGGAGATCTCCGCCGAAGGGTAGGTGAGGCCGCGCAACCCGACCGTGCCGAAGCCGACAGCGGCCGAGGCGCGCTCGGCGTTGAGCCGGTCGGCCGGCGCGGGCGTGAGCCCATAGCCAAACTCAGCGGTCGCCCCGGCAAGGTCGGCCGGTTGGTTTGGCCCGAGGTCGATTGCGATCTGCAGGCGGTAGCCGTCGCCGACCTCGACCTCGAACTCGGGATGCGTGATCGTCATGGCGCCGAGCCGTCCTCTCAGGATGATCGGGCCGGTGAGCCGGCCGGGAAGGATGCGCGGGCCGGTGAGCCGGCCGAGGAGACGCACGATCCGCTGCCGCAGGAGCGCCAGCGTGAGCCCGTCGAGCGTCACAGAGGCCTCTCCGGCGCGGGCGGCGAGGGTGAGCGCCAGGGCGAGCGCCTCGGCCGCCTGCAGGGCCTCCACGCCGGTTTTCGCGACGCGCAGGCCGTAGGACGCAGCCTCGACGGACTCCACGTCGTCAGACGCCGCGCCCGCTACAGCGAGGCCGCAAGAGGCCATAGCCGCGAGCGCCAGGGGATCGGCACGAGCCGCCAGCACGAAGGCGAGCCCGGCGAGGGCATCGCGCGGCTCGACATGCTCCGCGCCAGAGGCCGGAATCGACGCCGCCGCCAGGGCCGCCGCGAGGACGTCGCCGGCATCCGAAGCCGACAGGGCGATGATGAGGGCCAGGGCGTCGGCAGGCGCCGCAGCCTCGGCCGCCGCCGTGATGCCCGCGAGGCCAGCAAGCCCCCGATCCGCTGTCGCGACCGCCAGGGCAGCCAGGGCAGCAGCTATGAGACCTGCGGAGGCCGTCGAGGTCGCCGGCGCGCCCTCGGCCGTGGCGCCAGGCACGAGGAGCGCGGCACGGCCGAGGTCGAGCGCCGCGCTATCGTGCTCGATCGCAGCGACACGCTGCAGCGCCGCGCCCGAGCCGGTATCAGCCAGCGAGGCGAGATCGCCACCGGAGACCGGCGCGGATAGGGCGCCCGCGAGGACCTCGGCACCGGCAAGCGCGGCGCCGGCCGAAGCCAGCGCGATCGAGGCGGCGGCCGGCACGTCGAGGGCGGCCAGCGAGAGGAACGCGACGGCGCGGGCCAGGGGCGAGGCCGCAGACAGATCATCCGCCGGCATGAGATCGGCGAGGCGCGATCGAGCGAGGAGGGCAAGGGAGAGCGCCTCGACCGCCGCGCCCTGATCGGCCCAAGACAGCTGCGCCCGCAAGCGTGCCGCGAGGACCTCGCCGAGCGCCGCGCCTTCGAGCGCGAAGGGAAAGACGGCGAGGCGCGACCGGAGGGCGTCGATCGACGCCAAGGCTTCGGCCGAGGTCCCGACGAGCCGGAAGGCGGCCGAGGCACTGTCGGCCAACACGAAGGCGTCGGCGAGGGTGACCAGCGTCGGCCGCGATCCGAACACCGTATCGGCGACCTGGCCGATTTCATGGGCCGGCGCGAGAGAGAGAACAGGAGCCGCCGGGCCGTCGAGGGCGGCGAGGGGATCTGACGCCGCCATGCCGGCAGCGTAGAGACCGGCTGCCGTGTCGAGGGCGGCCAGCGCGTCGACGGCCGCGTTATCCGAGGCGACAAACGCCCGCGCGAGATCCGCAACGGTGCCGGCGAAAGTCACGGCGTCCGACGCCTCGGCAAAGGGCCGCGCGTCGTCGACGACGGCCGCCAGCTCGGCGGCGGAGGAAAGAGCAGAGGCGCCCCCGGCCAGGACCTCGGCCGTGTCGGCAGCCTCGGGCTGTCCGGCGACGGCCGCCGCCAGGGTCGACGCCACGTCCGTCGCGGCCCGTTCCTCGGCCACGAGCGCGGCGGCCTGAAACAGGATGGCGAGCGTGCCGATGACGGTCGCGGCGTCGGCCGATGCACCGACGGCGTCGAGAGTCGCCGCCAGAGCGTTGAGGGCCGCCGCCGCGTCGGTTCCGGCGCCCTGCACGTTTGCCGCGCCGGAGGCCGCCTCGGCCGAGGCCAGGACGTCAAGGGCGGCGGCGACAGGGGACAGGAGGAGGGCGAGCGCGTCGAGCGAACCGCCCGTTTCTGCGCCGGAGGTCGCAACCAAGGCCTCCGGCACGGCGGCATCGGCGCCGGCGCCGGCCTCGGCACGGGCGGCATTGCCAGCCAGCATCGAAAGGGGGGCGTCAGATCCGGCAAGCGCCTCGGCCGGAGCCGAGGCCAGGTTGCGGATAACGGAGCCGTTCGGCACGAGGCCGAGCGGCCGGCGACCGAGCATCATGCCAGAGTATCCCGCGCGAGGCGGGCTCGGCCCGCGTGATCAGATCAAACGGCCGGTGCAGCCGCGACGGGCTCCAATTCGGCCTCAGAAAACCAGCGCTCATGTGCCTCGCCAGCATCGTTCCAGCCGAGCAAAACAAGCTTCGCGCCCGTCTCCTCATCGAATTTCACACGGATGATTTCGCCCTCGACAATCACGGGGCGAACGCGGGCCTTGTCACCTTTGACCATGTCTTGATCCTCGAAAGTATTGCGGGAGAGCGGGACCTCAGACCGAGAGGTTATATGTCACGCTCAGCGTATCGCCCGACTGCAGGAGGCGGTTGCCGCCAGCGAAGGCGCCGGCGGAAATCAGCGTCCCCGTGGTGCCGCCCTTCGTGGCGCTCGTGCAGAGGAAGCACCCGGCGATCGTGCCGGAGGCGTTGATGTTGAAGACGATCGACACGCTCGCCTTGGCGCCGGCCACGGCAGCGTTGAAGGTCGCGGCCGGGCGGCCGGCGTTCGAGTAGCCCTGATTTTCGGTCCAGCCGGCATGCGAGGCCAACGTGTCGGCGGCGGCAAAAGTCGGGGCCGAGGCACCGTCGACGAGGCCGAGATAGAGCGCGGCCGTGTAGCTCGAACCAGACAGGAAGGTATCGAGCAAGAGGTTCTTGCCCGAGGTGACGACGAGGTTCTTGAACTCCTCGGAATAGAGCAGCTCGCCGGCGGCGTTACGATGTTCAATCGTATAAACGCCCTTGGCCTCGGCCTGCTCGGCATGGGCCGAGCCGGCGATCAGGGCGGCGGCCGAGACGAAGGCCCCGACCAAGCGGTTCATCAGACGCATAGATGTTCTCCGGGAGAGCCGGGCACGCCGGCAGGGCTGGCCGCAGCGGGCGCCGGGCCAAGATCAGGGGAAGGGTCGAAGGGAAGGCGGGCGCGTCAGATCGTCGGTAGCGGCCAGACGCCCGAGAGATCGCCCTGCCGCACCCGGTCGGCGCGCCAGAGACTTTCCTCGACATCATCGGGCGTGAACCCGAAGGCTCCCGCGAGCGCGAGGAGCTGCGCGCGCAGGACGTTGTTGGCAAATTCGAGCCGCTCTTTGGCAACCTTGCCGAGCACCGCGCCCGTCGCATCAGGCGCCGCGATCAGCGCGTTGACCTTGCCGGTCACCTCATCAATGCGAGGTGTCCCGTCCGGCCGCTTCCATAAGGTCAGGCCAACGCGCCAATCCGAGAGCGTCGGATTATCGGGCGCGACGACGGACGGCGCCGCGAAAGCCGCGACCGGCTCAGCCGAGCCTGCCGCGATCAGCGCGAGCAAGTCGGCATAGGTCGGATGCGTGACGGGCAGGTAAAATGAAGCGGGTCCGGAGACCGTACCGAGCTGATCGCCGGCGGCCAATTCGACCGTGACCCCGGCACCCTCGGCATTGGCAAAACGCGCTTTGATCATTTCAAAGCTCCGAGGAGAGCGTCATAGAGCCATCGTACTGCAGCCAGCCCGCCGCTTGCTGCGTAAAGCCGATGCGCGCCGAGGACGTGTCGACGTAGCTGACGAAGGCGGCGGCGACGTTGTTCGAGTAGAGGGGCGCTCCGATGACGGCGATCGGGGCCGAGGCCATTTCCTCATCCCATCGGTACACCATCAGGAGGCCGCCAGCGTCCGCATATTGCCGATCGCCGAGTGGCACCTCGCGGTAGTACCGCAGGCACCGGCGCCGCTCATCGTCACGGCGCTCGAACGGTATCGGATAGAGACCAAGGGCGAGCTGATGACGCCCGAGCGTCTTGCTCGAGCTGATATCGAACTCGACGACAAGGTCGGCGCCAGCCACGACGCCGGGGACGGACATCGCGGACACCGCCTCACCGTTCGGCAGCACAACCGCAATTCCGGCCGCGAAGGCGGGCGGGCTGCCCGACGACTTCGGATAGACGCGCGCCGTGGCCGTGCCGAGCCAGGTGAGCACATAGCTGCCGGAGTCCGGCAGGTAGAACACGCCCTCGACGATCCGTTTGACCGTGTTGGCGGCCGAGCCGGCACCCGTCATGGTGCCGTCACCGTTTGCGGCGGTTGCAAGGGTGTACGAGGCCCCCGAGGCGCCGGCCTTGACGCCGTCGTGGCCGTAAGCGCCGGCAGGCAAAGTCACCGTGCCGGTGAGCTTGCGCTGATTGATCCGGAGCATTCCGTTATGGAGCTTGTTCCGGAAGGAATGGCCGAGATCCGCCGGCGCGGCGACCTGCGAAACAACGGCAGCCGCGCCGAACGCCACCTTACTCGCGCCCGCCGAGGAGGCGAGCACATAGGCGCGCGAGAGGAATTTCACCGCGGCGTTGTATTGCCCGACGCCGATTTCCCATCCGGCGCCTTCCTCGGCGCGATAGGTGCAATAGGCGCCGTCGACCATGCCGGCCGCAGCGAAGGTCTGCGCGCCCGCCACTGCCGCCGAGAGCGCGAAATCGCCCGTGCCTGGCGCCGAGGCAAGCGTCATCTGTGCGTTGACGAGCAGCGCCACGGGCCAGCCTTTCGAGGAGGATCAGGGAAGGGTAGGGATCAGCCGAGGGGAGGCCAGTCGATCGCGTCGAAGGCCTGCGCGGCGGCGGCAGGCGTTGCGGCGGCCTCGATCGCGGCCTTGCCGTGCAGACGGGCGCCACGGATCGCGGCGCCGGCGGCGAGCCAGGCCGCATAAGCCTTCTGCACGGCGCGCGCCACGCCGAGCACGTCGGTCGCCGGGGCATTCGTGCTCGGATCGATGTCGATCCCGATCGAGGCCGCGAGCATCGGATAGGCCGCCGGCGTCACGCTGGCGGGGGACGCTTGCAGAGCGGCGAAGGCCTGCGCCTGCGTCTCCTGATATTCCATCGCCTGCCCGGCGCCGGGCGTGGCGATCGAGAGGCGCAGCGCCTCGGCCCTGGCGTCGACGTCCTCGGTCAAGGTCCGCTTGGCGAGCGCGAGGACGTCGGCCGGGGCAACCCCGCGCTCGGCGAGCTGCGCCAGGGTTGCGGCAATGTATTGTGTGCCGCCGACGATCAGCGAAAAGCTGCGCGTTTCAAGATTAGTCATGTCTTATCCTCCGGCCGCAGCCAAAAAAATGAGAGTTCGAGAAAGCTTTCGAGATCAGCTCAAGCTTAGGCGGAGGTGAGGTTTGACCTGTAATCGACTGAGCTGTTCGGATTGGCGCCGGCCGCGATGCCCTTGAAGATATGGCCAGCGGCGCCGGTGCCGAGCGTCGTGTTCGTGAAGCCGACATAGGACTGCAGGCCATATCCGGACTCGAACATCGATACACCCTTGCTGGCGTCCTCGATCGTCACGGTGCAGTTGAGGAACGACACGCTGGCGCCGTAGCCGCGCAGGACCGTCTTGTTGTCGAGCACGTCGGGCGTGGCCGGCAGGCGGACTTCGAGCGATTGAAAGATCGCGAAGCTGCCGAGCAGGTTGAGGTAGCCCGGCTGACGGCCACCGCCGACATAGGGGGAGTCGACGCTCTCAGCGGCGAAACTGAGCCGGCGCTGCGTGTAGGTCCAGGGCGAGTTGAACACGCCGGGGCTGCGCAGGGCGCCAACCACGAAGATGCCCGAGCCGGCCGCCCAACCCTTCGTGATGGTCTGATCCGTGAAGCACAGGAACCAGTTGATCACCGAGAGATCGGCCTGCGAAATCGCGTAGTCGATCGTCTTGCACGGCGCGCCGATCGTCTTGCCGTGATTGGCATCGTCAACGCCGGTATTGAAATCGATGTACCAAAACACCTGTGCGGCGCGGTACAGGAAGCTCTGGATTGCACCTTCCGCGAGGGCGGCCTTGTTCTGCAACAGCGCGGCGGCTGCGTTCAGAGCATCGACCGCCGCATTCTCGGCGGCGGTTGCGTCGTTCATGGCATCGGCAAGCGTCGACATGCAGGGTCCTCTCAGGCGTTCGTGAAGGCGCGGACGAAGGCGCGCGCCTTGTCGGCAAGGGCGCGCTGGCCGGCGGCGCAGAGCCGGGCAAGCACGGGGAGGGTGTCAGGCAGATCCGGCCGTGTGACCGTGATCGCCATCGAGGCGACGGGGAGCTGCGACAGGAACAGATCGTGCGCGAGTTCGAGGCTCGCCTTGTCGGTCAGGAAGCCGAGCGGATAGGTCGCCGAGGACCATAGGCAGAGCAGCGTGCCATCCGACAGGAACCAGCCGACCTCATTGATGGGCGCCGGCGGGGTGCCGGTCGCGGCGGCCGGGACCTCGGCCAGCACGCGAAACCCGAGGGGATCGCTACCGGCAAGGCTTCCGATCTGCGAACCCGAGAGCAGGGGAACGCGGGTGATTTCGGACTTGAGCGCGGTCTCGGCGCCGGTTGGGCTGTAGCCGACAGCGTTCGATCCGCTCACGACGCCGCGCCCAATCGCGACGGCCGCTATCGTGGCGAGGAGGCCGCTGCCCTGCGCGTTTCGACAGGCCGCGAGGCCTGCCCGTGTGATGGTAGGGACGAGGTCTTCGCTCACGGACGCCTCACGTCGGAAGGATGGGAACGACGGCGTGCGCGATCCGCGTCCTGGCCGTGAAGGCCAGAGCGAACGCGAGCGCCGCATGTGTTTCGGTTGCCGGCAGCGGCGCCACGCCGCGCCGGATCGGCACCCTGGCGACCATGACCGGCGCCAGGCCGAGCGTGTCTTGCGTGCCCGTGGCTGGCCTCGGGACCACACCGCGCCGTAATGGCACCTTGGCGACCATGACGGGCGCCAGGCCGAGCGTGTCGCCGAAGCCGGCGCCAATCACGATATCGAACGCCCGGCTCAGCGGCTTGGCGCGCAGGACGCTCGTATAAGCGACCTTGATCAGGCGAGGATCGAGGAGAGGGCCGTCATAGAGCCGAGCGCGAGCGCGGGCCTTAACAGTGAAGGCGTAGGGCACGCCGCGCGGCGCTTCCTGCCACCACTCAATCACCTCGGCGTCGATCTTGAGGGCGGAGAGCGCCGTCTTGACCGCATAGACCGTGCCCTTGTGCCGATGCACCTCGGGCGCCGCCTTGATCGTCGCCCGCTTGATATCGTCGGGCCACAGCGGGTCCCACACGTCGACGGAGACCGCCTCGGCACGCGCCGGGAGGTATGCGGCCGGGACCTCTTCGATATCCGGCGAGCCGGCTCGGCGGATCAGATCCGTATCGGCATCCGTGACGGCGGCGTTGGCGCCGCCGATCGAGCGCTCGCGCGGCGTCGCGTGCGAGGGGAGGAGCGTATTGCGATCCGCATCAGCCATAGGTTTGCTCGACGCGCAGGGCGATATCTCCGCCGACAATCAGAAGTGTGCCGTCGTCGCCGGCGGATTGCGTCACGCCCTCCGGCCCCGGCGGGGCGCAGTAGGGCGCCACGAACGCCGGGGAGGGGTTGGCCGCGCTCACCGGGCCGGGATTGACGTCGGCGAAGCTGCCGGGGTCGACGAAGCCGACGAGCGGCGTTCCGGTCGCGTCCGGCACTTTGCAGGCGGCGAAGACGTCCTGCAGTAGAACCGAGCCGCCCGGCCTGTGCTGGAAATCCGCCAGAGCGCGCAGACGAGAATAGGCGGCCATGCCGACCGCGCCGAGGTCGACGCCAGGGCCGCAATAGAGCGTCGCGGCGAAGCTCCACGGCAGGACCGTGGCGGCCGAGGCCGTCACGAGGTCGGCGATCGGCCGGCGGCTGTCAGCGGAGACGGCGGCCTGCACGGCTGCGACGAGCGCGGTCGACGCTGTGCCGTCGCCGGCATTGGCCAGGACCGGGATGCGAACCTCGCCGAGCGGCACGAAGGGCGCGAGCCGCGTGCCGCCAAAGCTCATCGGGCCATAGCATCCGGCCGAGAGCACGCCGGGCACTTCGAGCGTGAACCACACATATGCGCCCTCCGGACCACAGGTCGAGAGCGCCTCGGGCGCGAGCAGGATCAGGGCGCGATAGACGTCGTCGGGCTGCCAATCGTCGACCGAGTCCGTGCCGTAAACGTAGGGGCGCGGGTTCGCGACGATCGCCTTGCGCCCCACGGGCGGCGTTTGGCCGGCGCCGAGCGCGTCGAGGTAGGGGCCGAAGGACCACGGCACGAGCACGGAATAGACCGCGTCATCAATCGCCGCCTCGACCGCCTCGACGGCGTAACCGAAGGCGCGGCCCGTGATCGCGTAGGTGTCGGTTGCCAGGTTGACGACGTTTCCCGGCGTGCCGGCGACGTTGTACGGGATACCCTCGGCGTTGAGCCGGGAGGCGAGGTCGGCCATGTAGGCGGCATAGATCGCGTCATAGCCTCGCGCCGTGACCGGACGATCCGGCAGGCGCGCCAGGTCGATCGCGGCAAAGCGGGAGAGCGCCGCCGTGACGGCGGGCGGCAGCGTCGGCATCGTCGACCTATCGGGCGGGAGGGGCAGGGTTCAGGCAGCGAGGACGCGCAGCCGGATACCGGTGTTGTCGTTGGCGGCCGTGAGGCCGATCTTGCGCAGGCCGCCCTCGACCGTGAGGTCGCCGGTGAGCGCCTTCGGCCGGTACTCGCAGAGGATCGTGAAATTCAGCTCGCCGAGGCGCAGACCGTCCGCCGTGTTGCCGGCGGCGACCACCTTGACCACGTTGAGCCGGGGCTCCCACGCATTGATCGCGAGCGCGATCACCATGCGATAGAGACTCAGGTTCGTGAGCGTAGCGCGGCGGCCGAGCAGCTCGGGCAGGCCGGCGCCGAACCAGCGCAGCATGACCATTTCGCCGATCCGGGTCATGAAGATGACCGCGACGCACTGCAGGACGTGCTCGAAATCGGACAGCGGCGCGCCCGTGTAGCGATCGATGCCCGTCGACGACATGCCTTGACCTTATAAGATTCGAACGTTCGAACGTTCAGACATCCGGACCCTGCGACTTGCCGCCGCCAGGCTCGACGCCAAGGTGAACGTGATCCTTGCCGATGTTCTGTGTGCCGTGATGCACCTTCGAGCCATCGGGAAAGGTAATCTGATCTTTTTCATACGTCGTCGAGTTGCCGTCGATCGTATGTGTAATTTTGGCGCCTTCGTAGACCGTGGACGCTTTGTCGTTCGTGATGGTCAGCTTGGTTCCGGTCTTGTCGACCGTGCCTTTGATCTTGCCGTGATTGAACAGCACGATTTCGTCGACGTCTCCGGCGGGGTTCGGATGGGCCGTGTTGTGCCCGAAGGGCAAGACGACGCCTTGAGCCTGATCACCGAACGGCGCGAGGAAAAGGCATTGCTCGCCATTGCGCGGCACTCGGCTGTGAAAGCCGGACTGCTCGGCCATGACGCCCCAATCCGTTTTATGCGGATCGCTGCCGTCCTCGCCGTCCGCGTCCGTCTGCAGGCGCACGCCCTTGTCTTTGTCGCGGGCCACGACAGGGCCAACCCGGAACATATTGCGGACAGCGGCCTTGAGATCCCTGTGGTCGCGCTCAAGGCGCTGTAGCCAACTGATCATCTCGCCGAGGTCGCTCATGGGGCCTCCGCCCGGACGGTTGTCGTGTCATTGATCGTTGCGCTCGCCATAGGCGGCGAGCTGTCGACGCCGGGCAGCGGGCCGTTGCCGAGTCCGTCACCGTCCGGCCGGGAGAGGCCGGCGAAGGCGAGTTCGGCCTGAACGTCTGTCAGAGGTTCGCCGGCAATCAGCGCCTCGAGGAAAGCGGCCTCCTCGCCGGTAAAAGCGTCGTCGGCGCGCATCTTGTCGACAATGTCCGGCCAGGGAAACGGCGCCGGCGCTCCCAATGGCGGCGGCATGATTACCCGGCAGGGGATCGAATAATCTATGATCGGCAGCGGCGGCTTGTTCGGCCGCTCGGCTCGGCCCGGCAAACCGTTGATCGGTTCAGGATGACCGATCCAAACAGCCTGCAATAGGGCGCGCCAAGTGCCGTTACCCGGCACAGTGAAGGCGCGCCGGATTGCCTCGTGCATAGCGGCATAGATCTGCCGCGTGCCGCCGGTGCGCGTATCGAACCGGCAGGCAACGCCGCCGATTTCTGCAACCAACTCAACGGGAAGAACGATCTGCACGACGAGTTCGATCGTGGTTTCACCCTGCGCCCACTTCCGGCGCTCGACCTTCGCGGTCTCGTCGCCGACGAACACGGCGGCAATGACCTTGCCGCTCTCATCGGCGAGGGAGAGTGCGTCCTGTGGCTCAAGCTCGACACGCACCCAAGCGGGCATCGTCTCCGCCAGGGCGCCGGTTGCCGTGATCGCCAAGGCGAGGGCCTGCAGGCTCATGCGTCACACCGGCTCGACGTAGTGGATCACCCCGCCATCGGTCGGCAGAGCAGCGGAGGAGATCCGGAATTCCGCCGGCTCTCCCTGAGGGGGGCATTCGCGTCGGACGTGGTCGCCGGCCCTGCGCTCCAGGCGCGCAGCAAGCGGCGCGTCGAGCCAGAGGAGCCACTTGCCCGAAGCAACCTGTAGATTGCCGGCATTTTGGCCGCCGTCGCCGCTCCGCTGCACCGTGAGAGGCTCGCGCGAGAGGGCACCGCGGAACGCAATGCCGGGCCGCGTAGTATCGGCGCCGGCACTGCCGCCGGTTCGGCCGCTCTTGCGTTCCGGCAGCAGCGTCATTGCCTCACCGAAGGTGCGGACAACGACGCGCTCGGCAACGGCAAGCGCCCGGTCGAAGGGCGAAGGCATCGGCCAGCCTTACGAAACGACGCCGTTGAGACGCACGCGACCCACCGTGAGGCCGGCCGTGTTGGCAACGGCCAGCATGGCGGCGCCGATCAGGGTGTTGCTCGTGTTGACCGTGGTGCAGACCTTGGCGGTGTTGTCCCAATAGATCTTAGCGCCCTGCGCCCAGGCCTGCGCATCGGCCTTGGCGAGGTCGAACACGCCGACAACATCGGCCTCGACCGGAGCGCCGCTAAGCGCAGCGAAATTCGCGACGCCGAAGACGGAGCCAACGAGCAAGCCGCCACCGGAGGCGACGTCATAGGGGGCGATGAGCGTAACGGTGTCGCCCTTCTGGATACGGTTCTTCATGGGGCCTCAGGCCTCCGAATTCAGGGATGACAGACGAAGGGCCGCCCTCTCGGGTGGCCCTCGACGGAACAGGAAGCGGAGCCGCTTAGTTGGCTGCGCCGGGGTTGCGGTATCCGCCGCGGAAGTCGATCGGCGCGACGCCGAAGTCGTGCTCGAGCTTCACCTTCATGCCCTGCACGCCGAACACCTGCTCGGAGGTCAGGCGCGGCCCCTCGTAGCCCTCGAGGTAGCCGTAGACGAAGCACGGCGCGACGGCCGGGTCGGCAAACAGATACCAGGGCAGGAAGGCCGAACCGTCGTCGTTCGCGAGGTTCGCATCGGCAACCGGAGCCATCCGGCGGAAGCTCTCCGGCACGGCGTTGCCGCTGATCTGCGGAGTAATCGCCGTGAAGAGCTGCTCGGCCGCGGTCTGGTTGTCGGGGCCGACAAGCAGGGTCTTGGGCTGCAGGTTGAGCTTGAGGCCGTCGAGCGACTTCTGCTTGACCATCTGAGCCCGGCCCGCCCCCACGCTGCCGACCGAGATCGCAGCGCCGGCACCGGCAAGATTATTGTGCTTGGCGTGGAAAACGGCGGTGTTGTCGGTGAGCAGGTTGCCGTTGCGGAGCAGCTCCGCGAAGGCAATCGCGTTTTCCCAATCGGTGACACGCTCGCCGACCGAGCCGAGGACCTGATCGATGGCGCCGAGGTGATCGTTGACGATCATGGCGCGCGATAGGTTCACGCTCACGCCGTAGGGCTTGACCCGGAAGGTCTCGGCCGACTCGGAGAAGGTGCCGGACTTGATCTCGCCGGCCTCGTTGACCGGCTGGAGCTGCGGGAAGTCGCCGGCGCGGATCACGTAGGTCGGACGGAAATCCGTCGTCGTGTAGAGCGCTGCGAAGGTACGATAGGTCGGCGTCGCCGTGCGGTAGCGGGCAAGCAGACGCACGTTGAGGGCGTCGACGAAGATGCCGGGGAAGTCCGAAACCGTGTGGAAGGCCCGCTCGAACACCTCGTTGACCTGGCGCGAGGTGCGCAGGGCGCCGCGGTGGCCGATGCACTCCGCCGCCATCTCGGCGAGGCCCATCTCGGCATAGGCGCGAGCGTGCTCCGGAACGACAGCGGTCCGGTCGCCGCCGGCGTGAGCCATGCGGGCCGAGAGAGCGTCCGCCATGCCGCGGCGACGGCTGTCGTCGGCGTCCTGGCCGCCAAACTCGGCAACGCGGCCGGTCGAGCGGGTCATCGTCGCTGCGTCGCGGGTGGCGAGCGCCTCGAAGGCCTGCGAGCGGAATGCCTCGACAGTCAGGTCGGGGTTGCGCAGGGCCGTGTCGATCGCCTCGGCCGACATATGGGCGCGGCGGCCGATGTCGGAGATCGTGGCGGCGCGCTCGGCGGCAGCAACGGTCGCGGCGCGGGTGGCATCGGCGTTGGCGAAGCCGCCGGCGGCCGGGGCCGGAGTTGCGGGAGCCGGCCGCGGGGCCGCCTCGAGCGTGCGGATCTCGGCGCGAGTTGCCTCAAGGTCGGAGAGGATGCCGGCGTGTTCGGCCTCGATCGCGCGGCGGGCGTCCTCGGCCATGCCGTCGATCACTTCGCCGATTTTGGCAGCGGCGCGGGTGACAAGCTCACCCTCGGTCTTGCGGAGCGAGGCAAGGGCGAGCGGGCCGGCCATGACGAGGTCGCCGAAGAGATGCGACACGGAATGAGCGGGAGCGAGCGACAGCGGAGTCGCGGCGAAGGCAGCATCCGGCGCCATGGCGACGACGAAGGCGAGTGCGAGAGTGCAGGCGAGCGCGATCAGGCCCGCCGCCCGGTAGGAGCGATGCATAGGTTCCTCGAATTCGGGAGGGTAGGGCCGGGGCAAAAGCAGGCCGAGTCCGCGGCCCCGGTTGAAGCGCGGATCGGGTTCGGAGAGGCGCCGCGGCTACAGACCGGCGGCGCGCGCTCGCATCTTCATGCGCGCCAGAGTGCCCGCGGCCCCCGAGCCCCCGACGGCCGAACGGCCGACGATCTCGAGGGGAAACGAGTGCTCAGCACTGCGCGCCTGCGCGCCGGCATCGGCCGGCACGGTGACGAAGGACAGCTCGTAGGGCGTCCAAGACTCGACGATCCGGCGCTCGACGTCGCCAGCCTTCTGCGGCTCGACCACGCGAACGCGGTTGATCGTGTAGCCGACGGAGAGGTTTCGGACGATCTTCTGACGGACCAGCTCGAAGAGACGATCGGCATCGGGATCGGTGCCGAGGCTCGGGAAGCGGATCTCCGCATGTCCTTCGCCGCCCCGTATCCACGCCCGCTCGACAACCGCCATTTGGCCGCGGACGGAATAGGTCATGTGCGAGTCGACGACAGGCGCGCCCGCGTTGAGGCGGGTTAGGTCGACCGCCGCGTCGGAGACGATCAGCTCCTCATCAAACGGAACCGCCGTATCCCAGCCGACGTAGCGTCGACGGCGCACCGTCGCGCCCGTTGTCCAAACGACAGGCACTGTACGGCTTTCGACATTCACCTCGCCAAGCGTGGCAAGGCGCGTCTGCAGAGGAAGCACCTCGGGATGCGCGTCGGGTCGCGCGCCAAGGCGCTCGGAGGGAACCGGCATGTGCGGAGGTCCTGTCGGGATGACGCCGTCAGCCCTCGGCCTTCGGCGGGTCTGTCGGGTTGACCTCGCCCGGCGGCGTCTGCGCTACGCCGAGCTGAGAGGTCCTGCGGGGATCGATGTCGAGAACGACACCCATCTTGTCGATCTGTTCGAGGAACGACGACGTATCCTTGACCACCTTGCGCCAGTCCTGCCCCCAGGAACCGATGAATTCCTGCGGCGTCAGACGGCCGGCGCGAACGGCCAGAATGTCAGCTTCGAGATCCTTGCGCGGGTCGATCGGCTCGACCGCCGGCAGGACGTAGTTCCAGCGATAGCCGCCCTTGCGGGGCCGCAGTACGCCAGACATCAGGGCCGCATCGGTCCACCAACCCGTGACGCGCCGCATCATCTGCGGAACGATCACAAGGTTTTGCTCCTGCTCGGTCAAGCGCCGCTGCTCGATCTTGCCAGCGCGGAGGCTCGAGTAGTTCGCCTGCCGCAGGTCACCTGTAACCTGATCGAGCGTGAGACCGACGCCGGCCGCGAATGCCATCTGCGAGGCGAGCCACACCGGCTCGAACTGGCCGGCGCCGGTCGGACTGGCGAAGCTGACCTTCTCGCCGGGATTGAGGTAGCTGATCAGGCCCGGCGCAAGGCGCTCGATCAAGCGCCTGCCGCCGGCCGGCTCTTTCGAGACCTGTCCGAGGCCCGTTGCCGGCTCGCCCGTCGTCTCGACGAAGGCGGAGAAACACGCCTCCGTCTTGGCCTTGATCAAAACCGCGTCCATCAGGTCCGCGAGGTCGCGGGCATTGAGCAGGACCGGCGCGAAGATCGGCACACCGCGCACCTGGCCGGGGCGAAGCGGATTGTAGAGGTGAATGACGTCCTCGGCCGAGACGAACTTCGAGACGAAGGCCTGCCCGAAATAGCTCAGATCGCCGGGATGCTGAGGATGCAGCCACAGGCCAAGACGGCGATCCCAATCGCCAAGACCGACGCCGAGGCGCGAGCGGATGCCGTCATAGATGGCACGATCGCGGAACCCGTCGATAAAGTCGCCCTCGAGGACCTGCAGCTTGAGCGGCACTTGGCCCGGCCGCACATCGTCCATTCTCAGGCGGACCCGGCGAAGCACCGTGTCCCCACCCTCGTACATGCCCGACACGCCGAGCTTCTGCTGTCCGCCAAAGGACAGGACGCCCTCAACGTCAGACGTCTCCGCCCATTCGTCGAAGGCCTCGCCGGCGCGGCGATCGACGGCGTCGGAGCCATTATCGGGAACGACCGTGATACCGGAGCCAATCGCGTGCCCGACCTTCACGTCGAGGACACGTCGGCCGCCGGAGGTGTTGCGGGCGAGGTCGCGCGAGCGGTTGCGGAGGCGCGAGAGCGCCGCCCCAATCTCGATATTGGCCGAGCTGTTGCGGTCGCTGAACGACTCGCCGCGACGGCCGAGCTTCGCGCCGTCATAAGAACGAGACGCGTAGAGCGCGCCGAGCGCATGCGCCCGAGCCATGGCCGCGCGCGGCGCCACCCAGGCGAGCGCAGACAGCGCCTTGGTGGCAAAGGTCATGCGATCAATCCCGTGAAAAGCCAGCGTAGGTCGTGCGGATCGGTTCGGGTTTGGCCCCGATGGCGCTGGCGATCTCATCCCGGATCGAGCGCATATCGGCGAGGGTGCGGTATTCGACCTCACGGCCATCGGCAAAGCGGACCTTGCGGGCCGCCGTGCCAATAGCCTGATTGATCGCGTCGAGATCGTCCCGAGTCCAAGTCATCAGCGCTCGAACCATCCTTGCGAGGAGCCGCCGAACCAGTCGTCGTCAGGCACCGGAGGCGGAGGAAAAACCGCCGGCGGGACGGAGGGGATATCCGCCGGCGGGGGCGACAGGCCTTCGTCGCCGGGACCTGCCGAGCCGTCGGGATCAGGCGCCAATCTGTGCTGGGGGCGGAACAGATCGGGCGTGGTCAGCTCATCAGGCAGGCCCCGGCGCCGCGCGACCTCGGCCCATTCCTCCGGGGAGGTGGAGGAGAGCCCGAGGTATTCGGCAAGCGCCAAGTTGTAGATCCGGCAATCGAGCAAGTGATTGTCGCCGGACACTTCCCATTTTCGAGCGGCCGCCTTTCCGAGGACCTTGACGTCAACAAGGTATTCGGAGGTGACTTGCTTGAAATAGTTTTCGTCGTGCCAGTCGCCGAAGTGGCAATAGCCGTCCGGATCGACCAACTGGCCCGAGCGAATGCCGAGCTTGTGCAGATCCGAGTAGAACCCGGCCTTGAGCGACCAGGTGCCGACCGGCCAGAGCTTGCAGCCCTGTTTCACCTTTTTGCCGTCGAGATCGATGTCGACGAGCGTCGGCGTGCCGATCGGCGGCGGCGGCCACCCGTCCTGGCCCTTGACGGCGAGGACGATGTCGCGACCCGTCCAGGGGTGCAGCGTTTGCACCTTCCGGACCCACGAATAAACGACGTGCGAGCGATAGCCGGAGTCTACCGCGAAGGCGTCGACCGAGCGCTTGCGGCCGTAGGCATCCACATACTGGCGCTCGAGCACCCGCCGCAGCTCGGCAAACACCGGAGCATCGGGGCTCGACGTGTCGCCGTCGAGGTAGCCGTGATCGATGGACCACGTCTCCCGGTTCGGCGCATGCGCAACGATCTCGTACCAGATGCCGCGCATCTGGACGTCGGCCGCGCCCGTGAGCAACAGACCACGAACCGGGATGCGCTTCTGCACGAGGCCAGACTCGCGCCGCTCGAGCAGCCGCCGGTGATCCGGGGCGTCGCCGCGATACTTGTGCGGCAGGCCGAGGGTGAGGTTGTAGAGGCCCTTTTTCGCGCTTTCCGTCCCGGCCTTCTCCGCCTTCAAAACCTCCTTGGCGATCTCGCCATAGGACATCATCAGCGAAATGAACGCGTCGACGTGAAAGCTCGGGTGCCTCCCCTCTCCCCCGCGAAGAGGTATCCAGCGACCCTCGCGAACCGCAATAACCCTCTCGCCTTCGGAAACGGGGTGCTCGCAGTGAGGGCAGCTATAGCGGCTGCGATCGGGGTTTTCCCGGTCGATCTTGAGGCGGGAGACCTCGTGATAGAAAAAGCTGCCGCAGTTGGGGCAGGCGATGTTCCAATAGCGCTGATCGCCAGCCTTGAAGGACCGATCAATGCGGCAATGTCCGGCATCGGTGCCGTCTTCGGAGCCCGTATCGACCTCAGGGGTCGAGATTTCAAGGATTTTCCAATCCTTGGTGCGCCGAAAGGCCGTAAACCGGCCCATATACAAGTCTTCAGGATCGCCGCGACCGGGGATATCTTCCCACTTTGACAACTCGTCTTTGACGCCTTTCTTCGTCGTTTTAGACGAGAGGTCCATCGCCGAGTTGGCGTTGCCGAGTGTCACGTACCCGCCGGCGAATTTCTTTTCGAAGGTGGTCGATCCGACGCCGGAACGCGACGTCTGAGGCTCGATCACAGTGCGATCGAGCTTCCCGTGCCAAGCCTCGATCATCGGGCCGAGCTTCTGCCCGGCGAGATCTTTCAGCGCGTCGGTGCCAGGGATGGCATAGATCAGGTTCGCCGGCTCGCGGTCGGCGACATAGAGGCACCATCCGAGGCCGAGGACCGAAACGCCGGTCTGCTGACTCTTGCGGACGGTGACGAGGTTGCAGGGGTGATCCTCGCCGAGGCAATCGGCGATCTCGACGAGATACGGCGCGCCCTCTCGGCTCCAATACTGGCCGGCGAGCGGTCCATCGATCAGCACGACGTGCTTCTCGAGGTACTCGGACACCGGCATGTGGATGACCGGCTCAAGCGCGCGAGCGAGGCCCCCGGCAACCATTTTCAGGGCGCCAGGATGCCCGTTCATCACATATCCCCCGCACCCTCCGCGTCGTCGCCAAGGGGCTCGTCGAGGGCCGGGGCTCCCGCGGCCAGCGACTCGAACCTCTTTGAAAGTTTGCCGCGCAGGCGCACGGCCAGCCCCTTGAGAGCCAAGCGCACGCGGTGCACGTCGTCGAAATCCAGTTCGACCGCGAAGGCGTCGGCCTCCTGCGGCAGAGCGTCGATCAGGCGCGCCAGCTCGGCGCCGCAGCTCGCGACGCTGGAAGTGTAGCGATCGAGGCGCACGAGCTTGCCGCGGATCTCCGCGGTTTCCAGTCGACGCTTCTCGACGTCGAACCACACCTTTTGGCGCAGGCCCTCGTCATAGGAATCCTTCGCCGGAGCACGCACAGTCGGCACCTCGGCCGCGGGCGCCGGCAGGGGAGCGTCCGGCTCCACCGTCGGGGCCTGCGCCTTTGACGGATCGGAGAACTGTGCCCGGAGGCTGTCGTATTGGACCACGTTGACCAGGGAGACCCGGCCGCGCGTATCGCGCTCGACGTAGAGCCCCTGGCGCTCGACGAGCCGGGCGACGTGGTTCGAGACGGTCGGCTTGGAGACCTTGTCGCGCGCGGCGATCTGCGAGACCGACCACAGCACGCTCGGGTGCGGTCTGTTAGGGTCCATTTTACAGACCTGTTAGGGGTGTTAGCCCTGATTTCCGGACTGGATTACTGGAAAAATGCCGGGTGCTTCCCGCCCGCAGGACCTCCGACCGGGGGAGGGACCCGCCGAGGAGGGCCGGAGGGTCACGGGAGGAGGCGGCCGAGGCGTTTGAACACCGCGGCTTCGACAAGCGGCGCCGCCTGTCCATGGAAGGCTGCGGCGCTCTCGTCCTTCACGATTTCTTTCGCGATGCTCGGGCCGTAGAGAGCGCGGATCGGGAAGCGCGACGAGCCACGGCGGGCACGCAGCAATCCCTTGCGGCTCGTCTTGAACGAGCGCTCGAAGGTATGCCCGACGTTCCACGGCTGTGCCGTCACCGGCCCATGAGCAGCAGCTGAGACCGGAAACTCTTTGATCGGCAGCCCCTTGCCCAGGCCGAGCACCGTATATTCGAGGTTTCCCGCGCTTGCGCGGCGTGTGCCCGTGTGGCTGACGATCGTCCCGTAGCGCTTGACGCCCGTCTGACCTTTCAGGGCGCGCCTGTCGATCGTGCGAAACTTGTCGCCGCCCTCGTTGAGGCCCTCCGCAAAGGCGCGCATCGCCCTGGCTGGAACGGCAGAGAGCGCGGCTGCATAGCGTTCGACGCCAGGGCCGAGCGTGACCGTGATACGCACCCGATCGGCTCCGGCGGTGCCCCTTCGGGCGAAACCTTCCAGAGTTTAAGGACATACAGGAAAGTTGGTCCGGACGTGGTTCTGCCCCGTGAGGAGCCCGGCCCATGACCCGCGCCGAAAGGGGGCCGGATATGCTCCGGCGGGCAGCCCATGATGCGCCAGTGCGAAGCGGCCGATTTACGTCGGGCAGACGGCCAGTTTCCGCCGGGCGCGGCGGTCCTTCCGGACAAGGTTTGACATGCAACCTCTCGGCACGGCGCAGGGAAGTTCCCGCAGGCTCTTGGGTTACGTGTTCGGCCGCCCGTGACGTGCGACCAACCCGCTATTTCCGGGTGCAAGCAACAGCGAATGGCATCGGCGGCAAGCTAGTCGAGGGCTCTCAGCGATCCCGACCCGGCTTTGTATGGCCGCTATATCGAAGGCTTAGCGCATAGCTGTAGACCCTGGCCGCGGGCGGATCGCCGTAAGGCCTTCCGGAACGCAAAAACCCGCCGCGAGCTGCGACGGGTTCTTTTGTCCCTTCTGAGGGTGTTCTGACTATCGTCAAGTTTTTTCCCCCGGTCAATCGAAACCCGCAGGGGCCAAATTCATGCGGCGCAAGCCTTTGATTTTGCTTGAGAATTGCCCGAACTCCGAACCTTCCGCGGGCGGCGCTTGCCCGGCGAAGGGGCGGCCTCCTCGGGCTCCTCATCCTTGAGCCCGTCGTTCCACGCGATCAGGCCCGGCAGCACGCGCGGCTCGTCGAGCCATGGCGCCGGCGAGGCGGCCGGCCCCGTCACCTCGTACTCGCTCGATCCGGCGAAGATCTCTCGCAGGATGCCGCAGGCCGCGTGCCAGACGGCATAGGAGGCGCGACCCTCGACGACGGCGTGCAGCGGCGTGACATAGACCGGCTCGTAGCCGACGGCTTCCTTGCGAGCGCCCTCATAGATCGGGCGCATGCGGGCAATCTCAACTGCGGGCACGAAGGGGCGATCGGCGGCGCGGCCGTGTTGGATCAGCAGCGTCGACGTTACGATGCGCGTCAGACGGCGGGCAGGTCCGGCCGGCAGGAGATCCTCGCGGCCGGCGCCGACGCCGCCCCGGCGCTCGACCCTCACGATCGTCGACGCGCCGTCGACCGTGTCGATCCGATGGCCGAGGCGCTCTGCCGTGTCCGCATCCCAAACCCGGCAGTCGAGCCCGGTGACATGCTCAACGTAGAAATCCTCGAGCGACAACACGACGTCGTGCAGGTCGAGCAGGCCGGACGGCGCATTGGCAAGCCGAGCCTGCATTTCGCGGACCTGTGCGGCGACGCGGGAGGAGAACGACGAGGTGTCGACCTTGTCATCGGTCGAGTAGCCGCCGCCCGCGCCCTTCGGGCCGCTCAGCCCGAGCGCCACGGCGCCGACGTCGCCGAGCCGGTGGATCGCCTTCTCGTAGTAGGCGCGGATCAGGAGCGCTTCGATGTCGATTTTTTCGCGGCTCGGCATAGTTGTCCCCAAGGTCGTTTGCGAGGGTTGCGAGGGTTCGCGAAGGTTTCAAAAAACCCTCGCGCGCCAATTTCGTTTTATTTTCGAGTTACTTGCTTACCCTCTGCGAGGGTTTCGAGGGTTTGTCTTGATAGTACACATGAGAAAAAAGCTTTGATCGGGATGCCCCGGACCCCAATGCTCATATGCAGGAGCGCGCGCTAAAACCCTCGCAACCCTCGCAGGGGCCGCGCAAGCGGTTCGGATTGTTGAGATATTCGCGCCGCGAGGGTTTGCGGAAACCCTCGCGAAACCCTCGCAACCCTCGCAGAATTCAGCACAATTTGGCCGCGCGAGGTCGGGCGAATACTATGCGCGCCAGGGCAAAGCCTGTCGAGCCCCTCCCCACCTCCGGTGAGATGGGAGAGCGCGCAGCGCGAACCCTCGCAGGCGGATCGGGCGCGAGGGTTACGAGTCACTACGGCCACCTCGACCAGGGGCATGGGGATCAATCATGGGGATCTCGCCCATGTCGAGCTTGACGTTGAGGTAGCGGCGCACGCGTCCGTCCTCGCGCACAAAGCCCTTCTGAGGCATGACGCGTCCGAACATGGTCTCTTTCCAGGGGCGGACGGAGTTGGCCTCGCACCAACTGTAGAAGGCGTTGTACATCGTGCGCGCCGCCACGAACTGGCCCTCGGCCGAGACGACGCAGGCCTTGGTGAATTCGCTGATCGGGTCCATTTCCGCCCGGTAGGAGGCCGTCGCCTCTCGCACGCTGTCGGGCTCGAGCAGGCCCTCGCGAAAGTACGTATCGAGCCCCTCGATCAGCCAGTTGAGGATTCCGGATCGCTCCTCCTCGAACTCGGCCAGCACCTCGGCCATGGGGCGGCGCTCGCCCTCCGCCAGGGAGACCGGCCAAACGACAAGCTTCACACGGCGCCAGATGCCGTTGTCGAGGCCGCCGATCGACGGCTTGTCGTTGCCGCTCATTTCGGCCTTGAACACGGGCACGAAGTTGAAAAACCCCTTGTTGAGGTGGCGCACCTTCATCGGCTCGCCGCCGGTGAGCGCCTTCACGAGGGCTTCCTTGAGCGGCTCGCCCCGCGGCAGCTCGGAGACGCGCAAGTAGCGGGCGCCAGGCAGGTCGGCGAAGTCCGGCGTAGCCTGATCGCCGCGCCGCTGCCCCTGGCCCGTCACGGACTCGGCGTTGAGCGTGTCGCCATAGGTGCCGTAGAGGCGCCCGAGCGCTTCCATGAGCGTACTCTTGCCGTTGGCGCCCGAGCCGAAGTTGAAGACGAAGCACTGATGATCGGCCATGCCGGTGAGGCCGAGGCCGTGATAGACTTGCAGAAACTTTCTCTGAGCCTCATTCGGCTGAAACTTTTCCATGAACTTGAGAAAGCGCGGGCACTCCGCCTCCGGATCGTAGACGACAGGCGCTAGCTTCGTGATGAGATCCGCGCGGTTGTGCGGCAATAGCTCGACCTTGAGCCGATAGTTGTCGTGGTGGTCCCCGATGTTCACCGGGTCGAGTTCCCGCGTGAACCGAAGCGTACCGTTCTCGACGTTGAGCAACATGGGATCGGCGTCGATCTCCGACGGCGCGACGCTCTTGTGCGGGAGCGCCTGCGAAATCATCGCCGAGATCTTCGAGGCATTGCCGGACGTCGTCGCGTGCTTGTGCAGCGACCGCCGGCGGCCCTTGAGTGCCTTCTCGGCATCGTCCGCCTGATCGACGGCCGCCTGTTCCTCGGCGCTCAGCTTTCTCAGGCCGCCGGTGGCGGTGCGCGCCGCCTTGGCCGCATTGATCAGCTCGACCTCGTGGGGCAGGTGCTCGAGCAGGGGCACCTCGCCGTGGATACGCTTGGCCGTGCGTTGGGCATAGGTCACGACAGCTTCGTCGCCGCCCTCGCGCTTCCACAACTTGCCCGACCAAGTGTGCCAACCGACCTCGCGCACGTGCTGCAGCTCGTCGCCGAAGTGCAGCAGCAGCCGACGCCCATTATCAGTGTCGTTCAGCTCGAGCCCGGCGCATTTCGCGAGGGTTTCCCAATCGCCTCGATCCTCGACCGGGGGCACGGGGGCGTCAGACTCGTGGGCGTCGTCGTCAGCGGGATCGACGTCGTCGAAAGCGCCGGGAGGCATGTCCCAAGCGGAGCCGATGGCGGCAGGATCGGCAGCCGAGGAGGGCATGCGGACGCCCGCCCATGCAGGGGCGGGCGGGGCGCCTGTCCCCAGCGCCGGCGCGCGATCGATGATGTCGACGCTCGTCGACGGGATTTCGATTTCCACGGAACGCACTCACTCGGCCGCGAACAGCGGGAGGGTTTCGGAGGCCGCGGGAACGGAGCGGCGCCGGATCGGCAGGCTCGCATCCTCCTCGCGGTAGTTCGCGGCGACAAGCGCGCGGGCGATATCGGGGCAGACGGAATTCCCGCACATGCGGATCTGCGCCGTTTTGGTGAGCGGGATCGTGGTCCCGTCCTCGGCAAGCCCACGGTCAATCACGTAGTGATCGCCGAACCCCTGCGCGCGGAACAGCTCGCGGGGCGTGAGCATCCGCATGCCGATATCGGTGATCACGTAGGGCTCGCCGGCGACGAGGACCTGCACGAGGCCGAAGCGCGCCTTTGTCGTCGTCGTGTGCGCGGGCTCCTCGAGGGGCTGGCCAACGCTCGGGCCGTAATATTTCGTGAGGAAGGCACGCACCTCGGCGGCGTGCGTGCCGCCAGCGAGCACCGTCGCCGCCGGCGCCTCCACGTCGCGCAGGCGGCGCTCCGAGCCCTTGAGGCTCAGCAGGCCAGCGGAGACGACGGCCTGCGTGCAGCCCTTGCCGACGATCGTCGAGACGGGCTCGGTCGCCGCATGGCCGACCATGTCCGTGTTGTGCTGCGCCAGGAAGGCGGCGACGAGCGCCGTCTTGCCACCACCGCCAGCCGTCACCGTGCCGACCGGTTCGGTGGCATCGGACCCAACCGAGGCGCCGAACTGGCGCGAGAGCATGACGGCCGCGACTTGGTTCTGATCCTTGCTCGACGCCGTAACCGTGTGCAGCGGCTCGCCGGCCGAGCGCGACCGGCCGCCTTGCTGCGCATGGGTGAGGATTGGCGCGACGATGCCGATCGGGGCCGCCCCGCCTGGCCGAACCTCGAAGCCGTTGGCCGTGACCGTGCAGAGCGGCACCTCGGCCGAGGCGCCGACGTGCCCGGTGCGGTGATGGGCAACGAACGGCGTGACAATCGCTTCGCCGCGGCTGCCCGTGAGGGTCCGCATGACCTCGTCGACGCCGTATTCGCGGCGACCGCCGCTGTCGCCATGGTTCAGGCTGACGATGAAGGGCGCGGCCGCGTCGAGCACGTACCGCTTCACGCCCTTGGCGATCCGCGCCATCGTGTTCTCAGCCAAGGGCCGGTTCACGCCGGCGGCACGGCCGTCTTCGCGCGTCAGAAAGATGCTGTGGCAGGGCTGCGACCAATCAATGATGCTGGCCGCCGTCCGTTGCGGGCGCATGCCCTGCAGGTCGGCCGAGGTAAGGCCGTGTCCCTTTGTCCAGGCCGTGACCAGGCCGTCGCTGTTGACGTGCAGCGGGGCGTGCGTCGGCGCCGGCCAGACGATCGGCCGGCCGTCACGGCGGGCGATCAGGAACAGGCGCTTGCGGATCGTGGGCGCGCCATAGTCGCAGGCGCGAAGCTCGCGCCACTCGACGCGGTAGCCGAGCCGGCGCAGCTCGCCGACCCATCGCTCGAACGTCTGGCCGCGGCGCTCAGGGCACGGATAGAACTTGCCGGGCTCGCGCTCGACGAGCGGCCCCCAATCGGCGAACTCCTCGACGTTCTCGAGCAGGATCACGCGCGGCCGGGCACGCTTCGCCCATAGCACCACGACCCACGCAAGATCACGGATCGCCCGCTTGACCGGCTTGCCGCCCTTGGCCTTCGAATGATGTTTGCAATCGGGGCTGAACCAGGCGAGCCCGATCCGCCGGTTGCCGACCTCCTGCAGGGGATCGACCTGCATGATGTTCGCGCGCACGTGGCGCGTCTCCGGATGATTCATCCGGTGCATCGCCAAGGCTTCGGCGTCGTGATTGTAGGCGAGATCCGGGCCGCGGCCGAGCGCGAGGGTGATGCCCTCGCTCGCACCACCGCCGCCGGCGAAACCGTCGACGATCAGTTCGCGCATGTCAGTATGCCTTTGCCGCCCGAAACCGGGCCGAGATGCTGGAAGGGGAGGGGACGGGCTTCGCGCCGACGCCGCAGCACGCGCACCACGCGCGGGTTGTCCGGCGGGCCTTGAGGTTGCGCTCGAAGTCGCGGCCGTAGACCTCACCCTCGAAAGCATGGGCGAGCGTCACGGCGCACCCGGCGCCGATCGCCGCTTTGACCAGCGGATTGCCCCTCGGGCCGCAGGTCATGTGCTCGGAGACGCGACGCGCCACCGTCGGATCGGGCGTGAACCCGATGTAATGGCGCGCATGGGCGAAGGGCGGATCGAAGTGCAGGACGTAGACGCTCACGACCGCCTCGATCAGAACAGCGAGTAGGAGTCGGGCTCGACGAGCTTGCCGGCGGCGCGGTCGCGCTCGGCCCTCTCCGCGAGCTTGGCGCCCTTGACCGTGGCGGCGCGGCGCGAGAGCGGAGCCGTCGCCAGTTCCATCCGCCGAGCAATGTCGATGCAGTGCTTGGGCTCGCGCTCGATCAGGATCGCGCGCAGGCCCTCGCGCCAAGCCGCTTCACCTGTCGTGCCGCTGCCGGCGAAGGGATCGAGCACCAGGCCGCCCGGCGGCGTCACCAGCCGCACGAGGTATTGCATCAGGTCGAGCGGCTTGATCGTCGGGTGCTTGGAATTCACCCGGTCGAGCGCGTCGGCCTTCGCCGTGTAGAAGTATCGGGCGGCAGAGCCAGCGCCGTCGCCGGGATGGAAACCGCCTCCCATGCCCGCGCCATAGACGGCATTCCTGCCGTTGGCCTCATAGGCCCGAGCCTCTTTGACGACGGACGAGCCGCCGGTCTCGGGGAATGGTGCCGCTACCTCGTCCGAGCCGTCGAGGATGAGGTTTGCGGGAAAGCGCCCCTTGCTAGCGTCATACGAGGCCGCGCGGTCCATTGCCTCGCCGCCGCCATAGGCCGACGAGCCGCCGATCGAGCGCGTGTTGTTGAAGCCGCCGATGCGCTCGCCAATGTAGGCAGCATCTTCGGCCGACATATCGACCCGGCACCCGTCGATATTCAGTGCGCCAACGCCGTGCTTGAGCACGTTGGCAGCAACGGTGCCGTCGAGCGGCTTACGAGCGAGAGTGATGGGCTCAAGGGCGGGTTTGAGCGCCGTGCCGAAGCCCTGCCATTGGACCGCCAGATCGGAGAGCGCTCGGATCTTGTTGTCGCGCACCTCGAAACGATGATCGCCAAAGCCGCCGGGCGCGCCGTCATGCTCGCCGAGGATCTCGGCTCCCTTCCACACATCGCCCAACTCTCCCTTGCGGGCATTCAGGCGCGCGACCTCGGAATCCATGCTGTCCGCAAGCGTGAGCACACGCTTGAGCGTTACCCATTGCTCCGGCGTCGGCAGCGAAGGTTGGCTGTCTGTGTCGCGGGCGGCCCAGTGATCGATTAGCCGCGCGTTGCAGTTGCCGAAGTGATGCGTCAGGTCTCTCGACTTGAGGCCGAGGCGATCCATCGCGGCTCGCACAAAGCGGCAGACCACCCGCACCGGCTCAGCATCATCGCGCTGTTTGTCGATCGCCTTCGACACGTCCATCGACTTCGGGAAGCCGGAGCCGAAGACCCAGGCCATCATCCCGCCGAACGTCGAATTCTCGCAGCACCGCATGAAGGCGCCGCGCTGTTCGTCGTCGAGCGAGGCCATGAAGGCAGCGACGTGCGTGTCGGCCGCGACCGCCTCCCAAATCGCATCGCGGATCTCGAAGCCGGCATCCTCGATCGCCACCGTCATCCGGTGAACGGTGCGGTTGGCCGAGAAGGCGAGGAGGTGCCCGCCGGGCTTGAGCACCCGGAAACATTCTTTCCAGAACGCGACGGAGAAGGCCCGCTGATCGGGACCGGCCGTATCCCAGGCGCGCCCCATGAAGGCGATGCCGTAGGGCGGATCGCTCACGATCGCGTCGATCGAGGCCGAGGCGAAGGTCTTGAGCACGGCGAGGCAATCGCCCTCGTGCAAGGCGACCTTGCCGTCGAGGAACAGGGTCGGCGCGCTCATGCGTCGAGGTCCTCGCGGCAGGTCGGCAGGATCATGCCCGCTAAGCGCGGCCGGCTGTCGAAGCGGTTCGGGTCGAAGGCCTGGCGCTTGAACTCAGCCGCGACGTGGCCGCAGCGGTTGCAGACGTCGCGCGAGCGCAGGCCCGATCGCGTGCCGATCTCAATCCGATCGACGTCGCAGCTCGTGCATTCCGGGCATTCGATGTAGGGGCGCAGCGAGGGTTTCACGGGCGCGCTCCCGAATTGTCGAGGAGCACGAGGCCCGCGGCCGTGATCGTGTCGGACCTACCGAACCGCGTGATCAGCCCGACGCCGCCGAGGAAGTTGCGGGCGCTATGTGGCTCCCGGCTCCGATCGCCGGTGCCATCACGAACGGATTTCAGTACTGAGAGGGCGGAGGAGGCCGCCAGCGCATCCTTGCCGTAGGCGCCCGCCCGCCCCTCGAGGGCGCGATCGAGCGCCGGCAGATCCGTCGGCTCGAGGAGATCCGGTCCATTGGGCGGAGGAGAGCGGCGGCCGCGGCGGCAGAACAGGCTCACGACACCACCTCGCCGGCGAGGAGATCGCGAACCGCCGCCTCGTGGGGCGCCAGCCGTCGCAGGAGGGCGGCGCCTTGGCGAAGCTGATCGCGGCGCAGGGCCATGTCGTCACGCGCCCATTCGAGGCCGTGCGACTTGCCATTCGGGCGCGGCATGGCCTCGATCCGATCAATCCCGTCGATCGAGACCTGCAGGCTCTCGGCTGCGCTCTCGACTACGAGGGCGAGCAGGCCCAGCCGTATCAATGCCCGAGGAGAAGCCGCCGGCCAGGTCGCGACGGCCGAAGCCGCCGCTGCCGCATCGAGCGGGCAGGCGCCACGGCCGCGAGGCGGCGCGGCCAGGTCGAACCGCGGGCCGAACATGCGGAAGGGCGACAGGCGCGCGGCGAGCGCGCCGAGCAAACGGCGTGTCATGCGAATTCTCGGGCTCGGAGGCGGGCGCGCCGCAGGGTGTTGAAGTCCGTCCCCTCGGGCGCCATCGCGGTACGGATGACGCGGCCCGGCCGAGCCCAGCGGGCGGCCGCGCGAGCGAAGGTTTGCTCGGTCAGGAACGGGTCGGAGTCGCCGTCGCCGAGGAGAATGACCTCGTCGACGCTGTCGGGGATCGGAATGCCGTCACCCTTCGGCACAGGGCCGGGGACGCGCACAGGCCGGTTCCCGCGGTCCTTTTTGACGGGGTGCGCGACGGTGCCGTCGTGCGGGCCGCCAATGTTTCCGAGGTTGATCCCGGCCCAAAAGGCAGCGTCCGAGATATCCCGGCCTGCCTCGCGAAGATCGTCATAGACCGAGAGCGTCGTCTCGATCCCCTCGCCCATGTAGAGGCGACGGGGAGAGGGGTGCCGCACAAGCTCGATCCGGCCGCCCCGCTGAGAGCCGCGAACCTTTTTCGCAGGTAGGAACTCGCCCGTTTCCGGATCGGGCACGCGCGCCTTGCCGTCCTCGTCAGCAAGGTCGATCCACGTCATGTGGAGAGCAGAGAACAGGCCGTCGCGGCCCGTGACCGCCGCGAACATGGCCGGGCCGGTATGCACGACGGCCGCGCCGCTCTTGTTGTCTGCGAAGAGTTGTGCTGCCGGCTCGAGGCGCAGTCGCGCGCCGCGCGGCAAGCTCAGGCCCCGATGGCTCAGGTATCTCTCAACAATCGTTCCGCGGGGACTGAGAGCCTTCTCCCACCACCGGAACACGAGCCGCCGCTCTCTCTCGCGGTATTTCTCGGCCTCGAGGTCCTGCGCCCGACGGCGGTCGGCGCGCTCCTGCTCGCGCGCGGCCAGCTCGGCATCGGACAACCTGTGTCCCTGGCCTTTCGGAGGGGCCTGCCCCGTGAGGATCTCGACGGCCGCGAGGAAATCGCAGTCATCGAGCCACATCACGAGGTCGATCACATCGCCGGCCTTCGGGTGGCACTGGCGGCAAAACCAGACGCCCTTGTCGGCGTTAATGTCGAAGCGATCGTAGCCGTCGCAGTGAGGGCACGGCCCCTTGCGTTTGGCGCCGCGGCCGAACAGGCGGAACCCGCGCTCGTCGCACACGTCGGCGATCGACACCGCGCGAGCGGCGTCGGACCATTGCCGAAATGCGGAGTCGACGTCGCGGGCCATGGATCAGGCCTGCGCGCAGAGAAGCCCGGCGCCACCTCCGAGAGCGGAGGGCTCGGGCACGATGCGACGGGTGGTGAGGCCGTCGGAGACGATGCGAACCGACGGATAGAAGCGGTCGCAATGCTCGTAGAGGTCGGCGAGGTGGTGCGTGTTCGCCGTGAGATCGGAGAGCGGAGCGTCGCCGTAGGGCAGCGGAGAACGGGAGCGCAGACCATCCACGAAGATGGCGCGCATGCCGGGGTCCCGAGCGAGCCGCGCCGGGTCGATCGAGCCGATCGGGCCGCTCGACACCACGACCGCAACGCGGGCCGTGGGGACAGGAGGGGCCTCCGTCTCTGCGGCCGCGTGCTCGGCAACGGCGGCAGCCTCGGCATCAGAGAGAGCGCGGGCGTCGCCCCTGTTGCGGGCGATCTGCAGGATGCGGTTCACTTCCTTGACCGCCCCGCGCACGGCGTAGGCGATCTGAACCCGCTCCGTTCCGAGTGCCCGCAGGTTCAAGACGCGGGTCATGAGGCGGTCGCTGATCGTGACCGCGCGAGCCTTCGACAGGGCGCGTTTTTTCACGCGCACGGGATCGCGCGCCGAATTCGACGTGACGGGCATCGGAACCTCAGGCGGTGACGGAGTGAGCGGCGGGCGCTAAGAGTCGTTGTCGGCTTGGCCGTCCGGAGGTGCGGTGGCCGGACGCGTGACCTGGCTCGGCCACTCGACCTCCGGAGGCCAGTGCGACGAGAACCAGGCGAGCCCGTCCTCAAGCCCGTCCGAGGACATGCGCTTGCCCTGGCGCAGACCCTTGATCCGGTGCCCGGCGCCGAAAACGACGGTGGACACCCGGTTCTCGGATCGGCCGACGGCGCGGCAGTAGACCTCGGAAACGAGGATGACTTGCTGTTTCAGTCTCATCGTGCCGCAACGGTGCGGCAAATTTGGTCGCTCGTCAAGCCGGCATGCGGTTAAACATGCCGCACGTCCGCGCGGAAAATATGCCGCGTTCGGCTTGTGGCTTCCGTTCAGTCGCGGTAAGTTTGCCGCACGTTGAATGATTAGAACGGGTTGTGAGATGTCCGCCGAACTCAAGACGATGCTCGAGCGCATCGACGCGCGCATAAAGGAAATGCGTTCCTCGGATCGCGAGATTTCGGAGGCCGCAACCGGCAGCCTCTACACGATCCGCAATATGCGCCGCGGCTCGGTTCCCGGTTTCGACGTCATCGCCAAGCTCGCTAACGCTCTGCAGATGTCCCCGTCGCAACTCGCTTACGGTGAGGGCAAGGCGGAGGCTCCGCGAGCGGCTAACGTCAATATCCCAATCATCGGGCGCGTGGCGGCCGGCCTTTGGCTCGAGGTCGACACCTACGTCGACGCCCCGCTCTATTCGGATATTCCGCTACCGCCCGACCCCGACTATCCCGTCGACTGGCAGTTCGCGGTCGAGGTGCAGGGGACGTCGGTCAACCGTGTCGCGCCAGATGGCGCGATCCTCGGGTGCATCAGCGTGGAGAAGTCCAGGCGCGAGCCGCGCGAGGGCGACCTCGTCATCGCCGAGCAGCGGCGCGCCGACGGGATGGAGCTGATGCGCACGGCCAAGCGCTTCCACCGGATGGCGGATGGGTTCGAGCTGCGCCCCGACTCATACGATCCGAAGTGGGAGCCGATCATCATTTACAGCGACGACCGGGCGGAGGAGGGCAGCTCGATCAAGGTCATCGGCATCGTGACGTGGATACATGCGCCGCTGCGCAGCCTCGATCGAAGCCGCACCCATTGAGACCGTCGAACCAAATTTGCCGCGTTTGCTATTGACGAGGTAAATTTGCCGCGATAGCTTCGGCCTCCTCAGACCAAGAGGGGGCCGACATGAGCCTTGTTCCAGCGGTTAAGCACGACGATCCGCGCACCCGTGCGGCACTTTTGGACTATTTGAGCGACAAGCTTCGCTCGCTCTACCCCTTCGCGGATCTGCGCGGATGGCTCGCCGGGCACCTTGCGCCCCTGGCCAATCACGAAATCGCCTTCGCCCTAAAAGGCTCTCCCGAGCTAACCGCCGGGCGCCTCGCGGACGCGCTTCTGCGCACGCTGGCTCAGTCCGATCCGAGCGCCGTGATCACGACGCTGATCGGCGAAACCCTTCCCCATCTGCCCCGCTCGCAGGTCGCCCGGCTCGCGGAGTTCACCCGAGCCGTTCGCGAAATCGCGATCCAGTGCGACGGCCAGGTCGACGAGGTGGCCTTACGCGCCGCCGGGTTCGGCGCCACCGAGGCGGCCCGCCTGATGCCGGACGCCTCGCGGATCATCGCCAGCCTGAACGAGCGCCGCGCCTCGAATGTCGAGCCGGAGCGCAACCCCGCCAAGCGGCTGATGGACGCCGGAAGCCGCGCCGCCGCGCAGCACGCCGCCCGCTTCTACGAGGCTGCCTGACATGCGCGTCGAGGCCGCCGATCACGCCAGGCGCGCGGGCGGCCTCGCCTTCGCTGCCTTCAAATACTGGCACGCCAACGTCGAGGCGACGCTGACGGTCGGCGCTGGCGCCAGACGGCAGGCCGCTTCCGCCGTGGAGATCCTCTGCAAGCTGGCGATCGACGGCCACCCGAAGATTCAGGAACGCGCCGACAGCGCGGCCCGCAAGCACGTCCTCACACTGACAGGGGCCGCCGTATGACGTGGATTCCGAACTGCAACGGCCAGCCGATCGACCTCGTCAATCCGAGCCTCGATCAGGTCGACTTCGTCGCGATGGCGCACGCTCTCGCTAATCTCAACCGCTACGTCGGCGCCGGCTATCAGCAAGTTTCCGTTGGCCTGCACGTCCTGATCGGGCTCGACTTCTGCCCCGAGCCGCTCAAGCCGTACTGGCTTCTGCACGACGGGCACGAGGAGCGCCTTGGGGAGATTGCGACGCCGGTCCTGCAAGCTCTGCAGAACACGGCGCGGGAAGTCTTCAATGAGACCGCCGCCATTGTGATCAAGCGGGCGGTCGCGGAGTTCAAGCTCCGGCACGATCGGGTCATTCACGAGGCAGCCGGCCTGCGACTGCCGTCTGCTGACGAGCGCCGGCAGATCGCCGAGATCGATGTGCTCTGTCTGGCGATCGAGCATCGCGACTTCCATCGGCCGAGCGCCCGGAAGTGGAAGCACGAGATCGACGGCGTGCAGCCCGGCCGTAGCATCCGCCGCTGGCAATCGCCCGACAAGATCGCAGAGCAGATCATCGCCCGGTTTGAGCGCTACCTGCCGGCCCTGCGCGGCGAGGCGCACGCCAGCCTTCCGTTTGAGGGAGCGTGAGACATGCGCAGCACCGCCCTCGCGGCCTTTACGGCCGGTCAGCTTAGCGACGAGCTGAAAGCTCGCGGCGAGCGAGCCTCGTGCCCTTTCCCCTGCCACGAGGGCCAGGAACGCGCGCTCGACGCCAGAGCCCTTGAACACGCGCGCGCCCTACTCGCTGCAGGCGACCTCACTGAGGCGGCCATTTGGCTTGGGCGCGCCCACCCACACCTCACGCGCCTGCCCGATCTCGTCGAGCGCGCCCTCCGATCGAAAGCCTGAGCCATGCCGACGACAAACCAGCCCGACGGCTTTGCGCTGTCGATCGAGCGCGCTCCGCTGCTCGCAGCGCTCAAACGCACCCTCAAGGCCGTCGAGCGCCGGAACACGATCCCGATCCTGTCGAACGCACTCCTGCGAGCGGACGGGGACACCCTGACGGTGACAGGGACCGACCTCGACATTGAAGTCACCGCAAGGGTTCCGGCCGCCGTGAGCGGCGGAGGCGCGCTCACCGTGCCGCTCACGCCGCTCGAGGCGATCGTCAGCAAATTCGAAGCGAATAATACCGTTTCGCTCAACTATGACGAGAAGACAGGGCGGCTCGTCGTCAAGTCCGGTCGGTCCAAGTTCCAGTTTGGCACCCTGCCGGCGAGCGACTTCCCCGAGCTGACCGGAGCGCATCACGGCGAGCCGGGCGCCTTCCGGCTGACGCTAGCCGGGAAGGTCCTGGCGGACATGATCAGCCGGTGCGCCTTCGCGATCTCGAACGAGGAAACCCGCTACTATCTGAATGGGATCTATACCCACGTCGTCACGATCGACGGCGAGCCAACGCTGCGCTTCGTCGCCACGACCGGGCACCAGCTCGCGCGGATCGACTCCACGCACGCGCAGGGCCTCGACCCGCTGATGCCGGGCATCATCATCCCGCGCAAGGCCGTGGCGATTTTCGGCGCCCTCGGAGCCGATACCGGCGACGGCGACGTCGAGCTGATCGTCACGCGCTCGAAGATCCGCGCGAGTGCCGGCACGACATCGATCGTCTCGAAGCTGATCGACGGGACGTTCCCCGACTATCAGCGCGTGATCCCCACGCAGTTTCAGAATGAGGCGCGCGCCCCGACCCTGGCGCTGATCGAGGCGCTCGGGCGCGTCGCGACCCTGTCCGGAGAGAAAGTCCGGGGCGTGAAACTGCAGTTCAGCGAGAACCTGCTCGGCATCACCCTCCGCAATCACGACATCGAGAGTGAAGCTAGCGACGAACTCGATATTGAGTTTGAGGGCACGCCCTTCGAGATCGGCTTCAATTCCCGATACCTCGCCGAGATCCTCGATCACTCGGGCAGCGACGTCACGACGCTGCACCTCGGCGCCGACAACACGGCCCCGATCGTCATCGGCGATCGACTGGCGGAAGGCCTCTACGTCCTGATGCCCCTGCGGATCTGAGCCACCCGGCCGAACCGCCCTCCCCGCTCCGCTCACTTCCGAGGCTCGCCATGCGCCGGCTGATCACGATCTTTCAGGACATTCTTGCGCGCGATCAGGCGAAGGCCGGTCACGGGATCTACATCGCCAGCAAAACCGTACACGCGCCTCGCTGGCGCGGCGTGCGCGCCGGCGGCGTGCCGATCATCTCGACCTGGATCGATGAGGCCGGCGCTGGCGAAACGGCATGCTTCAGAGACCTGTGGCGGCGATGCGTTGCGGAGGCCGCCCGGTCGGGCGCCCTGATCGTCTACCGAGAACCCGGCGAGGTCCTGAAAGGGGCCTTTGTCGAGGTCGGCGCGGCCCTCGCCAGTCAGGTCCCCGTTTTCGCCGTCGGCTGCCGTGACCTGAGCTTTGGGCACCATGCCCTCGTAACGCACTGCGACACGATCGAGCGCGCTTTTAACGCCGCAATCGGCCGCGCCTACCTCGCCCGCTGCGCCGAGCGCGAAGCCCGATGACCCGCGATGCCGACCTCGGCGCGCGCGTCAGGATGCTTTGCGGCGCCTTCCACGCCGAGGCTGTCACGCTCTCCGCCGCGCTGCTCGACGCGATCGAGGCCGCACACGGCGTGCTGCAGCCGGTCGCCGACCACCGGAGCCCGGCGGGCATCGCTGCCGCGGTCGCCTTTCAGATCCTCGCGGACGCCATCGCTGACGCGAAACCACCGGAGCCCGTGAAGCTATGACCACAGACACCGCGGCCATCAAACACGTCAGCAGCTCGGAAGGCGTCGCCGCCGACGAGCTGAAACAGTTCATCGAGCGGATCGAGCGCCTCGAGGAGGAGAAAGCGGCCGTCTCCGGGGACATCAAAGAGGTGTTCGCCGAGCTGAAAGGCCGCGGCTTCGACGTCAAGGCCGTCCGCTCGATCCTCGCCATTCGCAAGCAGGACCACTCGGAGCGCACCGAACGGGAGGCGATCCTCGAGCTGTACCTGCAGGCGCTCGGGATGGCTGCCTGACCTTCGAACCTCAGAACCATAGAACCTTAGAAGGTCAGAACCGTCATGTACAACAAAGCAACCCTCATCGGGAACCTCGGAGCCGATCCCGAGATCCGTGCGATGCCGAGCGGCGACAAGGTCGCGACGCTACGGCTCGCAACGTCGGACACGTGGAAGGACAAGGAGACCGGCGAGCGTAAGGAACGCACCGAGTGGCATCGCGTGACGGTGTTCAATCAGAACCTCGTGCGCGTCATCGAGCAGTACGCCCACAAGGGCGATCGCCTTTTGATTGAGGGGGCGATCCGCACCCGGAAATGGACGGATCAGGCCGGCGTCGAAAAGTTCTCGACCGAGATCGTTCTCGAAAACTTCAATGGCGAAGTCCGGCTGATGACGCCCCCACAGCGGAGCGCGCCGAGCCAGGACGACTACGGCTCGACCCGCTCGCGCGAGGGTTCCGGCGAGCGCCGTCCGAGCAGCGGGGCGGGGGGCGGGGGACGGCCGCCCTACGATCTCGACGACGATATTCCGTTCTAGCCCGACCATGCGGCGCAAGCCCGCTCACCTCACAGCAGCCGGCCGGGCGCGGATCGTCTCTCAGATCGTCGCCCGCGGCCGAGCGCCGGCAGAACTGGCGCTGGAACTCGGCCTCTCGACCCAACGGGTGCGCGAGATCTGCCAACGGGAACTGTTTCGGCTCGGACGGGAGATCGGCCGAGCCTTTCCGGAGATCAGCCACCCGCTTGGGCTGTCGGGCGCCAACGGGATCGCCAGCGCCCGGCGCGCCTACCCGATGCTCCCGGCCGCCGCCAGGGCGCTGATCGTCCCCGGCAGTGACCTCTGAGGTCCGAACCTTCGGACCTCCGGACCTTAGAACCTTCAAGCTGCGAAAGGACGCCTCATGCTGCTCGTATTCGTGACCTGCGCCGGCATCCTGGCGCCCTCCCCCGGCTGCCGCGAACACCGGGTGCCGCTCGTCGTCGACGTCACGCCCGCCGGTTGCGCCGCCAAGGTGCAGGAGGCGCTCGCCGAGCGGCCTGAGGCCACTGCCGGCGACGCCGTCGCTCGGTATGGATGCGTCCGCCGCTCGCGCCTTTCCGCGGCGCAGTCATGACCTTCGATTTTCAGCGCGCCGCGCGGCTCGTCGACCAAGCTTCGTGGACAAGCGCGATGCGCCTCCCCGACCGCATGCATCTGCGCGAGGCCGCGCGGGAGCTGTCAGCCCTCCCCGCGCTCAAGGCCGAGCGCGATCAGCTTGCCGCCGAGGTGGTGGCCCTGCGCGCTCGCAAGCCCGGCCATTCGGGCGCCCTCCCCGCCGTCGTCAGCCCGTCGAGTTGCTGAGCCATGCCCCGCCAGACCGCCAATCGCGCCGAGATGCGCCGGCAGCTCGCCGCCCAGCTCGGGGTCAAGCCCGACACCCTCTATCACCGCGAGCGGCGCGCCCGGCTCGCAGCCGAGCGGATCGCCAATGCGCCGCCTGCGCCCTCCCCTTGGCTCGGCGCCAGGATTTCGCCTCCGATCGAGGCCGATCACCCGTCCCGGCAGCCTCGCATCATCATGAACGCCGGCGAGCGGCCGAGCGTCGCGCATGCGCCAAGCGAGCCATTCCGCCGCTTCCACCTGATCACCGTCTAGCCGGAGCCAGTTCGATGCGCGTGAAACCCTTCACCGGCCGGAACGGCGATCCCGTCTGCTCGATCGACGGCGCCCTTGGTCTGTTCAATCGCCGCGGCCAGCGGCCAATCCCTGGCGTCGAGATCGAGGTGATGATCACGCATCACACCCCGATCAAGTATCCGGCCGCCAACGTCGAGAAATACGTCAAGGAAGGCGAGTCCCTCGCAGGCGGCACGATCGGTGCCCTGATCGTCCAGCCCATCACAGACGATCACGTCCTCGTCGCGCACAAAGGGTTCGAGTGCGCCGGGACCATGTGCCGGACCATGGCGAGCCTTACCCAGGACGCGGAGCGCGAGCTGTATGCCCGGCACCGCATCCGCCTGTCGTGGCTCACGCCCGGCATGACGCCCGTTCGCGAGGCGAGCAACGTCAATGTCGGATGGTCTTACCGCGACGAAGCTGGAACCCTGCACATACGGAAACGCGTCGAGCCGACCCCAGGCCTTGCCTATGTCAGCCTCACGGATCTGCGCGAACACCATCGCCGGATCGCGGGCGTCCCCGATCTCGGCCAGCTCGAGCCGTGGATTTCGAACATGCTCGCGCGCCGCGGCTCACGCTCGACCGCGCAGGCGGAGGCGCGGCCATGAGGCCGCTGCGCGCGCTCTCGATCCGCCAGCCTTGGGCATGGGCGATCGTTGCCCTCGGGAAGGACATAGAAAACCGCAAATGGCGGACGCATCATCGCGGCCGCACGCTGATCCACGCAGGCAAGGGCCTCAAGTCGCAGGACCTCGAGGACTTCCTCGGCCTCGCAGAGGCCGAGCCGGCGATCATGGCGCGCCTCACGGCCGCCGGCGGCCTGCCGATGGATCACCTGCGCGAGCAGTGCGGTGGCATCGTCGGGGCTGTCGAGATCCGCGATTGCGTCACGCACTCGGACTCGCCGTGGTTCGTCGGCCGGTTCGGCTTCGTCCTGGCCAACGCCGAGCCCCTGCCCTTCCGGCCCTGCCCCGGCCAGCTCGGGTTCTTCACGCCCGCCGATGGCTCGATGCCGGCGCCCGCGCCTCGGCCCGCGATCGAACCTGAGCCCGACCTCTTCTCCCATCCGCGCCACGCCTGAGAGGCCGCCATGCCCCGCAAGATCCGTGAGATACAGCCCGCGCCCGAGGCGACGAAGAAAGCGCCGTCCGGCTTCGGAAGGGAAACTGAGCAGGAGCGCTATGAGATCGCAATGCGGGCACCGCGCTCGCGCAAGCTCCTCGATATCTTCTCGACGCTCGCCACAGGGCACCTGCCGTGGGGAGTGCGGTTTCCTTATCGGCTCACCGGCGACGGCGATCATCAGTGGCACCTCTGCTGCGGCCACTCTCTCAATTACGATCGCATGCAATCCCTCGTCGCGGCCGGCCTGCTTGAGATCAACCGCGACAGCGACCTGCAGGTCGACTTCGCCGTGATCACGCCTGCCGGGCGCCTATGGCTCAACCTGAACTGGAGCGGTCGGCCAAAGCCGCCCCGCCCGCCCAGCGAGCGGCCGATGCGCGCGCGAGACGCGAGCGAAGAGTGGTCGAGCCGCTCGCCCGTCGACGTTGACGACGAGAGCAACGCCCTCCCCTTCTGATCTCATGAGGTTCGAACGTTCGAACCTTCGGTGCTCCGAACATGCCCCGCCAGCGCGCCGTCACGCTCCCCCGTCTCACGGTCGAGGACCTCGATCGCGACGAGCTGCTGTTTCTCGCAAAGAGGAGCCTCCTCGGCCCCCGCGAGCTTTGGCTCGCCCGCTGCGAGATCCTCGCCGATCGGGCGGCCATTGCCTTCCGGGCAAGGGATGCGGCCGACTCCGCATGGGCGCGCGCTGCGGTCGAGCTGCTCGGCTCCGGAGCCAGAGGCGCCGAGTGGACCCGGCGGAACGCCGAGGTCGACCGCCTCGAGCGCATCAAGCAGCACGCGGCGGCCAAGTACCGCCGCGCCGAGAACAAGGCCCAGGCTGCCCACGCGGCCTTCATGGCCTGCCCGTAGGCGGAGGCGACCTCCGTCGAACGCAATTCAGGACACGACAGGACGATGATCGAACTATCTTATATGCCCGGCGGGAAGCTGCTCGTTTCGCCCCATGCAATCACCGCCATTCATCTTTCGCCGATCGCAACCGCCGCTGAGCCGTCAAGCTTGATCTATATGGGCGACCGCAGCTTTTGCGTCGCCGGCACGCCGGACCAAGTCAGGGCGTCCCTGTACCCGAAACCGGCTGAGAAGAATGACGAAACTGTCGCCCAATTCATAGAAGCCAATACAATCAGCGGCGGAGGCGAGACCGTAACTGTTGCTGATTTTTACGACAGTTATCGACGTTGGTGCGATGAGAACGGCCTAGACGATCTGTATCGGCGACAGCTCGTCGCAGAAATGCAGCGGCTTGGATTTCCGGTGCGGAATGGTTCCGCTCGCTTTTTTGCGGGGATCGGCCTCCGTTGCTGGAAGCGGGAGTCCAAACGATGAGCCCCGCCGAGGCCTTCGCCACGCGCGCCCATGCCGGCCAACTCGACAAGGGCGGGCGCCCCTATATCGAGCACCCGGCCCGCGTCGCCGCCCGCGCACGTCAGATCGCCGAGCGCTTGGAATATCCGAGCCATGTCGCCGACGGCTGCGAAGCGGCCGGATGGCTGCACGACACGATTGAAGACACTGGCACGACGCAAGAGGATCTTCACGCGGCCGAATTTCCCGGTGCGGTAGTGCGCGCCGTGCAGCTTCTCAGTCGGCCGGCCGGCGTGCCCTATGCCGGCTTTATTCAGGCCATCATCGATAGCGGCGACGTTGTCGCCCTGCTCGTGAAACTGGCCGACGTCGAGGACAACACGAACCCGGCCCGACCGTCGACGGCAACGCTCCCCCGCTCCCTGCATGCGCGTTATGGCAGCGCCAAGTATTCGCTGCGCAACGCCATCCGCCTAGGCGGCCGCGAGCCGCTTCACGCCGGTCAATGGTGACGACATGACCAGGATCAAGAAAAAGAAAGTCTACCTGTTCTTCCGAACGGGTCATTTTTACCCGCTTGAGCTTTGTGACGATGCCGAAGCAGCCAAGAACGCCGAATGCAATCCCGGCACGACAAAGGTCGAGACCGTCAGCGGCCGGCGCGTCTGGACTGCGACCACCACGCACTGAGCAGAAAGCGATCCATGCCCGTCTACGTCGATCAGCCCATCTTCCCATTCGGCCGAATGATGATGTGCCACCTATGGGCCGACACAGAGGCCGAGCTGCTCGCCATGGTCGACCGGATCGGCGTCGACCGGAAATGGATTCAGGGGCACCCGACCTTGTCGTTTGGCAAGCACCGGGACGCGTCGTGGGTGCATTTCGATATCGCCAAGGCCAAGCGCGCCCTGGCGATTGAGGCCGGCGCGATCGAGACCGATCGCTACGGCGCCAGCTACTTCGACGCCAAAGCGCGCGGCCGAACCAAGATGGTCGAGACGATCGAGGAGCTGCGCACGCGCGACGGCCGGTCGATCGATGGCTTTATTCGATCCACCCCGGCCGAACCGCCGGCGGCCGACTTGTTCGGCGCGTAGGGCAGCGGGGCGCTGTGCCAGTTTTACAAAACAAGGCCGCAAATATGCAAACCGATATGCAGACGCCGACGGAAGGCCCCTCCCCGATCTACACGCTTCACCTTTGGGGCGAGCCAGCAAGCGAATGCGGGATCTGCGAGGAATGGGGACCGCACCGCCATGCGGTCGGCTGGTACTGCGGCCCGGTGCAAGAGGACATCGGCGAGCCCGTCCCCGAATGGGGGCCGGACGCCATCGCCGGCGGTCGATCCGTCTGCAAGGCGTGCCATGATCGCTTTTACGGCATCGAGGCAGGCGCTCCTGCGGTGGCGTTGCAAGATGGCCAAAAGGCGATGGAGCGGGAGTCCAACTGATGAAACGATCCGAGTTCTCGCGCATCCTGCGGCACATGGAACACGTCCGCGAGGCCTCCCATGAGGCCGAAACCAGGCGGGAGGAAAAACGCCTGATCGCTGAATACAACCGCATGTCGCTCGCGATCCGACCCTACACGACGGGCGCCGAAAAACTTGAAGAGGACGCCGATCCGAGGGCGTCCGAGGGAGAGCGCGCGGCATGGGCCGCCGCTCGATAGGGCGGAGGGGCACTCCGTCGAACATAGGGAACCGGCATCCGTCTAACTTCAAACCAGAGCAGATCATGCAAGCTTCGGAACTATCAGTGCTGGTCTGGGAATGTCCTAGCGCGCCAGCATCAATGCGCTTTCTTGCGGGCGTTATCGCGCCGGGCAGCACCTGTTTATCCGGCGGCGAGACGTTCATGGCCCGAACTCTCGAAGCCGCCAAGCTGGCCGCGCTCTCATCAGAGCGGGCGAATATCGAGCGCCGAAAGGTCGCGCGTGCCGCAGATCTCGCCGCCAAGGCCAGGGCAAACTTGCCAAAGGCAAGACCGCAATCGGCAATAACTGATCAAGGTTATGCATACTTGTTTCGGGCCTTACTCATCGAAAGAAGGACTTGCGCAAGTTTAGGCGAGGAGTTCGCTCGCTCCGGAAGCCGAGTTCAGTCGGTATTCATGAAACTACATCGCCGCCTGAAACACCCTGCACGCTTCCGCCTCTTGCGGCGCCAGATACCTGATTTCACCGCCTGCGAAGCATTCCTAAAGGCACGCGACCTCGAACAGATGCGCGCCGCGTTCTCCGCTATCGAGCCAAGAGCGCAAGCATTAGTGCTAGATACAATCGACAGAATGAACGCAGACGCCGCAGCGCTGGAAAGCGCGTCAGGTCCGCTTGCGTGAGAGCGCCAGGCCCGAAGGGGGATCAGTATGTCGGACAACACAATCACCACAAAACAAGCAATGGCCGCCGCAGAGCGAGCAATTGCGGCGGGCGATCGTGGTGAAATGGCACGCACGCTTGCGGTTATTGGAGCCTTCTTTGAGATGCTCCAAGGCCTCAAGGGGATCGAGAGCTATATTGTTGATAAGATCGACCAAGACAAATTTGACATAGAAGCCGGCGAGCGTCATCCGGCCATAACCGCCGAGCTAAAGAGCTGGAAAGACGCGCTTAACGCCCTTAAAGCGGGCGAGCGCGTCGCCGAGCTTCTCGGCGGATCTGCCAAGGACTCCGGCGAGGTCAAGCCGCCGCAAGACAACAGCCCGGCGAACGAGGGCTGAAATGTGGGGCAACCGCGCCCCACAACGCCGCCCACATCACCGAAGGGCACGCAGAGCGCAGACAGCCGCGAGACGGCACCCGATCAGCCCGCGCAAAACGTGGGTGAAAATGTGGGGTGAGGCACCAACATGACGATCAGCTCGACCCTCCCGCCCGGCGTGACTTGCAGCGATCACCGCTGGCAGAGCGGTTACGAGGCGGGCTTCGAAGATGATCACCCGTGGTCTGACGACCCGGTCTATATCGCAGGATGGCTCACGGGATACATGGGAGCCGATCAGTGCGGTGAGGCTGATGCGGTCGCGCGCTACCGCGAACATGCCGTGCCCTGGCATACGCTGAGCCAGCGTGTACCGGCCCGAGCATCGCTCGGCGAGCCGGAGGGCTTAAGCGAAGCTTGTGAAGTCAAGAACGGAGACCGCCGAGCGTTCGCTCGATACCTGCCCGGCATTGGCGGCTCATACGAAGATATGAACGCCCCCAACATGCGAGAGGAAGCGTGGATAGGGGAAGACGGGAAGCCGCTTTCTTGGGAGCCGACACACTGGCGGCCGGCGCCGATCTAGGCGGACAGGGTAGGAGCCGAACCATGCAGAACGAGATGCTACACGTCGACGAGCTGCGCCGCGAGCGCGCCGAGCTGCAGTCAGCCATCGATCGGGCCGAGCATTGGGGCGCCGCCACGACGGCACGCTATGAGCGCATCCTCGGGATCGACGCGGCACTACGGTTCGCGGAGTGCCTCACGCCGCCACCGGAAGCCGCGCCCATCGTCTATATCAGCACGCCAGGCTCGGCCTAACCCTTCCCGCCTTGGATCAGCCGAGGGCGCATCATCGCCGCCGGCAAATCCGGCGGTCTCGGCGACGGGTTCGCGATATCGGGGAAGTAGGCGTGGCACCGGGGGCTGTATTTCTGCAGCTTGCGGGCGCCGGGGCCAGGATCGGGCCGGGGATAGGGGCAGTCGGCCGCGATGCCGGCGAGCACGTCGGCGATCGGCGTCTCTGAGCCGAACCGGGCCGCCAGGCGCGCCAGCCGGTACACGCCATGCCGGTTCGGGCACAGGTCGCACGCGACGCGCACCCTCACCCACGGATAATAGGCCAGGCACGGCACATAGGGATGATCAGCCATGCCGCCCGGCTAAGTCGCCCAGTTCAGTTCTCCGGTTCCGAACGCCCGAAGCACCCGTTGCCCGGCCGGCGTCAGAAACCAGGCCGGCACCCGCTCGTGCGGATCTTCGGCAACGGATGGGCGCACCTCGGCATATCCCCGCACGACAAGGGGCGGCATGACGCGCGGATAGGCCTCGCGGCGGAGACCGGTCGGATTGGTCCGGAGCGCGCGGAGAGCCTCGAGCTGGCGTCGGGTTATGCCAAATTCGGCAAGCAAGCGATGCTGAAACAAGGCGCTATTCCGCCTCTCGATCGACAGCCGCGAGCCACTCCTCGCGCTGCTCACGGTTCATCAGCTCCCACGCCGCCACGGTCGCGAATACGGGGACCGGGAGTCGCTCCTCGCTCTTGCGGATAAGATCGCGCGTGCTCACCAGCGACCGCCCTGTAAGGCGCGCCAAGTCGACGAGTTCGAGGTCGTGTTCCCGCAAACGCTGATGCCAGCCTTGATCACCCATGACGCATTCCCTCACTGTTACGCAGACGATGGCGCGCGGCTTTAAGCCGACACGAGATTGACGCGCAGGAAGCCACGCGAGATCAGGCGATTGCGCTGATCAAGCGCTTTTTCGACGGTCGCGAGGTCCTGCAGGGCGTCCCGCACGACGAGGCGAAGCGCGACGGACGGGTTGCCCTGCGCGAGCGCGAGGTAGCTGTCGGCGATCGTCTCTGCCTCGGTGAGTTTGTGTGCCGGCTGTCCCATGTTCCGTTCTCCTCGTGAGAGAACAAAGTAAGAACAAACCGTATGTTCCCGTCAAATCGGTGGCTGTGGATGAGTGTGGACGAAACAGCCGAATACGGTTCGAACCTTATAAGGTTCGGTGGTCAGAACGTTCGAACGTTCGAGGCTTAGAATGTTAGGACAATCGACGTCGAGCAATCTCTTGGTAGAGCGTCGAGCGGCCGAGCCCGACAGCCTTTGCTGCGTCCGAGGGGGACGTGCCGGCGTCGACCAATGTGAGGGCCGCCTTGAGCTTCCCTGCGTCGCGCGGCGGCCGGCCCAGGCGCTTACCTTCGGCCCGCGCAAAGGCAATCGCGTCACGCGTGCGAGCCGCAATCATGTTGCGGTCGAACTCTGCGAAGGCTCCACAAATCTGGAACATCAGCTTGCCGCCCGGTGTCGTGGTGTCGACGGGCTGCTCGAGGCAGCGAAACCCAAGGCCGCGCCTCCCGAAGCCTTCCACAAGGTCAATCAGATCGCGCAGAGATCGGCCGAGGCGCTCGAGGCGCACGACGAGGATCGTATCGCCCGGCCGAGCATAGTCGAGCATGGCGGTAAGCTGCGGACGATCCGAACGGAGGCCGGAGATACGGTCCTCGAACACGCGAACCGCGCCGGCCTCCTCGAGGCGGAGCCTTTGCGCGCCAGGGTTTTGCTCTTCCTTGGACACGCGGGCATAGCCGAGGAGCGCGCTCACGGCTCGGCCGGCGCCGGCCACTGACGATAGCAGATCACCCCGTCAGTCAGCTCCTCACGATCGAAGGGCTCGGCAACCTCACACGGCTTGAAAGTGTGGCGGATGATCCGGAAGCCCTCTGCGTCGAGACGGTTCATCACCCAATGGTGGAACTGGCGTTCGCGGGGGACGCGGATGAAGGTGTCATGCTCGAACTCTGCCGGATTGATCCGCACGAGCTGCACAACTGCCGCCACAGTGCCGGCCCGAAAAAGATCGAGCTGGCTTGGCGCCGGCCTCCGATGCTTTGCCAAGCTCCCCTCCCCGTCCAGAAATCGACCGTTTTACGGACGACGCAGAGGGAATCCTAGCTCAGCTTGTTGAGGCCGTCCAGAAAGTGCGTCCAGAAAAGCGAACGTCCAGAAAGTGAACTGAGACGATTTATGGACGCTGGAATAGGGACGTCAAGCGCGCGCCCGATTGAAAGCTCTGCCGCTCTTGCGGATCACCGGTCATTCGGAGTCTATGAGGTTCGGATTCCCGAACCGTCTGAGGTCAGACCGTGCCGATCCGGCCCGAGCACCGTCACTTCTACCCGATCGATTGGGCCGAGCTGTCCGAGGTGATCCGGTTCGAGGTCGCCGGCGGCCAGTGCCAGCAATGCGGCGCCCCGCACGGCGCGTCGATCGTGCGCCTTGGTGACGGCCGATGGTTCGACTTGGCCGGAGGGATCTGGCGGGACGGGCGGGGGCGGCCGGCGGCGCCAGGTGCGGCGATCCGGTGCGAGGCCGTGAAGGTGACGCGCATCGTCCTGGCAACGGCGCACAAGCGGCACGACACGAGCCGCAATTCCCGCAGTGACTTGGCCGCGTGGTGCCAGCGCTGCCACCTCGAGCACGACAGGCCCGAGCACCTCCGTCGTCGGCGGCTTACCTATCTCCGGCGCTACGCACTCGGCGACCTGTTCCTCGGCGCCTATCCAGTGGCCTAGGGCTGCTCACGCACATTTACGTTGCGCTGGCGAACCCAAACACAGGCGTCGATCGAGCCGATCTTTCTCACACAGGCGTAGGGCCAGGAGTTTTCTTCGATCCGCACCTTCAGACCCTCGGGCAAGACGGAGCACTGCCCCGTATCGAGGCCGCGCTGTATGAGCTTTGTTTGCGCCTCCTTGTCGTCGACCATATCGTCCAGCCGACGTTGAACTTTGAGATCTTCGCAAGCGAAGGCCAGTTTGCCCTCAATGAAAGCGGCGCGGGCCGGCAGGGCGAGAAGACAGAGCGGAATCACAACGGCAAGCTTGAGCATCTGCAGAGATTGGCAGGAGCGGTGAGCGGCGACGAGTCTGTTTCGACATTGGCGCGGCTGTCATCCCCGACGTCTTTTGCGGCCCGCGACCTCGTAACGATTTTCCCCCTTGGTAGCCTTGAGCGGGTTCCGCCTGCCTTTTCTCGAGCAAGATGAATCTCTTGTATTCGTGCCGGTCCCGGTTTGAACCCCTCCCCCTCGACAAGTGCGCAGGGCGAGCCAGGACAGCCAGGCGCGATCGATGATCCGCACGACGTTCGTTTCCGAGCGGTAGCGTGAGAGGCGCCGCTCCTCGATCGTCACGAGGCCGAGCGCGCGTGCTTCGCGAAGGGCACGCTTGACTGAGCTGCGGGCTACGCCGGCGAGCGCCGCAACGTGCTCGATCGAGAGGCGGCAATCCCCGCGCTTGTTGATCTCGGCCGCCACAACGGCTAGGGCGGCGGCCTCCGCCAGGGTGAAGCGGGCGGCGATCGGCGGGGGCATGTAGCCCGAGGCAGCCCAACGGCGACGGCGTTCCATGCTGTCCGATGAGCGCGGCCGGGAGCCGACGCGGGCCGGCTTGCGCGGCGTGGGTGCCGATCGGCCGAGGAGCACGCGGGCCTCGATCTCGGCGGCCAGCTCGGTCGCGCCCGCCTCCCCGATCACGCCGGCGGCGAAGGCTTGCCACAACGCCTTAGAAACCTCCGACAGTCTATCCGGAGCGGCCCCCGCGATCTGCGCGCGGAATTGGTCATAGAGCATCGGTCACACGCCTTGCTGAGGCGCGCGGCAGGGCTCTCACGGGAGAGAACCCGCGAGGGCATTCAGGCAAAGCAAGGCCATTGCAGGAATTGGCGTTCCTGCTTGATCCCTGGCGGGATCTGTGAGAATGTCGGGACTGCAAATGGTGTCCCGTCGATCTCTGGTCGGCCCGAAGGCCCTGCGTTTGGCGACGCGGGGCCTTTGCTTTTGTCTAGGTCACTGTCGCGGCAGGTTGCCCTCGGTTGCGACTCGGCTGGCCGAGTCGGGTGAACGGTTCATGTCGCCCAACTTTGGTTCAGGCGTCAAATGAATGGGCCTCAAAGCTACATCGGCGGCGTCAAGCGCCCAGGCTAGAAGAGACCTGATAGCTTCTGAAGTATTCGGAATAATATCTTGCCGCGCTCGCCATTCGGTTAGCCGGTCAATCATTGTCTGATCAAGCGATAGACCTATTGTAATTCTTTTGCTTGGTGATATTTCAGCCAAACTAGGAGCACGCTCCCCGTCATCAAAGCGTTGCTCGGCCGCCGCAATTATTGCCGCCGCTTCCTTTCTACTTATCCGAAACCACTCGCCATCGACTCGACGTTCCCGCCCTATCCAATGGCAAAGCTTTTCGATCGCAACGGCATCGGCCCTAGGCCGCTCCAGCCACGTTAAGACTTCAAGATCCCTCAAGCCGCCCGATTCAAGAACTGCCATGCGGTTTGCAAGATCCGAGGAGTGACCAAGCTTTATCGCGCCATCGCGGCGGCGAATTGCATACACATAGGCGCGCTCGGAAAGACGCTTTCTTTGCATGTTCTACTCGACCGCGCCGAGGTCTTGTCTGATCTTTCTCATTTCCTCGCGTAAACGATCCCGCTGATCCTGAGCCAGCATTTCCCAAGAAATAATCAGAGCTTGGACATACAACGGCACGCCGGATTTCCACCTTCCTCGCAATTGCAGGGACACGGTGTTTTCGGCGACACCCAGCAACCCAGCCAATTCTTTTTGGCTGAGGCCCGCTCGCTTTGCTCTTAGTTGCCAGGGAGAATTGTCCACGATCCGGGCGGGTAGCCGTACCGTGGCTGCAGAGCAATCGGTCAATGTCACGTTGATTTCCCTCTTGACGCCCAGAATCAATGTAACATACATTTTAGTCAACGGGGCGGAGAAAACAAATTTTTCGCTCAAGGGACTAGGAAGCGCGGCGAAGACCCAAAAAGCCGGGTGCGTCCTGCCTATACGAATCAGCTACGGTTTCCGGCTACGTACCTCATGAGGTCATGAGTCTCTGAGTCTCTGTCCCTCGGGACGCATAACGTTCGAAGGTCATGCCGTGCGGGTGATAGCCCTAGTTTCTCAAAAAGGTGGCGTGGGGAAGTCGACGCTGTCGATCAACCTGGCCGCACTAGCCGGCGAGAAAGAGCCGGCGATGATCATCGATCGCGATGCACCTCAATGCACCGCCTCGAAATGGTGGAACCGTCGCCAGGATCTCGAACCGCCGCCCGCCTATCCGGAGCTGATCGATATCGGGCAAACGCCGCTCAAGGCGGCCGTCACGAAGCTGAAACCGCAGCCGGGCTTCCTCTTTCTCGACACGCGGCCGGCGGTTGGCGCCGCCGAGGCCGAGGCCGTCCAGGCCGCCGACTTCGTCATCGTGCCGGTCAAGGCGGCCATCGTCGATATCGAGGCCATCGCGCTCACGCTCGACATTATCCGGCGGCTCGACCGCAAGGCCTTGATCGTCGTGAACGCCGCGAAGAATGACCGACGCGCCACCGATGCGCGCGCCGCCCTGTCGCGCTTCCCCGTTTCCGTTTGCCCGCACCACCTCTCCGACCGCGCCGCCTATCTCGACGCCCCGATAGACGGATTGAGCGTGATGGAAATGCAAGGCGCAGGCGCACGCGCCGCAGAACACGAGCTGCGGCAAGTCTGGCAATGGGCGTTGGAGACGATGAATGGCTAACCCGCCACGCCGCAAGCCCCGGTCACTGTCCGAGTTCGATCCGAGCCAGGGCAATGGCGGCACGCAGCCGCCCGCACCTCCGCCCCCACCGCCGCCGGAGCCGCCCGACGAGGAGGGCGTGCCCGTGAGCTATCTCGTGAAGGAGAGCGATCGGGATATGCTCAAGATGCTCTGCATCCAGAAAAAGCTGTCGGGGCAACAGCTCCACCACCTCGCGATCAATTACTGGCTGGCCTCTGAGGGCCTTCCGCCCCTGCAGCCACAGACGGCCAACCGGGCGAGCGGCGGTCGCAAACGACGGTAGCCGCTGCGACTCCGGACCTCATGAGGTTCGGAGCTTCTGAGCTTCGCAGTTTCGCATACGTACTTTAGGGTCGCCCAACAATTCGCGAATCCGTGCGAGTTGGGGGGACCCTCGTCGTGCTCTTACACGCGAGGTAGGAGGCGGGCGTTCACGCACTGTCGCTCGCCGGCCGGCAAGGGGTCGCGGACTTATCACCCGCGCCCCTTGTTCTCACGGCTAGGCCGCCTCTAGGGCACCCTCGGTGAAGGTGACGGGCAGCGGCGCCGGCTCGGGCAAGACGCCCGCCTTGAGGCCAAGCAGAGCCACGGTTGCGACAGAGCGGATCTCACGCAGCTCGCACCGATCGATCGAGGCATCGGCCGCGACCCGCTCATCGCGGCGCGCATCGTCCTCAGCCTCGCCGTCGTCCTCGCACTCATCGTCCTCGAAGTCCTCGAACAACGCGCCGAACATGGCGAGTTGGTCAATCATTTCTGGCTGCCCGTCGAACGTGAACCGCACGGTTCCGTCAGGGAGAGGCCGAACGTCAAGCCCCTGCATAATAAGGTTGAGGAGGCGAGTCGCCTCCCGCTGCACACACAAAGCCGCCCGAGCCTGAGACAATTCCAAGACACGCACTGTCGTCGTTCCCATGTAACGCTAGCTCTTACTAGCGGGAGTGACAGGCTCTCAGCTTAGAAATTAGAGATCGCAGGCAACGTTTATCACGCGCCACCTGCTACGTCTGATCTCGCGATCTCGCGTTGTCCTCGCCTTTGTTTAGCTTCTAGCCTCACCGAGTATCCGACCCGGTTAACGGTTTCGTAACACGACGTAACAAACGCGCAAATTGAATTTTGAGTCGTCCAGCGAAAAAGTTCATGCGTATTTTGACGCGCCGCAAGAGAGTCACACTTCGGAGATTCAGACCTCATGAGGTTCGGACGTTCGGAGAGTCGAATATTCGGCCTGATCTATGCTGGCCTGAAAACGCAAAAAGGCCCGGCCGCGCCTGAGAGCGCAACCGGGCCTCAGATTGACAAGGAGCAGGGGCGACCTCACCTTACGGCTGCACACCATTGGAGCCATCCCCTTGGCTAAGCGCACACATCGCGTCGGCCTTGCCACGTGGCACACTGTCACCACGCCGCCGACGAGCACGGACGCCGAGCCGAAGGCGAAGGTGCGCGCAGCGCGCGCGCCTCGCATTGCTATGCCCAATCCCGAGGTCGACGTCGCGCAAGCCACACGCGAGACGATCGAACGCTATCCGACCGTCCTGGCCTATCTTGCCCGTTGAGCCTACGTGGCTCGACGCCAACACGGTTATCGCCGTCAATCGAGAGCTGCTCGACGGTACTCCCGAGCCACATGGCGTGCTTGATTGGGGCAAGCTCGACAGCGCCGTGAACCGTCCGCGCATGTGCTTCGCCTATGACGAGATCGACGACGTCGGCGATCTGGCCGTGCTTCTGATGTTCGCTATTGCTCGAAGCCACGCCTTCCAGCAGGGCAACAAGCGCACAGGCTTCGTTGCCGCAGACGTCTTCCTAAAGCTCAACGGCTACCGTCTCACCGTGCCGGACATAGCGGACACAGCCAAGCGCATGGTCGCCGTCATCGAAGGGCACGCCACGTTCGGGGAATTTCAGCGGTTCATCGATCCCTACATTCAGCCGATCCCCTGAAACGCAAAAAGGCCCGGCCGCGCGTGAGAGCGCAACCGGGCCTTGGTGTAACATTGTAGTTGACACACCACGCGAAAGCGCGCATATGTGTAGCGTGTCGTTTGACACGTTCCCGCAATTGTTTTCAAGCTTAGAGGAAAAAAGGCTGTTTTCAGAGTATGATAGTGAGTTTTCGCCACAAGGGGCTCGCGAAGCTTTTCGCTTCGGGTTCCTCGCCCAAGGTTGCGCCTGCCTTACACAATCGCTGCCTTCGCATTCTCGATGCGCTCGACGCCGCATCAGCACCCGGAGGGATGAACTTCCCCGGCTTCGACTTCCACGCACTCAACGGGTTCAACCCGACACGGTACACCGTTCACGTGAACGGGCCGTGGTGCATCACGTTCGAGTTCGAGGGGGAGAACGCCGCGCGCGTTGACCTCGAGCAGTACCACTAACCGAACGGGCGACGGCCTCGGCTGTCGCCCGCACACAGACAGGAGAGATTGCTTTGGCTCAGGAATTCGCGGCCGAGCGCCCGAACCGGGCACCCACTCACCCCGGCACCATCCTCAGAGAGGACGTGCTGCCGGCTCTAGCCATCACGATCAAGGCGCTGGCCGAGCACCTCAAGGTGTCGCGGCAGCAGGTGCATCGCGTTCTCGCTGCGGAGTCGGATATCTCGCCAGAGATGGCCATCCGCCTCGGCAAACTTTGCGGGAACGGCGCGCAGGTTTGGATGAGGATGCAGGCCGCGCATAGCCTATGGCGCGCGGCTCAGCATATCGGCGCCGATCTCGACACCATTCCGACGCTCCACGCCAAGCGCGCCGCCTAGAAACGCAAAAAGGCCCGGCCGCGCGGGAAAGCGCAGCCGGGCCTTGGTGCCGCGTCTAGGCGGCCGCTCGGAGGAGATCGGCGAGCACCCGATCAAGGGCGCAGCCAAGCTCGTCGCGCGATCCGTCGTTGAGGATTGTCGCATTACGCGGGAGATCGACCTTTTCCGATCCGTGCCCCGAGAGCGGGATCACGGCGCCGGGGCGGTCGATCCTCACGATGAGGCCGCCGAGGGCCTGCACGGCCTCCGCTTCGTTCGGAAACCGACAATCCTCGACGACGACGCCAGGGGCGCCGCGCGCCAGGGCCGCGCGGGCACCGGCCTTCCAGCCCTCGACCCATAGGCCAGGGGCGATCAGGTCGCGGCCCCATTCGGTGCCGAGGGTCTGCATAACCTTACGCGGGGAGGCGCCGAGGAACTCGGGCGCAGGGGCTTCCTTGCGGTCGCCCTCGATCATACGCTCGATTTCAGAGGCCTCGACGCCCGCTTGCGCCAGGAAGGCACGAACCATGGCCTTAAGCGGCCCGGCGAAGCGCACGCGGGCGAAGCCGTGTCGATCGGCGAGGATCTCGGCCGCCGTCGACTTGCCGGCCCCGGCAGCGCCAGTGAGGGCAATAATCATGCGGCGTTCTCCGGAGGCAGGATGTTGACGGTGTTGCGGGAGATTTCGCCGCGCTCGGCGTGATAGGTGACGGCCGTCAGTGCGCGGCCGGCGCCATAGCCGTTCTCATGGTGCCAAGCATCCGGCGGGATTGGCGTGCGCAGGCTCTCGACGGTGACGCCGCCGACCTCGACGGCCGTCTTGGTGTGAATGTGCCCGGTGAAGATCGCGCGGAACCGCGTGAGCCCCCACGCCTCAGGATTGCGGGCGGCCATGAGCATGGGGAGATCCGCCATCTTGGCGGCGTCGCCATGCGTGCCGCCGAGGAGGTTGCGCCCAAATCGCCACCACCAGAAATACCCCGGATCATCGTCGACGGTGACGCGCGGATGATCCCGATAGTGCAGGGAGAGCGCCAGGCTTACCGCAATAGCGCTCTCGCGATCGTGGTTGCCGCGCAGGATACGCACGAGCACGCGCTCGTGCCGGGCGAGTGCCGCCTCGACGGCCTCGATCATCAGGAGCGTGGCCGCCCGGAGGATCTTGGGATAGCGGCCGTCGACGTCGAGGACGTTCTTAGATTTCGGCGTCGCGTTATCGTAACCGTCCGCGTGCAGGAGGTCACCGAGGCCAAGCACGACGGCCTGCCGTGAGGGCGGCGCCGAGGCGACGAGGCGGCCGACGCTCTCGCGGATGACCTCCTGCGCAATCGAGAGATCCCAATTGACGCCGGTCTCCCGGCGCCAGGTGAGCAGGCCGAGGTGCAGATCGGCGAGGGGATAGATCGTGGCCGTCGCGTCATCGACGGCGGCCGGCGGCGGCAGCACAAGGGCGCGGGACGCGAAGGCCTCGAAAGCCGACCGGATCGCCTCGACCATCTCGGCCGGGGACAGGGGCTCGCGATCAGTCTTGACCCATTTCGCGATCGTGCGGCCGTCGCCGTCGAGGAGCGCGGACTCGCCCTTAATGCGCTGGCCGGGCAGGGGCGCGAAGGCCTCGCCGGGCGCGCGGGTCTGCGTGACATACTCGGCCGCCACCTTGCCGGCCGCGTCCGTCTTGCGCGTGGTTCGCTTGATGACGAAGCCAGGGAGCACGGGCGCCGTTCCCAGCTCGCCGCGCACGGCCGCGATCGACCAATCAGGCTTGAGGCCGTAGCGCCGGAAATACGAGCCGGGCTTGTCCGGCGTGCCGATCCGGCCACGGAAGGTGACGCGCTCGACGCCGAGTTCGTCGCCGGCCATGCGGATGGCGGATTTGAGTTTCCAGTTGCCGACAGGCGAGGAGACCGGAAAGCCCTGCGCCAGGAAGTGATTGACGCGCGCGACAGCGGCGCCGGCCGCCAGGCGGGCGGCCCGTTTCGATTTCGACATGGGAAGGACCTCGAGGGCGAGGGAAGACGCTCAGGCGTCGTTCGCGGGAGGCGCGGGGCTGATCGCACCACCGGGCGCGCGAGCGCCGATGAGCTGGCCGACGGCGCGCGACAGGG
>NZ_BJZV01000022.1 GCF_007992215.1 Methylobacterium gnaphalii | reverse complement strand
AGCCGAACACGCCCGCCGGCCAGTACGCGCCGAGTCCCGCCACCACGATCGCCAATCCCCATGCCGGCCCATCCCGGTACGGATGAAACGGTCGCGTGTGGGTCGGGCGGGTGTAGCGTTCGGCAGGCTCGATCTTGCTCAGGTAGCGTTCGAACTCGGCGGCCGGCGAGTTCTCTGGGTCGAAGGGATCGGTCACCGTTTCGATCGTTCCCCTGCCCGAGCCCAACTCGCGGCCTGGGCCTGCACTTCTGGTTCAGGCATTTGGTGCATCGCGCAGAGCCGCAGCATCTCGGCCAACGTCGGTTCACGGCCGAGCGTCTTGCGCACGTTGGCGACGCGTTGCGTCCAGGGCAGAAGTGCCGTCTCAGCCATGATGCGCTCCTCTGTCGGAGGCATTTAAACACCAAGACGCGCGTTCTTGCCATTGGCTCGCGTGGCGGCGTCTACCACAGCCCGAGTGCCTTCGACGTCGCCCAGACCATCGGCAGCACGCTCGCGCCGACGATCAGGCTGGCGATCGCGACGAAGATTATCGTGCGCAGAGGGGTCGGGCGCTCCGCCATCATCGGTTAGGGTCGGTAAGGGTGCGCCGCAACGGGCGGAAGATATGCCGACGGGTGCGCTTTTGGCATGTGCTTGCGACGGACTGCGACAGCTGCATGCCTCTGTGGCCGGGCAAACCGGCGCGGTCCTTTAGCGCTCTCATTGCCGTAGTAGTCGGAGCCTGAAAACCCAAACGCACCGCTCGTCACGGCACCCTCGGCAAAAGGTCGGCCGAAGATGGCGTCAGAGATCGGGCCTGCTTGCGCTGGCGCAGCAAAAAGCGTGACGGCGAGGGCGAGAGTGAAAAAGCGCATCAGGCACAATAGCACGGCTGACCTGACGGACGCTTAACGGTGGTCCGATCGGCCATGCCGCAGGCTTTATGCGGGATCAGGCAGGGAGGGGAGAGCGTCAGCGCTTCTGCGGAATAAACACATCACCGATCTGCGCGACCGCGTGATAGCCATTCATGTGCTGATGCTCGGCGCCCGGCGGCAAGGGGATCGCCTCCAGCGCGGCCCAGAAGCCGTTACCGGTGATCAGGCCCACCTCCTGACCTTGGCGGCCATATCCCCACCAGTAATCTGACGGCCATGCCGAGCCGGCCTTCACCGGGACGGCTGCGACTTCCTCAAAGCGGATGAGCAGCCTCGCAGTAGCGACATTCCAAAACTCGCCTACTGAGCGAGGCGTAGCGACCAATACGACCTGTCCCACCTTCGGGAGAGCATCGCCTTCCGAGATCCACTTCAGTGTCGTCTCGCTCGTCTCGGCCATGATGCGCTCCTGTGTCGGGGGGAAGCTTACGCAATCCTCTAAACGGCCGCACGACACGTTCACCGCTTTCCCGCTTGATCAGGACGTTCCTCGGACCCTTGCCGGCCCAGCGGATCAGCATGACGACCGGCTTGCCGCGTTCGAGGTAGGTGCGGCCGATCATGCCTTCACCCTCACCGCCGGCACGCCGGCAGCCTCGCAGCGGCGGATCATGTCGGCTGTGCCGGCATTCGTGCGTCAGACATCCACCGTTTGTTCCGGTGTGTCCGATATGTCGCTGAGCCTAAATGCCTGTTTCCCTAGTGGGAAATGGCTGGGGCGCCAGGATTCGAACCTGGGAATGTCGGTACCAAAAACCGATGCCTTACCACTTGGCGACGCCCCATCGCGCTAGGCTGGGCGTGTCTAGACGGCGTCCGTGATGCTTGCAACTGGGTACGCCCGGCGCGAAACCGCACGTCTGTGAGTTTCGAGAGGCAGGGCATGGGTGGCATCGGAATCGTAACGGGAGCGGGCTCCGGTGTCGGGCGTGCTGTGGCGCTGGCCCTAGCGGCCGCCGGCTGGCGGCTGGCACTGACCGGGCGGAGGCTGGAGCCGCTGGAGGCGGTCGCGCGTGCGATCGGGGAAGCCGGTGGCGAGGCCTTCTGCGTTCCGGCCGATGTCGGCGAGGCCGCGGCCGTCGACAAGCTCGTGGCCGAGGTTGTCGAGCGGTACGGCCGGCTTGATCTGTTGTTCAACAATGCCGGCATCTTCACGCCGGCCGTGCCGGTGGACGAGATCACCGACGCGGACTGGCTCAGCTCCGTCAACACCAACCTGACGGGCGCCTTCTACTGCACGCGTGCGGCATTCCGGCAGATGAGGGCGCAATCGCCGAGGGGCGGGCGCATCATCAACAACGGCTCGGTCTCGGCCAGTACCCCACGGCCGAACTCGGCGCCCTACACGGCGACGAAGCATGCCATCACCGGGCTCACCCGCGCCACCTCCCTCGACGGACGCCCCTTCGACATCGCCTGCGGCCAGATCGACATCGGCAACGCCGAGACGGACATGACGCTCACCTTCAAGGACGGCGCCCGGCAGGCAGACGGCTCGATGAAGCCTGAGCCCGTCATGGATGCTCGCCATGCAGCTAATGCGGTCGTTTACATGGCCGGGCTGCCGCTCGAGGCCAACGTGCTGTTCATGACCGTGATGGCGACGACGATGCCGTATGTCGGGCGGGGCTGAGCCCCTCGCGGTCTTTGCGCGCGCGAACCGGAACGCGTAGAGAGCGCACTCTACCCGAAGGACCTCGTACGAGCGGCCGCCCCACAGGCGGCCGGTGCCCGCCATGTTGATGCAGACCGATCCCAAACCCGCAGCCGCGAAAGACGCCGACCCCGTCGCGCGGCGGCGCACCTTCGCGATCATCTCGCACCCGGATGCGGGCAAGACCACGCTCACCGAGAAGCTGCTGCTGTTCGGCGGTGCGATTCAGCTCGCTGGCGAGGTCAAGGCCAAGCGCAACCGCGTCTCCACCCGCTCGGACTGGATGGGCATCGAGAAGGAGCGCGGCATCTCGGTCGTCACCTCGGTGATGACCTTCGAGTACGGCGACTGCGTCTTCAACCTGCTCGACACGCCGGGCCACGAGGACTTCTCGGAGGATACCTATCGGACGCTCACCGCCGTCGACTCGGCTGTGATGGTGATCGACGCGGCCAAGGGAATCGAGGCGCGCACCCGCAAGCTGTTCGAGGTCTGCCGGCTGCGCGATATCCCGATCGTTACCTTCGTGAACAAGCTCGATCGCGAGGCGCGCGACCCGTTCGAGTTGCTCGACGAGATCGAGAAGACCCTGGCGCTCGACGTTGCGCCGGTGACCTGGCCGATTGGGCGCGGGCGCTCCTTCGCCGGCACCTACGATCTCGGCAACAACCGCGTGCGCCGGCTCGATGCTGCAGACGATGCTGGCACCGTGGCGGTTTCCGGCATCGACGATCCGCTGTTCGACGAGCTGCTGAAGGAGGAGGGCGAGGCCGCGACCTGGCGCGAGGAGGCGGAGCTCGCCGAGGGCGGACTCAAGCGGTTCGACCTCACGGCCTTCCGCGAGGGCCATCTCACGCCGGTCTTCTTCGGATCGGCACTCCGCAATTTCGGTGTGCGCGACCTGATCGATGGGCTCGCCCGCGTCGCGCCGCCGCCGCGCGGGCAGGATGCCGACAAGCGCCGCATCGAGCCGACCGAGCCCAAGATGACGGGCTTCGTCTTCAAGATTCAGGCGAATATGGACCCGAACCACCGCGACCGCATCGCCTTCATGCGTGTCTGCTCGGGCCAGCTCCGTCGCGGCATGAAGGCGAAGCTGGTGCGCACCGGCAAGCCGATCCCGCTGACGGCGCCGCAATTCTTCTTCGCCCAGGATCGCGCCATTGCCGACGAGGCTCATGCCGGCGACGTAGTTGGCATCCCCAACCACGGGACGCTGCGCATCGGCGATACGCTTACTGAGGGCGAGGAACTGATCTTTCGCGGGGTGCCGAGCTTTGCGCCCGAGATTATGCGCCGGATCAAGCTCACCGATGCGATGAAGGCCAAGAAGCTTAAGGAGGCCCTCCAGCAGATGGGCGAGGAGGGCGTCGTCCAGGTCTTCATCCCACAGGACGGCTCTCAGGCCATCGTCGGCGTGGTCGGCGCGCTACAGCTCGATGTGCTGAAGGAGCGGCTGCAGGCGGAATACGGGCTGCCGATCGACTACGAGATGAGCCGCTTCTCCGTCTGCCGCTGGATCGAGGCGGATTCGGAGGTCGAGCTCGACAAGTTCATCGATGCCCACGGCTCGTCGATGGCGAGCGACCTCGATGGCGCGCCGGTCTTCATGGCGACTACGGCCTTCTCGCTACGCTACGAGGAAGAGCGCTGGGACAAGGTGCGCTTCACCGACGTGAAGGACTACCAGAAGAAGGCGGCCTGAGCGGCCGCTCAGCCGAGCAGCGCCACTTTGTCGACGTCGAGCGCCTCGGCCAGCGCGTCGAGCACCCTGTGCTCGGTGGCAGTGATGCCGCCCTTATCCGCCACGTCGGCGGCGATGAGGAAGACGTGCTGGCGGTGCTCCAGCGGCCGGTCGGCGACGGCGGCGACGAGCGTCATGTTTTCGAGTCGGCCGGCACGGAGTTCGGCGCGTGCCAGGGCCTCGTAGAGCTCTTTTTCCAGGGCGAGCGTGTCGTAGGATTTGGCAAGGATCGGGTTGGCGCGCATGCTGACGAGCGCGGCCTCGATCTCCTCTTCGTCGGTCTCGCCGTCGGCGACGATGACGTTGGCGGCCGCGGCGACGGCCGCCTGCATGAACACCGCGTCGCCTGCATAGGACATGACGGCGCGGTTGATGCGGACGAGCGCATCTTGAAAGAACCCCATCCCGGTCTCCTCGCCGCGGCCTTCGGCCGGCTAAACCCTTGTGTACAGGCGATGGTTCTCAGCGGTCTGGCTTCGCGTCAAGACACGCTTGCGGGAGTTCTGGGCATGCCTCGAGCAGCGAGTACGGAATAAGCGGTACGCGCCGTCCGTGTTTGGAACCGAGCCCACGCCTGTGCATTGCAGGCTTGGTTCGGTCGCCGTGCCTGCGGAAGCCGAAGCGTTTCCCCTCCCGCCGGAGATCCTCCATGACGCCTGGGAGCGATGCGGCGACGCGTCGGCCGTCGACGCGCTCGCTGCGTGGGCTCGACGCGATGAACTTCTTCCTCGCGGACGTGCGCGACGGGCTCGGGCCGTATCTCGCGATCTACCTGCTTGCAGTGCGTGGGCCGGATCAGGGTTGGAACGAGGCGACGATCGGCTTGGTCATGACCATCGCGGGTATCGCCGGGCTGATCGCGCAGACGCCGGCCGGGGCGCTGATCGACCGGAGCACCGGCAAGCGCGCCGTGGTCATTGCCGCCGCCGTCGCCGTCACTTTGAGCTGTCTGGCGCTGCCCTTCGTCTCGAATTTCTACCTCGTCGCCGCGACGCAATCGCTCGCTGGCATGGCCGGGGCGATCTTCCCGCCGGCCATTGCTGCGATCACACTCGGCGTGGTCGGGCCGAACATGTTCTCGACGCGCGTCGGTCGCAACGAGGGCTTCAACCATGCGGGCAATGCCGCCTCGGCGATGATCGCCGGCGGCAGCGCATACTTTTTCGGTCCGATCGTCGTGTTCTGGCTGATGGCGGTTCTGGCCGCCGCCTCCATCGCCGCGACGCTGATGATTCCGGCCGAGGAGATCGACGACGATGTTGCCCGCGGCATGGACCACGCCAAGGACCAGACCGAGGGTGTGAACCGGCCTTCGGGCCTCGCGGCTCTGCTGCAGAGCCGGCACCTGATGCTGTTTGCCGGACTTTGCGCGACCTTCCATCTGGCCAATGCGGCGATGCTGCCCTCGGTCGGCCAGCTCCTCACCAAGATCTCGGGAAAGGATCACGCCACCTCGCTCATCGCGGTCTGCATCGTGGCCGCTCAGCTCGTGATGGTGCCGGTCGCCGTGTTTGTCGGGGCCAAGGCCGATGCAATCGGCCGCAAGCCGATCTTCCTCGCCGCTTTCGGCTTCCTGGCGATCCGTGGCGTGCTCTACGTCTTCTCCGACAACCCGTTTTGGCTGGTGGCCGTGCAGTGCCTCGATGGGATCGGCGCGGGCATCTACGGCGCACTGTTCCCGCTGGTCGTGGCCGACCTGACCCGTGGCACCGGCCGGTTCAACGTGGCCCAGGGGGCGGTCGCCACCGCGCAGGGCCTGGGCGCCTCCTTCAGCGCAACGCTCGCCGGGGTGATCATCGTCGGTTCGGGCTTCTCGATGGCTTTCCTGGTGCTCGCTGCGATCGCGGTCGCCGGCTTCGTGGCGTATCTTACGCTGATGCCCGAAACCCGCGGATATGCGCCGTCGGGCAGTCAGACGCCGCCCTCGTCCACCGGCACCATTCCGGTTCCCGCCTGACTTCGATAGGGCGGTGAGAAATCGGCGCAGCGGGCCACCCAGCCTCGCCGCGGCCGCCTGCTTCTCGGAAAAAGACGTTCGATCGATGGGCGCGCTCACGCCGACTCTCACTCTCGCCACATGGGCGATCGCCGGGCTCGCGACGCTTGGCGTGATCCTGCGCCCGTTTTCCTGGCCGGAGGCGGTCTGGGCCGTGGCGGGTGCGGTGCTGCTCATCGTGCTGGGGCTGTTGCCCTGGCAGGCAGCGCTCGACGGCGTCCTCAAGGGCACCGACGTCTACCTGTTCCTCATCGGCATGATGCTGCTCTCTGAGATCGCGCGGAAGGAGAGATTGTTCGACTGGCTCGCCGGCATCGCCGTGCGCCAGGCCCGAGGCTCGGCGACGCGGCTGTTTCTCCTCGTCTACGTCGTCGGCACGCTCGTGACGGTGTTCCTGTCGAACGATGCCTGCGCTGTGGTGCTGACGCCGGCCGTCTATGCTGCAGCGAAGGCCGCACGGGCCGAGCCGCTGCCCTACCTGTTCGTCTGCGCCTTCATCGCCAACGCGGCGAGCTTCGTGCTGCCCATCTCGAACCCGGCGAACCTCGTCGTCTACGCCGCACACATGCCGCCGCTGTTGCACTGGCTCGCGCGTTTCGCGCTGCCTTCGGCGCTGGCGATCCTCGCGACCTACGCGATGCTGCGCATCAGCCAGAACGCGGCGCTGAGGCGGGTCGAGGTCGCCACCGATGTCGAGGCGGTCACATTGTCGGCGACGGGCAAAGTCGCCGGCCTCGGCATCGTCGCTACGGCGATCGTGCTGCTTGCCACATCCGCCTACGGGCTCGAACTCGGCCTGCCGACCTTCGTGTCGGGCGTCGCCGCGACGCTCCTCGTCCTCGCGATCCGGCGCGGTGGGCTGCTCGACGTCGTCAAGGACGTGTCGTGGAGCGTCCTGCCGCTCGTGGCCGGGCTGTTCGTGCTGGTGGAGGCGCTTAAGGCCACGGGCATCCTTCGACTGATCGCCGATGGGCTCAAGGCCTCCGCTCACGATGCGCCCGAGGCGACGGCCTGGGCCGGCGGCGCTCTGGTTGCAGTGCTGTGCAACCTCGTCAACAACCTGCCGGCGGGGCTTCTGGCGGGTGCCGCGGTGCAGAGTGCCGACGTGTCTGAAAAGATCGCCGGGGCCATCCTGATCGGCGTCGATCTCGGGCCCAATCTCTCCGTCACCGGCTCGCTGGCGACGATCCTCTGGCTCGTCGCGATTCGTCGCGAGGGCGAAGATGTCGGCGCGCTCCGCTTCCTCAGGCTCGGCCTCTTCGTGATGCCTCCTGCGCTCGCCCTCGCCCTGGCCGGCCTGCTCCTGATCTGAGGCCGCCGACCCTCTCGCCAGGCAGGCTTTTGGTCCGGAGGCCCGCGCCGCACGATTGGCCTTGGCCCGGTGCGATGTGCTACGCCAGCCTGTCTCCGGCATCCACTCGATCGATGGGCGCCACACCTTCCTGACGCGGCCCCATCCCCATCGGAGAGCGGGCTTCGATGCGTCCCGCGCCTTGCCCATGGCCGAGCGCGGACCGAGTACGAAAGTCCACCGATGACCACCGAGGACCCGACCGCGAAGATCCGCACCGAGGATCGTGCCGAACGGGCTGAGCGCCTCGCGCGTGATGGCGCCCAGGCGATGGCGGACCACGTTGCGCAGATCAAGGCGGTCGACGAGCGCACGGTTCGGCTGCGCGCATTGCGCCTCGCGAAGGAGGCCGAGGAGGCTGCCCGTACCCCCGACCCCGTGCCGCCCAAGCCGAAGCGCAAGCGCGCCGTGAAGGCCTGAACCGGCCGCCTGCCACCATCCGAATCGACGACGGACAGATGAGCTGCAGCTCTCGCCTCGACCACGCAAGTCGAGACGAGGCATGCGGCCGATATTGTTAGGGAGAGCTTGGCAGATAGCCCTTCTCATTCGTAAATAGAACGAATTTTACTGCGCATTTACCGCGGCGGGTAAATCGCAAATTCATCTTGTCGCTTAAATCGGCTTTCACTCGTCTCCGCCAGATTGGCTGCATAAGCGGTGCCGACAACGAGCGGCACACGGCAGAACAGAGCAGTGAGGCGTCAGATGAAGTCCCAGGCCGCGAGGATCGTCGAGTCCGATACCGCTCCGGAAGTCGCCGCGACGACTGGCTCCTATCTGGAGGCCCTGCATCTCGTCGAGCGGCTGCACCGTCGCCTGCTCGACGTGATCAAGGACGAGTTCGAGCGCCGGGGTCGCGAGGACGTCAACAGCGTCCAGGCACTGCTGCTCTACAACATCGGCGACAAGGAGCTCACTGCGAGCGAACTGCGCTCGAAGGGCTACTATCTCGGCTCGAACGTCTCCTACAACGTCAAGAAGCTGGTCGAAGCGGGCTTCCTGCATCATGCCCGTTCGAAGCTCGACCGCCGCTCGGTGCGGATCAGCCTGACCAGCAAGGGCCACGAGGTCCACGAGATCATCCGCGGCCTCTATGAGAAGCATGCGCGCACGATCCAGCCGATCGGCGGCATCTCGACCGACGATTTCGGGCGCCTCAATACAGCGCTCGGCCGGCTGGAACGCTTCTGGACGGACCAGATCCGCTACAAGCTCTGAACGTTCGGGACCATCGACACAGCGAAACGGCCGGATGATCGCTCATCCGGCCGTTTCGCTATTGGTTCGTGCTCACATGAGAAAGGCGCCCCCCTTTCGGGGGACGCCCATCAAACTCCAGGAGTCTGGAGAGACAACCTTAGTTGAAGGTGTCGATCTCGGCGGACTCGTAGCTGGTGACTTCCATGCCGACGCAGACTTCCTGGACGACGGGAGCAGACCACTTCATGACAATCTCCTGATGGTTTGGCGAAAGAGTTAGCTACCGGCTCAGGCCGGCGGCATACGGCTTAGTTGAAGGTGTCGATCTCGGCGGACTCATAGCTGGTGACTTCCATGCCGACACAGACTTCCTGAACGACCGGGGCTGACCACTTCATGACCGTCTCCTTCGTGTTTTCGATGGATCTAACGTAATCAATCCATTGGGCGCAATTCAAGCGGGCGCTGCACTTATATTTCTCATATAACTGCGAGGGAGCTCACAGGCGCTGACCGAAACGGCTTTTTCGACAATTCTGTGTGCCAGCAATGACTTGGCCTCGGCACTACCATGCCACCTGGTGCGATCCGCACACTGCGGCAGGCGGGATTGGGAGAGTTTCTCGAGGCGACTTCAACGAAACGTTCCGGCCTCAGACCGATCGCCGGCAGCCAACACGTCCCACGAGCGTACGACCTCGGCCGATAGCGCGTTTGTAGGCTTGACGGGATTGCCGAATGCTCCCGTTATGTCATGCCGCACCGCAACACATCGTGGCGTGGCACGTTGCGTCCACTGTCCAGTCACCGTGTTAAACGATCCACTGCAGGAGACCTCCCTCATGACCATCCCGTTCCGTGCAGCCGCGCTTGTCGCGAGCGCCGTGTTTTTCCTGCCAGTGGCCACGATGAGCCCGGCTCTCGCGAAGAAAAGTGCTGGCGCCAGCGCGGTGCTGAAGGCGGTCGACACCGACAACGACGGGACCATCGATCTCAAGGAAGTCCAGGCTGCAGCCTCGGCCTCCTTCGACGCGCTCGACCCAGACAAGGACGGCACGCTCGACGCGAAAGAGCTCAAGGGGCGCCTCAGCGCCAGCGGCCTCAAGAAGGCCGATCCCGATAACGACGGCACGCTCGACAAGAAGGAATTCCTCGCGCTTGCCGAGTCGCTGTTCAAGGACGCTGATCCGGATAACGATGGCACCGTTGACGCCAAGGAGCTGAAGAGCCCCGCCGGCAAGGCGCTGGCCAAGCTGCTGAAGTAAGGTTCCGGCATGGGCGCCTGTGACTGGGCGCCCATCTTGCCCTCGGCGAGAACCGAGAGAGCTTGAGCGTTATTCGATTGCGCGCAGCCGTGATCGTCGTGCCCGACAGCAAGGCCGCCGCCGTGGTTGCGAAGAGCCGCTACAGCCTTGAAGGCAAGGGTATCGGCGTCGGTAGGGACGACCTGAGCCGGCCGCTGTGACCAGATTCGCCAGGGGGCGAGCGGTGAGATGCGGCGACGGTGCCGTTGAAAGGTCCCATAGGCGCAGTGCGTTGCAGGCGCGGCCATTGTGCGCATTGCGCATCGTCGCGGAACCTCGCGCGTCCGGCCGCGTCATCTGTCCGGCTTGACCGTTCCGGCTGCGAGGCCCTTCCATGCCTGCTCCCCTGATCCCCCTGTTGTCCGGTCTGCTGCTAGCGACCCTTGCGAGTGCGGCCTCGGCCGAGGTCCGCATCGACGTTGACAAGTCGAGCCAGCGCATGCGGGTCACGGTCGACGGTCAACCGCGCTACACCTGGCCGGTCTCCACTGGTGTCTCCGGCTACGACACGCCGAGCGGCAGCTATCGTCCGTTCCGGATGGAGGCGAGCCACTTCTCGCGTGAGTTCGACAATGCGCCGATGCCGCATGCCGTGTTCTTCACGCAGATCGGCCACGCCATCCACGGCACCAACCAAGTCCGCAGCCTCGGCCGCGCCGCCTCGCATGGCTGCGTGCGGCTCTCGCCGGGCAATGCCGCAACGCTCTACAGCCTGATCAAGGCGCACGGCATGGCCAACACGCGGATCACGCTGCAGGGTGAGGTGCCCGAGGCGGTGGCCGGCACCAGACGCAACCCGGGTTACCGCACCGTCCGCCAACGCCGCGACGACGAGGACGGCAATGTAATGACGGCCGGGATGCAAACTGGACGTTCGGCCGGATACCGCTATGCGACGCAGCCACGACGGCGTTCCTACGATCCGTTCGCCGGAGGATATGACGGCCCGGGGGTCGACTACAGCGAGTACTGAGCTGGACCAGCTTGGTCGATCCAGTTCGGTGCTGTCGGACCACGATTGAGGGCGATGCCCCGGAGGGCGACGTGTCAGCCCAGGATGCCTTCGAGGAGCGAGAGGGCATCCTCCACCGCCCGGCGGCGGATCTCGCCGCGGCACAGCGGACCGTAGCGGCGCTCCTGGTGACGCGCCTCGCCGTTCCCTCGGGCCAACCCGAAATGCACGAGCCCGACCGGCTTGTCCGGTGTGCCGCCGCCTGGCCCGGCGATCCCGGTAATCGAGACTGCAACGTCCGCCCGCGAAGCGGCAAGCGCGCCCTTCGCCATGGCACGTGCGGTCGGCTCGCTGACGGCGCCATGAGCGCGCAGCATCTCCTCGGGGACGCCGATGAGGTCCGTTTTGGCCTCGTTCGAGTAGGTGACGAACCCCCGCTCGACCACCGCGGAGGAGCCGGCGATCGCAGTCAGCAGCGCCGCCACGAGACCGCCGGTGCACGATTCGGCCGTCGCGATCCGCAATCCCGCGGTCTCGTAGGCCCGCAGCAGCGTCTCGGCGCGGGCGAGAAGCGCGGCATCCTCGATCAAGACTGGCGGGCGGCCTGCTCCGCCTCGGCGTCGAGCTCGGCGCAGATCTCGGGTAGGCGCACGCTCGCGGCGGCCTGAGCGGCGAGACCTTCGGCCCGCCCGACGAAGCCCAGCGTCTCGGTCGTCGTCGCCTTGATCGAGACGCAGGCGATCGGGACGCCTGCAATGTCGGCAATCCGGGCCCGGATCGCATCGCGGTGTTTGCCGATGCGCGGCGCCTCGGCGAGCACGGTGATGTCGAGATGGTCGATCTTGCCCCCCTTGGCCCGCACGAGCTGGACGGCATGCGCCAGGAACTGGTCTGAGGCGGCGCCGCGCCACTGTTCGTCGGAGGGCGGAAAATGCGTGCCGATGTCGCCGTCGGCGATGGTGCCGAGCAGAGCGTCGGTGAGCGCGTGCAGCACCACGTCTCCGTCCGAATGCGCGATGACGCCGCGATCCGCCGGGATCTTCACGCCGCCGAGCCAGACATGGTCGCCCGGTCCGAACTTGTGGACGTCGAAGCCGGTAGCGAGGCGCGAGACGAGCGTGGTCATGGCTGAGACCGATACATCGCCAGCGCCCTGCGAGAAAGAGCGATCGGCCTCGATCAGGTCGCTCGGCTGTGTGATCTTGCGGTTGGCGGCGTCGCCCTCGAACACCACCACCTGCAGCCCCGCCCATTCGGCGAGCGCGCCGTCATCGGTGAAGCCGTCGCGTCCCTCGTCGGCGGCGCGCCGATGCGCAGCGATCAGCGCCGCATAGCCGAAGGCCTGCGGGGTCTGCACGGCGCGCAGCGCCTCGCGGGCCGGCGTCTCGTGGACGCGGCCGATGCCGGGGGCGATCGGCTCGACGAGCTTGATCGTATCGGAGACGGCCACGCCCGGCACCGCAGCGCCGTGCTCGCGGCCTGCCCGGATGGCGCGGTCGATGAGATCCGTCGCCACATGGGGGCGGGCGGCGTCGTGAACGAGGACGAGGTCCGGCACTCCACCCGTAACGGCGAGCGCCTCGAGACCGGCACGCACGGATTGCTGGCGGGTCGCACCGCCTTCGACCGGCTCGGAAAGCTTCTTGCCAAGATCGATATCGAGATCGGCGAGGCATTCACGGTAGAAATCGGCCGCGTCCGGCGCGATGACCGGCTGGATGCGGTCAATGTCCGGGTGTTGGGCGAGGGCCGCCAGGGTGCGGGTCAGAACGGCCCGACCGCCCACCCGGCGATACTGCTTCGGCAGGTCGCCGCCGATGCGCAGTCCCTTGCCAGCTGCGACGACCACCGCGGCGGTCCTAGGCCTAGCGGCGGGGTCTGACATGGAGGCCTCTGAACGGGTGTCGATGCCGGCTGGCTCTTAAGCGGTGCCTAACGCGAAGGCAAACCGAAGAACCGCTTGCGCCCGGCCGGATTTGTCTATTTATTGTGCAGAATGTCGGATGATCATTATTTGAGCGTTCTGAGGGGCGGTGGCGCCGAGGCCGGGGTGCCGGCGCTGCTCGCACCCCTCTCGGGCGTCACAGACCTATACATGCGCCGGATCGCACGCCGCTACGGCGCGAGCGCCGTCATTTCCGAGATGGTGGCGGCGGCCGAACTCGCTCTCGGCGATGCCGAGTCTCAGCTTCGCTCGGAAGGGGCAGGCGTCTCCCCGCACGTTGTTCAGCTTGCCGGCTGCGCGCCCGAGCCGATGGCGCGGGCCGCCCGCATCGCGGTTGAGACCGGGGCCGATGTGATCGACGTGAACATGGGCTGCCCGGCCAAGACGGTGACCGGCGGCGCGGCGGGCTCCGCCCTGATGCGCGACCTCGACAATGCGGAGCGGCTGCTCGCTGCCGTGCGGGACGCTGTCAGCGTGCCGGTCACGGTGAAGATGCGGCTCGGCTGGGACGAGGCTAGCCTCAACGCCGCCGATCTCGCGCAACGCGCCGAAAGGCTCGGCCTCAACGCCGTGACGGTTCATGGCCGCACCCGGCAGCAATTCTACAAGGGCAGCGCCGACTGGACCGCAATCCGCGCCGTCGTGCAGGCGGTGCGCATCCCGGTCTTCGCCAACGGTGACATCACGAGCCTCAGCGAGGCTCGCGCCTGCCTCGCGGCCTCTGGCGCGGCCGGTGTGATGATCGGCCGGGCCGCCCAGGGCCGGCCCTGGCTCGTCGGTGCCATCGCGTCCGCGCTCGCCGGACAGCCGCGTCCCGAGCCGTCGCGCGAGGAGCGCGCCGCGATCGCCTGCGAGCACTACGAGGGCCTGATTGCCCTCTACGGTCCCGCGATGGGTGTCCGGCACGCGCGCAAGCACCTCGCTTCCTACGTCGAGCACGCCGGTCCGGGAGCGCTTCCCGCCTCTGAGCGCACCCGGCTGCTTACCACGAGTGATCCTGCTTTGGCGCTCGAACTCCTGCGCCGCGCCTTCCTCGATCCGGATGACGCGCCCCTCGAATCACTCGGCGAGGCGGCGTAGGGCGATGGCAGGCGAGAACGGTGTCTTCCCCATCGGCAGCCTCACCTCGGAGGCGATCATCAACGCCCTGCCGCTACCGGTCCTCACGATCGGGACGGACGAGCGTATCCTGCACGCCAACCACGCGGCGGAGACGTTCTTCGACGCCTCGCTGCGCCTGATGAAGCGTGGCCGGCTCGGTGACATCTTTCCCTTCGCCTCGCCGATCATCGCCCTCGTCGCCGAGGTCCGGAATCGCCGTTCCAGCGTCAGCGAGTACCGGGTCGAGCTGATCCAGCCCCGCACCGGCCACGAGCGCAGCGTCGATGTTTTCGCCACGCATCTCGGTGACGACGGAGACAACGTCGTGCTGATGCTGCAGGAGCGCACCATCGCCGACAAGATGAACCGGCAGCTGACGCATCGCGGCGCGGCCCGTTCCATGGTGGCCTTGGGCGCGATGCTCGCGCACGAGATCAAGAACCCGCTCGCCGGCATCCGCGGCGCCGCACAACTCCTCGAGCAGTCGGGCGTCGAGGAGGATCGCGTCCTTACCCAACTGATTTGCGACGAATCCGACCGGATCGTGCGCATCGTCGAGCGCATGGAGCTGTTCGGCGACGAACGTCCCGTCGAGCGCGGACCGGTCAACGTCCACGGCGTGCTCGATCAGGTGAAGCGCTCGGCCCAGTCAGGCTTCGCGCGGCACATTCGTTTCGTGGAGAATTATGATCCGTCGCTGCCGCCGGTGCTCGCGAACCGAGATCAACTCGTCCAGGTGATCCTCAACCTAGTGAAGAACGCTGCCGAAGCGATCGGCGCCGATACCGTCGAGGGCGAGATCACCCTGTCCACGGCCTACCGCACCGGCCTGCGCCTGCAGGTGCCGGGATCGCGCGAGCGGGTCAGCCTGCCGATCGAGGTTGCCGTGCGCGACAACGGCCCGGGCATCTCGGCCGAATTGCTTCCGGACCTTTTCGACCCCTTCGTGACGACGAAGGCGCAGGGTTCAGGCCTGGGTCTTGCATTGGTCGCCAAGATCGTCGGCGACCATGGGGGCATCGTCGAATGCGATCCCATTCCCCGTCGCACTGCCTTCCGCATCCTGCTGCCGATGTCCAGCGCCCGAGACGGGCGGGCCTCGGCCGCGGAGCCGTGAGTTCGGAGCCCGAGTAAACAGAAATGCCGAACGGCAACATCATCGTCGCGGACGACGACGCAGCGATCCGCACCGTGCTCAACCAGGCGCTGTCCCGGGCGGGCTACGAGGTCCGCTCCACGGGCAATTGTGCCACGCTCTGGCGCTGGGTGGCGCAAGGTGAGGGTGACCTCGTCATCACCGACGTGATGATGCCGGACGAGAACGTGTTCGACCTGCTGCCGCGCATCAAACGCGTGCGGCCCGAGCTGCCGATCATCGTGATGAGCGCGCAGAACACGTTCATGACGGCCATCCGCGCCTCGGAGCGCGGCGCCTACGAGTACCTGCCTAAGCCCTTCGACCTGAAGGAGTTAACGGCGATTGTCGGTCGGGCGCTGTCACGCCCACGCGGCGCGCCGGCTGCCGGAGTCGCACCCGAGAACGACGACATTCCGCTCGTTGGGCGCTCGCCCGCGATGCAGGAGATCTACCGCGCGCTCGCCCGGCTGATGCCGACCGACCTCACTGTGATGATCACCGGCGAATCCGGCACCGGCAAGGAGCTGGTGGCGCGTGCGCTGCACGATTACGGCCGCCGTCGGGCTGGGCCGTTCGTTCCAGTCAACATGGCAGCGATCCCGCGCGACCTGATCGAGTCAGAGTTGTTCGGCCATGAGAAGGGTGCTTTCACCGGCGCCCTGACCCGCTCGGCCGGTCGGTTCGAGCAGGCCGAGGGCGGCACGCTCTTCCTCGACGAGATCGGCGACATGCCAATGGAGGCGCAGACCCGTCTCCTGCGGGTGCTGCAACAGGGAGAGTACACCACCGTCGGCGGCCGCGTGCCGATCAAGACCAACGTCCGCATCATCGCCGCCACAAACAAGGACCTACGCGTCTCAATCCAGCAGGGAATCTTTCGCGAAGACCTGTTCTTCCGCCTCAACGTCGTCCCATTGCGGCTACCGGCCCTGCGCGAGCGGGCCGAGGACGTGCCGGACCTCATCCGCCACTTCTTCGTGCTGGTTGAGCGCGAGGGCCTCACTCGCAAGACGCTGGACGGCGACGCGATGGAGCGGCTCAAGCGCTACCGCTGGCCCGGCAACGTGCGCGAACTGGAAAACCTCGTCCGCCGGCTCGCCGCGCTCTACCCTCAGGAGACCATCACCGGCCCGGTCATCGAGGCAGAGCTCGATACCCTGCCGCTGATGCAGCCGCAGGCGGCTGGCACCAACGGCCGTAAGGCGGCCGAGAACGAGACGCTGTCCGGTGCCGTCGAGCGGCACCTCTCCGATTACTTCTCGGGCTACAAGGACACCTTGCCTCCCCCGGGCCTGTATCACCGCATCCTTCGCGAGATCGAAGGGCCGCTGATCGGTGCAGCGCTCGCGGCCACCCGTGGCAATCAGATCCGTGCCGCGGAACTCTTGGGCGTGAACCGCAACACCTTGCGTAAGAAGGTGCGCGACCTCGACCTGCAAGTGTTCCGCACATCGCGGTAATCTTGGCGGCGCGATCCAGTTTGCGGCGGCCGCATCATCATTGGGGCGGCCGTTTGCCCGATTCGTATTAATTTCGCCACACTGTGATGGTCCTGCATCAGCCATGCCGCTGATGCGTTGGTTCAGGAGAGGGGCTGCCCCCGAGGGGGAGACCGGACGGCCCGGACGGACCCCTCGGGGCCCCGGTTGGATCGGTGCGGCTGTCGTCGCCACGGCTCTCATCTCGGCGAGCGTGACCTTCCTTTTGCTGGCTGGCCTGATCAAGGTCACGCCGACGCCGACCACCGGCGTGACGCTGCTTGCCGTCAACGTCGCGCTCGTCCTCGGCCTCGTCGTGGTGATCGTCTGGGAGGCGCGGGTCTTCCTGCATGCCCGCAAGGCTCATGCGGCGGTGGCGCGGCTGCACTCGCGGATCGTCGGCCTGTTCAGCCTGATCGCGATCCTTCCCACCATTCTGCTCGCCATCGTTGCCTCGGTGACGATCGATCGTGGCCTGTCCCTCGGCTTCACCGACCGTGTGCGCGACGTGGTGCTGAAGTCCGTGGAGGTGGCCGATGCCTACCAAGAGAATCAGTGCCAGTCGCTGGCCCGCGAGATTCGCATTCTCAGCGACGACCTGACTCGGGCGCGTCCACAATTCGACGTGAACCGCGACTGGTTTGAAGGCTTCATGACGACGCGCGCCCAGGCGCTTGGTCTACCGATCGCGAAGATCATGCGCGGTCCGAACGAGGTTGTCGCGCGCGCGCAGATCGACATCCTCAAGCAGACGCGCCTGCCATCGGCGGCAGCCTTCGAGGACGCCACGAAATCGGGCGAGCCGATCTGCCTTTTGCCGAATGAAGGTCGCGTCTTCGCAGCTCTGCAGCGCATGCCGGCCTACGACAATGCGGTGCTGCTGATCCAGCGGGAGGTCAGCCAGCTCGCCATCGACTTCCCCGGCGTCTCGCGGGCGGCGGCGGCGGAGTACCTGACCTACGATTCCCTGAAGCGTTCGATCCAGATCGCCTTCGCCTCGGTCTTCCTACTGATTGCCCTGATCACGCTGCTCTCGGCGGTGTGGTTCGGCCTGAACTTCGCCAATCGCTTCGTCGAGCCGATCCGCCGGCTGATCAACGCGGCCGATCAGGTTGCCTCTGGCAACTACTACGCGCAGGTGCCAGCGCGGCGGGACGATGGGGATCTCGGCCATCTCGGCGAGAGCTTCAACAAGATGACGCAGGAGCTGCGCCGTCAGCATGACGGGCTGACGGCTGCGAGCGAGCTGATCGACCGCCGCCGCCGTTTCACCGAGGCCGTGTTGTCGGGCGTCTCGCCGGGCGTGATCGGCGTCGATGCGGCCGGGGTCATCACCATCGCTAACCCGTCCGTGGAACGCACCCTCGGCCTGTCCTCCGGTGAGCTCGTCGGTGTTCCGCTCGCACAGGCCGTGCCCGAACTCGCCTCGCTCCTGCCGGAAGAGGGCGGCCGCGAAGGGCGCCAGCGCGCGCTGCAGCAGCAGATCCAGCTCCAGCGGAATGGGCGTGAGCGCACGATCGCCGTTCGGGTGACGAGCGAGCAGGCCCAGGGCGGCTCGCGCGGCTATGTCGTGACGCTCGACGACATCACCGATCTCGTCACGGCCCAGCGCACCTCGGCCTGGGCGGACGTGGCGCGGCGCATCGCGCACGAGATCAAGAACCCGCTCACGCCGATCCAGCTCTCGGCCGAGCGCATCCGGCGCAAGTACGGAAAGGTGATCGTCGAGGACAAGGAAATCTTCGACCAGTGCACGGCGACGATCGTGCGCCAGGTCGACGAGATCAAGCGCATGGTCGACGAGTTCTCGTCCTTCGCGCGCATGCCGAAGCCGACCATCGCACGCCAGGATCTCACCGAGATCGCGAAGCAAAACCTGTTCATGATGCGCGTCGCGCATCCCGATTTCGACTTCCCCTTCGAGGTGGCCGGCGCTGGGGAGGACGAGCGGATCGAAGCGGCCTTCGACATCCGTCTCCTGAGTCAGGCCCTCACCAACATCCTCAAGAATGCTGTCGAGGCAGTCCAGGCGGTGCCGGAGGAGGTGCTGCTCGCGGATGGCGGCCGGGGCCGTGTCTCCCTGCGGCTCCTGGTGGAACAGGACTTCGCGGTGATGGAAGTCACCGACAACGGAAAAGGCTTTCCCGCAGAGGGACGCCAGCGCCTGCTCGAGCCCTATATGACGACCCGCGAGGGGGGAACGGGTCTCGGCCTGGCCATCGTCAGCAAGGTGCTCGAAGAGCATGGCGGCGGTATCGAGCTGAACGACAATCCCAACGGACGAGGGGGGCAGGTTCGCATGAAGGTGCCGCGCGATGTCTCGCGTGAAGCGGCGGCCGATGCGGCAACCCCAGCCGAGCGGGCACCCCACAAGAACACTGGCAGGGAGGGCGCCGATATGAGCGCGCCCCGCGTCGCGGAGATGCAGTCATGAGCGCCGATATCCTGATCGTCGACGATGAGGCCGACATTCGCGACCTCGTCTCGGGCATCCTTGACGACGAGGGCCACCGCACCCGCACGGCGAGCGGCTCCGACGAGGCGCTGGCTTCGATCGAGAGCCGGCGGCCACACCTCGTCTTTCTCGACATCTGGCTACAGGGCTCGCGCCTCGACGGCCTGCAGGTGCTCGACCTGATCAAGGCCGGGCATCCCGACCTGCCGGTGGTGATGATCTCAGGCCACGGCAATATCGAGACCGCCGTCGCTGCTATCAAATCCGGCGCCTACGACTTCATCGAGAAGCCGTTTAAGGCCGACCGCCTGATCCTCGTGGCCGAGCGCGCGCTCGAAACCTCGCGGCTGCGCCGCGAAGTGCGAGACCTCAAGACCCGCGGCGGACAGACCAGCCGCATCGTCGGCGGTTCGGTTGCAGTGAATCAGCTTCGCCAGACGGTGGAACGGGTCGCACCGACAAATGCCCGCGTGATGATCTCGGGCGCGCCCGGTTCCGGCAAGGAACTCGCCGCGCGCACCCTGCACGCCTCCTCGGCGCGGGCCAGCGGCCCCTTCGTGGTCATCAACGCTGCGACCATCACGCCCGAGACGATGGAGGCCGAACTGTTCGGCGTCGAGGCCGGCGAAGGCCGTACCCGCCGCGTCGGTGCGCTGGAGGAGGCCCATGGTGGCTCCCTCTACATCGACGAAGTTGCCGACATGCCGAAGGAGACGCAGAGCCGGATCCTGCGCGTCCTCGTCGATCAGAACTTCCAGCGCGTCGGCGGGACGACGCGCGTTCATGTCGACGTGCGCATCATCTCGTCCTCCTCACGCGATCTAGCCGAGGAGATCGCCGGCGGCCGATTCCGGGAGGATCTGTTTCACCGCCTCTCAGTCGTGCCGATCCGGGTGCCGTCTCTCGCAGAACGTCGCGAGGACGTCCCCGAGCTGATCAGCTTCTTCATGGATCAGATCTCGGCTGCCACCGGCCTGCCGCGCCGACGCATCGCCGAGGACGCGATGGCGGTGCTGCAGTCGCATGATTGGCCGGGCAACGTTCGTCAGTTGCGCAACAACGTCGAACGCCTGATGATCCTGACCCAGACCGACCCGGAGCAGGAGGTCACCTCGGAGATGCTGCCGACTGAAGTCGGGGCGCTCGTTCCGACCACGCCGACCGGAGCCGGCGGCGAGAAGCTGATGAGCCTCGCCCTGCGCGAGGCGCGCGAGATCTTCGAGCGCGAGTATCTCATCGCCCAGATCGCGCGGTTCTCCGGAAACATCTCCCGCACGGCCGAATTCATCGGGATGGAGCGATCCGCGCTTCACCGGAAGCTGAAGTCCCTCGGAATCGGCCCGTAGCGAGCTACTGCTGATGAACCCACGACCCTGTGGACCGGTCTGGGAAACGGGCTCGAACGACGCAAACCCCTTGCGTCGGAAAAGGCTTCGCCGTGTAATGGGCAGATCCGGGATGTGAGGCTCGGATCTCGGGCTCGAGCGCCTCGACTCGCGTTGCCAATCAAAAAAACCCGCGCTGCGTCGCGGGCATAAGCTCAACAAGGACAAGAAAAATGGCGGGCGAACGCGCACAAAATCTTCAGGACACGTTTCTCAATCACGTCCGCAAGAACAAGATTCCGCTGACGATCTTTCTGGTCAATGGCGTCAAGCTTCAGGGCGTCGTGACCTGGTTCGACAACTTCTGTGTGCTTCTGCGCCGGGATGGGCATTCGCAGCTCGTCTACAAGCATGCGATCTCGACTATCATGCCCGGGCATCCGGTCCAGTTGTTCGAGCCGGACGAGACGGCTCCTGAGAAAGCTTGAAGCGCCGTTGTCGCACTCGGCGAGGTTGCGAAGCCGCACCCCTTCGAAATGGCCGCGGCATCACGATATGTCATCGTGATGCCAAGAGGACTTCATGACTGAACCGCTGACTCCCGGCGAAGAACGGCTGCGGCGTCAGGCTGCGCCCGAGAGCGACATCGCGGCGGCGACACGCACACTCGTCGTCGGCCCCTATCTTACTCGCGCCGCCGAACGCTCAGCGCGTAACGACGAAACCCCACGTTCAATCGAGGCGCGCCTCGACGAGGCAGTAGGACTGGCGGCAGCAATCGAGCTCGACGTCACGCAGGCGATCAGCGTGCAGATCCAGCGCATCCGGCCCTCGACCTATCTCGGCAAGGGCCGCGTGGAGGAGATCGCCGGGCTGATCGCGGCGGAAGACATCGGTCTGGTGGTGGCCGATTGCGCCCTGTCGCCGGTGCAGCAGCGCAACTTGGAGAAGGCTTGGGGCGCCAAGGTCATCGACCGCACCGGCCTGATCCTGGAAATCTTCGGCCGGCGCGCCTCGACCCGCGAGGGCACGTTGCAGGTGGAGCACGCGCATCTCGCCTACCAGAAGAGCCGGCTCGTCCGCTCCTGGACCCACCTGGAGCGCCAGCGTGGTGGCTTCGGCTTCCTCGGCGGCCCCGGCGAGACCCAGATCGAGGCAGACCGCCGTCAGATTCAGGAGCGCATGACCAAGATTGAGCGCGATCTCGATTCGGTGACGCGCACGCGCGGTCTGCACCGCAAGAGCCGGGCGCGGGTGCCATACCCCATCGTCGCTCTTGTCGGTTACACGAATGCCGGAAAGTCGACGCTGTTCAACGCACTCACCAAGGCCGAGGTGAAGGCGCAGGACATGCTCTTCGCCACTCTCGACCCTACCGCTCGCGCTACTCGATTGCCCCATGGCGAGACGGTGATCCTGTCGGATACGGTAGGCTTCATCTCCGACCTGCCGACCTCTCTGATCGCGGCCTTCCGCGCCACGCTGGAAGACGTGATCGAGGCCGACATCCTGCTGCACGTGCGCGACGTCTCGCATGGCGATACCGAAGCCCAGCGTGAGGATGTCGACGAGGTGCTGCGCGAACTCGGCATCGAGGCGAATGCCGACCGGATCATCGAGGTCTGGAACAAGGCGGACTTGCTTCATGAGGGCGAACGCACACGGCTTGCCAATCTCGGCAAGCAGAATGGCGGCGCCAAGCCGGTCCTCGTCTCGGCCCTGACGGGGGAGGGGCTCGACGCGCTCGCCGCCAGCATCGAGGCACGTGTCGCCAAGGCCCGCTCGACCTTCGCGGTGGAACTCGGGCCGGAGGAGGGCGCCGCGTTGAACTGGCTTTACGAGAATGCCGAGGTTCTCGACCGCCGGTCGGAGGAAGGAGGCGCAATGCGTCTCGCCATCCGGATCGCGCCGGAAAAGGAACCGCGCTTCCTCAACCGCTTCGAGAGCGCCCGCCGGATCGGCACACCCACATCGTAGCCGGCGGGTCCATGCCCTGACCTGCCTCGACTGCTGCGCTTGGACGACCGCGGTTTCGCGGTCGTCCTCAACCCCTGCTGTCATTTCGTCGAGCTGGTGGCGCCCCTTCCCGGACGCTTGCGGCAAAGCGCAACGTCATCCGGGACCTAGCAGGAGAAGGGCCGCTTCGGCAGCTCGACAAGAACGGCGCTGCCACACGACACTTCGCGGCGTGGTCTCGCTAGGTCCCCTGCTCGGATTTAGGTGCCACTCCATCGGTCCGGGGGAGGGCTTATGTCGAGGCCAAAGCGATCAAGCGGAAGTCGTATCTGAGCTACTTCGGAAACTGCGCGCTCGACGAATCCTTGGTGAGATCTTTGTCCCCGGGCTGGACGCCGTTCTTCGAGAGAATGAAAGCCGTGATCGGATCGAGTTGATCGTCGCCTAGTGATCCGGGTGCATTCTGAGGCATCTTCTCGTGGATGTAAGTCTGGAGCTCGGCCACAGGCTTGCCTGCCCACTTCTTCTTGAACTCGTCGCCGGTGAGAGCGGGGCCCGTGCCGCCTGCGAGGTTCGGCCGGTGGCACTGGGCGCAGTGATTGTTGAACTTGGTCTTGCCGTCCTCAGCCTGCTTCTGACTGTAAGGACCCGCCTCCGCGAATGCAGCACCAGCAGAAATCACCATACCCAAGGCGAGACTCACGCCAAACGTCTTGACCCTCATCTCTACGTTCCTCCGTTACTCGGCTTTCCCCAAAAACGACCGACGTCTTCAGGGATGCGACAGGTTGTCCTCTGCTTTGAACTCGTGAGAGGATGATAAGGATGCAGGCAAATCGAAATGCGACGAGTCAAAATCTAAATATCTCGGCCGATACATAATGCGGCGCTCTTTTTGTTGCGGCGCATCGCGTAATTTTTCAATGTGTTAGTAGAATAATAGAGATTGATAGGCGCAAAAAGTCTCTGCGCTGCAATAAATCGCCGCTGCAACGCAGTCTTCAGCGAACCGAAACGCATTTGCTGATTCAGCTCGCCATCATCTGCGCGGTTTTGCGTCCAGATAGCGTCTGTGGCTGATTTTTGGAATTCTCGATCCCTGAGCGCGCCAGCATGATCTTCGCCATGTCGTGATGCACGCGCGGCTGCCGCATGAAATGCCTTAGTTGCGGATGTTTTGAAGCCTCGTGCTCCATGGCCCGCATAGCCATGCTGATGATCGTCTTCGGCGAGGACATCGAAAGCGGCGAGAATGATCGCGGCGCCGAGGAGCGCACGCGTCTCATTGGTTTGCCGGGGTAGAGCCGTCCAGTCTCAGAAGGCTTCGCGCAGTGCGCCGCTTTCGAGTGTTCTGTCCTGCAGGCGCACAAAGGCGCGGCGTCCGAAGCGCAGGACCAGAATTGGGGTGATCACCGCATCGAGCAGTGTCGCACTGATCAGGCCGCCGAAGATGGTGACGGCGACGGGGTGCAGGATCTCCTTGCCCGGCGCGGTACCATCGAAGAGGAGCGGCACCAGGGCGATCGCGGCGGAGAGCGCTGTCATCAGCACGGGGGTCATGCGCTCCAGGCTGGCGCGCACGACAAGGTTGGGTCCGAGCGTCAGGCCTTCGTCGACCGCAAGGTTCAGCATATGGCTGACCTTGAGGATGCCGTTGCGGGCAACGATGCCGGTCAGCGTCACGAAGCCGATCATTGAGGCGACAGAGAGCGGCAGCCCGGCGATCCAGAGAGCCGCGACGCTGCCCAGGATCGCCAGCGGCACGTTGCCCATGATGATCAGGGCGAGCGCCGCCGAGCGGTAGCGGCCGTGCAGGAGGGCGAAGACCAGGCTCAAGGAGACCAGCGAGAGCAGGCCGATGGTGTGCGCAGCCTCACCCTGAGCCTGATAGGTACCCTCCAGGCTAGCGCTGATGCCTCGCGGGAGCTTCGTCGCCTCAAGCACGTTGCGGATGCCTGCGATGAGAGCGGCCATGTCGGTGCGGCCATCGGAATTGGCCTGCACCACGATCCGCCGCCGTCCATTTTCGCGAAGAATCTGGTTCGGCCCGTCGGTCTCGCGGATATCGGCGATCTCGCGGGACGGCACCCAGCCGGACGGCGTTTCGATGAGCAGGTCGCCGAGGGCCTGCGGTGTCCGCCTGGACTCGGCAAGCCGCAAGGTCACGTCGAAGCGACGAGGCCCGTCGGTGACAGTGGACACGGTGCGTCCGTTGGCGAGCCGGGCGATCGCATCCACGACGCCCGAGGGCGAGACGCCGTAGAGCGCGGCGCGGGTATGATCGACGCGGATATCGAGCTGCGGGATTAGCACCTGCCGCTCGACCTGCAGGTCGCGCAGGCCCGGTACCTCGCGGGCGAGCCGCTCGCGTAGGCTCTCGGCGCTACCGCGCAGCGTGTCGAGATCCTCGCCAGACAGTTTCAGCGCGATCTCGGCGCGCACGCCGGACAGCATGTGATCAAGCCGGTGCGAGATCGGCTGACCGACATTCACCGAGACCGGCAACACCGAGAGTCGGTCGCGCAGGTCCATCAGCACGGCCTCGCGCTCGCGGCCTCCGGTCTTCAGACGCACCTCGAGGTCCGAGGAATGGACGCCCTCGGCATGCTCGTCGAGTTCGGCCCGGCCGGTGCGGCGCCCGACGGCCTCGACCTCGGGCACATCGAGCAGCAGCATCTCGGCGATAGCGCCCACGCGGCTGCTCTCGGCAAGCGAGATGCCCGGCCGGAAGGTGAGATTGATCGTGAACGAGCCTTCGTTGAAGGGCGGCAGGAATGCCCGCGGCAATCGGGTCGCGCTGAAGCCAGCCGCGGCAACGGCAACCAGAACGGCCGCGATGAGCAGCCCCTGATGCGCTAGGGCTCCGCGAAGCAGCCCGGCATAGCGCTTTTTGAGCCAGCGGATCAGCGCCGGCTCGTGGGCAGCAAGGCTCTTCATGCTTGGCAGCAAGTAAGAGGCCAAAACCGGCGTCAGGGTCACTGAAACCAGAAGGCTCGACAGGATTGCGACGATGTAGGCCTGCCCCAGCGGCGCGAAGAGCCGGCCCTCGATGCCGGACAGGGCGAAGAGCGGCACGAGGACAAGGACGATGATTGCAGTGGCGTAGACGATGCCCGAGCGTACCTCGGTCGAAGCGGAGACGATGACTTGGAAGATCGAGCGGGGCGAACCAGCCGCTCGGTTCTCGCGCAGCCGGCGATAAATGTTCTCGACGTCGACCACGGCGTCGTCGACCAGCTCACCGATAGCGATGGCCAGCCCCCCAAGCGTCATCGTGTTGATCGACAGGCCGAGGAACTTGAACACGACCGCGGTTGCTAGGATCGAGACAGGAATCGCGGTGAGCGAGATCAGCGTGGTGCGCGCGTTCATCAGGAAGGCGAACAGCACCAACGACACCACCGCGATGGCCTCGATCAGCACGCGCTCGACATTGCCGAGCGAGGTCTCGATGAAGTCCGCCTGCCGAAACAGGATCTTTTCGGCGTGGATGCCGGCGGGCAGAGATGGGCCGATCTCCTTCAGCGCGGCCTCGACGCTCTGCGTAAGCCGCACGGTGTCGATGACGGGCTGCTTCTCGATCGAGAGAATGACCGAGGGTTTGCCCATGTATCCGGCGTCGCCCCGTCGCGGCTTGGCGGCGTAGCTCACCTCGGCGACCTGGCGCAGGTGGACCCGACCCTCGATCGCGGGATTGCCCGTACCCGGCAGGTCGGCCGCAGCAGTGGCGCCCCCGGCGCCGGTCGGCACTACGACGTTCTTCAGGTCTTCGAGGCTGAGCGTCCGGCCGACATTGCGGATCAGGATCTCGCGGGTGTTGCTGTCGGCGAAGCCGCCGCCGGCATTGGTGCCGAAATTGGCGAGCGCGTTGGCGAGACCCTGGTTGGTCACGCCGAGCATGCGCATCGCCGCTGGGTTCGGGCTGACCCGGAACTGGCGGACCTCGCCGCCGATCGGGATCACCTGCGCGGCGCCGGGAATCGCAAGCAGCCGCGGCCTCAGCGTGAAATCGGCCGTCTCGCGTAGAGCCATCGGCGTCGCCGTCTCGCTGGTCACGGCCACGAGCAGAATGCCGCCCATGATCGAGGCGACAGGCCCCATGGTGGGTTCAACGCCTGTCGGCAGCTCGGCGCGGACCAGGGCGAGCTTTTCCGCCACGAATTGGCGGTCGCGGTAAAGATCGGTGTCCCAGTCGAACTCCACCGTGACGATGGAGAGCCCGACGCCTGAAACGGAACGCACCCGGCTGACGCCGGGCAGCCCGTTCATGCGCGTCTCGATCGGGTAGGTGACGAGTTGCTCGACCTCCCGCGGCGCATATCCGTCGGATTCCGTCATCACGGTAACGGTCGGCCGGTTGAGATCAGGCAGCACGTCCACCGGTAGCCGCGTCAAAGCGAGACCGCCGCCGAGAACGAGGGCCGCGCAAAGCGCCAGAACGAGAACGCGGTTGGCGAGTGCGGAGCGGACGAGGAAGGCGAACATCGTCAGCGCACCTGATCCAGCAGCTCGGCACCCTGCGTCACGATCCGACGCCCCGACGGTATCCCGCTCGCCACCAGCACCTGGTCCGCATCGAGCGGCTCGACCTTGACCGAGCGCGGCTCGAAACGCTCGGCCGAGACATGCTCGTAGACCAGCGCGCCGCCTTCTGAGCGGATCACGCTGGCGCGTGGCAGGGCGAGGCCGGTCGTGCTCGCGCCGGTCGGCGCCAGCACCGTGACGAACTGGCCGAGGCGCAGGCCCTCGCCACCGGCGGTGATGGCGAACTGCACCGGCACGGCCTGGGCGCGGTCGGCAAGGCCGGCGCCGCGATAGGCGAGGGAGAGCACCCGACCGTCCGGCAGGCGAGCGCTCGCTGCCGCGTCCGGCTCCAGGGTCTCGAAGCTCAGGGCCTCGACGTACAGCCGGCTAGGATCGACGATCCGGAACACCATGGTGCCGGGATTGGCCATCTGGCCGGCTACGGCCGCGCGCTCGGCGACGATGCCGTCAACGGGCGCGATGAGATCTTCCGGTTGGCGGCGAATGGTGTCGAGGGCGCTGCGCCGGTCCTTCAGGCCGCTCAGCTCGGCCCGGGCATCATCAAGCGCGGTCTGTGCGACGGCGCCGCTCGGCGCCAGCTTCTCGTAGCGGGCGACCCGGCGCCCGACGATGGCGATCTGCTGGTCGAGATCGCCCTGAGTTTGGCGCATATCGGAGGCGTCGACCGCCTGGACGGGCGGCGTAACGGTGGCGAGCACATCGCCCCGGTGCACCCGCGCGCCAAGATTCGGAAAGCCACCCGGGGGAGCGGATAGGCGCCCGCCCACCGCGGATTGCACGACGCCGCTGGCATTGGGGTCGGCGATCACCCGGCCCGACAGCTCGACGCTGCGGCGATGGCTCGCCTCCGCGGTGATGTCGGTACGCAAGGTGAGCAGATGCTGAGTGGGCTTCGGCACGAAGACCGAGCCGTCTGGCATGCGCCGCGCTTGTTCGAAGGCGGAGTTCGGCACGACGAGGGCCGCGCCTCGGATTTCCGGCTTGGACGGTTCGTGGCCCTCATGCGCTACGGCCGCGCCGCCGATCAGCAGCGTCAGGGTCAGCGCCAGTACGGCGAAGGCCGGAACCATGCGCTGCGTTCGCAGCAGCATGAGCGTTGCGAGGCCGAGGAGGAAGCCACCGCCTAGCGCACCGATCAAGCCCTGGTGGCCGAGATGCTCTCGGATCTCGGCGAGCAGGGCGGAAGGCTCCGTGGGGCTCGACGCCGTGGCTGGACTGGCCGGAGCTGGCAGATCGAGATCGAGCGTCAGCGTCTCCTCGACGCCGCCGGACTTCACCGTGACGGCAAGGTCATGATGGCCGCCGGCGGCGAGCCAAGGCGCATCGAGCCGGTAGCTACCATTCCCCTGCGGCCTCGCCTCGACGAAGCCTTCGGGCGTCTCGACATCGATATCGGCATCCGCCACCGGCGCGTTCGTCGCGAAGGTGTCGAGGTAGAGAACGAGCGCGCTGCCGCGCGGTAGCGCTACGAGTTCGAAACTGCGCGAAGCAGCCTCGGCGCGCGGGCTGACATGGGATGGCAGGGGCGGCGCATCACCGTGATCATGGCCCTCATGGGCGAGGACGGGGTGCAGCCCGAGACCGGCGAGCGCACAGAGCGCTGCCGCAAAACGACGGAACATGATGGAAAACCTTCACCGGAGGGGTGCCGCCGGCGATGCAAGCCCGCATCGGCCGAGCGGCAGAGCTCAGGCGATGGTTCTGGGGGGTTCGGGCAGCGCCTCGGGCACGATGCCGGCAAGAGCAGCGTAATCGCGCGCCGGGGCAGGGTTCGACGTCATCGGCGGAAGCGAGGCGGTGAGACCTGCCGGAGCAAGGCCGCCGGAGAAGCAGCACGATCCGTGATGGCCGCCTGCTGTGCAGGAGGGGCAGGCACAATCGACTGCTGCTTCCATGCTGGCGATGGCCGAGATTGCTCGCATCGTCCGGGACGATGTTCCAGTGCTCGCGTGTGCGCTTGCCACGACGACGCCATGCGCGTGGCCGTCATGCGCCTGCGCCGATGACGGCGTCAGCGAGACGGCGATCGTAGCGATCACCACCGCGAACAGCAGCGCGATTTGTCGGACCATGGTCATGACCGAGGCTGCGTAGCACGACTCTCGTCCCCGAAACAGATCACCCCTCCGATCAGACTGAGCGATACCAAGGATTGGCACGCAGGCTCGAACCGGGTGGCTATCGCAAACCCTCGTGGGTCGATGAGACACTAGGCTGGGCTGGGCGTAAAAGGCGCCGACGCCAACAATGTAAGGTAATATAGTTAACTACCTATAAGTTTGCAGGACCCGTGAGCAAGTTCGACGTTAGTCAAATTTTGTGGGTCTAAATTGGCTCGAACGAATGTAAATTTTGTGAGATCAATAGTAATGAAATAGACGCCGTTCTGGCATTTAATAGAATTGCGTGGAGCGGCCTCGTTCAGGCGCGGTTTTATCCTTATGCATTCAAAAAATTCGGTTTTACCAGCTGAAATCAAATTCAAATATTCGTAACTCCAGACGAGCGAATAACGACGCGTTGCCGTCACATTGACCAGTGAACCGTCGGCTGCAGGATGTTCTTTGGGCTTGAATGACATGTCTTCGGAGCATAACAACGCGCCTCTTGATTGAGCCTGCGCGAGCCCAGAACACAGCACTGCGAGCACAATGCCAGCGACGATCTTCATCTGATCACCGGTTCAAAGACATACTTCGGAACTAGCGATCCCAGCCTACGTAGTTTCTGCGGTGATTGGCAGTAGGAAACTTGGCTGAGCCACCTGAAAAATGTCGCAGGCCTTCGGAGTCTTTCGCTCTGATGCAGATTTCGGTGGGCAGACAGCATGTATTGCAATCCTGCCGGTGCTGCCGAAGATCGCTCCAAGAATTTCCAATTGGAGCTTGCCGGTCTGGAGCACTCGATGTTGAGCTGGGTCGGCCGTCCGGCCTGCATGTGCCGGCTCAACGTCGAATGCTGCAGCACCGGAAAACCAGGTGCCGTAGAATGCCGAGGCCCGGATAATTTGGTGGCATGGGCCGGGATAAAACGGTAACAGGATCACTGTTTCAGAACGGCTTACCCGGGGCGCGCACGTGGTTCGGTTCACCGGACATCGATTTTCGGTGGCCTGCTCATGAGTTCGCGCCATCGTCGGGTGACGGCTGTGGTGGGCCTGTCGGTCATACTTCTTGCCGTCGTGCTCGCCGTTCTAGCTTGGCCCTATCTGCAGGGCGTTGCCATACCCAAGCTGTCGCCTTTTCTGGCCCAGGTGAAGCCCGTTCCAGCAAAGCCCGAACCTCAGCGTCCGCCGCTTCTCGCGGTGCGAACTGCCATCGAGGACGGCCGCGTTGTCGTGAAGCTTTCTGATGCGGAGCGGGAGCGCATGGGCGTCAAGACGGCGCGGCTGTCGCCGTCCGCGCATCGCACCGAGATCCAGGCCTACGGCACCGTCCTCGACATCGCGCGCATCACCGATCTCACCAACTCCTACGCCAGCGCCAAGGCGGCACTGCTGACAGCGCAGGCCCGGGCTGAGGTCTCGCGCAGCGCCTATACGCGGGCGAAAAACCTTGGCCAGTACGCCACGCAGGTTCAGGTCGAGACCGCGGAGGGCACCTTCCGGACTGACGAGGCGGCGCTTACGGCAGCGCAGTCACAGGTGCGCACGCTCGCTGCGACGGCGCAGCAGGAATGGGGCGCGGTACTTGGTAAGGCGATCGTCGAGCGCGCCCCGTCCGTGACGCGCCTGATCGAGCGCGCGGACTTCCTGGTGCAGGTCACGCTGCCGCCCGGCGAGACCCTTAAGGGAGAGCCGGGCGCGGCTTTCGCCGAAGTGCCGCCTCAGAGTGAGCGCGTGGCCCTGCGCTACGTTTCGGCGGCGACCCGTACCGATCAGCGCATCCAGGGCCTGAGCTATTTTTACCTGGTGTCGGGTGAGAGCGGGCTCCTGCCGGGCATGAGCACGCTCGCCTTCATCACCTCCGACAAGATCGCAAACGGTGTCGCGGTGCCCGAGAGCGCAGTGGTCCATTGGCAGGGCGGTGCCTGGATCTACCGGGCTGTCGGCGACGACGCCTTCGCGCGCCATGCCCTCAAATCCGATGCCGCCATGGCCGACGATTGCTACGTCGTGGCCGATCTCGATCAGCCGACGGAGATCGTCGTCATCGGTCCGCAGGCCGTGCTCTCGGAAGAGGTCAAGACGCAGAGCCAGGCAACCGGCGACGCCGACGACGATTGAGCACGCCCTCTGTGACCCGCGAACATCACGGCCCGCAAGCCGCTCTCGTCGCCTTCGCCGTGCGGCGGCCCGGCATCGTCCTGGCGCTCGCGCTGGCGCTCGCCGTCTACGGTATCCTCGGTTTGAGGCAGGCGAAGTTCGACGTCTTTCCGGAATTCGCTCCACCCACCGTGACGGTGCAGACCGAGGCGCCCGGGCTCAACCCGGAGCAGGTTGAGGTGCTGGTGACGCAGGCGGTCGAGGTTGCGCTGAGCGGCGTGCCGGGTCTCGCCACCATGCGCTCAAACTCGATCCAGGGCCTCTCCGTCATCACCGTCACCTTCGGGCGGGGCAGTGACATCTACAGGGTGCGCCAGCTCGTCACCGAGCGCCTCGCAACGCTGTCCGGCCGGTTGCCGCAAGGCGTGCTGACACCGGCGATGACGGCGCTGACCTCCTCGACGAGCTCAGTGCTCCTCATTGGCCTGACCTCGGACACGCGCTCGCTCATCGACCTGCGCACCATTGCGGATTGGCGCGTGCGATTGCGGCTACTCGCAGCGCCAGGCGTCGGCGAGGTGCTGGTCTATGGCGGGGACGTGCGCTCCTTCCAAGTTCAGGTCAGGCCGCGAGATCTGATCCGCTTCCGCATCGGCATGAACGACGTGCTGGTGGCGGCCCGCAAGGCGACAGGTGTCCGCGGCGCCGGCTTCGTCGACACGGTGAACCAGCGGATCACCCTGCAGACCGAAGGGCAGTCGCTTACGCCGGACGAAGTTGCGCGCACGGTGCTCATCAATGAAGGCGGGGCGAGCGTGGTGCTCGGCGACGTCGCCGACGTGGTGACCGCGCCGGAGCCGGCGATCAGCGCCGCTTCCGTCGACGGCAAGCCCGGCGTGCTCCTGATGGTGGGCGCACAGGTTGGAGCGAACACGCTCGATGTCACCGAGAAGGTTGAGACCGCGCTCGCCGAGCTGCGTCCAGCCCTGGAGCGCGACGGCATCACCCTTCGCTCCGATCTGTTCCGCCCAGCCAACTTCGTCGCGGTGGCCACCGAGAACGTCGTTCTGGCGCTGGCGCTCGGCGGCGCGCTCGTCGTGATCGTGTTGTTCATTTTCCTGCTCGACTGGCGTACGGCGCTGATCAGTGCTGTGGCGATCCCGCTCTCGTTGATCAGCGCGGTGTTGGTGCTGCAGGTGCTCGGCGAAAGCCTGAACACCATGACGCTCGGCGGCCTCGCCATCGCCATCGGAGAGGTCGTCGATGACGCGGTGATCGGCGTCGAGAACGTGGTGCGGCGGCTGCGCGAGAACCGGCGCTCCGAAGCGCCTGCCAATGAGGCGCGGGTGATCCTCGACGCCATTCTCGAGGTGCGCGTCTCGGTGGCCTACGCTACCTTCGCGGTGCTCCTGGTCTTCCTGCCCGTGCTGGCGCTGACGGGCGTGCCCGGCCGGCTCTTCGGCCCGCTTGCCATCGCCTACATTCTCGCGGTGCTGGCCTCGCTCGCCACCGCGCTGACGGTGACGCCGGCCCTCTCGCGCCTGCTGCTCGCTGGCCGCAAGAGCCTGCCGACTCGCGATCCGCCGGTGATGCGCGGCGTTCGCGCGGTCTATACGCGGCTGCTCTCGCGCATCGACCGACACCCGCGGATCATGTTTACGGGCGCGCTGCTGACGACGCTCGCGGGAACCGCGGCCGTACCGTTCTTCGGCGGCGCCTTCTTGCCCAACCTCAAGGAAGGCCACCTCATTCTGCACATGGCCGCGGCGCCTGGCACGTCGTTCCAGGAATCGTTGCGGCTCGGCGCGCAGATCACCGCAGGACTCAAGGCTGTGCCCGGCGTGCGTGCGGTCGCCCAGCAGGTCGGCCGGGCGGAGGCCGGCTACGACATCGGTGGTCCGCAGGACAGCGAGATCCATATCGATCTGGAACCCGGTCTTGATGGGGCGGCGCAGGACCGCGCCCAGGCCGGTATTCGCGCGCTGATGGCGGCGACGCCCGGCGCCGGCTTCTCCCTCAAAACCTTCCTGACCGAGCGGATCGAGGAGACGGTCTCAGGCTTCACGGCACCGGTCGTGGTGCAGGTCTACGGTAGTGATCTCGACAAGATCGAGGCCGCCTCCCGCGACGTCGCCCGCGAACTTGCCGAGGTCCACGGCGCGGCTGACGTCCAGCAGCGCTCGCCCGCCGGCCTGCCGCAGATCAATGTCGGCCTGCGCGCGAACGACCTGCGCCACTGGGGGCTCGATGCCATCGAGGTGCTTGAGATCGTCCGCACGGCCTATCAGGGCGACACAGTCGGCCAAGCTTACGAGGGTAATGCCGTCTTCAACGTCATCGTCATCCTCGACCGCACCGTGCGCAACAAGCTTGCAGCAATCGGCGACCTGCCGCTGAAGACGCCGAGCGGCAGCTATATCCGTCTTGCCCAGGTCGCCGACGTCTACGAGACTTCGGGCCGTTACGCCGTGCAGCATGCCGGCGCCCAGCGCGTGCGCACGGTGACCGCCAATGTCGAGGGCCGCGACGTCGCCTCCTTCGTTGTCGCTGCCAAGCGGAAGATCGCCCGCTCCGTGAAGCTGCCGCCTGGTGTCTATGTCGGGTTCGAGGGTGCCGCGGAAGCGCAGGCGCGGGCTCGCCAGGATCTCATCCTGTATTCCGGACTCGCGGCGCTCGGTATCATACTGCTGCTAGCTGTTGTGACCGGGTCCTGGCGCAACCTCGCCATCGTGTTGGCGAACATGCCCTTCGCCTTTGTCGGTGGCGTCATCATGGTCGGACTGACGGGAGGAGTGGTGTCACTCGGTTCCATCGTCGGATTCGTAACATTGTTCGGGATCAGCTTGCGCAACAGCATCATGATGATCGCACATTACGAGCACCTCGTCGGCGTCGAGGGCCGCCGCTGGGATCGGGCGACCTGCGTGGACGGTGCCGCCGACCGCCTCGTGCCGATCCTGATGACCTCCCTCGTGACGGGACTCGGACTGCTCCCGCTGGCACTCGGGGCGGGCGAGCCAGGACGCGAGATCGAAGGACCGATGGCGATTGTGATTCTCGGAGGACTGGCGAGTTCGACGATCCTCAATCTTCTGATCTTGCCATCGCTTTCACTGCGCTTCGGCCGGTTCATGCCATCCCGTTGTTGGATGGGCAGCACCGAGCCGGTAGCGAAAACTCTGCGGTGAGGGCTTGCAGTCGCTGCACAGCCCGATTCATTTTCATCGTCAAGTTGCAAGGCGGCCAAAGATCGCGCGGAAGTCTGTCGAAATGACTTTTGCTCAGTGAAGAGAATCGATCACATTGAATTGATCGACCGCACTAACCTTCTTTAGGCAGATCCTGCATATCGCTCTATCCACTCAGAAAAATCGCTCAGACCTCAGGTCGTTTCCTCCTCGCAGAGCCTGTGTTCTACGTTGCACTTCGTAGAGTTGCTGGACTTGTTATGGTCTTTGAGGATATTCACTTGATTCTCGACATCATTTGTATGATTTTGCCGACGAGGGGCAATCAAGCGGACCATGGATATGTCGGAAGAACAACAGACGGTGAACACAGATTTCGTCACGCTCGCAGGTGACATCGTTTCCGCTTACGTATCGAAGAATTCCCTACCAGCCGCCGATCTTCCGGCCCTGATCGGCAGCGTGCATGCGGCCTTGGTCGGCCTGTCCGGCAATGTCGAGGCCGCGCCCGTCGCCGAGAGTGTCGAGAAGCCGTCTTCGGCTCAGGTCCGCAAGTCGATCACGCCCGACGCGATTATCAGCTTCATCGACGGCAAGGCCTACAAGACCATGAAGCGCCATCTCGGCACGCATGGCCTCGATCCGCATTCCTACCGCCAGTGCTACGGCCTGCCGAGCGACTATCCGATGGTGGCCCCGAACTACGCCGCACAGCGCTCCGCGCTCGCCAAGTCGATCGGCCTTGGCCGTCCGGGCGGTCGCCTTCAGGAAGAAGAGGTCGCCGAGGAGCCCAAGGGCCGCGGTCGCCGCAAGGTCGCCTGACGCGTTGGATGCGTATCCGTCGTCCGCGACGGTGGCAGAGAGATTATCCAGAGCCGTATCCGATAAGATCGGATGCGGTTCTATTCTTTGCTGCAGGTCGTCGCGTCAGAACTCGGCGTGCAGGCGCGTCCCGAAGAAGTCGGCTGGGCCACGGTCGCGATTATAGGCTGGGTTCTCAACGTGTTGATAGTCGAAGGACACCGTGAGCGATTTGGTGAGGCTAATCGCGTAATAGGCTTCGATGGCTCGCTCGGGTGCATAGTTCAGTTGCCCGTCCCCGATCAGCAGGCCGAACCCACCCGCCGCGAAGAAGGCCCGATGCGATGGTGAGAGCTGGTTGACCGATGCGCCGAGCCCGAGCGTGTCGGAGGGCCGACCCCATGCCGTTCCCTTCAGCGAGAGGCCGCCTGAAAACGAGCGGTCGACATCGGTGAAGGAGAGGTTCTCGTTGCGGCCGTCGCCCGCGCTGGCGCGGGCGAACACGCCGAGATCGCTTGTCACGGCCTGTTCCAAGTTCACGTAGAAGCCGGTCTTGCGACGTGCCGTGCCGTGCGGGTCGCGGCCGCTGCGTCGTTGACGTCGGTGAAGGCACCAAGTTGGGTTAGCGTCACCGCCTCGCGATAATTCGCGGTGTTGCCAACGTTGGAGAAGAAGCCAAGCCTCAGCTTTCCGGGCTGTTCGAGCCACGGTAGCGTGTGCCGTTCCTCGATCTCCGCCGTAATGCCCTGCCGGTCGAGCACGCGGGAGTCGAACACGTCGCTGGAGGGGTGCTTGGGCACCTGCGTATAGGCGGCGCGCAGGGCGAACTCGGTGCGATTGTACTCGACCATCAAGCCTTGCGTGAAGCCGGGTAGGTTGGCTGGGAAATCCCAGGCGGCCGAACCCCACAGACCCCAGTTGAAGAAGTCGACGCGCGGGTCATGTGCGTAGGCGTTGTTGTCGAAGTAGTCTCCCAGGGCAAACTTTCCGACGACCACCGTGACGCGCTCGACGTCGCGCGTGCCGGCGATAGCGTTCGGCCCGTCGGGCACCTCCTCGGTTTCGCCGCCGAGACCGAAGGTCTGCTTGAGGAAGTAACGGTTCGAGCGAAGCTTCGGGAACGGCGCGCCCGCTTTCTGGGCCTCGCCGTTGACGAAGCCGGCGACACCGAGCGTTCGCGATAGGCCGAAGCCCTGGCTGAACTCGGGATTGTAATAGAACTCGGTGCCCTCGAAGAGTTTGACGCCAACATAGGCGGTTGCGGTGGTGGTGGCCTGCGCCTGATGCGGCACGAGGCTCTGCTCCCCGCGATAGGGCGAGCGGAAACCGCTAACGCCTTGGTTGATGAAGGTGGTCTGGCCGTGAAGCGAGAATCGGCTCGGCTCGCTCGGCTTATCCTCGTCGCTCTCGACCGGAAGCTTCAGGCCTTCCGGGTGCCAGTAGAGCCGCACCATCATCTCGTGTGAGATGAAGCTGCTGCGGGTCGAGACTGGACCGCCATTGATGCCCGGCAGCACACCAAAATCGAAGCGCCCCGTCTGGCCGAAATCGATGTAGCGGTAGTCGAGCCCGAGCGAGAAATCGGGTGAAATTGCATGCTGGACGCCCGTACCGAGCGTGAAGCCGAGATAGGACACATCACGGCGCGCGGTGTTCACGCCGCCTTCGGCAAGATCCGGATAGGCCGCGAGCACGCGCCCGTTCGCGCCGGCGAGCCCGAAGCTCGCATAGACGAGGTTGCGGTCGAAGGCATAACCGAGCCGAAGGCGACCGGTGCCGAGCAGGTCTGTCTTCTCGCGGATGACGCCAAACAGGGGTTCGATCGCCTCGTAGCCGAGGCCTAGTGCGTTGGATGGCGCCGGGCGCTTGAGGTTGGCGCCGACAAGGTCAACCTCGATGCCGTAGACGAAGGCGCCGCTTTGCCAAGTCCAGCCACCGAAAGCCCCCCCGAGCGCCGATGTCGCCTCGCGGCCCAGATTGTTGCGCCCGGTAGCGTCGCCGGTCTCGAACGTCGCGATGCGTCGACTGCCAATCGTCGTGGGGCCAAACTCGTAATTCGCGAAAGAGGCGCCGGCGCTGCCCTGAACCCCGAGATAGCTGCCGGTCCAGTCCACGAAACCTTGTGCCGGAACAAACGCGGCGATGTCGGCAGCCTGCGTCTGATGGGCGACGAGACCGGCAGCGATGAGCATCCAGGCTACTGGCGGCCGGTTACTGCACCGGCCGCGCCCCGCTTCTTTGCCGCACTGCCTCGCCAAAGCGACCCCCGACACTAACCGGAACCGAGATATAGCAATTGCTATAATCGCTGCAACTGGCTTGAACGGTCTCAGCGGCTGCGTGGCGGCCGCGCCACAGGATCAAGAAGCAGGGCTGTTCGACATGCTGATGACAGCCGACAAACGCTCCAAAGACATTGAGAGGTTTGGAGGTTCGGGCGACAAGCTGCCGAGCCCGGTTCATCGCATCAAAAAAATAGGGCGCACCGCTCCGCGACGCGCCCCTGCTCACTCAAATCGAGATGTTCGATCGAGATTGAGCCATCAATCCTCGGGTTCAGTTGCTGGTGCTGCCTTGGCGGTTGGCTTCGCGGCAGCTTGACTGATGGCGGCCTGCTGATTCACGTCCGGCACGCGGCTCCAGGTCTGCGAACCACACAGAACCTTGAGCAGGCAGCCGGAGATGCTGAGTTCGGACGCGCTCTCGCGCTCCAGGCTCACCGAGTACATCTTGCCTTCCTCGGCGTTGTAGATCTCACCCGAGTACTTCGCCTCTTCGGGCTTAAGGTTGTCCAGCAACGTCAGGCCGATCACGGGCCGCGAGCGCTTCTTCGGGTCAGGGTTCTTGATGTCGGTCCGCGGTCCGCCACCGGGGCCCGTCGGCGATTTCAGCCAAACGACCTTGCCGCAGATGTTCGAGGCGCCCGGACCGCAGCGATCGATCTTCACTTTGGCGCGTCCGTCCTCGGTGAGCCAAGTGCCGGAGGGGTCCTTCGGAGCGGCCGAGGCCGCGGAGGCGGCGCCGAGAGCCGCGAGAATGAGGGCGGAGCGAAGGGCGATGCGCATCAGCGGTCTCCTTGGTGTCTGCCGTGCGACGTCCGGGCGGCCGCCGCGTCTTGCCCGGATCAAAGCGTCGCAATGGGGCGAATTTCCGGCACTGTTGCACGGCCGCCATGGCGATGCGCCCGCCATCGTCGGTTGAGGACACCGACTCCCCTCGCTATAAGCCTGCCGCGACGGCCGTTTTCGGCCTCTCCAACCCCTTATGAAAAAGACTGATTATGGCCACCGAGCGCACCTTCTCCATCCTGAAGCCCGACGCGACGAAGCGGAACATCACCGGCGCGGTGAATGCCGTGATCGAGAAGGCAGGGCTGCGCATCGTCGGCCAGCGTCGCATTCAGATGAGCAAGGCTCAGGCCGAAAAGTTCTACGAGATCCACAAGGAGCGCCCCTTCTTCGGTGAGCTTGTCGAGTTCATGACGTCCGGTCCCGTCGTTGTGCAGGTGCTTGAGGGTGAGAACGCCATTGCTCGCTACCGCGAAGTCATGGGCGCTACGAATCCGGCCCAAGCTGCCGAAGGCACCATCCGCAAGACCTTTTCCGAGTCGGTTGGCGAGAACACCGTGCACGGCTCCGACAGCGCAGAGAACGCCAAGATCGAGATCGCCCAGTTCTTTCAAGACTCCGACATCGTCGGCTGAGGCCGCGTGCAATGCGGCTTGACGTAAAGTCGTGAAGTCGCATTACCGAGACGGTGTGGCCTCGCTGCCCTAGCGGCGCGAGGCCGGCCGGGATGAGAAGGATTTCATTGACGAATCTCTCTCCTGGACAAAGATCGATGCGCCTCGTTTCCTCGCGCGCTAGCAAGCTGCTCATCGCGGCCGGCCTCGCCTCCCTGCTCGCCGCCTGTCAAAGCGGCCGCACGCAGGTCGCCTCGCTTGAGGGCTACACGCCCGACCCGGCGCTGAAGACCGCCTCTAAAAGCAACCTCAAGGGCCGCGTCAGCCACGCATGCGTCGTGACCCAGTCGAAGTTCCAGAAGGTCGCAGAGTCGTCCGTTGCGCAGCCGTGCGGCTGCTACGCCGAACGGACTCTCAGCACGCTGGACAGCGCCGAGATCCAGTCCTACCGCACGACCGGCTACTTCAACGACAGCGCAAAGGCGAAGGCCCTGAACGCCCTCGACAGTTGCAAGCTTCCGCGCCCGGTCTAGTTTCCCACGACGTCCTGCCGGATGCCCGAGGCGAGGCGGAAGGTGGTCCGGAATCGAGCCAAAGAAGAGCCGCCTCAGCGGCTCTTTTTTATCGGCACAGTCGTTTTCTAAAGAGAATGTAGAGAGCCCTCGGCGCCACACGCCGCAGCGAAGTCCACACGCCCGTCCTTCAGAGGCGCGTGCCCCGCTGCGACCAATGCCAGCGCCTTCGGATAAAGTCGGTGCTCCTGCACGATCACTCGGTCGGCAAGGCTCTCCGGATCATCACCCGGCAGGACCGGGACGGCAGCTTGCGCGATGATCGGCCCGGCATCGAGCTCTGGCACCACGTAGTGCACCGTGCAGCCATGCAGCCGAACGCCGGCCGCGAGCGCCTGCTTGTGGGTGTGGGTGCCGCGAAAAAGCGGCAGAAGCGACGGGTGGATGTTGATCATCCGTCCAGCCCAGGCCTCGACGAAGCCGGCGGAAAAGATTCGCATGAAGCCGGCAAGGCAGACCAGGTCGATCCCAGCCTCGCGTAACGCTGCGTCCAGCGCCGCGTCGAAGCTCTCGCGGTTTGCGAATGGCGTATGATCGATCGCCTTAGCCGGGATACCGGCCTCGGCTGCCCGCTTAAGACCGGCAGCCTCGGGGCGGTTCGAGAGGACCAGCGCGATCTCGGCCGGGTAATCGGGCGCCTTCGCGGCCTCGATCACCGACACCATGTTCGACCCACGTCCCGAGATCAGGATCGCGACCCGCGTCTTTTCCGGAAAGCTCACAGCGCGAGCGTGCCGGTGAAGGTGACAGGCTCGGCGCCACGCTCGGTGATCCGGCCAAGCCGCACGGCCGGCTCGCCGGCCTGCACCAGCGCGCTCTCGACCGCCTCCACGGCATCGGCCGCGACGACCACCACCATGCCGATGCCGCAGTTGAAAGTGCGCAGCATCTCGGCCTCGGCCACGCCGCCCTCTTTGGCCAGCCAGCCGAAGACGGGCGGAGCGGTGATGGCCGAGAGGTCGATCTCGATGCCGACACCGTCCGGCAGCACGCGAGGCAGGTTGTCGGGGAAGCCGCCGCCGGTGATGTGAGCGAGCGCCCGCACGCCGCCGGCATGCTTCATCGCGGAAAGCAGGGCTTTCACATAAATCCGAGTCGGCGTCAGCAGCGCCTCGCCGAGCGTCCGCTCAGGCTCGAACGGCGCCGCCGCGTCCCAACCGAGGCCGCAGCGCTCGACGATGCGGCGTACCAGCGAGAAGCCGTTCGAGTGGACACCGGAGGAGGCGAGCCCGAGCACGACATCGCCCGGCTGGATGCCCGGCCGCGGCAGCAGCGTGCCGCGCTCGGCCGCGCCCACCGCGAAGCCGGCGAGATCATAATCCTCGCCGCCGTAGAGACCGGGCATCTCTGCGGTCTCGCCGCCGATCAGCGCGCAGCCGGCCTGACGGCATCCCTCGGCGATGCCGCGCACGATGGCGGCGCCGACGCCCGGCACCAGCTTTCCTGTGGCATAGTAATCGAGGAAGAACAGCGGCTCGGCACCCTGCACGACGATGTCGTTCACGCACATCGCCACGAGATCGATGCCGATCGTATCGTGCCGGCCGGTCTCGATGGCGATCTTCACCTTGGTGCCGACGCCGTCGTTCGCCGCGACCAGGATCGGATCCCTGAACCCAGCCGCTTTGAGGTCGAACAGGCCGCCGAAGCCGCCGATCTCAGCATCCGCCCCAGGCCGGCGGGTCGCGCGCACCAGCGGCTTGATCGTTTCGACCAGTTCGTTGCCGGCATCGATATCGACACCTGCCTGCGCGTAGGTCAGCCCGTCTTGATCTGTGGCCGTCATCGGCACCCCGTCATGTTTCGCGCTTCTTTAGCCGATTTTGGCGAGGTGCCACCCCACCGGATGCGCAACCGCGGAGATCGCTGTCGACAACGCTCGCCAGCTTCGGCTCGCAGCCTCGACGCTAATCCTTGTTCGCGAACGACGCCTCGAACACTCGCTTTGACTCCGCCACGCCTTCGGTCACGAACACAACCGGCTTCTCCTCGCCGACCGGCTCGTCGATCATGACCGTCTCGTGAGGCGACCCACCACGCCTCAGTGGTGACCCTTCCCAACGCGATACTAAAGCGGAGCGTTAGGTAGAACAGAGCTAGGACTGCGCCGTCATCTTATCATGGTCAGTCTATATCGCAGCCTGCGCGACATGTGCCCCCCATGACGGCGGCAGGCCTCGTCTGCTGCAAACTGTCATCGCTCGCTTAGGAGAGGATTCGGAGGATATCCGAGTGTATAAGCTCGGCTCATGCGCGACAAAGCTCCGCCGAAGCAGCTCGCTTTCGATCTGCCCCTTGATCCGCGTTACGGCCGTGAGGACTTCCTCGTCGGCCCGGCGAACGAGGCGGCCTACGCACTCGTTGAGGCGTGGCCCGATTGGCCGGACACGGTGCTGCTCCTGCAGGGGCCGCGCGGCAGCGGCAAGAGCCACCTCGCCTCGATCTGGGCCACCCGCGCTCACGCCTGGACGGTCTCTGCCAGCACGCTGAAGGACGACCAAGTCACGCATCTTGTCTCGAACGGCGCGCTCGTCATTGAGGATGTCGATCGTGCCGCGGACCGGGATGAGGCCGCTCTGTTTCACCTCCTCAACCTTGCCCGCGAGCGCCATAGTCCGGTGATGATCACGGCTGCCAGGCCGGTCGATAGCTTCGGTCTGAAGGTCGCGGATCTGCGCTCCCGGCTGCGTCTCGCTCCGACCATTGAGATCCTGCCGCCGGACGATGCGCTGCTGCGCGCGGTGATCGTCAAGCTGTTCGTCGACCGTCAGATCGTCGTCGACCTCGCCGTGGTGGAGGCTGTGGCTTTGCGCATCGATCGCTCCCTTGCCCGCGCCCGTGACGTGGTGGCCGAGCTCGATCGCGACGCCCTCGGTCGTGGCCGCCGCATCACCAAGCCGCTGGCCCTGGCGGTGCTGGATCGCCTCGGAATGGCTGAGGCGGGCGAGGATGCTGACGAGCAGGATGAGGAGACCGGATGAGCCGAGCGCTTCATCGTCGTGCACCGGAGCGTCCAACTCCACTACCGGCAAAGGTTGCAGAGTAGCTCGCCTTCAGCGTGCCAACCCATGTGAACCGTTTCACCAAAACGTCATATGACATCGTCGAGCCCGTGCTAGGGGACAGCCCCGCGCGGAATGAAGGAGGCCAGCCTTTGCCGGAGATGGAGTCGGACGTCACGGTGCAGGACGACGAAGCGGTCGAGGTCGAGGAAACCACCCTGGCCACCGAACGAGGCGTCCGGAGCGAGACAGCCCGAGCTCGTACGGCCCGCGCCGCTCGCATCCTCGCCGCGGAGAAGGCCGCCGAGCCAGAGGCCGGCTCGAGCGGGCAGAAGGCCGCCGGTAAGGTCGACCAAGCCGCTCGCGAACCGATCCGGGAGGCCGGCCGCCACCTGCGTCACTCGGCCGAGCGTTTCGTGAACCGAGAACTTTCCTGGCTGCAGTTCAACCGACGCGTCCTGGAAGAGGCTTCCAACAAGAATCATCCGTTGTTGGAGCAGCTCCGCTTCCTTTCCATTTCAGCCAACAACCTCGACGAGTTCTTCATGGTCCGCGTCGCGGGCCTGTACGATCAGGTTCGCGCCGGTATCACCTCGCCCTCGCAGGATGGGCTCTCCCCCTCGGACCAGCTCCAGCGCATTGGCGCCGAGGTCTCGCGTCTTGCCCTCGACCAGCAGGATCGCTGGCGGGCGCTGCGCGGTGAGCTGTTGGAGGCAGGAATCGAGCTCATGGAGCCGGCCGGGCTCTCGGAGGACCACGTTGCCTGGTTGGACGACTACTTCCTGCAGCACGTGCTGCCGGTGCTGACCCCGCTCGCAGTCGACCCGGCCCATCCTTTCCCGTTCATTCCGAATCTCGGTTCGACCATCGCACTGATGATGGTGCGCCCGCGCGATGGCCGGACGCTGCGCGCGCTCATCCGTCTGCCGTCGATGATCGATCGCTTCGTGCGTCTGCCCGATGCGCTTGGTGACCCAACGGCGCGCTTCATCGCCATTGAACAGGTCATTGTGAAGTTCACGAACCGGCTGTTCCCAGGCTACACCGTCAAGGGCCAGGGCGCCTTCCGCGTGGTGCGCGATTCCGATCTCGAAATCGAAGAGGAGGCAGAGGATCTTGTCCTCCACTTCGAGAGCGCGCTGAAGCAGCGCCGCCGCGGCGTCGTCATCCGCCTCGAGATCGAAGAAGGCATGGCAGAGGATCTGCGCACCTTCGTCATGGACGAACTCGAGATTGCCCAGGATGGGGTGTTCCTTGTCGAGGGCATGCTCGCACTGAACGAGCTTTCGCAGATCGTCGGAATCGATCGGCCCGACCTGAAGTTCAAACCCTATAATGCCCGCTTCCCTGAGCGTATTCGCGAGTCGGGCGGCGACGTCTTCGCGGCGATCCGCCAGAAGGATTTCATCGTCCACCACCCTTACGAGACCTTCGACTCGGTGGTGCAGTTCCTAGCCCAGGCCGCTCGCGATCCGAACGTGGTCGCGATCAAACAGACGCTCTACCGCACCTCCTCGAACTCACCGATCGTCGCGGCCCTCGCCGAAGCCGCTGAAGCCGGCAAATCGGTCACAGCACTCGTCGAGTTGAAGGCGCGTTTCGACGAAGAGGCCAATATCCGCTGGGCGCGCAATCTCGAAAAGGCCGGCGCACAGGTCGTGTTCGGCTTCGTCGAGCTGAAGACCCACGCCAAGCTGTCGATGGTGGTGCGGCGTGAGGGCGATCGGCTCGTCACCTACTGCCACGTCGGCACCGGCAACTATCACCCGATCACGGCGCGCATCTATACCGACCTTTCCTTCTTTACGGCGGACCCGGCCATCGGCCGCGACGTCAGCCGGGTGTTCAACTTCATCACCGGTTATGCCGAGCCGGCGGAGCTGGAGCGCATGGCAGTTTCGCCACTGACGCTGAAGCTGCGCTTGCTCCAACACATCGAGGAGGAGATTGCCCACGCCAAGGCTGGTCGGCCGGCTGCGATCTGGATCAAGTGCAACTCGCTCGTCGACCCGCAGATTATCGATGCGCTCTACGACGCGAGTGCCGAGGGCGTGCAGATCGACTGCGTGGTGCGCGGCATCTGCTGCCTGCGGCCGGGCATCCCCGGCCTCTCCGAGACCATTCGCGTGAAGTCGATCGTCGGCCGCTTCTTGGAGCATGGACGGATCTACGCCTTCGGCAATGGCGCCGGGCTGCCGCACCCGAATGCCACCGTGTATATCTCTTCGGCCGATCTGATGCAGCGCAATCTCGACCGACGCGTGGAGGCTCTGCTGCCGATCACCAATCCGACCGTGCACCAGCAGGTGCTCGATCAGATCATGCTGGCGAACCTCCTCGACAACCGGCAGAGCTGGCGTGTACTTGCATCCGGCGCAAGCGAACGGATTCAACCCGCCGAGGGTGAGGAGCCATTCAACGCCCATAAGTATTTCATGACGAATCCGAGCCTCTCGGGGCGCGGCAAGTCGTCTAAGAAATCCAGCCCCCGCTCTCTGAGCCGTCGGGCTCAGCGTTCCTGAGAAGGTGACGCATGGGTCCGATCCGTTCTCACCTGAAGCTGGCACATGCCGCCGACCTACCTATGCCTGATCGGCCATATCCCGTTGCCATCATCGACATCGGTTCGAACTCGGTTCGGCTCGTCGCCTATGACGGTCTGACCCGGGCTCCGACGCCGCTTTACAACGAGAAGGTCCTGTGCGGTCTCGGCCGTGGTGTCTTCTCGACGAAACGCCTGAGCGACGAGGCGGTCCGCCGTGCTCTTCATGCTCTCGGCCGGTTCCGGGTCCTCTGCGACACCATCAAGGTCGGGCGTATCTTCGTGCTCGCAACGGCGGCCGCGCGTGACGCCGAGAACGGGCCGGCCTTCATCAAGGCCGCCGAGGAGATTCTAGGCCAGAACATCGAGCTGCTGTCGGGCCGGCGCGAGGCCGAACTCTCCGCGCTTGGAATCGTCTCTGGCTTCCATGGACCGGACGGCGTGGTCGGCGATCTCGGCGGCGGCTCGCTCGAGCTGGTTGACGTGCGGGGATCGACGGTGGGGCTGGGCGTGACCATGCCGCTCGGCGGCCTCGCTCTTCAGGATCTCTCTGGTGATTCCGCCAAGAAGGCTCGCAAGATCGCCCGCGAGCACCTCAAGAAGGCTGAGCCGCAGCTCGAAACCATGCGCGGGCGAACCTTCTACGCCGTCGGCGGCACCTGGCGTGCGCTTGCCAAGCTGCACATGGCAGTACGTGGCTATGACCTCCACGTGATGCACGGCTACAAGGTCGATCCGCAGGATACGCTCGCCTTCCTCGACATAGTCGAGAAAAGCGAGGCCAGCACCCTGCAGGACGTCGAGAATTTGGTTTCAGAGGCGCGGCGGCCGCTGCTGGCCTACGGGGCCGTGGTGCTCGAAGAGATCATCCAGATCGGCCGCCCGCGCGAGGTTGCGATCTCCGCGCTCGGCGTGCGCGAGGGGCTGCTCTTCGAGCAGCTCGACCGCGAGACCCGCGCCCTCGATCCGTTGATCGCTGCGGCCGAGGTCCTGAATGACCAGCGCGCCCGCTCGCCGGGCCACGGCGAGGAGTTGTGCGGCTGGACCGACCGCTTCGTCGCGACCCTCGATGGTCCCGAGACCGCCGACGAGCGCCGGCTGCGTCACGCTGCGTGCCTGATGTCCGACATCAACTGGCGAGCGCATCCGGATTATCGTGGCGAGCAGGGTCTCAACGTCATCGCCAATGCCTCCTTCACTGGCATCGACCATCCAGGTCGTGCCTATCTCGCGCTGGCTGGCTACTTCCGGCACGAGGGGATTTCCCCGGAAAAGGCGAGCCAGACCCTGCGGGACCTCGCCGGCCCACGCCTGCTCGACCGCGCCCGGCTGATCGCTGGTCTGCTGCGAGTCGCTTTCCCCATCACCGCGGGCATGGAGGGCGTGTTGGAGCGGACGCCGCTCGTCATCGACAGCGGCAAGGTCGTGCTCAAGCTGCCGGCCGAGCTGCGTCCACTCGACGGCGAGCGTCTGCTCAACCGGGTGCGCAGCCTCGCCCGCATCATCGGATTGGACGGCCGGGTCGAGGTTGCTTGAGCATCCTTCGTCCGGAGCGGCGCAGCAGAGGCCGGATCGCGATCTAGGAACGCCACCCTGATTCGTCCGATCACAGGATCAGGCGATCCCGATCGTGCCGCTCGCAAATTCTTAACGGACATGACCCGGCTATAATTCTTCATAAGTTATTGAGCGCGCGAGAATTTATCTCGACGGGCGCATGTGGTGTCCGCGATCGAACCAGGCAAAATTTGCCGGGCGTGGGGAAAAATTAACTGCGCAGTAACCATGCCGGCGCTGAATGGGCTCGTCGGTAAGGAAAAGTTCACGCCCGTGACGAGCCCTGCTCCTACACTTCCCATCTTCGCCTGCCGCGGCCGCGTCTTTCGCGCGCTTGCCCTGGCGCCCCAGGCTCCGGTCTCCGGCTGGCTCGCCCTGCTCGACGAGGCCCTGAAGCGGTCGCCGACATTGTTTGACGGCAAGGGTGTCATCCTCGACGCGGCTGGCCTCGGCTCCGAGACCTCTGAGCTCGCAAGCCTGATCGCAGAGCTGTTGAGCCGGCGTATCCGCATCCTTGGAATCGAAGGTGCGGCCTGCGACTCCGCCGGCCTGCCGCCCTTCCTGATCAATGGCCGTCCCGCCCCAGATTCCGTCGAGGTCGTGATCGAGGAGGAAAAACCTCCGATGACCTCGCTCACGATCGAAGGCTCAGTGCGCTCCGGCCAGACGATTATCCATCGCGAGGGCGACGTGACCGTGATGGGCTCCATCTCGTCCGGCGCAGAAATTCTCGCGGGCGGTTCCGTCCACGTCTACGGCGCGTTGCGCGGCCGGGTCATCGCCGGTGCCGCCAAGAATCCGCGCGCCCGCATCTATTGCCGGAAGTTCGAACCCGAACTCCTCGGCATCGACCGCCTCGTCCGCACCGCCGAGGACATGGGCAACCATCTGCGCGGCCAGGCGGCGCAGATCTGGCTCGACGGCGGCGCGATCAAGATTGCGCCGCTCATCTGAGCGGCGCTCCACGACAACAACGCATTGGCTTCAAGGGAAACGATCAGATGGCCAAGGTTCTCTGTGTGACATCCGGAAAGGGTGGTGTCGGCAAGACCACCACCACTGCCGCTCTCGGTGCGGCGCTTGCCCAAGCCGGCGAGAAGGTCTGCGTCATCGATTTCGACGTCGGCCTGCGCAACCTCGACCTGATCATGGGCGCCGAGCGCCGCGTGGTCTACGACCTCATCAACGTCACCAATGGCGACGCCAAGCTCCCGCAGGCCCTGATCCGTGACAAGCGGCTCGAGAACCTCGCCCTGCTGCCAGCCTCGCAGACCCGTGACAAGGACGCTCTCACCGATGCCGGCGTCGAGCGCGTCATCGGCGAACTGCGCGAGAAGTTCGACTGGATCGTCTGCGACAGCCCGGCCGGCATCGAGCGCGGCGCCCAGCTGGCCATGCGCCACGCCGACGTTGCCGTTGTCGTCACCAACCCCGAGGTCTCCTCGGTGCGTGACTCGGACCGGATCATCGGTCTGCTCGACTCCAAGACGGTGCGCGCTGAGAAGGGCGAACAGGTCGAGAAGCACCTGATCCTCACCCGCTTCGACCCCGCCCGCGCCGACCGCGGTGACATGCTCAAGGTCGATGACGTGCTTGAGATCCTCTCGATCCCGCTGCTCGCGATCATCCCGGAGAGCCTTGAAGTGCTCCGCGCCTCGAACGTCGGGTGCCCGGTGACCCTGAACAACCCGCTCTGCGCCCCATCCCGCGCCTATATCGACGCGGTGCGGCGCCTGAAGGGCGAGACCGTTGCGATGTCAATCCCATCCGATCGCAAGTCCCTGATCAACAAGCTGTTTACCCGGAGGGCCGCATGAGTGTTCTAGCATTCCTCAAGCCCCGCGGTTCGGCATCCGCCGCCCGCGAGCGCCTTCAGCTCATCATTGCGCATGAGCGGTCCGAGACTGGCCGTCCCGACCTCGTGATTACGTTGCGCGAGGAGATCCTTGCAGTGATCGCCAAGCACGTGAAGGTCGACGCCGACAAGGTGCAGATCAAGCTGGAGCGCGGCCAAGGCGTCTCGACGCTCGGCGTGGATATCGAGATCCCCGTCGACGCTGCTCCGCTCCGCGCCTCCGCCTGATCCGGTGGGTCGCAACAACCTGTGATCCCGCGCCCCACTCGTCGTGAACGGCCAATACAGTGGTCGCGAACGGCGTCGAAGGGGTGGGGGATCACGAGGCCGCCAGGCATGCCTGCCTCATCGCGTCTCGCGGGAGCGAGTCTGATCATTTCTGGCGCTGGCTGGGTGCTGCAAGCTTTGCCGATGCTTCCGAGAGCACTGGCTTAAATCCATGTTCAGGAACGTCCGATAGCGTACAAATGTCTTGTGCGGTTATGGAAGATCGTCGTTGTAAATATCGCGACGCTCGTTTTTTGCTGGAACATCGCCGCTACATTGCCGCTTCCTCCTCCAGTTCAAAAAATCTGGAGGAAATCCGTGAAGAGATTTAAGCTTGGCGCGAACCTCGCTGCTGCGCTGCTGTTGAGCGCGTCGGCTGCTGTGGCTGCACCGTGCCATACGGCTGATAAGGGCAAAAGCCCCAACGAGGCCGTTAATCCAAAGAGTTCCGACGTCGATAAGTCCAGCAAGAACACCGCGGGTGGCAACCAGCCAGCTTCGCCGGGGACGGTTGGCGCGATGAACAATGCCGGCGCCAACCAGGCGACCCAGACGGCTGAGAAAGACGGCACGAAGGGCAATAAGGCCGAGGAAGGTTCGAAGAACCTAGCCGGCGGTAACCAGCCTGCTTCGCCTGGCACCGTCGGCGCCATGAACGATACGACCGTCAAGCAGACGGCCGGCGACAAGAGCGACGACTGCTGATCCTACGACGCGGCCGCTTCATGAGCTCGCCCGGTCTACGCCGGGCGGGCTTTTTTGTCGGCTGTGGCCCTTGTCTCACTGGCTACAGCTTGCCCTGCGAGGGGCAAAATCGTAGGTCCGTACCGCGCGTCAGCGTGTCGGGGTGTAGCGCAGTCTGGTAGCGCATCTGGTTTGGGAGCGGTCGGCCAACGACGCATTGCCCACCTCAAGCCATCCTGTAAGTCACTGTCATTCATATCACTTTACGGCGCTCGCCGCCTCCTCAATCTCTGTGCCCGGTGCGATTTCGGGGATTTTCGGGGATTTCTTGCTTCGGGCCGCCGCGTGCCGAGCCTCCTGAGCGTCCATCGCGTCCCGCAGATCGTCGTTCGTGACGTGCGCGTATTTCGTCGTCGTCGCGATGTCCTCGTGCCGGAGCAGATGCTGGACGTGCTTCAGGTTCGCGCCGGCCCGGAGCAGGCGGGTCGCGGCCGTGTGGCGGTTGTCATGGAACCGGAAGTCGGTCACGCCTGATTTTGCCAGCGAGCGCCGCCACGTCGTCTTCAAGCCCTCGTAGGTCACCGGCAGCCGGTCCCCGACTTGGCGGGCGCCGCGCTTCTTCCGGCAGGCGTAGGTGAAGACCTTTGTCTCGTGCTGGTCCTGAAGCGGGAACAGCAGCTCGCGCATCCCGGCCGTCAGCGGTATCCGGTCGACCTTGTCGCCTTTGCCGCGCACGGTGATCTGGCGCTCGCCCCAATCAATGTCCGACCAGAGCAGTCCGACGACCTCGGCAAGCCGACAACCGGACGCAAGGGCGAACCTCACGACGATCTGATAGTCGGCCGGCAGGACAGCGAGGATGCGATCTTCCTCGTCGATGCTGGCTTCGCGGACGCGCTCCTTCGGCTCCTTCAACCGGTGGTTGGCCCAGTTGATCTCGGCAACGGGCACGAGCCAGATCTTCCGGGCTCGCGACAGGATCGCGCGCAAGGGCTCGGTGACCGTGCGGTTGACGGTGCTGTTTGTGACCCGCCGCGGCACGCGCTCGCCGTCGACCAGCATCGTGCGGTTCTTGGCGAACTCGCCACGGCGCCTGGCGACGGCCTTGGCGACAACTTGGCTGGTGATGTCCGGTAGAAGCGTGTTCGCGCCGATCTGCCCGACAAGCCACCAGATCGACGCCTCGAACGTCTCGCGAGCGTTGCCGTTGTAGTACTTGCCGACCTCTTCCCAGAACCGATCGGCCGCGACGTCGAAGGTCATCGGCGCGTCGATTTTCTGGCCGAGCCCGTTCACATATTCCCGGGCCTCGATCCTCTTCCGCTGCTCGACTTTTTCGGCATCCCGTTTAACGCGGCATTCCGTCGTGCCGTGAAACCGATGACCTCGGTGTTGGAAGTCATAGTGGTAGAACGGGGACGCGAACTCTCCTGTCTTGGCGTTCCTTGGTCGATAGACTGACATGGGGTGCTCCGGCGCTGCCGATCAACGAAGGCGGCGAGATCGTCAGGGTGAAACATGCGGCGTTGGCGCTGCAAGCCGTGGCCGAAAGCGATGTGCTTGACCTCTCCCCGGCGCATGTAGACGCGCAGAGTCTTCTCGCTCATGCCGAGGGAATCGGCGGCCTGCGTGATGGTGAGCAGGCCCGGTTCAACAGATCGCCGCGCCTTCATGCTCCCCCTCCACTGGCGTCGTTCTTTTGGGAGAGGGCGGAAGGATCGCCGACTCGTTTTCGGTACGGCAGCGGCAAGCTCGACCAATCGAACTCGTCTCGGAACTCGCCGCAGACGTGATCGCGAGGCGTCATCACGTGGCCGGCGCCAATACGGAGCGAGGCGCCCTCGATGCCGAGCGGTGCGGATCTGTCGACGCCAGCAACCATGCGCGTGCGATGGCATTCGCCCGCTCGGGAGTTATGGGCTCGCCACCAGTCGCAGCCAGCGCAGCAAGGCCCACGGGCGAAATAGTAGGTATCGAGCGATGCCTGCCGCTCTGTGGTCTCAGGCCGGGCCAACTTCACCGCTCCCCTCCTTCGCGTTCGGACAGAGCAAGGCGGCCGGCTTCGGTGATCACGCCGAACTCGTCGATCATGCCGGCAGCCAATAGTGGCCAAGCGCCGGCCAAGCCCATCTTGCAATCGGGATGATCAGGGTCTCTGACGCGCTTGCCATCGAACCTGTCGATCAGGATATCGCCTTCAGGGGTAACCTCGATGATGACGCGGCCCGATGCGATGAGCCGAAGTGCCTGCATCGGTGCTGGCTTGGACATGGCCGCCTTGCAGCGCGCAATCTCATCAGGGGCGAGCGGGTTGCGCCTCATAGCGCACCCCCGAGTCCGCGTTTCCGCAGATCATCCTCGCGCCGACGGCGCTCCGCATCGGCCAAGGCTCGCGCTCTGGCTTCCCTCTCTTCAGGAGCGAGTTCTCTCAATACTGGCTTCTGCTCCCGCATCTTCGCGCCCCGGTCCTGGCTCGGGTCGGTGCTGTCGCGGAGGGCGGCGATCACGAGAGCCCATTCTTCGTTCGCCAGAGCGAGCAGGGGGCGCTGCCCCTCGTCCGCGCGTTGAGGCAGTTGCCGCTCCAGCTTGTCCGCCAGCCCCCGCAGATTACCCGTTGCTGGCATCGGAGCCTCCTGGGTTGAGAGCGGCGCGGGTCAGATCGAGGATGTGCGCGCGGCGGCCTTTCCAATCGACGCGAGGCGTCTGATCCGCCTCCGCAACGGTTGTGCGGACTTCTTGGATGGCGGCGCGCAGGGCGGCGATGGTGGCGAGGGCCGGAGCGAGAGGGCCGGCGATAAGGCGATCGGCTTGCCTAGCGAAATCCGCTCGCATTTTCGCCTCGGCTTCTGGGCTGAAGATCGCCATCTGGCTCACCCAGAATTCGATCAGCGCCTCCCGCAGCGCGTCTTTCGGGTCTGGGGATGCGGTCATGGCTGAGCCTCCGTGACCGGTCTCAGCGCCAGGATCACGTAGCCGGGCTCAAGGCCGTACTGGCCGCCCGTCAAGATCCACGAGATGCGGCGCTCAAGGGACACTGCGCCGCCAAAAAAGCTGGTCCGGCCTCCGCCTCGGGCGCAAAAACCACCGTCAGGGTGTAGGCGACCCAGCCGAACAATGTCGCCCTTCTGGAAGCCGCGATCGTCTCGCCGGATCTCGAACGTCTTCTCGCCGCGCTCCACCGCATCGAAGTAGACCGGTAGCGTCTTGAGGTCGTGTGTGACGCCCATCGCTCAGCCCTCCTTGCCGGAAGCCGGAACGGCGGGGAGCGATGCGCGGTCGAGCCGTTCGATCTCAGCGAGGATCAGGGCGCCGGCTTTGACGAGTGCCTGACGACGGCTCCCGAACTTCCACCAGATCCGATCCCACGGCCAGTTTGCCGGCGTCGGGAGTCGCACCTCGGCGTCGATGTCTTTCGGCGCGTAGAGACCCTGGGCGACACACTGAGAAGCCAGGGCGGCACGCTCGGCGTAGCACGATGCGGCCCGAGCCATTTCACCACACGTTTGCGTGTCGTCGTACTCGAATGTGCAGCCTTCTGCCTCAAGCTTTCTACTCCGCTCGGCCAGCACATCGGATGCGGCTTGGCTCTGCCACCCCGCCACGTTGCCCTGCGGTGAGGATGAGGCGGCGAGGGACGCCTGAGACGCGATTGCGAAGGACCGAACGGCCTCGACGACCGCGTTGCGCAGACCCATGAAGGTGACGCCGCCAGTCTCCAGTAGCTCGTTCCGAAAAGGCAGGATCGCTGCCCATACGGCGACCTTCAGCGGATCGTATGGCTCGTTCGGGTCCATGCCCTGACAAGACCGACCGCGAACAGTCTGCTCGCCGAACTGGTCGAACATGGCACGCCGACCGCACTCGTCGGCCTCTGGTCCTGGCTGGCAGGGTGGCTTGTCGGATCGCCCGCAGATCGGACAATGCCCGGCAGGTACAGCCCCCTCGATCGCCGCATTTGGTGCGGGGGCGGGTTTGGCGAGGGCGGTCAGAGCATCAATAGCAACCTGCGGACCTTCTCCCGAGACCCACAGCACGACGTCGCCGGCAACCGGCCAGTAATCGCCCTCCGGCAACTCACCGGGCTCGCCGAACGGGATCTTCTCCGCACGAGGCCGAAACAGGACACCGGACTTACCTTCGTGCGTGATAACGGTGATGTCGACGAGCCCTTCCCCGAGGGTGACTTGCGTGGCTTCGTTGTGTGGTTCGTCCTCTCCCCCATCTCCCGTTGTTCCGGCGCTGGCGAGGATGGCGTCTTTGGCGGATGCGTTCTCTACTTTCCGATATAGCGGCACCACATCGAACATATGCTTCGGGTAGCCCTCAAGATCAGGCTCGTATGCTAGAAGCTGCACAGTTTCAGGGCGATCATAGTAGCGCCGCGTGACTATCCAAGCTTCTGGCTTTTCCGAAGTCTCCCGGTCCAGGCGTCCCGGTGGTTTGGGTTGGGAGAGGAGGGCGCGGACGTAGTTGACGGCGGCGGCAACGAAAGCCGCGTTGTCCTGCGGATCAATGTCCGTGTCCTGCTCTTCCTCAACGTCGAGCCCCAGCAAGACGTCATCGAAAGTGCAAATTGGCTTGCCGGCATGTGGGTCGGGGCTGCCGGCGACGATCCAGTCCCCGTGCCCCCACGGCTGATCGACGGTGTAGAAGGTCCCCTTGGTTGCAGCCTCCGACAGCCTCTTCAGCTCTTCCAGATCTCCTGATTGGGATGGGGGTTTTGCGAGGGCGGCTGCTGCTTCGGCGCAATCCAGGCACGGCTTGCCGTCAGCATCGGCGATAGCAACGGCGCAGGTGTCCTGACAGCGCGGTATTGGAGCCGCAGCGAGCATGGCGCGGTAAATCTCGTAAACACTGTCAGCGTCTCGAATTGGAGACTGCCAGCGTGCAGCGGAGCCAACCTTCATCATCTCTTCGGTCGGCTCGCGCGGAACGAGCACCCAAGCCGCTCCGGCCGCCTCGTTGTTCGATGTGGTGGTCATCGGATTTACTCCGCTGCGAGGGGGAAGGTGCGAGCGGAGGCGTGCGCAGCCAGGATGGCGAGCGACTTGTGGCCTACGAATTCTCCGACGTCGGGGGAGACGGCGTTTCCGATGGCGCGATTGCGCTCCATCCCGAAGGGAACCCCATCAGCGCCTCGGTAAAGCGAGGATGGATTCGCCAGCCGTGCTCGCGAACGAGCGCGTGTACGCGTGAAACGGTCGACTTCTTGTAGCGCCCAGTCCGGTCGTGGAGTGGGATACCGAACCCTCTGCCGTCCATCGACGCCGTTGGGGTAGGCCACAAGGAACATTCGCTGTCGTGGGTGTGGTAGACCCACGGAGCAGCCGGATACAGGCGACCACTCCGCATCGTACCCGAAGGCGGCCAAGGTCCCGCAAACGACATCAATTCCCCGAGCAAGGAGAGCTGCGACGTTTTCCACGATGACGAGGTCTGGTCGAAGCTCGCCCACGAGCCGTGCGTATTCGAACCAAAGTCCCGAACGACTTCCTGACAGGCCACCACCGAAGCCGGCCCAACTAATGTCTTGGCAGGGGAAGCCTCCGCAGATTGCGTCCACAGTGACTCCATCAGCGCGAAGTCGGTCTGCCGTGAGGGTGCGGACGTCATCGTATTGCGGCACCTCCGGCCAATGGCGTGCCAGCACTTGCCGGCAGTAGGGCTCGATTTCGCAGAAGGCCGCCGGCACAAAGCCGCCGGTTCGCTCAAGGCCAAGCGCTAAGCCTCCGATGCCCGAAAACAGGTCGAGCACCCGAAGCTTCCCACCCCCATCCTCTTCCTTGCGGATCTGGGTCATCGGGAGGACTCCGAGACGTAGAGGCTGCGGCGGGGAGGCGAGACAGCAGGCGCGCTCATCGGGGCACCACCGTTCCGTCCATGCGCTTCTTCAGGCCGGAGGCGCGGGAACCGGGCATCGGGCGGCCCTTGGGGGCCTTGAAGCCGAGGGCGGCTCGCTTCTGAGCCTTGGCGTCGGCGATGCGGGCCAAGTCGCCCCGGGGGCCGTGCGTCTTGAGGTCGGCGCAAGCCTTATGGACGATCGCCCGGTTGTCGAAGTCGTTGGTGCCGCCCAGGCCGAGCCAGCGCAGGTGCTCGTCAATCAGCTTCTTGCCGGGCACCATGAAGAGCTCGCAGAGCGGGCAGATACCCTTCTGTTTCTCGTACAGCTCGAGCTTCTGGGAGGGCGGCAGGGGCCGGCGCCGCGTGGTGCCGACGTCCTCGCTCTCGGCTGAGCAGTAAAGGCGGCTCACGGGCGCACCCCGAGCGCAGCGAAAGCCTCCTCGATCAACTCGCCGGTGGCGCGCGACAACATCGTGTCGGTGTCGGGGGCACGAATATCTGCCTGGACGGCGCGAAGAGTTCGGACCACCTGCGGGATGGCGTTGAGCGCCTGAGCGATGTCGGACGCCTGCTTCAGTGTCCCGGGCCAATCGTATGCCAGGTGCTCCTTGAACGGCGTGCCGAAGCTGATCCAAACGGAATCGTCCTGGCGTCGGCCGAACTCAACAGGCTGCGGAAAGGTAATCTCTGGCTCAGCCATGCCACCCTCCGCGGCGGCGCTCGCGCAGGTCGTTCCAGCGAATGAGCAGGGGGATCGCGATCATCGCGCCGACCGAAAGGCCGACGAAGACGAAGCCGCTGAGGGCGAGCGCGGCGCCGTTCATGCCGCCCTCGCGAAAGCGAGCTCGCGCCGGCGCAGTCGGTCGTCAGCGACGTCCTCGGTTGCCTTGGCTCGAAGCTCGCCGATCAGGCTGGCGTCGTTCTCGATCCGGCGCAGCATGCAGTTCGGCACGTCCTCGCCGAGGACGCGGGCCGTCTGGATCTCGACATCGCCACCTCGGGTGACGCGGTAGGTAAGGAGCAAAGGCAGCGGGGCCGATGCGCCCGTGCCGACCGCGACAGAGATCGCCGTTTTGAAGGCATGCGAGCGCATCAGGCGGCATCCCTTTCAAGACGGTCGAGGATGGTGGTGCCGCGGTGATGCGCGATGTCGATCAACGAGCGCTCGACTTCGGCCGAACCCGGCAGCGGGACGCCGAAGAACCGGAACACGTCGCCGAGCGTCTTCACCTCATGAGTGAACAGGCCTCGGAAGACGCCGGGCAGATTGACCGGAGCCGCGAAGCGATCGCGGTCGGCCGTGATGGTCCAAGCGCGAAACTGTGGGTCGTAGACGACCTCTGCGGCCTGCGCGCCGTCGAGGAGAGCGACATAGCCGTCTGGTGATTGCACGAGCTCGAAGGGCATCAGGAAGCCCTCCGGCACGCGATCTCATCGACCCGCTCGAGCCCCGGCACCGGTCCGTCCAGCCGCCGCAGCACGTTCCCCATCAGCACCGCGTGCCGATGCGAGAGCAGCACCACGAGGTGTCCCGGCCGGCGATAGGACGGCACGGCCTCCGCCAGCATCCGCACGCAGGGCGCGACGTTCACGAGGTAGGCGGCATCGGCCTTCGCCGGGCCGCGCAAGCCCTGGAGCTGCGCAACGAGGTCGTCTCGCTCAGCCTCGGTCAGGAACCACGGCTGCGCACCGGTGGCCGCCTCGCGCTTGGCGGTGCGGTTCTGGCGATGGATGCGGGCGCCAGAGGTCTTGCGGGTCTGGCCGTAAAGCTGGCTAGAGACAAGCTCGGTGATGGTGAGGTTGCGGCCGAACATCGATCAAGCCTCCCGAACGAGAGGCGCTTTGCCGAAGCCGGCGGCCATCAGCGCGAAGATGGCGATGGAGCCGTAGCCCGCGGCGATGCCGTAGGCCTCGGCGGCGTGGAGGTGGGGCAGGAGGAAAGGCACCGGAGGGCTCCGCTATCGAAGGCCGATAACCGAACGCTATAACCGAGGTTGTTGGTTGTCAACTACCATCGCGGCATCGGTTGTTATTCCGGTTGTCCACAGGCAGGTTGCTGTCTCCCCGATTGACTCTGATAAGAACAAAAAGGGAACATTGGGCGTCTACGAACAGGAGACGCGACAATGGCCGAGCGCTCGCAGCGCAAGACTTTCTTCGTGGTTCAGGGCTTTTCAGGAGGGCGTCAGGGGCACCGTATGGATACGCCGATCCAAGCTCGGTCTGAGGCGTCGGCGCGTCGACAGGCCGAACGGTTATCCGAGCGCAAATCCGGCGTTATCGCCTTCTCAAGGACAGGCGATCCGACAACCGGCGAATTTGATGAGCCGGTCGTGCTGGCTAGCTATGGGCGCATTCCGGGCAATGAAGACGGCCTGCCATTTTGAGGCTCAGCGGAAGTTCTTCGACACGATGCGGTGGCGCAGGGGCCATTCCTCGCGCGCCATCGTGAAGGTTCGATCCGGTGAGAATTGTCGAACCGTCCATTCTTCGTCTGTGTGGCTCAGATAGCGTTTAACGGACGCCTTTGGCTCTTCATCATCCGCGCCGTAGAAGACGCAAGACGTGTCGCGCAGGACAGGCAGCCTCGGATTGATGAACAGCGTATCGCCTGGCTCAAACTCGGGAATCATTGATCCGCCGGTGTGGTAGATGGCGTAGCCGTTTTTCACTCCCTGGAGGAGGGGAGGCCGCTTCACGGAGCCGATCGGGTCTCTCTCGATAATCAGCGAGCCCTCGCCGCCCTCAGCGGCAGCGTAGAGCGGAACATCGCCGATCAATCCTGCGGCGGCCGCCCAGTAGGCAGGATCTCGCGCGAATTCTGGAACAGGAACGGCAGGCGGAGCCACCTTTGCGCTGCCGCCGCGGGGCGATTTGAAAGCTTCCTCGGGGAAATCTGCAGGATCGAGACCCAGCTCCTTGATGATCGCCGCCAAGTGCTCTGAGCCCTGCACCTGATTGTTTTCAATCTTGGCGATCAGGGCCTGGGACACACCGACCTTGAGGCCAAGCGCCTTCTGGCTGAGCTTAGGAACGCAGGCGTCGCGCGCCTCGCGAATGAGGTCGTGCCAAGTCATCGGCGACGACCCTACAACCGAGGTTGTTAGTAGGCTCGAACATTCTGGTTGTTGACAACCAACAACCAAAGCGTTCATAACCGCTGACATGAGCGTCCGTCACCTCATTGAGGCTGCTATTCGAGACAAGGGCTCCGAAGCTAAGCTGGCTTCGGCGTGCTCAGTCTCACAGGCAGCAATTTGGAAGGCCAAGAAGGCAGGGCGCTGTTCTCCGCGTCTGGCCATTAGGATCGAAGGTGCCTGCGGCATCAGTCGGCGCCTGCTTTGTCCTGAGATTTTCGCGGCAACGACCGCTCCCACCGAACCCGCGAGGGCTTCGGCATAATGCAGACAGCCCCAGCTGGTCACTTCTCAGGCGTTTGCCGTTTCGGCCAGCTCGGCCGACGCCGCTCCAGCCACAACCGTTTCCGCGCGCCGAAGCTCGATCTCCTTCGGCAAGCTGATCGCGTAGCGCAGCACCGCGTCAACAAAGCCGCGGGCTGCGATCATGTCCTGCTCACTGAGGGTATCGACCTCGTGTGCGGCGTCGTTGCCGATTGCGCGGACCTCGTGTGCCCACTCGCCGATTGCAGTCGGAAGCTCGTGAGATTTGACCAACGCATTGATGCGAGCCTGCAGCGAGCCCTTTGCGGTCGGGTAGACAATCTTGAACGCAGCTTCGAGCGACTTTCGGTACATCATGCCCGCGGCGTCGGTATCCTTTCTGGCGAATGCGCGCTCCGCCTGCGCGAAGGCTCGTTCGCAGTCTTCCGGCAGATGGTCGGGAATTCGAGGCTCGGGCGGCGGTGGGTAAAGTTCGGTCACCACATAGCCAAGAACGCTAAGCTCACTCTCGCTTTTAAGCAGTCTGTCCGCCTCTTGCGGGGACTGTACGTGAGCGGCCGCTCCTTCCTTGTGTTGAACAACTGCACCGACCGGTCGATTGCAAGCGGGACAATTTGCCGACGCAGAAAGGTTGAACTTTTTAATCTTGGTATTAGCATAGCCAATAGGAACATCTACTTCTGGAGGCCAATTCTTTATTGCAGTCAGCTTCATAGAGGCTTTCGAAAGTCCGCAATGCGGGCAGTCGGTCATGAGTATTGCCATGCCTAATCGGCCTCAATCTTCGGCCCAAATGGCCGCTGCTGAAAGGCGCATCCGCGAAGCAATGCAGCTCGGTTCTCCAAGCTCACGCTGCGATGCTGTGATGGTCGCATACTGGCACACACCAGCAGAACAACGCGACGCCTTCGTCTCTGTGCTGGTTGCGCGCCTGACGCTCGTTCCACCGACAGCGCGGGGTGCCGCCTGATGCGCGCTCCCGATCCCCTCTCCGCCGCTCGTGGCATCATCTTCGGTGTCACGATCGGCCTCATCCTGTGGGCTGCCATCATCGCGCTCGTCGTCGGCATCGCTCACGACAGAGCAGGTCCTGGTGAGCTGATCACTCTGACGCGGGGGATCCGCCAATGATCGCGTCAGGCCAGACCCTCTCTCGAATCGAACTTGCCCTCTGGGCCTTCATCCTGACCGCGCCCGCTGCGGTGCTCGCCATTCTGCGGTGCGCTCCATGAGCGCCGGCATACCTTCGCGCCACCTCGGCGCTTCCCAGGCCCGCAAGGGCGAACGCCTCGTGCGTTCCTCCCTGGACTGCCGAGGCCTTCGGGTCTCGGCCTTTTCCTTCGCCGTACCAGACCACTCCCGCCCGGATCAGCGCCTGCAAGCGCTTCCGAGCTCGTGTTCTGTCCATCTGTCGCGCGTCCGCCCCGCTCACCAAAGCCGCGGTCGCGCTCTCGTTCTGCGTACCCAGCCTTTTTGCTCTCCTCTGTATCATCGAAGCAATCCTCCAGTGCCCGCAAGATCTCATGGAGGACTTCCGAGATGCAGGAAAACTTCACCGAGGGCTCGGAAAAAGCTTCCGAGGTCAGTCGCATGACGACGATCGATCAAGCCTCCGTCATGATCCGCGATCTCGCCGAGCCAAGGCCGGTTGGAGACACGGTGAAGGCTGCCATCACCCGCGCCTCGCGCGCCGTATCCGCCTTTCTACAGGAGCCGATGAGCTATGGCCGTGCCGAGGATATCTGGCGGCGCGAAGCTCGGCGGATCGACGCCGCCGAGATGGACGCCCTCCGCGCCGCCCATGAGCGCCGCAACCGAGTCCTTCGTGAAGAAATTCGCGCGGCTTCGATATTGGCGGATCGCCTTGAGCGCCTGGCCGCTTCGGCTCGCCCGGCCACAGATCCTGCTCTGGATGCGGAGATCCGCGCGGCGTCTCGGCAGGCGCAGCGAACGGCGCGCGCGCTTCGTAGCCTTACTGGAGCAGCCTGATGACCGGATTTAGCAGCCGCGCCTCGCCGGCCTAGCCCGCAGCGCTTCACTACCGCCCAACACTGGAGATAACCATGAACGGACCCTCGGGACCGACCGATAGCTCTTTGTCTATCGCCAACTCGTCTGCCGAGAGCGTGGCCGCCGATGAGCTTAAGCAGTTCATCGAGCGCATAGAGCGCCTTGAGGAAGAGAAGGCGGCCATCGCCGGGGACATCAAAGAGGTGTTCTCGGAGCTCAAGGGCCGAGGCTTCGACGTCAAGGCCGTGCGCTCGATCCTGCGGATCAGGAAGCAGGACCATTCCGAGCGCCAGGAACAGGACGCGATTCTGGAGCTTTATCTTCAGGCTCTTGGCATGGCGGCCTGAGCCATGACTGACCAATCGCCCTCAGCTCAGCGCCGAGCAAAGCGCACCGAGGCGCAGAACAAGCGCCCGGAGCAGCGACCGGTCTACCGGCGCCGCCCGATCGTGCGCCAAATCGAGATCCGCATCCCGCTTCCGCCCAAGACGACCAAGTCGTTCTTCCGGGTCGGCGACACCCGCGTCAGCACGCCGGCATACAAATCCTGGCTCCAGGGCGCAGTCCTCGCAATCAGCAGCACTGTCCCGGCACCCGGTCGCATCGCAGGCATCTGCGACGTCGACATCTACATGCCGACGTTCACTGGAAAGCCTGAGAACCGCACGGCGCCCTGCCTCGACGCGGCGGCCCAGGCCGGCATCATCGCGGCCGCCACCGAACAATTCGTCCGCGAGGTTCGCCCACACCCCGGCACGGAAACCACCGACATCCGCATGGTCCTGACCGCCATCCCGGTCGAGGACCAAGACGCGGCCGAGATCGAGCTGCGCCATCGCGAAGGCCACTCGCCCAAGCTGATCTCCGCCGCTCTCGGAATTTCCATCGGTCAGGTCGAGACCATCATCGCAGGGCTCAAGCGATGATGGCCGCCGCTCGTACCCCAATCGAGCCCGACCACACCGACCTCGACCAAGAGATCGCGGACCTCTGGGCCGATGGATTCGACACGGTCGACATCGCCGAGGCGCTGGCCGGCGACGGTCACCGAAACGAGCGCGGCAAGCCGATCGACGAGGCTGACGTTCACCGCACGCTGTGGCGGCTGCGGAGCGGCAAAGCGGAGAGGGCACGCGGTTGAGCTGGCCCTTCGGAGATCTGGCGGCCCTCTCCTACGACCTGATCATGATCGATCCGGCGTGGGAGTTCAGCCTTCGCTCGGAGAAGGGCGAAGGGAAGAGCGCGCAGGCTCACTACGCCTGCATGTCGCTCGCCGACATCAAAGCTCTTCCCGTGGCGCATCTTGCCCGGAAGGACGCGCTGCTGTGGTGCTGGGCGACGCACCCGATGCTGCCGCAGGCGATCGAATCGGTGGCTGCCTGGGGCTTCACGTTCGTGACGTCTGGCGTGTGGGTAAAGACGACGTCTGGCGGCAAGATCGCCTTTGGCACCGGCTACGTCCTGCGCAGCGCCAGCGAGCCCTTTCTGATCGCCCGCTTCGGTCGCCCGCGGACGGCCCGCAACGTCCGAACTGTCATCATGGCGGAGGCTCGTGACCACTCTCGCAAGCCAGACGAGGCTTACGAGATCGCGGAGGCGTGGGCGATCGACGCCACGCGTCGCGCCGATGTCTTCTCAAGGCAAACGCGGCCGGGCTGGGAAGCCTTCGGCGATGAGGCCGGCAAGTTCGACGCCTCCGCACCCGCGGCTGCGGAGTAGGTGCGGACATGGGCATCACCCCCGAAATGATCGACGCGATGCTCGCTGCCGGCCTGGACCGGGAGCAGATGGCCGCCCTGATGAAGGCTGGCCTCGCTGATGCTGAGCGCGAGAAGACGGAACGCAAGGCGAAGGCCGCCGCAAAGAAGCGTCGGCAGCGCGCTCAAACCGCACTTCAGCCGTTCGATGTCCCCGGGACATTAGGGGACAGTGAGGGACAACCGGGGACAGAGGGGGACATCGAGGGACAAGCCGGGACAGGCCGGGACATCGGTGAAGTCGAGCAAAAGAAGGCCCCCCACACCCCCAAAGAAAATACACCCTCAGAGATTACCCCTTCGGACCCTAAAGGGTCCTCTGTCCCCAAGGGCACCGACAGACGTCGTGGCGTTCGGATCCCTGACGGGTTCGAGACGACCGACGAGGCCCGGCAGATCGCCGAGGATTTCGGGTTTCGGGGCCGGTTGGCCGACGATGCCCTCGCCGAATTCGCCGACTACTGGCGCGCTCTGCCCGGCGTGAAGGGCACCAAGCTCGATTGGCCAGCGACCCTGCGCAACCGGTTGCGCGAGATGGTCCGACGCCAGGAACGCCAGCAGCCAAGGGCCGGCCCCCGCAAGAGCGGCTCCGGCAATGGCTTCTACGACCTTCTCCGCGACGAACTGGGGAATCACGATGGGCGAAGTTCAGACCCGCAATCAGACCGGCCTCGCCTCATCGCCGGAGCCCGCCACTAGGGCGTTCCTCGACTTGGTTTCGAAGCATTCGAACCGCTTGGAGGAGAACCCGGACAACTTCCGCCACAAGCTCGTCAGTGCAGCCCTAGCGCCGCATGGCGCCGAACGCGCCGCATTGATCGAGCGCCGGCTCTACCTCACCGAGTCCTTCAAGCCGGACGAGGATCGGGGCCGCGTCCGAGCGATCGTCATCGCGCTCATGGGTGCATTCCCCACCTACGGCACGGACAAAGAGGCGGCCTCGGCTATCGTCAGCCTGACGTGCCGCGCGCTGGACGACATCCCAACTTGGGCTGTCCAAGAGGCCGCGACGCGCTTCCTGAAAGGCACCAATCGCGTGTCTTGGGATCCACGCAACGCCCCGACTGCCCCGCTCATTCGCGGAGAGTGTCGGCACGCGATGCTGCCGATCGAGGAAGAGCTCTTCCGCATCGGTCAAATCCTCGATGCCGAGGTCGTCGACATCGAAACCACCGAGGCCGAGCGCGCACAGGCCTTGGCACGCTGGGCGGAGGTCCGGTCCGGGATCAAGGGTGCGAACGTCATCACAGAGCGAACCGACGAGGAGATCTCGGCAGAACGCGCCGCGATGCGCCGAGCCAATGAGCGGTTCGAGGGCCGAGAATATCGGCCCATGGCCGCTGCCTCGACCGCCAAGGCTCAATCCCTAGACACCGAGGACGCAGCCTAATGGCCAAGCGCAAGCCCATCCACGACCATGCTGCTGTCGGAGAGCCCTACAACCCTGAGGGCATCTGGTCCCCAGAGATCACAGCTCGCCTCGTGAAGCTCTGGACCAAGGACGGATACAGCGCTGGAGCTATCGCCGAAGACCTCTCGGCGATAGCCGGAAAGCCCGTCACCCGCAGCGGCGTCCACGGCAAGATCTCCAGGATGGGCCCCACCGGCAAAGGCCATCGCAAGAGCGGCAGCGGCCGACTGAAGGGCGCTGTGGTCGAGGCGAGGCCGGAGGTCGAGCGCCGAGCGCCGCCGCGGCCGATAGTGGTGCAGCCACGGGTCGTGACGCTGTTTCCCGAACCTCAGCGCCGGCCCATCCCGATCGCTGGCGTGCCACTCCTCGAGCTCGGCTCCTTCCGCTGCCGCTACGCGCTTACGGATCGCAGCCCCCACCTGTTCTGCGGTGAGCCGACGGTCGCCACCCGCAGCGATCCTCACGGCTCCTGGTGCGAGGCGCATCGAGCCCGGGTGTTCGAGCCCAGGCAGGAGCGGACCCGATCGGCGCCTACCAAGCCCAGGGGCAACGACCGCACGGGGATCTGGCGATGACGATCGCCCTCGCCATCACCGATCACGCACTCCTCCGCTGGATGGAGCGCGCCTATGGCATCGACGTCGACACCTGGCGCCGTCTCTGCCGCGAGGAGGTCGAGCGCGCCCTGAGCGGCTTCACCGGCACCAACGCACCGACGGGGCCGGCCTTCATCGTCAGCCCCGATGGTCGCGTGCTCACCTTCATCGACGCCAGCCAGCGCATCGCTCGTCCGCAGCAGGATGCGGTCGCGGTTGCCGCAACCTCAATCGGACTTAATCGATGAGCCGTCTGACCAGGAAGCAACGGCTACGGATCAAGCGCGACCGCGAAGCGGACCACAAAGCCTTCATGCGCCGTGGCGAGATCCGGCGGAATCAGGATGCGGCGCGCAACGCGAAGTCAGCGGAGAAGCGCGCCCGTGTCGAAAGCCCGCGCGAGCGTCATATCCGTGAGCAGCTGGAGCGCGAGGCGGCTCGTATCGCCGAGCGCCGGGCTGAGCACGACCTCGTCGACGACAAGCGTTGGGTGATGGCCGGCGCATCCGTCGGGCGGACCAACGAGCTTTGCCAGAAGCTCCGCCAAGAGGGCATCCCGCATTTTCGCGCACAGGATGAGGTGACTCGCGTGCTCGCCTCAGGGCGACAGCAGAAGCTCAGGGTGCCGCTCGTGGCGCGCACGGTGTTCGTGGGCGTCGAGGATGCCGACCATCTCGCGCGGCTGCAGAAAACGTTCCCTTGGCTGGCCGAACGCGTCCCCGGCCAGCGATACGGCCGCCTCACTGATGCCCAGCATGCCGATGCCGTCGAGAAGCGCTTCGACAAGGTGCAAGTCGGCGACAAGGTTGAAGTGCCGGCGCGCGAGTTCCCCTGGAATGTTGATCGCTACGAGCGGGTCGAGGGAAAGGACGCATCGGGCCAAGTAGGGCCTGTAGTTGCGCTGGTCCGATCGAAGGAGATGCAGGACTTCGCGAATTGCGTTATAGGCGCCGCGCCCATCCTCGACCTGTCGGACCCCATCGAAATCGGCGAGGTCGTTCGGGTGGTGGACGGGCCGTTCGCCAGCTTCAACGCTACGGTCGAAGAGGTCGACGATGGGCGCTCTCGCCTAAAGGTGGCAGTTTTGATCTTCGGTGGCGCAACGCCGGTGGAGCTAGAATTCAAGCAGATTGAGCGGCTATGATAGGCTGCAATGTGCGACCTATCATGTCGAGATAGCTCGCGGTTTTATGTTTGCTACGCTATTATAGCAGACAAGATCTGGTCTCTGATTGGGCGGTATGTTTATCTCGGGAACGTAGACGGTCTTGGGATCAAGCCCTTCGAGTCTTACACTATAACTATCATTTATGGTTGCAGAAAATTGACTGCCAGTGTCCCATAACTTGTGCGGCCCATATTGTGACATGTACAGAACTAGACACGCGCAAACAGATTCAATGGCACATTTGAGCGTCGCTAAATGAAAGTTGCCAGTTCGATCATGCTTAACTTTATTGTAAGCTTCATACCACGGCAGGCTTTGCGTGGGTTTAGACCCTTGCCACCCATGAAATGGAGAGAATAGCGGAGCGTCTTGATGACGATGCAATTTAATCTGCCAATTAGACATCGTTGAAAGATCTTTAAGTAAAAAGTATTCCCTGGTTGTTGTTCGACTGCCCGCCTTCGACAAACCACATAAACGCAGAAGGCTCGAACAAATATTCTCTACCTCGGTGCAAGAAAGTATTAGTAAATCTCTTATCTTATGGCCATATGCATTCATATTATGGGCGGTTGGTTCGACGTAAAAACATATGTCGTCGAGCCTCTGCATCAATGATAGAATGGCCTGCTCAGAAAGTCTGCGATTATAATCAGAGTCGGATATAAAGCTTGATACTTCATGATCAGTTAAGAGGCCTGGGCGCCATAATTTGTTAGATATAGTGCCAACTTCATAGCTCCCGACTTCGATGTCTTCTGCTCCAAATATTCGCTGACACCAATCGATCAGAGAGCCGTTTATAATCTCAGTAACGGTCAGTCCGCAAGTTATGGTCCAATATGGAGGGCCGTAACCATAAAAATGCACAAAATGAGTATCAGACTCATAAGCATAGCCGCGCGCGCAGGTCTCATGCAGCTTATTAGATGGGTCCCAATTAGGTAAGTTCGTTGCAGTATTTCTATAAACAAGCGGTTTGGCCATATCGATGCTGCCTCAACGTTACAATGCCCTACAGGCGATGCTGTCAGGTACCCATCGTGTTTTGTTTGAATGCCTGATCTAAGCGGGGGGAATTCGCTGTGTGGGCATCGCTGCTCGCTTTCTTGCCTTGACTTGCCATGCAGCCTCTGAATTTATGCGGAAAGGACGACGCCCCTTGTACTCCCCGTTTCGGCGGGTCGAAGGATGAGCTGGTGGCTTCTAGGTGTTGAGCCGACCCGATAGGGATCCGCTCAACCGCCGAGTCCGAAGGTTGTCCGAAATCCACAAGATCGTGTAAGCGTAGAGCAGTCCGGCAGCTCGTCAGGTTCATACCCTGAAGGTCGCCGGTTCAACTCCAGGCGCCGCAACCATATCTTCACGCAGCGAAGGCAGGCGGACGTTCGTGCTCGACCTCGGTGTGGGCAGGGCTCTCCGTTGGAATTGTGCTCAGAGCTTCGCTGGCGGCTTTCTCGTTCTCAATGACTGCGGGCACCGCGATCTTGAGGTGAGCAGCGTCTACCCAATCACGGTCCCATTGGACGGGACACCCTCGGCGCGACAGCTTGTTATTCGGCAGAGAGCACTGCCAGAACACGAGTGTCACTAGGACGAATGCTGACGCCAGAAGCGTGGCGCTCGCGACGATCATTTCCATGGCGGCCTCCCGCGTCAGCAGGGTCTGTGAACGTGTGGCGCTTCTGGCACAATGGCTTGAGCTAAATAAGCTTAGCTGATGGGATGAGCTGAGGATAAATCCTTGAGAATTGAATACAAAATGGGGCGGCTTCATCAATGAGCATTCGAGCCAATCGTTGGCTGCACGGCGATTGATGGGAAGTCTCAGAACCCTCACTCCTCGGATCAAGGTCCTCGACACAGAACCGCTCAACCTGCGCCGAAGCGGGCTGATCCTGAGCTGCTGACGGTCGAACACGAGGCATGGGCTCTAGAGGTGAACGCCCCGCTGGCTGCACAGCCACTGGCATGGATCAGGATCACTGCAACCCTAGCCATTCAAGTGGTTTTACAGGCCCGCAAGGTAACAGAGTGGGTCACATGAACTTCGGCACCATCCTTATAGTTCTCCTGATCTTGGCGCTGCTCGGCGCTTTGCCGCTCGGCCTGCCCTACAATGCAGGCTGGGGCTACGCGCCCGGCGGCGGCGTCGGTCTGATCCTTCTGATCGTCATCATCCTGGTTCTACTAGGTCGGATCTAGCAGGCTGCGACAGTCCGGTGCGCCTCCGCCGAAGGTGGCGCACCGGTAGCCTTTACCAGTGGCGGTGGTACGGCCGCGGACGATAGTAGGCGTAGGGCCGATAGATCGGACGACCATAGAAGGGTCGCGGGCCATAGAAGTTCGGGCGACACACGCCCCACGGATTAGGGTGGAAGCCCGGACCGCAGCCGCCCGCGACATGTTCGATCAGGGCATCGCCGCCAACCGGGGAGAGCGGGATCGGAGCGGCAGAAGCCGCTGAGGCAAAACCTAGGCTTCCGACGAGCGCTGCAGCCAAACCGAGCCATTTCAAGCGCGTCATTACAGATCTCCTTGAAGTCGAATCCCTGCGTCAGCAGGGATGACGAAGAGATTGAGCCTCGGATTTTGAACGTTCGCTTACTGGAATGGGGCAGCCGAAGGGCAACGCTTCAAGTCTTCGTGAGCAGTGGCAGCACATCAGTCGGCGAGCGGTTGAAGGCAGCGGAATGGGGCGCCTCTCCACATTAGCCACTCGTCTCTCGACCCTGGATACGCGGACAGCTCGACCGGCACCGAAGGTAGCTGATCCCGAGCTTCTCACCGCCGAGCATAAGGCTTGGCGCCTCGAAGTCTTCAAGCGCGCCCATTGGCGCTGCCAGTGGCCAGGATGCGGGAAGCAGGGTGGACGAGGCGGCATCCGCCTCTACGCCGACCACATTGTAGAGCGCCGTGACGGAGGCGCTCCCCTCGACCCGGCGAATGGACAGGCGCTGTGCCCGAAGCACCACCAAGTGAAGACGGCTCAAGCTCGTGCCGAGAGGATGTCGCGATGACGAACGCACAGATGGCAAGGGCCTTCAACGAGTGGATGCGCCGCTTCATCGAGGAGCCCGACCAGTTCGCCCGGGAGTTTGAAGAGGTGAACCGCTACCTCACCGATCAAGGCGATGGTCGCGAGCCAACCTATGGGGAGACGTGCACCGCCTACCTGCACGAGCTCTCGAAGCAGCTGCCGGCGAGCTGACGTGCAGATCGGGCGCCCCGAAGGGACGACGCGCGTCCTCGGCAGGAGCCAAGGCTACCTCGGCCTGCCGATCCGAGACGAGACAATCAACTGCAGCGTAGGTGGCCCTGAGACGCCTGCCGTGACGACGGCATGGATCCCGACGCCCGACGAGGTCGCCGCCATCGTGGCCGGCGCCCCCATCCACGTCCGCATCCTCGGCACGGTTCACCCACCCATCATGGTGTCGATTGGCGAGCCGCCAGTGGCCTGACGGCAGCCTTTCAGCAGGCAGGGGGGGCGGTCGAAAGTCCCCAGCCGAGGGGGTCGGCTACCGCACAGGGTCCCATTCGCAGATTTTTTCCCAGTGGGTGATTTCGAAGGGTGCGGAGTAGCGCGGATCAGCAGGTGATGGCGAAGGCAAAAAAACCTATCGACTGGGCAGCGGTCGAGCGCGAGTATTGCAAAACTGATCAGTCCATCAGGGAGATAGCGCGCTGGTATGGCATTTCGGATAAAGCCATTCGCCTGCGCGCCAAGGAGAAGAAGTGGCCGCCGCGTGGTGAGGGCGCTCCGCAGGCAACTCCGCAGGCCGCGCAGTCCATTTCCGATGCCGTCGAGCCCATCGTTGAGCGGATTCGGACCCTTCCGGCCGACTTCGACGCGAGCCCGGAGGCCATCATCGGTCGAGGCCAGAAACTGGCGGTCCGCATGCTCGACGAGCTTGAGGCCGACACCGCCAACATCGGTGAGATCGAAGAGGCGATCGAGGAAGCGAATTCCGGGAAGAACGCCGCGCGGCGCCGGGATGCGATGCTGAAGGCAGTCAGCCTGTCGAGCCGGGCCGGGACACTGAAGAACCTCGCCCTGGCCGCCAAGACCTTCGCGGAGGCCTCGGCGCCCGACGGCAAGAAGAAGCAGCGCCAGGCCGCGGCCGATCAAACCGCCTCAAGCGGCGGCAAGTTCGCTCAGCGTAGCGGCCCGAGGCTGGTGGCCAGCAATCCGTGAAGCCCGAGTGGACCACGGCATGTCCGGATTGGGAGAAGCGGATCGTCGCCGGACGGTCGCTGATCCCGTTCAAGCCGCTGTTTCCTGAGGCGGCCGATGATGCCCTGCGGGTGTTCAAATCCCTCCGGGTCGTCGATCTGCCGGGGAAGCCAACCTTCGGCGAGGTGAGCGAGCCGTGGGTGCTCGATTTCGTGGCGGCCATCTTCGGCGCCTATGATGCCGAAACCGGTCAGCAGCTCATCCGTGAGTTCTTCCTCCTGATATCGAAGAAGAACACCAAATCGACCCTCGGCGCCGGCATCATGCTCACGGCGCTCATCATCAACTGGCGCCACGAAGAAGAGGTGCTGATCCTCGCGCCAACGATCGAGGTCGCGCAGAACGCCTACAAGCCCGCGGCCGCCATGGTGCGGGCTGATCCCGAGCTTGATGCCTCACAGGGTGAAGGCGGCTTCCTGCACGTGCAGGACCACCTCAAGACCATCACCCATCTCAGCACCCGGGCGGCTCTGAAGGTGGTAGCGGCCGACACGGACACGGTCTCGGGCAAGAAAGCCGGTCGGATCCTGGTCGACGAGTATTGGATCTTCGGCAAGCGCGCGAAGGCAGACGCGATGCTACGCGAGGCGACGGGCGGGCTGGTCTCCAGGCCGGAAGGCTTCGTCATCGGTCTGTCGACGCAGAGCGACGAGCCACCGGCCGGAGTGTTCAAGGCAAAGCTCGACTACTTCCGCGACGTGCGCGACGGGAAGGTGGTTGATACCCGGAGTTTCGGGCTGCTCTACGAGTTCCCGAAGGCCATGATCGAGGCCAAGGCGTACTTGGACCCCGACAACTTCTACATCACGAACCCGAATATCGACCGGTCAGTGAGCCGGGAGTGGCTGGAGGACGAGCTTCGGAAGGAAGAGGCCAAGGGTGAGGACACCCGGCGCACCTTCCTGGCAAAGCATCTCAACGTCGAGATCGGGATGAACCTGCGGGCGAACCGCTGGGCAGGGTCAGAATACTGGAGCCAGCGCGTCGACGCGACCCTGCGCAGCCCGCCGGAGGACCGACAGGCCGGCCTGCGGACGATCCTAGATCGGTGCGAGGTCGTCTGCATCGGGATTGACGGCGGCGGACTCGATGACTTGTTCGGCCTGACTGCGCTAGGCCGTGAAAAGGGTACGCGTGATTGGCTCTCGTGGAGCCATGCGTGGTGTCACGTGGGCGTTCTGTCCCGGCGCAAGTCGATCGCCACACAGCTCCAAGGGTTCAAACAAGCCGGCGAGCTGACGATCGTTGATGACGAGCTCGGCGACATCGCTGCCATCGTCGAGATAGTCCAGCAGGTGAAAGACGCGGGGCTACTTGCCTGCGTCGGCGTCGATCCGGCTGGGCTCGGCGAGTTCATTGAAGCGATGGCCGAAATCGGGGTGACGCAGGAGGACAAGCTCCTCGTCGGCGTCCCCCAAGGCTACGGCATGATGAACGCCATCAAGACCGCAGAGCGGAAGCTGGCGAACGGGACGCTCCGGCACTCAGGATCAAGCCTGATGGCCTGGGCCGTAGGCAACCTGAAGATCGAGCCGACGGCGACCGCAATCCGCGCAACGAAACAGAACGCAGGCGACGCCAAGATCGACCCGGTGATGAGCCTGTTCGACGCCGTTGTGCCGATGTCGCTGAACCCCGAGCCGGTGAACACCCGCTCGCCCTACGAAACACGCGGCCTCCGGGTCGCCTGAGGAGGCGACATGGCCACCATCGACGAACGGCCGGCCGCTCCGCCGATCACCATCAGCGTGCAGATCTTCCGCGAGCTCGTCGGAATGGTCGGCGCCTGCTTTGCGGGATACGGCGCGTGGCTGCACTACCCGCCGGCCGGCTTCATGGTGGGTGGCGGGATCCTAGTCGGGCTCGCTGTCGTCGGTACGGTTCGCGGCGACGCTGCGCGGTAACAGCTGATGCGCGGGTTATTTTCTGCCATGCTCGGCGCGGCCAGTCCGCGGGAGCAGGCGCCCAGCGTGACGCAATGGTCGACTGACGACGATCGTTGGTACGGCGACGCTGGAGGCTCGGGCACATTCGCAGGACGTCGCGTGTCACCGGACATCGCGATGCAATTCTCGGCCTTTTATGCCGGCGTGAACCTGCTCTCGAAGACCGTCGCGTCGCTGCCGCTGCGCGTCTACCGCACCGATCCGACCACGAAGAAGAGCTACGAGGCCCCCGACCACCCGCTGAACGACCTGCTGGAGTACCAGCCGAACCGCTGGCAGACGGCCTTCGACTTCAAAGCAATGATGCAGATGCACCTCATCATGCGCGGCAACGCGTATGCGGAGATCATCTCGGGTCCGCGGGGGTTCGCGGATCGTCTGGAGCCGATTCATCCCGACCGAGTGTCGGTAGAGCGCTTGGACGACGGCAGCCTCCGCTACACGATCTCCGATCGCAAAGGGCTCCGGCGCCTTCTGCAAGACGAGGTTCTGCACCTCCGGACCACGATCGCGCCTGGCATCATCGGCATCGGCCCGATCGCCTATGCCCGCCAGACGATCGGCTTGGCGCTGGCAACGGAGGAGCACGGCGCCCGCCTGTTCTCGAACGGCGCCCGGCCTTCCGGCGTCATCACCGTTCCAAAGGAGTGGAGCGACGAGGCGTTCACCCGCTTCAAGGAGGATTGGCGGCGCACCTACAACGGGCTCGCGAATGCCGGCGGCACGCCGATCCTTGAGGACGGCGCGAAGTTCGAAGCCATCAGCCTGACGGCGGAGGACGCGCAGTTCCTCGCGACCCGCGAGCATCAGATCGAAGAGGTCTGCCGCTGGCTCGATGTGCCTCCCGTCCTGCTCCACCTCATGACGAAGACGACGTCGTGGGGAACGGGCGTCGAAGCGATCATGCTGGCCTTCGTGCGCAATAACCTGCGCCCGTGGCTCAGCAACTGGACCCAGGCCATCCGGCGCGACCTGATCCTGGCCCCGCAGATCTATCAGGTCCGGTTCGACGTTGAAGAGCTGATCCGCGGGGATTCGAAGGCACAGGCCGAGTTCTTCAGCCGCCTGGTGCTCAACGGGATCCTGACCCGAAACGAGGCGCGCGACGCCCTTGGCTACAATGCGCTGGAAGGGCTCGACGAGCCGCTTCAGCCCAACACCGGCGCTCAATCCGACAAGCTGCCGGGTAACGGCGGAGGCGACCGCGGCAGCGCGGCGCTGATCGGTCACAACGGCGGCCCTCCGATAGAGGCCGACGAAGGCGCGCAGGAAGAGGAGCTTGCCGAATGACGACCCGCTTCCCGCGGCTGCGGGCCGCTCTCATGTCTGGCATCTGGGCAATGGACCGGCCTTGGTTCGACGCCATGGTCGAGATGATCGAGAACAAGGCCGAGGGCATCATCCTCACGCCCGAGCAGGTCCGCGAGCGCGCAGGCCGCCACTCGGCGATCGAGCGCGACAACGTCATCGCCGGCGTGGAGGTGCCGAATGGCATGGCTGCGATGTTCGAGGTCAGCGAATCCGGTCGGATCTACTCGGCACGCAGCGGCGGTAATGGCCGCGTTGCTGCCGAGGCCGAGCCGGGCAGCCTGATCGCGGTCATCAACGTCATGGGCGTGATCGCGCACCACGCGAGCCAAGTGAACGACATCAGCGGTCCGGGCGGCACCTCGACGGCGCAGGTCGGCCAGTCCTTCGACGCCGCGATGAACGATCCGGCCGTGAAGGCGATCATCTTCCATGTGGATTCGCCCGGCGGCGGCGTCCCTGGCGTGCAGGAGCTCGCCGACAAGATCTATGCGGCCCGTGGCCGAAAGCCCGTCATCGCCCAGGTGAACAGCACGGCGGCCTCAGCGGCGTACTGGATCGCGTCGCAGGCCGACGAGATCGTTGTGACGCCGAGCGGTCAGGTCGGCTCGATCGGCGTCTACGGCTCGCACCATGACGTGTCGGCGGCGGCCGAGAAGCAGGGCCTTAAGGTGACCTTCTTCGCGTGGCCGCCCGAGAAGGTGGACGGCAATCAGTTCGCGCCGCCCTCGGCGGACTTCACGGACAAAGCCATGGCCGACGTGAAGACGGTCTACGGCCAGTTCACCAGCAGCGTGGCTCGCGGCCGCGGCGTGAAGCGCTCGGTGGTTGAAGACAGCTACGGCAAGGGCCGCGTCGAGCTCGCCGGCAATGCCCTGAAGGCCGGCATGGTCGATCGGATCGCGACGATGGAGGATACCCTCCGCCGGGTCGCGAAGATGAAGACCACGGCCGCCGGGACGAGAGCCGATGCCGGTACCGAGGTAATTCGGGCGGACGCTGAGGGCACCGATGACGCCCCGGTGAACCCTGAACCGCCCCAGCAGGCGGCCGAGCCACCTACGCCGGCAGAAGAGCCGATCCAAGACGAAGACCTCGCCGCCCAGCAGGCGGCCGCCGAGCGTGATGCATTCCGCAGGCGACGCCACGCGCATCGCCTGCGCCACGCAGGCTGACGCCAGACCCCTTTTGAGTTGTGCGCCCCACGGTCCGGCCGGGCCTGTGGGCAGTGTTCTCGGCTGAACGCGAGAACCAGCGCCTATGCCCGGCCTCACCCTCGATACAGGGGCTCTACCCATGAACATCAAGGTACTTCGCCAGAAGCGCGCCGACCTCGTGAAGGAGGCGCAGACCATGTTCGATCTGGCTGCGGGCGAGAACCGTGGCCTGACCGAGACCGAGGCACAGCGCGATGACGCAATCTCCGCCGAGCTCGCGGCCCTCGATAGGGACAT